>NZ_JBZCNF010000009.1:0-5580 GCF_058269175.1 Arthrobacter sp. TJ-254 | reverse complement strand
GTTGTCCGGCGGTGTCCTACTCTCCCACACTCTCTCGGGTGCAGTACCATCGGCGCTGTGGGTCTTAGCTTCCGGGTTCGGAATGGGACCGGGCGTTTCCCCCACGCTATGACCGCCGTAACCCTGTGTACCGTTCCCCCTGGTCCGGGTGTGTGCCCGGGGGTGTGGGGGTGGTAAGTCTTGGGGGTCCGTCGTTCGTGCTGGACGTGACTGTATTGTGTTGTGGTTCTCCCCTGGTGGGGGTGGTTCCTGTTGTTGGTTGGGAACCGCATAGTGGACGCGTGGCATTTGATCTTCACCGTGGCGGTGCCTGGTTGCCCGGGCACCGGTGGTGTGTGGTGTAAGTTATCGGCTTATTAGTACCGGTCAGCTTCACAGGTCTTTGGTCCCTGCTTCCACATCCGGCCTATCAACCCAGTGGTCTGGCTGGGGGCCTCTCACACGGTTAGGTGTATGGAAATCTCATCTTGAAGCGGGCTTCCCGCTTAGATGCTTTCAGCGGTTATCCCATCCGAACGTAGCTAATCAGCGGTGCACTTGGCAGTACAACTGACACACCAGAGGTTCGTCCGTCCCGGTCCTCTCGTACTAAGGACAGCCCTTCTCAAATTTCCTGCGCGCGCAGCGGATAGGGACCGAACTGTCTCACGACGTTCTAAACCCAGCTCGCGTACCGCTTTAATGGGCGAACAGCCCAACCCTTGGGACCTACTCCAGCCCCAGGATGCGACGAGCCGACATCGAGGTGCCAAACCATGCCGTCGATATGGACTCTTGGGCAAGATCAGCCTGTTATCCCCGAGGTACCTTTTATCCGTTGAGCGACGGCCATTCCACAATGTGCCGCCGGATCACTAGTCCCGACTTTCGTCCCTGCTTGAGATGTCTCTCTCACAGTCAAGCTCCCTTGTGCACTTACACTCGCCACCTGATTGCCAACCAGGCTGAGGGAACCTTTGGGCGCCTCCGTTACTTTTTAGGAGGCAACCGCCCCAGTTAAACTACCCATCAGGCACTGTCCCTGACCCGGATTACGGGCCGAAGTTAGATATCCAGAGTGACCAGAGTGGTATTTCAACGATGACTCCACCCGAACTGGCGTCCGGGCTTCACAGTCTCCCACCTATCCTACACAAGCCACACCGAACACCAATACCAAACTATAGTGAAGGTCTCGGGGTCTTTCCGTCCTGCTGCGCGTAACGAGCATCTTTACTCGTACTGCAATTTCGCCGAGTTTATGGTTGAGACAGCGGGGAAGTCGTTACTCCATTCGTGCAGGTCGGAACTTACCCGACAAGGAATTTCGCTACCTTAGGATGGTTATAGTTACCACCGCCGTTTACTGGGGCTTAAATTCCCAGCTTCGCCCGCAAGGGCTAACCGGTCCTCTTAACCTTCCAGCACCGGGCAGGAGTCAGTCCGTATACATCGTCTTGCGACTTCGCACGGACCTGTGTTTTTAGTAAACAGTCGCTTCCCCCTGGTCTCTGCGGCCCCGATCCGCTCTGGCGAGCAAGTCGCCGTCACGGTTGGGGCCCCCCTTCTCCCGAAGTTACGGGGGCATTTTGCCGAGTTCCTTAACCATAATTCTCTCGATCGCCTTAGTATTCTCTACCTGATCACCTGTGTCGGTTTGGGGTACGGGCGGCTAAAACCTCGCGCCGATGCTTTTCTCGGCAGCATAGGATCACCAAATTCCCCCATGCGGGGGTCCCATCAGATCTCAGGCCCGTGATTGAACACAAGAACGCGGATTTGCCTACGTTCTGCCCTACATCCTTAGACCGGGACAACCATCGCCCGGCTTGGCTACCTTCCTGCGTCACACCTGTTAATACGCTTACCTCCCAGGATCAGGTCCCGCGCTCCACCAAAACCCTTCCACCACAAGGGCGGTCGGGCAGGTTTCGGGCGGTTAGTGTCCCCTGTTCGGTATTGGCGGTTTTTCGCCGGTACGGGAATATCAACCCGTTGTCCATCGACTACGCCTGTCGGCCTCGCCTTAGGTCCCGACTTACCCAGGGCAGATTAGCTTGACCCTGGAACCCTTGATCATTCGGCGGACGGGTTTCTCACCCGTCTTTCGCTACTCATGCCTGCATTCTCACTCGTGTGGGCTCCACCGCTGGTTTACACCGCGACTTCACCGCCCACACGACGCTCCCCTACCCATCCACACGCCTGAACCAAGGGAACAAGTCCCCGGCTGAGCGGATATGTGAATGCCACAACTTCGGCGGTGTACTTGAGCCCCGCTACATTGTCGGCGCGGAATCACTTGACCAGTGAGCTATTACGCACTCTTTCAAGGGTGGCTGCTTCTAAGCCAACCTCCTGGTTGTCTGGGCAACTCCACATCCTTTCCCACTTAGCACACGCTTAGGGGCCTTAGTTGGTGGTCTGGGCTGTTTCCCTCTCGACTATGAAGCTTATCCCCCACAGTCTCACTGCTGCGCTCTCACTTACCGGCATTCGGAGTTTGGCTGACGTCAGTAACCTTGTAGGGCCCATTAGCCATCCAGTAGCTCTACCTCCGGTAAGAAACACGCAACGCTGCACCTAAATGCATTTCGGGGAGAACCAGCTATCACGAAGTTTGATTGGCCTTTCACCCCTACCCACAGCTCATCCCCTCCATTTTCAACTGAAGTGGGTTCGGTCCTCCACGACGTCTTACCGTCGCTTCAACCTGGCCATGGGTAGATCACTTCGCTTCGGGTCTAGATCACGCCACTACGGTCGCCCTGTTCAGACTCGCTTTCGCTACGGCTTCCCCACACGGGTTAACCTCGCGACGTAACACTAACTCGCAGGCTCATTCTTCAAAAGGCACGCCGTCACAGCCCCGCGATGAATCGCGCACTGCTCCGACGGTTTGTAGGCACACGGTTTCAGGTACTGTTTCACTCCCCTCCCGGGGTACTTTTCACCTTTCCCTCACGGTACTGGTCCGCTATCGGTCATCAGGGAGTATTTAGGCTTACCAGGTGGTCCTGGCAGATTCGCACGGGATTTCTCGGGCCCCGTACTACTTGGGATACTCTCCAAACGGCAGCACGCATTACGGTTACGGGACTTACACCCTCTCCGGCCGGGCTTTCAAACCCGTTCACCTATACGCCTGCACACATTTCACCAGTCCGGCAGAACTGGAACGGAAAGTCCCGCAACCCCAGTGATGCAACGCCCGCCGGCTATCACACACCACTGGTTTAGCCTCATCCGCGTTCGCTCGCCACTACTAACGGAATCACTGTTGTTTTCTCTTCCTGTGGGTACTGAGATGTTTCACTTCCCCACGTTCCCTCCACGCACCCTATGTGTTCAGATGCGGGTCACCGGATCACGCACAAGGCGCCCCCGGCGGGGTTTCCCCATTCGGACATCCTGGGATCAAAGTTCGGTTATCAACTCCCCCAGGCTTATCGCAGATTCCCACGTCCTTCTTCGGCTCCTGATGCCAAGGCATCCACCGTGTGCCCTTAAAAACTTGACCACTAAGATCAAAAACATATCGAGAAAACCAGGCCTGAAATCAATCAGAACCAGATTTTACTGAAATTGCTTCTTTTTAAGATGCTCGCGTCCACTATGCAGTTCTCAACCAACAACCCCGTCACACCCCCACCCCGCCCCCCTCACGGGGACACAGGACACGGCATGCGCGGGAAACCAGAAACAACACGCCCCGCCCCCCGCACCCGGTCACAACAACCAGGCCACGGAAAGAAGGGCCCTGTTATCTCAGGACCCAACAGTGTGCCAAACGCCTCAATCCCCTCCACCGGCCGCACCCCTTCCAGACGCACCGGCACGCACCGGCCCCCCAATAAGGAACCCGCGCAGCACCAGGGCGCCGTACTAACGGCAACCGGGAAAAGAACCCAAACTATTCGCTGATATTCCACCCATGAGCACCCACCGCGGAACAAACGCCCGCGCAATGGGCTGACTCCTGCAGGCCGCACACCCAACACTTGGGAAGCGTGCACGCACCTGAGGCGCTCCTTAGAAAGGAGGTGATCCAGCCGCACCTTCCGGTACGGCTACCTTGTTACGACTTAGTCCCAATCGCCGGTCCCACCTTCGACGGCTCCCTCCCACAAGGGGTTAGGCCACCGGCTTCGGGTGTTACCAACTTTCGTGACTTGACGGGCGGTGTGTACAAGGCCCGGGAACGTATTCACCGCAGCGTTGCTGATCTGCGATTACTAGCGACTCCAACTTCATGAGGTCGAGTTGCAGACCTCAATCCGAACTGAGACCGGCTTTTTGGGATTAGCTCCACCTCACAGTATCGCAACCCTTTGTACCGGCCATTGTAGCATGCGTGAAGCCCAAGACATAAGGGGCATGATGATTTGACGTCGTCCCCACCTTCCTCCGAGTTGACCCCGGCAGTCTCCCATGAGTCCCCGGCATAACCCGCTGGCAACATGGAACGAGGGTTGCGCTCGTTGCGGGACTTAACCCAACATCTCACGACACGAGCTGACGACAACCATGCACCACCTGTAAACCGGCCACAAGTGGCTGACGCATCTCTGCGCCATTCCGGTTCATGTCAAGCCTTGGTAAGGTTCTTCGCGTTGCATCGAATTAATCCGCATGCTCCGCCGCTTGTGCGGGCCCCCGTCAATTCCTTTGAGTTTTAGCCTTGCGGCCGTACTCCCCAGGCGGGGCACTTAATGCGTTAGCTACGGCGCGGAAAACGTGGAATGTCCCCCACACCTAGTGCCCAACGTTTACGGCATGGACTACCAGGGTATCTAATCCTGTTCGCTCCCCATGCTTTCGCTCCTCAGCGTCAGTTACAGCCCAGAGACCTGCCTTCGCCATCGGTGTTCCTCCTGATATCTGCGCATTTCACCGCTACACCAGGAATTCCAGTCTCCCCTACTGCACTCTAGTCTGCCCGTACCCACCGCAGATCCGGAGTTAAGCCCCGGACTTTCACGGCAGACGCGACAAACCGCCTACGAGCTCTTTACGCCCAATAATTCCGGATAACGCTTGCGCCCTACGTATTACCGCGGCTGCTGGCACGTAGTTAGCCGGCGCTTCTTCTGCAGGTACCGTCACTTTCGCTTCTTCCCTACTGAAAGAGGTTTACAACCCGAAGGCCTTCATCCCTCACGCGGCGTCGCTGCATCAGGCTTGCGCCCATTGTGCAATATTCCCCACTGCTGCCTCCCGTAGGAGTCTGGGCCGTGTCTCAGTCCCAGTGTGGCCGGTCACCCTCTCAGGCCGGCTACCCGTCGTCGCCTTGGTAGGCCATTACCCCACCAACAAGCTGATAGGCCGCGAGTCCATCCAAAACCACAATAAAGCTTTCCACCACCAGGCCATGCGGCCGGAGGTCGTATCCAGTATTAGACCCGGTTTCCCAGGCTTATCCCAGAGTCAAGGGCAGGTTACTCACGTGTTACTCACCCGTTCGCCACTAATCCCCGGTGCAAGCACCGGATCATCGTTCGACTTGCATGTGTTAAGCACGCCGCCAGCGTTCATCCTGAGCCAGGATCAAACTCTCCGTAAATGCATTACAGACACAACACAGGCCCCCGGGAAAACGGG
>NZ_JBZCNF010000008.1:0-24547 GCF_058269175.1 Arthrobacter sp. TJ-254 | reverse complement strand
AGCGATGGTATCCACACCGGCTGAGCTCAACACGTTCATGAAAGCCATCCTCGACGGCGAGCTCCTGGAACCGGCCGAACTCGACCAGATGCTCACCGGCATCCCCACCGGCGACAAAATCATTCCCGGATCCACGTACGGGCTGGGAATCGAAAGCAGCGAACTGGGCGGCGGCACAGCCTGGGGCCACAACGGCTCCATCCCCGGCTACCAGAGCCTCAACACAGTCGCAGAGGACGGCACCGCCGTCACCATCACCCTCACAGCACTGCCGCCCGCCATCTACGACGGCCCCCTCGACGGCCCCACGGAAGAACTCCTCGATTTCGCCCGCTTGTCCATCGACGCCCTCGACGAAGCCCTCAGCACACCCTGACCCGACACCCTGACCCGACACCGCAGCACGTCTCCTGACAGCAGGCAGTTCGTTGCGACCGGCCATGAGGTGAGTGACCGGACGGCAAGAAGAACGGTGTGTGGGGTTCCGGCCTGATCCGGAAGCAGACGGCCGTGACCGGCTTCGCGACGGACGCAACAGCGGAGATGATCGATCCTGCGACCGAAAAAAACGTCGAGGCGTCAAGGACGTGTTCATCGCCGTCTGCGGCGGGCTCAATCAAGAGCCTGCCGGAGGCGATCACAACCATCTGGCAGCGCACGCTCAGGAAGCAATGCATGGTGCACCTGATCCGCAGCCCGTTCCGCTACGCCGGCTGAGGGCACCGCGGCGGTATCGTCAACGCCCTCAGACCGGTCCATACGGCTCCACACGGGGCCGCGGCGAAGGACCGGTTCGCCGAATCCGCAGCCCAGCGGTATCCGGCGATAGTGCAGCTCTGGGAGTTCTCGCCTAGTCCGCCAGGCGAGTCAACACCATCAGGAAGTAACGCGCAAAGGCGAAAGAAGGGCCTGTCAACCGTAGGTGACAGGCACTTCTTTCATCGGTAATCAACGGACCGTTCCTGCAGAGACGGCTTATCGTTCCTCCTTCGTGAGTGCGGCGAAGACCGCACTCACGGCAGTGCCATACACGACGTGCGCGGACAGATCGTCGCGAAGCGTCCGTGCGTCGTAGGCCCAGATTGGCTTGTACACCTTCGCCAATGGGAGCACGACGTAGCCGGACAGCCACACTACAGGAGCAAACGCGACCTGCCGCACCCACGGGTGGATGGACGTCAAACTCGCCACCGCACCGTATTGGCCGCCCCATCCCACACCTGTCGCCCAGTGCATGATGTTGGTCGTAGCGCGAGCCCACTCAGGTGGAGGTTCGTGCCCCGTGGCGAGGTGTAACGCTTTCCGCCCGAGCTGCCCCGGAGCAGAGGCGTTCTCCCAACTCGTGACGTCGCTCGCGAACTCCCAGCGCCAGATCCCGGACTTGCCGCCGCTGCGGCGGTACCGCTCATAGAGCACCAAATCCATCGCCGCGGTGCCGAGTGCGCCCGCCAGCAAGCCGACACTCGCGTTTTTCACCAATCTCATGGTTCTGCCTCCCTTACCGCCTGCACCATGAAGGCCGGGTACCAATCGGGGCAACTCTCGTCTGCAGCGCCGCTCCGAGACTCAAGCGTGCAGTACGCGCCAGCCGCCCGTCGCTTCGCGGTCGCGAGGTATAGACGGACGCGTACGACGTCGTGTGATCGTCGATAACGGACGTCGCTAAACAACTTTGACTTTATCCCGGCCGCGCCTCGATCACTAGGCGTAGTTCCAGGCCAGCGCATCGCGCCAGAATGATCCGACCTCCGCGGGACCGGCGCCGGCCAGCGAGCTGAAGAACGGGTAGCCCCGGATGTATCCAAGATGCCTAATCCGATAATTTTGACTCACGAAATTCAATTACGAGCATTTCTGAGTCGAAACACGGCGAGACAAGTTCGCGAGACATTGGATGCCCAGTAATGCCGGGGGAGTGGGCGCTCAGTGTCCGACCTCGCTGGGTGTCTTGGAAACCTTCTGGTTATCGAGACGGTCGTCTATCGGGTGCCGGGTAGGAGTGAGGTTGGTATTGGGCACCCCGCAGCATCTGCAAGCACTGGATGCTCGCTTAGAGTGTTTTCGAGGGGGAGCGCGGGACGGTCTGGTTTTCTTCAGACCCAGCAGGACCTAGTGGGTGATAAGTCTGGCTGTCGACATCTGGTTCAGGACTGTCTGGTCCGGTGGCGATTGTTGGTTGGGTCGTTCGACGCTTTCCCTGCCGGCGATTTCCGCCTCGTCCGTAGACGAGGTACATGGTCAGGCCCATCAGGATCATGAGCAGGACGGTGTAGACGAAGGTGTTGGCGATAGCGTTGACGTCCGCTCCTCCATCGGTATTGGCCTTGATTTGCAAGCCCAGCGGTTGATAGAGCGGGTGGGCGAGGAAGACCGCTGTGTCGTAGTCGTCGAGTTGGCTGTTGAAATTCAGCGCTGCGATAGCTGCGGCAGTAGGAAGAACGGCTGGCAGGAGGATTCTGCGGAAGGTGTAGAGCGCGCCTGCGCCCATGATGGCTGCTGCTTCTTCCATTGAGTCGTTCACTGACATGAACGCGGCCTTGAGCATCCGGAGGGTGAAGGGAATCTTCACGACGACGAATGCGATCAGGAGGATGACGGTGGTGCCGCTGAGTACGGCCCCGCCGAGGAGGGGATTGGGTTCGTCGTAGGTCATGATCAGTCCGAGGGCGATCATGGCGGCGGGAAGGATCCAGGGGATGTGCAGCAGGTACTCAAATGTGGAGGTGATCCTCGTGCGGTACTTCTGGATGATGCGCGCGACGAACAGGAGGCCGCCGACGGTGATGATGGCGGCGAGCCCGCTGTAGACAATGCTGACGATGAATGGGCGCAGCGCTGAATCCTGTGAAAGGACGCGCGCGTAGTTCTCCAGAGTGAACCGCTCAGGTGCGAGGACTCCGGTGCTGATGGCGGCGCTGTCCATGAAGGAGTACAGCAGGATCAGCACGAGCGGTGAAATGTAGATGAGGAACAGAAGGTAAGCCAGCACGTGCACAACGATGTTCGCCGTGCGGTTGGCGATGGGCTGCGTCTGGAGGGGAGCTGACACTTTGGTGACCGAGTAGTAGGTGCCGCCGCGCTCTAGCCGCGTCATGACGGCCAGCATAGCGATGGTTGCAACCCCAAGGATCAGCGCGAGCAGGGCCGCGATGTCCCGTGAGGTGGAGGTGTTTGCGAAGGTCAGGATCATGGGGGTGATGGTCTGGAAGTCCTCGCCCCCCAAGACCTGGGGCGCGCTGAGCGCACCGAGTCCTGTGAGGAAGGACAGGATCGTGACGGCGAAGAGCGTCGGCTTGAGAACGGGGAGGACGACCCTGCGCAGCGTCGTCCAGTCGGACGCTCCCATGTTCTTCGCCGCCTCGATGGTCTGGAAGTCGACGTTGCGGATTGCGTTGCCCAGAAAGAGGAGGTGGTTCGTGGTGGTGGCGAACGTCATAACGAAAAGGACGGCGAAGAATCCGCCGAACCACTCCCGGTCCATGTCCGGGAAAGAATTGGCGAGGAGTTTGGTGATGATCCCGTCTGCGCCGTAGATGAATTTGTAGCCGGCTGCCAGCACGATTCCGCCGAAGAGGAACGTGGTCGCATAGCCGAGCCAGAGGATCCGTGACCCGCGGATCCGAAAGTACTGGGTGACCAGGACGACGAAGATGCCCACGATGTTCACCGTCACAGCGAGCACCACGGCGAGGAGAAAGCTGTTGGTCAGCGACTTCATGGCGCGGTCGGAGGAGAGCAGCCGCTCCACGGCGCGCCCGGTGAACTCGCCGTTGGGGAAAAACGTCTCGGCGAGCAGGTTGAAGTTCGGCCAGAGCAGGAAGGCGGCGCTGAACCAGGTGAGAACCAGCATCGTCACGATGACCAGTGGCGACCTGAACATCCGAGAGCTGGTTCTCCGGCTCATGGGGTTCCCTGGTACTGCAGTACGTGGGCCGGGTCAACGTGAAGCTGAACCGTGTGTCCAATGGCCAGCGCGGACGCACCGGTTTCCTTCACGAGGACTTTGATGTCGGTGTCGTGGCTTCGCACCGTGTACCGGCTGTGTTGGCCGTGGTAGCTGCGCGCTACGACCCGCCCCTCCAGCGAGGCAGTCGGGCCCTGCGGCGCGCTGCCCGTATCGAGGAAGGCTTTCTCTACACGGAGGTACGAGAGCTGGTGCGGGTCAAGATGCTTGCTGGAGGTCTCACTGAGGCGGGAGACGAGCTCGGGGCCCAGCCTGGAGCTGTCACCTATGAAGTTGCAGACGAACTCGGTGGCCGAGTGTTCGTAAATTTCCTGCGGCGTTCCCACCTGCTCAACTCTGCCCTTGTTGAACACGGCGATGCGGTCGCTCATTGTCAGGGCCTCGTCCTGGTCGTGTGTGACGTAGACGGTGGTGATTCCTGATCGGACCTGGAGTTCTTTCAGTTCCACTCTTAGTTGCTGACGAAGCTTCGCGTCCAGGTTCGAAAGGGGCTCATCCAGCAGGAGGATTTTGGGTTTGAGAACCAGTGCGCGCGCGATAGCGACCCGCTGCTGCTGACCGCCTGAGAGCTCGGAAACGCTCTTGCCGAGTTGGTCGTCAGTAAGGTCGACGCGGCGGGCGATGTCGCGCACGAGCTCCGTGCGCTCATCGGCGCCGGTCTTTCGGACCTTCAGCCCGAATGCGATGTTCTCCCAGACGCTCATGGAGGGAAACAGAGCGTAGTTTTGGAAGACCATCCCCACGCCGCGTTTGTCGCTGGGAAGCGTGGTGACCTTCCTGCCATCGATGTGAATGTCACCGGAGGACGGGGTCACGAGACCGGCAAGGGTCCGCAGTGCTGTCGTCTTACCGCAGCCGGAGGGTCCGAGCAGGGTGAAGAATTCGCCTTCCGACACCTCGAGGTTCAGGTCACTGATCGCCGTGAAGCTGTCGAAGGTGACCTGTATCTGGTCGAAGCGGATCATGGCGTTGTCCTTCTGATTGCGGGTGATCAAGTCGGTGCGCCGCCGACTCCGGGGGCTTCAACGGCGCACCGGTCGATGGGTCATACCTGATTAGTGTGTTCCAGGCGCGGCACGTCCATCAGGGCATGTACTCGAGTTCGATCTTCTCAATCCAGGATCCGATGTTCTCCTGGACGAAAGTCCAGTCAATGTCCTGGTGCGTGAACTGCTCGTCGAACGCGATAACTTCAGGCTTCGCGCTTTTGAGGGCCGCTTCGTTGACCGGCAGCGAATCGAATTCAGCTGCCCACTCGCCCTGGACGTCGCCACTGCCGAACCAATCAACGAACTTCTTGGCTTCGTCCTGGTTGTCCGAACCCTTGATGATGGCTACCTGCTCCACGGCGTAAGGAACACCGACCTCCGGGCTCACGGCACCGGATTTCACCCCGTAGGCCTCCTCGCGCCCGGGAATGGACGAGGATGGCATCTGGCCGAAATCAACCTCACCTTCGGCGAAGCGCGCGAACAGGTCCTGGTCTTTCACTGCGGGAACGCCGTTCTGGAAGTACAGCTCAATCTGCTGCCAGCCCTCGTCGCTCACGCCCAGGTCGCCGTTCTCGTCCTTATACCGGCTCAGGATGCCGGCCATGACGAGTTGGGTGGTGGCCGCTCCCATCCCACTGACCCGCTCGTACCTATCCTTGTACTCGTCCTTGGTCCACAGATCAGTCCACTCTTTCGGAGCGTTGGCCTCGGAGACCGTGTCTGCGTTGTATGCCAGCACAATGGCCTGCTCCACCAAGGGCCAGTACGCCTTCTCGTCTCCTGGATCGGCCAATGATTCGTCAACCTCGGAGGACCACGCCGGCGTGTAGGGCTCAAGGACGTCTTCGCTCTTGAGCTGTTCGTAGTAGACGTTGTTCAGCCCGTACACCACGTCGGCGACCGGGTTGTTCTTCTCCGCAATCAACTTGTTCGTGGCGTCTCCACCAGCGGCACCAACGATCTCGATATCGAAGCCGGCTGCCTCTGCTTTTTCCTGCAGCCATTCGCCGCGGCCTTCAGAGTTTGAGTTCGTGTAGATCACCAGGGGTTCACCGGCGCCAGCCGTGGAACCAGCTTCACCTTCAGTTGAGGATCCTCCACAGGCAGTCAGCAAGAGGGCTGCCGTAGCGGTAAGAGCGACAAGGTTCGTTCTCTTTGACATGGTGGATCTCGATTCCCTAGTTGCGACACTGCTTGCACCAACATTGCACAAAAATAGTCATTAATCCCGCTTTTCGACATTTGTGCAATGTCCAACAATGGCCGCACCCTCTGAACAGACATGACCCGGGCATGGAACAGCAAGTGAAATCGCTACGTAACTACGAATCGGTACACCATGTTCGCCGTCACGGACGGCATTGCGGGAGCGGCGGTTGCTCGCAGTTCATGTACAGGGTGCTTGGCCACCGAAGAGAAGGGGCATCAAATCAAGCCCGACAGCGGATGACTTCTCGAAGGCACGCTGGCCCGTTCGCGTCGAGTCTCGAGTTCCATGTGCGCAAGGGCGTCCAGCACGGTGAAAGCCGTGGATCCCATTCGAGTGCCGGTGTCGACGTTCCCACCTCCGAGGTTCAGGATGCGCAGCACCGAAAGTGTCGTGCAACTTACATTGCAGTCACAAATGAACACTCCTGCTTAGGCGACAGGGTTCCAAGACATAGGAGGGCCAGTAATGCCGGGGAGAGGTGCTGTCTTGTCTGGGTGTCTCGTAACCCATGGGTTACGAGACACTGAGGCTATGAGACGCTCTGGTGGGTTCAGAGAAGGAGTCGGGGCCTGCGGTCGGGATCGCCTATCGCATTAGCTGGTCATTTATCGGACCTGAACACGATCGAGTCGAAGACGGCGCGTGCCTCTCTCGTCAGCTCCGGATTCAACGCTGCGTCGGATTGGGCCACCCAGATCACAGCGCGCTGGCCGTTCAGGTCGACCACCCGGTAGGTTTCGCGTTCATTCTGGGTCGAGTACCAGCGTGAGCATTCGTTTGAGAATTCTGAGTGGATGCAGAACTTGCCGCGGTCGCAGGCTGTGATGTCTACGTCGCCCTCGATGGAGTGGTCGAACTCGAAGCCGGAGTGATCGCCCACCACGACCTCGACGGGAGGGGTGCTGGCCGTTGACGTCTGGGCCGTCATGGCGTCGACGAAGGCCTCAGCCGACGGATCGACTTCGGCGAGCGCGTCCTGCCACGCGCATGAGTCCGTCGGTACATAGTCCGCGGGCCACCAGGCCACGTAGACGGCCCCTTCATCCGGGTGATCTGGGTCGTTCTTGGACAGGGCGTCGCCGTCGGTGGTCAACCAGCCGTCTGGGACGGTGATCTCGAAAGGTTCCGTGTAGCTGGTGACGAGGTATGTGCCGGCGTCGATGTCGCCGCTGTCCAGCAGCGGTGGGACCGTGCGAGCCTCCGTAGTCGGAACACGGGCGGTCGGGAGGGAGGCGTCGTCGGGCTCATCCGCGCATCCGCCGAGACATCCGATCAGTGCGATAGCCACCAAGGGCAAGAGATGGCGCGACCGCTGAGCGGCCTTTTCGAGGGGGGTCATGGAGCTCATCGATCCACCAAGCCGCTACAGGGTACTGTGAGGCCCCGCAGCCGGCTGGCCCCGCGGGCGGCCCGGGATGGGATGCCGTCGCCTCAAGTCTCCTCCGGTACAGAACCCGTGACAATGAAGAGTTGTACGGAGATCAGTTCCGACTCATGCACTCCCCCGAAATGACAGGCGCCGGCGGAACCGCCAGGGTGCTACTGGCGGACTTCAATTGTGGGAGGGTTATCGATGACCCACTTGGCCATCCGACGCCCCCGATTCTCGATGAACTTCTCTCGCGAAGCCCGGTTCGGGCTTTCTTACTCCCTCATGGGGGAGTGGCGGTGTAGGTACATCATTTTTGGTGAGAGTTCTTTGAGCGCCGGCAGCTTTAGTGTCTCCATCCTGAGCACATGACCCATCGGGTGTATGTGCGGGACATAGGGCGAGTTCTCGAGCCCTATTCGAGTCGATGCTCAGCGACGCCGAGCTACGGACACCGACGTTTCGAGTCGTGAGGGTCACCGACGGTTCGGATGGCAGAAAGCTTCCCGGCGATGCCCTCATTGCGACGAACGAAACCTGGGTCTCGTGGCGGGTGCTTGGCGAAGACGGTACATCTGCCAGCCTCCATTTCGACGACGGCACGCACGCCCTCATTCGTTTCGTGCAAAGCGATCTTCAAGACTTCATTGCTGAAAGCCGATTAGGGTGGGGGAAAACTTCGCGGACCGCTCGACCTGCCCTAGCCGACTTCGTTTGTCTCGCTGAAGGATCCTTGGGTCCTTGCGGTGATCGCAATACTTTGAGGTGGATAGTTCCGCGGATTCGTCCTTGAAGGGATCGACAGCCTAGTCCGGTGTCCGGTGAAGGACGAAGATCCCGCCGTATGCGGGCTGGTCGGATCGTTGCTTGTCACTGTCGGTGTATTCGCTCAGCACGGCGTGGACTCGGGTGATGAGGTCCTCGGCGTCTTCAGCGGAGAGGTGCAGAACAAAGCGCGAGAGGCTCGCGAGTGCGTCCGGGCCCGCTTCGGTCAGTTCTTCCCGGAACGCCTCGACCGGTGCCAGGGGACCGTCCGGACCGGCGTCACCCAGGGCGGTGTCCAGATTCCAGGACCGCCCCGTGGATCGGTACGGCTTTTCAAGTGCGCCGCTGCTTCCGGTGCGGACCTCGGCCGGTTCGAGGAACCCGGTCGAGAGCAGTTGCCGGACGTGATAGAGCATTGTTCCCGGATCCTGGCCCAGTCGGTCGGCGAGTTGCTTGTTGGTCAGTTCCTGGAGCCCGCACAGGCGCAGGATTCGCAGGCGCAGCGGATGGGCCAGCGCCTTGATTTCCCGGGCCGTTGCGGCCGGCCTCCTTATCCGGTTCGCCTGCCCGTCCGTTTCTGCAGGTGCTGTGTCGGTCATGGGCCCATCATACAGTCCGATGTACTGGAATCTATCACCTTGAACTTTGTCAATCGGTGTGGAATGGTCCACCTATGACTCCTTATGCGGCGCAGGCGGACAAGACCGGGCGGGCGCCGCTGGGCGCCTCCTACTGGAAGCTGTGGACATCCTCGGGGCTGTCCAACCTCGCCGACGGGGTTTTCAAGATCGCGCTGCCGCTGCTGGCCATCCAGTTCACCCAGTCGCCTGTCCTGATTGCCGGGCTCAGTGTCGCAGCGACACTTCCCTGGCTTCTGTTCACCCTGACCGCCGGAGCGCTGGCCGACCGGCTGGACCGGCGCAGGCTCATGGTGTGGGCCAACCTTGGCCGCGCCGTGGCCCCGGCCCTGCTGGTGGGGGCCATTCTGCTCGATGGGGGGTCCCTCTGGGCCCTTTACGTTGTCGCGCTGATGGTGGGTGTGGCCGAAACGCTCCATGACACCTCCGCCCAGTCGATTCTGCCCCAGGTGGTGCACAGGGATCAGCTCTCGCGCGCCAACGGCCGGCTCTACGGGGTCGAGCTCATCACCAACCAGTTCATTGGGCCACCACTGGGCGGGCTGCTGGTGGCACTCGGCGTCGTTGCCGGCTTCGCCGTGCCGGCGGCACTATGGCTTGTGGCTGCCGGTGGCCTGCTCCTGATCCGGGGATCTTTCCGCACCGAGCGTAAGCGCAAGACGACACTGAGGTTCGACATCGGCGAAGGGCTGCGGTTCCTGCGGAACCACAGGATCCTTCGCACCCTCGCGGTGATGACCGGAGTGTTCAACTTCGCCTCCAGCGCCGCCTTCGCTGTCCTGGTGCTCTTCGCGGTGGGCCCGGCTTCACAGATGGGGCTGTCCGCAACGGGCTTCGGCCTGCTCTTGACCACCTCGGCCCTGGGCGCGTTCGCCGGCTCGTTCGTCGCCGAACGCGTGGAGGCCAGGCTCGGCCGGTCGGCATCCCTGACCCTGACAATCTTCGGGGCCGCCTTATTTGTCGGTGCGCCCGCCATCACCGGCAACCCCTATGTCCTTGGACCGATCTTCTTCGTCGGAGGCATGCTGATCGTGCTGTGGAACGTCATCACCGTGTCCCTGCGCCAACGCATCACGCCCAACCGCCTGCTCGGAAGAGTCAACAGCGCCTACCGCCTGCTGGCCTGGGGCACCATGCCGCTCGGAGCCGCCGCCGGCGGCCTGCTGGCCCAGTGGCTTGGCCTGCAGGCCATGTTCGCCATCATGGGAATGCTGACCCTGGCACTGCTGGGATTGATGCCCGCCCTCACGAACAAGGCAATCACCGCCGCCGAAATCCAGCCATAAGCCCTCACGGAGCCTGCCCGACCGCCCTCTGGAATGTCGGATTCCGAAGTCCACTACGAAGCCCACCCGTACGCGACCGGAAATTTGCACCTCATACGTGCGTTAGGTGGTCTCGGGGAATGTTGCGTCAAGTACACCCAACCGCAACTGTGCAGATCGGTTCTAATCGTGTTGTCCTCGGGTCCTTTTGGCTTTTGAATCGGATGTGCGTGGAGGTCTAGACAATGTGCATTACTGTGCGTATGGGAATCCTCCAGCGGGCGCTTTCTCGGGCGGGTTCCACGCGGCAAGGGGGTGATCCCTATGGGAAGGAGCCGGAGCCGTACCCGGTTTGCGGGGTGCAGACCATGCGGTACCGGTGCAGTCCCAGATACATTGCGAACCCCGAGGCCGGAAGCAGGCACACCACCGCGCCGAGGAGGATGACAATCGCACTGATGATGTGGGCTCGGGTGGGCGGTGGCCAGGAGTCGGGGCCCACTGTGGGACCTACACAGACCTGCGCACCCCGGTCCCTAGCCAACGGGTGTGCCGGATGCGTCGACCCGGAAGCTTTGGATGACTTCATCGGTCTCGGTGTTGATGATGACCACCGACTGGTCGGGCCATGCCGGGTTCACTACTACTGAGTACTCGACGTCGCCCGGATCGACAGCCTGGGCCCGCCCGTTCTCGTCCCGGGTGGAAGCATCCACGACCTCGCCGGTGTCTGTGCGGACCGCCACCGTTTCCTCGGGCAGGCCGGAGGCATCACCCGAGACGGGGGTGCTGTTCCACCATCCTTCGTAGCCCCCAACGGCGGGCTCCTGCGAGGAGGCGGACCCTCCGGCGGCGCCCATGGAGGCTCCAACTCCAACAGCGCAGGCGCTCATCATGAGCACCCCCGCCATCAGAAACCCTGCAGTTACCGCCCGGTTAGCCTTCATCCTTCATCCCCCATACGTCAAAAACCACGAACCAGCCCCAAAAAGCTCCCACGCCCGCTGAGTAGAAGGCCGCCGGGAAGCGAAAATGAAGGTCAGAACTCGGATCCTATCCTCGAAGAATAGAGCCTGAGAAAACGTTAGGCATTCTGCCCGTAATCCGATCCCTCAGCGGGCGGTTTTGCGGGCGGGTCTAGCGCGGAAACGGATGAATTTTCTGTGGAGAGTTTTGCACGGCTGATTCGGGACTCATGGGGGAAGGACGGGCAGCCAGCCCCGTCAATCTGGCAAGGAGGAAGGTGCGGTTTCGCGCTTTGGTGGCACCCAATACTTTCGGACGGGGTGGGACATGGCGGCGGCGAAGATCAGGTCCACCTGTCGTGCCTTTGACAGAAGCCCGCCCGCCAGCGCCTCCACAGTGGGATTTCGGTGGTATCGGGAGCCAGTCCCCGACGATGCCGCAGTGATCCGCGCTATTGGTGTAGGGGGTTGTTGCTCGCCGTTCGGTACCGGGTCTCGTCAATGAGGCCGCTGCGGTGGGCAATGACGACGAGCTGGGATCGATCGCGGGCGTTGAGTTTACGAAGGAGTCTACTCACGTACGTTCGGGCGGTCGCGGGACTGATGAACAGGCGTCCGGCTATTTCTGCGTTGTTCATTCCGTGACCGATTTCTGCCAGGACTTCGATTTCCCGAGGGGCCAGGTGGGCGATGAGGTGGGGATCAGCGGCGGTGCGTGAGCTGGCGGCGGTTCGCATGAGCGTGGCGGTCACTTCCGGGGAGAGCGCCGGCTGGCCTGCGGCTACGGTCCGGATGGCCTGGCGTAGTTCCTGGGGGGCGATGTCCTTGAGGAGGTAGCCGGCAGCTCCGGCTCTTAGCGCCTCGATGACTGTTTGGTCCTCGGCGAATGTCGTCAGGACCAGAACGGGGATGGTGGCGAGGTTGGGATCTTCGGTGATGAGTTGCGTTGCGGTGATGCCGTCGAGTCCGGGCATGCGGATATCCATGAGAACAACATCTGGTCGGGTCTCCCGTACCCGGGCCAGCGCGGCTCCCCCCTGGTCCGCTTCGGCGACGATCATGATGTCGCCGTCGTGTTCGGCGAGGGCTATCAGACCGCTGCGCAGAAGCGCCTCGTCTTCGGCGATGACGACCCTGATCATTTGTGGTCTCCGATCGGAAGCATGGCGTTGACGGTGAAGCCGGACGGTCCTGCCCCGATTCTGACGTCGCCGCCGAGCAGCGCCGCACGTTCTCGCATGCCTGCCAGGCCGCGACCCTCGACGAGGGTGTCCGTGTCGGCGCCCACGCCGTCGTCGATGATCCGGAGATACAACCCGTCGTCTTTCACCCGGACGATCACTGTCACGGTTGTTGCCTGTGCGTGCCGGAGCACGTTGGTCATCGCTTCCTGAACGATGCGGAAGGCTGTGCTTGCCGTGGATGCGGTAATGGAGGCGGCGCCGACATCGATCAGGAGGTCAACGTCGAGTCCGGCATCGCGTGCTGCCTGTGCCGTGGTCTCTATGCCGGTGAGGGTCAGCGGTGCGTGATCAGTTGTGTCGGGATCTGCCCGGAGCATGGCGATTGTGCGGCGCAGGTCTCCCAGCGACGATCCCGTGGCACTGACAACATTGTCGAGCGCGTGGACGGCTGCGTCGTCGTCGTTGCCCAGGGCTTGCTGTGCCACGCGGGCTTGTACGGAGACGAGTGACAGGGCATGTCCGATTGAGTCATGGACATCACGTGCGATCTGAAGGCGTTCTGCTTCGAGCTGCCGGGCGGTCCTTTCCTGGTGGTGCGTGCGCTCAAGACGGACCATGCGCTCGTGCTGAGCACGCAGGGCACGACGGCTGCTGACGGCCAACGCCAGTGCGATGGCGCACCCGATGAGGGCTGCGTTGGTGATGACGTCATAGGCGAGGACGGCGCTTGATTCACCGTCGCTCGTTCGGAAGAACAGCGACACCGCCAGCAGTACTGCTCCTGCGAGGGACGCTGTGAGGACCCGTCCGCGTTCCGCGGCGCTGTAGAAAGCACCGACGACCGGGACGGCCATGCCGATCGGCGGATAGTCGATGGCGTAGTAGATGAACACTCCAAGGATGCTCAGGGCCAGGACGCCCACGGGCAGCTCCCTGCGGAACAGCAGAAGCGCACCAAAGCCTGCCGCGAACAGGTATGGGCCGTAGCGTTGGTCCGCGCCGGTGCCCGAGCCGACGGCAATGATGAGCGCGACCACCACGGCCTGCCCCACGGCGACCAGGACGGTGAGCACCCAGGCCGGAACCTCATCGTCGTGCGCAGCTGTCTCCGCGGACATGTTTGCTCCTGATGTCGGTGTCCAGTCCTTCAATGGTGGCACCGCAGCACCCCCGCGGGTGTACATCCAAAAGCGACAACCGAACGTCGCTCCGTGACGCAGGAACCCGCAGCAAGTGACGAGAATAGGCTGACACGCCCGGACCCGGTGCGGATCTAGCGTGGAAGCTATGAAATCATCCGCGCTCATCCGAAACCTTCACTGGCCGCTGATCCTCGGTCTGACCGCCCTGGCGCTGATCCGGCCGCTGTTCTCCATCGTGGGATTGAGCGATGCCCTCGGTAAACCGGCAACCCCATTGATCCTTACCGCCGCCATTACCGCGGCCTGGGTCCTCATCGTCGGCCTCAGCCGGGTGCCTCACCCGGTCCTCACCCTGGTCGCTGCCGGACTCGCCTACGCGCTGGCCTCGATCGTGCTCAGCGGCGTGCTTTCCCCGATCCTCACCGGAGAGCTGCAAGGACCCCTCGCGATGCCGCTGGCCATCATCCCGCTGCTCATCACCAACGCACTCTGGGGCCTTCTCAGCGGCGGACTGGCCCTCCTCCTCCAGCGGGTGCGCGCGGGCCGCAGCCCGTCACGGGTAACCCGCTGATGGCCAGCCGCGAGGCGCGTGCAGTGTCGCGGCGTACGTTTCTGAAAGCAGGTGGCGTAACCATAACCGGCTTCACCCTTTCCAGCTTTCTGGCCGGCTGCACCATCGATAGCGGTGGTTCGAACAACAGCATCGAGGGCAGCGCTGGCCGCCTGTTGAAAAGCCGGCTCACATTACCTGGTGCTTTCCGTGCCCGTCTTCCGGTCCCGCCCGTCCTCAAGCCGGTGAGCGCTGATGAGACAACGGACCACTACGAGATCACCCAGAAGGCCGGTCTCGCGTCGATCCTGCCCGGACGCATGACCGAAGTCTGGGGTTATGACGGACTGTTTCCCGGGCCCACAATCATCTCGCGCCGCGGCAGGCGCACCATCGTTACACACCGCAACGAGCTTCCCGTCCCGGTGAGCGTCCATCTTCACGGCGGCAGGACCGCCCCGGAGCATGACGGATACCCAACCGATCTCATCCTGCCTCTCGTCGGCGGGGGCCAACACTCCCACCACGAGGGCGCCACGACAGCCCGGAGCAGGGACTACGTCTATGAGATGAACCAACCCTCAGCCACCCTGTGGTATCACGATCATCGGATGGACTTCACCGGCCCCCAGGTCTACCGCGGGCTGGCCGGCTTCCATCTCATCCACGACGACGTCGAGGACGCGCTCGGGCTGCCCAGCGGAGATCGTGACATCCCGCTGATGATCACGGACCGCGCGTTCGCTGCCGACGGCTCCTTCCTGTACCCCTCCGTCGACCCCACATTGGAAGGAACCCCCGGCGTCACAGCGGACTATATGAGCGGGGTCCTGGGGGACTGCATCCTCGTCAACGGTGCCCCGTGGCCGGTGCTGGAAGTCGCTGCCGTGAAGTACCGCTTCCGGATTCTCAACGCCTCCAACGCCCGCCGCTATCGCCTCAAGCTCGACGGCGGACAGCATTTCATCCAGGTCGGAAGCGACCTCGGGCTGATCTCCAGACCGATCGAGCACAAGGAAATCGACATTGCCCAGGCGGAGCGCTTCGACGTCATTGTGGACTTCTCCGGGCATGATGTCGGTGACGAGATCACCATGACCAATGAGCGGGGTGCGGGCCGGACCGCCGACATCATGCGGTTCATTGTCACCCGGCGCGAAACGGACACCGGCGTCGTGCCAGACCGGCTCGTCGACCTCGAAACTCTCTCACCAGACGACGTCTCCGTTGAGAGGGAGTTCGTCTTCGCACGCGGTGGTGCACAGGCCCATGGCATGACCCTGTGGACAGTGAACGGCAAGCCCTTCAGCCCCGACACCCTCGTTGCGGAACCCAGGTTCGGTACGACGGAGAAATGGACGATCCGAGCCGCCAACGTCGAGCACCCTTTCCACATCCACCTCGCACCCTTCCAAGTCCTCGGCCGGGACGGCAACGATGATCCCGGCCGCTACAACCAGGGGTGGAAAGACACGGTCAACCTCGACAACGGCGGCCGGGTCGAACTCCTCATCCGGTTCGACGGCTACCGCGGCAGGTATGTCTTCCACTGCCACAATCTCGAACACGAAGACATGATGATGATGGCCAGCTTCGAGGTGGTCTAACACTGATGCTATGGGTCGGTGGTGTCACTTTTGCCGTTGGCTAAGTGCAACGGCGCGTGCCGCAGGTTGTGCAACGGAGTGCATAAACCGAGAGGTCTCGGATAGACCCGCGGTACCGAACGGAGAGCGGGGCGTATGAGCATCCCTCAGCGCGACAGCGTTCTACGAACGCCTATGCATAAGGTTTCCTGTCCCGCCGTGGGCTCAGATGAGTGTGGTCGTGCTGCCGTCGACCACCAGTGCCTGGCCATCTCGAAGCGGCCAGTACGGCTGATTCGTCCGGTCATATCCGGCGGCCAGTCTGGTGAGGGTTTTGCTCTCGGGATGTTCCGGGGACTGAAGGTGGGGCACGACGGGGCGGTCGAGGATGTTCAGGCCGTCGAACCCGATGCTGCCGTATGTGGCCAGGCAGTCAGCCGTTGAGTCGCACTCCTCCAGACCCGAGAGGGTGGGGGAGAGGATGCAGGCACCGGCGCTGAACCCGGCGTAGACGAACGCGTCCTCCTGGAGACGATTCACGATGAGCTCATCGATGCCTGATCGCGCCATGGCTGCGCGCAGCATGAAGACGTTTCCGCCGCGGACCCACAGGAAGTCAGGGTCTCCGAGGTGCGCAGCGAGGGTTTCGGTGTCATGCTCACGGAGATCGAGCTCGCGGGCTGTGAGTCCTAGTGCCTTGAGATCCGCTATCTGCCGTTCGGCCTCCCGGTTTCGCCTCTCATCATCGACTCCGTCCAGGGCGTTGAGGATCACCCAGCCGAGTTTTGAACCCCGCACCATGTCTGAGAACACGTCAGGATGACTGCCTAACTGATACGACGCCAGATAAAGACGCATACAAGTTTTTGTCCCGGCTTCTAAACACCGAGAGAGCCAAACAGTCCACAGCTTCGAAGATCTCAGCAGTTATCTGAGTGCAACAGCGCATCCTGCAGGGTTACGCGGAACAGTGCATTGTGATGCCCACCCTCGATGGCCTCGTGACGCCAAGCCGGAAGTGGTGCGTATGAGCATTTGTGACCGCGATAGCGGATCATGCAGCGCTAAACCTGGGAGTTCCCGGACGAACCGCCCTCGCAGGTACAAATCATGCTCACCCCAGCAGGTGAGTCAACCCACTTGGCGTTGCAGCACGACGGCCTTGGAGGGCGAGGCCGTCAATCACTTGCCGGGTCGGCACACGCACCTTCTGTACCTTGAAGCGCTGCTCCACGGTCAGCCCCGCCCCATGGCCGACTTCTGGTCCACCGACGATGAACTCATCCACTCCATACACGAATAATCCTTAGTGTCGGTGCACTGGCTATGGATTAATCCCCGGCCCTGCCCGGTGTGAGCAAGCCTTGGAGCAACCAGAGCGAACAATCGGTCATCACTGTGCGGGCCGCGCCCCACCAGGGGAAGCACTGACCGGGTCAGTGAGTTCGATGGTCTGTCCCATGGGGTCTTTCACCACGTAGCTCCAGTAGCCGACCCAGAAGGGTTCAAATCGCAGTGCCTCCGTTCCTGCCTCGCGCAGCCGATCAACGGCACCTGAGAACGCTTCAGGGGACAGTGGGATACTCCACGATGCGGGCGCGCGCACAGGGGTTGGCTCGATACCTAGGCCAAACACCCACCCGGGCTGGAAGGACCACTCCTTCCCGGATGTCGCCTCCGGGTCGTACCCGATGGAGAGTTGGACCGCGCCTCCGATTTTGTAGGCAATCTCGTCAACCGCGTCCCAGATCTGATCAAGCCCGACCATATCGGAGTAGAACCGGCGAGACGCCGCGATGTTGTTACTGCGCGTGTAAAGGAAGAAAACACTGCTCGACATTGAAACAGTCTAGGTATCTCGGATGCCCTACAAGCCGTTCCCTAGCCGTGCGGCGTCGCCGCTGTCTTAGTGAGTTGAGATGGGTTTTGCCGCTCGTCCCGAGGTGTTGCACCATGTACGACCAGTGCAGCAGTTCCTGCGTCAGGTGAGCGAAATGACTTCGTAGGTATGGCCTGCTGCGCGCAGCCTCTCCACCAGGACGTCGCCGAGGGCGGTCGCCGGGGTCAGCGATCCTGCGGCGGGCGGCAGGCGGTCGCCGTCGAGGGTAAGTGAGAGCGCTGTCTCCCCGGCCATCACGGCGGTGGCGGCGTATCCCGGGTCGCCGGGCCCGGCTGCGACGGCCCGGTACCGCCGGCCGCTCTCGGTGGAAGCAGTCACCTGGGAACGGAACCAGCCTGAGTGCCGCGCGGCCTCGCTCGGGCCCGCACCGGGCGACGGAAGGACGCGGTCTAGTAGTTTCCTCGTGGGAGGTAGGGCCAGTGCGGCTCCGAACACCCGTAGGCCGAGCGCCGTCGCTCCGGCGATGACGGCACCGGCGGGCCCCCGCCCCATACCCATCACCTCGCCGTACCGCAGGGACCGGCCGTAGGCCCAACCCTGCAGGGCGTTGCTGCGACGCACGATCCGCGTGTTCGCTGACGCCATGATGAAGGGCGCGGTTCGCAGGCCGTCCTCCGCACGGCCGACCCACCCCAGGTCCGCCGGCTGCCGGGTCGAGGGTTCCGCCGTCCGGTCCGGGCTGAGGGAGTAGGGATCGCCCGCGAGCGATCGCAGCTCAGGATCCGACCGAATGCCGTCGAGCTGACCATGCATTGACTCGATGGTGCCGCCGCTGAAGCCGCCCTTCGCCCTGGCGACGAGCTGCACCTCGGTCAGTCCGCCCGCGCCGTCGGCCTCCACGGCGCGGTGTAGGAGGAGCACCGCGAGGTCCGACGGGACGGAGTCGTAGCCGCACGCATGGACGATCCGTGCACCGGTAGTCCTTGCCAGGGCGTCGCAACGGTCGATGGCTTCACGGACGAAGGACACCTCGCCCGCCAAGTCCCCGTAGTGGGTGCCGGCGCGGGCACACGCCTCGACGACGGGCAGTCCGTACTTCGCGTAGGGACCCACCGTGGTGAAGAGAACCCTGGTGCCCGCGGCCAGCGCAGCAAGCGAGTCAGGGTGATCCGAGTCGGCCTCGATGAGGGCCCAGTCGTGTGCGGCGACGGGCAGCCTGGACCGTACGGCCTCGAGCTTCACCCGCGACCTCCCGGCGAGCCCCACGCGCAGGTCCGGCGGAGCGTGGTCCGCAAGATATCCGGCGATTAGTTCACCGACGAAGCCGGTCGCACCGAAGAGGACGAGGTCGTGGTCGCGCGCTGGGGCCTCCATGCCAGCAGTCTTCCACGGCAGCGGTCGGACCGGCGCCGAGAAGTGCCTACCTCTCCTGTAGCTGAAGCGCCGCCACCCTGAAACCAGATCGCAGATCATCACTGGATCGTGAGGGCCGACACCCTGACCAATCATCAACTCGTCAGGTGTTGCGTCGAGTACGTGTGATGCAACATCGGGGCAGGCTCACTCGACTTTGCGTAGGTGTGCCGGTGGTGCGACTATCGGACCGGGAGCAGAGCCGGGGATCAGACGGAGAGGACTGTGCGGTCGAATATCTTCCCAAGCCAGGCGAGAATGCCATCCATGCTCTCGGGGTCGAGTGGCGATCCGGCTTCGTTGTATCCGCTCAATGGTGACGCGGTGACGTCGGCTTGGTCGCGGGTGTCTCTCTTGAGTACGTGATTCGCGTTTGGTGGGAATGCGAAGGTCACATGTGGCATGGACGCGGCGGCTTCCTGGAGCGGTCCGCCGTCCGCATGAATATCGACCTGAATGTCGTTCCCGCCGATGAGAACCAGCGTGGGAATCCGTACCCTGCTCAAAGGGCCGCATGCTGACTCGACCCACAGCTCGCGCGCGAAGGGCAGGTTGATCGGGGCCTCGAAGCCGGCGAGGAGCGTCTTGATGCTGTCCGGCAAAGCGGGGTCGGGATTCATCGGCTCTCCGGAAGCGTAGCCCGCGGCAGCCTCCTCGATCATGGGAAGGAACTCGTCGTTGCCGGGGATCTGGGCGAGTTGATGAGCCAGTTGGGATAGCAGGACTTGTCCTATCGGGCGGCCTGGGGGCGCGGCGAGCACGAGCCCGGCGAAGGGGACTAGCTGGGTGCCGGTGGCGTAACGGAGCACGTGGAGCGTCCCCTCGCTATGGCCCAGCCCGACGATGCGTGAGGAATCGATCATGTCCAGCCCGGTTAGCACCTTAACGGCCGCGACCAGTTCATCCAGGTGAGACTGCATGCTGATCCTCCCGAGAAGCTTCGTGACGTTTTCCATTGCATGGGGACCGGAGGCCCGCTTGTCGTAGCGCAGAGATGCAATGCCTGCCTGAGCGAGTGCCTCCGCGATGAGCCGCCCGCTGCCATGACTGCCGGGAACCATCGGTGAACACCAATCCCGGTCGGTAGGCCCGGACCCTGCCACGAAAATCACCGCCGGAAACGGCCCGTCACCGTCAGGCCGGACGACAGTTCCCTCCATGGTGATGCCATCGAGCTGCCACGACACATCAAAAGAATCCGTCACCCGCTCAGTCCCACGAGCACCAATCACCGGGCGGCCGCCGCGTTGATGAGGTCCACAACCACCCGCGGATTCTCAACGCTGAGGTAGAGGCGCTGAAAGCGAGGAGATGTTGTTTGGATAACGATGGCGGTTCTCCCGCCGGCGACGTTCCAATAGTGTCGCTGGCCGTCCTTGCGCCAGGTGCCGACCCATTTACGGCCGGGTATACCCAAGCCAGGGCTACGCACTCCCTTGTATTCCTCTGTGATTCCCGGGTCATGTGTCGCTCCACGTACCTGATCGATGGGCACTTCGATACGCCGAACTAAGCCCCAGAGCTTATCGAGTCCCCGTGGTTCTACTACAAGGACCTTGCGGGGGTCGTCGATTGAGACCTTATTCATGAGGTTCCTCCGTTCAGGCCGGCTCGCGCCAGCAATCGCGTTCCAAGTTCCAGGGCCGCGTCATCGCCCCACGCCCCGGTGATCTGGCCGCAGAGAGCACGTACTTCTGCGTCTCGTGCCGCCAGTTCTACCAGTGCAACCAGCAAGAGTCCGCACTGGCCTTCGACATCAGCCATGGATGTACGCAGGCACTCGACAAAAATGCCGCGCTTGCTGCCAAAGGCCGCGTACAAACTCGCTCGATGCACACCAGTGGCCTGCACCAGCCGATCCATTGAACAGCCCTCATATCCCTCGGTGGCGAACAACCTCGCCGCCGAGGCAACGGCGGACCCGATATCAAACTCTCGCGGTCGTCCCATGGTTAAAGAATACTTGTTCCAGAACGACCGGTCAAGAACTGCCGGTCGAAGATATCTGGAACGCGGTGACATGGATTCTGATCATTGCCCGCCGCGAAGCCATCGACAAGGTCCGTTCGGAGCAGTCCCACCGTGCCCGCGATCTTCGCTGGGGCATCAAAAACCAGGACGTGGACCGCGGCCAGGTGTTTGACACCGTTGCCGCCCGCCTGGAAGGCGCAGCCGTCTCCGCATGCCTGAAAATAGTTATCCGCTCCTCAACGCGAAGCAATCCATCTGGCCTTCTACACGGGCATGACATGCAACGAAGTCGCCGCACATCTGGGCATCCCCGTCCCTACAGCCAAGTCGCGCATCCGGGACGGCTTAAGGCGGCTTGGCGCCTGCATTAGCGCGGACTGACACCGAATCTTGGGCGACCTGGTGCACACCCGGCCATGCTTCAGGCATGCACCAAGTCCTTCGGCCAGTGAATGGCTGCCGGATGTCAGCGCCTTCCTTGCTTGACCTGAGTCCCGCTTGGCAGAGGACGAGTTACGGGAAAGTCGAACTGCTATAACGTCGGCATGGTTTGCTCATTCGCCATTCCTACAGCAGGGCGCATAAACGACCCATTGAGCACCGGTGGGTCTCATTCCACTTCAGGCTGGTCGTCAGTGAGGCACAAGCCGTGTGCGAAAGTCCCGCTGCTTTTCCGGTGAGTTGCACGGGATCTGCCACTCGTCCTTCGGGCGGCGACGTCAGTGCGGGCTGGCTATCCAGATTGTCCGTGTTGCTCGGGGACGCAGGTCACGGTCGGTGGAGCCTTGAAGTGACAACTCCTTGATGGCTTGTTGGTCCTGTGGTGGAAGGGTTCTGAGGTGGGCGAAGCGAGCGAACCATTGCCCGGCGTATTCACGGGTTTCTTCTGTCACGGGCGCTGTGAGGGTTAGTTCGCACTTCCTAACGTTGAATCCGACTGCTTCGATAATCGGAGTCCAGTCCGGGTACTGGTTCCAGCCCTCAGCTTGTGCGGCGGCATGGCAGCGCTTCTCAAGCGACATCTCGGACTGACGGGTGAGAAAAGAGGGAAGATCTGCGAGCTCGACCACGACGAGGACTCCACCGGGCGACAGTGCGCGGCGGATCCCTGAAAGGAGTTTCTCAGGGTCGTTGACGTGGTGCAGCGAGGAGGATGCCCAGACCAAGTCCACGCTTTCCAGGGTGTTCTGCGTAGCGGTCCGCAGAGTCTGCGGTGAGGGGAACCCTTCATCGAGGTCGGCATGGACCGCCATGAAACCTTGATGGCGTAGTAGCTCAAGCATGTGGGGATCATTGTCGACGCATATCAGGGTGGCGTCCGGGTAGCGCTGGCGCAGTAGGCGGCTGCCAACACCGGTCCCGGCGCCCAGGTCGACCACGCTGCCAGCGGTAGAGAGCCCCGCTAGATCGAGGGCTGCGTCAAGGTGGCTGCCGAACACCTGTGCATCCAAGTCCAGGCCCCGATGCTGGTCCGGACTGGAGTGAGGTGAGCCGGATTCGTGGTGATGGACTTGGGGCGGTTGGTGCGTCTGGTGATCCATCCTTTTAGCGTAGAACGATGGTGCGTTATCACGAGGACTGATTGCCGAAGTAGCAAACAGTCCTCACTCCTCTTCTTCAAGAAGATCGAGAGGATCACTTGAGGTGAGCTACCCGGTGTTGGTGACGCGGTGGGTGTGTGCAGGCGGATCCTAGGTTCCTGCTGTCCACGTGTGCGGGACAAGCAGCGACGCGTGGGAGCTTGTACCGTGCACAGGACGCTCCCATAAGTGTCTATCCAGTAGTTAGTCGAAGTGTGCTGGGCCCGGAGTTGCCCACTGGTCGTGAAGAAGACGGATTTGCTCGGGGAGCACTCTTGCTACTGAGAGCTCCGGCAGGGCGTGTACGTCGAACCAGGCCACCTCGCTCGTCTCATCACTGGTGAAGGTTGGATTCATGCTTTCCAGTGGTTCGCAGACGAAAAGCAGCTTGTAGATGTGGCGGTCGTAGGAGGGGTGATGGGGCCACTTGTGACGGTCGAGGACCGCCGCGAGATGAACAGCGCGGACCGGTATGCCTGCTTCTTCCAGCACCTCGCGTTCTACGGCTTGGCTGGGCGTTTCCAGGACGTCGCACCATCCACCGGGCAGGGTCCAACGATGACCGTCAGCTTTTTCCCGCACCAGAAGCACGCGGTCTGATGGATCGAAAATACCGGCACGGACGTCGAGCTTCGGAGTGGAGTATCCGGCTGCCGATGCCACGTCCCGCTGGTAGGCAGCGCCCGGGTGGGCAGTAACTTGCTGCATCAGCTCTGTCGCCAGAGAGCCGACTCGGTGGAACCTCTCAATGTCGAAGCTGTCGTGGGAGTATGTCAACCCGGATTCAGCAATCGCCGTCAGTTCCATAGCAAGGCGCCGCAGATCGTCCGAGGCCTGTGGATCGTCCATCCTCCAGTGCTAGCACACGGGAGCGTCACCTGACCGCACCATAGGGCTTAGGCGCAGCACGACCCGGAGCTGAGGGCCCTGACTCAGGTGTCCTGCAGTTGGAGCCAGAACCGGGACGAAGGACCCCAACCCGATCGGTTGCACACCACCGCCAGACCGCCGACACTTCAACCCCACCAGGAGGGCCGGAGGACGTGCACAACCTCGGGAGTCTTAGGCTGGGGGACCCCGGGCGCTTAAGGACGGCAGCAGCCTCATTGTCCCCATCACCGGATTGTTCCGGATCCGACCCGACACTGACAGGACACGGTGAATGAACGCCGAACGTCGGTAGTGAGCAGTGTTGCGTCAAGTACACCCAAACGCAACTCTGCAAAACGCCCCGAATAGTGTCGTTGTAGGGTCCTTTTTGGCTTTCGCAACAGAAAGGTTCGAGGGGTCTAGACGTTATACAACCCCGGTACGCCGCCTATCCCTCAAGGGGATCCTGCAGCAAGTGTCGCAGTCCTAGTTTGCGAGCCACCACCTAACGCGTTATAGCTATTCAGGCCCGGTCGTGGAGGGTGATGTGGCAGCCGTCGGGGTCGGAGAAAAGTAAAGGTACGGCCAAAGGGCCCGTCTATCGGGCTCGAGACAATCGGGTGGCTGTCTGAGGCGAGAGCGTCATGAATGGTTTGGACGTCGGTGGCGTGCAGCCAGATTGCTACCCCGATACCAGGCTGGGTTACGGAGGTGAGGTCGGTGCCCGGAAGAAGCTCCCGGAGGGCGAAGGTGATCGGGGTTGTCTCGAAGACAACGGCGTGGGGCGGGCCGGCCTGAGAGCGGACGAGACCGAGGTACTGCTCGTAGAACGCTTGTGATGCGGCTCTGGAGCGGGACGGATATGTGGAACGGCCCGTCGAGGCCCGCCTCGGTAGGGTGCTTCCCGCCCAGCTCACGGCAAGTGGTCGCCAGAGCCTCGAGAAAGCGACCATCACAGTTCGCTCCGTGGAGGTCCGGATGCTGAGCGGCATGACGCCCGAGGAGCAGTCCACTGCCCGCAAAACGCTGAACGGCATGATCCGGTCTCTGCGCACTACCGATAAAGATGCGCTGAAGTAAACGGGGTCAGATCGAGGGCCACCGGAACGATCCCTCACCGCTCCAGCTCCAGATAAAGATGTCGCAGCAATGGATCCCCTATTGGATGATTGGAAGGACTTGGCAGTGGGTCGGGGGGGGGGGGGGGGGGGTCCCAACCCTTTTCACGACCCCCGGTTTCGCC
>NZ_JBZCNF010000007.1:0-128531 GCF_058269175.1 Arthrobacter sp. TJ-254 | reverse complement strand
CGACCTCCTGCCGCACGGCGCCCGGTTGATCCTCGTGAGCAGGGCAGCGGTCGTTGACTACGATGCGCTCCTCGAGCGGCTTTCACAGGGCAGATTCTTCGCGGCCATCGATGTCTGGCCGACCGAGCCCCTGCCCCACGACAGTCCGTTCCGGGCCCTCGGCAATACCGTGCTTTCGCCCCACCGGGCGGGCGGAATCGCCCAAGCGTTCCACTCGATCGGGGAGATGGTCGTCGATGACCTGGCGCTGATGGCCCGGGGGCTGGCCCCGGTCCGGCTTCAGGCAGCAGCCCCCGAACTCGTCGGCCGCTACCGCAACAAGCCCGTCACCTGACCCACTGGTTAGATCTGCACTTCAGGCGGCCGTCAGGGCCTGCCGGGTCGGGACAGCGAACCGAGCTGGGGAGGTTCCAGAAGCTGGCGGGCAACGTCGGAGTCCGTGATGAGGACATTGATCCAGCCCCCGTTTATCGCTCCGCGGATGGCCGCCAGTTTGCGCATCCCGCCGGCGACGCCGATCCTCCTGGGGATACGGAGCATTGTCTTGGAGTCGATGGAGATCATCCGCTCCTCGATCGCTGAGTTCATCGGCGCTCCATCGATGTCGAAATAGCGAAGGCAGATCTCACCCACTGCCCCGGAGTCGAGCAGGGCCTTTTCCTCGGCCCGGGTCAGGGCGTTGCCACTGGCCTGCCAGAGGGGGGATGCCGGAAAGGTGCCGATGCCGACAAGAGAGGTGTTCACCCGCTGCCACGCTTCCGCGGTGCTGGCGATCGCGGGGTCGTCGAGGAAGGCCTGGCGGATCCCATGGTTGGCCACCAGTCCCGGCGCCGCCATGTAGAACGGTTTCGCCGAGGTGAGTTCGGCGAGGTGAGAGACCAGCCGGGTTGCCTGGATCTGTGCCTGGGGGCTGCCGACGCCTCCAATCATCTGGATGACTTCGCTCAGGACTTTTCGGGGCCGTGAGCGCATCGCCTCGACCGTCTGCAGCAGGGTGGTGCTCCATGAGGAAATCCCGACAACGTCATTCACCTCGATCGTTGTTTCAAGGTAGGTTGCGGCGCACGATCCCAGCCGCATGCCCAAGGAGGCGTCGTCCACCATGTCGGCGACCACAACTTCCTGCAGCCCGTACTTCTCCTCCAACGCTTTCTCAAGGCCGACATAGATACCTGGCGGCTGGACGACGGAGGTCCGCACAATGCCGAGATCGGCTGCAAGCTTCAGGCAGCGGGAGACCCGAGCCTGGGAAAGGTTCAACCGGGCGGAGATTTCCGCCTGGGCCAGTCCTTCCTCGTGATACAGGACCGCAATCTTGGTCAGCAGGCGCAGCTGATCCGGGCTCGCAGTGGACAGTGAGACGGGGTCGGCCGAGGGTGTCATAGACCGTTACCTTTCCATAGGCGCAGCGCGTTGTTGAATAAATATCCAAGGCCGACTGCATCTGAAAATCCGGGCCATTGAGGGTCATGTGCACGATGTCGTGAGACCTCTGTGACACCTGAACTCTACACCGGTCAAGCGGCTTCTGAATGAATATTCAGGCACGATTAATCGTTACCAATATTTTCCGCCGGGCCCCTTTTTCGTGCTTTAGGGCTCATAGACTCCGAGCATCAAACCAACTTCAGCGTCGAAGTTCCGCAAGGAATCTTCTCGACTGACCCACCCGTCCAGGGAGAGAAAATGAAGTCAACGAAGACAGCACCACGCACACCGAAGCTCGCCGGGGTCCTCTCGGTCCTTGCCTTCTCGTTTGTCTTGTCCGGCTGCGGGGCGGCCGCCCCAACGACATCCGGAGGATCCGCCGCCGGGGGAGCGGAGGGGACGTCCTGCTCGGTGGACGGTGAACCTTTCAGCACCGATGACGCCGAAGACAGCGTCGAGTACACCGAACTCGAAAGTACCCTCGGGGCCGTTCCCGAGGCTCCGGAGGGAACACAGATCGGTTCCATCATGAAGTTCCTCGGCAACCAGTACTGGCTTGCCCTCTCCGAAGGCCAGACCGCCGCGGCGGAAACCTACGGAGTGGAGGTGGACGTTCAGGCGGCCGCCACCGAGTCGGACCAGGTCGGGCAGCTCAATGCTGCGGAGACGATGCTGCAGAGGGAAGCCACGATGCTCGTCTCACCGCAGACGGACACAAACCTTTGCCCGGCCGTGGAAAAGGCCGAGCAATCAGACCTCCTGGTCGTTAATGTCAACGACGCTGTCCTTCCGGGCGCCCGCCAGTGGGTGGGACCGAACCAAAAACAGAACGGCATCAGCGCAGCGGAATTCGTCCTTGAATCCGCCGAGGAGGGCGCGCAGGTCGCCATCATCGAAGGCCAGGCCGGGGTCTACGCCGCCAAGCAGCGCACGGCGGGCTTCACGGAAACCGCCGAAGAGGGCGGACTGGAAGTTGTCGCCAGCGTCCCCGGAGACTGGGACATCGCCAAGGCCCGCGACGCCGCCACAACGATCATCGATCAGTACCCGGATCTTGCGGCCATCTACGCGAACAACGACGGCATGGCCCTCGGGGTCGCCGAAGCTGTCAATGCGGCCGGCAAGAAGGGCGAGATCCTGGTCATCGGCACCGACGGCATCGAGGCAGCCTACGACGCCATCCGCGCCGGGGACCTCACGGCAACCGTGGACTCCTATCCCTACCTGACCGGCCAGGTGTCGGTTAACGTCGCCGTGCGTCTTCTTGGCGGACAGGACGTGCCCCGCGCCGTCTACACCCCGCAGGCGCTGATCACCTCAGAGAACGTCGACGATGCTCCTCCCACGCTCGACTGAGGCACTCCATGACCCCCGCCCATTCCCAGCAGAAAGTTTCCGGCGTGACACTTCCGATCAAGCAACCCCCGCCCGCTACTGCGGATAACCGCAGCGGTGCGGTCCCTACCAAGCGGCGTTCCCCGTCCCTTCCCGACTTCGCCAACCACCGCATCCTGGGCGTCATCGGCGCCCTGTTGGTGACCTTCGCGGTCTTCACCGCCCTCGTTCCGTCCTTCCTCAGCATCACGAACCTGCTGGAAATGGGTGTCCAGTCGGCCATCATCGCGATCATCGCCCTGGGCATGACGCTGGTGATCGTGACCGGCGGCATCGACCTGTCGGTCGGGTCCATTGTCGGGCTGGTGAGCGTGGTCTGCGCGGCGAACCTCGCGACATGGGGGGCCATCCCCACCATCATCATCGGGATCCTCCTTGGGGCGTTCCTGGGATTCATCAATGGATCGTTGTCTGCGGTGTTCTCCCTCGAGTCGTTCGTGGTTACCCTGGCCACCCTGAATGTGTACCGGGGTCTTGCCTTCCTCTACACCGACGGCCTGCCCATCTTCGGACTGGATCAGGGCTTCCGGAACATGCTCAGCGGCACCCTCGGGTCGATTCCCAACCCCATCATCCTGCTCGTCATCGTGACCGTCCTCTGCTACCTCCTCCTCAACCGCTCGCGGCTGGGCGTGCACCTCAAGGCGGTCGGCACGAACGCTGACGCCTCCCTAAAAAGCGGCATCGCGGTCAAACGCACCAAGGTGACTGCCTTCGTCATCTCCGGCGGGCTTGCAGGGCTCGCAGCGATCCTGCTGATCAGCCGCATCGGCGCCGCCGAACCGATCTCCGGCACCGGCTACGAACTCACTGTGATTGCGGCGGTCGTCGTCGGCGGCACGAGCCTCATGGGAGGACGGGCCTCCATCGTCGGCACCGTACTCGGAGCCCTCCTCCTAGGATCCATCCGGACCGGCCTCACCCTGCTCAACGTCAACCCCTTCTTCCAACTGCTCATCACCGGCCTCATCATCCTGCTCGCGGTCCTCGTGGACCGGTTTGCCTCACGAACGAAAGCGAAACGCTAATGCCCCCCATCAAGTACTCCACCCGCCTCAACTCCTTCGCCCTGGGGCAGGGCAGAAAGCTGCCAACCGGAGAAGAACCCGTCCTGGAGCTCATTGCCACAGCCGGCACCGTCCCCGGCCTCACCTCTCTCGAGCTGAACTACCCGGAACACTTCAAGCGCGACTCAATCGAGAACATCAAGGAGGCACTCGATCGAGCCGGCCTTGACGTCCCCGCGATCCAGCTGCGCTGGCCTGCGCCCCGCTTCGCCAACGGAGCCTTCACCAACGCCGACCCCGAAATCCGGGCCGAAGCAGTCCAGATGGTCATCGAAGCGATCGAGCTGTGCTCGGCGTTCGGAGCGGACCACGTCCTGCTCTGGCCCGCCCACGACGGCTACGAATACCCCCTGCAGATGGACTACACCAAGTCCTGGTCCTGGATGGTTGAAAGCCTGCAAACCGTGGCAGACTTCAACCCCGAGGTCCGGGTCTCCATCGAATACAAGCCCGCTGACCCGCGCGGACGCACCATCCTGAACACCACCGGTGCCGTCATGAACCTAATCAACGACTGCGACCGGACCAACCTTGGCGTGACCCTCGATTTCGGACACCTGCTCATGGCACGGGAGAACCCCGCCCAGTCCGCAGCGATGTGCCTGCGCGACGGAAAACTCTTCGGCCTGCAGCTCAATGACTCCCACGGGGCCGCAGACGACGGCCTCATGGTGGGAAGCATCCACCTGACCGAGACCGTTGAACTTGCCTACTACCTCCTGCGCGAGGGCTACGCCGGCACGTACTATTTCGATACAGACCCGATCCGTGAAAACCCCGTCAAGGAGTGCGCAGCAAACATCTCGCGGATGGGTGTCATCATCGACATGGCCAGGACCCTGGTCCGGGATCATCCTGATCTGCCCACCGGCCATGCCATGGATTCCTCTTCCATCCTGTGGGAGACAGTTCTGGGGGAGAAGTGGAACCACACCGTATCTGCGTAGCCGGCTCAATCAACGTCGACCTGATCGCCTACCTCGCGGCATCCCAGGATGCTGCAAGGTACGGCGGTGGCCGCGGTTTCCAGATGTCGGCCGGCGGGAAAAGCCTCAACACCGCAATGACACTAGCCGCCCTCGGTCCCGTCCAGCTTCTCGGCAGGGTCGGGAATGACGACTTCGGTGCTTTCATTGAGAAAACCCTCACCGCCGCAGGAATCGACCAGGCAGGACTCATCGTCGACCATGAGGCACAAACCGGCGTCGGACATGTGAGGGTCAGTGCCGCGGGAGAATACGACACCGTCGTCATCCCCGGCGCAAACGGCAACTTCTCACCGACTGACGTCGACCGGTTCCTCGAAGCCAATGCGGCGCCCGACTACGTGGTGCTCAACCTCGAAGTGCCGCTTCCTGCGACGATTCATGCGGCACGGCGGTTCCGGGAACTCGGCGCTACCGTGGTCCTGAACCTTTCGCCCATCCAGGACGGGGGAAAGGAACTGCTCCCTCTGGTAGATGTGGTCGTCCTCAACCAGGAGGAAGCCCAGCTCGTGCTGGACCTACCGCACCGGCAGGATCCGGCGGCCCTCCTAACCGCACTACGGGAGGCAGGCGCGGCAGCGGCTGTCTTGACCCTCGGGGCCGACGGCGCCGCATACATCGACGCTGAAGGCACGGCGGGACGCATCTCCGGGAAACCGGCCGCTGTCGTCAACACCATTGGCGCGGGCGATACCTTCCTCGGCGGTTTCGTCGCCGCCCTCGCATCGGGAAGCGACTTCCAGGACGCACTGGCCTATGCCGACGCCGCGGGGCGGATCGTCTGTGGCAGAACATCCTCCTACCTGACGGCCGCTGACTGTCAGGAACTCGAACACCTTACCGCCGTTGTCCAACGGCGTTCCTTTTCCACTTCGAAAGTATCGGAACCCACTCATGGCTGAGAACATGATCGAACTCATCGACGTCGAGAAGTACTTCGGCGGAGTCCACGCCCTCCGCGGCGTCTCCATGCATATTCCCGCGGGACAGGTCACTGCGATCATCGGCGACAACGGCGCCGGCAAGAGCACCCTGATCAAGTGCCTGTCCGGCATTCACCAGCCGACCACCGGCCAGATCCTCGTTGATGGTCAACCTGCGGAAATTCCCTCCCCGCATGCATCCCGTGAACTCGGCATCGAAACCGTGTATCAGGACCTCGCCGTCATCGACACGCTCAACGTGATGCAGAACCTGTACTTGTCGCGCGAGATTCGTGCGGGCGTGTGGCCGTTCCGGCTGCTGAATCAACGGAAGATGAAAGCCGGAGCAAGGGAGATGCTCGCCCGCATCGGAAACACGACGCTGTCGCTCACCCAAGAGGTAGGCGGCATGTCAGGCGGCCAGCGGCAGGCAGTGGCGATTTGCCGTGCCGTCGCATGGGGCGCCAAGACAGTCATCTTCGATGAACCCACCGCGGCACTCGGTCCCAACGAGAGCGCTGAAGTCCACCGGCTCATTAACCAGTTGCGGGATCAGGGCATCACCGTCATTCTCATCAGCCACAACTTCGAGGAAGTGATGGGCTTGGCCGATATCATCTGGGTCATGCGGCAGGGACGGGCCATCGCCAGCCGCAAGGCAACGGAAACCTCGGGGAGGGAACTGGTGACGCTCCTGACCGGGGCCGACATCGCAGCCGAATAGGCGGTGAGCGGTGGTCGCGCGTGGCGGATTCAGTCGATTGAGGCGAGGATCGCGTCCAAGGCATGCTCGGACGTGGACCCGGGGACGTTCACCAAGGCAGCGGTGAAGTAGTGACTGTCAGTGCACAGCGTTGCCTGCTGAGCGGGGCCATTGCTATCAGTCCATCCAGTCCAGCCGCGGGACTGGACCCACTCCGCACGTGTCGGGCACCTCGGCGATTCCGAGAATTGGAGCGATGTAGGTGTAGGGCATGAAGTGGCAACACCACTAGTTCGATCAGCGCCGTCGCCAAGCATGGGCGAGAAGGAACTGACTCCGACGCCATTAGATCTGCGGCGTAGTATGCGTCTATCCAAGCAATATCTGCCCGTTCAAGCCAGAGGAGACCATGATGTTGCAAATCAGCGAGATGGACGACCGGGTCACCTTGAACAGCCAACTTTCCAATGAAGTGGGGCCCGTCGTTCTCATCAACACCTTCCGGGTCGCGACAGAAGACGCCGACCAACTGCTAGACGCCTGGGCTGCCGATGCCGCCTACCTGAAGACCAAACCGGGCTTCATCTCCACCCAGCTGCACCGAGGCATCGCCGGAAGCGGAGTGTTCCTCAACTACGCCATCTGGGAGTCGGTTGAGGCCTTCCGCAACGCCTTCGGCGATCCGCACTTCCAAGCCAAATTTGCCCAGTACCCCGACTCAACAGTTGCCTCACCCCACCTCTTCCAAAAGGTGGCGGTGTCGGGAATCTGTGTAGACCGGTAGTCTCCAGGAACGAGGCGGAGGGTGCAGTCCTCCCACAGCCCGCGATCCAGGCCAGCTATGCCCCGAAATACTCTGGAAGCCTTCGCCGAGCACGGCGATGTCGGTGCAGATTCCATACCCGAACGGCACGGGCCGGGAAGTCGTCCGTGACATTAAGGACCTCGGTATCGACCTCGACGTGGTCACCCGTGAACTGGAAACCGAAGGGCTGGGGAAATTCGATGACAGTTGGGCCGGCTTCGCCGCCGCCGTCCAAGACTCCATGACGGAAAAAGACGAACCAACCAGGTGACCCTCCTGGAAGATGAACGCCCGGCCGTGAGGCCGGATGGCACCGCGCGGGCAGGGCATGGTCCACGCGCCTCCGGGCAGCTTTGCGGTTCGTTCCTGCCCATGAGGTTTCACGGTCCCACTGTTGGGTGGGCATGACGAGGTTCAGGCTGCGGTGAGAGCCGGAAGGGCTGCTACCGTGGGCGGGATGTCCGTTCATGACCAGGCTGGCTTGCCGAGTGTGTCGTTGGTGATACCGGTGTTCGATGAAGTAGCCGTGATCAGGCGTTGCTTGCTGGCGGCAATTCATCAGACGGTGGCGGCGCAGCAAATCATCGTGGTGGATAACGGTTCCACCGACGGCACCGGCGCCGTGGTGGGCCAGATGCAGCAGGAACACCCCAATAGCGGGATCCTCCTGCTCGAGCAGAACGCCGAGCAGGGAATAATTCCTACACGGGACTTCGGTTTCAGTCGGGCCATGGGTGAAGTGCTGGGCCGTATCGATGCGGATTCCCTGTTGGAACCGGACTGGGTGAAGCAGGTCCAACAGGCTTTTGTGAACCCGGATATCGCTGCTGTCACCGGCCCTGTGATCTATTACGATATGCCGTTGCACCGGTTGGGGCTGAAGGCAGATGACGCCGCGAGGAAAGTGGTGATGAAGCTGGCCTCGGGCCGGTATCCTTTCCTGTTTGGATCCAATATGGCGCTCCGCAGATCTGCATGGGAACAAATTCGATCCCAGACATGCCGGGATGAATCCGATGAGATGCATGAAGATATTGACCTGTCCTTGCACCTTAGTGACAACGGGCTGAGAATCGCGTACCTGCCAACCATGGTGGCCGGGGTTTCCGCCCGCCGTTTGGAGGCTTCTCCTAAATGCTACCGGTACTATGTTGACCGCTTTGAACGTACCTACCGGGCTCACCAGGTGAACAGGCGGGCTTTGAAGGTTTCGGCCATGATTTTCCGATCCATTTACCTGCCCCTGAAGCTGTTGCGGGCTGTGCACGCGACCAGCGCCGGAGCCTATAGTTCTCGCCAAAGAGTGGGCGGCGGTAGCGATTCAAACCCCATCCCGACGTCGGACTAGCCGTTTGACCGAAACCGGGGCAGGATCACCAAGCGGGACTGAATCGCCGTCGAGAAGGGTCTAATGCAGGTTTGCCGGAGGGAACCTCTGGGCATGGCCCTAGGTTTCCGATCGGTTTTTCACAGCTGCACAAAGAGTGCATATCGGTGCGTCGTTTCGGACGGTCGGAGGTAGGAATGCCTGAACAACCGGTTTTAGTGACGGGGTTCGCCAACCCTCGCTGGATGCGGTGAACCCGGTGCAGGGAAGTTGCAGCTCCCTGTGCAGTGACAGGGGCAGGAGTGATTTGGCCTGGCTTCCAGCTTCCAGGATTTGATACTCGCGCGGCGCCGCGACACGTCTCCTGTCCCGGGAGTCCCAAATATGAAGTTGGCCTACTACCAAATAGGAAGCAGGCTTACGGTCGGACTTTCAGCAGAGGGAATTATCCGCAACTGCGCCCTAGGCGATGACCCCCACCGCCATGACCATAGGCAGCGAGACCACAGAGGCGATGGAGGTGACCATCGTCAGCGTCTTGAAAGTCCCCTGAGTCGACAGTCCGAGCAGGGACTTGAACATCCAGAAAAAATTGCTGTTGACCTGAAGGGCGAACATCGCGCCCGAAGCGATGGCCAGACCGATGACGATCGGCGGGATGTCGATCGAGCCCAGTACCGGACCGATGATCCCGGCGGCTGCGATGGCAGCCACCGATACCGACCCGATCGCCAGGTGCAGCACCGCGGCGATGACCCAGGCGAGCAAGACGCTGAGGATGACAGGCGCCGCAGCGTCGGCCGTGAATAGACCGGCCAGAATCGTGTCGAGCCCGGTCTCCCCAATGACCGCGCCCAAGGACCCGCCGATGCCGGTGATGAGCAGAATTTCACCGGTGGTGTGAAATCCCTCACTCATTGCCGTGTCTGTGCCCTTCGAGCCCAGGGTGCGCCGGCAAAGCACGTAGGCACCAAGCAGGCCGATGAAGAGCGCGAAATTGGCGTCCCCCAGGAAGGCGATGAAGTCGTTGGAGAACCCGAACAACTCCGCGAATGCACCGAAGGCGATCATCACCAACGGCACGAAGATGGGCGATAAACAGACCAGCAGCGGAGGGGTGGCGGTGTCTTCCTCGATCAGCTCAGTGGTCTCCAACTCGACCATTGCCTCATCGACCTCTTCGTCCTTCGCGGCTTTCCAGTAGCGGCCCCGCAGGAGCCCTCGGAAGATCAGCGTCGTCACGATCGCGGTCAAGGGCCCGAGTACAAGGCCGTAGATCAGCCAGATGCCCAAGGGAATGTTCAGCAGGCCCGCGATCGAGACCGCGGCCAGTCCCGGGATCACGAAGACGTAGCCGGCGAAGATCCCGGTCCCGAGCGCACCGGCCATGTGCGGCAACCCGGTACGACCGATGAAGGGCCCACACGAGCGCGCCACCGGAGAAGCCAGCACAACCTGCACGTCCACGTAGATCGAGGGAAAAATTGTCGACATTGCAGCGGTCAATGCGTACGGGAGCCGGCGGGCACCGACACCGTTGACGAGTTTGGTCACCATCTTTTGGAAAGCACCGATTGCGTGGAGCATTGCTCCGATGAGCACCCCGAAGCCAATGAGCAGGCCGACTTCGGCCATGATCTCGCCGAAACCCGCGCCAATCGCCGCGATGGTCGCAGTAAAACCGACACCGGTTGCAAGGCCGAGGTAGAGCGAGCCGATGACCAGCGAGATCACCGGGTCGACCTTGACCTTAATAATGAGCAGGATGATGACGATGATCGCTATTGCGGTATGAATGGCAATCATGGCCTGCTCCTGCCGATACGCGGACGACAGGGTCACGCGGCGCCGGAACCGCATCGACCCCAACTCTGGCACTGATCAGCCGGCACCCTTTGGCCGTCGAGGACGAGCCTGGAGTTATATCACCTCTAACACTGCCGGGTACCGCATGATGCACACCGGTTCTACATGGGAACTCGCTGATGTACCTCAATCTTGGTTGCCCCAGTTCATACTGACAGATCTGCAGTGTCAAGGCTCTGGATGAAGTAGTCCCCTGACCGATCGCAGACAGGATGGGGCGAACCGAAGTTGTTCTCGGGTGGCGACCCGGAGATCAACCCCGCACTGGTGGGATCGGTATTGACCGCCACGACCCTATAGGCGTAGGCGCCCCAAAAGGACAGCTCGCTGTATTCATCAAAGGATGACGGCTTTTACCCATCACGTTCCCTGCCAAAGGCAACCCCGCGGCACCGTCACCCCAAACCGGCTTGTGATCTAAGCTATGGGAGCGGGCGCTGGCTCACACAATGCTCCCTGCAAAGAGGGCGGGGCGGGCCGTGGCGAAGCCTCCCGACCGACGCCCCTGACCTTTCTCCCGCCGCCTGGTGCCGGGCCCGCCCGGTGGATTACTCGGCTGGTTCCACTGCCGGTGGGTCGGCGGCGATGGACTTGGCAATGTTTTTTGCCGCCGCCGTGCAGAAGACGAGCTGGCCGGGCACGTTCTCGAAGCCGATGAAATGAAGCCCGGGATGCTCAGCCTGCACGCCGGAGGTGACGGGAACGCCGCGGTCGTTGAGGACACCGAGGTGGCCAAGGAGCGGTCCCAGGTTCGGGGCGTATCCCGTCGCGGCGATGATCCGGTCCACGCGCAGGTGGGAGCCGTCCACCAGGCGCACGCCGTGGGCATCAAAGCCTGCCACTGCGGGGACGATTTTGATGTGTCCGGCTCTAATTGCGGCCGGAACCGCGGGATCGACCCCGGCGGGGCTCGCCCCTGTCCGTCTCAGCTGGGTGAACGGCCCGGCGTCGGGGGCCGGCAGCCCGTAAGCGGACAGGTCCCCGATGGTGAATTTCCGGATCACCCGCATTTGGGCATCCCCCAGCCGGGGCGGCAGCTTCAACATCTGCTTGATGCCTGGCAGGGCTCCGACGATGCGCGGAATGATGTTCGGCGGTGTGCGCACGGACAACCGGACCGATGACGCTCCGGCCGATTCGAGCTCACCGGCGATCTCGAAGCCCGAGGTGCCCGATCCGATGACCAGCACGTCCAGCCCCGTGAACGGTTCGGGCCTGGTGTAGTCGTAGGCATGGATCAGGCGGTCCGCGACCAGTTCGAGCCCGGGCCACTGGGGCGTCAGGGGAGAGCCGTAGAGGCCGGTGGCGATGATGACATGCCGGGCGCTCAGGCGGCCGGCGGTGGTGTCTAGGGTCCAGCCGTCGTCGGCCCGGTCAATCCGGCGGACTCCAACCCTGGTTCTGAGATCCTCGACATTCTTCGCCGCGAATTCCTCCAGGTAGGCGATCTCCTGGTCGCGGGTGGGAAACACGCGGGTGTGACGGGGAAAAGCGGTCCCGGGGAACTGGGACATTCTGCGGCCGCTGTTCAGCCGCAACCCTTCGGGGCGGTGCCGCCACGAGGAAGCCACACCGTCTGATTTCTCAAGGACAACGGCGGTGATTCCCCGGCCTTTGAGCGCTGCGGCCGCAGAGAGCCCGGCAGGCCCGGCGCCAATGATGATCACCTGGTGTAGGTCCATGCCGGATCCCTTGCATTGCTGAATGGAGCATTGTTGATTGGAGGTTATCTCCACAATAGGACCGCGTGGCCGGCGGCGTAAGGGCGTGGAACCGGGCCCGCACAGGTTCGACATGCCGTCTGCAATCTTTGGGGCACCGGATCGCCGGAGGGAAACTCACCGGCCCCAAGGCCGGCCCGGACAGAACCAGGATCTGGGCGCGTCTGCGATGGTCTGCCGCGTGCACTGAACGCCTTACTTGCATCAGTATCAGCTCGTGCGCAAGACTTCGGAACTCGACAGGTGCGCATCGACCGGCGGGTGTCGCGCCACGGCGTCCGTGTTTCAAGGACCAGGGCCGGCCGCACGCGGGCTAGACAGAAGGGGAAGCTGGTTCCGGCCGCTGGGAATCGGGGCAGCGGGGTGGTTCGGCCGTCCGGCAGGTGTCCTTTCCGGCATGAGCGCGGAGAGGGGCACGCTGTCCGGACCGTGTGTTCCGGATGGTGCATCAGAATCCAAGAGGGAGGGGGCGAGGTGTTCACGGTGTGCCTTCGACTGTCCTGTGCCACCCCTGCCGGTAGGAGGCCGCCTGCTCAACCCCGTCGGATGCCACCGAAACAGCATCCGTCATTTACGCTACGGCCCCTCCCGCGGGGTGCATACTGTCAGTCCTGAGTAAACGATCTTCACTGTGTCGCCCTTCAACATATCGCCAAGGGTCCGTCGTGATGCCCCTGCTGGGTGGTCAGCCGAGGATGGATAGGGCCCGCGGGATGTTGTCGATCGTGATGTCGGTGCTGATTTCGACGGATTTCACTTCGCCGTCGAGCTGGTACGGCATGGGCTTAAGCGTTGAGAAGCGGTATTGCGTGTAACTGAGCTGATTGCCCAGTCCCTTGGTGGTGGCGCGTAGTGCGGTGAGCAGGATTCTCCACTTGGCCATGTGCGGGAAGATTGGCCACGCGTCTACCCTTTGGACCGGTGAACCAGGAGGACCATGCGCTCGGACGGGAAGGAATCGACGATGAGGCTTCTGCTGACATCTGGGGGCGTCACCAATGCGTCGATTCGCGGGATGCTGGTGGAGTTGCTCGGCAAGCCGATCGAGGGCTGTAATGCCTTATTCATCCCGACCGCGCAGTGGGGACATCCCATGTGCTCACCACAGACGGTGTGGATGACACTTGCCGGCCCCGGGCCCGGCCGGCAGGGTCTGCTCGGGCTGGGCTGGAAGTCAGTGGGCGTTCTGGAGCTGACGGCGTTACCAAGCATCGCAAAAAGCCGCTGGCTGCCCTGGGTGCTGGAAGCAGATGTTCTCCTGGTTGATGGGGGAGAGGCAATCTACCTCGCGCATTGGATGCGGCAGTCGGGTCTGGCAGATCTGCTGCCGTCCCTCACGGACACCGTGTGGGTCGGCGTGAGCGCTGGGAGCATGGTGATGACTCCGCGAATCGGAGTGCAATTTTTGGACTGGAACCCTAGCGGGGGCGACGAAGCGCTCGGTGTGGTGGAGTTTTCGATCTTCCCTCACCTGGACTATCCGGGGTGGTCCGCGAACACGTCCGAGAGGGCGCGTCGGTGGGCTATGGATATTCGTGGACCCGCTTATGCGATCGATGACCAAACGGCGATCTCTGTCGTGGATGGCATTGTGGAAATCATTTCCGAAGGGCGCTGGCACCAGTTCAATTCCGATAGCGGGCAGAAGCGCTGAGCATCATGCGCTGAGCTGAGGAGCGGTGCGGACAGTGTCCACACCCTGGGGCTCGGACTGGGCCGTACCGGTGGCGGACTCGCCCGGATTCGGGATGTTTCTGGGGGGAGCGGCAGAGCCGGGGCCGACCCTTCGATCCCGTCAGATGACCGTTGGCCCGATCGGCTGCGTCTGGTCAGCCGCAGGGCGTGCCAGGGCGGCACTATCGATGCAGCACGAGGGCCAGCTGCCGCCGGATATCCTGCAGAACCCCTTCGACGCCCAGGGGGGCGTTGGTGCCGACCGCCATGCTGAAAAAGAGGACCGAGGATATGGTCCGTGCGACCGTTGCGGCATCGTCTCCTCCGAACCGTTCGTCCCGTCGGACGGCTGCGGTGAGGATTTTTTCGCTTTCCGCGATGATGGTCAGGGCGTCACCGTGATTCGGTTCGCTGGGGTCCCCGAAGATCATTTCGCGCAGGTACGTGCGGCCGTTTTCGGCGTGGGCACGGTTGCACTCCACGATGGGGCGCACGATGGCAAGAGCCGCCTCCAGCACATTCGGAGCGGCCTCGGCATCCGCCCGGCCCCGCTCAAGCGCTGCCGCATATGTGGCGTTCTCCACCAGCAGCAGGAGTTCGCCCTTGTTCCTGGCATAGAGGAAAAGGGTTCCCGTGCCGATATCGGCCTTATCGGCAATCTGCTGGGTCGTGACATCGTCCACCCCATGCTCGGCGAACAGTTCGCTGGCCGCGGCGATGATCCGTTCCAGCTTCTCCTGTTTGTTCCGTTCGCGCCGGCCCAGCGGCCGAGAGGCGACAGACATGACGGACCCTCCCGGATAGTTTCTGAGTGTGCTCGATTCTGAGCATAGTCCCCATCGTGCCGAGTGCAAGCACCGGGAACCATTCTCCCGTCGCCAGCAAGGCCGCGACCGAGCCGGTCGATCCGTTTTCCTCCCCATGGATGCTGAACCCTTCCGTGCCGCACGCAGCCCCGGGAATAGTTTATGAGTGCACTCGGTTATGAGTACAGTCGCCAAGCACGGACTGCCCGCACCGCCCAAAACCGGCGCTGGTCAGCCGAAGGCATCGACCCACCACCCTATGTGCACCACTCATCACAACCCAGTCAGGAACAGAACCATGGACTACAAGCTTGAACTCATCATCCTTCCCGTCTCCGACGTCGCACGCGCCAAGGCGTTCTACGACAAGCTCGACTGGCGCCTTGACGTCGACATCCAGGGCGAGGGCGGCTTCCGGGCCGTGCACTACACCCCCACCGGATCCGCGGCCTCCTTCATCATCAGCAACGGCCTCACCGACGCCGCCCCCGGCTCCACCCGCGGCACCTACCTGGTCGTCGACGACGTCGAGGCGGCCCGCGCCGACATCGCTGCCCGCGGCATCGAGATCACCGAGGTCTTCCACGAGGCCCAGGGCGGGATCCCCAGTGTCAACAAGGAAGGGCGCACCCCCGGCCTGGCTCCCGAGCGCGCCAGCTACTTCTCCTTCGCGATCTTCAACGACCCCGAGGGCAACGAGTTCATCCTCCAGGAAATCACCACCCGCTTCCCCGGCCGCGTCTAACCGTCAAGCCTGACGACCAACACTCCTTACCTTCGGTGAGTCTCATGAAAGGGGACCTCCATGTTCAACCCATCTGATATAAATCATGACGCGGCGTCGCCGCGTCCGGCCCGGCGGGCCCGGCGTAGGTGGATCGGTGCCGCCGCAGGTATTGCCGCCGCGCTCGTGGTCGGCACCGTCTCCGCCGGTGCCTCCGAGCCCAAGTCCGCACCGGAGAGCTGGGTGACCAGTGGGCAGCAGCAGGTGCCTGCAGGCTTCAGTGACACCTTCGAGAGCAGGTTCGTCGAGGCCAACGGCATCCGCCAGCACGCGGTGGTCGGTGGTGAGGGTCCGGCGGTGCTGCTGGTGCACGGCTGGCCGGAGGATTCCTCAGCATGGCGTTCGGTGATGCAGCCGTTGGCCGAGAACCACACCGTGATCGCCGTCGACCAGCGCGGCATCGGCCTGACCGAAAAGGCAACCGACGGCTACGACACGGCGACCCTCGCCGATGACCTGGCCGCCCTGATGACCGAACTCGGACATGAGAAGTTCTCCGTGGTCGGCCATGACACCGGGTACATCATCGGCTACGCCCTGGCCGCCGATCACCGCGACCGGGTCGAGCGTTTCGCCGGCGCCGAGATCCCGGGCCCTCCCGGAATCACCCCCCAGGGCCCGCCGCTGTTCCTTGACGAGGCCACCAACAACCGGCTCTGGCACATCCCCTTCAACCGGGTCGACGATGAGCTGATCACCGATCTGGTCCGCAGCAACGCTGACGCGTTCTACCGCTACGAGTTCAAGATCCAAGGCGGCGGGGAAACCCTGCCAAATAAGGCGATCAAGTACTACATCAACCAGTACAACCGCGACAAGGACACTCTGCGCGCCAGTTTCGGGCTCTACCGTGCATGGGACGCCACCCTCGCTCAGAACGCCGAACGCGCCAAGACCCCGCTGACCATCCCCGTCCTCGGGATCGGTGGAGAAAACAGCTGGGGACCCGCCGCAGCCGAAGGCATCAAGGCCGCCGCCCCGCAGGTGCAGACCGCCGTCATCCCCGGCGCCGGCCACTGGGTCGCCGAACAGGCACCCGAGGAACTGGTCAGGGTCCTGCAGAACTTCCTGGCACCTTACGGAAACACCAAATAACGACTGGCGGACCACAGCAAGCCCAAGAGGCCCATCACCATCCCGGTGATGGGCCTCGTTCATCCCGGTCAACCTCACCCACGCCGGCTTCAGCGGCTTCAAACATCAGCGTCGGCAGATCGTATTTCCCCCCCCCCCCCAACGAAACCGGGACGAGAGATCGGAGCCGCCCCACTCAGCCGATCGGGGTCGCTCGACGGATTCAGTAGTACGGCATCGCCCCGCGCCACCGCGAACCTGAAAGCCCTGAGGGATCATCTCCGCTGCCTCCCCAACGCAGGCCGCGGTGCTTTCGCCCCGCGGGACGGTGCGGATCAGCATGCCCGGGTGCGCCGGGACTATGGGACCTCGGGCACCATCGAAGAGTGCGTCCACCATATCCCGGACAGCCTGGACGTGGGCGCCGCCGGTGCACCGTCGTTTCACCGCATCAGCCCGTGCCGCGGTCGGCCGTCTCGTCCGCCGTCCACCGCCACCGGATGCCCAGAGTAATTCTCTGGTAAACCCCCCTGCTGAGGAGCAGACGGAGTGGGAGTCTGAGGGAGGGCCGATCCGTACTCGTGCTCGATCATGAAAGGTTTCGGGACTTGACGAAAAGACTGCTCGGAAGATGCGGGTACGCGCCACGTAACGACGCCGGAAAGGCGGCCGATGCATCGCATAGCGTCGCGCCGGCTGCGGAACATACTCACCCATGAACCACCCCTCGCAGGAGCTGCCACGATGACTACTTCCGTAACAAAATCGAACTCCAGCCCTGCTCTCGACCTCGTGTTTTGGACCGCCTCGGTCCGGACGCGCCCGTTCGAAGAGCAGGTGAGGGCCGCCGCCGCCGGCGGATTCACAAGTTTCGCTCTGTCGCCCGACGGTTACCAGGCGGCCCGGGCTTCTGGGCTGTCGGACCGGGACATGATGAGCATTGCCGCCGATGCCGGTGCTCCGCTGCGCCACCTCGACACGATCACCGACTGGGCCCCGGTGCGCTACCCCTCCTGGCTTGAGGGACCCCTGAAGGACCGCTTCGACGTCAGCTCCGATGACATTCTGGCGATGGTCGATACGTTCGGAATGGAAACGATCCTCGCCTTCCCCGGCTTCGACGGCACCGAGGGACTGGAACTGGAGGCACTGGCCGACGGGTTCGGCCGGTTCGCCGACCGGGCCCAGGAGCGCGGAGCCCGGGTCCAGCTCGAGTTCACGCCGGTGACCGGCGTCAAGACCCTCGCCGCCGCCTGGGACATCGTCCGCACTGCGGCCAGTCCGAACTCCGGACTCACCATCGACATCTGGCATTTCTACAAGGGCGGGCTGGATCTCGAACTCCTGCGGAAGATTCCCGCCGAATACCTGTGGAGCGTGCAGCTGACCGACGGCACCAAGGGGCCCAGCGCGGCGAACCTGCTCGAAGAGGGCCTGAACGGACGCATGTTCCCCGGCGACGGCGAACTTCCCATCCAGGATGTCCTGCAGATCCTGCGGGAGAAAGGCAACCTGCGCCAGGCCGGCCCGGAAACCTTCTCCGCGGCCGCCAATGCCATGGCACCGGAAGAGGCGGGCCGTCGCGACGGGGAAACAAGCAGGGCTGCATTGACTGCGGCCGGAATCGCGGTGCCCCCACACGACGGGGCACGACGGTCCTGAACCCGCTCAACACGCCGCCCGGCCCGCGGCAGAAAGGCCCCGCACTCCTATGTTTCGACACGGTGCTCGATATGTACCTCACGACCAGGATGCGGGAGCTCCGTTCCGACATCGAGCAGGTCACGAAGATCCGCGAAGCCGCCGCCGACAGGGCGACTAAACTGACCACACCGCGGAACTGACAGCCCGGACGGGGGCTGGCCGCCAGCCAACGAGGGGAACAGCACCGGTCAAACCCGTTCGTTCACCGCCAGAGGCGGCCAGATCGAAGGCGGGAACCGACATCCCAGCGCGGAACACACCGCGCTGACTTGTCGCGTACACGATCCCTCAGGGCCGCTTTGGGATCGTTGGTGGCTTATTCTTCAGCAGCGAGTCGAGATAGCTTGCATGTTCGATGATCGAACCATGACGAGAAAGCCCTGCCCTCTCTCCAGTGCGCGAGGAAGTTCAGGTAGCCGATGTGATAGCCATAGTCGATACCGGAGAATGACTCGCCCGTCCGGTATGCAGGTGCTTCTAGCAACCCTACGAATGTGCTCATGTCTGTGCCAGCGCCTTCAGCGCGCATGAACCGAACCACACCAGGGTTGATCGCAAGCTCGAAACGGACTGACGGGCACCGGGCCGCACCGTTGAGGAATCTTCGGATGTCGTCCGGTACCGGCAAATCGTACGTCGCCAGCATGCATCCGAGCTGTTTTGCAAAGTACCGCGCTAGATCCTTGGAGCCGCTCCGCCAGTCTTTGCCGTATACGTCTTTCCAATTGAAGCGGGTTGCATCGGCCATCACATCGAAACGCGAGACGAGGAACGCCTCGAAGGCGTCGTATGCGCGGTCGAAAGTCTGACTCTTGGAATCGTTGCAGCTCGCGCACATGTTCCTGCGCCAGCGGACCTGGGCGCCCTTCTTGAGTGTCTGAAGAGACCTCTGATAGTCCGAGCTCATTTTGAAGACGTTGCTCGGCTTTGTAGTGCCGTCTTCAGCTCTCGCCACCCGCCGAAGCGTTGACGCCTTTATCCGATGCTCCTCGGTAGTGGCAACATCACCACACCACCAGCAGCGGTCAGTGGCAGGGACTCGAAAACCATCAAGTGCTGGATCAGGCTCCAGCACTCCGCGCCTCATGTCTTCAGCCCCCACTGCATCATTGTCTCGCGACGAAGTGACATCCGCTCGGTTTCTGCTTCTGGCGACACGGATTGCATATATAGAGCGCCGGCTAGCCGTTCCACCACCGCGACACTGCTTTCGAGGTGGGCTGTCACTGCAATTGCCGTTTGAAATTGGGTATCGCCGAGTCGCGTATACCTCGCCCGAGAAAAAGCCCGGTGAGGGTAGCCCAACCGCTGCACTGGATGCAGGGGCCGCATACGGGTCGCGGGGGCTCACTGAAGTCGCGTTGGGCAGTGCCGGCTTGGCAGGACCGGTGAGTGAACTTCAGTCGATCCAGCCGGCCCACATCTCCTTCAGGGAGCCTGTCGCTGTTGCGGTGCCCCCTGGCGGCGCTAAGTCGCCCTTGATGATTCCGTCATCGAGGTCATTGGCTGTGACCTTGCGTTCGGACTTCATTGTGTGTCCTTCGGGAAGTTCTAGGATAGAAGAGCAGAGGCAGCGGCATAGAACACGAATGCAGCCGACGGGCTGAAGAGCACCAAGAGAGGCACCGAGTCGCGCTGGAGACCTGCTTGACGTCTAGACCTGGAATAGGCGTAGTAGACACCCGCGAGAACCAGCAGTGTCGGCACTGCAACAATCACCGCCATAAAAACAGCAACAAAAGGTTCCTGCGCGAATCGGGGATTCGGGGTCACATTTCCTAGGAGATCAGCGATTTCATTGGCCAAAGCGAAACCGACGATTCCGCCAGGGATGAGAAGTACAAGACCGAATAGTGAAGCGAGGACTAGGATCGCGATTCTAAGGGAGCGTTCTCGCTGCCTGAGGAGTCGACGCCGCTGCTGAGCGGCCATCAGAGAGTCCGCAACGGCGCACTGAATCTGACACACATTCCAAAGAGGCCAAGCACCTGTCCACCATACGCTGCCGCATCCAGACCTTCGCCGTTGTATCGGGCCAAGGTGGCTTGAGTTGGTTGCTCGTCGAAGTCGAGAGTCGCGGTCGTCCGAGGGTGAGCCGAGAGTGCCAGTGGAACAGTAACTGAATGGTTTAGAGACCCATGCGCTCGAACCGGGGGACACGGCGCTGGAGGCATTTCCTACTGTCGCCGTCCTCTCCGTGCCCGAGTGCCCTTGGACGTCGAGAGCGCTGACTCGGGCACAGCTTCCCCTCCCGGGATGTTCCCGGACCCACGCCGCGGCACTGTCATGGCGGCAACCTGCCTGAGCCGGGGGTGGAGATGGTCCTCGCCGTCCACCGTTCCGGACTGCCACGACAGCGTGAGCCCGTCCGCGGTGTCCTCGAGCGATGCGAGGTTGTTGTCGAACCACGGGCCCCTGATGTTCCGCCAACGGAACGGTGGGTTGGGAACTTTCACGGAGCGCGCCACGAGGGCCCCGAGAGGTGCCGCCACGGCGTAGGAGAGGATGGCGGTGGAGGAGCGCAGGAGCCGCGGCAGCGGATTACGGATCGGGGAGCAGACCACCTGGAGGATACGGCTGCCCCGACGTCCTGTCCACTTCCGCGACGTACGAGAAGTGGACGTCTCCCGACAGGAAGGTCACCGTCTCCGGTGCCGGGCCCCGGTTGCCGTCTGCCACCTCCGTCGCCATGAGGGCCACGGCGCGGAAGCTGTTCTGGAAGGAGGCCCAGTGTTCGAGATCCATGCCTGCCGCAGCTTCTCACCCAGCCGTGCGCCCCGCGCGCCCCACGCACCCTGTGCGAGGGCCTCGTCCCACGACTCGATGTGATGCAGCCCCAGCGGCAGGAGGAACGGCAGCGAGGTTCCCACCAGCAGGTGCCGGAATCCGCCCACCATCCTGTGATCCAGCCACGCCGTCTCCTCCTCGGTGAGCAGGGCCCGCGCATCGGGTGTCAGCACGCGGGATCCGCGGGAGTCGACCACGATCAGGCGCGAGTCATCGAAGTCGCGGCAGTAGCTCCAGCGGTAGCTGGCCGGGTCCTTGTCCGCCCGGTCGGCGAAGGCGTCGAGCTCCTCGCTCAGGTCGAGCTCGGCGGCGTCGTGATGGTTGACGATCCGTTGCCAGTTGCGGTCCTCGGCGCGCCGGTCCGGTGACATGTTGCCGAGGTGCTGGTACACCCAGTACGACGCCAGGCCCGCGACGATCCGGTCCTGCCACCAGGAGGTGGCCTCCATTTCCTGCTTCCAGGAGGTGGAGGCGTTCCAGTCATCGCGGATGTCGTGGTCGTCGAAGATCATGGCACTGGGAAGGGTGGACAGCAACCAGCGGTTGGCACTGTCGGACCGGGCCAGGTTGTACAGGTGGGCGTACTCCTCGTAGTCCTTCAGCTCGGCGCCGGGCTCCTCCTCGATGTCCCTCCGCCCGCGGATGAACTGCTGCATCTCCTCACTGGTGGAATCGGCGTATACCTGGTCGCCGAGGAAAAGAATCAGGTCCGGCCGCGGTGAACTGTCGTCCTTTGTCCGGTTGAGCGCGTACGCACGCATGGCATCGATGCCGTGGGTCCGGTTGCCCTCCTTGGTGTAGGGACGCTCGTGCGGCAGGACCCGAAGGCCAGTCGCAGGGGCTTCCCCGGGGTGCGTGTCGCAATGCTCGAGGGCGGGAATTCGGGAACCGATCCCGGGTCCGGCCAGGCCTGCTGTCCGTTGATCTCCACCGTGTAGGAGGTGACGCTTCCCGGCTCGAGTCCGTCCACCTCGACGAGCGCGTAATGGTGCCCGTGGACCGCGAACGTGCGTGCTTCCCAGGATCGCTGGGCGGCCCGGACGACGACGCGTGCCGCGGTGCCGACCTCCACCCAGATACTTGCCGAGGTTTCGTCGACGTACCGCAGTATGGGGCCAAGGACCAGGGGAGTTGGTGTCATACGCATGTTTTACCCTTCGGCCCGCAGGCCCCGTTGCTATTCAGTGGCTGAGGGCGCGAGCCTGAACGAGCGTGATGCGGTTTCTGCGCAACGCCGTACGGAGCAAGCGGTCATGCCGGCTAAGTTGACGCGGTCGGTGATCTCGAATCAAACGGCCAGAACGATCTGGCAAGTCGCAGGGCGATCCTGAACAAGCCGTCCTGCCGGCCCTGAAGATGGCGGTCCTACCCACCCGGGCGTGAAGGTTGGCGGACACCTGCGCTTGATACGTTTAAGGTGCCCGTCGAGTTCGACGCCGGCGCCGTGTTCACCCGTAGCACCCCACGGGTGGGATTCGGAAAAACATTCGTTGAGGTCGACGCGATGTGCGCCGTTCCCTGAACTTGCCGGGACCTTGTGCGGCTCAGGGGTTCGAGGGTTTGCAGCTATCTAATCCTTTGAGCTGCCGCAGGGTTTTCGAGCGTTGCTTGAGCGAGGCGCGCCCGGGAAAGTGATCGGTCGAGTCTGTCGAGGTCCAGTACGGCGGCCGAGAGCATCCGTTGACCATTGTCCTGGCTGTAGGACTCTGTTTGAAGGTTCCGGTGCGCGTATTGGACCGTCTGGGCCAGCGTGGTCCGTTCGTGCTCCAACGACACCACATGTTGCCGTACCGCTATGAGGTCCGCAGGAATGTCCGTGTCCCAATTGTCATCGATCTGACACACGGGAAGTTCTACCTCGCGGAAATGGAGCTGTCCTGACTTTTTCATGAATCCCTTTTTCATTATCAGTAGTTCGTCCGGGCCCGGTTTGTGCTGCTCAGTCTTGCTCGAGGTCACCACAACTCCTGAGATGCCCAGGTAGTGCGAGGATCGGCGGAATTGACCCTGCCACAGTCGTAGCCGAGCAGATTGACATTCTCCGGGGCGGCAGCAGCGAAGGTCTAAGCCGCGGTTGTTAGCGGACCATTCACAGGTGGGCCGATCGTGTCCGACGGACAGATCTCAAGAGGGGCCCGGCTTCTCCACCACTGCTTCATGAAGAATCGGTGGGCAAAGGTCCGCGATTAGACCCATTCCGGCGCACTCACGGACGACACGGATCCCCTCGACGGCCAAGGCCTTATTAGAGAACTGCCCCGATATGGCTACGACTTCCCCGTCGGGAGCCTTCAACCTGAACCCGAAGGAATTGCCTCCGTCATAAAAAAGCTCGAACGTTCCGGCCATGGCTACCTCCTGTGATCGCCCGAGCAAGGACCGCTCGGGCTCGTCATTTAGTCCGGGGCTCACCGTCACCTGCCAGTCGGCCCGGTAACGGGACAAACCCCCTAAATGTGACCCCAACCACCCCTGTAGCGTAACGACATCAACTCGTACTAGCGAGTAACCCCCGCCGGGGGGCCTGAACGCGCGAAGAGACGCGCGAAGGGGCGCATGACCGAAGAAGCTGCCCGTCTCGTCGCCGCCCTCGCACCCAGAAGATGGTCCGCCAATCACGAAGCGCTGGGCAAGTCGGAGCTGATCTTGAAAGCAGGATCAGCATCGGTGTTCGCAACACCATGATGAGGATGGTGCCCGCCGGACCAGCAATGAAAGCAGGAGCATCGGTCCTCACCTGGAAAGCCACGACCTGAGCATGCGCCGATTGCACCTGACCGTGACAGGTTTGGGTCCACCAACGCGTTCGGCGGACCCATAGACTCACTGACGGGGATCGAGTTGATGGAGCGCGCGCGGACGCATGCTCCAGGGGCGAAGCTCCTCCTTCTCACGGCTTACGCGGACACCGATGTCGCAATCAAAGCGATTAATGACATCGGGCTTGATCATTACCTGCTCAAACCTTGGGATCCGCCCGCTGAGCGGCTGTATCCGGTGGTGGATGACCTGCTCGATGACTGGCGTCGGGCTAATACCGATCACACATCCGATGTGCGGGTGATTGGCGCCCGCTGGTCGGACCGTCGCCACGAGATCAAGACATTCCTTGCCCCGCAATCATGTGCCCTACCGCTGGCATGACATCGAAAGGGACACGGAGGCCGCACATCTGCTGGATCTTGCAGGAAATGTAGGCGAAGTCATCCGTCTCGGCCGGTACCCCGGCGACGGCGGAGGCGGTGTCGTGCGATCCGACAGCGACCACCGGGGTTGCTGCCGGGAGACCAGTGCGCTCGGCTATGGCGGGGAGCAGGGTGCCGATGGTTTCGCCGGGCCGAATCAGCGGTGGGAAAAGGTTCTCCGGCAGCTCCAGGGCGGCGAAGAATTCGGTGGCCCACTGACCGGCGATGGCGTCGAAGAGGCCTGTGGTGGAGGCGTTGGTGGCTTCGGTCCGGCGCTGGCCCGTCAGCATGAAGGCGAACAGGTCCGGGATGAGCAGGGCCTGAAGGCCGTCACAGTCAGGCTCGGCGGCCAGTTGGTAGATGGTGTTGAAGGGTAGGAACTGCGACCCGGTGGTGGTGTAGAGCCGGCCCGGGTCCAGTTCCCGGTGAACCCGGGCCACGGCAGTCCTGCTGCGTTCGTCGCGGTAGCTGGAGGGCCGGGCGATGAGATCACCGGAGAAGGTTCCCGGCGCACTGACGGCCCGCGGCCCGGTCGCCTGCGGCTGCCCTGCTGATCCGGCCAAGTCCCCATCGTTCATGGTCCCATTATGAGCGCGCGGCTCACTCACGGTGTTGCCGGGCGGGCTGGGCACCGGCCTACCCCGGCAACACATCACGCCGTTCCGCCGGTATGCCCATAGTCCGGGTGATACGGGCATGCCGGCCCTGCCCCGAGGGCGTCTTCCGCCGCCGCGGGCCTGTCGATACTCTGATTCCATGGAAACGGTGCTGACCTCGTGGGCGGAGTTCAACGTCGCAATCGCCGGAGCCGGCGCAGCGCTCGGCGGGCTGCTTATCGTGGCCCTATCCGTGAACATCAAACAAATCGTGGAATCGCGCGGCCTGGCCGCACGAGCCGGAGCGGCCATCTCAGCGCTGATCCTTGGTGTGGTCCTGGCGTGCGTCGCGCTCATCCCGGACCAGCCGCTGTGGGTGTTCGGAACCGAGGTCCTGGCCGGTGCCCTCGCTGGAGGGGTGGTCGCGGCCCTGGCAGGCAGGGCGATCCTGCAGGACGGCAGCCCCGAGCGCCGACGGGATTGGGACACCCAGCACATCGCATCATTCGTGATGCCTCTCGTTATCTACTTCGTGGGCGGCGTGCTGCTCGTACTATCGGTTCCCGCAGGCATGCTCGTGGTGGCCCTGGCCACCATCGTGGCACTGATCGGCGCCGTCATCTTCTCCTGGGTCGCGCTCGTCGAAATTCTGCGCTAACCCAAAGCTCAGTCGTATCCGCGAACCAGCGCTCCATGTCGACGCCGTGCTGCCGGGACCGGGCGATGCCTGTCCGCTGCCGTTCCCAGATAGGAGAAGTCCGGGCCCGGTATAACCTGGTCCGTCCACTCGCAGAACGCCCGACTCCGTCCTCGTGCGGCCGCCCTACCCTGCTGGACGTTCAGGGCCGTAGGTGTTTCTTGGGCGGTTGCGAGCAGTTCTTCGTGTCAGGTTGGGTATGCCTGACTGATCAAATCCCTCGCATTTGCCTCCGACTGCACAGTGACAACACCCCTAGGAGATACGGAAGCAGTAGAGGAGCAGCCCGACCGGACTGACTTAGGCAGTCACGAAGAACTCCATCATGTAGCCATCGGGGCGCGGAGCAGCTGATTTTTCGAGGAGCTCGACGTCCCAGCCGGTCACGGATCTCGAAAATGAGTTGCTCTTCCCTGTGCTGCTGGGGACTCTTTTCGTTCGGCATGGCACCCTCGCTCGGCGTCAGCCGAGTCTATGACGCCCACCGGCGGTGATCGGCGGCATCGTTCAGCAGGTAGGACTTTAGACCCCCCACAGTTCCAGGACCTGATTGACCCGGGCCGCCTGCGGGGCGGCGTTGGTGTAGCGGAAGGTGTCCCGTTGGCCCGCTCGGCCTCCTGGTCCGTGTCGCCCCAGTGTGGACAGTGTCCACACTTTGGGTCTCGGACTGGGCCGTACCGGTGCCGGTTTGGGCCGGATTGCGGATGTTTTCGGGAGAGTGGCGGGATTTCCGGGGCCGAGTGTCCGGTTCGAGTCCCACTTCGGGCACATGTTTTCCCAAGTCAGAGACCTTTTTGCTCTCTGACTGTGGACAGCCGACCCAATTCTGCGGTCCGGGTGCCGGTTCTGGTGGCTGTTTTGGAGTTTTCCCGGGGGCTGGGTGCCGCCTTTCTGTCGCGAAACCCGGTTTGGGCGTTCTTACTACTTCATGGGGAGCGGCGGGGTAGCTGCATGACTTGGGTGAGGATTCTTTGACCTGACCATCCTCCTAGCCGGGCAGCTCTGCCGAAGCATCAACCCCGCATTGGGCGGACTGCTGCCGCGGTCATAGCTGTGCGAGGCTGCCGACGATGTCGTCCAGGGCACCGGGGGTGAGGGAGAAGTAGGCCCAGATGCCGCGCTTCTCACGCTGCAGCAGGCCCGCTTCGAGAAGGACCTTCAGGTGGTGGGACACGGTGGGCTGGGTCAGGTTCAGCGGGTCGGTCAGGTCACAGACGCAAACCGTCCCGGCAGGTGCCGCCTTGATCATGGAGAGCAGACGGAGCCGGTTCGGATCGGCCAATGCCTTGAAGACCACTGCCCGCTCCTTCGCCTCGGCGGCATCCAGGGCAGAGGGCCCCGCCGGGTTGCACGTTGCTTCGCCGGGGGCCGGAGCGAGGGCGGGCTGAGGGTTCATGCACCCATTATGGCGTATCGATGCACATCAATGTCGGTCACTATCTGCGGCCCTGCAGGGGAGTCAGTTTCTGGTCAGTTGACCGTCATGGGGAAGCACGGCGTCGTCCGCGGTGTCGGAAGCGGAAGGAAACAGGGCCAGGACCAGCACCAGGCCTGCTGCGGCGCCGATGAGCTGCGCGGCGACGAAGCCGGGGACCGAACCCGGGGCGATGCCGGCGAAGGTGTCGGTGAAGATCCGGCCGACCGTCACGGCGGGGTTGGCGAAGGATGTGGAGGAGGTGAACCAGTAGGCGGCCCCGACGTAGGCGCCGACCGCCGGGGCGGCAAGGGCGCCGCGTTTGGTGGCGGCCAGGGAGAAGATCAGCAGCATCAGCCCTGCGGTGGCCACGACCTCGCCCAGCAGGTGTCCGCCGGTGGCCCGGTGGGTGGTCGAGAGGGAGGTCCCCGCCTCGAACATGGCGTTCGCGCTGACGCTGCCGCCGATGGCGCCCAGCGTCTGGGTCAGGACGTAGACGCCCAGCCCGGGCAGGGTCAGCCCGGTGCGCCGGCGTCGGCCCAGGACCCAGTCGACAAGGGATACCACCGGGTTGAAGTGCGCACCGCTGACCGGGCCGAAAATCAGGATGAGAACGGTCAGACCCAGCACGGTGGCGGTGCTGTTCTGGAGCAGCTGCAGCCCGACGTCGTCGGGGGAGAGCTGCTGGGCGGCGATCCCCGATCCGACCACGGTCATCACAAGCAGGCTGGTGCCGAGGAACTCGGCCAGGGCGCGGCGCCACAACGGCGGCAAAGGTGAGGTCATGGCACCAGCTTGACGGATTCGAATAGCTCAGTCAAAGTTGAGTCAATGAGCACTGAACCAGTAGAGGCACTGCGCCGGCGGGCCGCCCGGCACGCCGCCCTCGCCGATCCGGCGCGGCTGCGCATCGTCGACCTGCTGACGCTGGGGGACTTGTCCCCAACGGAGCTGCAGGCCGAGCTGGTGATGCCTTCGAACCTGCTGGCCCATCACCTGCGCTCCCTGGAGGAGGCGGGCCTGGTGACGCGGCACCGTTCGGAGGCCGACCGGCGCCGCAGCTACATCCGGCTTGCCTCCGGTGCCCTGGAGGGCCTGGTTCCCGGAGCCGGGCACGCAGCGCGGCGGGTGCTCTTTGTCTGCACCCGCAACAGCGCCCGGTCCCAGCTCGCGGCCGCCCTCTGGCAGCAGGTGAGCGAGATTCCGTCGGCCTCGGCCGGAACACGCCCGGCGGAGCGCATCGCCGAGGGCGCCCTCGAGGCCGCCCGCCGGCACGGGCTCGACCTCCAGGAGCGCCCCCCGCAGGGCCTGGACCGGGTCGCCGGGGACGGGGACTTCATCGTGACGGTTTGCGATAACGCCCACGAGGAACTTCCCACCCTGCGGGGGATCCATTGGTCAGTGCCCGATCCGCTGCGGGCCAACACCACGGAAGCCTTCGAAGACGCCTTCGCCGACATCTCCCGACGCGTCCATGACCTCGCACCCCGCCTCCACGCAGCCTGATCGCCACCCAGTCACCCTGCACCACCGGCGACCCGAAGGTGCATTGAACTGGCCACGTGCTTACATTGACAACCATCGATCAATCGTTCGATACTCCGTATATCGACATCCATCAATGCGGATGAGTTTGTGCGGGGAGCGGATGAACCAGCACCACCAATCCATCCCAATCCCACACCACCCTCAGGAGACCCAGTGAGTACCGATACCATCCAGAAGCCCTCCGTCCTGTTCGTCTGCGTCCATAACGCCGGGCGGTCCCAGATGGCTGCGGCCTTTCTCAGCAGCCTGTCTCAGGGGGCCATCGAGGTCCGCTCCGCCGGTTCCCAACCGGCCGAGAAGATCAACCCCGCGGCTGTGGAGGCGATGGCCGAGGTTGGCATCGATATGTCCGCGGAGGTCCCCAAGGTCCTGACCACCGAGGCCGTAAAGGACTCCGACGTCGTGATCACCATGGGGTGCGGCGATGAATGCCCGTTCTTCCCCGGCAAGCGCTACGAGGACTGGGTCCTGGAGGACCCCGCCGGAAAGGGTGTCGAGTCCGTGCGCCCGATCCGCGACGAGATCAGGGGCCGCATCGAAGAACTCATCGCCTCCTTGACCCCCGCCGCGAAGTAACGCCCGACCCCGACCCGAGCATCAGGAGACTCCCCGTGAGCGCAACCTCAACCACCGAACAGCTGATCATCATCGGTTCCGGCCCCGCCGGGTACACCGCGGCCATCTACGCCGCCCGGGCCGGGCTGGAACCACTGGTCCTGGCCGGGTCGGTCACCGCGGGCGGTGCCCTGATGAACACCACCGAGGTGGAGAACTTTCCGGGCTTCCCCGGCGGTATCCAGGGCCCGGAACTGATGGGCGGGCTCCAGGAACAGGCCGAACGGTTCGGCGCGAAGGTCATCCTCGACGACGTCACCGAGGTTGCACTCGCCGGTCACCTCAAACGCGTCATCACGGGCGGCGGGCAGACTTACGAGGCCCCGGCCGTCATTCTCGCCACCGGCTCGGCCTACAAGGATCTCGGACTGCCCGAGGAAAAGAAGCTCAGCGGCCACGGGGTGTCCTGGTGCGCCACCTGCGACGGGTTCTTCTTCCGGAACCAGGACATCATGGTGGTCGGCGGTGGCGACTCCGCCATGGAGGAAGCCACCTTCCTGACCCGCTTCGCGAAGTCCGTGACCGTCGTGGTTCGCAAGGACGAGCTTCGGGCCTCGCGCATCATGGCCCAGCGGGCCAAGGACAACCCCAAGATCAGCTTCTCTTGGAACTCCGCCGTCACCGCCATCCACGGACAGGACAAGGTCACCGGGGTCACCCTGACGGACACCCGCACCGGGGACACCCGAGAACAGGCGGCTACGGGCCTGTTCGTGGCCATCGGGCACGTCCCGCGCACCGAGCTGGTCGCCGGACAGGTGGAGCTGGACGCCGAGGGCTACATCAGGGTCGACGCACCCACCACCGTCACCAACCTGAACGGCGTGTTCGCCTGCGGAGACGCGGTGGATCACCGCTACCGCCAGGCCATCACCGCCGCCGGAACCGGATGCGCGGCAGCCCTGGACGCCGAACGCTACCTCGCCGCGCTCGATGACGCGGACAGTATCGCCACCGCACTGGTGGAAGAACCCACCCACGCCTAAGCGCCACCAGACCGCCGACAACCGCCCCGCCGTTGGATAAGATCGAGGACCCGTGGAATCACCGAACACGCTGCCCGTCGCAGTGATCGGGGCCGGGCCCGTCGGCCTGGCAGCCGCGGCCCACCTGCTGGAGTGCGGCCTCGAATCGTTAATCTTTGAAGCCGGGGCCGCAGCCGGGGCCGCCATCGAACAGTGGAGGCACATCCGGCTTTTCTCCCCCTGGCGGTACAACATTGACGCCGCCGCTACCCGGCTGCTGGAGGCCTCGGGCTGGGTGCCCCCGCGGGCGACAGCAGTGCCCTACGGCGGGGAACTGATCGATCACTACCTCACACCCCTGGCCGCACTGCCGGCGATCAGCTCCCGGCTGCAGACATGCGCCCGGGTAGTTGCGGTCACCCGGGCCGGCATGGACAAAACCTCTACCCGGAACCGTGACACCACACCGTTCACCGTCCGCGTCGAACACCAGAACGGGGGAACCCGGGATTACACGGTCGCGGCGGTTATTGATGCCTCCGGCACCTGGTCCACCCGGAACCCGCTGGGCACCTCCGGCCTGCCCGCCCCCGGAGAGGACGCCGCAGCGGACCGGATCTCGGCGCCGCTTCCGGATGTCGCCGGCCGGGAGCGTGCCTCGTTCGCCGGCCGCCGCGTCCTGGTCGTCGGGGCCGGCCACTCCGCCGCGAACACCCTGATCAGCCTTGCGGACCTGGCCAGGGACGACCCGGCCACCCGAATCCTGTGGGCCGTGCGAAGTGCGTCCGCCGAGAAGGTCTACGGCGGCGGGGCCGCGGATGGGCTGCCCGCCCGCGGCCAGCTCGGATCACGCCTGCGGCGCCTCGTGGAGGCCGGCAGGATCGAACTGCATGCCGGCTTCGGCATCGCCTCCCTCACACCCACCGACTCCGGGGTGAGCGTTACAGCCATCGACGGGCGCACCCTCGAGGTGGACATCGTGGTGCCCTGCACGGGCTTCCGCCCCGACCTGGGCATGCTGCGTGAACTACGGCTCCACCTGGACCCGGCCGTGGAAGCCCCGGTGCAGTTGGGCCCGCTGATCGATCCGGAGTTTCACTCCTGCGGCACCGTCCCCCCGCACGGCGCCAGCGTACTTGCCCACCCCGAAAAGGACTTCTACCTCGTGGGCATGAAGTCCTACGGCAGAGCCCCGACCTTCCTGCTGGCCACCGGGTACGAACAGGTCCGCTCCGTGGCAGCCGCCCTGGCCGGGGACCGCCACGCCGTCGACACCGTCCACCTCGAACTCCCTGAAACCGGTGTCTGCTCCACGGACGCCGGCACCAGCTGCGAGGTTCCCGCCGCCGCCACGCCGGTCGACGAAGAGACCGGCTGCTGCACCGAGCCGGAGACCGTCCTGATCGGATTCCCCACCGGGCTCTCCCACGGCCGCACCGGCAGCAACTGAACCCCATCCGGATCCAACCTACCCTCGGAGCTTCGCCATGACTGATCACCACGAAACAAGCCGCTTGGGACTGCAGGACAACACCGAGGTCCTACAGCGGATCAGCGCCCGCCTCGGCGAAAGGTTCACCGGAGTTTTCGCCGCCGAAACCGTCGAACGCTACGTCTTCGAGTCCTACACCGCCCTGGCCCGCACCGCGAGAATCACCACGTTCCTGCCTGCCACCACCGAGCACTTCGCCAGTGACCGGCTCAACGCCCTGGCCAAATCTAAGGGAGCTCTCGCCTCCGAGGTACCCGAGGTCCTGTTCGTCTGCGTGCAGAACGCCGGACGCTCCCAAATGGCCGCGGCCCTGCTCGCTGTGGAGGCCAGGGGCAGGATCAAGGTCCGCTCCGCCGGGTCGATGCCGGCGGCCGAACTCGACCCGGCGGTCGTGGCCGTCATGTCCGGGATGGGGCTCGGCCTGTCCCGGAACTACCCCAAGCCCCTCACTGACGACGTCGTGCGCGCCGCCGACGTGGTGATCACCATGGGCTGCGGCGATTCATGCCCCATCTACCCTGGAAAACGCTACGAGGACTGGGACCTCCCGGACCCGGCTGGACAAAACCCCGAAACCGTCCGGGACATTCGGGACCGGATCCACGACCGGGTAAAAATCTTGGTCCACTCACTCTCTCAGGAACCACCGCGCGGATGACCCGGGCAACACCCTGCCCACGCATACACCCCCGGCGGTGCTCCTTGTATGCCGCAGGAACGGTGGCTGACCCCAGCCCGCCGCGGGCCTGATCAATCATCCCGCAGGGGGCTCCATCACCGTCCACTCCGCCGGCATGACCCGGGTGACTCCCTGAATCCCCACGCGGTGGATTCCTGTCCGAACTGGGCATCGACCTCCCCAACGAACACTCCGAGCCCGTCACACTCTTTCGCCTGGGTTGTTGAGTCACTGGTCCGCTAGACGTTCGCGGATGCATGCGATCTGGCCCGAGGGGTCACCCTCTCCCAGAGGACGCTGGATCCAATTCGTCGGGGTTAGAAAGGGGGACGTGAGAGGGGCGTAGTCCGTGCGGGGCTCAGCTCAGGATCCGGCGACGTACCCCGGCACCGCGGTTGCCGTGGGCCAGCACCGATCGGTGCGATTCGGACTGGGCGAGGAGCTTGACGCCCGGTCGATTACCCCGGTGCTCATGGCCGATTCCATCTAGGCGGCGTGGTCGGTAGGGGTGAGGGTGCGGCCGCGAAGCTGCTCGTAGCCGCGCACGAGGGCGGACCCTGCGCGGGTGGGTACAAATGGTGAGAGAACGAATCCCTGCTCGACGGTTTCGTGCCGCCAGTTCGTCACGGCATCACGCGCTCGAGTCATGAGGTCCAGCCATACGCCCCGCCGATGGTCCCCGAAGCGTTGCAGGACCCTGGTGTGGAGTTCATCGAGGCTTCCGCCGCCGGTCAGGTGACGTGCCAGGATGCCGGAAAAGATCTCGGCGTCTTCGATGGCAAGGCTGGCGCCCATGCCAATGGTGGGCAGAAACGCGTGGGCGGCATCACCGAGCAGGACGACGGGCAGGCCAGCGGTGTAGGGCTGGGCCAGCGGATCGCTGTCGCGCATTGACCACAGGTAGACGTCCGGGCTGACCCAATCTTCGACGAGGTCGAGTGCCTGCAGAACCAGGCCGCCAGGTCCGGGAACGTCCGCTGCGATCCGCCGGGCGAGGGACCGCCGCTGCGCGCCCGAGAGATTCTGCCAGGCAGCATCGGGCGGGAGCCCTTGTGAAACCCAGATGTGTGCGCGTGTGGCGTGATCGAGACCAAGCGCCAGTGTCAGTCGGCCGTTGCCCGCAGGGAACCAGACGGCGGTGGCGAAGGAGCCCCGCATGAAACGAATCGTGTGGCCGTTGGCACTGCTGGAAAATCCGGGCGGCATATTGCCGTCCGGTGCTTTTGTAGCGTCGACCAGCAGGTAGATGGTGCTGAAGCCGCGGTCGTGGGTCACCGCGTCAGCGGGGAAAAACTGCCTGCGGGCGACGGATTGCACACCGTCGGCAGCAACGAGCAGATCGAAGCGGCGGGCGGGCTGACCATCCGCGAAGGTGACTTCGACCCTTCGTCCACCGTCGGCCGCCACGATGGCGTTGACGTCGTGTCCCCGAAGCAGCGGTGCGGCGCTCAGGGACGCTAGATCCGCGAGGAATTCCCGGCGCAACACACCGATCGACCACCGCGGGTCGACTCGCAGCGCCAGCTGCCGGTGACCGTGCCTGTTGTAGAACTCGATCCGGTCGACGGGGTTACCGCGGCGCCGGGCCGCATCGTCGGCCCGTACCCGGTGTAGGGCTCGCATTGCGCGGGCCTGGATGCCGTACTCGACGCCCGGGTAATCCGCGGTGCTGTTGTAACGGTCGAGCACGGTTATATCGACCGATCCGGGCGGCGCGTACCGCTGAAGGGTTACAGCGGCCGTGAGGCCGGCTGGCCCGGCGCCCAGAATGCCGACCTTCATTTTGCTATCCAGTCGCATAGCAAAATTTTGACCCGTGGTGCTGTTCCTGTCAAGATGTGGCGATGACGTCTCCGCGGCCACACCGGGCTACCCGCCGCACCACCGGTCGCCGTCCCGATGCGGTGGCCGCGGAAACCAGAGCGCGGTTGGTAGTAGCAGCCCGTACCCTCTTCGCCCAGCGCGGCGTCGACGCTGTCGGCACCCGTGAGATTGCGGAGGCCGCAGGCGTCACCCACGGCCTGGTGCGTCATCACTTCGGTTCGAAGCAAGGCGTCTGGCAAGCCGTCGTGGACGCCGCGGACGCGGAGTTCGCAGCGACCATCCAGCCGCTGGCCGACGCCATCACGCGCACCGAAACCGAAAGCCGCTGTGAGCCGGACACGGCAGCCTTCATCGAAGGCTTTATTAGCGCGTGCGCACGCCAGCCCGACATTGCGCGGCTCCTCGTGCACGAGGGCTCAGTCCCTAGCGATCGCCTCGACTACCTCCTCGGAAGTCTCAACAGCGCACGGGCCGCCGTGGCCCCTGTCGCAGCACGATTACGAGCCTGCGGTGCCCTGCCCGACGTAGACGACGACGAGTTCCTGCTACTACTTCTGCTCGCCGGCATGCTGCCCTTCGGCGTCCCGGCGCTTGCGCAGGGAGTACTCGGTCAGCCTCTCGCCCCGGACCGTCACGCGCGCGTTCTCCTCGCAACGCTGTTCAGCGGCACCAGCGACCGCTAGCTACAGGCGCTGGCAGCATCACGTCCGGACGTAAGCCATCTGATTCATCGGTACATTCCACGCCGGGCTACGCCCAGCATGCCGGAAGCCTGCCCGGGCACCCACAGCATTGACTGCTATCAAAGTTGAGGAGTGGTGTGCGCCGCCGGCTTCTTGTGACCTGAGCGTCGCATGGTGGAACCTGATTCCCGGCTTGCTTCTCCGCCGTCGTCCTTCTATCACTATCCCGGGGTGTGCGCCTCGAAGGTACGATCGCGCGCAGGAACGGAAGCGAGGATGCCTTGAGGATCAACATCGACCCTGTCCATCATGGTCTGGACGTGACGCAGGATTGGACGCAGTTCACTCTGACGTATCTCCCGTAACGAGGTGATAGAGCGGCCGGTGCATACCTCAATTACCCTGGCAAGTTCGGGACGGGTGCGAACGCGCGCGTTGTAAAGGCTCTGCTGCAGCATGAGTATCTGACGTTCACGCAGCGGACTATCCGCACGAAGAACAGACAGTGCGTGTACCTCACTCAGGTCGATATCCGGATTCATTTTCCGAGCCTAAGCTCCCGCGGTGTCCGACCGGTTGGCGCAGCATGAAAGTCCCGTGAACATCCCGGTCAATTTTCACGTAATGGAGGGTGCTGTGAAGCGCGACCGGGAACGGACACGCGCCGACCCGGACATCTGAAGGCCTCCCGTCACCGAATCCGGGTGCCGCGCGGAACACCCGCAACCGTCCGGCAGCTTCGTACCTATCTGTCACTCAGGGATTACTGTCATGCACCTTTTGGGCCGCTTGGGGCCCGCTGCCCAGACGCCCCGCATCCGCAGGTCGAGGTCATTTTCGAGGAGGAGTGCGACTCCCTGGACGGAGGACGGGTGCGCACCTACATCGCGATCCGAGTCGAGCACAGTGCCCGAAACCTGACCTGCCGCCGGCTCACGGTACGACGACGGCGCGCCGGACCTCTGCTAACGGGTCCGCGGTCGCCAAGCAAGCTTTGATGCCCCAGGCAGCCGATCCGCCACGGGCATATCGTGTTTCTGAAGTTTCCGCCGTGGCGGAGATAAGCTCCGGCTATGGATTCCACGTCGATGGTGGAAATAGAGCAAAAGTACGACGTCGGGGACGGGACCGCGGTCCCGCCTCTGCTGAACCTGCCCGGTGTTGCCCGGGTCGACCCGCTGGTGGAATACCGGCTTGAGGCCACGTACTTCGACACCGAGGATCTGGTCCTGGCCTCGGGGCGCATCACGTTGCGGCGCCGGACCGGCGGCGGCGACGCAGGCTGGCATTTGAAGCTTCCCCTGGCCGCGGATGAACGGCGTGAGTACCGCGAGCCGTTGGGAGAGGTGACCGATGGCGTCCCAGAACCGCTGCTGCGATTGATCCGCGTCCATATCAGGGACACAGTACTGGTTCCGGTGGTGCGGCTGCTGACCCGGCGCACCGTGTACCGCCTCCGAGGCGAAGACGACGGCGTCCTGGCCGAGTTCAGTGATGACCGGGTTGAGGCGCAGACGCTCGCCCCGAAAGGATCAGCACAGCACTGGCGGGAGTGGGAGTTCGAACTCGTTGACGGATCCCGGGAACTGCTCGACGCCGGGCAGGAGCTTCTTGCCGCCGCCGGCGTCCGGCCGGCCGGTCATGGTTCCAAGCTGGCACGTGCCCTTGGCCCACGCCTGAACCCCGGCACCAAGGCTCCGCCGGCCCCCGAACCCGGGGCTTCCGCGGCCGACGTCCTTCTCGCATACCTTCGCGAGCAGGTGCAGGCGCTGAAGGATCAGGATCCCCGTGTGCGGCTGGACGCCCACGACGCGATCCACCAGATGAGGGTCGCCACCCGGCGCATGCGCTCGGTGCTGGCGACCTACGGTGGACTGCTGGAGGACACCGATGCGGTGAATCGCCTGCGCCAGGGGCTGAAGTGGCTGGCCGGCCTGCTCGGTGAAGCCCGGGACGCCGAAGTCATGCATGAACGGCTCAAGGACCTGGTCGCTGCCGAACCCGTCGAACTGGTCATGGGTCCTGTCACCCGCAGAATCGATCTGCAGCTCGGAGCCGACTACCAAAAGGCACACACCGGGGTGGTCGAGGCACTGAACGGCCAACGGTATTTCCGCCTGCTTGACGCGCTCGAATCCCTGTTGGCCGCCCCGGCCCTGACGCCGCTGGCGTCAGGACGCGCACACAAGGTGGTTCCAAGGCTGGTCAGGCGCGACGTCAAACGGCTGCGCAAGGCAGTCCGGAAGGCACATGAGCATCCGGCCGGAACCGGCGGCGATACGGCCCTGCACCAGGCACGCAAGAAAGCCAAACGCCTGCGTTACGCCGCCGAAGCGGCCGCTCCGGTCAACCCGGGGCGGGCCGCGCAGCTGGCCGACGCCGCCCATGGCGTACAGAAAATCCTCGGTGACCATCAAGACAGCGTCGTCACCCGCGACCTGCTGCGCCGCCTCGGTGTTGATGCCTTTCTGCAGGGCGAAAACGGCTTCAGCTTTGGCCGTCTCCACGCCCTTGAACAATCCCTCGCCAGTGAAATCGAGGTCAAGTTCCGCCGCGAATGGAAGAGCTTCCGCCCCCCTTCCCTGAAGAAATAGCGGTCACCGAAGAAGGAACGCCTAGGAACTGGGCCGGCCCTGACTTCAGAGCACGGCCCGGAAGGCTTCGACAAACAACTGCGCCCGATCCTGGAGGTATTGCTCCAACGGCACAAAGACGTGCCGGGACCGGGTCTGATGCGTCCGGCTGATGGCCGCGATGTAAAGCCGGGAGGTGTCGGGGTCCAGAACAAGACGCGGCGGCGGATACCATTCCGTCGCCCCTTGCCCTACCCCGGCGTCCTCAAGATCCTGTCCGCGGGCCAGCTGCACGTAGCCGATGAGGGCCTCCGCTAGGGGGATGCCGGCGCCGGGGCCGCCGAGCTCCAGCTGCGCCGACCGACTGATGGTGAAATAGATTGGACCCTGCGGGTGATACCGCAATACACCGGCCGTGCGGCGGAAGCGGGCGTCAGCGACAGGGAAAACGGGATCGGGCAGGGCCGTGAGGATCCCCGCGCCCGCGTACATTTCGTGAATTGAAATGCCAAAATCCCGGAGGAACGGCGCGAGCAGCTCCAGCCGGCGCTTCAACTCCTCTGGGCCGGGGTTATGCATGGCCCGATCCTACCCGCGGTGTTCCGCGTCCCTACCACCCCTATCCGACGGGAGAAGGCTCCTGCGGCCCGGGGCGGAACTGCACCGGGGCTGCGACACAATAGTGCCGGGCGGGGGACATACCCCGTGGCGATTAGCCGCCCCGGCCCGTCCTCGGACAGAATGGGACCGTGAGAGCCCTCCGTCCGCAGCTGGCCCGCGCTGCCCATGCGGCTCCGCCACGCACCCTCATCCACGTGCTGAGGGAAACCGTAAAACGCTTTCCTGACTCATCCGCCCTGGATGACGGAGATACCTCGCTCAGTTACGCGGAGCTCCTCACCGAGGTGCAGCGCCATGCCACGGCGCTGCATGGGGCCGGTATCGGTGCCGGAGACAAGGTCGGTGTCCGGATCCCTTCCGGCACAAATGAGTTGTATGTGGCCATCCTGGCCATCCTGTATGTCGGTGCGGCCTACGTTCCGGTCGACGCCGATGATCCGGACGAGCGTGCCCGCCTGGTGTTCGAGGAGGCAGGGGTTGCCGGGGTCGTGCGCGCAGGTGAGATCATCACCGCCCCGGACCGTGTCCGGCCCTTTCCCGCGCCCCGCCAGGCAACCCCGGACGATGACGCGTGGGTGATTTTCACGTCCGGATCCACCGGCACCCCGAAGGGGGTGGCGGTCACTCACCGCTCCGCGTCGGCCTTTGTGGACGCCGAAGCGCGCCTGTTCCTGCCGGATGAACCCGTGAACACCTCCGACAGGGTATTGGCCGGGCTGTCCGTGGCGTTCGATGCTTCCTGCGAGGAGATGTGGCTGGCCTGGCGCAACGGAGCCTGCCTGGTCCCGGCCCCGCGGTCCCTGGTCCGGACGGGAATGGACTTGGGTCCGTGGCTGATCACCAACGGCATCACCATCGTCTCCACCGTTCCCACCCTTGCCGGGCTCTGGCCGGCCGAGTCGCTTGAAGCGGTCCGGCTGCTGATCTTCGGCGGCGAGGCCTGCCCGCCGGACCTGGCCGCCCGCCTCGCGGTGGAGGAACGCGAGGTCTGGAACACCTACGGGCCCACCGAGGCGACGGTGGTGGCGTGCGCCGCCCGAGTGGACGGGGCGGGACCGGTGAGGATCGGGCTGCCACTGGACGGCTGGGACCTGGCGGTCGTCGACCCGGACGGGATCCCCGTGGTGGAGGGGGAGAGCGGGGAACTGATCATCGGAGGTGTGGGCCTGGCCAGGTACCTCGATGCGGCCAAGGACGCGGAGAAATACGCGCCCATGGCCACCTTGGGCTGGACCCGGGCGTACCGCAGCGGTGACCTGGTCCGCTACGAAAAGGAAGGCCTTGTCTTCCTCGGGCGCGCTGACGACCAGGTCAAACTCGGCGGGCGCCGGATCGAACTGGGTGAAATAGACGCCGCCCTCCAGACCCTGGCCGGCATCCACGGCGCCGCGGCCGCGGTGCAGACCACGGCCGCAGGCAACCAGGTCCTCATCGGCTACCTGGCGCCGGCCCCGGGCACCGCCCCGGATCTGGCCCGTGCGCGGGAACTGCTGGCGGATGTGCTGCCGGCGGCGCTGATCCCCCTGCTGACCACCGTTGGATCCCTTCCGGTCAAGACCAGCGGAAAGGTCGACCGGAACGCCCTGCCCTGGCCGCTGCACTCGACTCTTTCCGGGGACTCCGCTCCGGCCCTGAACCTGGATCAGCGGACAGCATGGATCGCGCAGCAATGGGCCGACATTCTGGGCTCGGCGCCGGAAAGCCTGGACGCCGACTTCTTCGCCCACGGCGGAGCGAGCCTGGCCGCGGCCAGGCTCGTCTCGGCCCTGCGCGTGCGCTACCCGACCATCACGGTCGCGGACATCTACGCCCGCCCCCGGCTCGGCGCCCTCGCGGAACTGGCCCGCCTGTCCGACCCGGAGGGCGGCGACGAAACCGCCGCCGGGACGGAACGCACCGTCAAGCCCACCGCGGTGAAGTCCCAGATATTCCAAATTCTGGCTGGAATACCACTGCAGCTGCTGGTATCCATGCGGTGGCTGACGTATCTGATGGCCATTAACAACCTTCTCGCATCTTTGGGGGTGCTGCGGCTGGCCCCCGTCGTGTCCTGGTGGTGGGTGCTTGCCTCCTGGGCCGTCTTCGTGAGCCCGTGGGGACGGATGGCCGTCTCGGCCGGGGTGGCCCGGGTCCTGCTGCGCGGCGTCACGCCCGGCAGTTATCCGCGCTCCGGGAAGGTCCACCTGAGGTTATGGCTGGTCGAACAAATCTCTGACCTGTCGGGCGCAGTCAGCCTTGGCGGGGCGCCCTGGATCCCCTACTACGCGCGTGCGCTCGGGGTGAAGATCGGCAAGGACGTCGACCTGCATTCCGTGCCTCCCGTGACAGGGATGCTGAGCCTGGGTGCGGGATGTTCGATTGAGCCCGAAGTGGACCTCTCCGGGTGGTGGATCGACGGAGACCTGGTTCACATTGGAGACATCCGGGTCGGTCCGGGCGCCACCGTAGGCTCGCGCAGCACCCTGATGCCCGGCACGAGGATCGGAGCAGGCGCGGAAGTTGCCCCCGGCTCGGCGGTCACGGGCAAGGTCAAGGCCGACCAGCGGTTTGCCGGTTCACCGGCACAACGCCTCGGCAAAGCACAGCACGAGTGGCCCGCCCCGTTGCCGGGACGGCCCGGTACAAGGTTCTGGTTCCCCGCCTACGCCCTCGCATCGGCGCTGCTGGCCACCGTCCCCTATCTGTCCGCCGCTGCAGGAGCCGCGTTCGTGGCCGGTGCCATCGGCGGCCAGGACTCGGTCTGGTCCTCGTGGCCCGTGCTGCTGTGGGCGGTTCCGGTGGCGGCGCTCATCTGGTTCCTGTCCAACATGATCCTCATCGCAGCCATTGTCCGGCTCCTTGGGCGCAACCTTGCGCCTGGCCACTACCGGGTCCGCAGCCTCACCGGCTGGCGGGTTTGGGCCACCGAACGCCTCCTTGACCTCGCACGGGACCTGCTCTTTCCGCTCTACGCCAGCCTATTCACCCCGGTCTGGCTGCGGCTCCTCGGAGCCACGGTGGGCCGGAACGTCGAAGCATCAACCGTGCTCCTCCTGCCGTCCATGACCACGGTTGGAGACGGCGCGTTCCTGGCCGATGACACCAGAATTGGCTCCTACGAACTCGGTGGCGGCTGGATGAAGATCGGCCCGGCCAGGATCGGGAAACGGGCCTTCCTCGGCAATTCCGGCATGACCGGGGCCGGACGCAGCGTCCCGAAAAACTCCCTGGTCGCCGTCCTGTCCGCAACACCGGTCAAGGCCAAGGCCGGAACATCCTGGCTGGGCAGTCCGCCGGTCCGGCTGCGCCGGGCCCGGATGGACATGGACCAGAGCCTGACCTTCAACCCTTCGCTGCGGCTGAAAATCTACCGCTCCTGCTGGGAGCTGGGCCGGGTGGTCCCGGTCATCCTGACCACCGCCATCGCCGCCGGCATCCTCGCCGTCCTTGACCTGATCGCTGCGTGGAACGGGTACCCCGCCGCGTTGCTGCTCGGAACCGTGGTGATCCTGGGCGCCGGCGGTGTCGCTGCGGGGAGTTCGGTCGCGGCGAAATGGCTTTTGGTGGGACGGATCCGCCCGGGAGAACATCCGCTGTGGAGTTCGTTCATCTGGCGCAACGAGGTCGTTGACACCTTCGTCGAGATGGTCACCGCACCCTGGTTTGCCCGGGCCGCCGCCGGCACCCCCGCCCTGGTGTGGTGGCTTCGGGCACTCGGTGCCCGGATCGGGCCGGGCGCCTGGTGTGAAAGCTATTGGCTCCCGGAAGCGGACCTCGTCAGACTGGGCGCGAACTCGACCGTCAACCGCGGGTGCGTCATCCAGACCCACCTCTTCCACGACAGGGTCATGAGCATTGACACCGTCACCCTCGACCACGGGGCCACCATGGGCCCGCACGGGGTGATCCTGCCAGCCGCCCGGATAGGTGCCGGGGCCACCGTGGGCCCGGCTTCCCTGGTCATGCGCGGCGAAACCGTTCCTGCCGGAAGCTACTGGATTGGCAACCCGGTCAGCCCCTGGACCGCCCCGCCAGGCACTGAGCCGCCCACCACCCCCGCCTCGAAAGCCCTCGCACGGTGACCCCGGAGGGCCGGCCCGCGCCCACTGAGGGAACCACGAGCATGCCAGCCACCGCTGCCCACGGTCCTGCTGATTCCTACACGCCCGGACACGGAAGCCGGGACTACCGGGTCTCCCGCTATGAGCTGGACCTTGACTACCGGGTCAGTACCAACCGGCTCGCCGGCCACGCCACCATCACCGCGCAGGCATCCATCACACTCGATACGGTTGTCCTGAACCTCGCCGGGCTCCGCGTGCAGAAGATCCGGTTCGCCGGGCAGCGCGTAAAACGGTTCGTTCACCGCGGCACTCAGCTGATCATCACCCCGGAGCGGCCCCTGCCCGCCGGCACCTGGTTCAGCCTCGACATCCGCTACGGCGGTACCCCTGCACCCCTGCTCGGGAACTGGGGCGAGGTCGGTTGGGAAGAACTCACCGACGGGGTCCTGGTGGCCGGGCAACCCACCGGTGCGGCATCCTGGTTCCCCTGCAACGATCATCCGGGCCAGAAAGCCAGCTTCGGATACACGATTACCACCGACGCCAACTACCGGGTCATCTGCAACGGCGTCCTGGTCTCCCACTCCGCAAAAGCCAGCCGCGAAACCTGGGTTTTCGACCAGCCGGAACCCATGGCCAGTTACCTCGCGACCGTCCAGATCGGCCGCTATGACCTGCGGACCCTGATGTTCTCCGCCGATACGACGGACCACCGGGCAGGCCGGCGGGACGGGCCCCGGCCTGTCCTTCAGTACCTGGGCGCACCGCCGGCCCTCATGGCCAAAGCCCAGACCGCCCTCGCGCGCCAGGGGCAGATGATGGAACGCTTCCAGAGCTGGTTTGGACCCTATCCGTTCCCCACCTACACCGTCGTCGTGGCCGGTGACGAGCTCGAAATCCCGCTCGAAGCCCAGTCCCTGTCCGTCTTTGGACCCAACCACCTCACCCAGGACTGGGAATCCCAGCGCCTCATTGCCCATGAACTGGCCCACCAATGGTTCGGGAATTCACTGACCGCCACCACATGGGCCGACATCTGGCTCCACGAAGGATTCGCCTGCTACGCGGAGTGGCTTTGGTCCGAGGCATCCGGAAACTCCACGGCAGCAGACCGGGCCCGGGCCGCATGGCGCGGGCTGTCGGTAAGCCCGCAGGACCTCATGGTGGGCGACCCGGGACCGGAGAGCATGTTCGATGACCGGGTCTACAAACGGGGCGCCCTCGCGGTCCACGCCCTCCGCCGGGCCGCCGGGGACGGGCCGTTCTTCAGTTTCCTACGGGCCTGGACCGAGGAACACCGCTTCGGATCAGTGACAACCCGTGACCTGTGCGTCACCGCCGACCGGATCTGTGGTGCCGTCCCGGGCTTCGCTGCCCGCACCATCCTCACTCCATGGCTGTACCGGCTGCCGCTGCCCGCACCTTGAAGCGCTCCTCTGAGTACGATCCGGCCGGTATTCACCTCACGGCCCCGCGGTCAATACCGCCGTGTGAGCAGGTCTTTTCAACGACCGCAGCCAGGTGCCCGGACCCCGCCCGCACTCCGGAACCGGTAGAAGCCGGCGTCACCGGACGATATCGGCCGTTCCGAGATGGCCGCGGCCCAGCGCTTCGGAACTCGACCATCGCCCGGGGAAAGTATTGCGCCGTCTTCCCCTCACCACCGGCCCCGGGACCCGAAGGGCTGCGGTGAAGGTGAACCCATCGGGCTGCAATGTTATTGCGCAGTCGGTGAAATCGAGCCATTGTCCGGTCAAAGGGAACCATGCCTTGAACACGCTCTCCTTCGCGCTGAAGAGGAGCCGGTCCCAGGCAATGGCCGGACGTGACGCCGAGAGGGAGGCGATCGCGCTTCTCTCTTCCTCACGGGCTATCACCCCCAGCACGCCGCCGGGCAAAGGCATGTGTGGTTCGGTGTCAATTCCGACAGAGGCGATGGAAGGGACGCGGCCGACAGCCGCAGCCCGGTACCCCTCACAATGGGTCATGCTTCCGACCACGCCGACGGGCCAGAGCGGTGCACGCTGCACTCCCGGCAGGAGCGGGCCGGGCTGAATGCCGAGGCGGGAAAGAGCCCTGCGGGCACAGAGCCGAACCGTCGCAAATTCGCGGGGCCGCTCATTTAGGGCATTTTCGAGAACCGCTTCCTCCTCCGGATAGAGCTCCACCGTGGATGCGTCGGTGAAGGCCTCCTCAGCGATGACACCGGCCGGTACGACGTTTGAAATCAGGGATGACGTGGGTGAAGCCTCATCCACATTTGCCGGCCCGCCGCTCATCGGCGGCTGAGTCAGGGGACCTGTCAGGCGCCGCCCGTCCGTTCCCACGGGTAACGGCCCAACGGGGCATCGCCGTTCCACAGGCCGAGATTGGATCGGGCCGAGACGCTGCCCGGCTCAACCGGGTCCCCGCACTGTGCGCAGGCCAGCCGCGGCTGAAGGTGATGATCCGCGTGCCGGAAGTCGACCGGCGCGGTCAGGTCCGAGTGTTCGCATCATCCGGGGAAGTGCCGGCCGGATGCTCGCCACCGTGGAGGACGAGCTCGCGTTCTCCCGGATCGGCGGCACCCAAACCCTGCGGGTGATCGATCACGGCATGAGCATTCCCGCCGCGGACCGGGACCGGGCCCTTGAGCCCTGGTCCGCCTCCACCGCGAGAGCGACCCCCGGGAACCGGGATCGGGCTCGCCACCAGCGCGCGCGTCGCCGCCGCCCACGAGGGCAGCCTGACGATCACCGACGCCCCGGGTGGCGGCACCACCGTTACCGTCGACCTCGGATCCCGTGCATAGAAGATTTATCCGGATTCTCGGGAACCGTCGACCCGCCACGGTGGATCGGGATCCCCGACCGCAGACGCGGCCGGCCACCGAGGCCTGGTCACGGGGAGTAACACGACGGCTGGGCACGGGGAACGCGCCCCCGGACGCCACCACGTCAACTGTTGCGCTGCCGCAATTCCGCCTAAACTCCAGCACAAGGCTTGACATACGGTCGGGGAGTATCGAATTTGGGGGTGACCATGACTAAACCCGCAGAGACAGGCGCGGTTTCCAGAGCCCCCACCGAGGCCCGCGGATCCCCGCAACCGTTAGCCGCCGGTACTGCGGGCCAGTCCGCGAAAACGGGCGCGGACGGGGCGGCCGGGTTGGACTACCGGCAGTTGCGCGAGCTGTGCGACCGGACCTACGCACTCCTCGAGGCCGCCCATCCGCCCCGGCAGGCCAGAGCGCAGTACGAGGCCCTGCGCGATGCGCTGCACAGCCGGACAGTCGCCCCGCCGGCGGCCGTCCGGAGGGAAGCGGTCCCGATGGTGCCACGGCCCACGACGGGTTCACCCTTCGCGTTCCGCGACAACCAACTCCTGTCCCGGTTCGAGCTGTACAGCCGCGGCGCGCTGGCAGGATACGTCAGGTATGACCTCCATGCAGGTCAGCTCGTGCTGGTGCAGACTGTTGTGCAGCAGCCCTTCCGCACCTTGGACACGATGGTGCAGCCATCGCTGCTTCACCACGTCATCCTCAACGTGCACCGTCGCCGCCTGGCACTTACCGTGCGCTGCCCCCAGGTTCAAGCGTTCCTTGCCGACTACCCCCAATACGCGAACATGGTTGCCCAGCGCTGACGGCAGCTTCGCCGCAGCGCCCGGCCGTCCAGCGCTGCCCGCGTAGGCACCACGCCGGCCTGCTTTCCCTATATGCCCTCCTCGGAGGACCGAAGACACGCCCGGTGCCGCCCTTCAGGACCGATCGCCCCGCACGAATCCGCCTTTTCCGGCAACCTTGTTTTGATTTCCCGCACCGGACCACCCTCCGCTAGCCTTATTTGTAAGCATGCTGACTAATGGCTACCCGGGGATTCAACTGTTCCGCTTCTGCGGAAATGTGTGGTCCCGCGAACCCGGTTCGAGGTCTCACCGTGGATGAACGGACACAGCAGGAATACATTATCGCCACGGCCGCCCGCCTCGGGCTGGAACCGGCGGAGCTTTGGGTTGAATACTTCGCAATGGGCGGGTCCGGCTCGCAGCTGGAGATCGAGGCCTACCTGCTGGGGTTGCAGGTCCTGACCGCACTCGAGCGCGACATCCTCGCCCATGCGCTGAACGAAATGCTTGAAGACACCGCCTCGGAGCTCCGCGTCCCCTACAGCATCGACCGCCCTGCGGCACCCCGGGAAAGGGCCGCCGACGGATTGACGCCGGCGGAGCCGCCGCAGGGGCCGCTGGACCTCCGCGCCGCGGGTGCGGCGTTCCTCACCGCCGCGGAAGCCGAAACGCAACGGATGCGCGCCGTTGAACGGACCGGGCTGGTGGACACTCCGGCGGAGGAACGCTTCGATTCGATCACCCGGCGGGCGAGGGAACACTTCGGTGTCAGCTCCGCCGTCGTGGCGCTGATTGCGGGCTGCCGGCAGTTCCTCAAATCCGTTACCGGCCCGGTGGGCCAAAACATCGCCCGGGAAATCTCCTTCTGCAACGAAACCATCCGCAGCGCCGGCCCGCTGATCAATAACGACACGCTGGAAGATGCACGGTTTAAAGCCAATCCCCTTGTCCTGGGCGAGCCCCACATCCGCTTCTACGCCGGCCACCCCTCACCGGGCCCGGCGGCTGGACCATCGGCACTCTCTGCATCATCGATCAAAACCCCCGCACCTTTTCCGCGGAAGACCGACAGATGCTCCGGGCCCTGGCCGAAGCCGCCCAGCACGAAATTACCCCCTGAACCAACATCGGCCGCGGTACCGCGCCGACCGTCGGGCCGGTGCGGCGCCCCGCCGGTCAACTGCTCCCGGCGGCCCCCGCGCCGCCGGGCTGCCACAACTGAACGAGGTTGCACTCCGGATCGCGCAGAGACGCAAACCGGCCGTTTGGATATTCCTCCCGGTCCATCTCCACCCACACGCCGGCGCGGCGCAGTTGGGCGACCATCGCATCAAGGTCGGCCACCCGGAAATTCAACGCCCACGAATGGCCCTTGCCACCCACGTCCTCCGAGTCCGGCGGCATCACTGCGAAGATCGTGGGCCCGGCCTCCTGCCACCAGGGCATTGCATCGTAGGACTGCGGTGGAGCATCGACACCGAGCATGTCGCTGTACCACTGGGCGAGCCCGCCAGGGTCCGCGGCGGTCACAAACACTCCACCGAATCCCGTCACCCGTTCCATGAAGCCTCCCGTCCCGTCCGGTTTACAGGAGGCGCCCCCAACCCAGCCCGGCGGTCATGGGCCCCAGCGTAAGCGTCAACCCCCGCCGGTTCAACACGCTGCCCATGCAGGAGCCTCACCGACCACGTGGAAGACCTCAATCTGAGCTGGCCAAGAAACCGAGGGCGGAGCAGGGACACCGGTGAGCATCGATCCCGGACGGCCCGAACCTGGATCCGGGCGCGGGTCGAGGGTTTTGGTTTTGGTCACCGTGCCTTTCGGCACGAAGTGCCTCGTCTGGCTGCGGGGTGAATGGGCCAGCCGAAGTCCGGGGGTCCGTGGAATACCGGAGGGAGCAAAGCGAGTGAGGATATGCCGCGAAAGCCCCCGGCGCAGACTTGCCCAGAGGGGAGCAGGCAGTAGGCTGGTCTGCCGAAAGGAACGGCGCAGCCGTCAAGGAATCCAGGCGCGCAGCGCCCATCCGAAGAGCGTCTGCCCTAGACCCAACACCGCCCTAGAGAGCACGCACAGAGACAAATCCGGAAGCGGAGCAAGCTGGGAACTCAGGTGCCCTAAGTTGTTCCGCCGCCTCGACGCGGTGCGCCACTCCATAGGAGCATGTAACAAGGGAGGACGGGAGGCTGATCGAGGCTCGTCGGCGTTCGCTGGTGACGACCGATGCCCGATGGTGCACTGGATATGAAAATGCGCACGGTCCGTTAGGTTTACTTCGTCCTGCGGAGGAGGTCCGCACCCTGTCCATGCAGGGTGCGGCCGATCCGATGCACGTCTCCTGGACGGAATACGGGCGGACCTTGTCGAAATTCTCCGCCCACGCCCGACATGTGAGAAACACGCCAGGCAGCCCCACGGTTCCTGCCCCGAGTTAGCAGGGGCAGCCTGAGATCCGACACGGTGTGCTCCCGTACCGGTGCGGCGGATTCTGCCGGTGCCGGTGCACAAATCCGCGACCGCACTCCAAAGAATCAGAAGTTGCGTTTGACTGCCACTGCGGTCAGAGTAGTAAGCATGCTGATAATCAGTTGTTCGTGACAGTCAAGCAATCGGCCGGCGTACCAATAGCGGCCCCGGCACCACGGTAATAAGCCCCGGCGAGTCAGGGTTGCAATGAGTTTCTTAGCTCTTGAGGTACCCGTTGTTCCACCGATCCACCTTCATTACAATCACAATGTAAGGAAAAACCATGATCACCCAGCAGAATCTCGACACCATCCTGTCTAAGGGCGGCAACGTTGTTGACGTTCAGGGCACCAAGATCGGTTCCATCGGCCAGATCTACCTGGATGACCAGACCGGGGATCCAAATTGGGTCACGGCGAAGACGGGGCTCTTTGGTACCTCCGAGTCCTTCGTTCCCCTTGAGGGCGCCAACGCCGACGGCAAAGATGTCAAGGTCCGCTACAGCAAGGACCAGGTCAAGGGTGCACCGCGAATTGAAGCGGACGGTGCGCTCAGCCCCGAGGAAGAAGACACCCTGTACCGGCACTACGGTCTGGCCGGCGGACATCAGAACACCACCCCGAACACCACAACGGCGCCCCCCGTCTCGGGAACCGGCAAGAACACCACCGGCTATGAGCCCGGTTTCCAGCACGGCGATGAGCGGGTCGACCGCTCGGCTGACGGGAGCACGGTGGGTTATGACACCTCCGGACCGACCACCGATGAAGCGATGACCCGCTCTGAGGAACGGCTCCGGGTCGGAACCGAAACCCGGGAAGCCGGCAGGGTGCGCCTGCGCAAGTACGTGGTGACCGAAAACGTCACCAAGACGGTTCCGGTCCGGCGCGAAGAGGTCCGCATTGAGCGCGAACCCATCACCGATGCCAACCGGGGCGACGCCATGGACGGGCCCGCGATCAGCGAGGAGGAGCACGAAGTCATCCTCCATGAGGAGAAAGTCGTCATCGACAAGGAAGCCGTTCCCGTTGAGCGGGTGCGCCTGGATAAGGAAACTGTCCAGGCCCAGGAAACCGTCTCCGGTGAAATCCGTAAGGAAAAGATCGAGATGCTGGACGCGGACAAGCCAGGCAAGACCGACCGCCGCTAGTTGACCGAACCCCGCCGGGAGCCGTCACCGGCTCCCGGGGAAGTTCCCTTTACGCACCGGCGTACGGTCTTTCGAAGGGCGCGACACAAACATGTCCGTCACCCGGCTTGCGAGCGTGGTGACGGACAAGAATGCGAAACACCATTCCAAGGAGAGTCATGGCACAGGACCACAACGCAGGAGCAAGCACACCCAAGGGCCGGCGCAACGATGTCGTCAATGCCCAGAAAGAAAAGTTCGGCGGCATCAAGTTCGGGTCTGCCTTTTTTGGTTGGCTCACCGCGATCGGCATGACGGTCATCCTGAGCGCCTTGGCCACCGCGATCGGCGCGGGCGTCGGAGCCGCCAACAACACCGATGCCGGCGAAGCCGCCAACCAGGCAACGCAGAACGCGGAAACCGTCGGTATTGTCAGTGGCATCGTGCTGGCACTCATCTTGTTCCTCGCCTACTACTGTGGTGGCTACGTCGCCGGCCGTATGGCTCGTTTCGACGGAGTCAAGCAGGGCCTCGCGGTCTGGCTGTGGGGCATCGTCATCGCCATCGTTGTTGCCATCCTCGCCGCAATTGCCGGAGACCAATTCAACGTCCTCTCACGCATCGGCGGAGCGCCCAGCATTCCCGTCGACGGTAGTCTCCTGAGTGCCAGCGGTCTCATCGCCCTGGCCATCGCCGTCCTCGTTCCCCTCATTGGGGCGATCCTTGGCGGCAAAGCCGGGATGCATTTCCACCGCAAAGTCGACCAGGCCGGCATCGACCACCAGGCCGGGCTGACCTCCTAACCTGACACACCAGGCCGGGCCAGGCGCGTCATCAGCACCGCGCGCCTGGCCCGGCCATCTTCCATCACTCCACCAGATTGTTGAGGTAAGGCACCATGCCAAACGAAACCACCACAGGCCCGCGAGACAGCTCCACACCCCCCGCCGGACAGGACACAGCCGACCAGGACGTTCTTGATGAACTTCCCGCAGGGGAGTCCGGGCAGGCAGAAGCCTTTCTCGAACAGCTCTCCGAAGCTCCCGCCCTCGAAGAGGACGCAGACAGCCTGGTGAAACCCGAGAACAGCTGATCCCGAGGGTCGTCTTAGCATCATGGGTCGCGGAGGTCAGGCCTGTAGGAGGAGCTGGACGAACCCGCGCACCAGAGGACGCCTTCATCGTTACGTCGACGCCTGGTCAGCTTCATCTGGATCCTCACCAGCCGGTAATCACCACGCGTCCTATAAGCCGTTCCACCGCGACACTATTTCCGAGCGCGACTGCCCCAAAAATTTCCATATGACTTCCGATCTTGCCGAGTCGCGTATACCCCGCCCGCAAAATTGTCCCGCCGGGCCGCTCAACTAAACCACCAAGATCTGCCTGAACCGAGGGGTAGCTCTTCGTCGTCGCCTACTGTTCGCAGGGGGAGGCGATCGCAATGAAAAGGGCGCCCGCGAAGATGCCAATGATGATGACCAGTGTGGTTCGTTCCCCGAGCAGCGTCGCAGCGGCTCCTCCGATCACAGCGCAGACGGCGCCCATGGTGCGGTTCACGGATCGCATCGTGCCGTTCACCCGACCCAGGAGCGCGTGGGGTGTCAGTCCTTGGCGGAAGCTCAATTCGTTCGCGTTTTCCAACCCGCCCGTGAAACCCTGGAGCGCGAACGCGGTGAAGACCAAGGCGGAGGCAATGGTGTCTGCCTGGGCCGCGCCGCTGGCCGTCGCGAGAGCGACCAGTGTCCAGGCGAGAGGGTAGATGGCCCTGCCTACAGTGATCGTGGCTCCTGAGCCGAAGCGTTCACCGGCGCGCGAGGCGACAGTGGCGCCGGCCAAGTCCGCGATTCCTCCCACCGCAAACAATTAAGCCAAAGAGGAATGCCGTGAAGCCTAGGGTGCGGAGGGTGAAGACCGCCAGAACGGTGAGGGCTGCGGCGTTTCCGATGAACCATACATGCGTGGACCAGGCCAGCGGCCCCAGAATGCGGTGGCGGTAGGTCCACCGCAGGCCCTCGGCAATCTCACGCCGGACCGACCGCGGGCCTGATTCCCGGCGGACGGATGGTTTGAGGCGGAGCCCGGCGATCAACACGGCATCGCGGATGTAGGTCACGGCGTCCACAGCAATGGCCAATGGCGCGCCGATGGTACCGAGGAGGAAACCTCCCAGTGCCGGACCGACGGTCTGCGCGCCCGCTTCGGCCTGGTCGAGCCGGGCGTTGGCGGCGCGCGCCGTTCCGCGATCTGCGGTAACAGTGACTGGGTGGCGGCGAACCCGAAGACGGAGAAGATGCCGAAGAGGAGGAGCAGCATGATGAGCACCCGCAGGTGCAGCACCCCGAAAGCAAAACAGGTCGGGATCAGGGCAAAGCTCGTGGCGCGCCCGAGGCTAGCCCACTGGATGCCTCCCGCCAACCACTGCTCCTACATCATCCAGTGGGTCACGGTGAAAGCCCGCTGGGGCATGACCGTCGACTCTCGCGAAGAGACAGCCCTGGTTAACAAGGCGGACAGGTGCCCGGTCCGCCAACTCACCATCACTAAGTACGAGGCTGGCCCTGACCTGTAAATGAGCCCCCACGCTTCACCGTGTGGGGGGGCTTCTTCATATGCGGCCGAGTTGGCCTATCCCTTGGGGAGTCCAAAGTATGCTCGATGGCACCGCGGTTCCCAGGAAAGGCAATGATGAACGACGACAGCAAACTCGACCCGAGCGAGGATTTCCCTGCCAACTTGGACGGCCTGCCGACCGACGACGTGAGCGTGCTCAACAGCAAGGTTCACCGCCAGATGGACGCCGAGTACGTCGAGGAGGGATCGCTCGACCCGGAAACCGAGGGACGAAATGAGGAACTGCGTCTTGAGCTGGATGACCGGGACGAGGAAGCGGGCAAGGCTGAACGACGCCCGGACCGCCGCGAGCACGAAGCCTGAACGAAAACAAGAGCTCAACCCGCAAAGAGGGCAGCGGATCTTCGTCGAGATCAAGCCCTACGCTGTCTCGCATGGGGTCGCTGCGTCTTCAGTCAGCAATCAGGGTCTGCCCCATCTGCCAACGTGCGACACACCACCTCGTGATGTTTGCGGACAACCACTCAGAGGTGGGACGCAACGCCGAGAACTGTCGAGTGAATGCACGCGATGCCACGCAAAGTCCAAATGTAAATGATCCCGGGGACCCCGGATCCCAGTTGACCCGCCCTAGGCCGACGCGAGGTAATAGAGGTGGTTACCTTGGTCAAGCAGTTGGACATGGTGCCGGCCCCCTCATGCCACGTGGCAGCAAGGCCGGATGCCAGGGCGCTGCGGGCGAGTTCTTGCAGGGCCGTATCTGGTCTCGGGGCGGAAGGCTTCCTCCCTTTGAGGCGGAGGGAGGAAGCCTTCGTTCGATACAAGGACTCATACCTCAAGTGCGGCGCTAGCCAGGTTGGGCCCTCCTCGAAGGCTCTGGTGTTACTGCGTTCCGCCACACCCAGCCTTCGCGCATGGTTTGGGTGGCCGGCTCAAGGAACCGGATCTTCACGGCTTTGCTGTTCCACCCAGTCGCGCGAGCCTCTAGTTGGACGGCCTTGGTTGGGTAAGCAGTCAAGGTTGTCCACCCCGGACAGGTCGGGCAGGCCCCTGGCGGATGCCCTCTAAATTGATGGACCCGACAAGGAGCTGAATGTTGCCCAGTTCTTGATGCACCTCACGAATCCACCCCGGATGCCAATAAGCCGGCTGTCTTTCTGCCGCGATCCAGCCTAAACTCCAGCACGGGGCTCCGGTGGGGGATCGGAGGAAATTGAACGTGGGGGCTGATCGTGACTGAACCGGCGCAGACTTGCACAGTTTCTGATACCGGAAATTCCGCGGAAGACCCGGAATCGGGGTCCACTGAGCCGTCACGTGCCGGAACTCCGGGACAGGATGCGGAAGGGGTGGCGGCCCGGTTGGAGGACCGGCAACTGCGTGAGCTGTGCGATCGGACCTACGAACTCCTCGAGGGCGATCATCCGCCCCGCCAGGCCCGAGCCCAGTACGAGGCCCTCCTGGATGAACTGGAACAAAGGGCAGCCGCTGCGAAGGCCCTGCGGCCCGTGACGCCGTCGCCCTTCGCGTTCCGGGACAACCCCCCGCTGTCCCGGTTCGAGCTGCATTACGGCGGTGCTTTGGCCGCATATGCGACGTACGAGCTCCGCGCAGGGCAACTGGTGCTCATGAAGACCGTTGTGCAGCCGCCCTTCAAAACGCTGACCACCACGGTGCAGGCGGCACTGCATCGGCACGTTGCCCTCAACCTGCACCGCCGCCGCCTGCCACTCACCGTGCGCTGCCCCAAGGCCAGGGCATTCCTTACCGAATACCCCCAGTATGGGAGCGTGATTGCCCAGCGCTGACCGCAGCCCCGCCCAGGATGGCTGGTCAGCCACGCTCCACAGAGGAGCACCAGGCCGATCACCTCACCCGGAGGTGTTCTCCTAGGGAGGCGGCCGCAATGCTTCCTTCCCGGCGAGTGGCACAGGCCATGGAACGGGCAGTGCACGATCGCCGGTTCGCCGTCCACCCGCCCAACTCAAGGAACGGACCGCAATGAAAGGGAATGGAAGGAAATGGGTTCAGCCGGCGGGGTAGGGGATGGGCTTGAGCAAACGGGCGAGGTGGACGGCGTTGCGGGCAGCCCCTGCCGTGGTGTCGGCGATCTTCTCCGGGACAGAGCCGAGGTCCTTGAAGTCGATGGTCTGCATTGCTTCACCGACCCAGTAGGTGCTGCCCTGGGCGGGGAGGGTGAAGCCGATGTCGTTGAGTCCCTGCTGCATATCCGCCACCGTCTTGTGGGCGCCGTCCTCGTTGCCCACGACGGCCACAATCCCCACTTTCCCGTACATAACAGGCCGCCCGTCGTCGTCGGTTTCTGCTAGGTCGGCGTCGAGGCGCTCGAGGACCCGCTGAGCGATGCTGCAGGGGTGGCCCATCCAGATCGGGGTGGATAGGACAAGAATATCCGCGGCGAGGATCCGCTCGCGGATCCCCCGCCAGCCATCCCCTTCACCCATGTCCTTTTCCACGCCGGGCATCACATTGTGATCGACCACCCGGACCGAGGAGGTGGTGACACCGTGCAGGGCCAGCTGGTCAAGAACGCGGCGTGCCATCAGGTCACTGCTCGAAGGTCCCGGGGAGGGGGTGAGGGAACAGATCAAGGCAATGGCGGCAAGGTCGGTCATGGTGATCCTTTGTCTCGCGGCGATTCGAAGGAGGAAGCTGAGGGTTGCATCATGCCGCAGGAGGAACCGGCCTCGGTCGCGGCCGGTGCCGACGCTGACCACGAATCGAGAATCGGCCGATCCCGTCACCGTTTTGCATGGCGCCCATCTGGGAAGGGATCCACAGCACGGGGAAGGCGGAATGTCCGGAGTCCGACGCTCTCGAGGCCCGGATCCTGACAGGTCAGTCGGTGCGGGCCGAGATTCCCGCGGCGGGCCCTCGGCGCCCCTGGCGCCAGTTCCCAGCGAGTACCGCCAGGCGGACCATGGTTTCATCCGATGGATCCGGCTGCGGGGCTGAGTTCGGGCGCAGTACCCGTGATCGAATAGAAAACGCCCACGGCCGCCACAAAATCATCGACCGACGGTCCCGGTCCGCATGGGTGATCAGCAGGATCCGGTTGCTTACCCGGTCCACACACCGTGGATGTGGCTGTGTGGGTCATCACCTGTGCTGGCCGCAGGCTCCGTTTCGTCGGTGCCGGCCAGTGACGCCCAGCACGTGGTGGCAGGGCGGATCCGGGGACGAGCAGGATCACCGGCCGCGGCGGCTTCACCTCCGGGAGGTTCCGGGGGCACGCATCTGAAAGGGCAGGGGTAGTGCAAATCCGGTACCCAGATTGGGGGAGAAGGCCCGGGCCGGGCCTGCGGTGCGCCAGTCCGCCGGGCGTGGTAGGGGTCTGCCGCCGGTTAGAGGCCGGCGAGCAGGGTTTCCATTTCCCTAATCTCGGCCTGCTGGGTTTCTACGATGATTTCGGCCAGGGCGACCGCCTCAGCATTCTGCCCGTTGTCGATTTCGTCCTGGGCCGCGTCCACCGCGCCCTCGTGGTGGACGGTCATGAATTTCAGGAACAGGCGCGATGCCTCATCGCCTTGGGCGGATTCAAGGTCGGCCATCTGGTCCCCGCTCATCATCCCGCCCATGGTCCCGGAGTCACCGCCTCCGTGTCCACCACCGTGGCCGGGCTCTACGGGTGCGCCCCAGGCTTCAAGCCACCCGGTCATGGTCTCGATTTCGGGGCTCTGGGCGTCCTTGATGCGGGTGGCCAGATCGGTGACCCCGGTGTTAATGCCGTCTTTGGCCAGCAACATCTCGCTCATCCCCACCGCCTGCCTGTGGTGGGGGATCATCGACTGGGCGAACATCACATCCGCATCGTTGTGTTCGGTTGCTGCTTCCTGCCCCGCCCGCGCCGAGGCGTAGGCGCTTTGGTCTGGGCTGGGAGGCATGGTGGAAGTGGTGTCCGCTCCGCCGGTGGCGCCGCATCCGGAAAGGGCGATGGTGGCAAGTGCGGAAAGGGAAAGGTAACGCCTGGGAGTCTTCATGGTGTCGGATCCTTCAATGCTCGAATTTACAGCTGTGGGATAGCCCGCAGGGCGGGGCGTACCGACGCTTCGGAGGTGGGTCCCGGTCGGGACCGGTGTGCGCCGTGGGAGGCGGAAGGGCGCGTATCTTGATGTACTGCAGGTACAGAACTGGGTCAGGGAAAGAAAAGTACCGGATTCGATGCCTGATCACCACCGGGTTCCTTTCCATGTCCGCGCCTTCCTCCAGCGTACTCAGGACGCTGCTGTCCGGCCCCGCCGTTGCACGGCAGGCCTCAGGCCGCTGCTCATTCTTCATGGAATCTTGAGAAACCCGTAACCTGGGCGCGACGTGCCGCCGGGAAGCTGGATGCAGCAGGGTCCCGGCTTCCGGGACCTCGGGCCCGGCCGTCGGCCGCACGCCAGGAGGTCTCTGACGGGGCCGGCACGAGCAGGGGACGTTATGGGTGGGATGTCACGGGCAGGGAAAGCCGGCCAGGCGGGATCAGATGAGGCATCGGTGCGGCCGATGCGCCGGTTGGCCGGCATCGACGCGGCCCGGGGGCTGGCGCTGATCGGGTTGATGGCCATCCACCTGCTGCCGGATGGCAGCGAGGAGGCGGGGGAGCCGAGCTGGGCGTGGATCCTGTTCTCGGGAGACTCGGCGGCGCTGTTCGCCCTGCTGGCAGGGGTGGGGCTTGCGCTGACCTCCGGGGGCCGTCACCGGCACGAGGGCAGGGCGATGACCGCCGATCGTTTGGGGCTTGTGGTGCGGGCTGTGCTGATTGGCGCCGTGGGGTTGTGGATCGGGACCGTGATGCCCGAGGACGCGCCAACGGACAACATCCTGATTTACTACGGGGTGTTCTTCCTTCTGGCCCTTCCGTTTCTGCACCTGGGCCCGAAGGCGTTGTTCGCCTCCGCGGCGGGCTTCGGGATCCTCGCCCCGATCCTGATCCAACGGTTAGAGGAAGTGCTGCCCGACTTCGTGTCCCAGAACCCCACGTTCAGCGATCTGGTGACCGAGCCGGGGGCGATAACCGCTCAGCTGGTGCTGAGTGGCACCTACCCGGCTCTGGCCTACATGACCTATGTACTGGCCGGGCTGGGGATCGGGAGGCTGGACCTGCGCAGGACCGAGGTGCAGATCCGGATGCTGGTCATCGGTGCCGGCGTGGCGATTTTCGCCCACACCGCCTCCCACCTTCTGCTCTACGCCTTCGGCGGCTATGAGCGGTTGCTGGATGCCTCCTCGATGAGCGAGCACGACCTGCAGGAGGCCCTCATCTGGGGGCCGGATGAGGTGCCGGCTCCCACAGGGTGGTGGCTGGTGATCACCACCCCGCACACCAACACCCCGCTGGCGATCGCGGCCAGCCTGGGTGTGGGCCTGATGGTCCTGGGTGTCTTCCTGCTGGTGGGCTCGAAGGCCGGGCCGTGGCTGCTGCCGTTGTCGGCGATGGGCGTGATGACCCTGACCCTGTACACGGTGCACCTGGTGGGGTTGTCCCTTGAACTCCACTACGACCAGCCCTACCTGTGGTTCACGATCAATGTCGCCGCAGCGGCCCTGTTCGCGGTGCTCTGGCGAGGAACCCTGGGACAGGGGCCCCTGGAGCGGGTGGTCGGCACCAGCGTGAAGGGCACCCGCCGGCTCGTGCTCGGTCGGGCCCGCGGCGGCACGCAAGGGTGACCGTCATAGCACCACCAAAAGGCTCCACTCCAGGGCAGAAGAGGGTCCTGCCACGGGCCCATCCCGCCATCGTTGCGGGTCTGCTGCCTAGGCACCTGACTGCCGGGTCAGTTCGGGGGTTTGCGGCGGGGCAGGCGGATCCGGAAGCTGGCACCCTGCCCGGGCCCGGGGCTGGCCGCCTCCACGGTTCCGCCCTGGGCCTCAACCAGGGCTTTGCTGATTGCCAGGCCCAGGCCCGAACCCCCACGGCGGGCCTCTCGCCCGGTGCCGGCCCGGTAAAAGCGCTCGAAGACGTGCGGGAGATTTTCGGCACTGATGCCTGCCCCTGTGTCGGTGACCGTGAAAGTGACCGCCTCCCGGGCGTGATCAGTCTGCACGGTGATGGAGCCTCCGGGCGGGGTGTGGCTCAACGCGTTTTCCAGCAGGTTGCCCAATACCTGGCCCATCCTCTCCCGATCCAGCAGCACCGGTGAGGCGTTCCTGCCGGTGCTCTTGGAGGTGATCGACACGCCCTTGTTGATAGCGCCGGGCTCCAGGGCCGCAACCGCCTGAGCAGCCAGGTGCTGGGGATCCTCAATGGTGAGCTGGAGGTGGGTCATTCCCTCCTCGGCGGCGGTCAGCTGCCGGATGTCACGGGCGAGCCGTTCCAGCCGGGTGATCTGGGCGGAGAGAATACCCGTGGTCCGCTCGTCCAGGGCCACGATCCCGTCCTCGAGACCCTCGAGGTGGCCTTTGAGGCTGGCCAACGGGGTGCGCATCTCGTGCGCTAGATCGGCCAGCATCTGGCGCCGGGTGGTGTCCACCGCGCCGAGTCGGGCGGACATCTCGTTGAAGGAATTGGCGAGGGAGTCGAACTCCGGGCCCAGCAGGGTGGGGCTGACACGCACGTCATAGTTGCCCGCGGCCACTTCCCCGGCGGCGGCTGTGAAGGAAGCCAGGGACCGCCCTATGGTGCGGTAGAGGTAAAAGCTGAGCAACCCGGCGATATAAAGCGCCGGGAGGCCGCCGAGGGTCAGGGCCGTCAGACTCACCGAGCGGAAAGCGGCCCCCAGGTGGACCAGCCCACCGGCCTCATCGGCGTGACCGGCCTCGATGAGCTCGTGGTAGAACATGGACGGCCCCACGAGCACCGCGGTGACCACCACAATGATCAGCCCGACCAGCAGCACCGCGCTCTGAGCCAGCATCAGCCGCACGGTCAACGAATTCCACGGCCGGTTCCGGGCTGAAATAGTGGTGGTGCTCATCGTCCGGTGCCCATCCGATAGCCGATCCCGCGAATTGTGTGAATGAAGCGTGGACGGGCGGCCTCATCGCCGAGCTTCCTGCGGATCCTTCCAATGTGCACATCGACCAGATGCTCGTCCCCGGTCCACCGGGTGTTCCAGACTATCTCCACCAGCCGCCGGCGGGACAGTACCAGCTGCGGGTGGGTGATCAGGGCGGACAGCAGATCGAATTCGATCCGTGTCAGCACCACCGGAATCCCGGAAAGGCGGACTTCCCGGGCGGACGTACTGACCTCCAGATCCTCAATCTGCACGAACTGCCCCTGAGCACCCCGACCCTCGGGCCCCTCCGCGGTGGAGGTGCGGGCACGGCGAAGCATGGCTTGGACCCGGGCCACCAGCTCGCGCGGGCTGAAGGGCTTGGTCACATAGTCATCGGCCCCCACCGACAAGCCGACAATCTTGTCGACCTCATCATCCCGAGCGGTGAGCATCAACACATGGCAGTCGGAAAAGGTCCGCACCTGGCGGCACACTTCAATCCCATCGATCCCAGGCAACCCCAGATCCAGCACCAGCACGTCCGGAGCGAACCCGCGCACCGCCGCCACGGCCTCGATCCCGTCGTGGCGCACCGCGACCTCCAACCCGGCCCGGCGCAGATACCCCTCGATGAGCCGCGCCAGATCCCCCTCGTCATCGACCACCAGCACCCGCCCGGCCGCCGATACGGACATCAGATCCCCTCCTCCATAGAAATACTGCGGATCCTCCAAGCCCGAGGGCCGGGCTGCGGCTCACCGATCTTGTTCACGGTGCTTATCCTCCCGCACCAAGGCCCTTTCCCGTTGCCCTCCGAGCCGGTGGGCCGCCATTGCCGTCGGGCTGCTCTACTGCTAAGGGGCCCCCGCAGGGCGCAGCCTTGAAAACACCGCGCAACAACCCCTGCCGCCCGCTGGGCCGGTGCCTGGGCCGTCAGGATGTCATCGTGGGTCGGCGCGGCCTCGCCGTGGTGTTTAGGCAGCTCAGCCCGCCCCGCTTCCTCGGGCAGGCGTGCGTGGCTGTTTAGCGGGCAAGATCGGTTCCGGCGGATTATCCGAAGGAAAGCGTGGTACCCAGCCCCAGGGTGCATGTACGGGGAGTACGCAAGATCTGCCGCACGAGTACCCGCGGCAGACCGGTTCGAATTCCACACGTACGATCATTCCGTCCGGGTGGACCGGCCGGAATCGACCTCCGATGGGTGGGCTCCGGCGGTCGGCGGGCACCCCCGCAGGCACATCGAGTCCTGACAAAGCGTCCCTGGAGCACGGCACGCGGTTTGTTGACCGCTGCTGAAGTCACTGCGTCTCACCAATCTTCGAGGTGGGGCGATTTGCAGCTCGCGGCTGCGATGGCCGCGTCAAACCTCACGAGCCGGATACCGCGTCCTGGCCGCTGAAGAACTCCACCATCGCGGCGGACGTCGATGTCGGCGGGCCCGGCGGAGCTGATGCCCTGCAGGGCCAGTGAAGTAAGAACGCGGTGAGGCATCGAGCTGCTGGTATCGAAAGAGGGGCGGAAAACAACAGGCCACCTCAGGAGCCGAAAAGCTCCTGCGGTGGCCTGTGGCGCCGGTTAGCGGATCAGGGTGATTCGTCCCGGCGCCGATCCGTGCTGGTCTTCCCTACGCCTGATCGGCGCTGCGGCGGCGGACCATGTAGGTACCGCCTGCGGCTGCTGCCAGGACGAGGCCGCCTCCGAGGGCCAGAACGCCCATGTTGGAACCGGCTTCTTCGGTTGCCCCGGTGTCGGCGCCGCCGTTGGGCATGGCACCCATCTGCGAAGGGATGAGGGTTCCGCACAGCGCCGGGGAGGTGGCCGCCAGCGGAAGGTCCTCGGTCAGGTCGCTCTTGGCCGCCTGGGCCTCGGCGCTCAGGGTGGCCGGGTCGAGGCCGTGCACGACGACGACGGCTGTGCCGGCTTCGAGCGAGGCCTTGGTCTCGGCGTTGATGTCGAAGGTGCGCTCGATGGTGTAGCTGCCGCCCTGGCCGCCCAGCTTGACGTTCAGGCCCTCCTCGGGGCCGGTGGCTCCGCTGGTGGTCAGGGTGGTGAGGATGCCGCCGTAGGCGGGCGCGCCTTCAGTGGTGTTGATGACGCCGTCACCGTTGGTGTCGGCATCGGGGGTGGGGCACTGGCCCTTGGCGCCGCCGTGGATGTGCTGGACGTGCGGGTAGGGTCCGTCCATGAAGGTCTCGGCCAGGCCGGAAACCTGCAGGTTCACGGTTGCCTGGTCGCCCTTGACGTCAACGGTGATCGTTCCGGCGCCGGTGCTGCCGTTGAGCTGGCCCAGGGTCGAGGAATAGGAGCCGTCCGCTGCCATGGCCGGCGCGCCGGAGAGGGCCAGCATGCCGAGGGCGAGGGAGGGTACTGCGAGAAGCCGCATGTTCTTGTTCATGGAAATTCGTTCCTTCACTGTGCGGTGAGTGCACACGTCGATTGTGTGCCTATCGTGTGGTTCGTCACGCTCTACTGCCTGGATTGGACTGCGTGCAAGAAAACTCAGCAAGCTTATGTTTCCCCACAGTGCATACTGTGGCAGGAAAGGCCGAGGTTGGGAAGGGGCGTACGCGACTGCTGTGCCGGATGTGACTGCTGACAGGCCGCGGTTCCAGCGGTGACGTGGCTCCGGCGAAGGAGTGGCCCGCCTTATCCGCACGCTCAATCAGCGGCCTCCACCGCGTGTTCTCCTCCGCTTCTCCGGTGCGGGCGCCGGCTGATGATCAGCTGGGGCGGTGTGGTCCCATGGGTGAAAAAGGTCCGCTGGTATTGCCGTCTAAGGGTTTCCGGCAGGGCCGGTCCTTCACCGCGCACGTGCTTGTCGCGCGCCGGAGATTTATAGCTAGGGCGAGGGGAGGTGTGCCGCGGCCCGAAAACCGTCTGCCTAATCGCCCTGCCGCCGTGAAGTAATCCGCTTGAAATGGTTGCGGGCACCATGGGAGAGGACGATACTCACAGCATGTCCACCCAGAAGCCATCCCTGATGGAATCAATTGTCCGCGGCATGGTGGCCGGTGTCGCCGGGACCGTCGTGATGACGGCCTTCCAGAAATATGTTGAGATTCCCCTGACCGGACGCGAAACCAGCTACGCGCCCGCGGATTTCGCCGAACGCATCCTTCCCATCCATCCGACGAGCCAGCAGGGGCGCGAGCGGCTGAACACGGTGACCCACTTCGCGCTGGGAACCATGTGGGGTACGGCGTACGGCGTCACAGCCCACGCCGGCCTGCGTGGAGCCAAAGCGGTCGCCGTGGTGTTCCCCGTTGTCTACAGCACCGATGTGCTGCTTAATACGGCCCTGGGACTGTATCAGCCTGGAACCTGGAGTGCGAAGGACTGGACCGTGGATTTGACCAACAAGTTCGTTCAGGCCGCAGCGACCGGAATGCTCTACGATCACGTCTTCGCACCACCCCAAACGCGGTAGGAAACCGACCGGCAGGAAGTCGCCCCGCGGGCCTCAGCGCCGCTCCCGCGAACGGAGATTCCGGTCCGGTCGAGCCAACCTTGGACTGTCGGGGGAACTACACCTGGCGGCCGTTGAGGAGAGAGATGAACTCTGAATCGGCCGGCGGGGAGGGACGGACGGCTGCGGTCATCGCCGACTACGGGCTGCTCGGTGACTGTCAGGGAGCGGCCTTGGTCTCACGCGACGGGTCGATCGACTGGTGGTGTCCGGCACGCTTCGATGCTCCCAGCATTTTTGGGCGGCTGCTCGATCCGCGGGCGGGCCACTGGGTCATCCGCCCCGCAGTGGAGTACACGCTCTCCCGCCGGTACGTGCCCGGAACCATGGTGGTGGAAACGGCATTTCACTGCCCGGGCGGGATGCTGCTCCTGACGGACTGCCTGGCCCTTGGCCCGGGCGAACGCGGGCACGCGATCGGGCGCGGCTCCCCGCACACACTGCTGCGCCGTATCGAGGCGGTCCGCGCGGACGTGCCGGTCCTGGTCGAGCTGGCCCCGCGCCCGGAGTACGGGCTGATCACACCGCATTTCATCGGCACTTCGACGGGATGGGAGATCACCGGCGGCGCGGACAGGCTGACCCTGACAGTGTCCCCGGGCCTTACCAGCGGCGGTGGCAGGGTGAGTGGATCGTTCCTGCTCAGGGACGGGGAACGGATGGATTTTTCTCTCCAGCACAGTGTTTCCACCGCCCGGCGTGTCCCGGCACCGGAGAGTGTCGCCGGGCTGGAGGACACCACCGCGGCCTGGGAGTCGTGGAGCCAGATGCATCGAAGCTACACCGGCGCCTACGAGGAGCAGGTTCACCGCAGCGCCCTGGTGCTCCAGGCCCTCACGTACAGTCCCACCGGCGCGGTCGTGGCAGCCGCGACCACCTCCCTTCCCGAGGAACCCGGCGGAGGCGCGAACTGGGATTACCGGTTCGGCTGGCTGCGCGATGGCAGCTTGACGCTCAAGGCCCTCTGGGCCGCGGCCTGCCCCGATGAGGCGCACCGGTTCTTCGAGTGGATCACCGCCTCGGCCGGATCCCTCGGCGTGAACCGTCTGCCGATCATGTTCGGGGTTGGCGGGGAACATGACCTGACCGAACACACCCTCGACCACCTCACGGGATACCTGCAGTCCCGTCCGGTGCGGATCGGCAACAACGCCTGGACGCAGAAACAGCTCGATGTCCTCGGCGAGGTTTTCGAATGCGCCTGGGTGCTGCGGGACGTGCTGGGGGATCTACCGGAAACCACCCGTGAATTCCTGGTGGCCGTCGCCGACCTGGCGGCCGGAACCTGGACCGAAACCGATGCAGGGATCTGGGAAGGCCGGGAAGGCACCCGGGACTACCTCACCTCCAAACTGATGTGCTGGGTGGCCCTTGACCGGGCGGTGAAACTGGGAGGCAGGCTTGCCGCCCCGGACCGGGTTCCCGTCTGGGAAGCCGAACGCGACAAAGTCCGGGCCGCGATCCTGGACCGGGGTTGGGACGGCACCGTCGAGGCGTTCACCGGCGCCTTCGGCTCCGATCACCTGGACGCCGGCGTCCTGCTGATGCCGATCATGGGATTCCTGCCAGCAGAGGACGAGCGGATCCTCTCCACCCTAGATGCCATCGAACGGGACCTGACCTCCGGCTCCCTGGTCCAGCGCTGGACAGGATCCGGAGATGAGGGAGCGTTCATCATCTGCTCCTACTGGCTGGCCGCAGGGCGGGCCATGGCCGGGCAGACCGACCGGGCAAGGCAGATCTTCAACACTGTGACCGGCCACGCCAACGACCTCGGACTTCTCTCCGAAGAGATCAGCATCAAAGACGGAACGCTGATCGGCAACTTCCCGCAGGGCCTGTCACACATCGGCCTGATCAACGCGGCCTGGGCCATCACCGAGGCCGAAAACAACCGGGCCTAAACCCACCCCGGGCCCACTACAAGTAAACGGAGGACATCAAATGGGACAGCTGCAGGACAAGGTCGCGTTCATCACCGGATCCGATTCAGGCATCGGGCAGGCAACCGCCATCGAGTTCGCCCGCGAGGGCGCCGACATCGTCATCCACTACCTCCACGATCAGGACGGAGCCACCTCGACGAAGGAACAGGTCGAAGCACTCGGGCGCAGAGCCGTTATCGTGCACGGGGACCACGGGGACGAAGACCAGGTCATCAAAATGTTCGAGACCGCCTTCGCCGCCTTCGGCCACGTTGACATCCTGATGAACAATGCCAGCGCCGACGCCTCCGGGACGTACGTCGCCGACCTCGAAATCGCCGATTTCGAACGCACCCTGCGCAGCAACCTCATCGGGCAGCTGATCTGCTGCAAACACTTCATCAACCACCGCAAGCAACAGGGCGGCGGGGGGAAAATCCTTAACACGACCTCCGTCCACGAGGAGCAGCCCCGTGCCGGAGCCGCCGACTATGACTGCTCCAAGGGTGCCCTGCGGAATCTGACGCGCACCCTGGTGCTTGAGATCTCCGACCTGGGCATGACCGTGAACAACATCGCCCCGGGCATGGTCCTGACTCCCTTCAATCAGAAAGCCATCGATGACCCCGAATACCTCGAGCAGCAGGTTCAGACCATCCCGCTGAAACGTGCGGCCGAACCCAGGGAAATCGCGCGCCTGGCCGTGTTTCTGGCCTCCCCGGACGGGGACTACGTCACCGGGGCAACCTATGTGATGGACGGCGGACTGATGCAGATGGCAGGACAGGGAGCCTGACCGAACCGCCCACCCAGCCACGGGCGCCCGCGCCCCAGGTAAACGACGCGGCCATCGTCACAGCGGGACCTCGGGAGCCGTCCGGTGGTGCTCGATGAGGAACTCCGCCATCGGTCGTGCACGCCGGGCGGCCTTGGTGTCTCCTTCCGTCGCCGCGACGATGGTGCCCTTGATCAACAGCATCCAGGCGTGCGCGAATACTTCCGCGTCCCCAAGGCCCGCCGCCGCGGCCGCTGCCTGGACGTGCAAACGTAGTCTGTCGAGGTACCGGTGGCTTTGCTGTCCCAGCGGATGCTCCGGTCCCAGTTCGAACAGCACCCTGATGTAGGACGAGGACTCAAAATCCGGGCGATGGAACCATTCGTCCAGGGCATCAAATGTGGCCCGCAACTGCTCTTCGGCGGTGGCGCCGGGACGGGCGGTTCGAGCTTGGAAATGGTCGACCACGAATACCTGCCAGCGCCGCTCAAAGAACGCCAGGATCAGGTCCTGTTTGGAGGGAAAATGGTGGTAGAGGGTTGCTTTGGACACTCCGGATTCCTGGATAAGCTCATTCACCCCCACGGCGCGGACACCGCGACGCATGAAGAGCTGATAGGAACAGGCCAGTATCTTTTCGCGTGCCCCGCGCGGGTGTTCTGAAGGCTCCATTGCCATCCTTACCGGCACCCACAAGAGGGGCCCTGCCTGCAGTGTAAGGGAATCTGCCCGAGTATTCTGCAGGTGGATAGAAAGAATCCGGAGTCATATGGGCAGCCCGGCCCATGGTCTTATACGAGGAAACCCGGTGCATTCCGGTCGGTCCAGCTGATTTCGCGAGCGAGATCATGAGTAAGAAGCGGGCCTATGGAATATTCGGCAACAAGAAATGAGGAACGGATCAGGCTCAGAGGCGTCTGGTGCGAATTCCGCTACCACCTTCCTCTCTGGAGTGCCTCACATTTCGGGACTGTCTGGGCAATCTTCAAATGCCCCAACCCGCCCACGCGCATATTTCCCACCCGTGCCACCCCCTTTCGGATGAACACACGCCGGAATCAGCTGCTGAGTCCGTCCGGGAACCGATCTGCCTCCCGCTGCTGCAGTCCGCGGGTGCCCGGGGGCCAGCCCAGAGCACCTGTAGGAACGATGCCCGTAGCGGGTCCAGTCCGTTTCGGCAGCCTGTTTCCGGTTTCCCACACCGGCCGAGCCCCCGCTAGCCATGTTCATAAGCATGCTGATTAATTGCCGCCCAGGGATTCAACTGTTCCGCTTCTGCGGAAAATATGTGGTCCCGCGAACCCGGTTCGAGGTCTCACCGTGGATGAACGGACACAGCAGGAACTCACGATCGCCGCAGCCTCCCGCGTCGGGCTGGCACCGGCGGAGCTGTGGGTCGAGTACTTCGCCCTCGGCGGGTCCCTGTCACAGTTGGAGATCGAGGCCTACCTGCTGGGGATGCAGGTCCTGCCCGCGCTGCAGCGCGACATCCTGGCACTCGCCCTGAATGAACTGCTTGAGGACACCGCCTCGGAGCTCCGCGTCCCCTACACCACCGACACCCCTGAGGGATCCCGGCAAAGGGCCCCCGACGGATCTGCGGAGGCGGACCTGCCGCAGGGGCTCCAAGACCTCGGAGCAGCGGGCGCATTGTTTCTCACCGCCGCGGAGGCCGAAACCCAACGGATGCGGGCTGTCGACTTGACCGGGCTGCTGGACACCCCGGCGGAGGAACGCTTCGATGCGATCACCCGGCGGGCGCGGGAACACTTCGGGGTCAGCTCCGCCATCGTGGCCTTCATCACCGGGCACCGGCAGTTCCTCAAATCGGTCACCGGCCCGGTGGGTCAGAACATCGCACGGGAAATCTCCTTCTGCAACGAAACCATCCGCAGCGCGGGCCCGCTGATCATCAACGACACGCTCGAAGATGCACGGTTCAAGGCCAATCCCCTCGTTGTGGGCGAGCCCCACATCCGCTTCTACGCCGGCCACCCCCTCGTCGGTTCCGGCGGTTGGACCATCGGCACGCTGTGTGTCATCGACCAGAACCCCCGCACCTTTTCCGCGGGAGACCTGCAGATGCTCAGGGCCCTGGCCCAAGCCACGCAGCACGAAATCACTTCCTGAACCGCCGATGGCCGCACATCGCGGAATCTGCGTTGCCGCGGCGGCCCACTGGTCAGCCGCCGTCCGGAGCGTCCAGCGCGTGCATACGACGCGGATCCGCGGGCCGTCGACGAGCCGTGGCGGGAACCATTGCAGCCGTGCCGGATTCACTTCACGCAGATCAAATACAATCCGCGGAACCGCTGATGTTCTTTGGTCAACTCCTGCTGCGCCTGCGGCGCTACCGGGACCAGCTGATGTCGCTCAGGGCGGACAGCTCCAGCCACGCCGATTCCCTGCCGCTGGGTGCGGCGGAGCGCACCGGGGGCATCCGGTCGACGGCGGCCAGCCGGTCCAGCCCGAGCCCGGTCAGGGCGGCGATGTCGGCCACGGGCACCTGGAAGGTCCGGAACGGGCCCAGCGGCGGGGCCTCCCCGAGGAGCCGGCGGGCCTCGTCCAGGTCCGGCAGCACCGGGGTCTGGTCCACGATGTACCCGGTGGAGGCCAGGTTGCCGCCGTGGAGGAACGCGGCGACCTTGAAGAAGCGCAGCGGGATTTCCACCCCGCGGTACACCGGGTCGGCGTCACTGAAGATCGGCCCGGTGAGCACGATCAGGCGCCGGCGGTGATTGGCGGCGTGCTCCAGCAGGTAGGACTCCAGGCCAAGCCAGAGTTCCAGGCCCTGGTTGAAGCGGGCGGCCTGCGGGGCGGCGTTGGTGTAGTGGAAGGTGTCCCGGTTGGCCTGCTCGGCTTCCTCGGCGGTGTCGCCCCAGACGGCCGAGGCCCGGCGGGCCAGGTGTCCGCGGTCCAGGTCGTTGTCGGCGTAGACCCGCTCCCCGGTCTGCTGGTCTTCCTCCAGGCGCGGATCCAGCCGCCAGCGCAGCCCGTCCCGGTCCCGGTCCATCAGCCGGGCGCCGTCGATGCCCAGGGCGGCGACGGCGGCCAGGCGTTTGTCCAGGCGCATCAGGACGCTGAAGTGGGTGTAGGGGAGCAGGGCAGTCTCCACGTCCAGGGTCAGCCGCGGCACCGGGACGGCCACGCCCAGGAACCGCTCATCGAAACCGGTGCGGCCGGAAAGATCTCCGACCGTCAGGGACGGGCGCTCGGGCGGCAACTGATTCATCCGCAGAACCTATCAAAGGCAGGTGACGGCAGCGTGAACACGCCGGGTGAAGGTCGGACAAGAGAACCTCACCGACAACCAGCCACGACGGTCCAGGCAATACCGTCGGCCGGACCAACGGTAAGCCCCAGTCCTGGGCGCGGCCAGGACCCGGGGCATGATCCTCCATCGCTGAAGGCAGGGCTGACGCTCAACGGTACCCGAGGACCAGCCCTCACACAGCACGACCGCTGTGGGCGCTCCGACGCAGTTTCTGCATGAGAAGGTGAAGGTTCCGGGCAATCACCGGTTCGTGCACCGCGATGGACAGCAGGCGCGGCGGTCCGCGGGAATCCGGCCTCGGTGGGGTTCGGAGGCGGCGCAGGACGAGCCGCTGCAGACAATTCCGGTGAGCCGCCGTCGTCACTCCGGCAGATAGGGCCGATACGGGTCCAGGGTGCCATCGACCACCGGCACGAGGAGGTCGACCGTACCTTCACTGGTTTCGGCGGTCAGCGTCGTCCGTGCACCCGGGGCGTCCCCGGCGCTGTGCAGCAGCGTCGGGTTCGTATCCAAGGGAAGGCTGCCCTGCCCCGGCACGACGACGATCCTTCGCTCGTCTGCGTCGCTGATGGTGACCTCAACCGGCGTCTCTGAGTTGTTCTCCAAAGTGCCCAGGATCCGGGCGGGGCGCCCCTCTGCGGCGGTGACGAGAAGGACGCTGCGCAGGTCCACTGCTCCCACGCTTTTGTCATCACCCACCGCCGTCGAGTTCCAGTTGTCCGCGCCCCCGGAGGCACAGCCAGTGAGCGCGAGTGCTGCACCGGCCAGCACTGCGGCAAGCCTCCCGCCGTGATGTTCATGACGTTGCCGGGGGAGCGGGGGCGGTCGGTGAGGGGGATCCGGGATGGTGTACATCGCTGCCTCCTTGGGAGTTCGCGTTCCAATGGTGTGCTTCGACCGTAGGCAGATCCCGGCCTGCCACGGAACGGGCGAGACCAGCCCGCAACAGCATTCCAAGGCTGTGCCGAGAAACCACGGCGGACCCGGGAGCGTGCCGGCCGACGCGGGCACTGTGCACGCCGATCCATGTCCTGAGGGCCGTGCACCAGTGCACACTGCTGATCAGCGGCACCGATGCGGCGGCCCCACCCCGACAGCCGAGCACCACCAGGCCGGACAGGATCCACGGCCACACCGGTCAGAAAGGGAAAATCCGGATACTTCCGGACGCTCCGCGCCAATCAACGCTGCGGACACTACATCGCCGGTTGACGTTCGGCCGGACGGTACGCGGTTGCGCGTTCGACGGGGCGGTACTCGATGAAGTGAAGCAGGGAGGCAATGCACAGGGCGATGCCGAGCATTTCCAGTGTTTCCTCCAGCAGGGTGAGCACGAAGAACGCCGGGGTGAACCCGGTGCCTGCCAGTGCCAGCCCCGCGAGGGACTCCACGCCCATGCCTCCGCCGACGAACACGGCGCCGGCGATGATCAGCCCGTTGCGCACCCCTGCCGGAAGCGAGAGAACCATGCGCAGCAGAAGCAGCACAACCACCGCGGCAATCACTGCTCCCGGAATTACCCACACGAACCCGAGCTCGAAGGGAAGGAACTTCACCAGGGCGGCCCCGATCACATCCAGGCGTTCGTGCAGCTCGAGCATTTCATCGATTGAGAACAGGACGCACACGGTGGCGAAAAACCACCATGTGCGCCGGAAGCGGGACGCGCTGCGGGCCAGGTAGCCGCCAACAAGGCCGGCAGCGATCCACATGACGGAGCTGTACCAGGTAGGCACATTGATTTCGCGGCCCACATCGAAAAAGTAGAACCAGAAATGAATGTCATCGAAGGATTCCGGGGTGGATTTCTCCAATGCCAGGAACAGGGAACCACTGGCAGCGCTGAGAATCAGGCAGGGAACCAGCAGGATCACAAATGTCCTCAACAGCGGTATCCGCCGCCATGGCCGGCCACCGGTTTCGGGTGTGACTACTGGTAATTCCGCCGGGTGGGAGGCATCACGGGGTGAACTGTTTGGCACGGATTACCTCACACAAAAAGTCATGGAATTTAGGAATGCGGGGTCCCCAGCCTACGGGCTGGTATTCGCTATGTTGACGACGAGGGATGGGTGGGGAATACCCCGCCTCAGGGTGAATTCAGATGAGCGGCGGCGTCACCCTCACTGGCTCAAAGCAGGCGAGCGTCCTACCCGTCGCTATCCGACCGATGCGAAGGCGCCACCGCCTGCGCACGGTCCTGGCTGATAATTCGGATCAGCGCCGCCCGTAGGGCCTCCGAGCCCAAACCGGCGCCGTCATTGAAGTCCTCTTCTGCCTGATCAACCTTCTCCAGAATGGCCCGTCCCTCACCGGTGATCTGGACTGTCACGTTCCTGCGGTCGGTGATGCTGCGGGCCCGGGCAACCAGCGACCGGCTTTCCAGCCGGGCAAGGAGGAATCCGACCGTCTGGCCCTGCACCCTCAGCCGACGCGCCAATTCGACCTGGGATATTGGTCCCGATTCGGCGAGGGCCCGCAGCGTGTTGATTCCGGCATGAGTGACACCCAGCTCGACGAGATGCCCATTCCACGCATGTTCGGTCACCCGTGCCGCCGTGAGGAGAAGCCGTGTCGTTGTCCATTGCTGCGTATCAATCATGTGACCGTTCCCTGCGTTCGTCGGCAACCGATGCGAAGTGGGCTTACTAACTGTTTTCGGTAACCCTAGCCTGATCAGCACGGCGGGGCAGCCGAACTGTCTTCGACGGTCGTCGGCCTTGCCCCACGGTTTGAAGGCCGTACCTTCCAGGAGCCGCAGTCAGAGTCCGCTGACCGTCGGGAACGACGGAACGGGCCACTGCGATCGGCCGGGGGACCCGCGAGGCGTTGACGCCGTCCTTCCGTGCCTGCCGGCAGATCCTCGACGAAACGTTGCGTACCAGGGGTGATTTCCTCCGAAACCGGCACTGCCACCCTCTGCACACGGGTGAAGGACGCCACCACGTACCGGGTGTGGGCACTGCCGATCAGCTTGGGCCACAGGCCGCCTTCGCGCGGCCCGGGAAGGATGGCCGACCGAAGGTCATCCGAGGATGGACAGGGCCCGCGGGATGCTGTCAATGATGACGGCCGTGTTGGCGTCAACGGATTTCACTTCGCCGTCGATCTGATACGGCATGGGCTTGAGAGTCGAGAACCGGTAGTGCGCGTAGCTGGGCTGGTCGCCCAGTCCCTTGGTGGTGGCACGCAGGGCGGTGAGCAGGATCCGCCACTTGGCCATGTGCGGGAAGATGATGACCTCGAACTTCCCGTCGGCAGGGTGGTCACCGGCCTCGCTGAGGGTCGCGTACTTGGCCATCTCGGAGATGTTGGCAAACACGAGACTGTCGAACCTGCGGCGCCTGCCATCGCTCTGGCGGATCTCGAAGGGTTTGAACTTCGAAAAGGTGCGCACAACCGAAAACATTTCCTTGATGGCGCCCTTGCTGCCCTTCTCCAGGTCGATCGCCATCACCGGCGTCAGGCCGAACCCGATGTACGAGTGAGCATACACCGGGTCTGCGTCCGGCTCGTCCATGCTGATGCGCAGCAGATCGATCCGGCGCACATGGCCCTCGATGATGGCCTCGGCCAGGGGCTTGCGCCCCGTGACGCGGCTGTGGTCGTTGGCGTTGCCGGCGGCCAGCACCGCGCACACGGCGTCGTCGCTGCCGCTGGCCATGACACCGTTGACGACCTCGTTATACCCGCCGTCCCCGCTGACCGACACGACCAGGGCGTTGGGCGCCGAGGCCGCCTTCCGTGCCAGATCCACCGCGTGGCCGGCGTGTTCGGTGGGCTGGAGTCTGACGTCCGTCCCGGGCAGCGAGGGCGCCAGCTCATCGCTGAGCTCCGCGGCGAGCTTCGGGGCGTCCCCGGTGCTGTTGGGATTGAAGATGACAGTGATCGTGTCGAACCTGCGGGGTGATGCCATTGGTCTACCTATTCCTGATCATTGGGCCCGGGACGAAGGATCCCGGGCCTGACGGGGTACGTTCCTTCCACGCGTTTCCGCTGGCGGGAAGATGAAGCGTTTGACGTGCGGTGGTTGCGGACCTACGCCGCTTCGGGTTCATCCCGGCGGTCCGCGGTGCCGGCCAGAAAGGACAGGATGCGCTCGGCAACGGCTCCGGAGGCGCTGTGGTGCACACCGTGGAAGGCTCCGTCGATTTCCACCAGTTCCCCGTCCGGGGCGGATTCGGCCAGGTCGCGGGACCAGATGGATCCGGCAACGAGGTCGCGGGAACCGCGCATGATCAGCACCGGCTGCCCGGCCAGGGGCAGGCGTTCCTCGAGGGGGTATTCCATGGCCACTTTGAGTTCGGCCAGGTACCAGCGCGGTCCGCAGCGGAGCATATCGGTGAACTGAAGGGTGTTCAACACCGGTTTCTCCAGGGCGTTGTTCACCGTGAGGGTAAGGGCCTGCTCGGGCACGGTCCGCCGGTGTGCGTCCACGGCCGCGCCGATGAGCACCAGGTGCGAGACGAGGCCGTGGCGTCGGAGCGCCAGCTCGGTGACGCTCTGGACGCCCATGGAGTGGCCGATCACCACGCAGGAGGACACCCCCATCTGATCCAGGAGACCCCCGATGAAGTCCGCCTTCGCCGCGTTCGTCATGCCGTCTGCCGGTTTCCTGGTCCACCCGTAACCGGGCAGGTCGAGCATGATGACCCGCCCGTGGGCGGCGAGCTGGTTGCCGAGGCGCTGGAAGTAGCGGTGGGACATGCCGATGCCGTGAATGAGCACGAACACCTGCACGACCTGCGTCTCGGCCTGTCTCGACGCTGGGGCTTCCGTCCCGGCGTGCCGGTGCGGGATCAGGTGGGCGCGGGCCTGCCGGTCTCCGGTCGTGAAACTGACCTGCCCGCGCGTATGCGCGGGCAGTGGACCCAGCTGCGGCGCATACCGCTCAACGGGGGTGCCCCCCGCAGCCCCGAGGGCACTGAACAGCTCTTTGGGGCCCGGATGCGCTGTTGCTTCGGGGGTGGGCGGGTGTTCATCGATGAACCGGGTGATGGCCGCGCCGACGGCGGCGGCGCCTGCCCGGTGTGCGGCGTGAGCCTGTCCGGGAATTTCCACGAGGTGTCCCTGCCGGGAGGTGCCGGCGAGCCGGGCGCACCAGTCCCGGCGGGCGATGGGGTCCCGGGCGCCGCGGATGATCAGGACGGGCCGGGTCACCAGGGGCAGCCTCTGATCCAGACGGTATGTGAGCATGACGGGCAGTTCCGTGAAGTACCACGGCAGCCCGCAGCGCGCGTAGGCGCCGGCGGCCAGCACCGTGGTGAGCGGGTGTTCCATCACCGTGTCCAGGCCCAGGGACAGGGTGTGGGAAAAGGCAGATGCGTGCGAGGAATCGGTGACGGGGCCGATCAGGACCACCCGGGCGACCAGGTCGGGGCGCTGCAGGGCCAGTTCGGTGACGAACTGGGCTCCCATGGAATGTCCGATCAGGGTGCAGGAACGAAGCTGCGCCGCGTCCAGGGTCCGGGCGATGGCTGCCGCGTAATCCCCGACGCTGAGCGGGCGGCCGGGCTTCGGTGTTCCCCCGAAACCGGGAAGATCGAGCACGTGGGTTTCCGCCGAGGCGCCAAGTTCCTCCTGAAGCCTGCCGAAATAGCGGTGGGACATGCCCAGGCCGTGCACCATGACGAATACCGGCGCCCCACCGGTCACGCCTGCCGGCCGGAAGGAATGAAGACGGCACACCGGTGCGGCGTCGTCCCCGCCGGGCGGGACCTGGACGGTGCCAACCACGTCGGGTCGGAGAGCACCGGGCGCGGTTGCCCCCGAAGCCACGAGGGTGGGAGGCGTCGCAGCGGATCCGGCTCCCCGGTGCGCTGCGGACATCCTGTGCCGAAGAGCGGCACGAAGCCTGGTGATACCGGCACGCTTGCTGCCCAGGCGCCGGGAGCGGTTGTTGGAGGAGGCGGCGGAGGTCCCTGTGTTGGCGCTCACGGGCGCCGGAACCGGTTGACCATGGGGCAGTCGAACGGATCGCGGGCGGCAAGGCCGACCCGGTTGAGGTAGGTGACCACGGCGGCGTAGGAGGCGCCGACGCCGACCTCGGTGTAGGGCACTTTGAGGCGCTCGCAGTGTTCCTTGACGATGACCGCGGCCCGGCGCAGGTGGGGGCGGGGCATGTCGGGGAAGAGGTGGTGCTCGATCTGGAAATTCAGGCCACCGAAGGCGTTGTTCACGAAGGAGCCGCCGCGGATGTTGCGTGAGGTGATGACCTGCTTCTGGAAGAAGTCGAGCTTGCTGTCCTTGGGCACGATGGGCATGCCCTTGTGGTTGGGTGCGAACGAGGCGCCCATGTAGACGCCGAAGACGGCCATCTGCACGCCCAGGAACGCGAAGGCCATGCCGACGGGCAGGAACCAGAAGAGAATGCCGAGGTAGGCGGTGAACCGCACCGCGAGCAGTGACAGCTCAACCCAGCGGCCGTTGACGGTGCCGCGGCGGAAGAGGGTGACGAAGGAGCGGGCGTGGAGGTTCAGGCCCTCGAGGGTCAGCAGCGGGAAGAACAGGTAGCCCTGCCGGCGCGTGATCCAGGCCTGGATGCCCTTGGCCTTGGCCGCGTCTTCTTCGATGAAGGAGATCGTGTCGATCTCAATGTCCGGATCTTTGCCCCGCGTGTTCGGGTCGTTGTGGTGCCGGCTGTGCTTATCCATCCACCAGGCGTAACTGATGCCGACAACGCCGGCGGCAAGGATGCGCCCGGACCAGTCGTTGGCTCCTCGGGTTTTGAAGATCTGCCGGTGCGAGGCCTCGTGGGCGAGGAACGCGATCTGGGTCAGCACGACGCCGAGGACGGCGGCGATGAGAAGCTGGAACCACGTATCGCCCAGCAGCGCGAAACCTGTCCACGCGGCACCCATTGCAAGGCTCAGCAGAACGAATACCGCAACATAGAAACGGCGGCGGCGGTTCAGGAGTCCCTCTTTGCGAACCTGCTTGAGCAGGACCGAGTAGGAGGCGACAACGTCGTTCGGTTTTGAAATCCGGACGGCGCGGCGGACCGGCGTTTCGGGAGCAATCCCCGCGCCTGCCGGGGCGATGGTTGCGGTGATGTCACTCATGGGGTCCTTGAGGGTAGTGGTGCGTGCAGGTGGTGCGGGTGTTGATGCCGGCGCACCCGACCGGTGCCCGCAGAAGGAGCAGGTGGCCGTGGCCGGCGGGTTCAGACAGGTGATCCCCGCGAAGGAGCGCCTACTCCACTGCGGGGATCACCAGGGAGTGCTACGCGTTGTAGTGCTCGCGGCTTCCGGACTTCGCCAGTCCGCGGGCCACCATGTAGCCGATGGTCAGGAAGGTGATCAGCTCCATGCCCTGGTGGGCGTTGAACATGTCGATGCCGTCCTCCGCGTCACCATCGCCGACCACAAGGGCGGTGACTGCAACGGCGATGACCATGGCGATGTAGGCGAAGAACTCGGTGGTCTTCGTCGAGGCCTTCGTCTCGGTCGAGCGGCGGCTTTCAACTGCGTGGTTGCCGTGGTTTGTGCTTTCAAGGGTGCTGTTGGCCATGGAAAATCTCCTCAAGAAGTGTGGGCGGTGAACTCCGATGCTCAGAACGAGCCGGGTCACCAGTGGGATAGGGAGCATGAGGGCCGCGGTTTGCTCCACGCCATTGCTCTACACCGTAGACACTACGGTGTAGAGTTTCAAATAGCAAGGGGGCTTACTAGAAGGTGGATGCTCATGATTCCGGAAAACGGGACAACTGGTGCCGATCAAGGCGGCGAACCTGAAGGCCCGGCCGCACACCCGGGCTCAGGCGGCCGGGGGAAGGGACGGGGCCAGCTCAGCCGAGAAACCGTACTGACCGCTGCCCTTGAGCTGGTCGACGCCGAGGGCCTTGACGCGCTCTCGATGCGGGGCCTGGGTCACCGGCTCGGGAAGGACCCGATGGTGCTCTACCGGTACGCCGAAAACCGGGATGCGCTTCTCGACGGCCTGACCGAACTTCTGCTGGACCAGTGGGAAATCCCCGAGGCCGAGGACATGCCTTCGGCCTGGCAGAACCAGCTCCGTCAGGCCGCCCACCGCTTCCGCTCACTGGTGCTGTGCCACCCCAATGTTGTGCCGTTGCTGGTGACACGCCCGTTGTCCACCCCCATGGGCCTGCGGCCGCTGGGCGCGCTGCGCCCCCTTGAGCAAATCCTCGCCGTACTCAGCCGGGCCGGCTTCGAACCCTCCGGCGCGCTCCATGCTTACCGCGCCTACTACGGCTTCCTCATCGGCCACCTGATCAACGAACTTGAAGAATTCGTCGTCAACCCCGACGAGGACGAACCGGGGCTGCGCCTCGGTCTGCATCGGCTGCCAAAAAGGGACTTTCCCCACCTCCGCCGTCTCGCCTCGCTCCTGCTCGACTACGACGGAGAAACCGAACTCGATCAAGGCCTCACCATCCTCCTTCAAGGCCTCCAAGCCCAGCTGGACGGCCCCGCGCAAACCCCAAGGTGAGTCTTCCCAGGCTTGGAGCCCGGCCGGACCACCCGGCCGTGGTGGTTCCTTCCGCCGTGCACCGTCAGCACCACCACCGATCACGATCGGCCCGAAATTGCTGCCCGGCAGTACCGGCCCCGCTGCCCGAATTTAGGTCCGGGCGCAGACGCCGGGCGCCCGGCGCAGCCGCGGAGTGTGCAGCCGGCGTACCGCAACGAATCCGGGCGCATCGCCGTCCCTCCCCGTCCCGCAGCATTAGCACCACCAGCACGGACAACCAGCGCCCCCAGCACGAGGAATCTCCATTGAAGCTTGAAGTTGTCATCGTTCCCGTCACCGACGTCGAGCGGGTACGGTCCTTCTACGAACCCCTCGGCTTTCGGGTCGACCTGGACACCGCCGACAGCGGAGAGTGCCAAGTGATACACCTGACCCCACCGGGGTCGCAGACCTCGGTCCTTTCCGGCAAGAGCATCACCAACACGGCTCCGGGAGAAGAAGCGTAAGCTGCCGGCAGCTCTCATCGGGACTCACGCGTCGGTGAGAACTCGGCCCGGGCTCATCCAGATGATGCCGAAGGGAGCGCCTCCGTCCGGGAGGCCCCGGGGTCGAGGCGGTGGGTTGAATGGATGACCATGACGGGACGCTCTTTCAGACAGGAGGCAGGAGGCAGGAGGTAGGAGGCAGGGAGTGCCCGGGGCGGGCCTGGCGGGTGCCGGTCCCGCCCCGGGAGGGTGGGTTCTGCTGGCCGGTCAGAGGCCGGCGAGCAGGGTTTCCATTTCCTGGATTTCGGCTTCCTGGGTTTCGACGACGGTTTCGGCCAGGGCGATGGCTTCGGTGTTCTGGCCGTTGTCGATCTGCTCCCGCGCCATGTCGATCGCGCCTTTGTGGTGGGCGGTCATGGATTCAAAGAACATCCGCGAGGCTTCGTCGCCTTCGGTGGATTCAATCTCGGCCATCTGGTCCTCGCTCATCATGCCGTCCATGGATCCGGAATCCGCACCCATATCTCCCATGTCGTGGCCTTCGGCGCCGCCCTCGGGCTCCAGGGGTTCACCCCAGGCTTCGAGCCATCCGGTCATGGTTTCGATCTCGGGGCCCTGGGCGTCCTTGATGCGGGTGGCCAAGTCGGTGACTTCGGCGCTGATGCCATCCTTGGCGAGCATCATTTCGCTCATTTCGACCGCCTGCTGGTGGTGCGGGATCATCATTTGGGCGAACAGCACATCGGCCTCGTTGTGCTTGGTCGATGCTTCCTGCCCGGCCTGCGGGGAGGCGGAGATGCTCTGGTCCGGGCTGGGCGGCATGGTGGAGGTGGTGTTGGATCCGCCGGTCGCACCGCACCCGGCCAGAATGAGGGCGGCGACGGCCAGGGCGGACAGGGAGAGCGAACGCTTTGTGGTGTTCATGGTGAAAAGTCCTTCAATGCTCGTCTGTGCAACTGTGGGATTGCCCGCAGGGGCGGGCGTATGAACTCGGTGACGTGGGCCCTGGAGGGCCCGGGGGCCTGCCGCCGGAGGAAGGCGAGCGGGCGCGCCTTTAGGTGCGGCTGATACCGAGCGTGGTCAGGGAAGGAGCACGGGCCGGCAGTGAGGTCCAGGACAAAGCGGGCGGCCCGCGGCGCTGTATGGTCCAGGGAAGGACGGTTCCGCGCAGCAGGAGCAGGCGGGGTGCCGGTCATGGTGATCTCCCAAATCGTCGAGGTGTGAATTTGGTCCTGGCGCACCAGATGCGGAGGCGGATCCGCCGGGCTGCGCGGAGTAGAGACCTTTACGGCGTGGAACCCCTTCAAGGGGGCGGGACGGCCTTTTCAGGTATACCGAAAATATACCCCATGGGGGTATCTGTCAAGGAGTATTACCGGTTCGCGCGTCCCTGGGATCCGGTTACGCGGCGACCCGTCGGGCGATATATGGGCGGTGCTTACCCGCAGGCGGCCACTTCAACCGTCCGAAACCCAAGCCCTCCTGAGGCCTATCGTGGACCGGATCGTCGACGCCTCGCGGGCGCTCGGTCCGTGTTTGCTGTTGTCGAGCGGTGGGTGCACCTCGAGGTCCACGATGGCGACATCGGGTCTCCGGCCTCTAGTCAGGTAATTGTGCCGGGACCACAATGAAGGCACCCGCGGTGATGTCCGGGGAACATCACGGCCGCAAGTCCAATCTGTGGAGGTGTGCCGTGGCATCAGGGCCGCTCGCTCTGCTTCCCCGAGGGAACGCGCACTTGTCGTAAAGCTAGTGTGCTACCGCCAGAACCTTCACGGCCCCGTCAATAACCGTTTGGGGCTTCGACGAGCAGCTTCCATGTCCCCCTGCCTAGCTGGTACGCCGTCCCGCTGACAGACGCCGTGTGGGGATAGCCCTGACGGCGTGTTCAATGAAGTTGGGCAGCCCTAAGGGGCCCAACAGCGGAGTTCTTTCCCGCGAACCTCGCGTTCGGCGCAAACGCGGCCTACCGGTGATCGCGGATCAACTCGCCGGTGACATGGCGATACATTTCGTACGAACCGATGTCGGGATGGCTGGCCGCCGCCCAGGCGCTTAGCGCATCGCTATAGTCGCTGAGTGGTCCCCCCGGGTCACGAACGCGACGTCTCGCTTCGGCACGCACTTCATTGACGGCGGCCCGCACCTGCGCTGGGAGGACCGGTTCCTCCCGACGGCTTGCCGGGTCGGAAAGGTACTTATGCCAGGCCTTGCTGTGGGACCTCAGCGCTGCATTGAGCTGTTTGTCGTTCATGCCCTCGATTATCAGGGCATGGCGTGCAAAAGCGCATCAGCCACGCACTGACCCCAGACCTGAGGACCACACCGGAAGAAAGGCGACGCATGCACCCGATGCTGTGCACTTGTGTGACATGGTTCCGGCCTACCTGGGTTGATGATTCTGTCCTAGCGGTTACGAGCGCAGCGGCGTGGATGTACACCTCCGTTAGAGGTGGCGGATAAAGGCGGTGAATCGGTCAAAAGCAGGTGCCGCACAAACCGTTCCGTCACCGCGACACTATTTCCGGCCGGCAGGGAAACGCGAATCCCATGTGGAATTTGGCGCCGTTCAGTCGTGTATACCCTGCCCGAGAAAATGCCCGGTGAGGGTAGCCCAGGCGCTGCACCGGATGCAGGCGTCACATACAGGTCGAGGAGGCTACCTACGGTCGCGTAGGGCGGTCCCGGCTTGGCAGGATGGGCAGGTGAGTGAAATTCAGCCAGTCCATCCGGCCGACATCTCCTCCACGGAGGCCGTCGCCGTCGCGGTACCGCACCCATGGCGGCGCTACGTCGCCCTGGGGGATTCCTTCACCGAGGGCATCGGTGACCCAAGCGCCGATAGTATCGGTGGGAACCGGGGCTGGGCTGACCGGGTGGCCGAGGAGCTCGGCTGCGGCTGCAGCAGCTTTTCCTATGCGAACCTCGCGGTGCGCGGACGGCTGCTCCAGCAGATCATCGATCAGCAGGTTGGGCCCGCGCTGGCACTGAAGCCGGACCTCGTGAGCATTTCGGCCGGCGGCAACGACCTGCTGCGTCCCGGAGCGGATCCGGACCGGATGGCAGCCCGCCTCGATGCGGCTGTGCGGGACCTCGGCAGCGGCGGGGCGACGGTCGTGCTCTTCACCGGGCCGGACGTACGCGACACGGTCCTTGGGGGGATGCGCCTGAAGATGGCGGTCCTCAATGAAAACCTCCGCGTCATCGCCGCGCGGCACGACGCCGTGATCGCCGATATGTGGGCGCTGCGGCAGCTTTCCGATCCGGGAATGTGGGCCGAGGACCGCCTTCACTTCTCGCCCCTGGGGCACCACACGGTGGCAATGATGGTCCTCGATACGCTCGCCGTGAACCACACCCTGGAACCGATGCATGCCAAGCCGCTTCCGCCGAGGACCTGGCGCATGGCCCGTACCGAGGATGCTGTCTGGGCCCGCGAGTATTTGGTGCCGTGGGTGCTGCGGCGGCTGCACAACCGCTCCGCGGGCGACGGGATCACCCCCAAGCGCCCGGAGGCGACGACGATCTTCGGCCCCTGCATGCCCCCTGGTGCAGGGATTTAGAAGGGCAGGAGAGCGGAACTGCATCCACGCGGTGCACAGCGGAAAACGACTACCTGCCTCGAACAGCCCCTGTCCCTAACCACATTTCGCATCATTACCTAGCCCCATCCGCCCTCTACCGCGTCGACGGGGCCGACTCCGACGCCAATGTACGCTACCGACCCGGAAGGGCACCATGAACACCGTCAAGCCCGTCGCAAGCCCCGCGCGGAAGGAGATCCCATGTTAATGCAGGTCGCGGAGGGGGTGCTGGTCCACCAGAGCGAGCTCCTCCTGAACAACACCGTCGTCGTCCAGGGCCGGGCCGGCGTGCTGGTCATCGACGCCGGGATCACCGGCGGGGAGATGGCATGCCTCGCGAACGACCTTCGGGAGTTGGGCCAGCCCGTCGTGGCGGGCTTCTCGACGCATCCCGATTGGGATCACGTGCTTTGGGATGCCGCGCTCGGCGACGCGCCCCGGTATGGCACCGCCCGCTGCGCAGCCCTCATGCGAGACCTGCGCTTGAACGGGGACTGGAAGGCCCGCGTCGTCGGAGGGCTGCCGCCGGAGATCGCCCAGGACACGCCACTGGACCTCTTCGGGCTGATCACGGCCCTGCCCGCCGGGACCGCGCAGATCCCATGGTCGGGCCCCGAGGTTCGAATCATCGAGCACCCGGCGCATTCCCCGGGGCATGCGGCGCTGGTGATCGTAGAGCGCGGCGTTCTCGTGGCCGGCGACATGCTCTCCGACGTCTTCGTTCCGATGCTCGATGACTTCACCAGCACGAATGACCCGGTTGAGGAGTACCTGGTCGGACTGCGGATGCTGGAGGGCGTGGCGGACGAGGCGGTCGCCGTCATTCCGGGTCACGGCTCCATCGGCAAGGCCGGCCAGGTGCGCGCACGGATCGAATTGGATCGCGCGTACGTGCATGCCTTGCGCGACAGTTGTGATCCCAGCGACCCGCGCATCGGTCCCGCCGTTAGGCCCGGCTGGGAATGGGTGAGCGACATCCACGCCGGCCAAGCCCAGAGCGTCGCTCGGAGAAGCGAACGCGACGGGCACCCCAGCTAAAGGCCGCTTAGTGTGCTGAGCAGCACCTCGAGCACTTCGCTGAAGAGGATGCTCAACGCACCCAGCACAACACTGCTGAAAGCACACTTCCTGCGACGGGCTTTGCCGTCAACGGGCGCCTCGTTGCAGCCCGGAGGAGCTGTGCCGCGGGGCGCGATGACCGATGACCGGTGGCGGATCGAATGTCAATGTGCTCAGCCCGATGCGTTGCTTCGTCCTGCAAGAGAGGCGCCGCAGCCTATCGATGCGGGGTGCTGCCGATTGGGGTGAGGTCCTCCGGCGGGGAGGATCGGGGGTGTGGACAGTGTCCACACTTTGGGTCCCGGACTGGGCCGTACCGGTGCCGGACTGGGTCGGATTGCGGAGGTTTTCGGGGGAGTGGCGGATTTCCGGGGCCTGGAGTCCGGTTCGAGTCCCACTTCGGGCACATGTTTCCCCTAGTCAGGGGCCCTTTGGCTCCCTGACTGTGGACAGCCGGCCCAATTCTGCGGTCCGGGTGCTGGTTCTGGTGGCTGTTTTGGAGTTTTCTGGGGGCTGGGTGCCGCCTTTCTGTCGGGACGCCCGGTTTGGGCTCTCTTACTAGTTCATGGGGGAGCGGCTGTGTAGGTGCATGACTTCAGCGAAGTCCTCTGACCTGGCGGCTCAATGAAGGTTCCGCCCCGTGTGGTAATCAGCTTTTGTGACCTGTCCGCTTGTGGCTTTATCATCGGTCGGCCGCTGGACTGACCGCCCGACCTGGGCTATTCCGGCCCGCCCCTAGGCGGGCTCACCCTCGAACACCTTGGGCGATGGCTAAGCCGGCCTGGCATCGACTCGCTGCTACCCCGGTTGGTGCTGTGCAGTCCACAAGGACCGCTCGCGCTCGGCGAAGGCGCGGAAGGTCGTGGGAGGCCGCCCGGTGACGCCCTGCACGTCCCCGGTGAGGTACTTCGCGGCACCGACACGCGCCGTTGCGTGGATGATCGTGGTGGTGACCGCCATCGCCCGGTCCATACCGAGGTCTGCGCGCGCGTGACGGAAGAAACCGATGATGCCCGGATCGCGGTAGGAGATGGTTCTGCCGAGGACCTCGGACAGGATCCGCGCCACCTCTATGTAGGTGAGGGCTTCACTTCCTGTGGGAGTTAGGGCCTTGCTGTGGTGCTCGTGGGGAGCGGACAACACGATCGCGGCAACGGCCGCCACGTCGACGGCGTCGACGAAGGCCGTCCGGCCGGCGCCGGCGGGGACCAGGATCTGGCTCCGGTCACGGATGTCCTGTAGGAAGACTGTGCTCAGGTTCTGGTCGAAGTACGAAGGACGCAGGAAGGTCCACGACAGGCCCGAGCCTCGCAGCCAACGCTCGAGCCGGGCGTGTGGAAGGACCGAAATGCGGTCGGCGCCCTGCACCGACAGCAGTACGACGTGCTGCACACCGAGTTCCCGCGCGCGTTCGAGGGAGGGCACTATGTCCCGGACGACGTTGGAGATCCGCGGCGGCCGGATGAGGAACATGCTCTGGACGCCATCGAAGGCGCCCTGCCACGTTGCGGGATCCGTGAAGTCGAAGGCCACGGCATCGGGACCCGTACCGCCGCGGTTCGCGGAACGGACCGGTATCCCGAGGCCCTGAAGCCCGACAACCAGCGGGCGTCCGACGTTGCCGGTTGCGCCGGTAATCAGCACTGGAGTGGTCATGTGGCGAGCATAGACCCACCCGCCGCAGGAGGATCTCTGGCGGATCAAGCTGCCGGCAGCCGTCGGCTTCTTGGACCCTCGCTGCCGCTATGAAGGACCGGTATCGGTGTTCGTGCGAGAGGGCGCTTTCACCCAGCGCGGTGCTTGCCGCCAGGTGGTCCTTGGCGAGTGCTAGCTCGTACGCAGCGGAAGGTTCGGTCGTTATTGAAGGCCCAGTGGAGGGTTCCGGCGCGGCGCATGGCGTACAGGACGCCGATTGGCCGTCCGTCGGCGAGATCCCCCCGCAAGCCGGTCCCACCTCCCGGCGGTCCAGCATGAACCCGGCCAGTTGGAGGAGATGATGAACCGGTGATGCGATTGCTGCAGACCAGCGGCACCTGTCGCGGCTGCAGGGACTCAGGAGTAGTCGCAGGGCCGTGGCCTATTGGGCAGTCGGTCACTGGGAGATTCGTGACGTGATCTCACAAATTCTCGAATCACTGTCGATGTGGCCGGACCCCGCGTGTCGTATAAGTAGAGGGGTCGAGAACCGATCCCCGATGACCGAGAGGAACAGCTATGTCCCAGTACATGATCCTGATCTACGAAACCGAGACCTCGTACGCCGAGGCGCCGTCCGGGCTGATGGAGGAGATCAAGCGCGAGCACGATGCCTTCGCCAGCGGCGTGCCTGCTCTGGGTGCCAGCATGGTTTCCGGAGAGGCGCTGCACCCGACGACGACGGCCACCAGCGTCCGCGGCGGGTCCGAGGTGACCGATGGCCCGTTCGTCGAGACCAAGGAGGCCCTGGGCGGCTACTACCTTATCGACGCCCCGGATCTGGACACGGCACTGGCTGTCGCCAGGACGGTTCCGGCCCGCTTCGGCGGCGTCGAGGTCCGGCCCGTCATCGACTTCGGCAGCTGAGTTCAGGCCGGACGGGATGACCGGTCAGGACACGTCCACCGTTTCGGCCGTCGTCGCCGACGCGCACCGCCGCGAGTGGGCCTTCGTGCTCGCAGCGACGGTGCGCGTCACCCGCGACCTCGACCTCGCCGAGGAGTGCGTGCAGGACGCCTTCGCCTCCGCGCTCACGGACTGGCGCCGCACCGGTGTGCCGTCCCGCCCCGGGGCCTGGCTGACCACCGTGGCCCGACGCCGGGCGCTTAACGTGCTGCGCCACCGGCAGGTCGAGGCCAGGTATCTTCCCCTGCTGGTCGAGGACGAGGCCGAACCCGGTCCCGAAGACACCCTCGACGGCGGTGAGGCGGCATCGATCCCTGATGACCGGTTGCGTCTGGTGGTGACATGCTGCCATCCGGCGCTGGACCGTGCCGCCCAGGTCGCCCTGACGCTGCGGCTGCTGTGCGGCATGTCCACTGCCGAAGTGGGGCGGGCCTTCCTGGTCAGCGAGGCGGCGATGGCCGCCCGCATCACCCGGGCGAAGAAGAAGATCGCCGTTGCCCGTATCCCTTACCGGGTGCCTTCGGTAGCTGACCTGCCGGGCAGGGTCGACGCCGTGCTCCTGGTGGTACACAGCCTCTTCACCACCGGTCATACCGCCCCTGCCGGGGACGAACTGGTACGCCGCGACCTCGTAGAACGATCCTTCGAGCTGTGCCGCTTGCTGCGCAGGCTGTTGCCGCGCGACCCCTCCGTGGCAGGCCTGCTGGCCCTGCTCCTGCTCACCGATGCGCGCCGCGACACCCGCACGACACCCGAGGGACGACTGCTGCTGCTGGAGGAGCAGGACCGGATGCGCTGGGACCGCGCCGCCATCGCCGAGGGCGTGATCCTTGTCCGGGAGGCGTTGGGTGCCCGGCCGCCGTCGCGGTACGCGCTGCAGGCAGCGATCGCGGCCGTGCACGCGGAGTCGCCCAGCTGGCAGGAAACCGACTGGCGGGAAGTACTCGCCCTGTACGACGTGCTGGTGGAGCTGTGGCCCTCTCCGGTAGTGGCGCTCAACCGGGCCGTGGCCGTCGGATTCGCTCTCGGTCCTGCTGCCGGCCTGGCCGCCCTCGATGCCCTCTCCGGGGAACCGCAACTCGCGGGGTACGGCTACCTGCCGGCTGCGCGGGCGGATCTGCTCCGGCGGCTCGGGCGGAAGCGTGAGGCGCACTTGGCCTATGCCGAGGCGCTGCTGCTGACCGACAATACCGTCGAGCGTGCCTTCCTCGAGAACCGGCTGCACATGGTGGTGGAGGACGGGTGACACCAAATTTGTGCCCCCATAACTTTGGGAGGCGGCAGGCGTGGAATGAGTGAAACAATCACTCCCACCGCACCAACCCATCGAATCAGCTGCTTGCCACTCTGGTGCCCAAGAATGTCACTTTTGCCGCGCTTCAGCGGCTGCCGAACCCTGGTCCCGCTATCCGCACACTGAACCCATACGAATAATGGCGGATACCCCTGACGATGAGCGAGTAATAGGAACCAACAGTGCGCATACTCATTGGATCTAGCAGCCCGCAGAGCATTCATGCTCTCGTTACATCCAGCGACGCCGAGAAGGCTTCGTGGTCGACAGGCATCGCTCTCGTCCCCCAAACGCCCAGGCAAATCACGCTATCGACTGATGCAAACATGTTGGGCTCAGCATCGTGGCGCCTCGACAGTCTAAGCCTGATGAAAGACTTGGGCACAGCGGGACTTCCGCTGGAAGTTCCATCAGGCCCCACTGGCAAAACCAAGCAATTCCAAGGCCGCGCGTCCATCCGCGCTTGGGAGACTGCAGGCTCCCTGCACGTCGATCTCGAGCTGCCACATCTGGTGGCAGAAAATCAGGACCACGCGTCAGCCTCGTGGGAAGAAGTGGCCCCAGAAGCCCATATTCTGTTGGCGGATACACACGTCATGGGTAGAGCGGAGATGCTCATCTCGTTTCTGCGAGTTCGATACACCTGATCGAGACCCCGACGGCGGCGACTCAGCACAAGATTCTCCAGCTCCGCCTCTCGACAGTGGCACACGCAGGAACTTAAAGCGGATTCAAGGATAGTTCGGAAACGAATATGCGCCGTTGCCAGTAGACGCGCATGGATACATAAGCGCCGCTCTGTTGCTTTTTCAAGTGCAACATAAGTCTTCTTCAGTGCTTCGGTGATTTGTTTCAGCGTTCCTGGATCCCGGAGAGCGATGGCCTTTATGTCCCCATAGTCGTGAGCGCATGCACCCTCGAGGTCGCGGGGGAAAGTACGAGTCGACCGCGCTCGAGATTCTTATCTCGGACGAGCAGCGAGATGGTTGATCCGGGCCCGAAGCAGCATTCGACGGCGTCCTGCTCGCTAGCAGGGACGAGTGCCTGCTAGCTCACGCCTCCGACGGCACGATCTACAACATCCAATTCCCCGCTGGTACCCACTTCAATGAGTCAGGCGAACTCGCCATGGGGTTCGATGCGGTCCCGCTGGTTCAGCAGGTGTCCCTGGGTGGCGGATATAGCGAGGGGCCCGAGCTCACAGAATCCCTTCCGCCCCCGTGCAGAACGGGCGTCACCTTCATGGTCTACACGTCCTGAGGGCTCAGGACCACGCCCGTTGCAGGATCGGCGGATTCAACGCGGCAGTGAGGTTATCCCTCTGGCACGGATCCTGGTTTGAGACGTGAGCACCGCAGCTCTGCAAGAGGATCATCTCCCCAACGGCGGAGCTATCGAGCGGGGCCCGATCTTCTCATCAGTAGGATCAGGGAATGCTCATACGCCAGGTAACCGTGGACGATGTCGAAGGGGTACGTGGTATCAGCACGGCCTGCGGTCGCGATGTCTGGACTGCTGAGGCACTCCGATCAACACCAGGGCGAGTAATGGTGGTAGCAGAGCTGGACGGTCAGGCTGTCGGTGTAGCCAAGACCCACTTTCACGCACACCCTGACAACGAAGCTCCGGCCGGCCATTATTTGGGAGGCGTGATGGTCAGCCCCTCTCACCGGCGTCAGGGCATTGCATCGGCACTCACCCATGCGCGCCTGGAGTGGATATGGTCGCGCACCGACCAGGCCTACTACTTCGCCAACGAGCACAACACTGCCTCAATTCGGTTACACGAGACCTTCGGTTTTCGTCCTCTCGGTAGCTTCTCCACGATCCACGGCGTCACAGCTGACAACGGACAGTCAAGACTCATCCTTTTCGCAGCGTCCCGCTGAGAGATCCCTCAACGAACACTTATGGCTGCACCCTAGGCATCCCTACCTACTGCTGGCACCTAATCAGACCGATGGCCGTCAGCCGATGCTCCAGCGATGATTCTGGTGCTACCCGGTGAGCCAAGATCCAAGCAGCCTGCCCTGCTCCTCGGTCATCCAGAAGGTGACCTGCTGCTGCTGGCCGTCCGGGCCCTCGATGCCCAGGTTCACGGAGAAACCGACCTCACTGCCAATGGTCGGGCTAACGCCGAGTTCCCGCACCCGCGGCTCGGATGGAAGGTCGGGCCCCATAAGGATCGTGACCTTGACCGAACCCGCCGTCGCGGTCAGTGCTCCCGTGGTTGTGCCTGGGTTCGCCATCCAGCGGGTGCCTTCCTCCAGGCTGGACTTGTGCCCCTGACAGACAGGCACTTCACGATCCGAGTATGGCGCCAACGCGAAAGAGCGCGATGCAGTCTCTGGACAACGGAGTACTGAGCAAGCGGCCATGCCCGCGATCGTACTCCTGAATTTGGATAGGGAGTCCGGCACTCGAGAAGGGTTGAGGAGCGCGCGTAAGCGGATTTTTGAGCAGGTCACCCGACGATCAACGGAGGATGCCACGCCTATCCGATGTGGGGCCTCGGTGGCCGGATCGTCAGTTATCGGCTGGTTTGAATGGTCAGAAGCTCGCGGGCGTCGGCCGGCAGTGTACGCGCGTCACTTCCGTCGCGGTGCAGCAGTCCGCAGCCGTCGAGCTCGACCGTGATTATCGACCCGAGTTCATGCCCGCCCCGGCTCGGCCAGAGCGTCAAGAACATCATCGCCGACTCATCACAGGAGCGGGACACTGGCCCGGACGCGGCAATATCGGCCACCAACCGGGCGGTCGCCGTGTCGAGCGTTCCACCAGCAACGAATCGGCCTGTATGAAGCGTGCCTGTTGCCGGAGCGGCCACCGCCTCGTCCGGCTCCGACCCGTTCGACTCCGCCACGCCTGCCGGAGCGGACTCGACCGCATAACGGCACCAACGCATTCCATCTGTCTCGGCCAGCACCGTATCGGCTATCGGCGTGGGGGGAGCCGGTGACGCTCCGATGGCGCCCGAAGAGGAACCAGCCGATGGAATCGACAGCGGTATCCCCTGGGCGAAGGGAGCAGTCCATGCCGCCGCACATCCGCTGTCCAGGGCAGCGCGCGGTACAACCAGTGTTCGCTTCAAAGTCGTGGTGTCTCGTACGGACAGCCCGGCGAGGGCTTTGTGCACGCCGGGCTTCGTCTTTGCGCACCTGTCACGGGGGTAGTGCGCATGGACCGCCCGGCCGGCCGCATCGACGAGCCATAGCGGGGACACGAGTTCCATATCGGCCGTACACGGGCCAAGCCCGATTCAGTCATCCGGCTCGGCCAGGGCCGCTAAAAGTGGTGTCAGATCACCGGTGAGAGTGACAGCGGTGACGGCGCTCCACTGTCCTTCGTCATCCTCAACGTTGGCCATCTGATCGCAGCGAACGGCTGTGGTCGGGATGAAACCGGTCGGCACCCGGCCAGGGTCCGGCGCATCCGGAAGCTGTGACCCGGGTGGGTGGGTCGGGTCGGGAGGAACGGCCCAGCCGCCCAGATTCGGCGCGAGACAGTCGTATCCATCGACAATCTCGGCAGCGTCCCTGGGTTGAGCGTTGCCGCCGGGGGGCCCGCCGCACCCGCTCAGCAGCACTGACAAAAATGCGACGGCGAGCAGCACCTGGGTCAAAGCCAAGAACCCGTTCGTCGGATGCAGTGTACGCATGGCTTCACCTTGCAGGGGATGACCGGCCGCGTCGATAGTCGGGACACGTTCGTTATCGGAACGAAAGCCTGCACACACCGGAGCAAACAAGTTCTGCACAATTGCCGTCGGTTCGCCCGCCCGTGGGCGGATCCCCCATCACAACGTTCTCCGACCGACAGGTGCGGACTGCGCAGTTAGGGACGGACGTAGATTCGCGGGATGAACGACTTTGAACTCTCCGTCGGCGGCAAGGTTTTCCGCATCAGCGAGCAGGTTCATCGCCGGGTCCTACGAGCCAGGGGGAATCGGAGAGGGAGACTTCCGGATCACGCCCCAGCTCAACCTCGAGGCAAGGACCTCCCGTGAAAGGGTCTCTCAGCGGGCGCTTTCTCGGGCGGGCCATCGCGGCCGTGGAGCGAGCATCGTAGGCAAAGAAACCCACGACTATCTCCCTACGGCCATCAGTAGGATGAGGAACTGCGCTGATTGGGCCCGTCTCCGGGTCTTCTCAGGCGCTATGGTCTACTTCTAGCCCAGTTCGGTTGGGCTTTGAAGGCCATTCCGGGGGGACAGATAAAGTTCTGGCAACTTGCTCGAACGCTTCCGCAGCCACTGAAGACCATCCTGCGGCTGTGGGTTGTGGCCTTCGCGGCGGTGTTCCTCGGATTCATTGCCCTTGTGCTCTCTGGGTCGGAGGATGTGGCGCTCCGCGTTATCCCTTGGATGTTCGGCGGTCTTGGTGTGGTCGGTTTCCTGCTTGGGCTGGTGTTGCTCACCGACTTCCGCGGGTCAGCGCAGGCTTACGCGGACATGACGAAGAGGTACAAGCCCTTCGGTGTTGACTACTCACGGTCCCTGTTTTCACGGCCGGGCTTCCTCAGATTCTTTGGTGCGGCCTACATGCTGATCGGAGTTTGGTTCGTTGTCGTTTCGACTTTCTTAGCGACCGACGCCGCGGGTTGAGGCGATGAATATTCTCCGCTTCGTCTCACGGTCGTCACAGCCGCTGAAAGCGCTCTACATCCTCTTCATCGTCGTGTTCATCGCGGGCATGACCCTGGTCCTGCTGCGCGTCCCCAATGCCTCACTATTGATGTCCGGGGGGTGGTCCTACTCGGGCGGGACGGCTCGCGGCCCGCTCGCGCCGAGGTCGGTCAGGGACTGAGGTGTCTTGCCCACCAAGCCGGCGCTGATGATCGTGTCCCAGCCGGGCAAGGCGGCCAGCGTCAGCGCGGCACGGCGCAGCCACAGACGCGACCTTGAGGAGGGCAGGAACCACTGCGCGCTGCGGCGGCCGGCTTCCTGCTTGGCCTGGACGACCGGCTTCCAGGCCTGCTCGTATCGGATCAAGGCGTCCTCGACCAGGCCAGCGGCCATCAGCTGTTCGCCGAGGACGTAGGCGCCGGCAACCGCCAGTGAGGCGCCTTGGCCGGCGAGCAGGGAGACGGCCTGGCAGGAATCGCCGAGCAGGACGACGCGGCCGCGATGCCACCGTGGTACCTCAACTTGGGCGACCAGGTCGTAGTACAGATCGCGCGGCGGCGGACAGCTCTCCAGCGCGTGGGGTACGACCCAGTCGAGTGAGGAGTAGGAACGTTGCACCGCGGCGCGGGTGTCTGCCGGGATCGCCGCGACCGGGTCGCGGTGGACGGCGAACGCGGCGACCCGTCCGTCGCGCAACCCGTAGAACCCCATCCCACGATCGACCGTGTCGGTCAGGGCGTACCGGTCGCCGATGCGTCGCCGGATCAACGGGTCGTCGAAGACGTAGGCGGCTGTGTGGATGCCCAGATAGCGCAAGAACTGCTGTTCATCCCCGAAGACCATCTGACGGATTGTGGAGTGAATGCCGTCCGCGCCGACCAGCAGATCGACCTCCATGACAGTGCTGTCGGTCAGGACTACGTGGACGCTGTCTGGCAGGAGTTCCAGGGACGCGACTGTGCACCCGTAGCGCAGCTTAGCCCCCGGTGCGATCTGCTCACGCAGTACTCGTTCCAGATCGGGCCGCATCAGGGTCAGCAGCCGACCTCCGGCCAGTCGGGCTCCGCGCACGTAGTCGATACGTGCGCGGGGTCGTCCCGATGCATCGACGTAGGTCACCTCCTCGATCGGATAGGCGAGCTTGTGCAGCTGCGGAAGCAGACCCATCACCTCGGCCGCGTCATAGCCCAAACCGAAGAAGTCGAGCATGTACCCCTGCTCCCGGGGACGCGGCGTTCGTTCCACTACAGTGACCTCCCACCCGTGGGCGGTCAACCGCTGTGCCATCGCGAGACCGGCGATACCGGCTCCGCAGATCAGTGCTCTCATCGCCTCTCGATCCCCGCCTCCTCTTTGCCGTTGCCGGGGTCACCCAGCAGTCGGTGCAGCACGGGTCCGATCTCCCCCGTAATCATCGCCGGCTGTACAGCGCGGTGGAGCATCACACCGTCCAGCGTTGCTATCAGCACGGCGGCCGTCTCGGCAGGCGCCGGTGTGCCCTGCGCATCGAGCCAGGCCGTCAGGGCAAGGCGCACCTCGTCGAGGATGCGGCTGAGCTCCGCCCGCAACTGGGAGTCCCTAGTCGCCGCCAGGTAAGCCTCGACGAACAGGAGGGACCTCGAGTCCGTACCGTCGAAGTCCTCGAAGGACGCGAGCAGTTGCCCCACCGCCTTCTCCCCAGATTCTGCTCCTGAGAGTACAGGCGGGACCGCGGCCAGCACCTCCCTCATCACCCCGACAGCAGCCTGCCGGAGAAGCGACTGCACCGAGTCGAAGTGGTAGTGCACCAGCCCCGGGGCCACCCCGGCCTTCTGGGCCACGACCCGGGTGCTCACCCCACGCCAGCCGAGCAGGGGGATCAGCTCCGCGGCGGCCGCAAGCAACCGCCGACGGACCTCGACACCGCGCTCAGCCGACGTCGGCGAACTCATTCCTCCACCTTTGATTGGGCAACCACCTTGGGCATCTGCCCAAATAATAGCCTGCCCCCGCCTATAGCGGAAGATGGTGGTTCTGAAGCGGCCTCCAATTCACGGCTGTTCGACACCATCGGCCTCGAACCTGCTGTCCAACCAGTTGCATTCCTCCCTGGCAGTGCGAGCGTATTGAACTTAGTGCGGCTGTCGGGGAAGGCCTCTAGTGGGGAGACCCAGAGTGTGGACAGTGTCCACACTTTGCGTCTCGGACTGGGCCGTATCGGTGCCGGACTGGGCCGGATTGCGGATGTTCTCGGGGGAGTGGCGGATTCTCAGGGTCTGGAGTCCGGTTCGAGTCCCACTTCGGGCACATGTTTCCCCTAGTCAGGGGCCCTTTTGCTCTCTGACTGTGGACAGCCGGCCCAATTCTTCGGTCCGGGTGCCGGTTCTCGTGTCTGGGTTGGTGTTTGCTAGGGGCTGGGTGCCGCCTTTCTGTCGCGAAGCCCGGTTTAGGCTTTCTTACTCCTTCATGGGGGAGCGGCGGGGTAGCTACATGACTGTGGTGAGGCTTCTCCGACCTCACCCGTCGGCGGGGGGACGGGTCTCGCCAAATACCAGGATCGGTGCTGTCATGGAATCAGAAGCCCGGCTGGTTCTCCGAGGGGAGTGACGGTGAGCGGCACCAGTCCCGACCCGGTTTTTGCCCGGCAGGATCTGCGGAAGTCCCTGATCCTGATCGGCGGGTTCACCGCCGCCCTGTGCTGGTGGATCGGTCTGACCGGTTTCGTCAACAGCGGAGGCGGCGCCGCCGTATTTTTTGGCATTCCCGTTCTCTTGACCCTCGGAACGTTCCTGGCCGCGCGCAGGCGCAAACCCCGTGCCCCCAAACACCTCCAGAAACCCCGCCGCCGGCCGACAGTCATCCGCCTTCTACAAGGACCCAAAGAATCTTTGGCCATCATCGGAGTCTTCACGGCGGCACTGTGCTGGTGGATCGGTGTCGTGGGCTTCGTCAACGCCGACGGCGGCGCAGGAGTCTTCTTCACCATTCCGCTTCTGCTGACCCTCGGAACGCTCTGGGCCGCCCGCAACAGGCCCCCACGTATCACCCGCCGCCATTCCTAGCCGGTCGGCGTTTGTGTAGCGATTCCTCAACGGACGGTTTCGTGAGTGCGTTCACGGCGGCCGTGAAGCCATCATTGTGGACGCAAAGGTCGAAGAACTGGCATGAGACCAGAATGAGTATCGACCCGTTGGGTACCTGGCGGTAATGCCCCTTGTCAGTACCCGCGCCTGTCGATGACGAGCTGGTCATGGACCACCGCGAGCCCGGAGTGACACAGTCCAACCTGAAGTACCGGTGCGAGATTGTCGTGGGCATGAAGCTCCCATGCCCGTTCAGAACGGGTAACAGTCGATGGCCTCCCGCGGGGGAGCGCACTTCGGGTTGAGAATTGAAGTTATACGGCGGGAAGCGTGATCAACTTTGGTCTATGTCGGTGTACTCCGAAACCGTGATCGTCTTCAAGGATTTTTCGTAGACGTCAAGATCTACTGCTAGTGCGGTGCCCGTGGCTTGCAGGCGCTTGAATAGCCTCATCGCGAAAGAGATCAATTGGACGCCGGGCTCACTGAAGGTCAGTCCTGGGGTGAGCAGGTTGCTCGTGATAGAGGGAGGAGCTGTGGTTCATGTCAGTCCATTTCAGCCACCAGCACCGCTGCTCCGGGGCCGTGCAGTGTCCCGAGAGCTTCGAGGTAGGCCTTGACGAAAACAGGATGGTCGACCAGATCGAGGAAGAGATCGCGTTGCTGCAGAAAAGCGAGTGGGTGCGTCCGTGTTCGCGCTGCGGCTTCCATCACCTGATCATGGCGGCGGTCAACGACTGTGATGGGGATTCCTGATTCGTCGGTGCCTTCGGCATAGCGGGCCCATGTCGCGATGATTGCTGCTTCGTAGCGGACGCTTCGTCCAGCTGCCAGGTTTTCGCGGATGACCGGGACCAGCCATTTCGGAATGCGGTCGGAGCTCTCGGCGCACAACCGAGCAACGGTGTCGGCGACAGCTGCGTTGGAGAACCGTGAGATGAGCTTGTGCCGGTAGGCGTCAAGGTCCACCCCGGGCACGGGCCGAAGGGTCGGGGTGGCCTCCTGCTCCATGTAGGCCAGAAGGTACCGCGCGAAGGTGGGATCCTGGCAGACGTCATGGACGAGGCGGTAGCCGGCAAGGTAGCCGGGATAGCAGAGCGCCTGGTGGCCCACGTTGAGCAGGCGCAGCTTCATGAGCTCGTACGGCTCGACGTCCTCCACCAGTTGCACCCCTGCGTCTTCCCAGGCGGGACGGCCCTGGGCGAAGTGGTCCTCGAGGACCCACTGTTCAAAGTCCTCACACACCACCGGCCATGCGTCCTCCACACCGAAGTCCTCGGCGACTCGCTGTCGGTTCTCCTCTGTTGTCGCGGGCGTGATCCTGTCCACCATTGAATTTGGGAACGTGACATTATCCGCGATCCATCGTGCGAGGTCCGTGTCGCGGCGTTCCGCGAAGACGCTGAAGACTGCACGCACCGTGTCGCCGTTGCCCTGGATGTTGTCGCAGGACATGACGGTGAGACCCGGCAGCCCGCGTTGCCGGCGTCGGGCTAGCGCCTCGGTGACGAGGCCGAAGACCGATGCAGGTACGACGCCCGGCTCTAAATCGGCACGCAGGGCTGGATGGTCGGCGTCGACCTCGCCGGTCACGGGGTCAATGCAGTAGCCTCCCTCGGTAATGGTCATGGATACAATTCGGACACGAGGAGTTGCGAGGGTTTCAATGACAGCCTCAGGGTCATCCGGTGCAAAAAGGTAGTGCACGACCGAACCGATGACACGGGCGTTCTGGGTGCCGTCAGGAGCTTTCTCAACGAGCGTGTACAGACCGTTTTGGTTGTCCATGACCCGTTTCATGGCCAGGTCGTGGGGTAGGACGCCGACACCGCAGATCGCCCAGTCGTGGGCCTGCCCTTGGGACATGAGCCGGTCCAGGTACATGGCCTGGTGGGCGCGGTGGAACCCTCCCACGCCGAAATGCACGATACCGACGCTGAGCGCCGAGCGATCATACGTAGGTGCCGGCAGTTCAGCGGGGAGGGAAGACAGCGTTGCGGCTGAGAGCTGGGTCATTGCGCGCCTTTGCATAGTCGTCAGTGGTGTGGCTGATTGGATCAGGTGAGTTGCCAGTCGGACACGTCGAGGATGTGGTCCGCCCGGTGCCGTGTGGCGGCGATAAGTTCGGCGTTCGGCTCGTCCACGCGCCGAACCCATTCCTCCGCAGCTGCGGGTTCTTCGCCGAACAGGATGTGCTGTGCGAGAAGCTGGCGACGGCGAACGTCTGGGTCTACGTCGATGAACCAGATTTCGTCGAGCTGCTGCCGCGCTTCGCGCCAACCGGGCGCGTCGAGGAGAAGGTAGTTTCCCTCGCTGATCAGCAGTGATCAGCAGGGAGGCTGCCGGTGGAACTGGCAGGGCATTGGCTAGCGGTCGCTCGAGGTCCCGCTCGAAGGCTGGAGCGTAGACGACATGGTCGGGGCTCTTCCGGAGGCGGGACAGGAGGGCCGCGTAGCCGTGGGCGTCGAAGGTCTCAGGTGCCCCCTTGCGCTCGAGCAGTCCGAGTTGGGTGAGCGTCTGGTCCGCGAGATGGAAGCCATCCATGGGCACCTGCGCGAAGGCCCTCGGACTTAGCGCCTTGAGTGCGGCTGCGACGGTTGACTTGCCCGAACCGGATGCTCCGAAGATGCCCAGCCGGGTGCGGCGGCCAGCAGGCGATTGGGGGAGCAGGCGTTGGAGCTCACCGGCGTTGCCGACCCGGTTTACAACGGGCGTGGCGCCTCCGGCTCCGCCTTCGAGTCCGCCGGGATCATTCGCTGCTCGGATCATGCCAACAGTTTCCAGGGAACGCCTTCAACGGCTGCTACCTCGGACAGTAAGGGCGGGTTGGCGCCGGCCCGTGAGCAGGTGATTGCCGAGGCTGTAGCCGCGAATGACAGGAGCTGCTGTAGGGTCGGGCGATCAAGGGCTGCGAACAGGGACCGATTGTTTGTTCCCAGGACACCGCGCCACCCCAATCCGGCCAGGAGCGCGGCCATGAATGAATCTCCCGCGCCGACGGTGTCGAGGACATCAACAGGAGCGGCGCGTTCACTCACCTGCGCTGATGCGCTGGCGGCGAGGGAGCCCTGCCCACCGCGGGTAATGACGATGAGGCCGGTCCCAAGGCTTAACCACGCATCCATGACGTGTGTCAGTTCCGTTCCCGGGTACAGCCAGGCCAGATCTTCGTCGCTTGCCTTCACGATGTCGCTCAGGGCCACGAATCGTTCCACTGCATCGCGTGCCTCATCGCGGTTTGGTGTGACGGTGGGCCTGCAGTTCGGGTCGAAACTGATGGTGCTGGTGGGCCGGACCCGTTCGAGGAGCTCCAGAACGTCGTGGCAGCCCGGTGCCAGGACGGTTGCGATCGATCCCGTATGGAAGTGCGTGGGTGCCGCAATGCGTTCAGCGTCAGCCGGCGTGGAGAGGTCCCATGAGATGTCGAAGGAATAGGTGGCGGCCCCGTCGGTGCCGATGTGCGCACTGGCAGTGCTGGTGCGCACAGTCCCGGCGTTGACGACGTCGACCCCGTTGTCCATGAGGTGATGCTCGATTGCCTGACCGTGGCGGTCGTCGCCGAACGCGGTCACCAGGGTGGTGGGCATACCGAGCCGGGCCGTCCCGACTGCCACGTTCATCGGGCTTCCGCCGGGGTGTTCGACGGCGGTCTGCCGGGTGTCATCGTGGACGACGTCGACGAGTGATTCGCCGATGACTACCATGCCGGGCACCTCCGGGTTCTGTTCCATCAGCGGCCGGGGTAGACGATTGCCTTGAGCTGGCCTGGCTGCTTGCCGGCCTGAAGGGCAGCCTCTGCCTGGGACAGGCCGAAGCGTCCGGTGACCAAGACATCGAGGTCCACTTTCCCGTCCGCGACGAGTTGGATGCCGAGCGGCCACGTGTTGGCGTAGCGGAAGACGCCGGAGAGCCAGATCTCCCGGTTCTGGATGAAGGAGACGGGAAGTTCGACGTCGTCCGCGCCGAGGCCGACGAGGATCACTTTGCCTGCCGGGCGGACCGCGAGGATGCCGGAGCGGACGGCCTGCGGTGCGCCGGAGGCGTCGATGAAGGCGTCGACGTCGAGTCCGTCCACGCTGTCGGTTCGCGCGTCGAGGGCGTGGGTCGCGCCATGTTCGAGGGCGAACGCGAGACGGTCTTCAGCGATGTCCGAAACGTAGATCTCGGTGGCCCCAAAGGCACGGGCGGCTTGGGCGGCAATGATGCCGATGGGACCGGCGCCGGCGATCAGGACCCGGCTGCCGGGCTTGATCTCGGCCCGTTCGCAGGCCCACAGCCCCACCGAGAACGGTTCGATGAGGGCGGCCGCCTCGTCGCTGACGCTGTCCGGGATGTCGAAGGCGAAGTCGCTTTGGATAGTCACATATTCGGCGAAGGCGCCGTCGACCGGCGGGGTGGCGTAGAACTCGATGTCCGGGCAGAGGTTGTAGCGGCCGGCCTTGCACTGCTTGCAGATGCGGCAGGGGCGCTGAGGTTCGACGGCGACGCGCTGGCCGATGCGGGCGGGATCAACGGCATTGCCGACGGCGGCGATCCGGCCGGAGAGTTCGTGGCCGAGGATCAGCGGGTGGTCCACCACGTAAGGGCCGATTCGGCCGTGCTCGTAGTAGTGGACGTCGCTGCCGCAGACGCCCACGGCGGCGACCTGCACCAGGATCTGGTCGGCGCCGAGCTGTGGCAGGGGCAGGGTTTCCATGGCCATGTCGCCCTGGCTCTTGAGAATGTTGGCCCGCATGGTGGAGGGAAGGCCGGCGCCGTTGGCAGGTGAGTGTGTGGTTGTTGTTGTCATCGAAGTAATCCTTGAGAAGAGTTTGTGGAACCGGGGGGGCTATTTCACGGCGCCGAGGGAAAGGCCCTGGACGAGCTTGTCCTGGGCGGCGAAGCCTGCGAATAGTACCGGCAGGGAGATGACGACGGCGGCCGCGCAGACCTGGGCGAGGAAGAGGCCCTGCCCGGAGACGAAACCGGTCAGGAAGACCGGGGCGGTGCCTGCCACCACGCCGGTCAGGACACGGGCGAGGAGCAATTCGTTCCAACTGAAGATGAAGCAGATCAGGGCGGTGGCGGCGATGCCCGGCATGGCCACGGGCGCAATGACTTTGCGCAGGATAAGCAGGAGGTTGGCACCATCAATCTGTGCCGCTTCGAGCATTTCTTCCGGCACCTCGGCCAGGAAGGACCGCATCATCCAGACGGCGATGGGCAGGTTCATGGAGGTGTACATCAGGATCAGGAACCAGATGTTGTCCAAGGCTCCTACGGTCCGGGCGAACAGGTAGAGCGGAAGGATTGCCGCCACCACGGGCATCATTTTGGTGGAGAGAAAGAAGAACATCACGTCCGTCCACTTCTTCACCGGCCGGATGGAGAGCGCGTACGCGGCAGGGAAGGCCAGGACCAGCACGAGGACCGTGGACAGGATCGAGGCGGTGGCGGAGTTGATCAGTGACGGCCAGGGACTGACGCCTGAGGTTTCGCCGAAGAACTCCCGGTACGCGTCCAGGGTGAGGTTCGCGGCGATGGAGGGCGGGTTCGTTGCGGCGTCGGTCTCGGAGTGGAACGAGGTGAGGATCATCCACAGGACCGGAACTGCGAAGAGCAGGGCCAGCAGCCAGGCCGCGATACCGGCGGCGGTGTTGTTGCGGGTGGGGTCCAGGCGTGCCTTGCGGCGACGTGGAGCGCGGCCGGTGTTCAGCGCGGTGGGACCGGGAGGTGTGCTCTGCGGCGCAGAGGGGGTGATTGTGCTCATCGTGCTGCCTCCTTCTTGAAGAGTGAGAAAACGGTGCGGAGTGCGAAGGTGGCCACGATGATGGTGCCGATGACCACGACGACGCCAGCGGCGGATGCCAGGCCGTATTCGTTGGAGAAGTAGAACGTCTGGTAGATGGCGTAGGGCAGGTTGGCGGTGCCCAGTCCGCCTGCAGTGAGGGTGAAAACGGCGTCGAAGTTCTGCACGATGTAGATGGCGCCGAGCAGCCCGCCCAGCTCCAGGTACTGGCGCAGGTGTGGCAACGTGAGGTGGCGGAAGATCCCCCACGGTGTTGCGCCGTCCATCTGGGCAGCTTCCACGGTGTCCATGGGCCGGGACTGCAAACCGGCCAGCAGGATGAGCATCATGAACGGGGTCCACTGCCACACCAGGGAGAGGATCACCGCCATCATGGGTGCCTGCGAGAGCAGATCCAGTTGAGGCGCCGCGACGCCGCCGAAAAGGGACCAGATCCAGGTGAGGATGCCGTTGATCAGCCCGTACATGGGGTTGAGCAGGGCATGCTTCCAGATGAGCGCTGCGGCCACCGGTACCACCAGGAACGGGGCGATCAGCAAGGTCCGGGCCAGGCCGCGGCCCATGAACTTTTTGTCCAGCAGCAACGCCAGTCCCAGGCCGATGAGCAGGCTGATCAGCACTACGGAGACGGTGAGAAGGATGGTGGTGAAAATTGCCTGGCGGAGGTCAGGGTCGGTCAGGACGGTGGCGTAGTTTTCCACGCCGGCGAAGGCGGTCTTGTCCGGGCTGAGGCTGTTCCAGTTCATGAACGAGATGATCAGCGTCACCACGAACGGGAGCTGGGTGACCAGGATGAGGAAGATCAGGGCCGGGAGCAGCGGTGCCCGCCGTGCCCAGGCTAGGGCACGTTCGCGCGACCCGGCGTCTCGTGAGGGGGTGGCATTGCGTCCCGGGCGGGAGATGCGCGCCGTTGCGGTAGTCATGATGTTCTCCTGCGGTTCGGTTAGGGCTGCTTGTACTTATCGGCGACTTTTTGGGCGGCTTCCTGGCCTTTGGCCAGCGCTTCGGCCACGGAGCCCTGGCCGGCGATGGCGGAGCTGACGCCTTGGGAGACGTTGGTGCCCAGGGCGGCGAATTCGGGGATGCCCACAAACTGGATGCCGACGGCCGGACGTTCCTGGACGCCGGGGTTTTTCGGGTCGGCGTTCTCGATGGCGAAGCGTTCAGCTTCGAAGAACGGAGCGGCGTTCTGGAACTCGGGGTTTTCGTAGGTGGAGATGCGTTTGCCGGAGGGAACCTTGGCCCAGCCGAGCTCGGAGGCAACGAGTTCCTCGTAGTCCTTTGAGCTGGCCCAGGCAATAAATTCTTCGGCGGCGTCCTGCTTTTTGGACGCGGCCTGCATGGCCCAGGACCAGGTCCAGAGCCAGCCGGAGGACTTGGTTTCCTTCACCGGGGCCTGGGCGTAGCCGATCTTGCCCTCTACTGGGGAATCTTCGGCTTCCAGGGCGCCCGCGGCTGAGGTTGCGTCGTACCACATGGCGACCCTGCTCTGGCTCATGTTGTTCAGGCACTCGGTGAAGCCTGCCTGTGCGGCGCCCGCTTCACCGTGCTCGCGGACCAGCTTGGTGTAGAACTCCACCGCTTCAGTGAATTCCGGGGAGTTGACCTGGGCGTTCCAGTCCTTGTCGAACCAGGTTCCGCCGAAGGTGTTGACGACGGTGGTCAGGGGCGCGAAGACCTGGCCCCAGCCTGGTTGGCCGCGGAGGCAGATGCCTTTCATGCCCGGTTCCGCGCCGTCCACCTTCGCCGCTATCTCGGCGACCTCATCCCAGGTGGGCTTCTGCGGCATGGTCAGGCCCTTAGCCTCCAGAATGTCCTTGCGGTACATCAAGAAGGAGGACTCCCCGTAGAAGGGTTCGCCGTACAGCTTGCCGTCTTCGCCGGTGAGGGATGCTGTGTAGGCGGGCAGGATGTCGTCCTGGTCAAACTCCGGGTCATCTGCCACATCGTCCAGCGGGGCGAGCCAGCCGTTGGCGGAATAGAACGGGATCTCGTAGTTGGAGAGGGATGCAACGTCATACTGGCCGGCCTGGCTGGAAAACTCCTGGCTGATCTTGGCCCGGACGTCGTTCTCAGGCAGGATCGTGTAATTGACTTTGATCCCCGTCTCCTTGGTGAAGTTGTCAGCGGTAAGCCGCTGCAGGTCCTCCATCTGGGGGTTGTTCACCATCAGGACACTGATGCTGTTCGGATCTCCGGCGGAATTGCCACCGCCGGCACCTACACAGGCCGAGGCACTCAGAGCGATGCAGAGGGCTCCGGCGGACACGACGGCAGCGCGCGTTTTCGGGCGCATAAAGGACTCCTTTGTTCTTCAAGGGTGCACAGTCACCGCATGTCGACTGTCGTGTCGATGCCGGACCAGGGCGAGGCGACTAAGACCGGGAAATCCGGTGGGCCGCGCTCTTGTTCCTCAACATTAGGGCTGTGAGGTAAGGCACAACTAGCGCTCTGGTTGCCTGTTCCTGATACTAATTTTCCCGCCCTTCACTCCAAGGCAGCCGCTACCCTAAGGGAAGGCGCCAATGAGCTGTCCAGATTTCATAATCAACGCCACATGGAGAACCATCATGAATGTCGGGGAGTCCAACGACGGAGCGACTACCCGGCTGGCCGAAAGACTGCTGGGAATGCGCGCCAACCGCGAAGTTATTCCGCCGGACCCGAACCACTCCGTCAAGTGGCACGAACACGACTACCCCAGCCCTATTGCGCGGTGGAACTATCATCCTGAGTACGAGATCCACCTCATCCGTAAGGGCACCGGAAAGTTCATCGTCGGTGACTACATCGGAACGTTTGAGGCCGGACACGTCTCGCTTGTAGGTTCAGGCCTACCCCACGACTGGGTCAGCGACCTGGAACCGGGAGAGGTGCTGGAAAACCGGGACGTGGTCATCCAATTCGACGGAAAGTGGGTCGAGCACACCGCCGCCCTCGTCCCCGAATTGGCCGAAGTCATACCCCTGCTCGACCAGTCCGCCCGCGGTATTGAATTTCTGGGACAGGCGGCCCGGAGGGCGGCCCTTTCCATGGAAGCCATGGGCGCTTCCGCCGGACTTGAACGGCTGCAGCATCTCATGGAGCTCTTCTCTATTTTGATGCGTGCGCCACAGGAAGAACGGCGCTACCTCGCCGACGAATGGTTTAGGCCCCGGCTGGACGGCCAGGCCGCAGCCGTGGTTGACATCGTCCTCGAATACGTCTTCAGCCACCACGCCGGAAGCCTCAAAATGTCCGACGCAGCAGCCCTGGTCGGAATGACAGAACCAACATTCTCGAAGTACTTCAAGCGCTCCACGGGCCAAACCTTCAGCGACTTGACCCGCAAGCTGCGCCTTGCACACGCCCGTCGGCTCTTGGAGCGAAGCGACAAAGCCATCTCAGACATCTGCTACGAAGTCGGCTTCTCAAACCTCTCAAACTTCAACCGGCACTTCCTCAATGACGCCGGAGAAACACCAAGGAATTACCGCCAGCGCGTCCGAAATGAGCTGTAAAAAGCCTGGCCCAGATCCCCGACGGGTTATGAGCGGGACTTGCTGCTCGCTTTGGACCTACAGGGGGTTGCTGCGTCACATCAGATGTTCGTAAGCGGATCCCTCAGCGGGCGCATTCTCGGGCCGGTACAAGGCGGCAGCGAGGTGATTTTCTGGCAGAAACCACGGGTTCGTAGGTGAGCACCGCGACGACCATCGACGACGAATTCACTTCTCCCGCCGTGGAGCCGGAACAGCCACAGGGCTCCGAAAGCCACCGGTGTGATTGTCACCGTCGTGCGCAGGATGAGCCAGGGTCTCGTGGTTCTGCCCGGTCATCATGAGAACGGCGATGCCTGTGAAGCCGTGTGCGGCCAGGACAATGCTGATAGACGTGTCGGGCACCTCGGTGATTCCGGGAATCGGAGCGATGTGGGTGGGGCATGAAGTGCCATCACCACTAGTTCGGTCAGCGCCGTCGCCGAGCATGGGCGAGAAGGAACTGACTCCGACGCCATTAGATCTGCGGCGTAGTATGCGTCTATCCAAGCAATATCTGCCCGTTCAAGCCAGAGGAGACCATGATGTTGCAAATCAGCGAGATGGACGACCGGGTCACCTTGAACAGCCAACTTTCCAATGAAGTGGGGCCCGTCGTTCTCATCAACACCTTCCGGGTCGCGACAGAAGACGCTGACCAACTGCTAGACGCCTGGGCTGCCGATGCCGCCTACCTGAAGACCAAACCGGGCTTCATCTCCACCCAGCTGCACCGAGGCATCGCCGGAAGCGGAGTGTTCCTCAACTACGCCATCTGGGAGTCGGTTGAGGCCTTCCGCAACGCCTTCGGCGATCCGCACTTCCAAGCCAAATTTGCCCAGTACCCCGACTCAACAGTTGCCTCACCCCACCTCTTCCAAAAGGTGGCGGTGTCGGGAATCTGTGTAGACCGGTAGTCTCCAGGAACGAGAGGGAGGGTGCAGTCCTCCCACAGCCCGCGATCCAGGCCAGCTGTCCGCTAGACGGCGGAGTCGCTGTGCCTGGCGGGGGCGGACGACTGAACCTCCTCCTCGGTGACGGGGAGACATGGGAAGCGCACTGGGCCGCCGGCGTTGGCTACTTCCGGCCAAAAGCGCGCGAGCTGATTTAGCATCTGGAGCTCGACCGTGGCCGGTACCGTCAGCCAGGACATCTGAGCGCGGAGCGAGCTGGGAACATAGGTTCCCCAAGTTGCGCCGCGGCCTCGACGCTTTGCGTCGCGCGAGCACGCGCAGGGGCGGACGGGGTATTGACCGGGGCTCATCGGCGCTCGCTGGTGAGGACCGATGACCGATGGCGGATCGGACCTGAGTGCGGCCGGTCCGCTGAGTGCGCTTCGTCCTGCAAAGAAGCGCCGCAACATGCAAGTGCGGGCGGATATCGGGAAAGGCCTCAGGTGGGAAAGTGGGGTTGTGGACAGTGTCCACAATCTGGGTGTCGGACTGTGCCGTACCGGCCCCGATTCCGGTCGGATTGCGGATGTTTTTGGGGGAGTGGCCGATCTCCGGGGCGTGAAGTCCGGTTTCGAGTCCCACTTCGGGCACATATTTCCCCTAGTCAGGGGCTCTTTTGCTCTCTGGCTGTGGACAGCCGGCCCAATTCTGCGGTCCGGGTGCCGGTTCTGGCGGCTGTGGTGGAGTTTTTCTGCGGGCGGGGCGCCTTCTTTCTCTTGCGAAGCCCGGGTTGGGCTTTCTTACTACTTCATGGGGGAGTGGCGGTGTGGCTACATGACTTTGGTGAGGGTTTTCTGACCTGGTCATCCTCCGCCGTACCTGCATTAGCCCTAGCTGGCTCCGTCTAGTCAGGAGTCAAGCACGCCGAACCGGCCGTTTGTTCGGCGTGCGGGGGTTTCGTCCCGATTGCTACGGAGCCGGCCCGTCATTCCTTTGAGGTGGATGCCACTGATTGGCCCGTTCGTTCAGGGCGGCGAGGCGCGCCGTTTCCATGATCCGTGTTCTGCGTGTTTCCGGACGTTTCGCTTGGACAATCCATTCCAGGATTCCACGTTGGGTGGACCTCGGAAACCTGTCCCAGTTGGTGCGGGCCGGTGCATATCGTTGGAACTCCGCTTCAAGATCATCAGGGACAACAAGGTCTTCAACCTGATCAAGAAGATTCCAGGACCCGCTTTCGACCGCCTCCGCGATTACCTGCTCCCCGGCTTCGGTCATCAGGCCTTCCCGCCGGAGCTGCTCCACACGGAGTTTGTTCGGGCGTGACCACGCGCTTCCGGGCTTTCGGGGCGAAAAGTAGAGAAGTGTCCGCTCGTCGTCGAGCTTTTGAGGTTTGCTGTCGACCCATCCGACAGCCAGAGCCTCGGACACGGCCTCGTCGTAGCTGAGCGCGGGTCGACCGGTGGCCTTCTTCCACGAAACAAGCCACGCGGACTCCTCGGTCTGATGATGGGCAATGAGCCACTGGCGCCACTGCTGACGGGTCTCGGCGTGGATTTTGGGAGCGGACGCCGGGTCTGCCATGGTCACCTTATTTCAGTTGCCCGCGTTCGCGGCTGGTCGTTTGGGGACCGCCGGAAGAGCAACGGAACCCTGGACCAACACCGTCACGGATCGTGGCCGTCATGGTGATTGGGTTCATGAGCGTACTCTCCGCTTCCGTGTGGCGGTAGCACCCGTGCTATCAGTGGCCCCAGGGCCAGGATCGCGACGGCTGCTGCGGAGACCGCTCGACCGACGGCCGCCGCCACCGGGCCTACAACTTGGGCAGCGTCTTTACCGGTGACATCAGCTCAGTGCCCATCACGGTCGACACCGCTCCACATCAGGACCCTGAAGGACTCGCCCACGCCTACATGGCCCGCCATTGAGCCGGGGTCCGGCAGAGAAGCGACCCTCCGAGGATGCGGTTGGAAAAAAATCATGTGATCGGTCTTGTCATGTCGCTAACCTCGTTCGAAACACTCCACAGAACTGAAGGAGCACCTTGTCCCGGGCAAGTTTCCGCTGCTCCCGTGCGAGACTGATTGGCACTAAAAAACTCCCCATAAGAAGGGTGGCACCGAGAATCGACCGCGTTAAAGTGTCTCCAACCACTCCGGCCAACCCAGAGGCTAGGAGCGTCGGCGCCCAAAACCACGGTCAATTAGGCGCCGGTGAGGGAGCCGAAACTCCCACAGCTTCGGTGCGCTGCCGACACCCGCATGCGAACGAGCTCCTCAAACTACCTCTGCGGCGACAGCGCAAGGAACCGTTCGAGCTCGCCCGCAATCACGGCCGGGATGTCTCCTCGACGGCGCGACCGTCTCGAATGAAGCCTCAAGCCCCAGGCTGCGAAAAAGCGGGTTGCTGGACGGTTGGGGACAGCTGAGATCCAGTCGTAATCGGTTAAGAATCCCCAGGGATTGCTTTCCTGAAAGGCGTCTCGGAGCTCCAGCTGACCCGTGAAGTATGTGGCCCTGGTTAGGTCGTGGTTGTGCCTGCATGTTGAATCATGCGGCGGACGGTGGAGGGGGCGACCTGCGGTAGTTCCTCAAATCTTGGTTTCGCAAACCAATACCCTTGGAACAGGCGGATGCCAGCCGCTTCCAGGAAGAGGAACTCTGCCTCGGTTTCGACGCCCTCGGCGAGCACCGTGATGCCCAACTCCTCGGCGATGCCCACGATGCCGTTGACCACGGCCCGGCGAGCGGGGCTCGCATTAACTCCTCGCACGAGCTTCATGTCGATTTTGAGCAGGTCCGGCTGGAACTCGACCAGGAGCCCCAGCCCCGCGTGACCGGCACCGAAATCATCGATGGCGGTGGTGAAACCATGCCTGCGGTATTCGGTGACGATATTCGTGAGGTGCACGGTGTCCGTGAACTCCTCGTTCTCCGTGAACTCGAACATGATAGACGACGTCGGAAAGCCGCAACGCGCCGCGGCAAGCAGCGTCGCCCGCAGACATGCGGCCGGTTCATAAACCGCGTTCGGCATGAAGTTGATCGACAGCTTCAGATCCTCGCCCGCAGGAAACAGGCGCGATGCCAGCTCGATCGCCTTGACGCGGCAGTCCTGGTCAAAGCGGTAGCGCTCCTCCGGGGAAATTTTCGACAGGACCTCAGATGCACCCTCACCAGACTCGCCTCTGACCAGCGCTTCATAGCCCCATACGCGGTCGCCAAGCGCGTCATAAATGGGTTGGAAGGCCATGCTGAAATCAAATCCGGGTTTCAAAGATGCCGCGCAACCGTTGCATGCCATTCAGGTGCTCCCTCAGTGGTTTCGTCCACCATAGGACATACACTCCATGACGGGCCCAACCGTCACAGCAACTGTCAAAAATTGACCCGGCAACACGGTAGGACTGCTGGCCGTGCCGGCTCGACGGGTGACCTCGCTGGAAGTGCCCGCAGGTTGATCCCCCGCAGAGAGTAACGCCGGCGGAGACCCGATGCTGTGGCCAACGGTCAGACCGGTGTGCTCCGATTTCTTCCGGCAGTTCTCCGGCTGAGCCGATCCAGGTTCAGGGGCAGGAAACAGCAATCGTCTGGTGAACGGTCGTTCATCACTGCGGTGCTATTCGTCTCAGGCCCACCCGGTCCCACCGCACAGCGCGACGATCCCTGCTGGCCCGTCCTGAAGCCGGCCTCGATCCGGAGCGGCCCATCGGTGTATTTCTCCAGGGCGTCGCCCTGGACGGCCCTGATGCCTCCGATTTTTCGAGACCGAGCTGAAAGAACTGTCCCTACTCGTGGTGCCCTTCCGATTCTTCGTCGGTCTTATGCCGGGCCTGCTGCTGATGCTGCCTGAGCTTCGCTTCGGCGTCCCTCCGACGGTAGACAATGGCCTTCGCTTGTTCAGCAGTTGGATGGCGGTGTTCCCGCTCCCAGGCATGGTCGTTCACCCCGGTCCGCGGAGGGGCACCTTCATCACGTGCGCCGTCGTTCTCGCCCATACCATATGGTCCCATGAGGCCCCGGGCGGTGTACGGCACGGGGCCCGCCCAAACTTCAGACACCCCCGAGAGAACCTTACTGTCCGTGCGCACACGGCACACGCTCCAAAGCGAGGCCGACCATTCCAGTTAACGAGAGTGCCCGGCCGTTGCGGCGCCGGCGGCCTGGGCGACAGCGACCGGCAGCGCCCCGATGGTAGCCGGCTGGTCCACCACGAGCAGGGTCCTGCCGTGCTCGGTGACGACCGATGCCCGATGCCGGACCGGATCGGAAGGTACGCCCGTTCCTATACGTTCGCTTCTTCCTGCAAAGAAGCGCCGCCCCCTATCCATGCGAGGTGCGGCTGTCCGGCAAGGCCTGACTGTGTCAAGCCGTTTTGGCCCCGGCTGGACGGCTTGAAGTGGACCCGGTTAATGATTGTCGGACGAGAATCTCAATGCTTCATGGCTATGACCCCGTTACAGGATTGGCCACTAAACGCTGGTTGGTGCGCCGGAAGCTACTACCAATCCCTTGCGCCGGCAGAACAGTGATCGGCGCCGGCGGTGTCACTGTTCAGAACTTCTGTATCCCGAGGAAGAACCTCCAGCGACAATCCGACCGAGTTTGAGGTTCCTAAGGCGCGGGAACCACGAGCCTCGACACACCACGTTCGCGGGCTCATCCCTGTCGTTTCTCCCACTCCACCTTGTTCGACCCAGCAGGACGTTGGCTCCGGCTCCAATAGCCGGTAGCTCCTCGTGGTGACCCTCCTTAGCCTCCGCCCGCTGTCGCGTACAGTGTCTGCCGCGCCTGGTTCCTGAATTGGGCAGGTGAGGATCCAACCACGCGGCGAAAAGCGGTGCTGAATGCGCTCTCCGACAGGTAACCGGTAGCCTGGGCGAGTTCTGCGATGGAGGAGCTGTCATGGACAAGAGCGTCACGCGCGAGACTAATCCGCCATCGAATCAAGTACTCCAACGGCGGAACCCCCACCTGGTTCTTGAAAGCCCGGGCGAATACGGAACGTGACATATGGCTGATCTTGGCCAGTTCCGTGAGGGTCCACGGATGAGCTACGTCCGCATGCATGGCGCGAAGGGCGGCCCCGACACCATCTTCGTCCAAGGCACGCAGCCAGCCTGTGGGCCGGTCCGACTGGCTGGCATGGGCGCGCAGCATGTGCACGAGCAGGAGCTGGGCGAGGTGATTCATCGCCAGCGGTCCACCCGGGGCCGAGGCCTCGACCTCACTGGCCAACATTTCGATCAGATACGCAAGGTGCCTGCCGCGGGGATCAGCCGCGCGGACAATCACCAGCGGCGGCAGGAAATCGGTCAGGACGGATACATTCCTGTCATCGAACGCGAGATGACCGCCGCAAAGATATGTGTGTTGCTCGACCTCCGGGCCGATGCTCACGATGCCGGCCGTCGGGCCCTCCCACAGCGGCTTGGCAGGGCGCGGACGTGCCTCCGGCGAGCTCGCCATGACGTAGGGTGGCGGGTTGCCTAGAAGGTAGGTGTCGCCCTCCTCGAGGAGCACCGGTTCGTGTCCGTCGAGGGTCAGCCAGCATCTACCGCGGACGACACCGCCCACCTTCACGTGGGGGAAGGTGTCGAAACGCAAGGCCCATTTCCCCGCGGCCCGCAGGCTCGGCTCGAGGACCGTTCGCGGCCGCAAAAGACCGATCGCATCGGCGACTGGATCTCCAAACCCGAGCATCACATCCCTTTCGGACGATCTGTAAACAATACCGGACTATATATGTTGAATCGTACCTTACCCCACTGCAGTATTGATGTTGCACAACCCGACACAACCCCTATTGAAGGACGTATACATGGAACAGCTTGACGGCAAAACAGCGGTGATCACCGGAGGAAGCAGCGGCATCGGCCTGGCCACCGCCATGAAACTGGCAGATGAGGGTTCGTTCGCTTTCATCACCGGCCGCCGCGAGGCTGAACTGGAAGCCGCCGTGAAGACCATCGGGGCGGACCGGGCCACCGCCGTTGTCGGCGACGTCGCCAAGCCGGAGGATCTGGACCGGCTCTACGAAGCGGTCCGGGCGCGAGGGAAGGGTCTGGACGTGCTGGTGGCGAACGCCGCGGTCGCTTCGTTCGTGTCGCTGGAACAGACCACCGAGGAACACTTCGATCAGACCTTCGCGGTCAATGTTCGAGGCATGCTGTTCACCGTCCAGAAAGCGTTGCCGCTGCTGAACGACCATGCCTCGATCATCCTGGTCGGATCGACCGCCGCCGATCGCGGCATGGAAGCGTTCGGTGCATACTCGGCGTCGAAGGCCGCTGTCCGGTCCTTCGCACGGACGTGGTCCACCGAACTCAAGGACCGTGGCATCCGGGTGAACGTGGTGTCGCCGGCGTGGATCGAGACTCCTGGGGGTACCGCAGCGTTCGGCGATGAGGAGACCGCTCAAGCCATGAAGGAGCACGTCGCCGCGACAGTCCCGAAGGGCCGCATGGGTCAGCCGGAGGAGGCCGCCGCCGTCGTGTCATTCCTGGCCTCGGACCAGAGCAGCTACGTCGTCGGCTCGAACATCTACGTCGACGGAGGCACGAACCAAATCTAAGAAGGCACCGCGTTCGCGCATGGGTGATGCGCCCAGAGGCGCCGAGGTGTAGTGCTCCAACGCCTCGGCGCCTCCCGGACGGGATTCAATCCAATGCTGCCGTGCTTGAATGAACGCCGTCGTATCCGCAGTGAGCGAGATAGTTGGGCTGATCACCGGGAACTACATTCCCCGTCAGGTGTTGCGGTGGCGTGTTTATGTTTCGGGCATTCCGCTGACTCAGCCCTTCCAGTGGGTGCGGAATGCGGATCGCGGCGCGTGTTCCTGAAATGCTGGGCGGTGCTATCCGCCGGCGGGAGGGGGGACCTCACCGTCATGACCTGGGAGCGATACTGCACCGTGTTATGGACGCGCTGCACCAGCTCAGCGGCGATGGAATCGAGGCGACGGTCCTGGATCTGCGCTGGCTGAATCCCTTGGACGAAGACGCCATCATGGACGCCGGTTGACGCCGGGGAGGTACGGGCGGATGGGTCTCAGGAGGCCAGTGGCAGATTGCGCAGCGCCAGGTCGGCGACGTCTTTGAGGTCGGAGCGTGGGGCCCCGCTGGCTGCCTGCACGGCGATGCCATTGACGACGGTCATGAGGTACCTCGCAAGGAGATGCGGGTCGGCCTGTGGGGGCAGGTCTCCGAGAGCCACCGCTTGTTCGAACCGCCGCCGGAGGCCGGTGTAGCCGTCCTCACGCCAGGCGATGAGGGCATCCCGTGCCACGACCCCGGCCTTTCCCGCCGCGAGGGAGCCTTGGACGCTCAAGCATCCGGCGGGCGAATTGGGCAGGGTGGTTGCCTCGACGGCGCCCATCACGAACGCGCGCGCTACCTCTTCCGCGGTGTCGCGTTCGAGTGCGCGGGTCACATAGGCGGCGGGGCCGGCCGCGTACCGTGTCATTGCCATGCGGAAGAGCGATTCCTTGTTGCCAAACGCCGCGTACATGCTCGAGCGTGTGATGCCGAGCGCGTCGGTGAGGTCGGTGAGGCTGGTGCCCTCATAGCCCTGCGCCCAGAAAACCCGCATCGCCCGATCGAGTGCCTCGTCGGTGTCGAACTCTCTCGGCCGTCCCCCTAGATTTACGGTCTGCATGGCGTCACCTTCCTGCTGGATACCATGACACGTGGTTGTCGCTATGAACTTTAGTCGGTGAACCAAAGCCCGCCGGTAGAACGGCCGGCTGCGTTGGCTTGCGCGCGGGGGCGCTGAGGGAGAGCGTCGGGGCGGCGGTGCGGACAGTCGGCCCACCTGGGGAGGGATCGGTTCCGTGCCGGCGCCTGGGAGCGGGCAGGGGCCCGGATCCGACCCTGCCCGCATGCGGCTTCGCAGCCCTTGGCGTGGGACGCCGTTAGCTGGCGAGTTGCTTCTGCAGAGCCTCCGCGTCGTGAAGGGCGGACATGTGCAGGAACTTGCCGTCCCGGACGGTGTAGATGGCGTACTCGATGATCTCGATCTTCCTGCCGGTCGGTGCGGCTCCGAGCCATTCCTTGGCTGGGGTTCCGGTATTGATAAGGCGTACGGCGAGGCTGTCACCATGGATGGCCAGCTCCTGGGTCTGCCAATGGAAGTCAGGGACCGCGTCGGTGATGCTGTGCAGCTGTGCGACCAGCGCCTCACGGGTGCTTGGCTCGCTGTGCATGACGATGGAGTCGTGGACGAATTCATCCATCCGGTCGAACTCGTGGGCGTTCAATGCCTCGATGTAGCGCTCGTAAAAGTCCCGCAGGTTGAAATCAGACATGGTGGGGTTTCCCTTTTCTCCTCGGCCACGGCGGCCAGGAATCGTCAAATAATCACGAAGACCTCCGCTAGAGGGGTCTAGCGGATGATCCTTGCTACTAGGTGTAACTGCGCAGTAGGAGGTTCTATTCCGATCGGTCCACATCCGACCGAGCGATGGCCTCATTGTGCCTGGGCTGCTGCGACGGTGTTGGCGGAAGCCTGGCTTCATGGTTCCGGCTGGGCGTGGGGTGCCCTTTCGGACCATGCCATGTCGAGCGCTTCTTTCATCACCGAAGCGTCCTGCAGACCCGCGAGAGCGTACCTTCCGTCGATGACGAAGAACGGCACGCTGCGGATCCCGTAGGAGCCGGCGGCAGCCTGGTCGGAGCGCACCGCCTCGAGGTGTTCTTCGGCCTGCAGGGCACGCACGGCATCGTCACGATCGAGTCCGATCCCCTCGGCGATCTGCCCGAGCTGTTCAAGATCGGAGAGGTTGCGGCCGTGAGTGAAGTATGCGGCGAAGACTGCTTCCTGCGCTTCCGGTTGCTTGCCGTGTGTCTTGCTGTAGTGGATGAGCTGGTGGGCGCGTGAGGTGTTCGTGAGCAGGGCGGTGTCAAAGTTCACATCGAGTCCAAGACCCCGGCCCCGCTCGGTGATCTGCTCCAGCAGGGTTGCGGCCTGGTCTGGGGTCATGCCCCTGTTGGCCACGTTGAAGTCCAGGACGGACTGGGTCTGACCGGGGGGCAGTTCGGGCGCGAGTTCGAAGCTGTGAAACTCCACTTCAATCGAACGGTGCCCCGTGTGCGAGGCGCCGGTGAAGGACTGCACCGCTTCTTCCAGGCGCCGCTTGCCCATGTAGCACCAGGGGCACATGATGTCGGCCCACACGTCGATTTTCATGCTGGGAGCGCTTCCCTGTTGCGGGGAGGTGCTGGGGGTAATGCCTGCCGGGCTCATGATTGCTTGTTCTCCTGAACGTTGGAGGGGTACATGGTGGTGACTGCCGGATCAGCCGCCGGGGCGGCGCGCGAGCTGCAGGTTGCGGATGAGCTCCTCGCGGCTCTGGCCGTCGACGTGGTGTTGCCACATCGGGGTGCCCGGGGCACTGCGCCACGATTCCTTCAAGGGACTGTTCTCGACAGCATCGAAGCCAAGGTCGTTGTAGAAGTCCGTGACGAAATCGACGGCCTCGGGGTAGTCACTGGAGACAACCAGGTCCCTGCCAAAACGACAGGTGGCAAGGCCGAAGATGGCCCTTAGTGGTGCATACATCATGCGCGCAGCACTGTCCTGGAGGGCGCTCAGATGGTGTCTGGGAGGCGGCCGCCCGCGGTTCCGCGGACGGCGCTGGCGAGCAGGTCGGCAGCACGCTGCCGTGACACCGGGATAACCGGTGCTGCCCGAAGCCAGGCGAACAGCTGATCCAAGGTCATGCGTTCGGCGGGCCATTCCGGCATGTACGGGAGGACGTAAATCGGAGTGCCTGGTTCGGCGCGCCAGCTGTCGGCCAGCCTGCCGTCGTCCAGCGCATCGTAGCCAAGCGTGTCCAGCAGGTCCACGACGCGTGCTTTCGCTGCTGCGTCCTCACCGCTGATCGGCAGGGTGCTCCGCTCCGGGTCGCCCTTCGGACGAGCACCGTTGCCGAGACTTGCGAAGGCGATGTTGTTGAACGCCTTCACCACAAACGATGACGCTAGATGGGCCTGGACCAACTCACTGGCAGTTGAGGCATTCTCATCAAGAACCGCAATCTGCCCGTCGCGTTGCGGATAGTAGTTGGTCGCGTCGATTACAATCTTTCCTGCCAAAGTGTCAGCAGGCAACTGCTTGTAAACGGGAAGGGGGAAGGCCAAGATCACGATCTCAGCCTCACGGGCGACATCGGTGACCGAACCCGCACGGGCGAGAGGCCCCAGATCCTCGACCAGATCCTTCAGGGTCTCAGGTCCCCTGGAGTTACTGATCATGACGTCCAGTCCGGCCGCGACGGCAAGACGCGCAAACGTTTCACCCATCGAACCCGAACCGATAATGCCCAATGGAGATGTCATATTAATGTCTTTCTAACAGAAGGAATCAGTTGAACCGGACAGGCAAACAGGGGAAGCCGGAGCCACGCTCGTCGTATGCCATCAACCAGTCCAACAGTCATTCGATAGGTTTTATTCCGATCGATCCACAACATGCGGATCAAGCGCCGACCTAAGGCCTGAGCAGTAACCCCTAAGGGCGTTCACGCCCGAAGGGGGTGATGCGTACAGCTCAGCTAGCACGCTTTCCCGCTCGGGTCCGATCGCCGATAACGGAGGTGAGGAGTCCTACGCCCTTCTTGCCACCGAGAAGAACGGGGCAGGGGAGTCCACCTATACGCTCGCCGTCACCGCCCGCGGCATCATCGCGTCCGCCCAGTCGGTGAGTACCGTCGAGCCCGATGGCATCCTGCAGGACAATCTGGCAGGACTCGCAGCTCAGGCGCTCAAGCCGGCCAGCCCCTAGGTACCTAGTGCCCGGGGAAAGCTAAACGGGCTCTTCGGGCGGGAGCAGCGCCGACTGACCCGTGCTGCACCAAGATCACAGCGACCTGCGAAGGCCGCGGCAGGAGGGCCGTCCTCCTTGGCGGATCTGAATTTGGGACTGTCAATGATCATCCTGGCGATCACGCTCGTCATCCGGCGCCGTCAGCCGTGCAGCGTCAGGGACAGCCAGGACTCCACGCGAGCATGAAGGGGTCAGCCGCACTTCCAGCACTCGGCCCTTTCGCTGGACCCCTATGGGTGCGGAGGAGCAGGAATATGTCCGCATGCGGATCGGTCGACGGAAATGGCGAACAATTTCCCATTAGCGCTCCAGCGGAGGTGTGCAGCTCGGGTCATACGGTCGGTACTCCAGATGGGCGACAGTATCCGGTCAGGAGTCAACCCGCTCGATAGGGCAGGAACTCGACAATCTGCGTGCGACGTGTCCGTACACCGTTCCGGTGGGGGCCGCTGACACTGGCTCCGTCTCCGTTGAGTAGTTCGGAGCTGCGTCGGGTCCTGTGGACAGTCCCTCCGCGAAGGACCAGGTGTTCGACCACCCTGAGAGCCTCAGCAATGCCGTCATCGTCGAAGTCGCCGCCAAAGGTCCACCAGCCGAGGTAAGGCGATTGAACGACGACCACGAAGCCGGTGGTCACGTTGAGGCTAAACGGGACCGCGCCTACCCGGTGGGGCCGGACGGCGATGATGTGGGAGAACTCCCCCTGAACCGTAGACACAGTCACCGCGCCAGTATCACCTACCAGAGCGATCACGCGCGCGGTGAGGACGTCCCCAGGAGTTGGCGCGAGTAGTTGTCGGGCCTGATATGCCTCGAGTACCGCGATCGCTTCCGCAACACCGTCTCCCCAATCAAGCTCTCGCCGCAGGGGATAGAGCAAGTTGGTGTGCTTTCGGACGTCAACCACGATCCATTGCTCTCCGACCACAGACAGGGCGCCGATAGTGAGTGCAGGCAGGCTGCCAGAGCGCGTGGCGATTGTGCCGATCTGGACGCCGGTGCCGAAGAGTTCCCGAGCGCGGTCAACAATCTGGCCGAATGCCGCATGATGGGCCTCCGGTATCCCGGGCCCAGGGAAAGCGCCAGCAACCACTTCGCTCGACTGCTGACGCCGGAAAAACTTGAACTTCACCTCGCCTCCCCATGGTTAGCCTCGAATGTACCGCTGGGCCGACCATACTGCAGGACGGCCGGCGTCCCGCTGAGCGACTCCTCACCGGAACGCCAATCCGCACTTTGCTGAACTCTTGATCAGACATGTCCATGCAAAGACCCTCCGGTGCAACTGCACCGGTGAACGACGCCTCGAGCACCGGCTGACCCGCCTAGGTGGTTCACGGGAGAGACGCACTAGACATCACCGACGAGCTAACGCCAAAGGGCGTCGCTCTCAGCCTCGGCGCGAGTGTCTACGATCCAGCCCATCCCATCGGACGGCTGCTCGTCAACTTTCTCGGCATGGTCGCTGAATTCGCTGGGCTCGCCCGTTTTGGAGGGGCCGATGCTTTCGAGCTGCGCGATGTCTTCACGCCGCTTGCGACCAGTACGGCTAATGGATCACACGACGGAGGACTGAAGGCATGACTGCATACATCGTGTTCCAGCGAGACACTACCAACGATCAGCAGGCCCTCGACCGATACTCGGAACGCGCCGACAGCACGCTTGCCGGCCGCGATGTGCAGGTCCTCGTTGACTACGGTACGCATGAAGTGCTCGAGGGCCTCCGATCGAAGGCGTTGTCGTCCTGCAGTTCCTAGACGCGGCGGCGGCGAGGGACTGGTGTTTCGGCGAGCAGTACCAGGAAGTGGTGCAGGACCGGTTCCGGGGCGCGACCTAACGGGCCGTGCTCGTCGACGGTGTCGACGCGGGAGCGTGAGCTGCCGGGGCCACGGCGGCCCAGGAGAAACAGCGGCGCACGACCTTCGAGAAAGGATCCCCGCACGCGGTCTGCCGCGTAGACCTAACGCTTCCTCGTCGCCTGAACCAGAACTGCGGGCACCAGGAAGACCATGCGCGGAAGCGGCGCCCGTAAAGGGCTCGATGGCTCTCCCGTGAACACGCCAAAGGCCGTGGCGTTGGAGGTGGCGCGTGGTACGGGCTCGCGGAATCGGCGCGGCGGGCGGAGCTGCTTCGTCCGTGTCACGGCGTGGCGATTGTCGGGAAGCGCATGCTCAGCCCGTGAACGGCTTCCTCGCCCTGGGACGCGGTCACATCCGGGAGGCAGGGCCGTCGGGTATGGGACCCACGCCCCTGGCTGTGACGTGGGCGCTGGCCTTCGACCAGTGTGGTGGGGGTGTTGGCGACGGTTGGCCAGCATTCCCGCGTGCCACGGTTACTGGATGTAACCCTCGACCTCCGGAATGGGTCGCGCGGCTACTTCCTGGGGGTCGTCCTTGAACTCTCGTTTGGCGCGGCGCTGCCGGAGTAGGTCCCAGCACTGGTCCAGTTCCGCTTCAAGGCTTTGAAGCCGAATGGCTGACGAAGGTTCCGCTGCTCCGCCGACCGGCGAGCTGGAACGGATCTTGTGCTCCTCCTGTACGAGGTTGTTGATCCGCTCGATGATGTTCTCATCACTCATGGTGGTCCTTCCCGGTTGGAAACGATGCCGAATCTGGTTTGTCTCGACGCGGCGTCTCCGATTTTCCGGTACGAACGTCAGGTACGCCACCATTCTGACGTACCAATGTGCCGGCCGCCTGGTCCACGCCATGTGCAGGTGGGCCTGACGTCCAACGAGCCCCGCAGGCGACCCCTGATTCTTCCACTCATATGTTGCTGGTTCCGCGCAGTGATATCGGCAGTGATTACGCCCGTTTGTCCTTCGGATGCGGGCTTTGAAATCGGAAGTCGGGAGCAGGGCAGCGGGGGAGGCGGTGAGGGTACTGGAATGCCACAGGGGCCCGTTCTTGTCCTGCTCACAGTGACAGGCGCCGGCCTGCTGCAGCCCAACGGCGAGTAGCGCAGCCGCCGGGTACTACTTGAGGTCGTCCTCGAGAGCCTTGGCGTCAAGATGTTGACCCGGTTGTGGAGTGCGAAAGATTGGCTCCTGTGAGCGGTTGAGTTGCCTTCCGGCAGCGAGTTCGGCGTCTGGATCAACCGTCTCGGCGTCAAAAAGAACGTCGACGTCGATGTCAAGATCGCGGTCCGAGGGCTCACCTGCCCTGTGCTGATCGGGGCTGTGGTGTTTCGGTGTGAAGGAGATCATGGGACATTTTGACACCTTTGCTGCGCTCCCAGCGACCCCTCCGCAGCGCCGAACCGGCTCCCTTTCAGGCTTACGCCGTGCCGGCGTCTTTCTGCTGATTCCTGCTAAGGCCGGATCGGACGGCGAGCCGGACCCCTCGGTACAGGAGAGTCTCGAGTGCGACGAGGGCGGCTGCTGCAACGGATACCAGGACCAGGGCGGCCAGCGGAGGGATCAGGGCTGCGACAGGAATCAGGGACAGGAGGACAGCGGCGCCGCCGAGCCGCAACCTGTTCCAGCCCCCGCCGATCCGCCGCCAGAACCCAGCACTGCCCAGCAAGTACAGGGCCGAGCCGGCGAAGAGGGCGACGGCGCCCAGGGCGCCGAAGGGCCCTGTCTCGTAGACGTGCGCCAGGACGTCCTCCACCCCGAGCGCTGACAGGACAATCCCGGCGACCATAGGCAGGTGCAGGTAGGTGTAGGCATCGACGGCGGCTGACGCCCGTTCGGCCCCGCGCAGCGCGGCGAACCGGTGCTCCGCGGCGATGGCTGTGACGTCGAAGTGAAGCCACCAGAGGCAGATGGACAGGCCCACCCCGAAGACGGCGCCGACGAGGATCGGGGTGCTGACGGGCTCCTGCGAGGCGCCGACGCCGATCGCCACGATCGATTCCCCGAGCGCCAGGATGACGACGAGGCCGTACCGCTCCGTCCAGTGCGCCGCCGAGTGCACCCGCCAGTTCCCGTGCTGGGAGGTGAGGTAGGTGATGGCGGCGTCGACGGCGACTCCGGCGAGCCAGAACCAGGTCTGCGCCGGTCCTCCGACGACGGCTCCGGTCACGATGAGTGCCGAACCGAGCACCACTCCAACGGCGGTCTTCGCGATCTGCCGGCGCAGGGGCCCGTCATCGCCGGCCGCATAGGCGTACAGGGTCAGGTGCAGGGCGCGGACGGCGACGTAGGCCAGCGCCAGCACCAGGGGCCCGTCGAGGCCCCCGGCGAGGTCATGGAACGCCTCGGGGATGGCCAAGGCGGCGATGAACATGACGACCATGACAACTGATAACCCGAGCCGCATGATGCCCTCATCGACATGGGTCTGGTTGGCCAGCCAGGAGAACGACGCCCAGGACCACCAGAGCAGGGTCAGGATAATCATTCCCTGCAGGACGCCCATGAACGAATGCTCGTGTGCCATGAAACCCGTGACCCGGGTAAAGGCGAAGACGAAGACCAGGTCAAAGAAGAGCTCGAAGGTGGTGACCCGGTGGGATTCATCAGAGACCCTTGCGGCGGGAAGCGGCTTTCGTGATAGTGCCATGGCTCCAAGAATAGGTGTCGGAGCGGAGTTGATTCCTCTATTACCCCCGGCCCGCACCCGCGCCTGTCCCGGCCCGCCCTTCGGTGTGCACTGCGGTCCCTCCGTTGATGACGCTGTCCTGCGGCCGAGAACCGTCGGCGAGGCTTGCCGGGCCATGTGTCCGATGCGACTATCGGTGAGTCGAGGTGTACTAGCGGTATTCAGGGTTGGGATGCGACTTGGAACGATCGTGATCCCTCCACTCCTCGGGGAGATTCCCCCAGGCAGGAATACCGTTATTGCGCCGCAGCATGTCCGCCATGTGAAGCAGATTCCAAGTCATGAAGGTCGTATTGCGGTTCGTGAAGTTGTTCTCCGGTCCGCCCGAGTCTGGGTCGAGGTAGCTGGGTCCTGGACCGGCTTCCCCGATCCATCCCGCATCGGCGGCAGGCGGGATGGAGAAGCCGATGTGCTGGAGGCTGTAGAGGATGTTCATTGCACAGTGCTTAACGCCGTCCTAGTTTCCGGTCAGCAGTGCCCCGGCCGCTTCGAGTGCCCGCGTGGTAGCGATGCCGGGGCGGTGCATGCGCTGAAGGACAGGTTCGGCGCGGTGAACTGATTGGATCCCTGGGTGTGTGAGAGCCGGGAAAGTGACTGCCATGCGTCTTTACCTATCGTCATGTCAGTTGGGCAGCCATCCTGAGGGTGCTTTCGGACCTGGTGCGGGGTGACAGGCGCGGCTGGGTCATCCTCAATGCCTTCGACGGGATCGAGGATGAGGTGTGGCACCGGGAGGCCGAACGGCAGATAGCGGACCTCCAGGCTCTGAAACTCACCGCCCGGCAGTTCGATCTCCGTGAGCACGACGGAGGAACACTCGCTGCGCGCCTCGGTGATCCTGAGTTCCTTTGGGTTCGCGGCGGGAACGTCTTCATGCTGCGCGCCACCATGGCGCGATCAGGCATGGATGAGCTCATCGTGAATCGTCTCGACCGCCCCGTCGTGCCCCACCTTCAGTCCCCGGAACATCCCGAAAGTGAGGCCCTCACCCGGGTGGCCGCCGGATATGACCGGACGAATCAGCCGTACTTGCCGCTTCGAGATGGCCAGGCACTGGTGGTCAACGGCAGCACGACCTCGCCCATCTGAACCCATGGCGGGACATGAAGCTCCTCGCCTAGGCAGTCATGTGACGCTGTCGCGCTGAGGAATCCTCAGCGGGCGCTTTCGGGCGGGGCCGCCGCGGCGCCATCCGCAAGCTGGTGACTGAGTCAGACGGCTTCGAGTGACGCTTAGGCCGAAATCACTGGAGCGGCCCGAAGCCGGTCTGACCGCTGAGGCATCCCACACCAGACACTTTCGCGGGCGGGTTTATTGCAGCAGAGAAGTGATCCGCCGCCCCCGGGCGGCACCGCGAAAGGGAATCGTGAGTGAGCATCCACCCCACTATCCCACTGCAAAAAGCCCGCCATCCTGCGCAAAGTTCACCCGGAAATTTAGAACGGCCACTTTCGGGGCCAATTCACATGGTGACCATAAATGAACATTCTGTGGCGTATCCCTTAGCGCGCCTGGACCGGATAATGGGGCGATGACGACCTATTTCGGCACAAATGAGTTTGAGGGAGCGACCTTTGTCAGGGCAAGTTTCAAGGGCGCCACTCTGCGATTCTCCGATGTCAGCGGTGTGTCGATGCGCGGCGTCGACGTGGACGGACTCGACATCGACAGCCACGACCTATTTTTCGGCAGCCTCTTGATCAACGGGGTCGACGTGGTGCCGCTCGTGGATGCCGAGCTCAACCGACAGTTCCCGGGCCGCGAACTGCAGAAGTCACAGACCCCTGAAGGCCTGCGCGAGGGGTGGAGGGCTGTGCAATCCGCGTGGCAGGAGACGGTGACGGGTACGCCGTCGGACCTGGTGGACGCGCACGTAGAGGACGAGTGGTCTTTGTCTCAAACCCTCCGGCACCTCATCCTGGCGACCGATGCCTGGCTCGGCGGCGGAATCCTGCGGAAGGAGCAGCCGTTCCACGAGATCGGGCAGATTTTTACCGGGGCGGGCGAGATGGGCTTCGACATGTCGATCTTCCGCGTGGACCCGCCTGCGTATGAGGAGATCCTTACGGTTCGGGCAGAGCGACAACGGCAGGTCTCCGATTTCCTGGCCACCGCCACGGCGGATTTGCTTGCGGAGGAACGCGAGGACCCGTGGGGCGGCGCCGACTGGCGTCCCAGCGTCGGCGACTGCATTCGCGTGATCCTGGAGGAGGAGTGGGCGCATCTGCGCTACATCCAACGGGATCTCGCCCTTATTTGATAGAGCCAAAGGCAGCCAGCAAGGCGGCGTAATAAGACCCTCAGCAACCACAGCAACTATCAGCGAAACCAACCGTCATGCAGAGAGAAAGATGGAATGACCATAAACAAGAGCTCCCGATCAGGGTCCATCCCTGTCCATTTCGAAACACCTCGTCTTCGCGTCCGCCCGTTTGTTGCGGCGGACGCTGGGGCCTTCACCGCTTATCGATCCCATCCCGACGTCGAGCGGTACCAAAGCTGGAGCAATTACACCATCGAACAGGGCCGAGCCCTCATCGACTCAATGCACGACGCCCTGCCGGGCGTACCGGGGCAGTGGTACCAGTTCGCCCTCGAGGAGCGCAAGGGCGGCGCCCTTATTGGCGACCTCGCATTGAAGGTGGATGACGCCGAACCGAGTATGGCCGAATTGGGGTTCACCCTCGCGCCCGAGTATTGGGGGAACGGCTATGGCCTTGAGGCAGTTCAGGGATTGCTCGGCTACGCTTTCGGGACACTGCACCTCCGCCGCCTCACCGCAGTCACCGACGCCCTTAACTATCCCGCGGCCCTGCTTCTCGACCGGGTGGGGATGCGGAGGGAGGCGTATTTCCACGAGAACATCTTCTTCAAGGGAGCATGGGGAAGCGAGTACGCTTTCGCGATACTGGACCGGGAATGGGCAGCTGGGTGCGGAGTCCAACTGGATCCGCTGATGACCCGATCAGGGCTTGAGGCCGGGAAGAAGCCCCGGCCCGAAGGTTAGCTTTATTGGAGATCAGTCGCAGGTTACCGCAGCTGGCGCCAATCTCAAGCTAAACATCGTGAAAGTGCGATGGGAGCTGCAGCGGGTGGATGCGCCCGCACTCCTGGCCTTCGCCGGGCACGGGCCGAGGGCCAAAGGGCAATAGACGCCAATCGCCAAGCCCCGGCAGCGGGTAGGTGGTTCCGGTGAGTTCTTCTGATGCTTTCCACAGCGGTGCGGCGGTGGCGGTATCGCCGGCGGCCAGGCTGCGGTCAACCAGCCGGGGTGGGCCGGCCATCTCGCGCCGTCCGCCTGGCCCGGCGTAGCTGCCGCCGGAGGTTGACTCGCATCCCGGCGGGGTGAGGCTCTCGGCGGGGTAGCTGCATGACTGTGGTGAGAATTTTTTTGAGCTGGCTATCCTCCTGGCCGAGCAGCTCAGGCGAAGCTGTCACCGAGAGTTGACGGCCGATGAGCACCATCACTACGAGCGGACGTAGGCTGCGGCGACCTCTGGTTCGCTCGCTGGCGGCTATAGAGACACAGAAAGCGGCCGCGTGGGACCCCGGGGGCCGACCCTTCGACCCCGTCATATGGCAATCAGCCCCGGCCAGCTCAACCGGCCCGCCCCACTGCTCCATACGGCCGTCGATACCACCGCGTTGCTCCTTTTCGCGGCCCTCCTGACCGCACGGGGGGGCGTCATGCTGCCCGTCATGGACACGCCAGCCGCCTGAAGCGCGAATGCCATTGCCTGAAGCGCTGAATCGGCTCAGCTCTCCTGATTGCGCAGGTACGTCAACACAGCCGCAACCCGGCGGTTCTGATCGTCGTTGGGCGGCAAGTCAAGCTTCATCATGACGTTACCAATATGCTTGACGACCGCTGCCTCAGAAACAAACAGACGCCGCGCGATAGCACCGTTGGAGTGGCCTTCGGCCATGACGGCCAGCACCTCCCGCTCGCGGGGAGTAAGCCTGGCCAACGGGTCGCGGTGCCGCCTGATCATCTGACTGATAACCGCCGGGTCAACCGCCGTACCGCCGGCATGAACGCGGCGCAGCGTGTCCGCGAAGTCCGCGACGTCGCTGACCCTGTCCTTGAGCAGGTAACCAATTCCGGCTCCACCGGCGCTGTCGAGCAGTTCGGCGACGTAACTCTGCTCGACATACTGACTCAGGACCACCACCGGAAGGGAAGGGTTTTCTTCACGCAGGCGCACCGCCGCGACGAGCCCCTCAGAGCGGAACGTCGGCGGCATGCGCACATCGGTGACCACGAGGTCCGGCGCGGCGTCGCGTCCAGCGGCGATCAACTTCTCGCCCGTATCCACCGCCGCGGCGACGACGAACCCGTTACGTTCGAGCAGCACCTGCAGACCCTCGCGCAATAACGCGTTGTCCTCAGCGATGACCACCCGCACCGGTTCCAATGCGGCCGGGCCGGTGGTAGCGGAATCAGTCATCCGGGTGGCCCTTCCCAACTGCTGGGACGGTGATGATGATCGTGATGGCCGTCGGTCCACCCAGAGGCGAGTCGATCTCCAGGTCTCCATCCAGGGCGGCGATGCGGTCGGAGATGCCGTTGAGTCCGCCGTTGTCCCGGTGGGCAGTGCCTGCTCCACCGCCACCATCGTCTCGGACCCGGACCTCCACGAGTCCGGGCACTGGCCGCTGGAGCCGGACCTGGGCCTGCCCGGCGTTGGAATGCTTGATGACGTTGGTGAGGAGTTCGGCGACGCAGAAGTACAGGTTGGTCTCAATCTCCGTGGGCAAGCGGCCGGTCAGCCGGTCCTCGACAGCGATGGGGAGGGTAAGTGTGTCGGCCAGTTCGCGGATCGCTGCGCCGAGGCCATGATCGGTGAGGACCTGGGGATGGATGTTCCGGACGAAGCTGCGCAAGGCACCCAGGGTCTGTTTGGCCTGGTCCTGGGCGCGGGCCACGTCAGAGCGGCCGGGGGCATCATCGGGCATGGCGGCCAGGGCGAGCCCGAGCGTCATGCTGACCGACAACAGCTGCGGCTGCACGCCATCGTGCAGGTCCCGCTCGATACGGCGGCGTTCGATGTCGAAGGCACGCACCAGGCGCGCCCGCGACTGCGCGGTCACCGTCAGGTCACGCTGGAGGCGCTGCTCCGGCCGGGTCAACACCTGGAGGACCACCAAGGCATGAGCCCTGGAGAAAGCCGGTGAGGTGACAACGAGCGCGGTGAGCACAGCGACTCCGATGACCGATGCCAACACCGACTGCGGTACGGTGCTCACCGTGAACGGCCCAATCACGATCGCCTCCCGGTCTCCCATTGCCGTCAGCAGCGGGCTGATCAGGGCGACAAGGGATACCAGGACGACCAGCGCAGCGAAGACCGCGATGGCCCCGCCGATCGTGAGCATCATCACGGTGTAGGCCAACGGGCGGATGAGCGTCCGCGGCTCACGGAGCCGGACACCCGGAGGCCCCCCAGCGGATCGGTCGAGCAGAGCGGTCGCTCCGCTCCAGTCGGCCCGGGCAAGAACGACCGAGATAAGCGGGAGTCCCACACCCAGCAGCGCCAGACCCGCGGTGACCAGGCCCGCAGCGGTATCGGTGCCGCGCACAGGGCCGCTGAGCGCAATCCCGATCGGTGTGCCCAGCACCACGACAACGGAAATGACCACCAGGGCCCGGATGCAGACGGCCGCAGAGTAGAGCACCGCTCTCCAGCGCCTGATGACCGGCAGGGCCTCATGTGCTGACTCCGCGTTGATCACCTGACCAGTGTAGAGACGAACCGGCCCCGAAGAAGGTAGGGCCAGCCATACCCTGGATCGACGGGGTGGCCCCACTGCGCACCCCGGGGGTCCTGCGGTGTGATTGATGCATGACCACAACCGACCCGAACAGCACCGTGCTGCATCTCAACGATGTGACACGCACCTACCAGTCAGGCAAATCCACCCTCACGGCGCTCGACCGGGTCACGATCGGCCTTCGTCGAGGTTCCTGGACAGCGGTCATGGGGCCATCGGGGTCAGGCAAATCCACCCTCCTGAACAGTGCTGCCGGGCTGGACATCCCTGACTCAGGACAGATCCTCCTCAACGGCGACGATATCGCGAGCCTCAGCGATGACGTGCTGACCCGGATGCGGCGCACCGAGATCGGATTCATCTTCCAGCAGTTCAACCTCGTCGCGGCCCTCAGCGCAGCGCAGAACGTCGCCCTGCCGCTGCGTCTGGCCGGACGCCGTGACGCCGACAGGGCTGCTACCGAAGCCCTCAACTCCGTCGGTCTGGGCAAGCACGCCCGCCATAAGCCACGCGAACTCTCCGGCGGGCAGCAACAACGCGTCGCCATTGCCCGCGCCCTGGCCACCCGGCCGAGCATCCTGTTCGCTGACGAGCCCACCGGAGCCCTGGACAGTGCCTCCGCAGCCACGGTGCTGGATCTCCTTCGCGCCCTGGTCGATGAGCAGGCCCAGACAATCCTGATGGTCACCCATGATCCGTCGGCCGCCGCCCGCGCCGACCACGTGGCGTTCCTGCGCGATGGACGCCTCGTCACAACTTTGAACGGCGCCGACGCGAACCAGATCGCCGCCACCCTCGCCGAGCTCGAGACGCTGGCCGGTACGGGAGTGCAGGGATGATCGGCCTGGCCCTGCGCACCTTTGCCGACCGCTGGCAGCTCTTCGTCGGCACCCTCCTGGCCGTGACCGCCGGGGTCGCTATCGTCCATGCCGGACTGACGATCATCCTCGGCGTCGAGAACGCCGACGCACCCACGAGCTTGACCCCCGAACAAGCAGAAGCATTCCGCCAGGCCGGCACCGATGCCAGCCAGCTGACCGGGATAGCGTTGATGATCGGCATCTTCCTCACCATCTTCGTTGTCGGCTCGACCTTCGGTTTTGCCGTTGACCAGCGCCGGGGTGATCTCGCCATCCTCAGACTCGGCGGCGTGACCAGGCGCCAGATCCGCAGGCTCCTGCTCGGTGAAGCCTTCCTCGCCGCGCTGCTTGGTGCGTTGGCCGGGGCCCTGCTCGGAACAGTACTGACCACCGTGCAGCGAACCCTTCTGTCCGGGCTCGGTTTCTTCCCCGAAGGCCTCGCCACCCCCAGCCAACCCGCAGTCCTGGTGGTCGACCTGATCGCCGCCCTCACGGTCTGCCTCGCCGGCGCCCGGGGTGCAGCCAAGAGCGCCACCAAAGTCAGTCCCCTGGATGCGCTGCGCCGCAGCAGCGGTGAACGGCGTGTCATGACCCTTGGTCGATGGATCGCGGCCATCACTGCCTTGGCGCTGACCGCCCTCCAGACCTACTTCGCCGCGACGGCCGGCGGATTGGTCCTCCCACTGCTGCTCGGCCTTGGCATCATCATGACCGGCTCGGTCGCAATGAGCCGGCTCTCGCCCCTGCTCGTGCCCGCCGCGGCTCTGGCGCTCACACCCTGGTCGCGCCGCTCCCCGGTCGCGGGCCTGGCAGTGGCGAACCTGCGCGACGCTGTGCGCCGCACCGCCTCAGGCGCGGCGCCGATGATTGTGCTCGTCAGTCTCGTCATGGGCCTCCAAGGAATTGTGAACACCCAAACCGAATCCGGCGCCGCCACGCTGATCTTCGACGCCGACCTGATCGCAACCGGCGAGAACATCGACCTGAACGCACTGGAGAACATCAACGGAATTTCCCTCGCCTCACCCGAGACGGTCGTGCCACTGTCCGTGCAGCTCACCACGGGCGGCGCCACCACCACCGGCCCCGGAACCGTCGTCGCCGTCGACCCCGACGCGTTCAACGCCACCCACCTGCAACAGCCGGACAGCGGTCGTGTGGCCGACTTCGGCCCCGACAGCCTCATTTTCGGTCCCGGCCTGGAATCGACCATCGATGGCGTATACGACCAGATCACCCTCGAGATTGACGGCCGGACCCTTGTCCTGAGCGAGGCCGCCAGGATGTCCGCAACCCCCACCGGAACCGACGGCTACTACATCGACCGCTCACTGCTGCCCACCGACCTGCTCCAGGGGCCCACCACCGTCCTGGTCCAGCTCGCTCCCGGCGTCGAGACGGCCATGGTCGAATCCGCACTCACCGCCGCAGGTGGGTCCACGGTGCAGACACCGGCGGAGTTCACGGAAGAACAGAACAGAGCCAACGCCGCGGGAAACCGTGCCGTGATGGTCATGATAGTCGGGCTCGGCAGCCTCTACGCCCTCATCAGCGTTCTCAGCACGCTCGCCATCTCCATCAGTCAACGCCGCAGCGAACTGGCGACACTGCGGCTCAGTGGCCTCACCCGGCGCCAGATCCAGCACAGCACCGTCATCGAAGCCCTGGCCGTCACCACCATCGGCCTCATCCTCGGCGCCGTCGCTGCCGTGCTCTCCCTCGTGGGACTGTGGACATCGACCTACCGCCTCTACGGCGAGCCGGTCATCGCGATCCCCTGGACGCTCCTGGGCGCCATCACCCTGCTCGTTGCCACGCTCACCACCATCACCGCCCTTCTGGCAACACGAGCAGCCATGAAGGATCCGGCCATCCGGGCCCTCGGAGCACACGAATGAGCCGTGAAGTATCAGCCCGGCTCCGAACGTCGGTCCAGAGGACGCACCGGTTGTCCCTCAGGTCGCCGCCTGATCCGAACTGACCGCAGCCGGGGACCCCTTCATCCCGTTCCCCGGAATCACACCGATGGCAAGGATCTGGCCGATCCGCTTCTCGAAGCTCCGCCCGGGGTAAGGCCGCCGCTCAAATGCCCAGCTGATGCCCGTGACCTTGGCCCATGCCCTGATCAGCGCACCCAGTGCCCTCACCGGTGCGGGCTCTCTCGGAGCCCTCACCGTCCTGACCGGGCTCCTGTTGACCGGCGCCGCCCTCGTCCTGAAACGCCGCAGCCTCTAACCCACCAACCAACCCTCCAACCCTCCAAGCAACCCCACAACCAACGAGCCCTCGAACCTGGATGGTTTGCACATGACCCACCATCCTCGTGTCCAAGGACAGAAACCCGGCCGCACCATCGTGCTCTGGGCGGTACTCACCGCAGCACTGGCCGCCAGCATTCTGGCCACCAACGTAATTGCGATGCCGCTGCTCTCGGGCCCCGCCGCAGCCATCGCCCTTATCTGCGCGGCACTCCTTATCCAGGGGCACCGGCGCCGCAGGCGCGCAGCATCAGGAACAACCCTTTACACCGCATCGGAGCACTGACATGAAACACACCCCCAAATCCGCGGTTATCACCACCGCACTGGCCGCGTCGTTCGCGTTCACCGCCTGCGCCTCCTCGGCTACCACCAAGGACGCCCCCGAGGAAGCACCGAAGGTGCTGACCAGCATCGCTGAACGGCTCGTCGAGGAAGGCTACCCGGGCGCGATCATCACCCGCACCCTCCCGGATGGCACCGCTGAAACCGCCACCGCCGGCACCGCGGACCTCGCCGCCGACGCACCGGTCCCCGCTGATGGTGAAGTGCGTATTGGAAGCGCCAGCAAAACATTCACCGCGGTGGTGGCCCTGCAGCTGGTGGAAGAAGGACTCCTGGAGCTGGACCGGAGCGTCGACACCTACCTCCCCGGCCTCATCAAGGGAGAGGGGATCGACCCGAAGGCCATCACCGTGCGGCAGCTGCTCCAACACACCAGCGGCCTGCCCGAGTACACCACCGAACTCATCGTCAACGAAGCGTCCGCCGAAGGCGACATCTACCG
>NZ_JBZCNF010000006.1:0-217632 GCF_058269175.1 Arthrobacter sp. TJ-254 | reverse complement strand
CCCCCCCCCCCCCCCCCCCCCCCCCCCCCCCCCCCCCCCCCCCCCCCCCCCCCCCCCCCCCCCCCCCCCCCCCCCCCCCCCCCCCCCCCCCCCCCCCCCCCCCCCCCCCCCCCCCCCCCCCCCGCCGCTTGTGCCTGCCATCCCGTTGCCGGGGAACACCGGCCTGCCCGTACAATCGGATAAACGAAGCTGGCTTACGATAAGGACTGCGTGCATGACTGGGGAGACACTGGCGGGTGGCCGCTACGCCCTGGGCCGCCGCGTGGGGGCCGGCGGGATGGCTGACGTATACATCGCGCGGGACATCCGGCTCGACCGCGACGTCGCCGTCAAGGTGTTCCGGCCGGGCACGGCCGACGGCATTGCCCGCGGCTCAGCGGAGGCCCGGCTGCTCGCGGGCCTCGACCATCCGGGCCTGGTGCGGGTGCTCGACATGGACACAGGGGAGCGGCCGGGCGACAGCGCCTACCTCGTCATGGAGTACATTCCGGGCCCTGACCTCGGGCAGCTGCTGCGCGGGGGCCCGCTCGACCGTGAAGGGGTACGCCATCTTGGCCTTGACCTCGCGCGGGCGCTAAGCCACATCCACCAGCGCGGAGTGGTGCACCGCGATATCAAACCATCGAATATCCTCACCCGCGACGCCGACCCGGACAGCGGGATCTTCACCTACCTGTTGACCGATTTCGGCATAGCGCGCTTCTTCGACGGCGGCGGCATGACCGCCACCGGGCAGGTGATCGGCAGCGCCGCGTACTTCAGTCCGGAGCAGGCACGCGGGGACGCCGTGGGCATGGCGACGGACATCTACTCGCTGGGGCTGGTCCTGATCGAAAGCCTCGCCGGCGAACGCGCCTTCCCGGGCACCGGCGTAGAGAGCGCTTTGGCCCGGCTCCAGCGCAGCCCGTCCATACCGGCGTCGGCCGGTCCGGAGCTGACCGAACTGCTTGCCGCGATGACACTCGACGACCCCGCGGCGCGCCCCGACGCCCAGGCTGTTGCCGCCGCGTTCGGCGCGCTGCACGCGCGCCCGGGGCCGCCTCCCGTGCTCCCTTCGCCGCCTGTCCCCGCGGTGCCGCTCACGTCCCCGACGAGCGTCCTGCGGCCGCACGGGGCAGCGGCGGCCCCCGCGGAAAGTGCCGCTGACGCAACGGCGCCTTCACCGGCTGCCGGCGCCGCGGCCGCAACGGCACCGCTGAGGGGCGCCGAGCAATCAGCGCCGGTTGGCAGCGGCTGGGCGGAACCGGCCACCGAGGCTTTCGAGCGGGTCCACCAGGACGCCGCGGGGCACCCCCCGGCCACCCGCGCCCTTCCAGGGCACCCGCCCGCGCAGGCTCCCCGCGCCGGCGGCCCGGAGGTTCCAGCGGGGTATCCGGTGGGGCTCCAGGGCGGCTCAGGGCGCCGGCCGCAGCTTCCGCCGCTGACGGTTGACGACGACGGTGAAGCCGAGTGGAACCGAGCTCCGCACGCGGACCCCGTCGCGGGCGGCTATTCGACGGGCGGCCCAGCCCGAGGGGGCGTCGTCTCAGGAAACCCGGCCCAGGGTTCCCGGCAACCGCGCGGAAACGCGGCGGGAACCGGGGGCAGGCGCAGGGGGGCCCGGGTGGGTTTAATCCTGATGGCGGCCGCGCTGCTGGTAGTCGCCGTGCTCGCCGCCGCCGTTACGCTGGTCCCCGAAAGGCGCGCCACGCCCGAGCCGCTGCCCGCGGTGTCGGGGCCGGCCGGTGAAAAGCTCAAGGAACTCTACGAAAGCGTGACTCCGTGAATCCCAACGCTCCGCACCGCCGCCCGCGGCGGCTCGCACTGACCGCAGTCCTCGCCGGAGGCCTCCTGCTCCCGGGCTGCGGGAGCCCGGCCCTTGACCCGGCCGCCGCGGAGGGGCTCCAGGCCGCCGTCCGCGAAGTAGCCTCACTGGCGGCATCCGGTGACGAGGCGGCGGCGATAGCGCGGGCGGAGCGGCTGCGCGGCGACGTTGACACAGCGCAGGCCGAGGGGTCGGTTTCACTGGACCGTGCCGCGCGCATTACGGCGCGCATCGACGAGGTGATCGAGTCGCTCCGTGCGGCGGGGGACGACGCTCCCGCGCCGGTCGAATCAGCTCCGCCGGCTCCGGTTCCGGTGCCGACTCCCGAGCCCGAAGTACCGGCACCCGCGCCCGCGAACCCGGAACCGGGCGTCGAGGAACCCGCGCCCGCCGAGCCCGAGGCCCCGGAGGAGGATCAGCCGGACCCGGGCAGCGGGGACTCCGACGAGGATAAACCTGACAAGCCGGACAAGCCGGACAAGCCGGATAAGCCTGACAAGCCCGACCTTGACTCGTTCAAGAAGGAAATGCAGGAGAAGTTCGACAAAGCCGGAGAGAAAGCGGCAGAGAAAGCGGCAGAGAAAGCAGGGGAAAAGGCCGGGGAGAAAGCCGGAAAAGACAACGGCTGACCCTCCGCTGCGGCGGTCAGTCGCGGATTGCCGCGATCACCGTACCGGCCGAGACTGTGTCTCCCGCTGCGGCGGTCAGCCCCGCGACAGTGCCTGACTTGTGGGCGGTGAGGGGCTGTTCCATCTTCATCGCTTCGAGCACGACGATCAGGTCTCCCTCCGAAACCCGGTCGCCATCGGACGCGGCGACCTTCACGATCGTGCCCTGCATCGGCGAGGTGAGTTCGTCTCCGTTGGCCACGACTGCCCCGGCACGGGGCCGTGTTGACTTCCGGGGCTTGCCTGGGGCGGCCTGCCGGGGGGTGCCCGCGCCGAGGCCGGCCGGGAGCACGACTTCGAGCCGCTTCCCGGCAACCTCGACGGTGATGCGCTGCCGGGCATCGTCCTCGGGTGCCGAGGGATCGGCGCCGTCGGGAACCCAGGGCGCGATCCGGTTGTCGAACTCGGTCTCGATCCACCGGGTGTGGACCCGGAAGGGCCCCGCCGAAGGGGCGAACGCAGGGTCGGACACGACGGCGGCGTGGAAGGGCAGTACCGTCGGCATCCCCTCGATCTGCATTTCGGCAAGTGCCCTGCGTGAGCGCTGCAGGGCCTGGTCGCGGGTGGCGCCCGTGACGATGAGCTTGGCGAGCATTGAGTCGAAGTTCCCGCCCACCACCTCTCCGGCTTCGATGCCGGAATCAACGCGCACGCCCGGGCCGGAGGGCAGCCGGAGGGTCTGTACGGTGCCGGGGGAGGGCATGAACCCGCGGCCGGCGTCCTCGCCGTTGATGCGGAACTCGAAGGAGTGGCCCCGGATCTCCGGGTCCGGGTAGCCCAGCGCTTCACCGCGCGCGATCCGGAACTGCTCGCGCACCAGATCGATTCCGGTTACCTCTTCGGAGACGGGGTGCTCGACCTGCAGGCGCGTATTGACCTCGAGGAAGGAGATGGTGCCGTCCTGGCCTACGAGGAATTCGCAGGTGCCGGCACCCTGGTAGTTGGCTTCACGGAGGATCGCCTTCGACGCCGAATAGAGCCGCTCGTTCTGCTCGGGGCTCAGGAAGGGAGCCGGTGCCTCCTCAACCAGTTTCTGGTTGCGGCGCTGCAGCGAGCAGTCACGCGTCGAGACGACGACGACGTTGCCGTGGGCGTCGGCCAGGCACTGGGTTTCGACGTGGCGCGGGGCATCCAGGAAACGCTCAACGAAGCATTCGCCCCTGCCGAACGCGGCGGTGGCTTCGCGGACGGCAGATTCGTAGAGTTCGGGGATTTCCTCGCGGGTCCGGGCGACCTTGATGCCGCGTCCGCCGCCGCCGAACGCGGCCTTGACCGCCAGCGGCAGCCCGAATTCGTCGGCGAAGTCGAGGACTTCCTGCACGGATTCGACCGGGTCCTTCGTGCCGGGCACCAGGGGCGCGCCGACGCGTTCGGCGATGTGGCGGGCCTGCACCTTGTCACCAAGCTTGGAGATCGACTCGGGGGAGGGGCCGATCCAGGTGAGGCCTGCATCGAGAACGCGCTGGGCGAACTCCGCGTTCTCGGAGAGGAACCCGTAACCGGGGTGGATGGCGTCGGCGCCGCTGCGCCGGGCCGCCTCCAGAATGCGGTCCATGACCAGGTAGGAGTCGGTTGCCGTGTTGCCGCCGAGCGCAAAGGCCTCGTCGGCGAGGCGCACGTGCAGCGCGTCGCGGTCGGGGTCCGCATAGACGGCGACCGAGGCGATCCCCTCATCCTGCGCCGCCCTGATCACCCTCACGGCGATCTCGCCCCGGTTGGCGATCAGGACCTTCGTGACGGAGGCCGGGCCGGCAGGGGACGTTGCGGTGTGGGGGGCTGCAACAGGCTGCTGTGCTGCTCCGGAGGGGGTCTCACTCATGGGGTTTCGTGCTCCTTCGTTCCTGTTCGGAGCCTAGCGTCTATTTGTTGGATCCGCCTATAAACCGTGGCCATGGCGCGTGTTGTGCCCCCTTCCTTTGTAGGGATGCTACAAAGCCCGGCTCACACGTCAGTCGGAGGCGCCCACAGGTCCGTGATTCCCACGCCTGCCTCGGCGAGCAGGTTCCGCAGCGTCGAGATGCTCAGCCCGACCACCGCGTGGTGGTCGCCCTCGATGCGGTCGATGAAGGCTCCGCCCAGGCCGTCGATGGTGAACGAGCCCGCACAGTGCAGCGGCTCGCCGCTGGCGATGTAGGCCTCGATCTCCTGCTCGGAGAGGGCGGAGAAGTGGACCGACGCGGAGGTGACGGCGCCGACCCCGGCGCCGTCGCCGCCGTCCCGGTTGTCGATGAGCCAGTGGCCCGAATGGAGCACCCCGGAGGATCCGCTCATCCGGCGGATGCGCGAGCGCGCCACCTCGGGAGTGTAGGGCTTGCCGTGCGCTTCCCCCTCGAACTCGAAGATCGAATCGCACCCGATCACCAGCGCCCCGCCGGCGGCAGGCACGGCCGCCACCGCCTCCGCCTTCGCCCGGGCGAGCAGCAGGGAGGTGTCGTGCGGGTTCAGCTCCCCGGCGGCAGCGGCGACGGCGTCCTCGTCGACGTCGGAAACCAGTACGTCGTGCGCGATGCCGGCCTCACGCAGGAGTTTGCTGCGGGCGGGGGAGGCCGAGGCGAGGATGAGGCGCTGAGTCATCCCCCTACCCTATGCACCGGTTCCGGCGCGGTCCTAGCCGAGCAGCGCACGCCGCAGCGTGTCAAGGCCGACCGAGCCGAGGTTCAGGGCCCTGGTGTGGAAGCTCCGGAGGTCGAAGGCGTCCCCCTCGCGCTGCCGGACCTCGTCGCGGATCTGCTCCCACAGCCGCTGGCCGATCTTGTAGGACGGCGCCTGGCCGGGCCAGCCGAGGTAGCGGTTGAACTCGAAGTTCAGCTGGCCCTCGCTGATGGCGATGTTGCGCCGCAGGAAGTCGTACCCCTTTTCCGGGGTCCAGGTTCCGGTGCCCCACCGCTCGGGGACTTCAAGCTCGAGGTGCACGCCGATGTCGAAGACAACGCGGGCCGCCCGCATCCGCTGGGCGTCGAGCATGCCAAGGCGGTCCCCGGGATCGTCGAGGAAGCCGAGGTCCTGCATGAGCCGCTCCGCGTAGAGGGCCCAGCCCTCGCCCTGGCCCGACACCCACACGGCATTGCGCCGCCAGGAATTGAGCAGGCGCCGCTGGTAGACCGCCGTGGCGATCTGCAGGTGGTGGCCCGGGACGCCTTCGTGGTAGACCGTCGTTGTCTCCTTCCACGTGGTGAAGGAGTCCTCTCCCTCGGGCACCGACCACCACATGCGGCCCGGCCGCGAGAAGTCGTCGCTTGGCCCGGTGTAGTAGATGCCGCCCTCATGGGTCGCGGCGATCCGGCACTCGAGGGTCCTCATGATGTCGGGAATGTCGAAGTGCACTCCGGCAAGGGTCGCGACCGCACGGTCGGAGAGCTCCTGCATCCAGGACTGCAGGGCGGCAGTGCCCTGGAGTTGGCGCGCATGGTCCTCATCGAGGAGCCGCATCGCCTCCTCGATCGATGCGCCTTCCCGGATTTCCGCGGCGACAGCTTCCTGCTCGGCGATGATCCGGTCGAGCTCCTCGACGCCCCACTTATATGTTTCGTCGAGATCGACGGCCGAGCCGAGAAAGAGCCGCGACATGAGGGAATAGTGTTCCCGGCCCACCGCATCCTTCTCGGGGGCGGCGGGAAGCAGTTCCTCCTGCAGGAAGGTTCCGAGATCGCGGTACGCCTGCCGGGCCGACTCGGCGGCGGCACGCAGCTCGGCGGCAAGCGGCCCGGGAAGCTGCCCGTCCTCGGTCACCGCGCCGGCGGCGAAGCTGTCGAAAAAGCCTCCGTCACCGGCGTACCGGGAGGCCTGCTCGATGACGTTGAGGACCTGCCGGCGGGCGGCAACGATTCCGCGGTCCCGGGCGGCGCCAAGGGAGGAGGCGTACTGCGAGAGCGCCTCCGGCACGTTGGCCAGCCGGCCGGCGATGAAACCCCACTGCTCGGCGGTGGCCGTGGGCATGAGGTCGAAGATGTCGCGGATCTCCTGGGCGGGCGACTCAAGGTTGTTGAGTTCGGCGAGGCGGAGGCCCGTTTCGTGGATCTCGAGTTCAAGGCCGAGCCGCTCGCGCATCGCGTCGAGGGTGACGGCGTCGACGTCGTCGGCCGGCTCGAGGCCGGAGAGGCGTTCAAGTGCCTCCCGGGCAGCCTGTGCGAGCGCCTCAAGGCCGGCGGGGGAGAAGTCCCGGTATTCGCTTTCGTGGCCGGAGACCCCGAGCACCGTGGCGAAGCCGGGGTTCAGTTCGATGAGCCGCTCGGTATAGGACTCGGCGACGGCGTCGACCGCCGTCGGCTGGCGCACGGCGGCACCGGCGGAGCCCGGGTCGGAGGAGTCAGGGGCAGGAGTGGTCTCGTTGTTCACAGCCCGAGCCTAGCGCCGTCCGTTGCCCCGGGCTACGGGTCGCCCGAAAAACCCCCACAGTCCCGGCGCGGCCGGGTTGCACCGTCTGCGGCCGATGAACCCCGCGCGCCTCGATGAGCACCTAGGGTGGGGGAATGAACGAAGCGGCGGGGGACCCGCAGAAGCAGCCACAGGACAGCGAGCGGAAGAACGGATTGGGCAACGCGCAGGGGCCCGTTCCGCCGCCGGAGGAGGCGCTGCGCCGGTCGGCCTACCGGGTGGGCGCGGCGCTGCTGGCAGGCCCGGGCGGAAAGAACCGCGTCACCAGCCCCGTCAGCGCCCTGTGCGCCCTGATATTGCTGCGTGCCGGTGCCGGCTCGAGCACGGCCGCCGAGCTTGACGAGGTGCTCGCCCTTCCGGTGACGGGCCGCGACGAGGCGATGGGATCGCTGCTGGCCCGGCTGCGCCGGTACGACGGTGATCCCGGCGCGGTGAACGAGGACGAGCTTCCGGTTCGGCCGGTGCTCCATCTGGCCAACGGGGTGTTCGTCGATCGGGGGACGCCCACAGGGGAGACGTTCCTCGCCACGCTGGCGCAGCATCACGGGGCCGAGGTCCACCCCGTCGACTACGCCGATGCCGCCACCAAGGCGGTGCTGGACGGCTGGGTGGCGACCCATACTGGCGGACGGATCGAAACGGCACCGGTGGGATACGACCCGTCGACAACCCTGTCGCTGCTGAACGCCGCGTACTTCGCTGCCGCCTGGGCTGATCCCTTCGACCCGTCCGGCACCTACCCTGAGGAATTCCGGCTGACCGACGGAACCTCCGTTGACGTCGAGATGATGCACAACCTCACCACCGCCCGGTATGCAGCAGGGCCGGACTGGCAGGCGGTTGACCTCCCCTACACGGAGGGGTTCGTCCTTCGGCTCGTGCTGGCTGGGGCCGGTACCTCCTCCGCCGGTGCCTCGTCAGCCGGTGCCGGAGAGCCGCCGTCCCTGCCGGCACAGACCGAGGAGGCGCTGCTTGAAGTTTCCCGGGTCATGGACGGCGCCGGGGAGGTCTTCCTGCGGCTTGGCCTGCCTCGCTGGGAGTCGGACACCGCCCTGGACCTGCTGCCGCTGCTGCTGGGACTCGGGCTGCGGGAGACCCTGGGGGAGGCGCCGGACCTCGACGCCATCCAGCCCGACGCAGTCGTCTCGGCAGCGGCTCAGAACGCCTCGATCACCGTTGGCGAGAAGGGAACGGTCGCTGCGGCGGTGACCCAGTTCGACATGATCGCCACTTCGGTCCCGGCCGACCCCGAGTTGGTCCTTGAGGTCGACCGGCCGTTCCTTTACGCCGTCGTGCATGAAGCCACGGGCCTGCCGCTGTTCCTCGGGACCGTCACCGACCCGCGCTGACCGGGCGCTGTTGACCGCCCCTGCCGGCCGGCAGGGGCGCGGCGCCGCCTACCTGCCGCTGCGGCGCCAGGAGCCCGGACCGGGCAGCGGGTGGAGGCGCAGCATCGCCCGGCGCAGCCAGGAGCGGCCCTGGCCCCTGCGCTCCTCGGCGGCGTTGTCGGCCTGGACGGCGAGCACGACCGCCGTGAGCGCTGCAAGCTCCTCGTCGGTGGGGTTCCCCGAGACAACCGAGAGCAGCGGTTCCTCCGCCGCAGGGCTGGTGCTCACAGCGGGATGTTCCCGTGCTTCTTGGCGGGCAGGCTCGCCCGCTTGTCGCGCAGGGCGCGCAGCCCGCGGACAACCTGGATCCGGGTGTCCGACGGCGCGATCACGGCGTCGACGTAGCCGAGCTGGGCCGCCTGGTAGGGGTTGAGCAGCTCCTCCTCGTACTGGGAGACAACCTCGGCCCGTGCGGCCTCGACATCCCCTCCGGCGTCGGCCACGGCCTTGAGCTGTCCCCGGTAGAGGATGTTCACCGCCCCCTGCGCTCCCATCACGCCGATCTGCGCCGTGGGCCAGGCAAGGTTGAGGTCCGCCCCCAGCTTCTTCGAGCCCATGACGATGTAGGCTCCGCCATAGGCCTTGCGGGTGATCACCGTGATTTTGGGAACGGTGGCCTCGGCATAGGCGTAGAGCAGTTTCGCACCCCGGCGGATGATGCCGTTGAACTCCTGGTCCTTGCCCGGCAGGAACCCGGGGACGTCGACGAGGGTAAGGATGGGGATGTTGAAGGCGTCGCAGTGCCTCACGAACCGGGCCGCCTTCTCCGAGGCGTTGATGTCGAGGGTTCCGGCGAACTGCATCGGCTGGTTGGCGACGATGCCGATGGTGTGGCCCTCGACCCGCGCGTAGCCGATCACCACGTTCGGGGCGAAGAGGGACTGCATCTCGAGGAAGTGTCCGTCGTCGACGATCGCCGTGATGACGGCGTGCATGTCGTAGGGCTGGTTCGCCGAATCGGGGATGAGGGCGTCGAGGGCTTCGTCCTCCTCCGTGTGTTCGAGCAGCTCGGCGAACGGGGCAAGGGGCGCCTCGGCCAGGTTGTTCGAGGGAAGGAAATCGAGCAGCTCGCGCACGAAGCTGACGGCGTCCTGCTCGTCGGTGGCGAGGTAGGTCGAGGTTCCCGTTGTCGTGTTGTGCTGGCGCGCCCCGCCGAGCGTCTCCATGTCGACGTCCTCGCCGGTGACCGTCTTGATCACGTCGGGGCCGGTGATGAACATGTGGGAGGTCTTGTCGACCATCACCACGTAGTCGGTGAGGGCGGGGGAGTACGCGGCACCGCCGGCGCACGGGCCAAGGATGAGCGAGATCTGCGGCACCACCCCCGAGGCGTGCACATTGTTGCGGAAGATGTCGGCGAACATCGCCAGCGAGGCGACGCCCTCCTGGATGCGCGCGCCGCCGCCGTCGTTGATCCCCACGATCGGGCAGCCGTTGCGCATCGCGAATTCCTGGACCTTGACGATCTTTTCCCCGTTGACCTGGCTCAGCGACCCTCCGTACACGGTGAAGTCCTGGCTGTACAACGCCACGAGGCGCCCGTCCACCGTCGCGTAGCCGGAGACGACGCCGTCGCCGAGGGGTTTCTTCTTCTCCATCCCGAAGGCGGTGGACCGGTGTACGGCCAGGGCGTCGAACTCGACGAAGGACCCGGGATCAACGAGCAGGTCGATGCGCTCGCGGGCGGTGTTCTTTCCGCGCGCATGCTGCTTCTCCACGGCCTCGGGCCCCGACGGCAGCTCGGCCTGGAGCGAACGTGCCCGGAAGTCGGCGAGCTTCCCGGCGGTCGTCGTGAGGTCGGGTTTCAGGTCTTGGTGCATCGAGTCTCCGGGTGCGCATCGGTAACGGTCAGGGGCGCCTCCCGCTTAAGTAGGAATCCTCCAAAAAAGCGGGCGACTGTCCCAGTCTAATGAGGCCCGGGGCCGTCCCGGCTGTAGAACCCCTACAGTTTCTCCCCCAATCGCTTAGCCGGAACCCGGCAGGTTACCGCGCAGTAACCCTTCGGTGAGTCGCTCCGTCGGGGGGCGCCCCGGTGCGTATTCTTGGGGCATGACCGCGAGCAACGACGCTTTCCCACCGGCCCCCGCACCAGCGCAGTCCCTCAAGGGACGCACGATCCTGATGTCGGGAGGCAGCCGGGGCATCGGCCTCGCGATCGCCCTCAGGGCCGCCCGCGACGGCGCCAACGTGGCGCTGCTGGCCAAGACCGGCGAGCCCCACCCCCGCCTCGAAGGCACAGTCCATACGGCGGCGGCCCAGATCGAGGAAGCCGGCGGTGCCGCGCTTCCCCTCGTCGGGGACGTGCGCAACGACGACGACGTCGCCGGTGCCGTGAAGGCTGCGGTCGAGGTCTTCGGCGGCATCGACATCGTGATCAACAACGCCTCGGCCATCGATCTCTCGCGCACCCGGGAAGTCGACATGAAACGCTACGACCTGATGGCGGACATCAACGTGCGCGGAACGTTCCTGCTGAGCAAACTCTCGCTCGATGCCCTTCAGCACTCGCGGAACCCGCACATCCTCACGCTTTCCCCGCCGCTGAACCTCGACCCGCGGTGGGCGGGAAGGCACCTTGCGTACACCCTGGCGAAGTACGGAATGAGCCTGACCACCCTCGGCCTGGCCGAGGAGCTGCGCGGCGAAGGGATCGCCGTCAACTCGCTGTGGCCCCGGACCCTCATCGACACCGCCGCCATACGCAACATGCCCGGGGGAGGCTCGCTGGCGCAGGCCGCCCGCAGCCCGGAGATCGTCGCCGACGCCGCCGCCGCCATCCTGGGCCGCGACTCCCGCGAGTGCACGGGGAACTTCTTCACCGACGAGGAGGTGCTCCGGGCGGAGGGCGTCACCGATTTCACCCCCTACAGCCTCGGCGCCCCCGAAGACCGGCTCGTGCAGGACATCTTCCTTTAGCCGGTCCGGCGTGCCCGGCTGGGTAGAATCGAGTGTATGACCTCCCGCTACTCCAACCTCGAGCGCCCCGGCCTTGACGCGGCGGCCCTCTCGGCGGCGCTTTGCGCTCCGGGGGGACCCTTCGCCCGGTTCGAGCTCGTGCAGGAGACGGGATCGACAAACGCCGACCTCGTCGAGCGCGCCGGGCTCGGCCCAGGGGAGTGGCCCGACCTCAGCGTGCTCACCGCGGAAATGCAGCGGGCAGGCAGGGGACGCCTCGGCCGCAGCTGGGTGGCCCCGGAACGCTCATCGCTCATCGTCAGCATCCTGCTGCGCCCGGTCGGCGCCTCCGGACGCCCGCTGACCACCACCAGCTACTCGTGGCTCTCGCTGCTGGCCGCCCTGGCCCTCGCCGAGAGCATCGAGGCCCGCACCGAGATCCGCGCCCGGCTCAAGTGGCCAAACGACGTCACCGTCGACGGGCGGAAGCTCGCGGGCATCCTCGCCCAGTTCGTTCCGTCAGCCGACGGCGCACCCCCGGCGGTGGTCGTGGGGGCCGGGCTCAACGTCAGCCTCACCGACTCGGAACTGCCCGTTCCCACCGCGACGAGCCTGCTCCTCGAGTACGCGGGAACCACCGACCGCAACATCCTCATCAAGTCCTTCCTCCGGACCTTCGCCGCCCTCTACGCGGAGTTCTGCGCCGTCGAAGGCGACGCCCTCGCCGCCCTTGGCGACGGCAAGTCCCTGCGGGCGAAGGTCTCCGAGCGGACGCACACCCTCGGCCGGGAAGTGCGGGCGGAGCTGCCAGGTGGCGGCGAACTGAACGGGCGCGCCCTCTCGCTCGACGCATCCGGGGCCCTTGTCGTGCGCGACGGCGACGGCGAACGGCACGTGGTTTCAGCGGGGGACGTCGTGCACCTCCGCCCGGCGGGTTAGGGCGCTGGAATGACAATCTTCAGCCGGCCGGAACCAGCGGTGCCATGCGCCTGAAGCTCGCCCCCGGGGAACAGGTCCTCGTGCGCACCCGGCCCAGCCCGCGTCCGCTTCTCTGGCCCACCGCCGCCGCCTTGGTGCTGCTGGCAGCCGCAGGGTACGCCCTCGGCTGGCTCGGCAGGCCCGCGCTGCGCGACCAGCTCCAGGAGTGGCAGCCGGTGGGGCTGCTCCTGGTCGCCGGCGTGGCCGCGGCGCTGCTGACCCGCATCTTCCTCCGGCCGCTGCTGCGCTGGCTGAACAACCGCTACATCCTGACCAACATGCGGCTCGTCCACCGCCGGGGGGCAACACGGCGCAGCGACAACGAAGTTCCCCTCGCCGCCGTGTACCAGCTCGGCACAACGCAGTCCCTGGTGCAGCGGATGCTGGGCAGCGGCACGCTCACCCTTGATGTCGGCTACGGCAGGGTCCTCCGGTACCGGGACGTGCCCCAGGTCTCCACCTTCCGGGAGTACCTTGTCGAGGCGGTGCGGGGCCTGCCCCGGACGGCGATGTTCGATGGTGCGGACAGGGAAATCCCCGCCGAGGACTGGCGGAACCGGTACGAGCAGGTCGAAAGAGGTGATGCGGGATGACGCTGGACAACAGCGCCGACTCCGCCGTTCCGGTTCCCAAGGCCGTGTGGCAGCCCGAGCTCGCCGACCCCGCCCCCGAGCTCCTGGTCCCGCCCGGGCCGGGCGGCGGGAGCACGCCGCCGGAGCTGAGCCGGGAGACCATCCGCCAGCTCGAGATCGAGCTGCTCGGGGCCGAGCGCACGCTTCGCCGCCGCGAAGTCGCCGCCCGTGCGGGCGTCTCGCTGCTCTCCGCCCGCAAGCTTTGGCGCGCGATGGGGTTTCCCAACATCGGCGACGAGGACATCGCCTTCACCGAGAAGGACAAGGAAGCCCTCACCACGATCATCGAACTGGTGCGCCGGGAAAAGCTCACCGAGGACGCGGCGATCTCCATCACCCGTGCGGTGGGCCAGATGACCGACCGCATGGTCGTGTGGCAGATCGAGGCGATCGTTGAGGAGATGGTGGTCCAGCGGGGCATCCCCGACGCCGTCGCGCGCAGGACACTCGTCAGCGAGCTCCCCGACCTCATCGCCCCGCTCGAAAAGACGCTCGTCTATGCCTGGCGCCGGCAGATGAACGCCGCGGTGCAGCGCCTTGCGCTGCGCGCCGAGTCGGGGCTGCGGGCCAGCGAGGAGGGCCGGGACGGCGACGAGGACGACGCCCCGCTGCCGCTTGCCCGCGCCGTCGGCTTCGCCGACCTCGTCTCCTACACCAGCCTGTCCCGGCAGATGAACGAGCGGACGCTGGCGCAGCTGGTCCAGCGCTTCGAGAACAAGTGCGCCGAAATCATTTCCGTCGGCGGCGGGCGGCTGGTCAAAACCATCGGCGACGAAGTGCTCTACATCGCCGAATCGCCGCAGGCCGGTGCCGAAATTTCGCTCGCCCTCGCCAAGGCCTTCACCGAGGACGACCTCCTTCCCTCCGCGCGCGTCTCGATGGTGTGGGGGCGCATCCTGTCGAGGCTGGGCGACATCTACGGCCCGACGGTGAACCTCGCCGCGCGGCTGACCTCCCTCGCCGAACCGGGCACCGTCCTCATCGACGCCTCGACAGCGGCGACCCTCAGCGGGGACGAGAAGTTCATCCTGATCCCGCAGCAGGCGCGGACAGTGCGCGGATTCGGCGACGTCCATCCGGTGACGCTCGCCCGCGGGAGCGGCCCCGGACTCGTCCTGGACTGAGCGGTGGCAGCGGCACCCCACACCCCGGAAGGGGGCCGCTGGTGGATGGCTGCGCCCGGGCAGTGCAGAATGGGAAAATGACGGATCAGCTGATCGGCCCCCCGAACCTCTCCGAGCCAGGCACCCCGGCGCACCTGGCGGGGTGCGCATGAGCGGACCCGCCGACGCGCAGGAAGCGGCGCTCCCGTTCAGCATTTCGGTCGGATACGGGACGGACAAGGGCCTGCGCCGCGACAACAACGAGGACTCCCTTATCGCATCGCCGCCAATCTTCGCCGTCGCCGACGGCATGGGCGGACACGAGGCCGGTGAGGTGGCAAGCGGCATCTGCGTGCGGACCCTCGAGGGGAGCCCGATCAGCGGAGTTTCACTGCCGCAGTTCACCTCCGGCGACCTCGAAGCGCTGATCCGCAAGGCCGACGCCGATATCCGGGCCGCAGCCGCGGGAATGGCAGGCACAACGGTCTCCGGGGTCGTGCTCGTCGAGGAAGCCGGCGCGCCCCACTGGCTGGTTTTCAATGTCGGCGACTCGCGCACGTACCGGCTGAGCCAGGGCCGGTTCGGGCAGGTCTCGGTCGACCACTCCGAGGTCCAGGAACTTGTCGACAGCGGCCAGATCACCCCCGCCCAGGCGCGCACCCACCCCCGCCGCCACGTTGTCACGAGGGCGCTCGGCACGGGCGACGACGCCGAGCCCGACTGCTGGCTCCTGCCGGTTGAGGAAGGGGACCGGATCCTCGTGTGCTCCGACGGGCTCACCGGCGAACTGAGCGACGACGCGATCTACGAAACGCTGAACACCATCGCCGACCCGCAGGCCGCGGCGGACTCGCTCATCGACCAGACACTGCGCGCGGGCGCCCGGGACAACGTCACCGTCATCGTCATCGACGCCGCAGGAGTGCCGGCCCCGGCCTGAGCGCGGCGCTAGAACGCACAGTTGCCTTAGTGCAAGATGGAACGGTGACTTCCGATACAGACGCCGTTTCCCTGTCCAGCCCGGAAGGCGGCGCGCCCAGCGACGCCCTGCGGGAGGAGTACCAGAGCCTCGCGGACCAGATCCGCGCCCACCGGTTCGCGTATTACCAGGAGAACGCGCCGACAGTCTCCGACGCCGAGTTCGACGCGCTGTTCCGGCGGCTCGAGACGATCGAAGCCCTCCACCCGGAACTCGTTGCCAACGACTCGCCCACCCAGGAGGTCGGGGGTGAGGTCTCCTCGGCCTTCGCCGCGGTCAAGCACCTGCAGCGCATGTACAGCCTCGAGGACGTGTTCTCCCTCGACGAACTGACGGTGTGGCTGCGGAGGGCCGCCGCGGGCGTGGAGCAGCGCAGCCCGGGCAGCACCATCTCCTGGCTGACGGAGCTGAAGATCGACGGCCTCGCGGTGAACCTGCTCTACCGCAACGGGACCCTGGTGCGCGCTGCCACCCGCGGTGACGGGGTGACCGGCGAGGACATCACCCACAACGTGCTCACCATCGCCTCAATCCCGCAGCAGCTCACCGGCACCGGCTTCCCCGAGGAGGTTGAGGTCCGCGGCGAGGTCTTCATTCCCTCGAAGGAGTTCCTCAAGCTCAACGAGCGCATGGTCGCGGCAGGCAAGGCACCCTTCGCGAACCCCCGGAACGCTGCGGCCGGCTCCCTGCGGCAGAAGGACCCCGCACTGACAGCGGAACGGCCCCTCGATGCCTACATGCACGGCATCGGGGCACGCACCGGCCTCGCCGCCGAGACGCAGTCCGAAACCTACGACCTGCTCCGGAACTGGGGGCTGCCCGTCTCCCCGTACTCGGAGGTGCTTCCCGACGAGCAGGCCATCGTGGAATTCATCGAACGCTACGGCAGCAAGCGCCACTCGCTGCGCCACGAGATCGACGGCATCGTGGTGAAGGTCGACAGCTTCGCCCTGCAGCGCGCCCTCGGCCACACCTCCCGGGTGCCGCGGTGGTCCGTCGCCTACAAGTACCCGCCCGAGGAGGTCAACACCAAGCTCCTCGACATCCTCGTCAATGTGGGCCGTACGGGACGGGTGACGCCCTTCGGGCTGATGGAACCGGTCAAGGTCGCGGGCTCGACCGTGAGCATGGCCACCCTCCACAACCAGGAGGTGGTCAAGGCCAAGGGCGTGAAGATCGGTGACATCGTTGTGCTGCGCAAGGCCGGGGACGTCATCCCCGAGATCGTGGGGCCGGTCATCGCGCTGCGCGATCAGCAGGATCCGCCGGTCCGCGACTTCGTCATGCCCACCGAGTGCCCCTCCTGCGGGACCCCGCTGCAGCCGGCGAAGGAGGGCGACGTCGACATCCGCTGCCCCAACGCCCGCTCCTGCCCCTCCCAGCTGCGCGAACGCGTCTTCCACCTCGCCGGGCGGGGCGCCTTCGACATCGAGGCACTCGGCTGGGAAGCGGCGATCGCGCTCACCCAGCCGGCCGAACCGGCGGTGCCGCCGGTGACAAGCGAGGCTTCGATCTTCGACCTGACCCCCGGACTGCTGGCCGACGTGAAGATCGAGCGGGACAAGAAGGTCAAGGGCGTCGTCGTCGGGCGCGAACTCGTTCCCTACTTCTACTCCAAGGGCACCGACAAGAAGCCCTCCGAGCCCACCGCCACAACCCGCAAACTGTTCCAGGAACTCGAGAAGGCGAAGAAGCAGCCGCTGTGGCGGGTCCTTGTCGCCCTGTCGATCCGGCACGTCGGGCCCACGGCCTCCCGGGCGCTTGCCACGGCCTTCGGCTCGATGGACCGCATCCGCGCCGCAAGCGAGGAGGAGCTGGCCCATGTCGACGGCGTCGGGCCGACAATCGCCGCGGCCCTCAAGGAGTGGTTCGCCGAGGACTGGCACCGGGAGATCGTTGACTCGTGGGCGGCGGCCGGTGTGAGGATGAAGGACGACGTCGACGAATCGATGCCGCGCACCCTCGAAGGCCTGACCGTCGTCGTCACCGGATCCCTCGAGAACTACAACCGCGACGAGGCGAAGGAAGCGATCATCCTGCGCGGGGGAAAGGCGGCCGGCTCTGTATCGAAGAACACGAGCTACGTTGTGGCCGGCGACAACGCCGGAACCAAGCTCGACAAGGCCGAACAGCTCGGCGTCCCGGTCCTTGACGAGGAAGGCTTCGTCCGCCTCCTGGCCGAGGGGCCCGCAGGCGTCGCCGCGCCGGACGGCCCTGCGGATGCGGAACCGTCCGATGCCGGACACGTTTCCCTGGAGCCCGAGGAGGAGTAACCGCCGGGGTCCGCGCTGCGTCCCCCGCCTTCCCCGTCGAAACTGCACGTCACCACGCTTGCGGCGCCGCAAAGGGTGGTGAGCTGCAGTCTCGGCGGTGGGGTGGTGGGTTGGTGGGGTGGGGTGAACCCCTCAGCCGAGGAGCCGGGCGGCCAGCGCTTCTGCGCCGGCCCGGGAGGTGCCGTGGGTGTACAGGACCGGTTGGCCGGGATCGTCGCCTGGAACGATTCCGGTGTGCACCCAGACGGCCCGCGGCAGCAGGCCACGGACGGCCTGCGCCGCCTCGAGCTGGACGCTGCGCGGGGAGAGATCGTCGGTCAGCACCAGGACCCGGCTCTCCGGGGTCAGCCCGAGCGCGTTGACCAGCGAAGCGGCCCCGCCCGGACCGGCGAGGGTGTCCCGCTGGACGGCGGTGCGCCGCGCGATGGCAGCGGAGAACACGTCGCTGAGCGGGCCGGCGGCGATATTGGAACGGCCGCGGGCGTCAAGGATCCGGACCGGGTCCGACGTCGTGCCGTTCCCTGACCAGGATGGTCCCGCGCCGGTGATCGCGCGTCCGGCGGCGTCCACCCAGTCCCTGCCGGAGGGACCCGCCGGCGCGTTGCCGGCTGGGTCCGGGGTCTCCGCGCGGGCCTGCCGTGTCCACTTGACAAAGCGCCGGACGCGCCCGGCCGCGGCCTCGAAGTGGGCCGGCGCCAGGGTGCCGTCGCCAAGGGCGGCAAGGAGCGCGTCGCGCACCTCGAGGTAGTCGTCTTCGTCGGAGGAGCTGCCGGCCTTGGGGCCGAGGTTCGAGGGATTCCCGACGCACAGCAGATCGGCTCCGGCCTGCAGTGCCATCACCGCGCCGGGCCCGGAGCCCACCGTCGAACGGACCGCCGCCATGTCGAGGGCGTCGGTCACGAGCAGCCCGTCGTAGCCGAGCTCCCGCAGCAGTAAAACGGCCGCCGGGTTGAGGGTCGCGGGCAGCCCGCCGAGCTCCGGAATCACGATGTGCGCGCTCATCACCGCCTGAACCCCCGCCTCGGCCGCGGCCGCGAACGGCGGGAGGTGGCCCCTGAGCACCTCCTGAAGCGTCAGGTCGACCCGCGGCAGGGCCAGGTGTGAGTCAGTGCTCGTGTCCCCGTGCCCGGGGAAGTGTTTGGCACAGGCCCCCACGCCCGAGGACTGAAGCCCACGCACCATCGCCGACACGTGGGCGGAGACCCGGCCGGTTTCGGCACCGAAGGAGCGTACGCCGATCACGGGGTTGAGCGGGTTGGTGTTGACATCCGCCACCGGTGCGAGCACCAGGTTCACCCCGGCCGCACGGGCCAGTGCCCCGATGTCCCGTCCGGCGTCCTCGGTGAGGCCGACGTCGTCAAGGACACCCAGGACGGCGGCACCGGGGATGTCCGAGCCCCGCGCACACTGGAGCCGCGTGACGTTGCCGCCCTCCTCGTCGATACCGATGACGGCATCGGGATTGGCCGCGAGCACCGACGCCGAAAGCTCCCGCACCGCCTCCGGAAAGGCGGCATCGATGTTCTGGCTGAAGTAGACGACGCCGCCCAGGCCCCCGTGCAGCGCCGATTCGAGCCACGGCGGCAGGGTGGTTCCAAGGAAACCGGGGAGGATGACGCTGTTGACGAGGCGGAGCAGGCCGGGATCCGTCATCCCTTCACCGCTCATCCCTTCACCGCTCCCGCGACGAGCCCGCCGCTGAGCCGGCGCTGGACGAGGACGAAGAAGATCATCACCGGCAGGGTGATGAGCGTCGAGCCGGCCATGACGTAACCCCACTCGTTTGAGTTCTCGCCGAAGAACTGCTGGAGCCCGACGGCCACCGTGTACTTGCCGGGGGTGTCGAGGAAGGTCATCGCGAAGATGAACTCGTTCCAGGCCATGATGAACGCGAAAACGCTCGTCGCAACGAGTCCGGGCGCGACGAGGGGCAGCAGCACCGACCAGAACATGCGGCCCCAGCCTGCCCCGTCGATGTACGCGGCCTCCTCGAGCTCCTCGGGCACCGCCGCGACAAACCCGCGGAGCATCCAGATCGCGAAGGGCAGGGAAAACGCGACGTAGACGATGACGAGCCCGAGCAGGTTGTTGAGCATCTGCAGGTCCCGCACCTGGATGAACAGGGGGATCACCAGCGCCTCGAGCGGGACCATCTGGATGATAAGGATCAGCATGAGGATGGCGGTGCGGAACCTGAACTTGAACCGTGCGACGGCGATCGACGCGAAGAGGGCGAGGATCCCGGAGAGCAGGACGGTGAGCAGGGCGACCACGGCGGAGTTCCGCAGGAAGGTGCCGAACCCTCCCTCGGTGAGGACGTAGCGGAAGTTCTCCCAGGTCGGCTCCGAGGGCAGGAACGACCGGGCACCGCTCGAGGCGCGTCCGTCGAAGGCGCTGCTGATCATCCAGTAGGTGGGAAACAGCGTGAACAGCAGGAGTGCCGCGACGGCGACGCAGCGGCCCGCGAGGATCCACCGCGCCCGGCGGCTGCGGGGACGGCGGAGCGGGACACTGCCCAGCGGCACCGGGGCCGGGAGCGGAGCGGTTGTCATTTTTCCTCCTTGAACAGCGTCCGCACGTAGACGACGCTGATGAGAAGCAGCAGCACGGTCAGCAGCACGGCGATGGCCGAACCGAACCCGTACCGGTTCTGGGCGAACGACTCGACGTAGGACCACACCCCGAGGTTGAACACTGAGCGGTTCGAGCCCGAGCCTCCGGGCATGAGGTAGATCTGCGCGAACACCTTGAAGTCCCAGATCGTCGAAAGGATCACCACGACGGCGAAGACCGGTTTGAGGGTGGGGAAGGTGATCGAGAAGAAGCGCCGGATGCTTCCGGCGCCGTCGACGGTTGCCGCTTCGAGCATCTCCTTCGAGACCCCGAGCAGGCCGGCCAGGACGGTGATCGCCACGAACGGGAAGCCGTGATGGATGATGTTCACCAGGACGACGGCGTAGAAGGACCAGCGGTCGGTGAACCAGTTGTGCGGCCCGTCCAAAATCCCCGCGCCCTGCAGCAGCTGTCCTACGAGGCCGCGGTCGGCGTCGAAGATCCAGATCCACACGTAGGTGCCGGTGACCGCCGGCATGGCCCAGGCGACCATGATCGCGCTGCTGACAATCGTGCGCCACACCCGGTTGAGGGTGGCAAGTAGCAGGGCGACGAGCGTGCCGAGAACGACGGTGCCTCCCACGGCGACGACGGCGAAGCCAACGGTGTTGGGCAGGACCACCTGCCACAGCATCGGGTCCCGAAAGATCTCGGCGTAGTTGGCAAGGCCGATGTAGTTGGAGCGTCCGCTGACGATCTCGCGCAGCCCGTAGTCCTGGAAGGAGAAGAGGGCGACGCGGGCCAGCGGCCACAGGAGCAGGACGGCGAGCACGATCAGGGTGGGCGCCAGCAGCAGCCACGGCCGCATCGCCGCAAGGCGCAGGACGCGCGGGCGCCGGCGGGGGTAGGGGAAACGGCCTGTGGCCGCACGCGTTTCCTGGCGTGCGGCCACCGCCTTCGTTGGGGTGCTCAAGAACTACTTCCCGTTCAGTAGTTCTTCGATTTCGGCTGCGGCGTCAGCGGTCGCCTCATCGACGCTCTTGTCTCCCGAGAGGATCGACTGGATCATGGCCGGCACCGTCTTCTTCGCTTCGACGGCGCCCCATCCCGGAGCCACCGGCACCGAGGTGCCGGCCTCGACCATCTGCGTGGCGAACGGCTCGACCATCGGGTCATCGGAGGCTGTCGATTCCTTGAGCAGCGACGCCTGGCCGGGGAAGTAGTTGGTCTGTTCAGCCCACTCGGCGGCTTTTTCACCGGTCGTCATCATCTCGACGAACTTCCAGGCAAGCTCCTGCTTGTCCGAGCTCTCGAATACGCTCAGGTGCGAGCCGCCCAGGAATGACGGGCTGTAGCCCTCCTCCGGTCCGGGGATGGGGAACGCGCCGATCTTGCCTTCCAGGTCGGGGTTCTGCTCAAGGATTGTCGGCATGGCCCACGAGCCCATTGTCGCCATCGGCAGGGTGCCCTTGACGAAGTTGTCGAGCACGTCCTTTTCGTTCCACGTTGTCGCACCGGCCGAGGAGAGCCCGTGCTCAAGGGCCAGGTCTGTGTAGAACTTGACGCCTTCGCGGGCTTCGGGGGAGTCCAGGCCGGAAGTCCAGGTTTCACCTTCCTGGGTGGCGAGCTCCGCGCCGGCGCCCCAGATGAACGGGTAGGCAAGGTAGGCGGAGTCACCGGGTACCGCGAACGGCGTCATATCGGGCTTTGCCTTCTTGAGGGCGAGGCCGACCTCAAGAAGTTCGTCCCAGCTGGTTGGCGGGGTGAGGCCGAGATCCTCGAAGATGTCGGTGCGGTACACCACCGAGCGCACGCCGGCGTACCAGGGCATGCCGTAGAGGCTTCCGTCGAGCGTTCCGGCCTCGACGAGGCCCTCCACCAGGTCGTCCTTCAGGCCGGCGGCTTCAACCTGCTCGTCAAGGGGGGCAAGCGCCCCGGCCTCGGCGAACTCCGCGGTCCAGGTGGTTCCAGTTTCGGCGACGTCGGGCGTGGAGTTGCCTGCAATGGACGTCACGAACTTGTCGTGGGCGTCGGCCCACTGGACGAACTGGACGTCGAGGGTTGCGCCGGTCTCCTCCTTGAACTGTGCCTTCACGTCCTCGAAGTACGTTTCCGCATCCGGGTTCGTCCCCTCCATGATCCACACGCTGAGGGATTCCCCCTCGGCGTTTGAATCGTCACCGTTTCCACAGGCCGTCAACGCCAGTGCTGCAACCGCAGTCACGGCAATGGAGCGCTTTAGTCTTTTCACTTGCTGCTGTCCCCTCAATCGTGGCGAGGGCGGTAGCAGCGGAATGTGCCACAGCCCATAAGATGAAAGTAATCTTCATCACAGTCTAAGTCAACGGAACAAAATTGCAGCGCGGGCGGACCGGCGTGGCGGCAGGCCCTCGCAGCGGGCGTGCAGCGCCGCCGGTCCAGCACGGTAAAATTGGTCTTTTCTCGATGAAGGACACAGTGGAAACCGCCAGCAATTCCAGCCCGCTTTCGACGGACACGACAACCATCCGTGCCGTTCGGCCTGAAGATTATGACGACGTCCGGCGGATCACCCGCACCGCCTATCTCGAAGCCGGGTACTTCGACAGCGAAGACCACCCCTACATGGCGGTGCTTTCCGACGTCGAGCACCGCGCCGAGCACGCCGAAATCTGGGTGGCAGAACGCGGCGGGCGGGTCGTCGCATCGGTGGCGCTGACCTTCGAGGGCCAGCGTTACACCGACATCGCCGTCGCCGGGGAGCTCGAGTTCCGCATGCTCGCCGTCGACCCCGCCGTGCAGCGCGCCGGCGTGGGCCGGGCCATGGTCGAAGCGATCATCGCCCACGCCAAGACCCTGCCCGGCATCGACGCTGTCAGCCTCACCAGCGGCTCCGACATGGTCCGGGCCCACCGGCTTTACGAGTCGCTGGGGTTCCACCGCGTCCCCGAGCGCGACTGGCTGGTGCCCAATGAGGACATCCTGCTCTGGGTCTTCCGCCTGGAGCTGTAGGCACCCGCCCTTCAGGAGCCGGCTGCCGCGGCAAGCGCCTCGGCAAGGGTGTCGAAGCGCAGCGCCGCAGCCACCCTGCCGCCCTCAAGCTCGAAGAGCGTCGCGGTCCGCACCGGCTCCCCGGCCCCGGCGGACTCAGGGTGCCGGGGCCACGACGCCTCCTGTTCCACAACGACCCGCATGCCGTCGACGGGGTGCCACGCCACCGGCACCAGGTGGATGCCGGCCCTGGAGATCCACTCCAGCAGGGAATTCACCCCGGCCACTTCGCCCCGGGGTCCGCCAAGCCGTACCGTGTCGGTGCTGACGGCGCGCGCTGCCGCCTGGTCCTGCTCGTTCACCGCACGGTGCCATTCCTTCACCGGCGCCCAGTCCCCGGACATCCCGCCTCCTTCTGCCTGTTGTTCCACCATTAAAGCCCCGGGTTACGTCCGGCTCGTGGCTCGTCCGCGCGGGTGCGGCGGTGGGGCCGCCCCGCCGTGCGCGGCAGGGGCGAGGCGCCGGGGCAGTACCTTCACCGGCGTCCGGCCCCCGTAGACTAGAGGCAGATACCCATCCACTTCCAGGGGAGATCCATGGCTGAGATTAACCGTGAGGACGTCGCGCATCTGGCGCGGCTGGCCCACATCGACATGAGCTCCGAGGAGCTCGACCGCATGGCCGTTGAGCTGGCGGTGATCGTCGATTCGATCAAGAGTGTCAGCGAGGTGGCCGGCGACGACGTCCCCGCCACCAGCCACCCGATTCCGCTGAGCAACGTCTACCGCGACGACGTCGTGGGGGAGACCCTGAGCAACGAGGAGGCGCTGGCCGGCGCTCCCGACAACGCCGACGGACGCTTCAAGGTCCCGGCCATCCTGGACGGGGAGTAACCGATGAGCGACATCATCCGACTGAGCGCCGCGGCGCTCTCGCAGAAGCTGCAGTCCGGCGAGGTTTCCGCCGTCGAGGCCACCCAGGCCCACCTTGACCGCATTGCGGCCGTTGACGGCGCCGTCAACGCCTTCCTCCACGTCAACACCGAAGAGGCGCTGCTCGTGGCGGCAGAGGTCGACAAGGCCCGCGCCGACGGGGACGTGCTCCACCCCCTCGCCGGCGTGCCCATCGCGGTCAAGGACCTCATCGTCACCAAGGGCCAGCCCACGACCGCCGGTTCGAAGATCCTCGAGGGCTGGCACAGCCCGTACGACGCGACCGTCGTCCGCCGGCTGCGCGATGCGCGCATGCCGATCCTCGGCAAGACGAACCTCGACGAGTTTGCCATGGGGTCCTCGACTGAGCACTCCGCATACGGGCCCACCCGCAACCCCTGGGACCTCGACCGGATTCCGGGCGGCTCCGGCGGAGGCTCCGCGGCCGCCGTCGCAGCCTTCGAGGCGCCCCTGGCCCTCGGCACCGACACCGGCGGCTCGATCCGCCAGCCCGGCGCCGTCACCGGCACCGTCGGCGTCAAGCCCACCTACGGCGGCGTCTCGCGGTACGGGGCGATCGCCATGGCCTCCTCGCTCGACCAGATCGGCCCCGTGTCGCGCACAGTGCTCGACTCCGCGCTGCTCCACGAGGTGATCGGCGGCCACGACCCGCACGATTCGACCTCGCTGACCGACCCGGTGGGGGCGCTCGTCGAGGCAGCCGCCCGCGGCGAGGTCAAGGGCCTGCGCATCGGCGTCATCAAGGAACTCTCGGGCGAGGGCTACCAGGCCGGCGTCCTGAACCGCTTCGCGGAATCCCTCGACCTGCTCCGCGGAGCAGGCGCCGAGATCGTCGAGGTCTCCTGCCCGAACTTCAAGTACGCCCTTGGCGCCTACTACCTGATCATGCCCTCGGAGGCCTCAAGCAACCTGGCCAAGTACGACGGCGTGCGCTTCGGCCTGCGCGTCGTGCCCGACGGCGCCCCGACCATCGAGCGCGTCATGGGGGCCACCCGGGCCGCGGGCTTCGGCGACGAGGTCAAGCGCCGCATCATCCTCGGCACCTACGCCCTGAGCGCCGGCTACTACGACGCCTACTACGGCTCGGCCCAGAAGGTGCGCACGCTGATCCAGCGCGACTTCGCCGCCGCCTTCGGGAAGGCCGACGTCCTGATTTCCCCGACCGCGCCCACGACGGCGTTCAAGCTCGGCGAAAAGCTCAACGATCCGTTGGCGATGTACCTCAACGACGTCGCCACCATCCCCGCCAACATGGCGGGGATCCCCGGGCTCTCCCTGCCCGGCGGGCTCGCCGACGAGGACAACCTGCCGGTGGGCATCCAGCTGCTTGCCCCCGCACGGAAGGACGCCCGGCTCTACCGCGTGGGCGCCGTGCTCGAAGCGCTGCTCGAAGACAAGTGGGGCGGACCGCTCCTGGCGCAGGCCCCCGACCTTGCAGGAGTGAAGTAATGACGGCCGTTACCGAAGAAATCCTTTCCTTCGACGAGGCAATGGAAAAGTACGACCCGGTCCTCGGATTCGAGGTGCACGTCGAGCTGAACACCAAGACCAAGATGTTCTCCTCGGCCCCCAACGCTTTTGGGGACACCCCGAACACGAACATCACCCCGGTGGACCTCGGCCTGCCCGGGGTGCTGCCCGTGATCAACAGGGTCGCCGTCGAGTCATCGATCAAGATCGGTCTGGCCCTTGGCTGCAGGATCGCCGAACGGTGCCACTTCGCGCGGAAGAACTACTTCTACCCGGACACCCCGAAGAACTTCCAGACCTCCCAGTACGACGAGCCGATCGCCTACGACGGCTCGATCGACATCGAGCTCGCCGACGGCACGGTGTTCACCGTCGAGATCGAGCGCGCGCACATGGAGGAGGACGCCGGGAAGCTGACCCACATGGGCGGCTCGACCGGGCGCATCCACGGGGCTGAGTTCTCCCTCGTCGACTACAACCGGGCAGGCGTTCCCCTCGTGGAGATCGTGACGAAGCCGATCGTCGGCGCCGGTTCGCGCGCCCCCGAGCTGGCCAAGGCCTACGTCGCCGCAATCCGCGAGATCGTGAAGAACCTCGGCGTATCCGATGCCCGGATGGAGCGCGGCAACGTGCGCTGCGACGCGAACGTGTCCCTGATGCCCAAGGGCACGACGAAGTTCGGCACCCGCACCGAGACCAAGAACGTCAACTCGCTGCGCTCCGTCGAGCACGCCGTCACCTACGAGATCCAACGGCACGCCGCCGTCCTCGACTCCGGTGCCGCAATCGTGCAGGAAACCCGCCACTGGCACGAGGACACCCGTTCCACGACGGCCGGACGGCCCAAGTCCGACGCCGACGACTACCGCTACTTCCCGGAGCCCGACCTCGTTCCCGTCGTCACGAACGAGGCCTGGATCGAGAAGCTGCGCTCCGAACTGCCCGAGCCCCCCGCCGAGCGCCGCAAGCGCCTGCAGGCCGACTGGGGCTACTCCGACGCCGAGTTCCGCGACGTCGTCAACGCAGGCGTCATGACGTCGGTCGAAGACACGATCGCCGCCGGAGTCACCCCCGCCGTCGCCCGCAAGTGGTGGATGGGCGAGATCTCCCGCCGCGCCAAGGTCGCCGACGTCGAGCCCGCCGAGCTGGGGGTCACCCCCGAACTGATCGTCGAGCTCAACGCGCTGATCGAATCGGGCAAGATCAACGACAAGCTCTCCCGCGAGGTGCTCGACGGCGTCCTGGCCGGTGAGGGCACCCCGGCCGAGGTCGTTGAGGCGCGCGGCCTTGCCGTTGTCTCCGACGACGGGCCGCTCCTTGAGGCGATCGACGGAGCCCTTGCGGCCCAGCCCGACGTTGCCGACAAGATCCGCGGCGGCAAGGTCCAGGCCGTCGGCGCGATCGTCGGGGGCGTCATGAAGGCAACCCGCGGGCAGGCCGACGCCGGCCGCGTGCGCGAGCTGATCCTGCAGCGCCTCGGCGTCGAGGGCTGAGGGCCGGCAGCCCTCATCACTGATCACCCCTGCCCACCGACAGCACCGCGTCGGTGGGCAGGGGTGTTTCCGGGCGTGCTTCCGGTCGCCCCCTGGGAGGCATCCAAGCACGGGTGCCCACTGACACAATGGCACCGGTGGGCATGTCCGGACCTGCCCAGTGAAACGGGCCGGTCGGTGGGCAGCCCCGCAGACGGAGCCCGCGATGTGGGAACACGAACCGAAGGGGAGGACGCCGGTGGCCAACATGCCGGGCGCCGAGGTCGGGATAACCCCGGGACTCGTCCGCGCGCTGCTCGAGGAGCAGCACCCCGACCTCGCCGGGCTCGAGCTGCGGCCCGCCGACGAGGGCTGGGACAACCGGCTCTACCGGCTTGGCGGCTCGCTTGTGGTCCGCCTGCCCCGGAGGGCCTCCGCGGCGCAGCTGATGCTCAACGAACAGCGCTGGCTCCCCGGCCTTGCCGCCGCGCTGGGGCCTTCCGTTGCCGCCGGCACATCGACGCCGTTGCGTACAGGATCGCCGTCCGCCCTCTACCCCTGGCACTGGAGCATCTGCGCGTGGCACCCCGGGCGCAGTGCGGCAACGGCTTCCCCCGCCGGACGGGACCAGGCAGCCGAACCGCTCGCCGCATTCCTCACCGCCTTCGGCACGCCGGCCCCGCCGGAAGCGCCGGTCAGCCCCGTCGGACGCGGCGGACCCCTCACGGGAAGGGACGCCGCAGTGCAGGAGCGCCTCGCCCAGCTCGCCCCGGTCCTGGGACCCGGGCCGACGGGACGGCTGGGCGAGGTGTGGGCAGCCGCGTGCGCCGTTCCCGCATGGACGGGGCCCGCGCTGTGGCTGCACGGCGACCTCCATGCCGGGAACCTCGTACTCACCCGCGCGGGCGGGCTCTCGGCCGTCGTCGACTTCGGCGACCTCACCAGCGGTGACCCCGCCACCGACCTCGCCGCCGCGTGGCTCGTCTTCGCCCCCGACGCCCGGCGCAGGTTCATGGCCGCGGTCGATGCGGTGCGGCCCACCGACGCCGCCACCTGGCAGCGGGCCCGCGGCTGGGCGCTGAGCATGGCCGGCGCCATGCTTGCCTCCTCCGACGACCAGCCGGTGTTCCGCAGCCTCGGACGCCACGGCATCCGGGCCGTCCTCGAGGACGCCGGTCCGGGACCCGGCTGACCGCACAACCAGCCTGCCCGGTCAACTCCTCTCATCGGTGGGCATATCCGGACGTGCCCACCGGACGGCGGCCGTCAGTGGGCAGAACCGCGGCGGGCTCCGGAGGTTGGGGATGGCCGGTCCTTCCGCGACCACTGATAATCTGAATCCGGCTGTCACCGCAGCCACACAGGAAACCTCCTCCGTGCAGCGCAACCCGCCGCCCGTGCGGGAGGTGGGGAAGGACGCACGTGAAGGCGCTGTACAAGGCCGGGGCAAAACCCGGCTTCGAAATGGTCGACCGCCCGGAACCCACAGTGGGACTTGGCGAAGTGAAGATCCGCGTGATGACCACCGGGATCTGCGGAACCGACCTCCACATCGAATCCTGGGACTCCTGGGCGCAGGGCATGATCAACGCCCCGCTCATTCCAGGCCACGAATTCTACGGCGAGGTTGTTGAACTCGGCGGCGGGGTCCGCGACGTGCGCATCGGAGACCGGGTCTCCGGCGAGGGGCACATCGTCTGCGGCATCTGCCGGAACTGCCGCGCCGGCCGCCGCCAGATGTGCATCCACACTTCGAGCGTGGGCGTGCAGCGCGACGGCGCCTTCGCGGAATACGTGGTGATCCCCGAAACAAACGCCTGGGTGCACCGCGACGAGATCAGCCCCGAGCTCGGCGCCATCTTCGACCCCTTCGGCAACGCCGTCCACACCGCCCTGAGCTTCCCGCTGGTCGGGGAGGATGTCCTGATCACCGGCGCCGGGCCGATCGGCCTCATGGCCGTCGCCGTCGCCCGCCACGCCGGAGCGCGCAAGATCGCCATCACCGACGTCGCCGCACCGAGGCTTGAGCTGGCACGCGCCGTCGGGGCAGACATCGCCGTGGACGTCAGCCGCATGCGCATTTCCGAGGCGCAGCGGGAACTGGGAATGAAGGAGGGATTCGACATTGGAATGGAAATGTCGGGCCACGCCTCCGCCCTTCCCGAAATGATCGACAACATGAACCACGGCGGGAAAATCGCCATGCTCGGCCTGCCCTCGGACTCCATTTCGATCGACTGGGGCAAGGTCGTCACCCACATGCTGACCCTCAAGGGCATCTACGGGCGGGAGATGTTCGAAACCTGGTACGCGATGAGCGCGATGCTTTCCTCGAATGCGGGCCTGCGCGACGCCGTCGCGAGCGTGGTCACCGACACCCTTCCCGCATCGCGCTGGCAGGAAGGCTTCGACACGGCCCGCCGCGGTGCAAGCGGCAAAGTGGTCCTCGACTGGACAGCCCTCTAAGACTCAAGGAGAAGCACAATGTACACCTCAGTTCGGGACCAGCTCACCGGTGAGCTTGACGACATCCGCGGTGCGGGCCTCTTCAAGCATGAGCGCCGCATCTCCTCACCGCAGTCGAGCCACATCCGCGCCGGAAGCCTCGACGGCGGCTCGGCGGACGTGCTCAACTTCTGCGCCAACAACTACCTCGGGCTCGCCGACCACCCCGACATCATCGCCTCGGCCAAATCCGCCCTCGACGAGCGCGGCTTCGGCATGGCCTCGGTGCGGTTCATCTGCGGCACCTCGGACCTTCACCTGGACCTCGAGAAGCGGGTCTCGGAGTTCCTCGGAACCGAGGACACCATCCTCTTCTCCTCCTGCTTCGACGCCAACGGGGGAGTCTTCGAATCGCTGCTGAGCGCCGAGGACGCCGTCATCTCCGACGCCCTCAACCATGCTTCGATCATCGACGGCATCCGGCTGAGCAAGGCCAAGCGTTTCCGGTACGCCAACCGGGACATGTCCGATCTCGAGGCGAGACTCAAGGAGGCGTCGACCGCCCGACGCCGCCTGATCGTCACCGACGGCGTCTTCTCGATGGACGGCTACCTCGCTCCGCTTGAGGCGATCTGCGACCTCGCGGAGAAGCACGACGCCCTGGTCATGGTCGATGACTCGCACGCCGTCGGGTTCATGGGAGCCACCGGCGCGGGCACCCCGGAGCACGCAGGTGTGAGCGGGCGCGTGGATATCTACACCGGCACCTTCGGCAAGGCCCTCGGGGGAGCCTCCGGCGGTTACGTCGCGGCCCGGAGCGAGATCGTTGCGCTGCTGCGCCAGCGCGCCCGCCCCTATCTCTTCTCCAACTCGCTGGCCCCGTCGATCGTCGCAGCGACCCTCACGGCCCTCGACATGGTGCAGAACAGCGCAGACCTCCGCGCCGCCCTGACGGCGAACGCCGCTCACTTCCGGCGCCGGATGACCGAGGAGGGCTTTGACCTGCTCGAAGGCGAGCATGCAATCATTCCGGTGATGTTCGGCGACGCAGTGCTTGCGGCACGGACCGCCGACGCAATGCTGGCCCACGGCGTCTTTGTCACGGCGTTCAGCTACCCGGTTGTACCCAAGGGCGCCGCCCGCATCAGGGTCCAGCTCTCCGCGGCCCACAGCAGCGAAGACATCGAAGCCTGCGTTGCGGCGTTCGTCGCCGCACGTGCTGAAACCGCCGGCAGCTGACACCTCCGCCCGGTCTCCCCGCACCAGGCCGGCGCCCAGCAGCCGGGGCGCCGGCGTGCTGGGACGTGCCCGGCCAGGGATTCGCCTAGGATGGCGCAATGAAGCTCACCTGCGAGGTGCTGATCATCGGCGGAGGCATTGCTGGCCTGTCGCTGGCCTCCGAGCTGGCCGGCCATCCGGCCTACCGGGTGGCTCCCGGGCGGGCGCCCAGGGTCATCCTGGTCGAGGCGGAACCGACCCTCGGCTACCACACCTCGTCCCGTTCGGCCCGCCAGCTGATCCCCAGCTACGGTCCGCCCGTCGTCCGAAACCTCACCCGGCGCACCCTCGACCTCCTTGCCGGCGTGCAGGAACGGACCTCGCTTGCACTGACCGCGCCGCGGAGCTTCCTGCTCATCGGCAGCGAAGCTGACGTGGAAGCCAAGGCGAGCGGGTCGATGCGGGAGGTGTCGCACGCCGAGGCGCTGCGGCTGTGCCCCCAGCTGCTTCCCGAAACCTTTAAGGCCGCCGGGCTCGACACGACCTGCGTCGGGACGGACACCGACGCGCTGCTTGAGTACCACCGGGCCGAGGCAGCGGCGTACGGCGCGCTGATCGTGACGGGCGCGCGCGTCACCGCGGCCCACCGGGAGGCCCGGGGATGGCACGTCACGGCGGGGGAGCACACACTGTCCGCCCGGGTGATCGTCAACGCGGCGGGCGCCTGGGCCGACGGGGTCGCCGGGATGTGCGGAGCCCAACCCCAGGCGCTGGTGCCCTACCGGCGCACCGCAGCAGTGGTCACCGCCGCGGCACAGCCCGCGCCGGGCACGCCGATGGTCGCCGCAGCCGACGACTCCTTCTACTTCCGCCGCGACGAATCCGGCGTGCTCATCTCGCCGAGCGAGAGCGTGCCGAGCATTCCCGAGGACGCACGCCCCAATCCGGGGGACGTGGAGGCCCTGATCGGTCGGCTGAACCGGCTGACGACCCTCGGCATCACGGGCGTCGTCAGGAAGTGGACCGGGCTCAGGACCTCCCCGCCGAGCGGCCTTCCGGTCGTGGGCTTCGATCCGGAGATTGACAGTTTCTTCTGGTTGGCAGGCCAGGGCGGGTACGGGTTCCAGACATCCTCGGCCGTGGCCGAACTTGCTGCGTCCCTGCTGACCGGATCAGCGCCGAGGGACCCGCAGGCGGCCTCCGAACTGGCCCCAGCCGCCGCGCGCCGGAATTCCTCCTCCGGATAGGCTGATCGTTCCGTAAAGTCATACCAAAGTGCGCACCCGCGTTCCCGAGGCTGGCAGCGGCACAGCCGGTCGGGCATAGAATCCTTCAATGAACGTTGATGAAGTACCCCTGCCCGGAATTGGGGTCCGCCGGGACATCGAAACGGCCTCGGGCCGCCGCATCGGCATCGTCGCACACCGGGAAGGGAGCCTTGACCTGATCATCTCGGCGGTCAGCGACCCGGATGCCTGCGTCGCTTCGATCCCGCTGACCCCCGATGAGGCTGCAACGATCGGGAACCTGCTCGGCGCGCGGCAGCTCGTGGCCCGGCTCACCGAGGAGCACCGCGACCTCCCCGGGGTGACCACGCGGCAGTTCCTCGTTGAGCGCGGCTCACCCTTCGCCGGCCGGCCCCTCGGTGATACGCGCATGCGGTCCCGGTCGGGCGCCTCGGTGGTGGCCGTGCTCAGCTCCGGCGAGGTCCAGGCCTCGCCCACCCCGGACTTCGTCCTTGCAGCCGGTGACCTCCTGGTGGTCGTTGGAACCTCGGAAGGTCTGGACACCGCGGCGGAAATCCTGCGGCACGGCTAAGCAGTGCACACAACTGCGCTCACCCTGATTGAACTCGGCGCTGTCCTGCTGTGCCTCGGAGTGCTGGGCCGCCTGGCGGGGCGCTTCGGCCTTTCGCCGATCCCGCTCTACCTGGTGGGAGGGCTCTTCTTCGGGCAGGGCGGGTTCCTCGAGCTGGAAGGGATTGCGCGGTTCAGCGAGGTGGCCAGCGAGATCGGCGTCGTCCTCCTGCTGCTGATGCTGGGGCTCGCGTACACGGCAACGGAGCTCGTCACGGGTATGCGCCAGTCCTGGATGGCCGGGGTGGTCGACGCCGTCCTCAACTTCCTGCCCGGGGCAGCCGTGGCCCTGATCCTCGGCTGGGGGCCTGTCGGCGCGCTCGTCATGGGCGGAGTGACCTACATTTCCTCCTCCGGGATCGCGGCGAAGGTAATCAGCGACCTCGGGCGCCTCGGTAACCGGGAGACACCGACCGTCCTGGCCATCCTCGTCTTCGAAGACCTTGCGATGGCCGTGTACCTCCCGGTCCTCACCGCGGTCCTCGCCGGGTTGAGCTTCGTCGCTGGAGTCCAGACGGTGGGCATCTCCCTCGTCGCTGTGACAGTTGTGCTTGTCGTTGCGCTGCGCTGGGGCAACGTCGTCTCTGCGATCGTTGACAGCAAGGACCGTGAAGTTTTCCTCCTGACCCTGATCGGAGCGGCGCTGCTTGTGGCAGGGCTCGCTTCGGCAGTGCAGGTCTCCGCTGCGGTCGGGGCATTCCTCCTCGGCATTGCCATCTCCGGGGTCACCGCCGAAAGTGCCGCGCGGGTGCTTGAACCGCTGCGTGACCTCTTCGCTGCAATCTTCTTCGTTGTGTTCGGGCTGAACACCGACCCGGCCTTGATACCGCCCGTCCTCGGCTGGGCGGTCCTGCTCGCCGTCGTGACCGCGGCAACCAAGATCGCCACCGGATGGTGGGCGGCAGCCCGGCAGGGCGTCGGCCCCCGCGGCAGGGCACGAGCCGGAACGGCGCTGGTGGCCCGGGGCGAGTTCTCAATCGTCATTGCCGGTCTGGCCGTCGCCTCGGGTGCCGTGCACAGTGAGATCGCTCCGCTGGCTACGACCTACGTCCTCATCATGGCCATCCTTGGGCCGATCCTCGCACGGCTCGCGGAGCCGGCAATGGGGCTGCGCAAGCGCTGGCGCGCGCAACAGCCGCTTCAGGCCTGACCTGCCCGCTCCTGGGTCGGAAGGGCTCCCCGGGACTCGGGCAGACCCCATGGGAGTTTCCGGCCCAGAAAAGATGCTCTGGTCAACCTCAGTAGATGACGCTACGGTGATTGAACGGTGAATTCGCCCGCCGAGCAGCAGGGCGAACCAGCGTAGGTCTCGCGCTACCGGTGCTGTTCGTGGTCTCCACTGCTCTCCTTGGTCTCCACTGCCGCGCCGGTCATGGCAGGCCGACGCTGCCCGAAGGGTTATCCCTCCGTTGGCCTCGACAGTGCACGTGATGTGCGGACCCTACCCGCCGGATCGTGCGCTAGGCCCCAGCCAGCCCGTCTGGCATTCATTCCCGCGCACCTCGGCGTTCCGCAGTGAACCTGCCCACGCGCGGCACCACACTTCCCAGCCCCGCATCGAAAATTCCCTTGACACCGAGATGGATCAGGAAGGCCACCGCCTCGACCTGACTTCCGTAGCCGGAGGACGGCGCGCTCCGGCGGCCGCCCAACCGGATCCGATGACGAGCTGCCTGGACAGAGACCGCGAGACGGGCAGCGACAGACCGAAGGAAGACCAGTGACGGATATTTTTGAAACCCTCGAATCCGAAGTCCGCAGTTACTGCCGCGGTTGGGACACAGTCTTTGAACGCGCCGCGGGAAGCATGCTCTACAGCGAAGACGGCAAGGAGTACGTTGACTTCTTTTCCGGCGCCGGGGCACTGAATTACGGGCACAACAATCCGCTGCTGCTCAAGCCGCTGATCGAGTATCTCCAGTCGGGTGCCATTGTCCATTCCCTCGACATGAAGACTCCTGCAAAGCGGAACTTCCTTGAGACCTTCCGCGAGCTCATCCTCGCGCCGCGGGCCCTTGACTACAAGGTGATGTTCCCCGGCCCCACGGGGACGAACACGGTTGAGTCGGCGTTGAAGCTTGCCCGGAAGGTTACCGGAAGGCATCACATCCTCGGCTTCACCAACGCATTCCACGGCATGACCCTCGGCTCGCTGTCCGTCACGGGCAACTCAATGAAGCGCCGGGGGGCCGGGATTCCCCTGACGAACACGTCGAGTATTCCCTATGACGGATACCTCGACGGCGGTGAGGATTTCCAGTGGCTCAGCCGCATCCTCGAGGACAGCGGCTCAGGTCTCGATCTGCCGGCGGCGGTTATCGTCGAGACGGTCCAGGGCGAAGGCGGGCTCAGGACCGCGCGCCCGTCCTGGCTCAGGGCACTCGCCGAGATCTGCCGCCAGCATGGCGTACTCCTCATCGTCGACGACGTGCAGGCAGGATGCGGGCGCACCGGAACCTTCTTCAGCTTTGAGGAGGCGGGCATCATTCCGGATATCGTCTGCCTCTCGAAGTCGATCTCGGGCTTTGGACTGCCCATGGCCCTGACGCTGTTCAGGCCGGAACTCGATATCTGGAAGCACGGTGAGCACAACGGCACCTTCCGCGGCCACAATCCCGCCTTCGTGACCGGTGCGGCGGCTCTGCGCCACTTCTGGTCGGGGCCTGAATTCGAAGCCCAGATTGCCGCGCGGTCGGTTCAACTCCACGACGGGCTCGAACAGATCGCAGTGCGCACCGAGGGAGCCCGGGTGCGCGGACGCGGAATGATGGCCGGCATCTACTATCCCGACCCGAACACGGCGGGGAACATCGCCTCCGAAGCCTTTGCCCGGGGTCTGCTCGTCGAAACCTCAGGACCGAAGGGGGAGGTGCTGAAGGCCCTTCCCGCACTGACCATCGACCCGAGCGAGCTGCGCCGGGGACTGGGCATCCTCGCCGATGCCGCGGGAGCTGTCACCGGATCGGTTCCGCAGCAGGTCCCGGAAGCGGCTGCCCCGCCGTTCGACGGGGAGACCGTCAGCTACAGCGGAGCAAGCTAGGGCCCGCTGCGGCACACGGCCCGGGCCCGCTCGGGCCGTATGCCGCACGATGCGGGTCCTGCTGCAAGGGCAGCCCCCGCTGGGCCATTGAAGCGCGTCCAGGCGGAGATGGCGGACCCGGGCCGGGTCCTGCGGCGGACCTACTCCGGCGGCGGACCTACTCCGGCGGCGGAGCCATTGCGAAAGCCCTTGTCGCGTAGGCCAGGGCCCCTGTCATTTCGCTGAGCATCTCGGGGTCAACATTGTCGATGGTGTCGCAGCTCTCGTGGTAGCAGGGGTCGTGGACCCGCCCTGCCGTTCCACCATGAAGCCGCGCCTCTGAGTCGGTCTTGATTCCGGTGTCCCCGGTGAATAGCCCGCCGACCGCGATCCCGGCCTCCTGAAAGGCCAGGTAGTCCGACCCGCCGTCCAGGAACGCTGGCTCGGTGGCCAGCTCGTTCTGTTCGAAATAATCGAGGAAGACATTCTCGATGGCGTCCGAGCCCTTCGGCCCGCCGTCCGAATCCGAGCCGTCGCCGTCGTAGACGAAACGGACACCGTTCGGTGATCCGACCATGTCGAGATTGAGGTTGAGGGCCGTCCTGTCGACCTCCTCCCCGCTCAGTTCGGCGACATAGTGGTTTGAGCCATAGAATCCGTCTTCCTCGCCGCCCCAAAACGCAAAACGGACCCGGTTGGCCGGCTCGATCCCGCTTTCCGCCAACCAGGCGGCAGTCTCGAGGATGGCGGCCACACCGGTTGCGTTGTCATTGATCCCGGGGCCTTCGGCCACGGAGTCGAGGTGCCCGCCCACCACAACGGTGTGCTCGGCGCTGCCCGGGCTGTCCGCCAGGATGTTGAAGGATTGAACTTCCTGGCCGGTCCAGTCATTGCGGTAGCTGAAATGCTGCCGGACGGGTACATACCCGGCCTCGCGCAGCTGCTCCTCGACATACCGGGCCGACTCCTCGTAGCCGGAGGTGCCGGAGGCGCGGGTTCCCCCCTCCGCGTCGGCGACGGCCTGCAGTGCCTCAACATGGGCGAAGACATCGCGATCGCCGACGTCTTCCCGAATCTCGTCGGCGTCGCTGGCCGACGTCGGGACAAGCGGCGGCGGGGAAGAACATGAGGTGAGCGCTGCAACCACCAGGCCGGCGGCGACCGCCAATCGTGTTCGGGATTTCATTCAGGTCCTCCTTCGATGAACCTCATCGGTCGCCCATCGACGCAGAAGTGCCTTTGAGACGGCCAAGCCTACCTACCATTCGTAGGCATAGGCTGTGATGGATGTCACCAACTACGGAAAAGTCAGGGTCCGGCCGCGAAGGCGGACACCGGCTCTTCCCGCCGGCTCCGGAGGCGAAATGGAAAACGCGGCAGAAGGCCTCGTCGACGGCGTTTTTCTCGCCGCGCGGCGCCTCTCCGAAGTGGACCCCGCACTCGCCGTCCTGCTCGATGACACGGAGCGGCGCAGGGCCGCCGCCTTCCGCCAGCCGGCCCAGCGCCAGCGGTTCCTTGCCGGGCGCATCCTGCTCAGGCAACACGCCGCCCGGCTGGTGCAGGAGGCCCCCGAGCGGCTGCGGGCAGACTACCGGTGTCCCACCTGCTCCCCGGGAGACGGTGCCCACGGCCAGCCCTGGTACACCCTGCCCGGACACGGCACCGAACCCGCCCTCCGAATGAGCCTCAGCCGGTCCGGGGACTGGTGCCTGAGCGCGGGAAGTGTTGATCCCGGCATCTCCGGCCTCGGGGTCGACCTTGAAGGCCCCCCGCTGCCGGGACCTGACGGCTTCGAGGAGGTTGCGTTGGCGCCGGGGGAGCTGAAACAGCTCTCCCGGGTATGGAAGGCACGGCGCACCGCCTCGACGATACGGTTCTGGGTCCGCAAGGAGGCGGTGCTGAAGGCATTGGGCACCGGCATGGACCTTGATCCGTCGAGTCTTGACGTCTCCGCGGCCGTTCCGGTCATGCCTGGCGGGCAGCAAATGAGTGGCCAGTGGCAGACCCGGGACATCACGCCCCGTACCGTCGGGCTGCCCCGGGGATTCACCGCGGCATTGGCGGTATTCCGCGGATCACGGGGCACTGCCTAGGTCAAGAACGGCTCCCGCCCAAGGTTTTTCCAAGGTGCTGGTCACACAGTCGAAAGGTGACCGAAGCCCAAACCCTGCACCCCGCTCCTGATTGACCCAGGAGGCCGCCTTGAATAATTTCCTGCATGGATCCGATGCTCCATCCGGGCCCGAGCTTTCCTCTGTAGCGCCCCTGCTGCCGGAACCTGCGGTCACCTCGGTGGTCCCGGCGGGCGCCCCGGGAGGAGCACCACGCCCGGCGGGTCCCGACACGAGCCTCATCGTGCAGAAATACGGCGGTTCCTCGGTCGCCGATGCGGCCGGGATCCTCCGCGCCGCCCGCCGCATCGCGGAGACCCGGGCCGCAGGGCACCGCGTTGTCGCAGTGGTTTCGGCAATGGGCGATACAACTGATGAGCTGCTCGACCTTGCGGCTGCGGTCTCGACCCGCCCGCATCCCCGGGCCCTCGATGCCCTGATCGCCACCGGAGAGCTGGTGTCGATGGCTGCCCTCGCGCTTGCCCTGGCGGACCTCGGGGAGGACGTAACCACCTTCACGGGCAGTGAGGCGGGGCTCATCACCGACAACCTCCACGGCAAGGCGCACATCCTCGACGTCCGGCCCGAGCGGATCGTTTCCTGCCTGGAGCGGGGCGGAATCGCAGTCGTCGCCGGATTCCAGGGCCGGACCCGCAGGAAGAAGTCACTCACAACGCTTGGACGGGGCGGGTCCGACCTCACCGCCGTCGCGCTTGCCGCAGCGCTTGGCGCAAGCATCTGCGAGATCTACACCGACGTCGACGGCGTCTACACCGCCGACCCGCGGGTTGTCCCCACCGCCCGCAAGATCGATGTGATCTCCAGCGAGGAGATGCTGGAGTTCGCCGCATCCGGGGCGAAGATCCTGCACCTGAGGTGCGTCGAGTACGCGCGCCGGTTCGGAGTCCCCCTCCATGTGCGCTCTTCGTTCGCCCAGCACCGCGGAACGCTGATCCTGCCGAGCCTCGACCGGCGGGCCGGGGAACCCGCACGGGAACAACCGGTGATCACCGAGGTGGTCGGCGCCAATTCCAGCGCCCGGATCACTGTTGTCGGGGTGCCGGAGGGCCCGGACTCCACGGCCCGGATCGTGCACGACCTCGCCGGATCGGGCCTGACCCTGGAAACGATCGTCAAGAGCCCAAGGCCCGCCGACACCGGACGTACCGACATCTCCTTCACCATTCCCGCAGCCCAGGCCCCCGCCGCCATGGAAGCGCTCGAGTCGGCGCGGACCGACATCGCGTTCGAAGGCATTGAGGTCAACGAGCATGTGGGAAGGGTATCGGTCGCCGGACTTGGTATGCGGTCCTCGCCCCATGTCTTCTCAACGTTCTTTCGGGCACTATCCGACGCCGGCATCGACATGGAGCTTGTCGAGATCTCCGAAATCTGCATAGCGGCGGTCACCCGGACCAGCCAGCTTGACGCCGCCGTCCACGCCGTCCGTGCGGCTTTCGGCCTGGTCCCTGCCGGCGAGGAGGCGTCGGCCTAGCCGGGACCATGCAGTTCATCGACGCTTCCGCGGGCACCACCGCGGTTGGAGAAACCCGGCACCGGCCACTTGGCCCGGCGTCACCACCAGGGACGGCAGGAAAGCACCCCGGCGCACGGCGCCGTCCCGACACGCAGAAGAGATTGGAGACCTGAATGGGGCGACATGTAGCCGAACCGGTTACCGCCAGCAGGGCGTTCACCCGCACCCACCGCTCGAAGGGGCGCGTCATGGATGGCGTGCGCACAAAGCCGCTGGCCCGCCCTGAACAGGGCGTCCGGTGGACACCGGGCGAGCGGTTGAACCACCTGTTCGAGGACCGGTGTGACCGGCTGCGGAACGAAGGCCGAAGCAGCCAGCTCGCTGTCGATGCCGAAGATGTCGCCCTCACCTATGACGAACTCGATGCACGGGCCAACCAGCTCGCCCGCCACCTGCTGGCGCAGGGAGCGCGCCCCGGTGACCGGATCGCCCTGCTGTTCGACCTGCCCTGGTGCGCTTACGTCGGAATGCTCGCCGTCCTGAAGATCCGTGCCGCGTATGTCCCTTTGGACCCGGGATTCCCACCGGACCGGCTGAAGTACATCCTCGACGACGCGAACGTGGCGCTTGTGGTTTCACTGTCCCACCTCGAGGAGCTCGTGCCCGAAGGGCGCAGGGCCCTTTTCGTCGACACGGAACAGCCCCGGATCGATTCCCAGAATCCCTCACGGCTCGACGCAATCCCCGGACAGGACGGGGCAGGCGAGCTGGCCTACATCATCTACACCTCGGGCTCGACGGGCAGGCCCAAGGGCGTGGCGATCGAGCACGCCAGCATCTGCAACTTCGTTCGGGTTGCCGCCGATATCTACGGAGTGGCACCCACCGACCGGTTCTACCAGGGCATGACAATCGCCTTCGATTTCTCGGTCGAGGAAATCTGGGTGCCGTGGATAGCGGGCGCGACCCTCGTTCCCAAGCCCCGCGGTTCGAGCCTTCTCGGTGCCGACCTCGCCGACTTCCTGCGCGAGAAGCACGTCACCGCCATGGCCTGCGTCCCCACTCTCCTGGCGACAATCGACGACGACCTGCCCGAGCTGCGGTTCCTCCTCGTCTCCGGAGAGGCCTGCCCGCGCGATTTGATTGCCCGCTGGCATCGATCCGACCGGCGGTTCCTCAACGTCTACGGCCCCACCGAAGCCACGGTCACCGCCACGTGGACCGTCGCTGATCCGCGCGAGCCGGTCACCCTCGGCGTTCCCTTGCCCACCTACTCCGCCGTTATCCTCGACCCGGACGAGTCCCGGGAGCTTCCGCGCGGGGAGGTGGGCGAGATCGCCCTGGCCGGCATCGGGCTCGCCAAGGGCTATGTCAACCGCCAGGACCTCACCGACCGTGCCTTCATTCCGGACTTCCTCAACCTCGCCAACAACCCGTCGGGGCGGATCTACCGAACAGGGGACCTCGGCCGGTTCACCGAGGAGGGCAAGATCGACTACCTCGGCCGGATCGACACCCAGGTAAAGATCCGCGGTTACCGCATCGAACTGACGGAAATCGAATCCGTGATGCTGAAGATCCCTGGGATAGCGCAGGCGGTCGTCACCACCCACGAGTCGAGTCCGGGAAACACCGAGCTGGCCGCCTACTACAGCCTCCGCAAGGACACCGAGGTGATCGACGAGGCGATGATCTTTGAGGTGCTCCGCGATCGGCTGCCCGGGTACATGGTGCCGGCCTACCTGGACCGGCTCGACGTCATCCCCATGCTCACCAGCGGCAAGGCCGACCGCAAATCCCTGCCGAAGCCCGTCAGCAAGCTCAGCGCCGTCAGCAGCAGCGGACCCTACACCGCACCCGTCACCGCCACAGAGGAGATCCTCGCAGATGCCCTAGCCAAGGTGCTCCAGGTCGAGAAGGTCTCGACAACCGACCACTTCTTCAACGACCTCGGCACGAACTCCTTGCTGCTTGCGCACTTTTCGGCCCGGCTGCGCAAGGACGGGCGGGTCCCACCGGTTCCCATGCGCGAGATTTACCTCAAGCCGACGATCGCGTCCCTCGCCGCCTCGCTGGGCGAACCGACGGGAGCCACGGCGGCACAGCTGGTGCGCCCGGATACCCCGCCACCCGCGCCTGTCAGCACAGCGTCCTACATCCTGTGCGGCACGCTTCAGGCCCTGTTCTTCCTTGGATCGACCTTCGCCGCGTCCCTGGTGCTGCTCGCCGGATATCGGTTCGCGTCCGGAGGGGAGAACCTCGGCGAGGTCCTCCTGCGTTCGTTCGTGTTTGGGGTTGTCAGCTTCGTGGCCTTCGCCCTGCTGCCGATCGTGGCCAAATGGCTGCTCATCGGCAGATGGAAGGTTCAAGAAATACCGGTGTGGTCACTGCGCTACTTGCGGTTCTGGGTGGTCAAGGTGCTCATCCAGAACAGCGCCTTGCGCATGTTCGTGGGGACGCCCGTTTATCCGCTTTACCTGCGCGCGCTTGGAGCGAAGGTAGGCCGGAACGTCGCGATCTTCGCCTCAGCCGTGCCCGTCTGCACCGACCTGCTGACGATCGGCGCCGGAACGGTCATCCGCAAGGATACGGTGTTCCTCGGCTACCGGGCGTACCGCGGGCAAATCCAAACCGGGACCGTGACGATTGGGGCCGATGTCCTCATCGGTGAGGCCGTCATCCTCGACATCGGCTCGTCGATCGGTGAGGGTTCACAACTCGGACACGCTTCATCGCTGTATGCGTCTCAGGCCATCCCGGCGAACGAGCGGTGGCACGGGTCGCCGGCGCAGCCCACGACCACCGACTACCGGGCCGTGGCCCCGGCGAAATGCAGCACCCGCCGGCGGATCACCTATGGCACCTTCGCGGTGATCAACCGAGTCTTCCTCGTGGCTCCGATCGGCCTGGCCGGCCTCGCGACGCTTATCCCGGCGTACACCTCCACGGAGCACCTGGACCACTCCAACCTGCAGTTCTATGTGGACACCCTTGCCGCGTCCTTCGTGCTCTTCGTCACCGCTGTGGTGACCGGCCTGATCGCCGTCGTGACCATACCCCGCCTGCTGAACCTGTTCCTCACGCCGGGGAAGGTGTATCCCCTGTACAGCCTGCCGTACATGCTCCAAGGGGCCATCGCCCGCCTGACGAACCTGCCATTCTTCATGCATTTGACCGGGGACAGCTCGCTGATTGTCCATTACCTGCGCCTCTTGGGATACAAGCAACCGGGCCTGGTCCAGACCGGCTCGAACTTCGGCGTTTCGCTCAAGCATGAGACTCCCTACGCCGCGACGATCGGCAGCGGCACAATGGTCGCGGACGGCCTGTCGATCGTGAACACCGAGTTTTCTAACAGTTCGTTCAAGATCTCACCAACCTCAATCGGCGCACGCAGCTTCTTCGGCAACAACATCATCTATCCCTCGGAGGCCCGGACCGGGGACAACTGCCTCTTCGCCACGAAGGTGCTTATACCCGTCGACGGCCCAGTTAGGGAAAACGTTGGTTTGCTTGGCTCGCCGCCGTTCGAAATCCCGCGGTCGGTGCAGCGGGACAGCGAGTTCAAGGCGATTCGGCCCGAGGAGGTGAAGACACGCCTGCCCGCGAAGAACAACCACAACGGGATCACCATCGCCTTCTACCTGCTCAGCCGGTGGATCTTCACCTTCGTTGCCCTCATAATCGGCTCCTTCGCCGTTGCCCTCCACACCATCTTCGACGTGCTGATCGTTGCCGCATGCTTCACCGGCATGCTTGTGTTCACGGTCTTCTACTTCACCCTCATCGAGCGGGCCGCCACGGGGTTCCGAAGGATGAGCCCCGTGTTCTGCTCGATCTACGACAGCCGCTTCTGGAGGCACGAGCGGTTTTGGAAACTCAACGCAGCCTTCCAGCCGCTGTTCAATGGAACCCCGTTCAAGAGTTTCGTCTGGAGAATGCTCGGTGTGCGGGTCGGACGGAGGGTCTTCGACGACGGTTGCGGCATCCCCGAAAAGACGATCGTCTCGATTGGTGATTACTGCACGCTCAATGCCCTGAGCACCATCCAGTGCCACTCGATGGAAGACGGCGCATTCAAGCTCGACGGGATCACCATCGGCGCTGGCTGCACCCTCGGGGTCAACGCCTTTGTCCATTACGGCGTCACCATGGGCGACGGTGCGGTGCTTGAGGCCGACTCCTTCCTCATGAAGGGCGAGGACCTCCCCGCAGGCAGCCGCTTCGGTGGCAATCCGGCCCAGGAGCTCACGTGCTCCGCCGTCGGCCTTCCCGCGGCAGCGAAGGCCGAAACGCATCCGCGCAGTAAGGCACTGCCCTACGTGGGCTGAAAAGAAGGTGCTTACCCGCAGAGCAGCGGGGCAGCGACGCTGCCCCGCTGCTCTGCTACTCGTACGGATACTCATAGACAACACGGTTCACACTTGTCTTCCGCCTGAAACCGCGGAACGAGTACCCGTGTTCCTTGTCCGAGGTGTTCGGGCCGTGCCACGGTTGCTGCAGACCGTCCGATATGGTCCGACAGAGAGGATTTTGGCCAGGCACTTCGGACGATTGTAAGAGTGTTGTCTCGGAGAAATTGAAGAACCTTATGGAACTAGAGGCGGAATTCCCAAGGTCCATCTCCGTAAAGTTGATCGGCGACTTTTCAGTGACGCGTGGGGACGGCACGGTCCTGCGCGCCGGAGATTTGGGTGGATGTAAGACACGGCTGATCCTTGAGGTGCTCCTGGTGCAGCTCGGCACTCCCGTGTCGAAGGACCGTTTGATCGAAGTGCTGTGGGGCAGGCGGGCTCCAAGCGGTGCAGTGGCCACACTGGAGAGCTATGTCAGTGCCCTGCGCAGAACCATCCAGCCGGGGCACACGCGGACCGGGCCTCTGCGTACCGCCAACGGCGGATACGTGCTCGACGCGAAGCTAGTCGACCTGGATCTGGTGCGCTTCCGCCATCTCGTCCGCTCCGCGGGGCGGTGCACGCCGGCCGAAGCGTATTCCCGCCTGCTGGCGGCGCTTGAGTTGTGCACGGGACCGTTGCTGGGGCATGAGCTGACATCGGAGTGGGCGGAGGAAGCCCGCCTCGACCATGCCGCTACGGCTCAGGAGGCACGGATCAAGGCCGCAGAAACCGCATCACTGCTTGGCGAACCGGGTGAAGCGATCCGCCTGGCACAGACCGCCGTCTCGAATGACCAACTCAGCGAACGGGCCTGGAACTCATTGATCGTCGCCTTCGAAAACGCGGGGATGGCGGCCGAGGGTCTTTCGGCGTTCGAGCGCTGCCGGAGAATTTTCGGCACCGACCTCGGCTGCAGTCCGGGCCCGGCCCTCCAGGCCGCCTACCGGCGGCTGCTTCGACAGACGGCCGAGGCCGACACCGACCTGTCCGACGAGCTCGCCGCGCTGCTGTACCTTGGCAGGCGTCTTCACGGAACCGGCGCATCCCAGGTCACTGACAACGGCCGCGAATTCAACAGCGAGATCGCCGGCCGGATCCTCGACACCTTCATCCAGCGCGCACGCGAAGCAAGTTAGGGGCGTCAGGGCCGACCCGGCGCCCCGTTCAGTCGAGGATCTTGCCGATCGGTTCACGCTTCTCGGCCTGGAACCGGTCCTCGGCCCGGCCGTAGGCCCAGTAGCCCGACAGGGAGACCTGGGCGCGCTCGAGGCCGCGCTGGGCGAACAGGACATCGCGCAGCGCCTTCATGGCGCCGCGCTCGCCGTGGACGAATGCGTCAACCCGTCCCTCGGGCCAGTCGGCGGAGGCCACCGCGTCGGCCAGCAGCGACGTCGTGCCCGCCGGGCGGCCGCGGCGGAACAGCCAGTGGACCGTGACGCCCTCGGGCGCAATGAGGGGTATGGTGTCCGCCTCGGAGTCCACCTCGAGCCAGGCCGTGCCTGTGGCACCCTTCGGGAGTGCCTCAAGGCCTGCCGCGATGGCGGGGAGGGCCGCCTCGTCGCCGGCAAAGAGGTACCAGTCCGCGTCGGGCCGCGGAGACCACGCCCCCGACGGCCCCATGAGCACTAGACGGTCGCCGGGCCGGGCGCGTGCGGCCCACGGGCCGGCGATCCCTTCGTCGCCGTGGACAACGAAGTCGATGGCGAGCCGCTGCCGTGCCGGATCCATCCACCGGACCGTGTAGGTGCGCTTGACCGGGAGATCCTCCGGCGGGAGCTGGCCCGCAAGCGCCTCAAGATCGTAGGGGGGATGGAGTCCGAGCTCGGGACGGGCGAAGAGCAGCTTGACGTACTTGTCGGTGTTGTCGTTGGGGTTCAGGTCGGCGAATCCCTCACCGCCGGCAATGACCCGGACTAGGTGCGGGCTGACCCGGGTGGTCTCGAGGACGCTGAGCACCACCTGGCGGCGGGGCTTCTTCACGGCAGGTGCGGTCATGGCAGGGTGCGGCTCTTTTCCGAGGAGGGTTTGTTAGCCAACCCTAACAAACGTCGGTGGCACCCCCGGGCGGCCGGTGCACCAGCGGCCCGCGCCGTCACGTCAGACCAGTGCCGCTCCCAACGCCTCCTCGGCGGCTCCTACCAGCGCGCCGTTGTCCACGAGCACGCGAGCCGCCTCGATCTCCGGGGCGAGGTAACGGTCGGTTCCGGGGCCTTCGACCTCCCGGCGCAGCGCCCGCCGGACGGCGGCGATAGCCTCGGAACTGCGCGCCGCCGCGATGCCGCCGTCGCGCATGTCGAGTGCGCGGGCGGCGGTGAGGATTTCGATGGCAAGGACGCGGGTGAGCCCGTCGAGGGCGCGGCGCAGCTTCAGGCCGGCCGCCCAGCCCATTGAGACGTGGTCCTCCTGCATGGCGGAGGAGGGGATGGAGTCGACGGATGCTGGATTGGCCAGCCGCTTCAGTTCGGAGACGATGCCGGCCTGGGTGTACTGGGCGATCATGTGGCCCGAATCAACGCCCGGGTCATCGGCGAGGAAGGCGTTGAGCCCGTGACTGCGTGCCTTGTCCAGGAACCGGTCGGTGCGGCGTTCGCTCATCGAGGCGACGTCGGCGACGGCGATTGCGAGGAAATCGAGGACGTAGCCGACCGGGGCGCCGTGGAAGTTGCCGTTCGACTCGATCCGGCCGTCCGGGGTGATCACGGGATTGTCGATGGCCGATCCGAGCTCGATGTCCGCCACCGAGCGGGCGTGGGCAAGCGTCGCGCGTGCCGCCCCGTGGACCTGCGGCGCACAGCGCAGCGAGTAGGCGTCCTGGACGCGGGTGAAACGGTGCCGGCCGGTCTCCGAGGTGAGCTGGTCGCTGATGAGCGCCGAGCCCCTGAGGAGCGAGCGGATGTTGGCGGCGGAGTCGCGCTGGCCCGGGTGGGGGCGCAGCGCATGGAGGTCCTCGGCGAAGACGGCGTCGGTGCACAGCAGCCCCTCAACGCTCATGGCTGCGGCAAGATCCGCCGTTTCGAGCAGCCGCTGCAGGTCCGCTGCGGCGAGGATGAGCATCCCCAGCATCCCGTCGGTGCCGTTGATCAGGGCGAGGCCCTCCTTCTCCCGCAGCTCAACCGGAGCGATGCCTGCTTCGGCGAGGGCCTCCACCGCGGGAACAAGCGCCCCGCCGCCGGTCCGCACTGTGCCCTCGCCCATCAGCGCCAGCGCCACGTGGGAGAGGGGGGCGAGGTCCCCGGAGCAGCCGAGCGAGCCATACTCGCCAACGACCGGGGTGATTTCCGCGTTCAGCATCTGTGCGTACGTCTGCGCCACAACCGGGCGGACGCCCGTGCGTCCGGTCGCCATCGTCGAAAGCCGCCCCAGCATCAGCCCGCGCACCACCTCGCGGTCCACCTCAGCGCCTGAGGAAGCGGCGTGGCTGCGGATCAGGCTGCGCTGGAGCTGGGTGCGCTGCTCGAGGGGAATGTGCTTGGTGGCCAGGGCTCCGAAGCCCGTCGAGACCCCGTAGTGGGGAGTGGGGTCGTCGGCGAGCTGCTCGACGACGCGCCGCGAGGCGGACATCGCCTCGACGGCTTCCGGAGCCAGAGACACCGGGGCACCATAGCGGGCCACGGCAACGACGTCGTCCGGGCTGAGCGCGCCGGTACCGATAGTGACGGTGCCGGGGGTGACTGTCTCGGCGGTCGGATGAGCGGTCATGGGGGAGCCTCGCTTCGCGGAGCACTCAAGAGTATTGCCATTGAGTGAAAATGGAGTTTCAATAAGTGAAATACAAATGGGACCTATGCGCAAGGGGATTCCGGTGGCCGATGCCTCAACCCGAACCGTCGAGCGGGCGTTGCTGCTCCTCGGCGCCGTGTGCGAGCGCGGAACCCTCACCCTGGCCGAGGCGGCGCGCGACGCGGGGCTCTCCGCCTCAACAGCGCTGCGGCTGCTGCGGACCCTCGAATCCACAGGCTTCGTACGCCGTGACGACGCCGGCGGGTACCGTCCAGGGCTGCGGGTGGTGCAGCTCGGGGCGCAGGCGCTCAGCTCCGAATCGCTGGTTTCCCTCGCCGAGGCCGCGCTCGACCGGCTCGTGGGCCTCACCGGGGAATCGGCCTACCTCAGCGTCCCCTCCCACGACGGGCACGGCGTCTACCTCGCCGTCAGGGAAGGAACGCACTCCGTCCGGCACGCCAGCTGGGTTGGCCGGAGCATTCCGCTCCAGGGGACGGCGGTGGGTGCCGTGCTCTCCGGCGACGTCCCCGAATCCGGCTACGTCGTGGTGCGCGACGGCGTGGAGTCCGACGTCACCGCCATCGCCGCCCCGGTCCACGCCGGAGGGCGCATCGCCGCTGCCCTGAGCGTCGTAGTGCCCAGCTACCGCATCAGTGAAGACCAGTCAGCCGGGATCGGCGCGCATGTGGCCCGCGAGGCCGCAGGCATCCTGCCCGGCATCCCAGAAACCCCTGAAGGAGAAACAGCATGAGCCCCACCGAGGCCAGCGGCACCGCGTCCCCTGCCACAACCCACGATCCGTCCCGGAACATCCGCGCAGCCCGCGGAACGGCGCGGACGGCCAAGAGCTGGCAGACCGAGGCGCCGCTGCGGATGCTCATGAACAACCTCGACCCCGAGGTGGCCGAGCGGCCCGAGGACCTGGTGGTGTACGGCGGAACGGGCCGTGCCGCCCGCAGCTGGGAGGCCTACGACGCCATCGTGCGCTCGCTCGAGGACCTCGAGGACGACGAAACCCTGCTGGTGCAGTCGGGCAAGCCCGTCGGTATCTTCCGCACCAACCCCTGGGCCCCCCGGGTGCTGCTGGCCAACTCGAACCTTGTGGGGGACTGGGCCACCTGGCCCGAGTTCCGCCGGCTCGAGGCCGAGGGACTGATGATGTACGGGCAGATGACCGCCGGGTCCTGGATCTACATCGGCACCCAGGGGATCCTGCAGGGCACCTTCGAAACCTTCGCCGCCATTGCAGAGAAGCGCTTCGGGGGCACCCTCGCCGGAACCCTCACGCTCACCGCCGGCTGCGGCGGCATGGGTGGGGCTCAGCCGCTGGCCGTCACCCTGAACGGGGGAGCGGTGCTCATTGTCGACGTCGACGAATCGCGCCTGCGCCGCCGCGTCGCCAAGCGCTACCTCGACACCGTGGCCGACTCGCTCGACGACGCCGTCGCGCAGATCCTCGCCGCCAAGGCGGAAAAGCGGGCGCTGTCGGTCGGCGTCGTGGGCAACGCAGCCGAGGTGTTCCCGGAACTGCTCGAACGCGGCATCGGCATCGACATCGTCACCGACCAGACCTCCGCACACGACCCGCTGAGCTACCTCCCCGAAGGGGTGGCCCTCGAGGACTGGTCACGGGAGGCCGCCGCGGACCCGGTGGGCTTCACCAAGAAGGCCCAGGCCTCAATGGCCCGCCACGTCGAGGCGATGGTCGGTTTCCTCGACGCCGGCGCCGAGGTGTTCGACTACGGGAACTCGATCCGCGACGAGGCCCGCTCCGGCGGGTATGCCCGTGCGTTCGACTTTCCCGGTTTCGTCCCCGCCTACATCCGCCCGCTGTTCTGCGAGGGCCTCGGGCCGTTCCGGTGGGTCGCCCTCTCCGGCGACCCGGCCGACATCGCCGTCACCGACGCCGCGCTTAAAGAACTGTTCCCCGAGAACACCCATCTTCACCGCTGGCTTGACGCCGCCGCCGAGCATGTCGAGTTCGAGGGCCTCCCGGCGCGCATCTGCTGGCTCGGCTACGGCGACCGCGCCAAGGCAGGGCTGCTGTTCAACCGGCTCGTCGCCGAAGGCAAGGTTTCCGCGCCCATCGTCATCGGACGCGACCACCTCGACTCGGGCTCCGTCGCATCGCCCTACCGGGAGACCGAGGCAATGGCCGACGGATCGGACGCCGTGGCCGACTGGCCGCTGCTCAACGCCCTGCTCAACACCTCCTCCGGCGCCACCTGGGTTTCGATCCACCACGGCGGCGGGGTCGGCATCGGCCGCTCCATCCACGCCGGCCAGGTCTCGGTTGCCGACGGCACGGAGCTCGCCGCGCAGAAGCTCGAGCGGCTCCTGACGAACGATCCCGGAATGGGCGTCATCCGGCACGTCGACGCCGGCTACCCCCGCGCCGCCGACGTCGCCGCCGAACGCGGCGTGCGCATCCCGATGCAGCAGTAGCCGGCCGCGCGGCCCGGTATCCACGCCCGGCCGCCCTCCGCCACGGAACGCCGACCGCGTTCGCCCTCGCCCAGACCCCCGGAGGCTTGATGGATTCCGTTTCAACCCTGCTCGACTCGATCACCGGCGTCGGCCGCGACACGCGCCGGGGCGGGTACTCCCGCCCGGTCTATTCAGCGGCGGAGAACGAGCTGCGCGAATGGTTCGAAGCCGAGGCCCGCAAACGCGGACTGGCTGTGGAGACCGACCGTAACGGCATCCTGTGGGGGTGGTGGGACGTACCGGGCGCCGGCCGCACCGGATCCCTCGTCACCGGCAGCCACCTCGACTCCGTGCCGGGCGGCGGAGCCTTCGATGGACCCCTTGGGGTCGCCTCGGCCCTCGCCGCGGTCGACGTCCTGCGCGGGCGCGGCGTGCAGCCGAACCGCGCCCTCGCCATCACCGTCTTCCCCGAGGAGGAGGGCTCTCGGTTCGGTGTTGCCTGCCTCGGCTCCCGCCTGCTCACGGGCACCATCGACGCCGACAGGGCGCGCAGCCTCACCGACGCCGACGGCACGAGCTTCGCCGATGCCTCCCGCGCCGCCGGGCTCGACCCCTCCCGGATGGGGCGCGACGACGAGGCGCTGAGGAACATCGGGGACTTCATCGAACTCCACGTCGAACAGGGCCGCGGGCTCGCCGACCTCGATTCCGCCGTCGCGGTCGGCTCCTTCGTGCTCGGCCACGGACGCTGGCGGCTCTCGGTGCACGGGCAGGGCAACCATGCCGGGACCACCCTTATGGCCGACCGCGCCGACCCCATGGTTGCAGCGGCGCAGATCGTTCTCGCAGTGCGGGAGGCCGCCCGCGCCCAGGAGGATGCACGGGCCACAGTGGGACGGCTCCAGCCGGTGCCCGGCGGAACGAACGTCATCGCCTCGCGCGTCGACCTGTGGCTCGATGTGCGCCACCCCGACGACGCCGTGACCGCCGCCCTCGTGGAGAAGATCCACGGCAAGGCCCAAAAGGCCGCGGCCTTCGAGGGCTGCTCGGTGACACTCACCGAGGAATCCCTCAGCGGAACCGTCGCCTTCGACCCCGCCCTCCAGCGCGGGCTCGCCAACTCACTGGGCGGTGCGCCGGTGCTTCCCACCGGCGCCGGGCACGACGCCGCGGTGCTCTCCGGAATCGTTCCCTCGGCCATGCTCTACGTGCGCAACCCGACCGGGATCAGCCACTCCCCGGAGGAACACGTCGAGCGCGACGACGCCGACGCCGGAGCGTCGGCGCTCGCCGACGTGCTCGAGGACCTGCTGTGAGGCGCACACCGTGAGGCCGGTGTGGTGCGAATCGGCGTGGCGGGAGGGCCGGGGCATCACCGCCGGTGTGCGGGCCCGGCTGCGGAGTGACGGAGCCGTCGACTCTGTCGAAACCGGAGTGCCCGCCGAGGACGGCGACACGGTGCTGCGGGGCGTCGTCTTCCCAGCAGCGGCCAACGCCCACTCCCACGCCTTCCACCGGGTGCTGCGGGGGCGCACCCATGCCGGCGGCCCGGGCAGCTTCTGGACCTGGCGGGAGCAGATGTACGCCGCGGCACGCACCCTCACTCCTGAGCTGTACGAGGAACTCGCCACGGCGGTCTTCGCGGAAATGGTTGTGACCGGCTGGACAAGCGTGGCCGAATTCCACTACGTGCATCACCGAGGGAACGGAACGCCGTACGGCTCCTCCGCCGGAGCCGCGGGCGGCGCAGACCCGAACCCGGCGGACGGGCCGCACGCCATGGAGTTCGCCCTCGCCCGCGCCGCCGAAGCGGCGGGTATCCGGCTGACCCTGCTCGACACCTGCTACCTCACCGGAGGCTTCGGGGTTCCCCTCGAACCCGCCCAAGCCCGTTTCGGCGACGGTTCCGCCGCGGCCTGGCTCCGCCGGCACAGCTCCCTCCGCCGGGCCCTTGCCGGCCGGTTCCCGGAATCCCCGGTTGTCCTCGGGGCCGCGATCCACTCGGTGCGCGCGGTCCCCGAAGCGGCCCTGGCCGAACTCGCGGCAGGGCTCCCGCCCGAGATACCGCTGCACATCCACCTCTCGGAACAGCCCGCCGAAAACGAGGCCTGCCTCGCAGCGACGGGGCTCACGCCCGCCGGTCTCCTGGAGCGCCACGGGCTGCTCAGCAGACGGCTCTCCGCCGTCCACGCAACCCACCTCACCCCCGGGGACATCGGTCTGCTTGGCGGTGCCGGTGCGACAGTAGTGATGTGCCCGACCACCGAGGCCGACCTCGCCGACGGCATCGGGCCCGCCCTTGAGCTGCAGCGGGCAGGTGCGCGCATTGCCCTGGGCACCGACCAGCACGCGGCAATCGATCCCTGGCTTGAGATGCGCACCCTTGAATACGGCGAGCGGCTTTCCTCGGGGCAGCGGTCCCGCTTCACCGCCGACGACCTCCTCACCGCAGGCAGCGGCAACGGGCTTGCCGCCCAGGGCCGCCCGGCCGCCGGGCTTGAGCCCGGACAGGTCTGCGACCTGATGGCGGTCGACCCCGCATCACTGCGCACCGCAGGGAGCAGTCCCGGGCAGCTCGTCTTTTCCGCAACCGCCGCCGATGTGACCGACGTCGTCATCGGAGGCCTTCCCCGGGCCCGCAACGGCCGGCACCTGCGGCTTGGGGACCCCGCCGCCCTGATTGCGGCCGCCATCAGCCACCTCGACGCCGCGGCCTCCGGCGCCGCCAACCAGGAGCAGCAATGAGTTCGACCCTTGTCACCAACATCGGTGAACTGACAACGCAGGACGCCGAGCAGCGGGTCCTCCCGAATGCGGCGGTCGTCCTCGAGGGCGGGAGGATCAGCTGGATTGGGCAGGCAGCCTCGGCCCCGGCCGCGGATACGGTCCACGACGCCGCCGGCCGGGCCGCCCTGCCCGGGTGGGTCGACAGCCACACCCATCTAGTCTTCGCCGGAGACCGCACCGCCGAGTTCGAGGCGCGCATGGCGGGGGAGGCGTACGCCGCCGGAGGGATTGCCGTGACCACCGAGGCCACCCGCCGGACCGGCGACTACGACCTCACCCGACTCCTGCTCGGACGTGTGGAGGAGGCCGCCTCCGGCGGCACCACCTACCTTGAGACGAAGACCGGCTACGGGCTCGACGTCGAGCAGGAGGCCCGAAGCGCGCGGATCGCCGCGGGCGCCGTCGACGAAGTGACTTTCCTGGGGGCGCATCTCGTTCCGGCCGGAATCAGCGCCGACGACTACACGGAACTGGTCTGCGGGCCGATGCTCGAGGCCGTCCGCCCCTACGCTGCGTGGGCCGACGTGTTCTGCGAACGCGGAGCGTTCACCCCCGAGCAGAGCCGGGCCGTACTCGCCGCCTGCCGGGACGCCGGCATGGGCCTGCGCGTCCACGGGAACCAGCTCGGCCCGGGCGAGGGCGTGGCGCTCGCCGTGGAGTTCGCCGCCGCGAGCGTCGACCACGCGAACTACCTCAGCGATGAGGACGTCGACGCCCTTGCCCAGTCCTGGTCCGGCTGGGACGGCGGGGAAGGGCGCGGAACCGTCGCAACCTGCCTCCCGGCCTGTGATCTTTCGACCCGGCAGCCGTTCCCTCCCGCCCGGCGCCTCATCGACGCAGGGGTGCAGCTGGCCCTGGCGAGCAACTGCAATCCGGGCACCTCCTACACCACCTCGATGGCCTTCTGCGTGACCACCGCCGTCCTGCAGATGGGACTGAGCGTCTCCGAGGCGGTCCGTGCCGCCACGTACGGCGGCGCCCTTGCCCTGGGCAGGCACACGGGAACCGACGCGGACGGTGCGCGCGCCGTCGGCTCCCTCGCCGTGGGCCACCGGGCGGACCTGCAGTTGCTCAACGCACCCTCGGTGACCCACCTCGCCTACCGCCCGGGCATGCCCCTGACCGGCGCCGTGTGGCGCAACGGGCAGCGGATCCGCTGACGCTTCATCCCTTCGGCTGTGAATCCGCCGCTTCCGCTGGAAAGATAGGCCCATGCGCGCTCCCACCGCCCCGGCCGGCCGGCTAGACACGGCGCAGCGCCGCCGCACCACCGGCGAAATCCTCCTGGTGCTCGGGCTTTCCCTTGGGCAATCCGCCGTCTATTCGATCGTCGACCTGCTCGAGAAGCTCAGCCGCGGGCCCCTCTCGGCGCAGACCAGCACCCTGAACCCGGTGCTCAACGACCGCGAGTACTTCGACCTCGCCTATCAGCTTCTCGGAATCTTCTTCGCCCTGGTTCCGGTGGCGCTTGTCCTGTTCCTGCTCAGCGCCGGCGGGGGATCGGTGTTCCGGAAGATCGGACTCACCTTCGAGAAACCCGCCGTCGACTTCGGACTGGGACTCGGCCTCGCCGCGGGCATCGGCGTCGGGACCCTCGGGGTCTACGCCGCCGGACGGGCGCTGGGGGTCACGACGGCGATCGTCCCTGCGGCCCTCGACGCCTACTGGTGGACGGTTCCGGTGCTCGTGCTCTCCGCCCTGAGGCACGCACTGCTCGAGGAAGTCATCGTGGTGGCGTACCTCTTCGAACGCCTGCGTGCCCTCGGGTGGTCGGCGCCGGCCATCCTTGTGACGAGCGCCCTGCTGCGCGGCAGCTACCACCTGTACCAGGGCATCGGACCGTTCCTGGGAAACGCGGCAATGGGGCTCGTGTTCGGTTACATCTACACCCGGACCCGGCGCGTCATGCCGCTCGTCGTTGCCCACGCCGCCCTCGACATCACTGGGTTCGTCGGGTTCGCCCTGCTCGGACCGGCAATCGGGGTGGGCGGCTGAGCATTCACGGCAAGTGGGTTGACCCGCCGGGCGGCCCGCCGGGCAAGGAACCGCCGGATCCCGCTCCGGCGCGCAGATGGCGCAGGCCGGTGCGCAGCACCCCGTAACGGCGGATCCTGCGCATCGACGTGGCGACTCTCAGCCGCCGGTCGATGCGGACCGCCCGCCGGCCGAACGTGCGGGCCACCCGAAGGGTGAGCTCGACATCCTCGTCGCGCTCATCGATCGACGTGCGGGGAAAACCGCCCGCGCGCTCATAGGCGGACGAGCGGACGGCAAGGTTGTGGCCGGCGACAATGCGAAGGCAAGCCGGGTCGCGGTGGCGCAGCGCGAGGGCTCCGCGGAGGGCAGGGAAGAGGAAGGCGAGGAGCACGCGGTCAAACCGGCGCCGGTAGGCGTCCGGCAGGGGCACGGACGTGCCGCCCAGCAGTTGCACCGAGGGGTACCCGGCGAACGTGCGGCGGATCCGCGCCGTCCAGTCCGGCCGGGGTTCGCTGTCGCCGTCGGTGCGCGCCACCAACGGAAAACCGTCGGCGATGGCCCTGCGGAAACCGGTGTCGGCCGCCGCGCCGGTACCCTTCTGCTCCTCATCGAGCACCACGAGCGGAAAGTCGCGCCGGAGCCGGCCAAACGCCTCGATGCGCACCCGGGTGTCATCCGACGAGCCGTTGTCCACCACATAGAGCACCATCCCGGTGCGGTCCGACTGCCGGTACAGCGCCTCAAGGGTGCGGTCGATCCCGGGCTCGTTGAACACCGGGACGACGACGGCGAGCCGCTGGGCCATGCCGGACTCCGGGGGAATCCGGTACTAGATCTCGACGAGGCCGTTCGCGGTGTCGAAGGTCACCGACATCAGCCCCGGGGTGCCGTTCGGAGCAATCCACTTGACCGACACCTCGCCCAGGGGCGCTTCGACGGGCATTCCGAGCCACTCGGTCACGCGTGCGCAGGAGCCGGCGATGGTCAGCGAGTCGAGCCGCGCGGTCGCAGGGCGTGCCTGCGAGGGGTGGAGTGCTTCGGTGCCGTCGTCCCAGCGCAGCAGGTAGGGGACCTGCGGATCGGCGATCAGGCCCTTGATGCCGATCTGCTGCCAGGTGAGTTCCTGGCCGTCGGGGAACTTGCGGTTGCCGGGCACGGCGCGCCGGCCCAGGCGCTCTTCGAACGGCGTGAGGTCATCGACCGCGACTACCCAGCCCATCCAGCCGCCGCCTGCTTCGGACCGGGACCGCACGGCCTGGCCGAAGGGTGCCTTGTCCGAGGCGGGATGGTTCAGGGTCTCGACCACCTCGACGTACTGGCCGTTGACGAGGGGCAGAATCATGTTCCGTGTGCCGAAACGGGGGTGGACACCACCCTTCACCGCTTCTACGCCCAGCGCGGCCGAAATACGCTCCGCGGTGGCAGCGAGTCCATCAGGTTCAGAGGCATAAGAAACATGGTCCAAGCGCATGGCTACATAGTGGCACTTTGTGACGCCCGTCTCGACTTAGGAGCACCTTACTTAACGGGAAGTCATATGGGTTGCCGAAATCCGGTCCCTCGGCTTTCATTGAGGCAGGTCATGAGTGCCAGCACACAGCCCCGGCTTGCTGGCCGGCAACCCTCCAACCGCGGTGGGGTGCCCCGGGTGAAGACCAGGCGCAGTGTCACAGGGACGCTGCGCAAGCGCGGGTCCTTACCGATCCACCGTCGCCTCGATGGCGCGGCGTCGACCGGGGCCCCTTGAGCAACAGAGGGAGCGCCATGTCGAGCAACTGGTCTTTTGAAACCCGGCAGATCCACGCCGGCCAGACCCCCGATTCAACAACCGGCGCGCGTGCGCTGCCCATCTACCAGACGACGTCGTTCGTCTTCCCCAGCGCCCAGAGCGCCGCCGACCGCTTTGCCCTCACGGAGCTTGCCCCCATCTACACGCGCATCGGCAACCCCACCCAGGAGGCCGTTGAGACGCGCATCGCCTCACTCGACGGAGGGGTGGGTGCCCTCCTGCTCGCCTCGGGGCAGGCGGCCGAAACCTACGCCATCCTCAATATCGCCGAGGCGGGCGACCACATCGTTGCAAGCCCGAGCCTGTACGGGGGCACTTACAACCTCTTCCGGCACACCCTCAGGAAATTCGGGATCCAAACCACCTTCGTGGAGAACCCCGACAACCTCGAGCAGTGGCGCGCCGCCGTCCGGCCCAATACCAAGGCGTTCTTCGGCGAGGTCGTCTCCAACCCCCGCCAGGACGTGCTCGACATCGAGGGAATCAGCGCGGTCGCCCACGACAACGGCATCCCGCTGATCGCCGATGCGACAGTTTCGACCCCGTACCTCATCCGGCCCATCGAGTGGGGTGCCGACATCGTTGTCCACTCCGCCACCAAGTACCTCGGCGGCCACGGCACCGCCATCGGCGGCGTCATCGTCGACTCGGGCCGCTTCGACTACGGCCGCGACCCGGAAAAGTTCCCCGGCTTCAACACCCCCGATGAGAGCTACCACGGGCTTGTCTACGCCCGGGACCTCGGGGTGGGAAGCGCCTTTGGCGCCAATCTCTCCTACATCCTCAAGGCGCGCGTGCAGCTCCTGCGCGACCTCGGCTCAGCAATCTCCCCGTTCAACGCCTTCCTGATCGCACAGGGCCTCGAAACGCTCAGCCTGCGCATGGAACGCCACATCGCCAACGCCCGCGCCGTCGCGGAGTGGCTTGAACTGCACGACGACGTCGAATCCGTTGCCTATGCCGGACTTCCCTCAAGCCCCTGGTACGAGCGCGGGCTGAAGTACGGGCCGAACGGCACCGGTGCCATCGTCTCCTTCGACATCGCCGGCGGAATCGAGGCCGGCAAGCGCTTCGTCGACGGGCTCGAACTCCACTCCCATGTGGCGAACGTTGGGGACGTGCGCTCCCTGGTGATCCACCCGGCTTCAACAACGCACAGCCAGCTCGGAGCCGAAGCACAGCTCACGGCCGGAGTCCGCCCCGGTCTCGTGCGCCTTTCGGTCGGGCTGGAGAACATCGCGGACATCCTTGCGGACCTCGACGCCGGTTTCCGCGCCGCGAAGGGGGCTTAGCGCGGCGTGAGTGTCTATCCTCCCGGCGCCGCCCGTGCGAGCACCGAGGCCCCGCACCGCAGTGCCGACGGGCTGCTGCGCACCGCGGCGATCGGGGCCCTGGGGCTCGAAACGGGCGGCAGCCTGCCCGAGGTCAGCCTTGCCTACGAGTCGTGGGGGACGCTCGACGCCGACGCCTCGAACGCCGTCCTGATCCAGCACGCCCTGACCGGCAGCTCCCATGTGGCCCGGGGTGCTTCCGACGAGGAAGGGTGGTGGGACCCCCTCGTGGGTCCGGGCAGGGCCATCGACACCGACCGCTACTTCGTTGTGTGCGCGAACATGCTCGGGGGCTGTTACGGCTCCACCGGCCCCACGAGTCCGGACCCGTCGGGACGCCGCTGGGGTTCGCGCTTTCCCTTCGTCACGATCCGCGACTCGGTTGCCGCCGAGGCACGTCTTGCCGACCAGCTGGGCATACGCCGCTGGCATTCGGTGATCGGAGGCTCCCTTGGCGGGGCCCGGGCCCTCGAATGGGCCCTGATGTATCCGCACCGCGTGGCCCGCTGTGCCGTCATAGCGTGCACGGTTGCGAGCTCCGCTGAGCAGATCGCCTTCGGGCAGGCGCAGCTGCAGGCGATCCGGCTCGATCCGGCGTTCGCCGGCGGCGACTACGACGAGGCAGACCCGCCCGCGGCCGGGCTCGGGCTGGCGCGGCGCATCGCGCACATCACCTACCGGTCGGAATCCGAGCTTGAGGACCGTTTCGGCAATGCCGCCCAGGGCGCCGAGCGGCCCCTCGGGGCCGTCCGGTCGGTTGAGCGGGGCCGTTACGCGGTAGAAAGCTACCTCGACCACAAGGCGGAGAAACTCGCCGAGCGCTTCGACCCCAACAGCTACCTCATCCTGACCGAGGCTCTGATGAGCCACGACGCCGCCCGCGGGCGCGGATCGGTGGAGCAGGCGCTCGCAGGGGCCACCGCCGAGTTCCTCATCGCAGCGGTTGATTCGGACCGGCTGTACCTGGCCGAACAGTCCTACCGGCTTGCCGCCGCCCTTCCGGGGGAGGTGCCGGTGTCGCTGATCACCTCGCGCATCGGCCATGACGCCTTCCTCGCCGAAACCGCTCAGCTCGGCCGCCTGCTTGAGCGGGCGTTCTACCCGCGGTAGCTCCAACCCGCGCACGGGGCAACTTCCCCGACGGGCCCGGATTGCCCGTTGGGTTTGTCCGGGATCGCACCTAGGCTCGGACTGAGCGTGCCGGCATGCCCCCGGCGTGTCTTTTCAACCCTTTCCACTGCAGGAGGAGCTGTTCATGGAACTGAACACGATCGGCTGGAACGAAGAAGCACGCCAAAAGATCCTGCTTGACGCCGACCGCGCGCTGCAGGAGGCGGTGAAAGAAGCGGCGCAGACCCTCGGCGGGCGCAGCCGCGAAGAGGTCTACGAGTTCCTCTTCCAGAAGCTCCAACCCCAGTTCGTCGACTTCCAGCCGGGGCCGGACCTCAGCACGTACGCCGACGCCGTCGCGAACGGCGAGGTGGACGCCGGCAGCTAGGAGGCCGGCCGCCAGGACAGCGGCGGGAGGCCCCGTAGGGCATGTGGAAAACGCCGGGCAGGTGGAAAATGGCGCCACCGCGGTGCGGACGCAGCGCCGGCGCCGGCCGGGCTGCTGCTAGGCGCCCGGTGGCATCCCCGGGCCGAAAATTGCGGAGGCCTCCGGGCGCTTGGGAGCGAGTCCGTCTCCGGACGAGCGGTGGCGCAGCCGGCGCAGCACCCAGGGCACGAAGTACTCGCGCGCCCAGACGAAATCCTCAGCGCGCGCGGTGCGCCAGTTCTTCACGGGAACCGCCTTGGGATGCAGCGGCTCAAGGGTGTGGTTCACCGCGAGCGTGTCGAGGACCATGATGGCGATCGTATGGTGCCCCAGCGGCGAAAAATGCAGGCGGTCCTCAGACCACATCTGGGGATCAACCAGCTCGCGCAGCGCCCACATGTCGGCAACCACCGCCTCGTGCCGTGCCGCAACGGTGCGGAGGTTCTCATTGAAGATCGCGGCCTTGGACCTCACCGTACCGAGAACGCTGTCGCGGACATCCGGGGCGGTGAACAGAACAACCGTCGCGCCCCCGCTTGACAGCTCCTGGACCGCCGCATCGAGGCGCTCGGCAAGGCGGTCGGGGTCTCCGCCGGGCCGCAGCAGGTCGTTCCCGCCTCCCGAAATCGAGATCAGGTCGGGGTGGAGTGCAAGGGCCGGCTCCACCTGCTGGTCGACGATCTGCTGAAGCAGCCGCCCGCGCACCGCAAGATTGGCGTAGGAGAAGCTGCTGCAGCCGCGGCCGAGCTCCTCGGCCACCCGGTCGGCCCAGCCGCGGTTGCCGCCCATGCTTTCCGGGTTCGGGTCGCCGATTCCCTCGGTGAAGGAATCACCAAGGGCCACATAGCGCCGCCACGGGTGCGGCAGGCCGGCGGCCTGGTCGTCGCGCACGGGTTCCGGCGGGAGCTCGGCAGCGGACGCATGGCCTCCCGTCCCGGAGAGGGAGTCGTCGGGCTGCTCGGAGAGTTTTGGTTGCACAATTCCATCCTGCCAAGTCCCTGCCCTCTTTAGCGAGCGAACACCCACCCCGTGACGTGGGCAACGGCCGGCCGGGTGCACCGGCGGCTTCCGCCCGATTCCGCTGCACAGAGGGCTGCGTGCCAGAATATCGGAATGACAAATCCCGGATCCGACGCCGTCTCCGCCCCCGTCTGGGAGCCTGTGGCCCTGTGGTCCAGGCCCCCCGAGCAGCGCGCCGGCACCCCGCTGCTTGTGCTTTTCCACGGCTACATGGCAGACGAAGCTGACCTCATGGGGCTCGCCGACCACCTGCCCGGAGAGTTCACGGTGGTGTCGGTGCGCGCCCCGCACGCCGCCGGACAGGGCTTCTCCTGGTTCCCGCTCGCACGTGACGCCGACTATTCGGTCGAAGCCGTCGTCGACGCCGTCGCACGGGTGGGCCAGTGGCTCGAGTCAGTGAAGGGACCCCATTCAAGCGTCAGCCTCCTCGGCTTCTCGATGGGTATGGGCGTCGCGACCTCGCTGCTGCGCAACCGGCCCGAGGACTTCGCAAGTGTTGTTGGGCTCTCCGGGTTCGCGGTGCCGCATCAGGAGCACCCGTTCTTCAAGGACGATGCAGTCGCCGCGGCTTCGGTGCCGTTCTTCTGGGGACGGGACCAGGAGGACGCCGTGATCGCACCGGAGATGATCGAGTACACGCACCGGTGGCTGACCTCACACACCAGGCTGACCAAGGTGCTCTACTCCAACATGTGGCACAGCATCAGCCAGCAGGAACTCGCCCACGTACGCGAGTTCCTCACCCTCACGGTGCTCAACCGGGCCTAGCGCCGCCGCCCCGGGGGCCGGTGTCAGCCCTTGAGGATGCGCACGCTCTGCCCGTTGACGCTCACTGTGTCACCGGGATGAAGCTGGCGTCCGCGGCGTTCTTCGATCTCCCCGTTGACGTGGACGAGCCCGTTGTCGATCAGGGTCTTTGCCTCGGCGCCGTCTTCGGCAAGTGAAGCGAGCTTCAACAGCTGGCCCAGCCGGATCATGTCGTCGCGGATCGGGAGGTCGCTGACGTTTTCCGCCGGATTGTTCGCGTTGAATTCGCTGTTCATGTTCCAATTCTGCACGACCGGCCGGCAGTCCCGGTCGACTAAACTTGATCGGTGATCAAACCCTCCTCCCTTTCCCCACTGATCGGCCTGCCGCTGGCGTTGGTGGCCGGTACGGCCATCCCGCTCCAGGGCAGAATCAATGGAGCGTTGGGGAGCGTCCTTGACGACGGGCTTGCGGCAGCCTCGGTGAGCTTCGGCACGGGGCTCGTGCTGATGATCCTCATCTCCCTGGCACTGCCGCGGGGAAGAGCGGGCTTCCGCAGGATTGTCCCGGCGGTGAAGGAGCGCCGTTTCCCACCGGTGTATCTCGCGGCGGGAGCCATTGGGGCGTTCTTCGTGTTCTCGCAGTCCCTGACCATCGGGATCATCGGCGTGGCACTGTTTTCGGTCTCCACCGTCATGGGCCAGGCCCTCAGCGGGCTCCTCGTCGACCGTGCGGGGCTGGGGCCCGCGGGCAAGAAGCCTGCGACGCCCATGCGGATCATCGGCGTGGTGCTGACCGTCGTGTCGGTGGCGTGGACTGTGTCGCCGCGGTTCGGCACCGCCGAGGAGGCATCCTCGCTCGTGCTTCCCGTCCTGCTCCCCGTCGCGGCCGGGATCCTGATCAGCTTCCAGCAGGCGATGAACGGGACCGCCGCCATGCACTACGGCACCCCGATCACCGCCACTCTCGTTAACTTCATTGCCGGATCGGCGGTCCTGTTCGCGGCCTGGGCGCTGAAGGTCCTCCTCGCGGGACCGGGAAATCCGCTGCCCGCCGAGTGGTGGTACTACCTGGGTGGGCCCATCGGCTGCGTGTTCATCGGGCTCGGGGCGGTGCTGGTGCGCACCCTGGGCGTCCTGTTGACCGGGTTGGGGCTGATCGGCGGCCAGCTCATCGGCTCGCTGCTGCTCGACCTCGTCTTTCCGGCGCCGGGCACGGTCGTGGTCTTCGCGACCGTCGCCGGCACCCTCCTGACCCTCGGGGCGATCGTGCTGACCACCCTGCCGTGGCCGCGGCGCCCGTTCCGCCGCCCCGGTCCGGTCCCGGCGGGACGGAACGCCGGGAAGTCAGCTCCGGATACGGCGGGTCGGGGCACGGCGAGCCCTGGCGCCGCGGGCTCACCGGAGAGTCCCGGACGCCCGGCGGAGAGCCCGTAGCCAACCGACGCTTATTCGGCCCGGGGCACCGGTGCCGGTAGGCTAATGGACGAACTTCACCACCGGAATACCGCAGTCCCGCTTTCGGATTCCGCCCACCCCTGCGGACCGCACCCAGCGGCCCGCTGACGACCGGAGAACCATCCCATGGCAGCACCCAAATCAGCGCTCGACCCGATCATCTCCCTCGCCAAGCGGAGGGGCTTCGTCTTCCAGTCGGGGGAAATCTACGGGGGTTCCCGCTCCGCCTGGGACTACGGGCCCCTCGGCGTCGAGCTCAAGGAAAACATCAAGCGGCAGTGGTGGCAGTCGATGGTGCGCGGACGCGAGGATGTCGTCGGTCTTGACTCGGCCGTCATCCTTCCCCGCAAGGTGTGGGAGGCTTCCGGGCACGTTGAGGTCTTCAGCGACCCGCTCGTCGAATGCCTCAACTGCCACAAGCGGTACCGCGGGGATCACCTCGAGGAGGAGTACGAGGAGAAGAAGGGCCGCGCGCCCGAGAACGGGCTGCTCGACATCACCTGTGCCAACTGCGGCACCAAGGGCCGCTGGACGGAGCCGCAGCGCTTCTCCGGGCTGATGAAGACCTACCTCGGCCCGGTGGAGAGCGAGGAGGGGATGCACTACCTGCGCCCCGAGACCGCCCAGGGCATCTTCGTGAACTTCAACAACGTGCTGACCACGGCCCGGAAGAAGCCCCCGTTCGGCATCGGCCAGATCGGCAAGAGCTTCCGCAACGAAATCACCCCGGGCAACTTCATCTTCCGGACCCGGGAGTTCGAGCAGATGGAAATGGAGTACTTCGTCGAGCCGGGCACCGACGACGAGTGGCACAAGTACTGGATTTCCAACCGCTTCGACTGGTACACCGACCTCGGCATCAAGCCCGAGAACCTGCGCCTCTTCGAGCACCCCCTGGACAAGCTCAGCCACTACTCCAAGGGCACCACCGACATCGAGTACCGGTTCGGATTCCAGGGTTCCGAGTGGGGCGAGCTCGAAGGCATCGCCAACCGCACTGACTTTGACCTCTCGACCCACTCGAAGCATTCGGGCACCGACCTGAGCTACTTCAACCAGGGCACCAACGAGCGGTTCATGCCGTACGTCATTGAGCCGGCCGCAGGCCTGACGCGCTCCTTCATGGCCTTCCTCGTCGATTCGTACACCGAGGACGAGGCGCCCAACGCCAAGGGCGGCGTCGACAAGCGCACGGTGCTCAAGCTCGACCCGCGCCTGGCCCCGGTGAAGGCTGCGGTGCTCCCGCTCAGCCGCAACGAGGACCTCTCACCGAAGGCGAAGGAACTCGGGGCGCAGCTGCGCAAGACCTGGAACATCGACTTCGACGACGCGGGCGCCATCGGCCGCCGCTACCGCCGCCAGGACGAGATCGGGACCCCCTTCTGCATCACCGTCGACTTCGAGACCCTCGAGGACCAGGCGGTCACCATCCGCGAACGCGACACCATGGCGCAGGAGCGGGTTTCCCTCGACAAGGTCCAGGGCTACCTCGCCGAACGCCTGATCGGCGCCTGATGCCGCTGGAATACCGTGCCTGGCAGGACGGGGACGACCTCGAGCTGCTGCAGCTGTGGGGCGGGCCGGAATCGGCTCCCTCGGAGCAGTTCCGCGGCTCGTTCCGCCCGCCGTCGGACACCCCGTGGAACCGCTGCATCACGGCGGTCGACAAGGGCATTCCCGTGGCCGCCGGATTTGTCTACGAGACGGCGCTGCACCCCGAGCGGCTCTGGTGCTATGTCGAGGTGGCGCAGGACCACCGCCGGGCGGGGGTCGGTTCCACGCTGCTGACAATGCTGCGCCACGAAGCGGAGACGGCGCCCTCCGGCGTGCCGGCGCTGCGCAGCAAGGTGCAGCCCGGAACCAGCGGCGCGGCCTTTGCCGCGGCCGTCGGCTTCTCGACGATCCAGCGTTCCCGGATCCTCGTCGTGAGTCCGGGTGCCCTTGCCGCGCCCCGGTTTGATGACGCCTCCGGGCCGCAGCTTGAGGAAGCGGCAACCGGGTCCGTCGAGCTGACCCGGGCCGTCGCCGACTTCTACAACGCCGTCCACGGCTGGGACCGCGCCGACATGACGCTCGGGCGGGCGCAGCAGCTGCTCCTCGCCGATTCGACCGGTGCGGGAGGGGCAATCGTGCTGCGCGACAAGCCAAAGAACGACGGCGGCAGGATCGCGGCGTTCGCCGTCAGCTACACCTCCGCGCGCACCGACAACCCGGCCGATGTGCTGCTGGGCTACGACACAACGCTGCCGCCGGCCGAGCAGGAGGCCGCGGTCGCAACGCTGCTGGCGATGCTTGTGCACCAGTACCCGGTGCAGCTTGAAGTCGACGACTCGATGACGGCGCTGGTGAACGTCCTCGAGCCGCTGCTTGCGGCCGGGAGCGTCTCACCCGCGGCGCCGGAGACGCTCGTCATCGGCGGATAGCAGGGTCGGCGGATAGCAGACAGGGCAGTCGGCAGGACCGGCAGCACCGCCCGCCCGCCGGCGGCCAGGCGGTGGTACACGCCGTGCTCAGCCCCGGCTGTGCCGTCCGGTCGCGGCGTCGTGCTGGTCGGCGGCGATGCGCTCGGTCTCGGTCATCGCCCCGCCGCCAAGATGCGCCGGCTGCCACCAGGCGCCGGGCTCCGGGGTGATTTCAAAGTCCGCAATGCCCCGGTTGATCCCGTCCTGCAGCTCCGCGCGGAGCTTCTCGGTCTCGGCGGCCACATCGGCCTCCGCAGTGTGCCAGATCGGCTCGCTGATGTGCACGCGCACAGGGGACCGCCAGGCGCGGCGGAGGGAGAAACCGTGCCCGCGGGTAAGCAGGCGGTGTGAACCCCACACCGACACGGGAATGATCGGCACCCCCGCTTCGGCTGCAAGCCGGACCGGACCGGTCTTCAGCGGGCGCACCGTGAAGCTGCGGCTGACCCCCGCCTCCGGAAGGATTGCGACATACTCACCGGCACGCAGCTTCTGGAGCGCGTCAGCATAGGCCGCGGCACCGGCGCTGCGGTCGGTCACGACATGGCCCAGGGCGTGAACCACGGGGCCGAGGAAGCGGTTGGACGCCGCGGCCTTCGTGATCATGTAGCGCATCTGGATGCGGGCATGGCGCCACAGCACCAGTTCGGCGAAGGCGAAGTCGAGGTAGCCGAAGTGGGTGATTGCCACCACCGCGCCCGTACCCGGAACCGCGCGCCGGGAGCGGCCGGCCGCCGGCTCAGCGGGCAGGAGGTTCTCGGTTCCGCTCACTGCGACGCGCAGCCGCAGCGCCCACCGGAGGAAGAGGCCGGTGCGGACGATGAAGCGGTAAAGCCGGTCATTGGGTTGGAGCTCGCGTGCCATGGTCAAGCACCCCGTTCTGGGTTGGTTATTGGAAAAGCCGCTGCCGGAGGTGGGGCGGGCTGATCGGCGCGGACGTGTCCGGTGGCGGTCACAGCGTGATCCCCAGGGGCTCCTCGTGGTTCAGCAGGGTGTCGGCAAGGCGGAACCGGGCCGGATCCACGGCGGCGCCGGTGTCGGCGGCGAAGGCCCGCACCACGAACGACGCCGTCATTGAATGCCAGAGCCCAACCTTGCGGAACATGAAGTGCCCCGCATTGCGAAGCCGCACGTACCGGACCGACGCCGCAATCGGCAGGGCGCGCTCGGCAAACAACAGTGACTGGCGCGCGCTCGTCCACCGGTCGGCATCGCCGTGAACGATCAGCAGGTGCCGCCCGCGCACCTGCTCGACCGGTGTCCTGCTTTCAAGCCACGGGGCGAGCGCCGCCGCTGCACCCACCTGCGGATGATCGGCCGCCAGAAGGGCCACAAGCCCGCCCATCGAGTGGCCCACCAGATACACGGGCACCCCCGGATGTGTTGCGGCAATGCGTTCAAGAGCCCACTGGGCGTCGCGCAGAGCCGACATCTCGGACCCGTTCCAGCCGCGCACCCGGTTCCGCAGCGACCACACGTCAAGGCCCTGCCCGCCCGCCCACCGGTGGAGAAGCTCGGCGAACGGAATCATCCGCGCCGGGCTCAGGTGCCTGCCGCGCACGGGATCGAAGCTGTTCGCCCTTCCTCCGTGAAGGACCAGTGCCACACCCCTGACGGTGCCCCGGGCGCGCCGGACGGTGAGGACCGGTTCAACCGCCGGCCCGGCGGCGAAAGGTGTATCGAAGCCCTGCGTTCTGCTTTTCCGTTTCATCCCCGGCTCCAACCCATTCCTGCCGACCTTCCGTTGGTTTTCTCGTCTGTCACATACTGCTCTCTACCCACTTACCGCGTTTCTAAGCCTAGGAGGCGCATGGCGCGTGTCTACCCTGCGTAGAATCCGTAGCAGCAGCGCGGGCCCGCGGCGGATTCCACGTCCGCCGCACCAACACCGCACCGACCACTTTCAAAGGAAGTCCGTGGGCACAAGCCACTCCACCACCGGCAATTCGGAGCCGTCGCCAGCAGCGATTGCCGCGCGGCGCCGGGCGAATGCGCTGCTTGCGGCGATCCTGGTCCCGGTGGGACTGCTCACGATCGTCGGGATGTTCCTGCTGTGGCCCTCGGGGGATGCTTCGACGATCTCCGTGGCCAACCCCTATGCCACAGCCGAGGGCGTCGCCTTCGAGACGGGAACCGTCCAACGCGTTTCGCTTGAGGACTGCCCCTCGTCGCAGCCCACCGTCGACGCCGGCGGCGAGGCGCTCAGCTGCACCGTCGCCTACGCCGCGCCGGACGCCGGAGGCCCGCTCGTGCCGGTCGAGGTGACCCCCGAACTCGCCAAGGCAAGTGTTGTCGGCGTCGGCGACCGCATCCGCTATCTCGACCTTTCCGGGGTGATCCAGGGCGGCTCGGCCCCCTACGTGTTCGTTGACTTCGTGCGCACCGTGCCCATCGCAGCGCTCGCCGTCCTCTATGCCGCCGTCGTGATCGCTGTGGCACGCTGGCGCGGGCTGCGTGCCATCCTCGGTCTGGTGGGGGCCCTGTTCATCCTCGCCCAGTTCATCCTGCCCGGGCTGGTTGAGGGCAAACCTCCGCTGCTGCTCGGGCTTGTCGGCTCGGTCATGATCATGATCGGGGTGCTCTACTTCGCCCACGGGTTCTCGGCAAGGACCTCGACGGCCCTGCTCGGCACTGTCTTCGGCCTGGCCATCACGGCGCTTCTCGCCGCCTGGTCAACCGATACGGCGCACCTGACCGGGGTCGGCGACGAGAACGCCTACACGCTGGTCAATGCCTCGGACCAGCTGTCCATCTCGTCGATCATCCTGTGCGGGCTGATCATCTCCGGCCTCGGCGTGCTCAACGACGTGACGATTACCCAGTCCTCGGCTGTCTGGGAGCTCTACGAACTGGCACCCTCGACGTCGGCCCGGCGCCTGTTCGCCGGCGCAATGCGCATCGGCCGCGACCACATCGCCTCAACCGTCTACACCATCGCCTTTGCCTACGCCGGGGCGGCCCTGCCGGTGCTGATCCTTGTATCCCTCTACGACCGCGCCCTCGTCGACACGCTGACCAGCGGAGAGCTCGCGGAGGAGGTGGTGCGCACGCTCGTCGGATCGATCGGGCTCGTCCTCGCCATCCCGGTCACAACGCTGATCGCCGTGCTCGTGGTGAAGGCCGTCGGCAGCCGCGGTGCGGCAGGCGCCGAACCCGGCCATCCCGGTCACCCGGCCCACCCTGCGCATTCGGCGCATGAGGAGGTCAACGCCACGGTCCTCGCAGCGGAAAACGCCCGCGCCCTCTCGGAAGGGCACACCCTGACCGCCACCGGGCCCGGACCCGATCCCGTTCAGCAGGGCCGGCGGGCGCTGCGGGACCCGCAGCCGCGCTGACCACGCCGGCAGGCTGACCATGCCAACACGCCTGGCCGCGCGGGCGTGCCGGCACATAACGCGGCGGGCCCGCCGGAACGCGCCTAGGGATGCCGGATCCCCCGATTTGCCCGCACTTGCGAGAATGGTTAAGTGACTGCTGTATCAACCCGGACCGCCGGGCCCGCCCCAAGCCCCGCCGACACCATTGACGCCGCCGCAGCCTCCGGCTCCGCCGACACGATGTCAGGGCCGGTGGACCGGCTCGACCTTCCGCCGCTGCGCCTCGGCCCGATCACCGTGGATACCCCGGTGATCCTCGCCCCCATGGCCGGCATTACCAACAAGGCGTTCCGCCGGCTCTGCCGCGAGTACGGCGGCGGACTCTACGTCTCCGAAATGGTGACCTCCCGCGCGCTCGTCGAGCGCAGCCCCGAGTCGCTGCGCATCATCTCCCACGACGACGACGAGAAGGTGCGTTCGGTGCAGCTCTATGGCGTCGACCCCGTCACCGTCGGGGCGGCCGTGCGCATCCTGGTCGAAGAGGACCGCGCCGACCACATCGATCTCAACTTCGGCTGCCCCGTGCCCAAGGTGACCAGGCGCGGCGGGGGAGCGGCCCTGCCCTGGAAGATCGACCTGTTCACCTCCATCGTGCAGACCGCCGTCCGGGAGGCTTCCCGCGGGGGCCTTCCGTTGACGATCAAGATGCGCAAGGGCATCGACGATGACCACCTCACGTTCCTCGAGGCCGGACGCATCGCCCGCGACAGCGGCGTCGCCGCCGTCGCCCTCCACGGCCGGACGGCCTCCCAGTTCTACTCGGGCAAGGCCGACTGGGCCGCCATCGCCGAGCTGCGCAACGCCCTGCCCGACATCCCGGTCCTCGGCAACGGCGATATCTGGAGCGCCGAGGACGCCGTGCGCATGGTCCGCGAGACCGGCGTCGACGGCGTCGTCATCGGACGCGGCTGCCAGGGCCGGCCCTGGCTGTTCGGTGACCTGATGAACGCGTTCGAGGGCAGCGCCGAGCGCCACCGGCCCGGGCTCGGCCAGGTGGCCGAGACCGTGTACCGGCACGCGGAACTGCTCGTCGATGCGTTCGGCAACGAGATGATGGGGCTGCGCGACATCCGCAAGCACATGGCCTGGTACTTCAAGGGTTACGTTGTCGGAGGGGAGCTGCGTGCCAAGCTTGCCACCGTTCCCACCCTGGAGGTGCTGCGCGCACTGCTTGAGGAACTCGATGCCGAATCGCCCTACCCCGGCGCCGACGCGGAAGGCCCGCGCGGGCGGGCAGGCACCCCGAAGAAGACCTCCCTGCCGCAGAACTGGCTCGACTCGCGCCGTCTCGACGACGCGCAGCAGGCCGACATCTCGGCCGCCGAACTCGACGTTTCGGGCGGCTGACCGGCCCGTGGCAGCTCACTCGGCAATCCGGCCCAAAGCAGCTCCGGCCGCGAAGGCACCCCACCCAGCGGAAGGTAGAAAGGTTAGATGAGCTTCCCCCTCGCCCCCCTGACCGACGGATACACCGACGCCGACATGCACCGGTGGGTCGACGAACCGGCCAAGAGCTCGCACCGCTCCGACTTCGAACGCGACCGGGCACGGGTGCTTCACTCGTCGGCCCTCCGGCGGCTCGGAGCCAAAACCCAGGTTGTCGCCCCCGACACCGACGACTTCGTGCGCACCCGGCTCACCCACAGCCTCGAGGTCGCCCAGGTGGGCCGCGAACTCGGCCGCTCGCTGGGCTGCGATCCCGACATCGTCGACGCGGCGTGCCTCGCCCATGACCTCGGCCACCCGCCCTTCGGCCATAACGGGGAGACCGCCCTCAACGACATCGCCCACGGCATCGGCGGCTTCGAGGGCAATGCGCAGACGCTGCGCCTGCTGACCCGCCTCGAACCGAAGATCATCCGCGCCGACGGCACGCCCGCCGGGCTCAACCTGACGCGGGCAAGCCTCGACGCTTCGTGCAAGTACCCGTGGACGGCCGCGGGGGCGCCGGTCCTGAACGGGCACCGGACCTCGAAGTTCGGAGCGTACGAAGATGACCTGCAGGTCTTCTCCTGGCTGAGGGACGGGGCGCCCGAGGGCAGGTCGTGCCTCGAGGCCCAGGTCATGGACCTCGCCGACGACATCTCCTATTCGGTCCACGACGTCGAGGATGCGATCGTGGCAGGACACCTTCAGCTGCGCTGGATGGACAGCCCCGACGCCCGGGCGCGCGTAGTGGGCTACACCCGCCAGTGGTACCTGCCCGGCAGCGACCCTGCGGCCGTGGACGCGGCACTGGCACGACTCGAGAAGACCGCGGTGTGGGTCCGCGAGGCGGACGGCAGCCGGCGCTCAATGGCGGCCCTGAAGAATATGACCAGCCAGCTGATCGGCCGGTTCTGCCTCAGCGCGCTCGCGGCAACCCGGGCCATCTACGGCACCGATCCGCTGACCCGCTACGCGGCGCAGATGGTGGTGCCCGAGGAGACCCTCTTCGAGATCGCCGTCATGAAGGGCCTCGCCACCACCTACGTGATGACGACGGACCAGCGCCAGCCGGTGTATGAGCGCCAGCGGGAGGTGCTCGCCTCCCTCGTCGCCGAGATCGCAGCCAACGGCGAGGCCTACCTCGAGCCTTCCTTCGCGGCCGACTTCCGCGAGGCCGCCGACGACAACGCCCGGCTCAGGGTGGTCATCGACCAGGTCGCCTCCCTCACCGACGGCTCGGCATTGGCCCTGCACGAGAGGATCGTCGGTCCGGTCCCGTCCCTCTGGTAGCGGGAATCGGCCCAGCCCGCACGCCCGGCCCCTGGTGGTGTTCCACATCTCCCCGGCGGACGGCGGGCGGCAACCGCTGCGGGCTTAGACTGTTTTCATGGCCGGACTCATCAAGCGTGAAGACATCGATGAGGTACGCCAGCGCACCGATATCAAGGAAGTCGTCGACGGGTATGTGACCCTGAAGTCCGCCGGTGTCGGCTCGTGGAAGGGCCTCTGTCCCTTCCACGACGAACGGTCCCCGTCCTTCCACGTGCGCCCCCAGATGGGCTCGTACCACTGCTTCGGCTGCGGCGAGGGCGGCGATGTCATCTCGTTCCTGCAGAAACTGGATCACACCTCCTTCACCGAAACCGTTGAGAAGCTTGCCGCCCGGCTCGGCTATGAACTGCGCTACGAGGACGGCGGCACCGGGCCGCGCAGGGAGGACGTCGGCAAGCGCCAGCGCCTGCTCGACGCCCACAAGATCGCGGCCGAGTTCTACCGGGACCAGCTGCTCACCCAGGGCGCGGCGGCGGGCCGCCAGTTCCTGCAGGAGCGCGGATTCGACCGCGACGCAGCAGCCCACTTCGGCGTCGGCTACGCACCACAGGGCTGGGACACACTCCTGAACCACCTCACCGGGCGCGGATTCACCTTCGATGAGCTCAAGCTGACCGGAATGTTCAGCGTCGCCTCGAACAACGCCTCACGGCTCTACGACCGCTTCCGTGGCCGCCTGATCTGGCCCATCCGCGACATTACCGGCGACACCGTGGGCTTCGGCGCCCGGAAGCTCTACGAGGAGGACCAGGGGCCCAAGTACCTCAACACCCCTGAAACCTCGCTCTACAAGAAGTCGTCGGTGCTCTACGGCATCGACCTTGCCAAACGCGAGATCGCCAAGACCCGCCAGCTCGTGGTTGTTGAGGGCTACACCGACGTCATGGCCTGCCACCTGGCCGGCGTGGGAACCGCCGTCGCCACGTGCGGCACGGCGTTTGGGGCCGACCACATCAAGATCGCCCGCCGGCTGCTCTCCGACGACGGAACCGGGGGAGAGGTGGTTTTCACGTTCGACGGCGACGAGGCGGGCCAGAAGGCCGCTGTCCGCGCGTTCGAGGAAGACCAGCGGTTCATCGCCCAGACCTATGTCGCCGTCGAGCCAACCGGCGCCGACCCGTGCGACCTGCGGCAGACCCGCGGCGACGACGCCGTCCGCTCGCTCATCGCCGACCGCAGGCCGTTGTTCGAATTCGCGATCAAGGCGTCCTTCGCCAACTTCGACCTCACCACGGGGGAGGGCCAGGTGAAGGCGCTGCGCCACGCCGCGCCGATCGTCGCCCGGATCCGTGACGTGTCCCTGCGCTCGACCTACACCCGGGAGCTCTCCCGGTGGCTCGGAATGCAGTTCGTGGGGGAGGACCAGGTGGCCAGGGCTGTTGCGGCGGCCGCCCGCCGCGAAGGCTCCGCCGGTGCGGAGAAGGCGCGGGGGCCCGTTCCTGCTGCCGACGCCGAGCCCGGGCCGCAGCAGTTCCCCCGGCCCGATCCGCGCGACCCTGTGGGACGCATGGAACGCGAAGCCCTCGAAGTGGTCCTGCAGCAGCCGGGGCTGCTTGAGCCGGCGCAATGGGAAGGATTCGCGCAGGCGCCGTTCTCCGTGCCCGTCTACGCCGCCCTGCACAGTGCGGTGCTTGCCGCGGGCGATCCCGGAGCGGACACCGCCCAGTGGATCGAGCGGGTGCGCCGGGAAGTCCCCGACGTGCTGCGCCCCATGGTCAGCGAGCTGGCCGTCCGGCCGCTGCCCGCGAAGGATGCCGACGCGATGGTGATCTACTGCCGCGACATCCTCAACCGGCTGGCCGAGCTGCGGATCACCCGCCAGAAGGCCGAGAAACTGGGCCAACTTCAGCGCATGGACCCGAACTCCGATCCCGTGCTCTACAACCAGCTGCAGCGCGATCTGATGGAGCTGGAAATGCAGCGCCGGCAGCTCCGTCCGGACTGATCCAGCGCCAATTTCACTTCACCCCGATTCGTATGTAAAGTTGTACCTGCCGCTTTCCTCCGTAGCTCAATTGGCAGAGCATTCGACTGTTAATCGAAGGGTTACTGGTTCAAGTCCAGTCGGAGGAGCAACGAGGGCCGTTGACGGGATTATCCCCGTCAGCGGCCCTTTTTCATTTGTCCTTTTCGATGCGCCGCGGTCACTGAAGCCCCGCCGCCGGGCCGGCTCGCAGGGCCGGCTTCGCAGGTGCTGCTTCATCGGTCCCGCTTCACCGGCGCGGCGGCCGGGTGCCAAACGGCAGGAGCGGGGGACCGCCCTCAGGCGCACTCCCGCAGGCGCGGCAGCGGGCCCCGTGCCGCGCTAGCGCAGTGAGGCGAGTGCGGAGCGGGACAGGGCCGCTTCTGCCTTGTCCCAGCTCCACCGGCGCTCAAGGACCAACGTGCGCCACGCCGCCGGGCCGAACCACAACCACAAGAGGTCCGCTGCCTCTTCGGCGGACAGGTCGGCGCGCAGCGCACCGAGGGAGTGGAGGTGCTCGGCCACCTGCGCCAGCAGGGCCAGGTAGGCGGCGGTTGTGCGCCGCCACAGCGCCTCGCCGTGCTCGTGGACCGGAAGCGCCTTGTAAACCGCTTCAAGGGGTACGGCCTGGGTTTCGTTGCCCCTACGGGTGCCGTGTGCGAGCTCCCGAATCACCTCGTCGATTCCGCTGAGGCCGAGGACTTTCTCGACAGTCGCGATTCCGGGAGAGTCGGCGACAGCCCGATCGACGACTTCGTTGAGGATTGCGGCCTTGCTGCCGACACTCGCGTAAACCGTCTTCGACGCGACTCCTGCCGCCGCCGCGATGTCGGCCACCGTGACCCTGGCATATCCGCGCTCGGCGAAGAGCACCGATGCATGGCGCAGGATCGAGGCTTTCGTTTCGGCGGCCCCGCTCTCGCGGTACGGGGAACTGTAGGAGCGCCTGCCGGTCATGCCGGAGGCCGGGGATGGGAGATCGCTCACAAAAGCACTGTACCCCGCTGCTATTCGATAGAGTCAATGTTACCCCAATTAAGGTCCGCCCTGCAGCGGTCCCGCGGCATGCATCGGCCGACCCGTCACGTCATCACCTCCTTAGGAGCAGCAATGCAGATCGACCCCTCAGCACCGGCGGACAAGCCGGAAACGGCCCAGATGATCGTCATTCACAAGGCCCTGCGCCGTGAGTTCGCCCTGCTCCCCGGAATCGTCGGGCAGGTCGCGGCCGGCGACACGAACCGCGCCGGGATCGTTGCTGACCATGCGAAGCTCACCCTGCGCTTCCTGCACGAGCACCACGAGAGCGAGGACCGCCTGCTCTGGCCGGTCCTCGAGCAGCGCGTTCCCCTGGAGCAGGCCCTCGTTGAAACAATGGAGACCCAGCACACGGTTGTCGCGGACCTTATCGCCTCGCTCGAAAGTGAACTGGCGGCGTGGCGCGCCGACGCATCGGCGGCCGGCCGCGACCGCATCCTTCCGCTGCTCACGAGCCTTGACGCGGCGCTCGGAGAGCACCTCGACGCCGAGGAGGCCGACGTGCTGCCGTTGATCCACGAAAACCTGACTGTGGCCGAGTGGGACGCTCCGGTGAAGGATGCGGCCGCAAACATGCCCAAGGACCTCCGTTCCCGCCTGATGCTGGCGGGAATGGTCATCGAGAGCGCGGCCGGCCGGGAGCGTGCCTGGTTCATGAACGAACTTCCCGCTCCGGCGCGGCTGCTGTGGAAGCTGATCGGCATCCGGATGTACAGCAGGTACGTCCGCGCCGTCCGCGGAGCCTAGCCCGCGGCTCCGCTCCGGTGGGCGCCGCTGCCCTGCTGCGGCGGGGGAGTCCGGGCGTAGGGTTGATCCATGAACAACGAAGGCAGCGTCATCCTCGTCACCGGAGCCACGGGCTACATCGGTGGACGGCTCGTCTCACGCCTGATCAGCGAGGGCCACAGGGTCCGCGTCGTCGTCCGCTCGCCCCAGAAGCTCAAGGACGTTCCATGGACGGGCAGCGTCGAGATCGTTCAGGGCGACCTGCAGGACGCCGAAACCATGAAGGACGCCTGCCGGGGGGTCGACGCCCTGTACTACCTTGTCCACTCGATGGGATCGGGCAGGGGATTCGAACTCCGCGAGTCGGCGATAGCCTCAACCGTTGCCGAGGCTGCGGCGGCCACCGGGGTGCGCCGGGTCATCTACCTCGGGGGGCTGCATCCCGAGGGCGTCCAGCTCTCGACGCACATGAACTCGCGCACCGAGGTCGGGCGCATCCTGCTCGCGTCGGGCACCCCCACCGTCGCCTTCCAGGCGGGCGTCGTCATCGGTTCAGGGTCGGCATCCTTCGAGATGATCCGCCACCTCGCCGACGTCCTGCCGGTGATGCCCGCTCCCAAGTGGGTGCTGAACCGGATCGAGCCGATTGCCGTCCGGGACGTCATCCACTACCTGGTCGGTGCCCTGGCCATCCCCGAGGGAACCAACAGGACCTTCGACCTCGGGTCCCGCGAGGTGCTCACCTACGCCGAAATGATGAACCAGTACGCCGAGGCCGCAGGCCTTCCGCGCCGGAAGATCCTCGCCCTGCCCGTTCTGACACCCCGCCTCGCCGGCCACTGGGTGAACCTCGTGACGCCCATCCCGCGGGTCATGGCCATGCCGCTCATCGAGTCGCTGCAGCACGATGCCATCACCGCCGAACACGACATCGACGGGTTCGTTCCCCTGCCCGAGGGCGGACTGACCGGGTACCGCAAGGCCGTCGACCTGGCCCTCGGGAAAATGCGCAGCGGCGAGGTCGAAACCAGCTGGGCCGGCGCCTCAAGCTCCGACGCGGCAGCCGATCCGCTGCCGTCCGACCCCCAGTGGGCCGGGCATACCGTGTTCACGGACCTGCAGACCTACCGCTCGTCTGCTCCTGCCGAAACGCTCTGGAGCGTGGTCGAAGGGATCGGCGGCGACAACGGATGGTACTCCTGGCCGGTCGCCTGGGCCGCCCGCGGCTGGATGGACAAGCTCGTCGGCGGCGTAGGCCTCCGCAGGGGCCGCCGGGACGCCGACGAGCTCCTCACCGGCGAGGCGCTCGATTTCTGGCGCGTCGAGGAGCTGGTCCGGGGTGAGCGCCTGCGGCTGCGGGCCGAGATGAAGGTGCCCGGCAGGGCCTGGCTGGAACTCAGCGTCGAGCCCGACGGCGCCGGGAGTACCTACCGCCAGCGTGCCGTGTTCTTCCCCCGGGGGCTCTCGGGCAGGCTGTACTGGCTCGCGGTGCTTCCGTTCCACAATTTCATCTTCAAGCCGATGGCCCGGAACATCGCGAAGGCTGCCGAAGCAAGGGTGTAAGCCTTCGCACGTCCCTTCCCGCACGTGCGCACAGATCTGCCGCGGCCGTCCCGCGGGGCGCAGCGGTGGCCGGCCCTGCCGCCGCGCTACTGGAGCGGCGGGACGCGGCGCGGGCGCACCACGGTCCACAGGACCACGATGGCCAGGGCGATACACCCTGCCATAACCTGTGCCATGGGCGTTGCGCTGTCGATGCCCATCAGGCCGACAAGCGGCGAGATGGCTCCGGCAAGGCCGAAGGTGACTGCACCGAGCAGGGAGGCCGCCGTTCCGGCCTGCGCCCCGTGGTTGGCCAGGGCGAGCACCTGGACGCAGGGGAACATGAAGCCCGTGGCAAGGATGTAGAACCACAGCGGCACGGCGGTTCCCCACAGCCCAAAACCGAGCTGGTCGAAGGTGATGATGAGCAGCGCCATCAGGAGCATGACCGCCGTGGCGCAGGCGATCACCCACTGCGGCCCCACCCTGCGGAGAATCCGCGCACTGATCTGCACCCCGGCAACGATGCCCAGCGAATTGACGCCGAAAAGCAAACCGAACTGCTGCTCGCTGAATCCGTAAAGATTTTGGAAGAGGAATGGTGAAGCCGAAAGGTAGGAGAAAAGCCCCGAAAAGTTCAGTCCTCCCACCAGCAGCACACCAAGAAAGATCCTGTCGGTGAGTACCGCGCGGTAGCGCTGCAACGCCGTCGACCCGGAACTCTTTCGCCTGTCGGCAGGCAGAGTTTCACGGATAAAAACGGATACCGCAATGATGACGAGGATTCCGTAGGCCGCGAGGAACCAGAAGACGCCGGGCCACGCCGTGACAAGCAGCAGCTGCGCCCCAATGACCGGCGCGAAAATAGGCGCCATGCCGTTGATCAGCGCCAGGTAGGAGAACATCCGCACCAGCGTGTAACCGCTGAACAGGTCGCGCACCATGGCTGAGGCCACAACGCCGCCGCCGGCCGCGCCGATGCCCTGGAGGACTCGGAACACCATGAGCATTTCAATGTCGGTCGCCATTGCCGCCCCGAACGAGGCGAGCACGTGCACCGACGTCGAGACGATCAGGGGGATCCGACGGCCCACCTTGTCGCTCAACGGACCAACCACGAGCTGGCCGGCGGCAAGTCCGATAATCGTTCCGGTCAACGTCAGCTGAACGGCCGCCTCAGTAACACCGAAATCGCGCTGCAGCGACGGGAAGGCCGGAAGGTAGAGGTCGATCGTGAACGGCGCAAGCGCGGTCAGTGCGCCGAGGGTGACGACGTAGAGCAGTTTTTCCCTGCGCGAGAGGGTGTCACCGGGGGAGGTCAGGGTGGTCAAAGCGTACCTATCGTGCCAGGGGCGAGCGGGGTCGGTGTCGGAGCCCCGGGTTCTTCAGCAGCGCTATTCCAAGCAACGCTATTCCACCGGGGGTATCGAGCGGTAGGGTGGCGCCGCACTGCGCCGTTTGATGAAGCGCGCACCGTGACACACGCACGGAGAACGCCGAAAGCGGTGCTCTTAGTTGCCGGAGCAAACCACTAGTATCTTAGTTTGCCTGAGACCGTTCCGCCGCGCTAAGCAGGCTTCCCATTACCGTAGGGTGGTGGGGGTCGGGGAAATACCGGCTGCGGCCCCGGATCGGCTTTCCCGCATACCCGCTCAGCCGCTGCTGCGCGAATGTGAACGGGAAAGAATTTCCAAAAGGGCCCGGACGGCACCGGTGGTAATTTTAGGGGCAGTATCTTCGGCACAGGACCAGGAATGGAGGCGGGGCACAATGAACAGCTCGGCTAGCACACGCGGTAAGCGGTCAACCGGTTCGCTCTCCCTGTTTGGGCTCATCAGGCTTTTCACGCGGCTCACCCCGCGTCAGGCCAGCGACGAATTCTCGCTCGCACTGGAGCAGATGAAGCAGAAGGGCGTTAAGGCCGGTGTTGCGGCAGCCATCCTCGCCGTCGCCGTTGTCTTTGTCGCGTTCCTCGCCGTCGCCCTGGTGGTCGCAGCCATCTCCGGGCTTGCCGAGGTGATGCCGGCCTGGCTTGCCGCGCTCCTTGTCGCACTGCTGTTCCTGATCATCGCGGGAATCCTGGCGCTCATCGGAGTCTCACGGTTCAAGAAGACCCTCCCGCTCCTGCCCGAGGACGCGATCCGCGGAGTCAAATACGACCTGGGTGTGCTCAAGGAGGGCCGCAGCTTCGATCCGGCCACGCTCGACAGGCCCGAGCCCCGGGACGAGAAAAAGGAAGCCGAGAAGGAAGCCGACAAGGCGCCCAAACAGCCGGGCCCCTCGTACGAGGAACTGCGCGGCCGTTCCGGGGAGCGCCGTATGCATCTGGCCGACGCCCGCGACTCGCTGGGCAGCCAGCTCGATATCAAGACACGCATCGCCGAGGCGAAGAAGAAGGCCCGGGCACGGGCCGCCCGCTCCAAGAGCGCAAACACCGGCCGCCGCAGTGACGACGTCGCTGCCGTCGCCGTCGAGAAGCAGGCTCCGCACACCGTTACGCTTGCCGACCGCTGGCAGCCGTTGACCGTGCTAGCCGCCTCCCTCGCCGCGCTCGTCGTGATGCTCAGGCGCCTGCTCTCCAAATAACCGCTCAGCCGGGCGCCTGCCTGCATAATGGGCAGGGGAGGAACTAGTGATTCGATTGATCGGCGCTGGCACGCGCACCGGCGCGACGCCCGTCGAACTGACGACGCCCTGGACGGTGCCGAACGTGGTGACGCTCGTCCGGTTCCTTGGAGTTCCCCTCTTCGTCTGGTTCATCATCGACAAGGACTACGGCGCTGCGGTCCTGACGCTCGTGATCCTTGGGTCAACGGACTGGGTCGACGGGTACGTGGCGCGGCGTTTCAACCAGGTTTCGTCGGTGGGCAAGTGGCTGGACCCGGTGGCCGACCGCACCGCACTGATCACCGTCGCCGTGACTTTCGTCGTCGACGGGGTGGCCCCTGCCTGGCTCGTCTGGACCATCGTCATTCCCGACGCCATCCTGATCGTCAACGCGCTCATCCTTTTCCGGGGACGGCTCCGGCTGCGGGTGAGCACCGTCGGCAAGGTGCGGACGGCGCTGCTCCTCGTGGGATCGCCCCTGCTGCTGCTGCACCGGGTTCCGGGCTATGAGGGCCAGTGGATTCTCGCGACGGCCAATGCCCTCCTCATCGCCGGGTGCATCGGCCACCTCATCGCCTTCTACGGCTACTTCACCGCGGCACACCGGAAGTACCGTGCCGAGAAATACAGCGCGGAGGCGGAGGCGGCCCGTTCAGCCGGCGAGCAGACGGATGGAGCCGGGGACTCAGCACGTGAGCTCTGAGCCCGCGCCGCACAGATCCCGGTCCGGTCCGCAGCCGGACGCCGGGGATCCCCGGCAGGCCGCAGGTCCACGATGACCTTCCTCGCCATCGTGCTGGCCCTCGCAGGGGCGGCCTTCCTCGCCTTCGGCGCCCAGCGCCAGGGCAGTGCCGTGCGCGTGAACACGGGTGGGCTTTCGCTGAACTCGACGAGCTTCGCCCGGCTGCTGCGCAACCCGCGCTGGGTCTTCGGACTTTTCCTGCTCGTCACCGGGATGGCCCTCAACGTCGTCGCCCTCTCCCTGGCAACCCTCACCGTTGTCCAGCCGATCGGGGCGATCGCGCTGGTGATCACCACCGTCGTCAACTCCAAGGACCAGGGAATCCGGATCAACCGGCCCACAGTCGCCGCTATCACGGCATGCGTCACCGGCAGCGCGCTCTTCGTGCTTCTCGCCGTCAATGTGACCCGCGCCAACCATGCGGTCGCGGTCGGCCAGGAACTCTCGGTGGTGCTGCTGCTGACCCTCGCCGTCGTCCTCTTCGGCTCGCTCGCGCTCCTCGGTCGGCGGCGGCTCAACGCCTTCGCCTACATCCTCGGGGCCGGCGTGCTTTTCGGCTTCGTCGCGGTGCTGACCAAGATCATCGCCACCCACCTGCTCGAGCCCAACGGCCGCTTCCTGCTCAACGTCCCCTGGTACACGGTGTTCGCCCTGGTCGCCGCCGCCGCCCTCGGGTCGTGGTTCGTCCAGAGCGCCTACGCCACCGGCCCGCCGGACCTCGTCATCGCCGGGCTCACCGTGATCGACCCGATCGTCGGAATCGCCGTGGGCATTACCATCCTCGGCGAACTGCAGCCACAGGTAAGCGCCGTCATAGCAATCGGCATGGCAGCCGCGGCTTTGATTGCTATCGTTGGAGTAGTTGCGTTGTCCCGCCATCATCCCGATGTAATAAAGCGGCAGCGATGACGGTGCCGTAGGCCACCACCTGCCGCTTCCAAACCAATCTGGGGGATCCACAGTGAGTTATCCGGCTGTAAACAAGCCATTGACAGTCCTGATTGCCGCAGACACCTACCCGCCGAACATCAACGGCGCCGCCCAGTTCGGTTACCGGCTCGCCAAGGGAATGGCATCCCGTGGCCACACCGTGCACGTCCTGGCCCCGAACCCGGCCAACGGCAGGAGCTACACCGAAGAGCCCGCCGGGGACTGGACTGTCCACCGCCTGCGCTCGCACAGCGTGCCGACCCACGACTACTGGCGCATCTGCCTGCCGTGGGAGATCAAGCGCGACATCAGCATGCTCTTCGACCGGGTGCAGCCCGACGTTGTGCACATCCAGTGCCACTACATGGTGGGGGAGTACACCCTGTACGAGGCGGTGAAGCGCGGAATCCGGGTTGTTGCAACGAACCACTTCATGCCTGAGAACCTCAACCCGTTCCTTCCGTTCCCCGACTGGTTCAAGCGGATCGTCGCGAAGAACTCCTGGCGCGACATGGGCCGGGTCATGGGCAAGGCCGACGCCGTCACCACGCCGACGCCGCTTGCGGCGAAGGCAATGCACGACCATGCCTTCCTCCGCACGGTGCTGCCCATCTCCAACGGCATCGACGCCGACGCGTACCAGGTGCGCCCCGGCGAGCAGCTGCCCGAGAAGGACCACCCGACGGTGCTCTTCGTCGGACGCCTTGCCGAGGAAAAGCACGTCGACGTGCTGATCGACGCCGTTGCGAAGACACCGTCCGAGCTCAACCTGCACCTCGAGATCGTCGGCGGCGGCGAGATCAAGCATGCCCTGCAGGCGCGGGCGGCGCGGCTGGGGCTCGGCGACCGTGTGAAATTCCTTGGGCTGATCAGCGAGGAGGACCTGCGGCTCGCCTACCTGCGCGCCGATCTCTTCTGCCAGCCGGGAACTGCCGAACTTCAGTCCCTCGTGACGCTCGAGGCGATGTCCGCCTCGACCCCGGTGCTCCTCGCGAACGCGATGGCACTTCCGCACCTGGTCAACCACGGCGAGAACGGCTACCTGTTCACGCCGCACGACAGCGACGAATTGGCCGGGCGGATCACCGAGATCCTCCGCCTGTCGCAGGCCGACCGCGAGCGGATGGGCAAGTCGAGCCGGTCGATCGTCGAGAAGCACAGCCTCGAGGCGACCCTCGCGACCTTCGAGAAGCTGTACCGGGGGCAGCCGGTCGACACTGCGGCCGTTTAGCCGCCGGTATCCGGGGCCGGTCATCCGGTTCCGGCTGCACGGCACCTGCCGGCGCGGGAAGGCGGCGCCCGGGGCCCGGCCCAGCCGATACAATTGTGCGTGCAGACGGCCTTGGCTGCGGCGCGACCGCAGCGGATGCCGCCTCCGGGGGCTGTAGCTCAGCTGGTTAGAGCAGCGGACTCATAATCCGTTTGTCCTGGGTTCAAGCCCCAGCAGCCCTACTCCGGGTGGACCCGGTTTCCGCCCATTTGTTGGCACCCCGTGAAGTTCGCTTCACGGGGTGCCTTCGTTTAATGCGCTATCACGATGCGGATCCACCCCGTGCCCGGTGGGTACTGGCGCACTATGTTACCGGCGGGTAACCTAGGAGGTAAAGGAAGTGTCGGGCGGGTGCCCGTGAATCAACGACGCCGATCATCGAGGATCAGGGGTAAGGGAACAATCATGAGCAAGCCGAGCATCGATCTCAACAATCTGCCCTATGCGGACGGTGACTTCCTCGCCTTTGAAGCACTCCTGACCGACAAGGAGCGTTCCCGGCTCGCCGAGATCCGGAGCTGGCTGGCTGCCGAGGTGCGCCCGAACGCCGTCCGCTGGTGGAATGAGGGCGTGTTCCCGCAGGGCATCGTTCCGCGGCTTGCCGAACTGGACGTGATGAGCCCCATCCGCCGCCAGGGGTATTCGAACCTGTTCGCCGGGATCGTGCACTCGGAGTTCACGCGTGCCGATACCTCGATGGCAACCTTCCTGGGTGTCCACGACGGCCTGTTCACCGGCTCCATCGAAGTGCTCGCCTCGAAGGAGCAGCAGGAAGCATGGCTGCCGGACATCTACGCCCTGCGCAAGATCGGCGCCTTCGGGCTGACCGAGCCCCTCGGCGGGTCCGACGTCGCCGGCGGTACCCGCACCACGGCGCGGCGGGACGGCGGAAACTGGATCCTCAACGGCGCAAAGCGTTGGATCGGCAATGCAACCTTCTCGGACTGGGTGATCATCTACGCCCGCGACGTCGCCGACAACCAGGTCAAGGGCTTCCTCGTTGATACGACGCTGCCCGGCTACTCCGCCACAAGGATCGAGAACAAGATTTCCCTGCGCTCCGTGGAGAACGCCGACATCTCCCTCGAAAACGTCGTAGTGCCCGACGAATTCCACCTCAAGGGCGCCAACAGTTTCAGGGACACCAACAAGGTCCTCAAAGTGACCCGGCTGTCCGTCGGCTGGCAGGCCGTGGGCCAGCAGCTCGCCGCGTTCGACGTCGCTCGGCGGTACGCCGTTGAACGGCAGCAGTTCGGCCGCCCGCTCGCCTCCTTCCAGCTCATCCAGCAGCAGCTGGTGCAGATCCTGGGCAATGCGATGAGCTCGATGGGCATGATGGTGCGCCTTTCCCAGCTCGAAGACGCGGGCCAGGCCAGGGACGAGCAGTCGGCCCTTGCCAAAGCGTTCACCACGGCCCGGATGCGCGAAAGCGTGGCGGCGGGACGGAACATCCTTGGCGGAAACGGAATCGTGACCGACTACGAAATGGCGAAGATCTTCTCGGACGCCGAGGCGATCTACTCCTACGAGGGAACCCAGGAAATCAACACCCTCGTTGCGGGCCGGTCGATCACGGGCATTTCGGCTTTCGTCTAAAGACCTCCCCCGGCGCCCATCGGAGGGGGCGGGTTGGGTGCCGGGGGAGCGGGGGCCGCCGCGGCCCTTCATATGCTGCCCCCTCGGTGGTGATCCATCAGGCTCCCGGCGGGCCGTTCAGCGGCAGCAGGATTGAGGGGCGCCTGTCTGAAACGAAGCTGAGCGGATTGACGTAGCTGCCGTGGCGGCGCACCCCCCAGTGCACGCAGGGGAGAGGGCAGTGCGGGGGGCCGGCGATGCTGCCGAGTGCGGCGCCCTCGGCGACGTCGTCGCCTTTCTTCAACGGGCTTGCCACCGGCTCGAAGGTGCTCAGCAGTCCGTTTCCGTGATCGATGGTGATCACCGGACGATCGACGACCACCCCGGCGAAGTGCACCCTGCCGGCGGCCGGACTCGAAACGTGCCTTGAAACCTCGGCTGCGAGGTCAACCCCGCGGTGCCCGGCCCGCCACGGTTCGGGCGGCGGAAGGAAATGCCGCAGAACCCGTGCCTCCGGCTGCAGCGGCCACGACCACGGTGGGCTGTAGCCGCCGGCAGCGCCACCCGGCGCTGGTCTCGGCCGGACCTCACCGAGCGGTTGGCTGTGCCGGTAGCCGGTTGATGTCCGCGGCTGTCCCTCACCGGCAGGGGATACGGCGTTACCTCCACCTGGCTGTGCTCCTGCCCCGCCGTCGGCGGGCCGCGCCGCGGCGTTACCGTCACCTGGCTGTGCCCCTGCCCCGCCGTCGTTGGGCCGCGTCCCGGCATCGCGGTCATCGGATGGTGCCCCGGTGTCGCGGTCATCGGATGGTGCCCCGGTGTCGCCGTCGTCGGTGCGGGTGGCCGCGGCATGTAAAGCCGCCCCCACTTGCCCGTCCGCGGATGGGAGTAAGGAGGGGCCGGCGGGCAACGGAAGCGCGGCCGCCAGGACAAGCACGAGCGCACCGATCTGCGGCCGCGCTCGTGCCGACGCGCCTTGGCCGTGCGGCAGGCGCCCCAGCACCAGCGGTAGCCGAAAGACATGATCTCTCACATCACCGACTATGCACCGGGTGCCGGCTTCGGCCTCAGCAATCCCGCTATATGTGGAAAAGCGCGTGCCGGCCGCTGCTGCATTATCAACGCACCCGAAAGCGATAGGCGCATGCGATATCCGGGGTGCGCCTGTCGTTTCGGAGTGCGCCGGACGGGTCGGAGTGCGCCGGCACCCTACGACGACGTCGAGCGTCCATCCGCCGGCCGTTCCACCACGCCGAACAGCCGCGCCGGGCGGCGCGCGACCGGCGTTCCGCCGGTTCCCGGGCCCCTGCGGTGTCCGAGGCAATAACACCGCTGTAGTACACTGAACGGAGCAGTTTGCTGGTTTTCGCTGTGGCATCGGGCCTTTCGTCCGGGGGCTGCGGCGCAGGGCAGGCTGACTACGCGTGCCTGCGACCCGCTCTGTAACGAAGCGGGCCATTTCTCCAACGGTCCGGAGCAATCCGGTGGAGGGGAATGGGTCTCAGCAACGGACAGGCGCCAGGAGTACCGCCCGACCTGGGCGGAACGCTAACAACCGTCAACTAAGCAGAGGAAGCGCGCTGCGCACGCCCTGCTGAAATGAAAGGCATCCCATGCCAGTAGTAACAATGCGCCAGCTGCTCGACAGCGGCGTCCACTTCGGACACCAGACCCGCCGCTGGAACCCGAAGATGAAGCGCTTCATCTTCACCGAGCGCAACGGCATCTACATCATCGACCTCCAGCAGTCGCTGTCCTACATCGACCGTGCGTACGAGTTCGTCAAGGCCACCGTCGCCCACGGCGGAACCGTCCTGTTCGTTGGCACCAAGAAGCAGGCCCAGGAAGCAATCGCCGACCAGGCGACCCGCGTCGGCCAGCCCTACGTCAACCAGCGCTGGCTCGGTGGAATGCTCACCAACTTCCAGACCGTTTCCAAGCGCATCCAGCGCATGAAGGAACTCGAAGAGATCAACTTCGACGACGTCGCCGGCTCGGGCCACACCAAGAAGGAACTCCTCCTCCTGAAGCGTGAGCTCACCAAGCTTGAGAGCAACCTCGGCGGTATCCGCAACCTGACCAAGGCTCCCTCGGTCATCTGGGTTGTCGACACCAAGAAGGAACACCTCGCCATCGACGAGGCCAAGAAGCTCAACATCCCCGTCGTCGCGATCCTCGACACGAACTGCGACCCCGACGAGGTCGACTTCCCGATCCCGGGCAACGACGACGCCATCCGCGCCGTCAACCTGCTGACCCGCGTTGTCGCCGACGCCGTTGCCGAGGGCCTCATCGCCCGCAACAACCGCGCCAACGGCACCGACACGGCAGCAGCCGAAGAGCCCCTCGCCGAGTGGGAGCGCGAACTGCTTGGCGCAGCCGAGGCCAACGCCGAAGCTCCTGCCGCTGAAGCAGCACCTGCCGCCGAGGCCCCCGCCGCCGAGGCGCCTGCCGCTGAGGCTCCCGCCGCCGAAGAAGCCCCTGCAGCTGCAGAGGCTCCTGCCGAGGAAACCGCAGCAGACGACTCGAAGTAATTCCCAATGCGTAAGGGGTGTGGGTGATTCCGCGCCCCTTACGCATGTTCCACCGGCCCAGCGCCGGCAGGGATCCCCTTTGTAGAACAACACGAACTTAGGAGTTTCACATGGCGAATTACACTGTCGCTGATATCAAGGCCCTCCGTGAGCGCACCGGCGCCGGCATGATGGACGTGAAGAAGGCCCTCGACGAGGCCAACGGCGACGCCGACAAGGCACTCGAGGTCATCCGCATCAAGGGCCTCAAGGGCGCAACCAAGCGCGAGGGACGCTCCACCGCTGAAGGCCTCGTCGCCGCACGCGTCGACGGCAACGTCGGCGTCATGGTCGAGGTCAACTGCGAGACCGACTTCGTCGCCAAGGCCGGACCCTTCATCGATTTCTCCAACAAGGTCCTCGACGCGGCCATCGCCTCCGGTGCCACCGACGTCGAGTCGCTTGTGGCTTTCGAGGTTGACGGCCGGCCCATGTCGGAGCACCTCATCGAGGCCGGCGCCCTGCTCGGCGAGAAGGTCGACATCCGCCGCGTGGCCCGCGTTGAAGGCGCCGTCGTCGACGCGTACCTGCACCGCACCTCGAAGGACCTCCCCGCCCAGGTCGGCGTCCTGTTCGCCGTCGAAGGCGAGGGTGACGCCGCGGTCGAGGCCGCTCACGACGTCGCCCTCCACATCGCCGCTTACACCCCGACCTACCTGACCCGCGACGAGGTTCCCGCGGACCTCGTCGAGTCGGAGCGCCGCATCGCCGAGGAAACCGCACGCGCCGAGGGCAAGCCCGAGGCTGCGCTCACCAAGATCGTCGAAGGCCGCCTGACCGGCTTCTTCAAGGACTCAGTGCTGGTTGACCAGCCGTTCTCGAAGGACACCAAGAAGTCGATCGCCCAGGTCCTCAGCGACGCAGGCGTGAAGGCCACGGCCTTCGCCCGCTTCCGCGTTGGAGCCTAAGGCCTGAAGTCGGCTGGTCGTAACAAGTGAAAGGGTGGCCGCCCGTGGTGGCCACCCTTTTTCGCGCCCGAATCGGCGCACCGTATCCTTTTTACAAACTGCGTGAACACACCTGCTCGATGCCCGGGAGGCACCATGGACAACCTTGAATCGGCAATCACCGGTGGAAAAAACGGCCGGCGGCGGGTGCTCCTGAAGCTCTCCGGTGAGGTCTTTGGAGGCGGCAAGCTCGGGGTCGATCCCGAAACCGTGAGGGCCGTCGCCAAGCAGATCGCCGCCACCGTTGGCGAGGTCGAGGTGGCGATCGTCGTCGGCGGCGGCAACTTCTTCCGCGGCGCCGAACTCTCCCAGAGCGGCATGGACCGCTCCCGCGCCGACTACATGGGCATGCTCGGCACCGTCATGAACTGCCTCGCCCTCCAGGACTTCCTCGAGCAGGCAGGCGTCGAGACCCGCGTCCAAAGCGCCATCACCATGGGCCAGGTCGCCGAGGCCTACATCCCGCGGCGCGCCATCCGCCACCTCGAGAAGGGGCGCGTCGTCATCTTCGGTGCCGGTGCGGGCCTGCCGTATTTCTCCACCGACACAGTCGCCGCCCAGCGGGCCCTCGAGGTCCACGCAGACGAGGTGCTCATGGCCAAGAGCGGGGTTGACGGCGTGTACACCGCCGACCCGCACAAGGATCCCACCGCCGAGAAGCTCATCACGCTCTCCTACGACGAGGCGCTGCGCCGCGACATCCGCGTCATGGACCAGACCGCAATGACCATGTGCAAGGACAACAACCTGGAGATGGTTGTGTTCGGCATGGAGGGCGAGGGCAACGTGACCCGCGCCATCCGCGGCGAGAAGCTCGGCACCCGCGTCAGCAACTAGCAGCACGGCCCCGGAAGCCGGGGCCACGGGCTCCGGCCCGTGAACTAGGATTGAACACTGGACCGGTTGCCGGGCAACTGAACGCAGAGCTAAGGAGAAATCGTGATCGAAGAGATCTTGCTAGAGGCCACCGAAAAGATGGACAAGGCCGTGGAGGCGGCGAAAGTCGACTTCGCGACCGTGCGGACCGGGCGGGCCAACCCTGCGATGTTCTCCAAGGTCATGGTCAGCTACTACGGCGCACCGACGCCGCTGCAGCAGCTCGCCTCCTTCCAGAACCCCGAAGCGCGCACCCTGCTGATCACCCCGTTCGACCGGGCTGCGCTCAACGACATCGAGCGGGCCCTGCGCGACTCCGACCTTGGCGCCAACCCCTCCAATGACGGCAACGTCATCCGGGTGGTGCTCCCCGAGCTCACGCAGGAGCGCCGCAAGGAATACGTCAAGCTCGTCCGGACCAAGGCGGAGGACGCGAAGATTTCGATGCGCAATATCCGCCGCAAGGCCAAGGACGGGCTCGATAAGGCCGTCAAGGACGGCGACGCCGGAGAAGACGAGGGCTCGCGCGGCGAAAAGGAACTCGACGCCCTGACCAAGTCCCACACCGACACCATCGACGACATGCTCAAGCGCAAGGAAGCCGAGCTCCTCGAAGTCTAATGAGTGAGCCTGAGCCTGTGCGGGCAACCGGGGCCTCCGATCCCGCCGTAGCCTGGGCCACCCGCCGAGAACTGCGCGAAGCGCGCAAGCGCAGTACCGGACTCTTCACGCGGAAACCCCGGGTTCCCCGCGAGCCCGGGGCGCCTTCGCGTGCCGGCCGCAACCTGCCTGCGGCGATCGGGGTCGGCGCGGCACTTCTGGTGCCGGTGCTCGCGGGCCTGTTCCTTGTCCCGGTCGCTTTCGTGGCACTCGTCACGGTCTTCGGCGTCGTTGGCGTCTGGGAGGTTGCCCGCGCCCTTGAGGTGCGGCGGATCAGCGTTCCCGTCATCCCGTCCCTCGCGGCAAGCGTCGCCCTGCCCTTCGCCGCGTACTTCGGGGGAGCGGAAGGCTTTGCGTTCGCCGCTGTATTTTCCGTCCTCGCGCTGCTGCTGTGGCGCACGCTGGACCCGGCGCCCGAGGCGCCGCGGAGCATCATGGCCGCAACCTTCACGCTGCTGTGGGTTCCCTTCATGCTCAGCTTCGCGATGCTGCTGCTGCAGGCCCCGGGCGGGGACCTGGTGATCGCCACCCTGCTGCTGCTCGTCGTGGCCAATGACACTTTCGGATACCTGATCGGCGTGATGTTCGGCAAACACCCGATGGCGCCGGCGATCAGCCCCAAGAAGTCCTGGGAGGGCTTCGGTGGCTCGGTCGGCGGGGCGATGGTCGTGGGCGTGCTGTGCGCCGTCTTCCTGCTGGACCAGCCCTTCTGGGTGGGGCTGATCCTCGCCGTCGCGATCGTCGCCGCAGCCACGGCCGGAGACCTCGCCGAATCGATGATCAAGCGCGAACTGGGCGTCAAGGACATGGGAACCCTCCTGCCCGGGCACGGCGGCATCATGGACCGCCTCGACTCCATCGTGTTCGCCTCACCGATGGCGTTCCTTCTGTCGGCTACATTGGTTCCGGGGTTGCTGTAGCGGAAGGGGATTCCGCCAACCCTACTTTTGGTCTCAGTAGAAAGACACTTTCATCATGGACGATGCTCGCCAGGGCAGCTCACCGTTCGCGCGCGTCGGACGCCGTGAGTACGGCTACAACACCCGGCAGGTGGACCGCTTCCTCACCCGGGCGCGGGCGTTCTACAACGCGGTTGAACCCGGCGTCGAACCCGTCACCAGCACCGACGTGCGCTCCGCGGCCTTCGATCCCGCAAAGGACGGCTACAACCCGCAGGCCGTCGATGCGGCCCTCGACCGGCTTGAGGACGTCCTGGCGCAGCGCGAGCGCGACCAGCTCATCGAGTCGAAGGGCGAAGACGCCTGGCTCATGCAGATCGGGCGCACCTCGGCCGTGATCCGCGGCAGGCTGTGCCGGGCCCCGGGGGAACGCTTCCGCCGTCCGTCGTCACGGAAGAAGGGCCCAAGCTACAATGTCGACGACGTCGACGCCCTGTGCGAGAAGCTCCGCGGCTACTTCGAGAACGACATGCCGCTCAGTGTCGATGTGGTGCGCCGGGCCGTGTTCCGTGAAGCCTCCGGAGCGGAAGGCTACGAAGAGACCCAGGTCGATGCCTTCCTTGACCGGGTCGTCGAGCTCATGGCAGCGATCGACTGACGCAGGCTGCTAGTCCGTTTCCGGGCTGTGCAGCCTCGCCAGCACCCGCGAGGCGCTCACCGGCCGCCTTCCGCGTGTCGCCCGTGACGCCGCAACGGTGACCAGGAACGCGGTCGGGACTGTCCACAGGGCCGGCTGGCTCAGCCACTCGAACCCCGCGGCAGCGCCGGGTCCCATCAGCGAGGCGGCAAGCATCGAACCGCCGCACAGGACGGCGCCGGTAAGCATCCCGGCGACCGCGCCGACGTCGGTCAGCCCGCGCCACCAAATGCCCAGCAGCAGCAGCGGGCAGATTGTCGAGGCGGTGAAGGCGAACACCGACCCCACGCTCCCGGCCAGCGCAAGCGAACTGGTGAGCAGGGCAAGGACCAGCGGGATGAGCGTCGAAAGCACGGCGGCGCGCTGGAACCCGCGCACGCTGCCTTTGAAGAACTCCTGGCTGAGAACCCCGGCGATTGACACCACGAGGCCGCTGGTCGTCGAGAAGAACGCGGCGAACGCCCCGGCGGTCACGAGCGCCGAGAGGAGATCGCCCGCGGCGCCGGAGAAGACGGTGCTTGGCAGCAGCAGCACCGTCGCATCAGCCGACCCGGACGCGGCAAGGCCGGGGGTGTGGATCCTGCCCAGGATGCCGTACACCGTGGGGAAGAGGTAGAACACCGAGAGCAGGCCGAGCACCAGGAGCGTGGTGCGCCGGGCCGAGGCGCCGTCCGGGTTCGTGTAGAAGCGGACCAGCACGTGCGGCAGCCCCAGCGTTCCGAACAGCAGCGCGATCACCAGCGACACCGTCGTATAGAGGGACGCCCCGGCAGTCGCGTTCAGGTCGGCGGTGAACGCCGCCCCGCCGCCGGTGATCGGCTGGCCTTCGGCGCCGAGCCGCAGGAGGATGAAGACCGCCGGGACGGCGAGGGCGGTGAGCTTGAGCCAGTACTGGAACGCCTGGACGAACGTGATCGAACGCATCCCTCCGCTCATGACGCTCGCGCACACAACGACGACGACGGCGAGCGGGCCCACCCAGGAGGGGAGGCCGGTGGTGATGCTCACCGTCAGCGCCGCACCGTGCAGCTGCGGGACGATGTACAGCCAGCCGACCACGACGACGAGCAGGCTCGTCACCCGCCGGGCCCACAAAGACTCGAGCCGGGCCTGGGCGAAGTCGGGGATGGTGTAGGCACCCGACCTGCGCAGCGGGGCGGCGACGAAGAGCAGAAGCATCAGGTACCCGGCCGTGTAGCCGATGGGAAACCACAGGGCGTCAACCCCTGAGACAAGGATCAGGCCGGCAACACCGAGGAAGCTCGCCGCCGAAAGGTACTCGCCGCCGATCGCCGAGGCGTTCCACCACGGCCGGACGGTCCGCGAGGCGACATAGAAGTCGCTTGTGGTGCGCGAGATGCGGAGCCCGTAGATGCCGATCAGCACCGTGCTCGCCGCGACGACGGCAAGCGCCGTGTACCCCACCATTGGATTGAGGCCTGCGGCGGCCCATCCGGGGAGCGCTTCGGCCAGCGCGGTAGAGCCGTCAGCCCTCACCAATGAGCTCCTTGAAGCGTCTCTCGTTGCGCGCCGCGCTTCGCACATACAGTGCTGCGCAGCCGATCGAGAGCGGATACACGCCGACGCCCAGCAGCAGCCACGGCACCGGTACGCCGAACACCGACACCTCGTTGATGGCGGGGAACAGACCAAGGAGCACCGGAATCCCGATGAGGATCAGCAGGAATCCTCCAGCGACCACAAGGGCCAGGCGCAGCTGGGATCGGATGAGGGAGGCAACGAAGACCTCGCCGACCTCCGAGTGTTCCTCGAGTTCGCGCGTCACCGGGAACGCGCCGCTGCTCGGCCGGGCGCTGGTGCGCGGCGCGGTTACGCGTACCCGCGGCGGCGGCGGACCGGCAGGCGTCGCCTCCGGCACGGGCTGAGCGGGCCCGCCGGGCAGGGGACCGGGCGTTCGGGGGTCGGGCATCCGGGCCTCTACTGGCCCGGGCGCAGGCGTGTTGCTTCGAGCTTGCCGCGCAGGTCCGGAAGATGGCGCCGGCTCACCGGGAGCTCGGCGTTGCCGACCATGACGCTGGCCCGGCCTGCGTTGATGCGCACGAGGCGGACCTGATCCATCGCCACGAGGTAGGACCGGTGGGTGCGCAGGAACCCGGCGTCCGCCCACTGCCGTTCGAGGTCGTTGAGGGGGATGCGGATCAGGTAGCTCGCCTCCGAAGTGTGGAGCCGGGCGTAATCGCCCTGGGCCTGCACGTAGCGAACGTCGTCCCTGCGGATCATGCGGCTGACCCCGCCCTGATCGACGGTGATGAGTTCGGGTGCTGGGGTGCCACCTGCTGCCAGCTCGCAGATCCTTCGCACCGACTCCGCCAGCCGCTCCCGCCGCACGGGCTTCAGGAGGTAGTCGACCGCACGCAGCTCGAAGGCCTCGACGGCGCGGTCCTCGTCGGCGGTGACGAACACGACGGCGGGCGGCTTGGGGAAACCCGCAATGACCCGCGCGAGGTCGAGCCCGGACAGTGCGGGCATGTGGATGTCGAGGAACAATGCGTCGACGTCGTGCTTCTCAAGCGCGCTCAGCGCCTCGGCGCCGCTTGAGGCCCTGTGGATCGCCCCGACCCGTGGGTCCTTGGACAGCAGGAAGGCGAGTTCCTCGACAGCGGGAAGCTCATCGTCGGCGATGACCACATTGACCATGAACCCTAGGTTACGCGGTCAGGTGTGGTGGCCGGGCTGCGATTTGGGAACCCGCAGGGTGATCAGGGTGCCGGCTCCGGGTGCGGTGTCGATAATGAGGCCGTGGTCGTCGCCGTACACCTGGCGGAGCCGCGCGTCGACATTGCGCAGGCCCACGTGGACGCCCTCGGTGTGCCCGGCCAGCACGGAGCGGAGATGCTCGGGTTCGATGCCCACGCCGTCGTCCTCGATCGTGACCTCGGCGAAGGCGCCGGCGTCGTGGGCGGTGATCGAAATATGGCCCACGCCGTCCTTCGATTCGAGGCCGTGGCGCACCGCATTTTCGACAAGCGGCTGGAGGCTCAGGAACGGGATCACCGTGCTGAGCACCTCCGGCCCGATCTCGAGCGAAACCTTGAGCCGGTCTCCGAACCGGGCGCGTTCGAGCAGAAGGTACCGGTCGATGCTGCGGAGTTCCTCGGCGACCGTCGTGAAGTCGCCGTGGCGGCGGAAGGAGTACCGGGTGAAGTCGGCGAACTCCACCACCAGATCCCGCGCCCGCTCCGGGTCGGTGTTGATGAATGAGGCGATGGCGTTGAGCGAATTGTAGATGAAGTGGGGGCTGATCTGCGCCCGGAGGGCACGGACCTCGGCCTCGATGAGCAGGCGGCGCGACGAGTCCAGTTCGGCCAGTTCGACCTGGGTGGAGACCCAGCCGGCGAGCTCGTTGACGGCGCGGACCAGGCCGGCGCTGGCGTCGGGGGCGAACGCCCCGACAGTGCCGACAACGCGCTTGTCCACCCGGATCGGTGAGACGACCAGCTCGCCTTCCCCCGGCAGCCGTGCCGCGTCGAGCTGTGTGCGCCGGATGATCTGCGTGCGCCCCGATCCGAGCACCTCCCGGACGAGTTCCATGTACTGGCCGGGCACGGTGCGGGTCCCGTCCCAGCCCAGGACGGCGTCCTCGTCGGTGATCACAAGGGTGTCGCAGTGAAGCAGGCCCCGCAGATGGCGGCTGGCCTTTGAGGCACCCGCCGGCGTCAGACCCTCGCGGAGGTGCTCGGAGGCGAGGGCCGCGGTGTGGAGGGTTGCATAGGTGGCCCGGTCCGCATCGGATCCCAGTTCGCGCGCGGAGCGCGTCAGGCGGAACCCGACAGCGGCGACCGCGACGAGGGTCAGTACCGCTATGGCGCACACCAGGGCGGTGTCGACGGCGGCGCTGAACATGGCTCTACAGTAGCGCCCCGCCCGCCCGGGGCCCCGCCGCCGTGTCAGCACTCCGTGCCAGCACCCGCCGACCGTTCGTCGCAGCGGGCTGCGCGCTCGGCGACAGGAGCCGTTCAGTGCTGGAAAAGCCGCGGGCCGTGCGCCACAGTGATGGGAGTCACACGGGAGGGCCGAGCCTGCCCGGCAACGCCGCCGGCTCCGCAGGGGTGACGGCCCGAGTAGAGGAGGAATCATGGGTTCACACCCAATCGAACCGGACGCCGGGACGCCGTCGTCCGCGGCGGGATCGCCGGCGCATGACGCCGGGATCCCTCCGGTGGACTTCACCGAGGTCCAGAACACCGAGCAGTTCAAGGAGCTGCGCAAGCGGCACCGCAGCTTCGTTTTCCCCATGGCCGTTGTGTTCCTGCTGTGGTACTTCGCGTACGTCCTCCTCGCGGACTACGCCCACGAGTTCATGGCGACCCCGGTGTTCGGCAACATCAACATCGGCATCATCCTTGGGTTGCTCCAGTTCGTGAGCACCTTCGCCATCACCATGTGGTACGTCAGCTACGCCAACCGCCGGCTCGATCCCATCGCCGCGGATATCCGCCACCAGCTTGAGACAGCGGCCCCCGAGGTATTCGACGACCCGACAGGCAGGACGAAATGACAACCTCCCTCACCACGGGGCTCATCCTGCCCCTGCAGACCGTGCCGTCAACCCGCGTCGGCGAGCCGTGGCTGAACATCACCATCTTCGGGTTGTTCGTGGCCATTACCCTCGTGATCGTGCTTCGGGCAAGCCGCAACAACAAGACCGCGGCCGACTACTACGCGGCCGGCCGCTCGTTCACGGGCCCGCAGAACGGGACAGCGATCGCCGGTGACTACCTCTCCGCGGCGTCGTTCCTCGGCATCGTCGGTGCCATCGCCATCAATGGCTATGACGGCTTCCTCTACTCGATCGGCTTCCTCGTCGCGTGGCTCGTTGCACTGCTGCTCGTAGCCGAGCTGCTGCGGAACACCGGCAAGTTCACGATGGCCGACGTCCTCTCCTTCCGGCTGAAACAGCGCCCGGTCCGGATTGCCGCCGCAATCACCACCCTCGCGGTCTGCTTCTTCTACCTGCTGGCGCAGATGGCCGGTGCCGGCGGACTCGTCTCGCTGCTGCTGGGCATCGACGACCGCGTCGGGCAGTCCCTCGTGATCGCCGTTGTCGGCATCCTCATGATCCTCTACGTACTGATCGGCGGCATGAAGGGCACCACCTGGGTGCAGATCATCAAGGCCTTCCTCCTCATCGTGGGTGCATTCATCATGACCGTGTGGGTCCTGGCGATCCACGGGTTCAACTTCTCCGCCCTGCTCGGCGCCGCAATTGAAACCTCCGGCAACGCGGCGATCACCAGCCCCGGCCTGCAGTACGGCCTCACCGGAACGACCCGGCTCGACTTCGTCTCCCTGGCGCTCGCCCTGGTGCTCGGCACGGCCGCACTGCCGCACGTGCTCATGCGCTTCTACACCGTCCCGACGGCCAAGGAAGCCCGCCGCTCGGTGGTCTGGGCGATCTGGCTCATTGGCGCGTTCTACCTGTTCACCCTCGTGCTCGGATACGGCGCAAGCGCCCTGATCGGCGCGGAGCGGATCGCCGCCGCCCCCGGCGGGGTGAACTCGGCCGCACCGCTGCTCGCCTTCGAACTTGGCGGCCCGCTGCTGCTGGGGCTGATCTCGGCAGTCGCGTTCGCCACGATCCTTGCCGTGGTGGCGGGGCTCACCATCACCGCCGCCGCGTCGTTCGCCCATGACATCTACGCGAACGTCGTCCGCCGCGGCAAGGTCGACCCCGACGGCGAAGTCAAGGTGGCACGGCGGACCGTTGTCGTCATCGGCCTGCTCTCGATCCTTGGCGGCATCGGCGCCTCGGGCCAGAACATCGCCTTCCTCGTCGCGCTGGCGTTCGCCGTTGCGGCGAGCGCGAACCTTCCCACCATCCTTTACTCCCTGTTCTGGCGGAAGTTCAACACCCAGGGCGCGCTGTGGAGCATGTACGGCGGCCTCGGCTCGGCGATCCTGCTGATCGCGCTGTCGCCGGTGGTCTCGGGGGGAGAGAAGTCGATGATCCAGGGGGCGGACTTCTCGCTCTTCCCGCTCAGCAACCCCGGCATCGTCTCGATCCCGCTCGCGTTCTTCCTCGGCTGGCTGGGGACAACCCTCTCCAAGCGAACCGAGGATCCCCTGACGGCATCCGAGATGGAGGTCCGTTCGCTGACCGGCGTAGGTGCCGAAAAGGCTGTCGAGCACTAGGACCTGCCCCGGGCGGACGCCCGGAACTGGAAGGGGCCGAAGCACCGGAGTTCCGGTGCTTCGGCCCCTTCCTTGGGTCCGGCCTCGTTGGGGTTTGCCTAGTCGCTCGGGCTGATGTCCGTCGTGAGGTCGCGCTCGTCGGCGGTCTGCTCGTCCTTTTCCTCGGCCGGCCCCGTCGCCTTGTTCAGGCCAGGCGCGCGTCCTGCCGGGTCGGTCTCCTCGTGGTCCGGCACATAGGTAATCCCTCCTGCGCTGTCGGCTGCGGGGAGATCCTCACCGGCTGATTCGCCAGCTGATTCACCGGCGGGGGCATCGACCGGCGAGGGGTCCTCGACGAGGTCGACATCGTCGCGTGGGATGGGGTTTCCTGCCTGCTCAAGGCCGTCGCGGGCCGGGCTCGACGGCTCTTCGGTGTTCGAATCCATTGCGCTCTCCTTCGCCGACCGGATCGGTGTGCCAGCCCGGACGGCTGTGCTTCAGCCCGTCCGCGAGGGCGTCCGGTGATAGAACCATAACCCCGCCCGCTGGCCCCGGAAAGGGGAAGTGCGGGACTTGAAAGCTGCTGCGTTCGGCTGCTACCGGGGGAGGGGGCCGCGCGTGAGCAGCGGCTCGACGCGGAAGGGCACTAGCTCGCCCATCGCCAGGGAAGTGTCGCAGCGTTCGACGCCGTTGCAGGCAAGGATCTTGCCGTTGATCCGGAAGAGGTCCTCGGCGTCGGTCGCGACCACGCGGACGAGGATGTCGGCGTGGCCGGAGAGCCCGTGCGCCTCGACGACCTCGGGGATCAGGCCGAGCTGGCGGGTGATCTCGGAAAGCTTTTGCTGCTGCACGTGAACGTGGATGAAAGCCATCAGGGGGTAGCCCAGGGCCGCCGGGTTGATGCGCCGTTCGAAGGAGAGGAAGACCGATTTCTCCTCAAGCCGCGTCATGCGGGCCTGAACCGTGTTGCGGGACATTCCGAGCCGCTCGGCGATGGCGACGACGGTGCGGCGCGGGTCCTTTGCCATGGCCAGAAGCAGACGCATGTCCGTGCCGTCAAGGGGGTGCATAATGCGCAACGCTAACACGGGCGGCCGTGCCAGTACAGGGCACTCTGCTCAGTCAAGGAACGATCGGTTGTGCCGCCTGTGCGGTGTGAGTAGGGTCACAAGTACTTCGGGTAATGGTGCCCGAAGGCTTCCGGTGGCGCTACAGCGAGGCCGGGGGAGTACCGCCCAGCACATGAAGGTGGCGTGGAATCGTGGCTCCGAACAACAGCCTGTCCCCAAGCAGCGGCCAACCGGAGCCTGCTTCCGGACTTGTCCAGCTCATTACCGCTGACGGCGTCCGCGTTCCGGACGCCCACTATGATCCCTTGGTTTCCGATATCGACGGCGCCGCACTGCGCTCGCTGTACGAGGACATGGTCGTGGTGCGCCGAATCGACGCCGAAGCCACGGCCCTGCAGCGCCAGGGGGAACTCGCGTTGTGGCCGCCGCTGCTCGGCCAGGAGGCCGCCCAGATCGGGTCGGGCCGCGCACTGCGCAGCGACGACTTCGTCTTCTCCAGCTACCGCGAGAACGCCGTGGCGTACTGCCGGGGAGTCGACCTCACCGACATCCTGCGCGTCTGGCGGGGCAACGCGTCCTCCGGCTGGGACCCCTACACGATCAACATGGCCACCCCGCAGGTGATCATCGGCGCACAGACGCTTCACGCAACCGGGTACGCCATGGGCATCCTCCACGACGGAGACGACGCCGTCGCCGTGGCCTACTTCGGCGACGGAGCCACAAGCCAGGGCGACGTCAACGAGGCGATGGTGTTCTCCGCCAGCTACCAGGCGCCGGTGATCTTTTTCTGCCAGAACAACCACTGGGCGATCTCCGAACCGGTGGGGCTCCAGGCCCATGTGCCGATCGCGAACCGCGCCCCGGGTTTCGGGATCCCCTCGGTCCGGGTGGACGGCAACGACGTCCTTGCCTGCCTGGCCGTGACCCGGGAGGCCCTGGCGCGGGCCCGTTCCGGCGGCGGGCCGACCTTCATTGAGGCCGTCACCTACCGCATGGGACCGCACACCACGGCCGACGACCCCACCCGGTACCGGGACCCGAACGAGCTCGAGGACTGGGCCGCCAAGGACCCGCTGGCACGCATCGCCTCGCTCCTTGATTCGATGGACCTGCTCGACGCCGACTACACCGATTCGGTGCGGGCGAAGGCCGACGCCGTTGCCGCCGAACTGCGGGCGGGATGCCTTTCGATGCCGGAACCGGCCCCGGCCGACGTCTTCCGCCACGTGTACAGCACACCGAACTCCTGGCTTGAGCGGCAGCAGGACCAGTACGAGCGGTATCTCGCGTCGTTCTCCGCCGGCGCAACCTCCGAGGGGAGCAACTGATGTCGACGATGACTTTCGGCCGCGCGATCAACGCCGGCCTGCGGCGCGCAATGGACGCCGACCCGAAGGTGGTCCTCATGGGGGAGGACATCGGCAAGCTCGGCGGTGTCTTCCGCATCACCGACGGCCTGCAGAAGGATTTCGGCCCGCACCGGGTGCTCGACAGCCCCCTCGCTGAAGCGGGGATCATGGGCACCGCCGTCGGAATGGCCTACCGGGGCTACCGTCCGGTTGTGGAGATCCAGTTCGACGGATTCATCTACCCGGCCTTCGACCAGATCGTGTGCCAGGTGGCGAAGATCCACTACCGCACCCAGGGTGCCGTGAAGATGCCCATCACCATCCGCGTCCCCTTTGGCGGCGGGATCGGCTCGCCCGAGCATCATTCCGAATCACCTGAGGCCTACTTCACCCACACCTCGGGCCTGCGGGTCATCAGCCCGTCGAACCCCCAGGATGCCTACACGATGATCCAGCAGGCGATCGCCTGCGACGACCCGGTCCTCTACTTCGAGCCCAAGCGCCGCTACCACACCAAGGGCGAGGTCGATGAGGGCTCCGACCCGGCGTCGTCGTCAATGGAACAGGCGCGCGTGGTCACCCCCGGCACCGACGTCACCCTCGTCACTTACGGTCCGCTGGTGCCCACAGCCCGCGACGCAGCGGTTGCGGCGGGCGACGAAGGCATCTCCATCGAAGTCATCGACCTGCGCTCGCTCGCCCCAATCGACTTCGCCACCGTCGAAGCGTCGGTGCGGAAGACCGGACGCCTTGTCATCACCCATGAGGCGGCCCAGTCCGGCGGCCTCGGCGCCGAGATCGCAGCGAGCATCACCGAACGGTGCTTCTACCACCTTGAGCACGCTCCGGTCCGGGTCACCGGCTTCGACATTCCCTACCCGTACTCCAAGCTCGAGTTCCACCACCTGCCCGACCTCGACCGCATCCTCGACGGGGTCGACCGCGCGCTGGGGCGGCCCAACTCGCTGAGCGGAATCGACGCGTGAGCGCCGGGATGATCAAGGAATTCCGCCTTCCCGACCTCGGCGAGGGACTCACCGAGTCGGAGATCGTCAGCTGGCACGTGGCCGTCGGAGACACTGTTGAACTGAACCAGGTGATCGCCGACGTCGAGACGGCAAAGGCCGTGGTCGAGCTCCCTTCACCGTACGCGGGCATCGTTGCGGCGCTCCACGAGCAGCCGGGAAGCGTCGTGGCGGTAGGAGCGCCGATCGTTTCCTTCGAGGTTCCGGCGCCGGCGGTGCCGGTGTCCGAGGGCCAGGCGCGCCCCGTCGATGGAGCCCAGGCTCCCGCCAAGCGGGAACCGAACCTCGTTGGCTATGGTGCGGCAGTTGAGAAGAGCGGACGACCCGCCCGGCGCTCGCGCAGCTTCCCTCCCGCGGGCGTCAGCCTGCTTGAGGCGGCCACGCCTGCGTCACTCGCCGTTCCGCCGCCTCCGGCATCGCGGAATCCGGCACCGGATGCCGGGCGGAGGGCGCCGGCCGGTCCTGCGGTGCGGCTCGAGCGGCCGCGGTCAACGCCGCCGGTGCGGAAGCTCGCCCGCGATCTCGGCCTGCACCTCGAGGACATCGAAGGCACGGGCCCGAACAAGCTCATCCTGCGCGAGGACGTCCTCCGTGCGGCCCGTGCCGATGGCGTTCCTTCCCCTGCTCCCGTGCAGGGCGCGGTCGCGGACGGCTCTTCGCAGGCGACGTCCTCCGGGGTGGTTGAGGGAGCCCTTGAGACCCGGACGCCGATCAAGGGGATGCGGAAGCATACCGCCGCCGCGATGGTGGCAAGCGCCTTCACGGCGCCGCACGTGACGGAGTTCCTCACCGTCGACGTCACGGCGACGATCGACCTCCTGGCCAGGATCAAGGACTCGCGGCAGTTCGCCGGGGCGCGGGTGACTCCGCTGACGATCGTCGCCAAGGCCCTGTGCATCGCCCTGGCGCGGAACCCCAGCCTGAACTCGCGGTGGGACGAAACGGCGGGGGAGATCGTCACCTACCACTACGTGAACCTCGGCATCGCGGCGGCCACGCCGCGGGGGCTGCTCGTCCCCAACATCAAGAACGCGCACGGGCTCAGCCTGCTTGAGCTTGCCGGGAAATTGAAGGAGCTCACCGACACGGCCAGGGCCGGCACCACGGCGCCGGCGGATCTCTCCGGCGGCACCATCTCCATCACGAACATCGGTGTCTTCGGCATCGACGCCGGAACGCCGATCCTCAACCCCGGTGAGGCGGCAATCCTTGCCATGGGAGCAGTGAGGCGCATGCCGTGGGAGTTCGAGGGCGGCATCGCCCTGCGGTCGGTGCTGACGCTGAGTCTCTCCTTCGACCACCGCCTCGTCGACGGCGAACAGGGCTCGCGGTTCCTGGCCGACATCGGAACCATCCTCAACGACCCGGGAATGCTCGTCACGATGGTGTAGCCGTCCCGGCCCGGGCCGCCGTCCAGTCCCGGGCCGGGCAAGACCTTGCACGGCGGGTGCAGCCGGTTTAGCCTTGATTTCCGATCAACTGGGGTTAAGCAGCGGCCCGGTGTTTCCCGTTCCAAGAGCGCTCCGAGAGGGCTCGCCGCACTTTCAGCATTTCCGCACGCCCGCAGCGCGTGTGGCTCGTCCCTTTGTTCCTGCTTCCCCGGGGTGGTTACCTGATGCGGTCCTTCGGCGTTGAGGAGGAGTTCCTCCTCGTAGATGAAGTGGAAGGCGTCGCGCTCCCACTGGCGCAGGCGATCCAGGATTCGCCGCTGGGCGGTGGCCTGACGATCGAGATGAAGCAGGAGCAGATTGAAACCTGCACCCGGCCCTCGTACTCGCTTGAGGAACTTGCGGCCGATATCAACGGGTGCCGTGCTGCCGCCGATGCCGCGGCGCGCGCAGTGGGGGCCCGGGTGGCCGCGATCGCGACGTCGCCGCTGCCTGTCCAGTCCCGCCTCAGCCCGGGGCGGCGGTACGCGGAAATGGTGGATCGGTTCCAACTGACGGCGCGCGAACAGCTCACCTGCGGCTGCCACGTGCACGTGGGGGTGGAGTCCGACGAGGAGGGCGTGGCGGTCCTGGACAGGATCCGGATCTGGCTTCCGGTGCTGGCGGCGCTGAGCACGAATTCACCCTTCTGGAATGGTGAGGACACCGGCTACGCAAGCTTCAGGACGCAGGCCTGGAACCGGTGGCCCACTGCCGGCCCCTGCGACATCTTCGGGTCGGCCGAGAACTACCACCGGTGCGTCAACGGCCTGCTTGACTCGGATGTGCCGCTTGACCTTGGGCAGATCTACTTCGACGCCCGCCTCAGCCATAACCACCCTACGGTTGAAGTGCGGGTGGGCGACGTGTGCCTCCATCCGGACGACACCGTGCTCATCGCGGCGCTGGTGCGCGCCCTGGTTGAGACGGCGGCAAGGCAGTGGCGTGAAGGGACGCCCCCGCCCGCCGTTCCCACCGCCCAGCTGCGCGTTGCCTCATGGCGTGCTGGACGGTTCGGCCTCGACGGGGAGCTGCTGCACCCGGTCGAGAACCTGCCACGCCCTGCGCCCGCCGTGGTTACCGCACTCCTCAACCATGTTCGGCCGGTGCTCTGCGAGCAGGGCGAACTGCCCCTCGTGCAGTCCCTCGTACGCCAGATCCTGGCCCGGGGGACCGGCGCCCGCCGACAGCGGGCGGCCTACGACCGGAGGGGGGACCTGAGGGACGTTGTCGCGGACTGTGTGTTCATCAGCAATCTTCCACTCGCACCGATCGGCCGGCGGCACGACGCGTCACTTGGGGCGTTTTCCGTCGAGCCCGTGCGGAACGGCCGACGCGGGTAGTCCATCCATCCGCCCTGACACCCGGGCATCCCGCCGCAGGCCATCACCCGATCACTGGGCCGCGCCGTTCAGCTTTCAAAGTGAGCAGACGATGCATGATGGCCCGTGGAGTCGACCACGGCGGCCGCCACGTCACGGAGCTTCACATTCCTGGCGCTCGAGGCGGACTTCAGGATCGTCATTGCGGAGGCCTGGCTGCACCTGTTCTGCGCCATGATGATGCCCGCGGCCAGATCGATTGTGGTGCGGGAGTCCATCGCCGCCTTGAGGTTCTGGCCGTTGTCGGTGAGGTTCGCGATGCGCACTGCCAAACGGAGCGACTTCGACGCCTCACGGGCGAACTGTTCGGCGGCGTCGACGGCGGTTTCGTCGAACGCCGCAGGGGAGGTTGAGTAGAGGTTGAGCCCGCATGCGGCGTCGCCGTCCAACGGGATGGGGACGCCGAGGATGGACCGGATTCCGTACTTGGCCACGGCGGCCCGGTACTCCGGCCAGCGGCGGTCCTGTTGGAGGTCGGGTACGTTGACGGTCTCGTTCGTGCGGGCAGCCGTCAGACATGGACCGTCGTCGAGGGAGGACTGTATCGCGTCCATGTCTTCCGCCTGCCAGCTGCTGCTGGCGACAGTACCGCTCTTCCGCAGCCGCATCAGCGTGATCCCGCAGTGCACCTCGCGGCCCGGTCCAGCCAGATGGTCAACGGCCAGGCCCGCGACGTCGTCAAGGAACTCCTTGACGTCCCGGCTCTCCAGAACGATGTTTTGAAGCAGTCCGGAGATGTCGCCGCCGACTGCGGCCTGCCCTGCCGACTCTGCTCCAGTGACCTTCTCGGTTGACATACCGCTCCCGCCAGGGTCGCGACGCCCTGGTGCCGGCATTGAAGCCAAAGACGGGAAGGGTGCCTGTGCCGCCTGCTGCTAAGCGACACTCCCCACTCTACTCCTCACCTGCAGGCCGGGACCCGGCCGCCGGGGCCGGAACGGCGCAACACCAGTTCTCCCGCCGCTGCGTTTTGGCATGCGCTTTCGGGGTAGTTGCGCGGCCGCGCAATGCCGACGAAGGCTATGGTCCCTGCCGGGCGGCGAACTGCTCCTCGTACACCCTCTCGGCTTCCCCGAGGAGCGCGTCGTCGAGCCTGCCGAGCGGTTGAACGTCGACCAGCAGCGGCTCGCAGTCGGGCCCGCGTCCAACGCACCGGCCCGTGAGGACCCAGGCGTGGCGGTCCTTCCTGTCACCCAGGTGCCTGTATTGGCACACCTGCCGGGCCAGCCAATCCCTCAAAGGCCGCGTCCACCAGCTCTCCGGGGTCAGCGGGTTGACGGACAGGCCGGGGAGTGTCAATCCGCTCTCCGAGTCGGTGCTCTGCGAGCCGGAGTCGGCCTCGTATCCCTCGGAGTACCTGATGTAGACGTTTTCCCCGGCTGCAACGAGCCGCTCCAGCTCGCCGAGGTCCTTCACAACGCTGGAGTCCGTCCTGGCGGGCATTGCTACCTCCTTGTGGTGGCGGGATCGCCGGCCGTCGACCGGGACGGCAGGCAGCCGCCCGTCGAGGGTACGCCGGCGTTTCCCGCAGACCCGGAATCTCTTTCACGGGCAATCCGTAAGCATGCTTAGTACACTCAACGATGCGTGGCGCGGGGAGCTGCGGTCAAGCATTTCGCGAGGTCAAGGAACTGGTGCGGTCAAGGACAGGCGAGCTGCAGTGGGTCCCATCGAGGTCGACCCGGCACCGGTTCGGCAGCGGGGGCGCGCGGATCAGCCTGCCGACGGCTCCGCGGTCTGGCCGCAGGCCCGGCGCAGGTCGTCGATTGCGCCGTCGGGCGCGTTGTCGCCGGCCTCGGTGATGCGCTCCAACGGAGCAAGGATCGTGTCAGGGACGCCCGCTGTTCGCGCGGCGGGCACAAGGCCCGACAGGGCCTCCATCTCCCTGGCGCTGATCAATCCGTCCTCCGCCAGTGCGCAGGCCCGTTCCTGGACCTCGCGGGCTCCGGCCGATGCGGCTTCGGAAACGGCGTCCCGGGCTTTCTCTTCGACCTGTGCACACCCTCCAAGGAAAGCGGCCGAGGCAACGGCCAGCGGAACAATGATCCGGGCGGCGCGGAAAGTTTTCACGGCACAAGCCTACTGCCCTTCGGGGCGGCAGGGGGATCCTGCCGGGCGCCGGGGTCTTGAGGCCGGGTCTTCAGGTGGCGGGGACGGCGCTGATCTTGCCCTCGCGGAATGCTTCAACGAAAAGCGCGTGGTCCTCGCGAACGGAGGCGGCGTAGCCGATTGAGAAGTCGATGATGTCGCTCAGGAACTCGTCCTCCCTTCCTTCAATCGCCTCGATGATCGCTGTCTCGGTGCGGAATGGCACGAGATCGTGGTCGCTGTCCTCGTCGGTGGAGCAGTGGATCTTCGCGGTCGCCTGGCCCAGGCCCTGCAGCACGGGGTCCATGTCGGCCGGCTCGGTCAGGTCCTCCCAGTCGAGGTCGCGCTTGTAGGGGGAGAGCTCCGAGACAACATAGGAGACGCCGTCAATGGTTGTGTAGCCAAGGAAAGGGTCGGTGTGGGTCTGGAGGGAGCGCTGGCTGATGACAGCCCGGTGGCCGTCGTCGATGAAGTAGTCCCGCACGCGCTCGTCGTTGACGATGCGGCTCGGCGCCGCGATGTTCGACTGCTTGACGCTGAGGATGATGTCGTTTTCCTGTGCCTCGTCATAGCCTTCGATCAGCACGTTGTAGGCGGGCAGCCCAGCGCTGCCGATCCCGAACCCGTTCCGGCCGACAATGCCCTTCACCTCGTAGAACACTCCGCGCCGCGACCGCTCGTTTTCCGGGATGGTGGTGAGGTACTCATCGAACGCCGTGGCGACCTTGGCGTATTCAGTTTCGTCGAGGCGGCGGGTCGACCCGTTGTCGCGGAAGTGCCGCTCGTGGTCTTCGACCCGCGTGAGCGATTCGAGCATCTGCGTCCGCCGTGAGGCGCGGGCAGCGTGGAGGACCCTGCGGATGGCGCCGTCGGTGTTGTGGAGCCCGAAGGCGAAGTCGGCGTCCTCGGCTTTGACATAGTCCCGGACCCTGTCGAGGTAGCTGCGGAGATAGGTTTCCGCGAGGTCGGTAACCGCCTGTGCCGGCAGCGCCTTCTGCCAGCACAGCAGCGCCAGGGAAGCGACGAACCGGCGCAGGTCCCAGGAGAAATGGCCGACGTACGCCTCGTCGAAGTCGTTCACATCGAAGGTAAGCCGGCCTTGGTTGCTCATGTAGGTGCCGAAGTTTCCCGCATGCAGGTCACCGTGGATCCAGACCCGGCCGGTGCGCTCGTTGGCCCAACGGTCCTCGAGGTCTTCCATGTCGGAATAGAAGATTGAGGCGCTGCCACGGTAGAACGCGTAGGGGTCGGCTGCCATCTTCCGGAAGCGCGCCCGGAAGGCCCGCGGATCCGCTCCCATGAGCGCCTCGTGGGCCTCAACAAGGGTGTCGATAATGTGCTGTTGGCGGTGCGCGGAGTCGACCATGCGCCCAGCCTACGCCCCGGAGACGCGTGCTTCGGCTTCCGCCTGCCGGGCGGCCGCTTCAATCCTGGTGCGGTGCCGCTCCCACTCCCCGGAGGTCCGCCGTGTCACGTTCGGATCGTCGGGGCCGTTGCCTGCGGCGCCGTCGATGAGTTCGCGGAGGATGTCTGCGTGCCCGGCGTGCCGGGATGTTTCGACGCACATGTGCACCAGGATCTGATGGAGCGTCACGCGGCGGCGCTCCGGCGGCCACCATTGAACCTCGCCGACGGCGGTGAGCGGAAGAGCCTCGATTGTCGAATCGCTGTGCGCGGCCGAGAAGCGGTGCAGTTCGATGATCTCCGTCCTGGATTCTTCCGGGGCCGCCCACATGTCGGCGTCCGGTTCGGCGTCCTCCGCCAGCGAGGGAAGCAGGCGGCCGCTGGGGCGGCCAAAGACCTCACCGAAGTAGCCGAGTTCCACGCTTGCCACGTGCTTGACGAGCCCAAGGAGGTTCGTTCCGGTCGGGGTCAGCGGGCGGCGGATGTCGTATTCACCGAGCCCTTCGAGTTTCCCGAGCAGGTCGGCCCGGCGGATGCGGAGGTAGGTGAGGAGGGTTGCTTTCTCGTCCATTGACGCACTCTACCCGGGAGGCGCCGCCTCAGACGCAGGCGCTTTCCGCCGTTTGGGGCACGGAGGCAGGTGCGAAGCATTGTGGAATGGGGCCGTGGATGCAATTGTCGTCGGGTGGACGATGACGGCGGGCCTGAGCAGCACGGGCCGGAGCTGCCCGGCGGTGAGGGTCCGCCCCTTGGCGCCGCCTTCTGGACCCTGTGGAGCGCCTCGCCCTTGCCCTGACCGTCCCCGCGGCCCTCTGGGTCTGTGCCGTTGGCGCCTGGATGTTCGTCCGCGGGTCGTTCCGGCTGGAGCGGGCCGGATCATCGACGGTGCGCGCCGACATCGCCGAAGGCCTCGGGTTCCTGTGGGACCGGCCGCTCCTGCCGGCAGCCTGATGGGCTCCTTCGTCGCCGAACAGGCGGAGAAGCGCATTGGCCGTTCGCGTTCACTGGCGTTGTCCATCCTTGCGAGCACTCTCCTCATTGCCACGCCGGCACTGACAGCGGAGCCGCTGCTCATCGGCACCGCCTTCTTCGTGGGTGGAGCGGCCATCGCGGTGTGGAACGTGATTTCCGTGTCGCTGCGGCAGCGGATCACCCCGGACCGGCTCCTGGGCCGGGTCAACAGCGCCTACCGGCTCGTGGCATGGGGCACGATGCCGGCGGGTGCCGCGGCCCGCGGTCTTCGCCTTCATGGGAGTTGTGACACTCGCGCTGCTGCTGGGCATGAGGATCGTCACCGAGCCGGCCATCCGGGCCGCCGAGCGCGACGCCGAGGCCGGCTGAGGGCGCTCACCACACGTGCCGGCCCGCCTGGGCCGCCCGAACCGGCGGTATCCGTGCCCCGCGTGACTGCTGCGGGAACCGGCTAGCGCAGTTCGAGGATGAGTTCCTTGACGACCGCCCCACGGGCATTGGCGAAGCCCTGCGCCTCGCCGACCTTCTCGAACCCCCAGCGCTCAAGGATGCGGATGGAGCTGACGTTGTCGGCAACAGCGCGGGCGCGCAGCGGGCGGACCGTCACTTCCTTGAGGAACTGGCCGACCGCCGCCGTCGTGATGCCCTGCCCCCAGCGGGACTTGTCGATCCAGTAGCTGATCTCGGGTGTCTCGTCGTCGTGGTAGGCAAGGATGCTGCCCACCACGACGCCGTCGGAGAGGATGGTGCGCACCGTGATGCGCGGGTTGTTGAGGATGTCCTGCCAGTGGTGGTCGAACACGCCGCGGTCGGCGGGGTTCTTCGCCGCGAACGCCGCCATGTGGTTTGCACTCGGATCGAGTTGGTGTGCGAAAAATTCGTCCAGATCGGAGGCTTCAACGGGGCGGAGCTCAATCACAGCGGAACTTTCGGTTAGGGGACGGTGCGGACGTTGCTTGGAAACCAGCGTACTAGCAGCGGGCGGGCCATGGCGGGCTAGGCGTTGAGGGCGGCCCAGGCCATGTCTTCGAGCAGGCCGCGCAGCCCGGCGATATCCTTCGAGGTCTTGCTTCCTGCGCTTGAGTGCGGAGTCGAGTTGATCAGCCCGAAGACGGCGTGGGCCTTCCGGCGCAGGCGCAGCAGGTCCGCGCCCGGGGCCTGCTCGGCCATCACGTCGACCCACACCTCAACGTAACGGCGCTGCAGCGAGCGGACAGTCTGTTCATCCTCCCGGGAGAGGCTGCTGAGGTCGCGGTCCTGGACCCGGATGACGTTGGCGTTGCTGAGCGCGAAATCCACCTGGAACTCGATGAGCCCGCGCAGGGCGCTCTCCGGATCGGCCGAGGTCTCCACAACGGTGCGGCCGCCCTCGAGCAGGTCCTCGCTGACTCCCGTGAGCAGCGCCGAGAGCACGGCGGGCTTGCCGCTGAAGTGACGGTACACGGCCGGTCCGCTGACGCCGGCCGCCGACCCGAGGTCTTCGATCGAGACACCGTTGTACCCGCGCTCGGCGAAGAGCTGGGCCGCAGCCGAAAGGAGGGCCGCGCGCCGGGAGGCCTTGGCGAGGCTGCGGCCCGTCATCCGGTCTACTGCGGGCGGTGACTCCATGGGTAATCCTTCACTGGGAGACGAGGGTGCTCCCTATTCTGGTGGACAGGCCGGTTAATAGCCACTAACCTAAAACTCGGTTAGTGCACACTAACTCAGAGCAATTTGAGGAAGTAGTCGATGGAGACGCTGTCGTCGAAGGTGGACACCACCGCCGAGACCTTCGCTGAAAACGATGCCGCCCAGCGGCGGCTGGCGGAGGAACTGCGCGAACGCCTGGCCGAGGCCGCCCTCGGCGGGCCGGAGAAGTCCCGGGAGCGCCACCTCGCCCGCGGCAAGCTCCTTCCGCGCGAACGCATCGACGTCCTGCTCGATGATGGAAGCCCCTTCCTCGAAATAGCGCCGCTTGCGGCAAACGGCATGTACGACGACGAAAGCCCCGGAGCGGGAGTGATCGCCGGCATCGGCCTGGTGCACGGGCGCCAGGTGCTCGTCATCTCCAACGACGCGACCGTCAAGGGCGGAACCTACTATCCCCTCACGGTGAAGAAGCACCTGCGCGCCCAGGAAATGGCGCTCGAGAACAACCTTCCCTGCGTCTACCTCGTTGACTCCGGGGGCGCCTACCTTCCCAAACAGGACGAAGTGTTCCCCGACCGCGACCACTTCGGGCGCATCTTCTACAACCAGGCAACCCTTTCCGCCCGGAAAATCCCCCAGATCGCCGCGGTGATGGGCTCCTGCACCGCCGGCGGAGCCTACGTTCCCGCGATGAGCGATGAAACGGTCATCGTCCGGAACCAGGGCACCATCTTCCTCGGCGGCCCGCCGCTGGTGAAGGCCGCCATCGGCGAAATCGTCACGGCCGAGGAACTCGGCGGCGGCGAGCTCCACTCCCGCGTTTCCGGCGTCACCGACCATCTCGCTGAGAACGACACCCACGCGCTGGAGATTGTCCGCGACATCATCTCGACGCTTCCCGTTCCACGGCCCGCCTGGGACACCGTTCCCGTCCAGCCTCCCGCGGTGGAGCCGGACGAGCTCTACGGGGCTGTGCCGGTTGACGTGAACGCCGCATACGACGTCCGCGAGGTCATCGCCCGCCTCGTTGACGGGAGCCTCTTCCACGAGTTCAAGCGCGAATACGGAACAACGCTGGTGACCGGGTTCGCCACGCTCTCCGGGCACAAGGTGGGAATCGTAGCCAACAACGGTGTGCTGTTCAGCGAATCGGCGCTCAAGGGCGCCCACTTCATCGAGCTGTGCGACCAGCGCGGAATTCCCCTGATCTTCCTGCAGAACATCTCCGGGTTCATGGTCGGCAAGGACTCCGAGGCCGGCGGGATCGCCAAGCACGGCGCCAAGATGGTGACCGCCGTTGCCACCTGCCGGGTTCCCAAGCTGACGGTCGTGATCGGCGGCTCCTTCGGCGCCGGAAACTATTCGATGTGCGGGCGGGCCTACTCGCCCCGCTTCCTGTGGATGTGGCCGGCCAGCCGCATCTCGGTCATGGGCGGCAACCAGGCCTCCTCCGTCCTCAGCACCGTCAAGCGCGACCAGCTCGAGGCCCGCGGGGAGTCTTGGAGCGCCGAGGAGGAGGCTGCCTTCGTTGCTCCCATCAGGGAGCAGTACGAGGCGCAGGGGAGCCCCTACTACTCAACCGCCCGGCTCTGGGACGACGGAATCATCGACCCCGCGGACACCCGCACCGTGCTCGGGCTGGCGCTTGATGTCTGCGCCAACGCCCCGCTGCCGGAAACCTCCTTCGGCCTCTTTCGGATGTGAGCCCCATGCCCCCAACAACCCCCCAGCGGCCGGCGTTTTCGACGGTACTGATCGCCAACCGCGGCGAAATCGCCTGCCGTGTCATCCGGACCCTGCGGTTCCTCGGCATCCGATCCGTCGCCGTGTACAGCGACGCCGACGCGCAGGCCCGGCACGTCCGCGAGGCCGACACCGCCGTGAGGATCGGCCCCGCGTCGCCCACCGAAAGCTACCTCAACGCCGAGGCGATCATTGCGGCGTGCCGGCGCACCGGGGCCGAAGCGGTACACCCCGGCTACGGTTTCCTGAGCGAGAACGCCGGGTTCGCCAAGGCCCTCGCCGAGGCGGGCATCGTGTTCATCGGGCCCGGGGTTCATGCCCTCAACGTCATGGGCGACAAGATCCGCTCCAAGAACCACGTCGCAGGCCACGGCGTTCCCGTGGTGCCCGGCCTTGCCGAGCCCGGACTCACCGACGCGCAGCTGGTGGAGGCGGCCGACGCGATCGGCTACCCGCTGCTGATCAAGCCGTCGGCCGGCGGCGGCGGCAAGGGAATGCACGCCGTCCACGACCGGGCGGACCTCCCGGCCACGCTGGTGACCGCCCGCCGGGTTGCGGCTTCGGCCTTCGGAGACGACACCCTGTTCCTCGAACGCCTTATCTCCGCGCCGCGCCACATCGAGGTGCAGGTCCTTGCCGACGGACACGGCAACGTCGTCCACCTGGGGGAGCGGGAATGCTCCCTGCAGCGCAGGCACCAGAAGGTCATCGAAGAGGCGCCCTCGCCGCTGCTGAACGAGGCCACCCGGGCCCGGATCGGCGAAGCGGCCTGCAGCGCGGCCCGCAGCGTCGACTACACCGGAGCAGGAACCGTCGAGTTCCTTGTCTCCGACGCCGCACCGGACGAGTTCTTCTTCATGGAGATGAACACCCGGCTCCAGGTTGAGCACCCGGTTACCGAACTTGTCACGGGGATCGACCTCGTCGAGTGGCAGGTGCGCATCGCGGCCGGCGAGGCGTTGAACTTCACCCAGGACGACGTCGCCCTCACCGGCCACGCCATCGAGGCTCGGGTGTACGCGGAGAACCCCGAGGCGGGGTTCCTCCCCTCGACGGGCACCGTGCTGCGGCTCGAGGAACCGGCAGGCGAGGGCATCCGGGTCGACAGTTCGCTGCTGTCGGGCCTGACGATCCCTGCAGCGTACGATCCGATGCTCTCAAAGGTCATCGCCTGGGGCAGGGACCGCACCGAGGCTCTGAACCGGCTCGACGCGGCGCTCGGATCCTCCGTTGTGCTCGGCATCGACACCAACACCGAATACCTGCGGCTGCTCCTTCGCGACGACGACGTCCGTGCCGGCCGCCTCGACACGACCCTCATCGAGCGGAAGATGCCGCAGCTGGCATTCCGGGCCGTCACCGACGCGGAACTCGCCGTTCTCGCGGCGGGGATGCTCGAGGCCGAGACGCCGGCCCGTTCCGGCGGCGCCGCCGGGAGTGACGGCGCAGCGGAACTGCCGCCGTGGCAGCGCAGGGACGGCTTCCGCGTCGGCGCGCCCCGGCCCCGCACCCTGAGCCTCGAAGTGGGGCCCGACGACGTCCGGCAGGTGATGCTCCGGCAGGTGCCGGACGGACAGCCGTCCGGCACCGGCACCACCTATGCCGTGGCCGTCGACGGCGGCACCGAACTGAGCGTTCAGCTTGACGGCGCCGGCGGCGCCGTCGTCGACGGCCTGCGCACCCCCGCCGCAACCGCCCACCACGACGCGGTGGCCTGGCTGGGGGAGGACGGCTGGTCCGTGTCGGTGCGCCGGCAGAGCCGGAGCGCACGGCTGCAGGCACAGCTCGCGCTGGTGGCCCGCGCCGGCGCGGCGGCCGACCCGCTCGTCCGCAGTCCCATGCCCGGGACCGTCGTCTCGGTGTCGGTGAACGACGGCGACACCGTGGAGGCGGGCCAGGTGCTCCTTGGCGTCGAGGCAATGAAGATGGAACACCAACTCGTGGCCGCCGTGGCCGGAACCGTCCACCTCACCCTGAAGCCGGGCGACCTCGTCAAGGCCAACCAGGTTGTGGCGAGCATCCACGTCGAGCCGGCCGGCCCCGGGTCAGCGGAAGACCCGACGAACGGCCAGACAGAGCCGTCACCTCAGCAACCCACAGTGAAGGAAGTGCCAGCACGATGAACTTTGAACTCAGCGAGGAATACCAGGACCTCGTCGACACGGTGCGCGACTTCGCCGATGAGGTAGTGGAGCCCGTTTCCGTCAAGCACGACGAGGAACACAGCTTCCCGTACGAAGTGGTTAAGCAGATGGCCGACATGGGCCTGTTCGGGCTTCCCTTCCCCGAGGAGTACGGAGGAATGGGCGGAGACTACTTCGCCCTGTGCCTCGCCCTCGAGCAGCTGGCCCGGGTTGACCAGTCGGTGGCCATCACGCTCGAGGCCGGCGTCTCACTGGGCGCCATGCCCGTGTACCGGTTCGGCACCGAAAAGCAGAAGCAGCAGTGGCTTCCGTCCCTTGCCTCGGGCAAGGCCCTCGGCGGGTTCGGCCTCACCGAGTCGGAGGCCGGGTCCGACGCCTCGGGAACCCGGACGACCGCGAGGCTCGAGGACGGACCGAACGGTTCCGAGTGGGTCATCAATGGCACCAAGGAGTTCATCACCAACTCCGGCACCGATATCACCACCCTTGTCACCGTCACCGCTGTGACGGGCACCTCCGAGGGCGCGAACGGCACAGTGAAGAAGGAGATTTCCACGATCCTCGTGCCGTCGGACACTCCCGGCTTCACCGCCGAGAAGGCCTACAACAAGGTGGGCTGGAACGCCTCCGACACGCACCCGCTCACGCTGCGGGACGTCCGCGTGCCCGAAGCGAACCTGCTGGGCACCCGCGGGCGCGGCTACGCGAACTTCCTGCAGATCCTCGATGAGGGCAGGATCGCCATCGCGGCGCTCGCCACCGGCGCCGCCCAGGGCTGCGTTGAGCAGTCGCTGAAGTACGCCAAGGAACGGCAGGCGTTCGGCACCAACATCGGCTCCTACCAGTCCATCCAGTTCAAGATCGCCCGCATGCAGGCCCGCGCCCACACGGCGCGGCTCGCCTACTACGACGCCGCCTCCCGGATGCTTGCCGGAAAGCCATTCAAGACGCAGGCTTCGATCGCTAAGCTGGTCGCGGGCGAGGCCGCAATGGACAACGCCCGGGACGCAACGCAGATCTTCGGCGGGTATGGATTCATCAACGAGTTCGCCGTCGCACGGCACTACCGCGATTCGAAGATCCTCGAGATCGGCGAAGGCACCACCGAGGTCCAGCTGATGCTTATCGCACGCGAGCTTGGCCTGTAACCTGCCGACAACGGAGTTGAAGGAGACGCAGTGATCGACAAAGTTGTGCCGAGCCCGGCCGAGGCCGTCGCTGACATTCCCGACGGCGCGAGCCTGGCCGTGGGCGGCTTCGGGCTGTGCGGCATTCCCACCGCGCTCATTGAGGCCCTCCACGAGCAGGGGACCAGCGGGCTCGAGACGATCAGCAACAACTGCGGGGTCGATGACTGGGGGCTCGGGGTGCTGCTGGCCGACCACCGCATCCGCCGCACCATCAGCTCCTACGTCGGCGAGAACAAGGAGTTCGCCCGCCAGTACCTCTCCGGCGAGCTTGAAGTGGAACTGACGCCGCAGGGAACCCTCGCCGAAAAGCTGCGGGCCGGCGGCGCGGGCATCCCCGCCTTCTACACCACCGCCGGCGTCGGCACGCAGGTGAGCGAGGGCGGGCTTCCGCAGAAGTACGACGCCGACGGGAACGTCATCGTTGCTTCAAAGGCCAAGGAGGTGCGCACCTTCGACGGGACCGATTACGTCCTCGAGGAATCGGTGCGGCCCGACTTTGCGCTGGTCCACGCCTGGAAGGGTGACCGGCACGGCAACCTCGTCTTCCATGCGACGGCCATGAACTTCAACCCGCTGTGCGCCCAGGCCGGAAAGATCACCATCGCCGAGGTCGAGGAGCTCGTCGAGCCCGGTGAACTCGACCCCGAACACGTCCACATTCCCGGCATCTTCGTCCAGCGGGTCGTGCTCGTTCCCGACGTGGAGAAGCGCATCGAAAAGCGCACCGTGTCCCTCGGCTCCGGCACATCCGGCGCCGGCACATCCGGCACGACGAAGGAGGCCTGAGCCATGGCACTGACACGGAACGAACTGGCGGCGCGGGTGGCCCAGGAACTGGAGAACGGCCAGTACGTCAACCTCGGGATCGGCATGCCGACCCTCATCCCGAACTACATTCCGGAATCCGTCGAGGTGGTTCTCCACTCCGAAAACGGAATCCTCGGCGTCGGCCCGTATCCCACCGAGGAGCAGCTCGACCCGGACCTGATCAATGCCGGCAAGGAGACCGTCACCGCCAACCCGGGCGCTGCGTTCTTCGACTCGGCGGCCTCCTTCGGCATGGTGCGCGGCGGGCACGTTGATGTCGCGGTGCTCGGTGCAATGGAGGTCGCGGCGAACGGCGACCTCGCGAACTGGATGATCCCCGGAAAGATGGTCAAGGGCATGGGCGGGGCAATGGACCTCGTCTTCGGCGCCAAACGGCTGATCGTCATGATGGAACACGTCGACCGTTCGGGCGGACCCAAGATCGTTGAGCGCTGCTCGCTGCCGCTGACGGGCAAGGGCTGCGTGGACCGGATCATCACCGATCTCGCCGTCATCGACGTCGACGCCTCACGCAACGGCGGGACGCTGATCCTGCGCGAGACAGCGCCGGGCGTCGAGGTCGACGAAGTCATCGCCAAGACCGGGGCTCCCCTCGAGGTGCGCCTCAATGGATGAGGAGACCGGGACGCCCCGCGGGCGCGTGATCGAACAGCGCGGACTGTACTTCGATGAACTGGAGCCCGGAGCGGTCTACGCCCACAGGCCCGGACGAACCCTGACCGAAGCCGACAACGTGCTCTTCACAACGCTGACAATGAACTCGCAGGCCCTGCACCTTGACGCCGCATGGGCTCAAACACAGCCGTTCGGGCAGCGGCTCATGAACTCGATGCTCACCCTTTCCACAATGGTGGGGCAGTCGGTCACGCAGCTGACGCAGGGCACCATCGTGGCCCAGCTCGGCCTCACCGATGTCCGCTTCCCCCACCCGGTCTTCCACGGTGACACGCTTTACACCGAAACCGAGATCACGGGGGTCAGGGAGTCGGCGTCCCGGCCCGGACAAGGGATTGTCTCGATGGTCCATACCGGAAGGAACCAGGACGGCGTGGTTGTTGCCTCGGCGGCGCGGTCGGTCCTGATGTGGTCGAAGGCCGGGCACGCTGCTGCCGAACTCGCGGGCGCCGGTGCGCCGCTGGAGGAGGGGTCGTGAGCGGCTTCACCATGGGTCCGTCCCTATTGTTCTGCCCTGCCGACCGCCCCGAGCGATACCGGAAGGCAGCGGAGCGGGCCGACGCCGTCATCCTCGACCTCGAAGACGCCGTGGCGCCCGAGAACAAGGAAGCAGCGCGCGAGGCGCTCATCGACAGCGCCCTCGATCCCGCGCGGACCATCGTGCGGATCAACCCGGTGCCCACCGGGGACTTCCTGCGCGACTGTGCGGCCCTCCGCCGGACCTCCTACCGGACGGTGATGCTCGCCAAGGCCGGATCGGGAGGAGACCTCCGCGATGTAGGACTGCACCTGCCCTCCTACGACGTCATCGCCCTCTGCGAGACGGCGGCAGGGGTGCTCAAGGCGCCGCACATCGCGATCCAGCCCAACGTCACGGCGCTGATGTGGGGAGCCGAAGACCTCGTTGCCTCCCTCGGCGGCACGTCAAGCCGCGGACGCGACGGCGCGTACCGCGGGGTCGCCGCCCACGCGCGCTCGCAGGTCCTCCTCGCGGCAGGGGCGGCCGGAATCGCTGCGATCGACGCCGTGTACCTCGACATCCCCGACCTCGACGGCCTGGCAGCCGAAGCGGAGGACGCCGCTGCATCCGGCTTCTTCGCCAAGGCCTGCATCCACCCGACCCAGGCAGGGGTGGTGCGCCGGGCCTACGCACCGGACGAGGAAGAGGTTGCGCTGGCCCGCGACCTGCTGCGCGAGGCCGCCGGGCGCGGAGGCGTCTTCCAGTACCGCGGCCGCATGATTGACGGCCCGATCCTTCGCCACGCCGAGCAGGTCCTGGCGCGCGCTGCCGACTGAGGCGGCAGTAAAGACATCGTCCCCGCATGGGTCAGACTAACGGGGTTGGCTGTGCCGAGCTAAAACGGCGGAGGTTCGGCGAGCAGCCCGGGCGGGAACGTGCGATAACGCCGACCGGTCGGCGACGACCAGCTCAGGATGCCTGCGTCGTTCTCCCGGAGGTTCCAGAGCGTTGAGGACTTGTACGCGTGGTGCTTGCGGCAAAGGTGGGCGAGGTTCCCGTGGTCGGTGGCCCCGCCGCGGGACCATGGAACGCTGTGGTCGATGTCGGACGACGCCGCGGAGCGGTTGCATCCCGGGAAACGGCAGGTCTCGTCGCGGTACCGCAGCCACCGCGCGAGCATCGCGGACGGGAACCGGGCTCTGCGCCCCATCGCGAGGACGTTCCCGGTGTCGGAGACCAGCAGGGGGTGGAAACTCCCGCTCAGTGCTGCGAGGTCCCGGGCCCTTTCCGGACTGACCGGACCGTAGCCTTCAAGCTCGGCCGGGTGATCTGTGATCCCCAGGAGGGTCTTGACATCGATCGTGAGGAAGACCTCGACCCCACCGGACCCCTGGCTTCCGTAACCTTCCCGGGAGCCGGATATCGAAACGGGCGGGACCTCAACGATGCCGGCGCCCAACCGGGCACCGGCCTCCGGTCCCCGATGATCCGGGCTTGGACCGGGAGTGGCAACAGCCGCACCAGCCTCCCGTGCGGCGGGCGTGGCGTCCAGATGCTCGCTGCCCGGAACGCGGGCCGGGGTCAGCAGGTCGGCCAGGGCATCGGCCCGCAGTTGGGTGAGGGTCCGCGGCTCATCGGGTCCCTGGACCGCGCGCGCCAGCACCGTCAGCCGGCGGTAGGCGGTCTCCGCCGCTTCGGCGGGCAGGAAGGCCGATAGCCAGCACATGCCGTCGACGTCGGGCGCCAGCGACACCCGGCGGTCCGCAACGGCATTGCGTGAACGTTCGAGGATCGTCTCGGGGTGGTACTTCTCGCGTTCACGCCGCGCCGAGCGGGCGAGCTGTGCCGCTGTCTGTCCGGGGGCCTTGCCCAGCAGGTGCGCCTCGAAGGGCGCCCGGGCCTCGATGGGCAGTGACAGGGCCTCGTCGACAAGGGTGCGCGCCTGCCGGTAACCCAGGTGGCCGTCGCGCAGGGCCCCGAGTGTGGCGGGGAAGTGCTCGCACAGGGCACGGCTGGTCCGCAGCCGGCCGAGGGCCGTCCGCTCCGGAATCCGCAGCACGCAGGCAGCTTCGGTGGCGGCAAGGCTTGTTGCGAGTTCCTCATCGAGACGTTTCGCCCGTACCCGGTCGGCCCGTGATCCCCGGCCCGGCGCGGCAGCGGGCGCGCCGTTGGCGACAGCGTCCTGGAAGTGCTGCTCCAGGAGGTGAAGGATCCTCGCCTGCCCCGCCTGGGCCCACCCGATCAGCGACTCGAGCAGCTCAAGGGTGCGGCTGAGCCCTCGTCCGTCGAGCTCCTCCGGGGCGAACAGGTTGACCGCTCCGCTGAGTCCCGGAAGGACCCGGGTGTCCGCGGGTTCGGAATCCAGCGCCGGCGCTTCCATGACCCAACTCTGCCACCTGCCACCGACACTTTCAGCGGTGCCGCCCCGCCCCAGATCGGCCGGAGTTCACATTGTGAGAAGCGGGAATTCAACCGCCCCCGGCACCGTTGGCCCAGTATGGAAACAGTGATTGCAGGAGCCCACGGAAAGATCGCCCGCGAACTGACCCGCCAGCTGGTGGCCGAAGGTCACCAGGTCACTGGGCTGATCCGGAACGCCGACCATCGCGAAGACCTCGCGCAGGACGGCGCGACGCCGGTGGTGCTCGACCTCGAGAACGCCACTGCCGCGCAGGTCGCCGAAGTCCTCACCGGTGCCGACGCCGTAGTGTTCGCCGCAGGTGCCGGCCCGGGCAGCGGTGCCGAGCGCAAGGACACCGTGGACCGGGCCGCCTCAGTGCTCCTCGCCGACGCCGCCGAACTCGCCGACGTGGAGCGCTTCATCCAGGTCTCGTCCATCGGCGCAGATTCAGTAGCGGACGGAAACCGCCCGGACGGGCTCGATGACATCTTCTACGCCTACCTCGTGGCGAAGCTCGCCGCGGAGGATGACCTCCGTGCCCGGACCCGCCTCAACTGGACCATCCTCCGTCCAGGAGGCCTCACCGACGAACCGGCCACCGGGAAGGTGAAGCTCTCAGACGAAACCGGCCGGGGAACCGTCCCCCGCGCCGACGTCGCGGCCGTCATCGCGGCGCTCCTTCGCACCAATGCGGGGCGCTCCTCCATCCTCGAGCTGATCTCCGGAAACGAAACGATCGAGCACGCCGTGGGCAAGCTTTCCCATGCCTGACCGCACCGGCCGCGGAAAGCACGTGCGGTCGCAGAAGTGACTGCCATCGGGATCCAGGAACCCCGGACCGCACATCGGCTATTTCCGGTTTCCGCGCACTGAACGCGGTGCGGGATACTGGGTTCATGGACTTCAGCGACCTTCAACGCGGCCACCGCCGGGTGGTTCTCCTCGGCTCGACCGGCTCGATCGGCACCCAGGCGCTCGACGTGATCGCCCAGGCCCCCGACCGGTTCAGCGTTGCCGCGCTCGCCGCCGGCGGCCGCAACCCGGCCATGCTCGCCCAGCAGGCCGTCACTACCCGGGCGGCAGCGGTCGGAGCTGCGGCGTGCAGCGAAGACGAACTGGAGCGGGCCATCGGCAAGGCAGCCGACGCCGCCGGGGTGCGCGGCTACCGGCCCGCCCTGTTCGCCGGACCGGATGCTGCGTCCGAGCTTGCCGCCTGGCCCGACGCCGACGTCGTGCTCAATGGCATCACCGGCTCCATCGGACTCGCACCAACCCTCGCCGCCCTCCGCGCAGGGCACCTGCTCGCGCTGGCGAACAAGGAATCACTAATCGTGGGCGGTCAACTGGTCAAGGACGCCGCAGCGCCGGGCCAGCTCGTCCCCGTCGACTCCGAACACTCGGCCCTCGCCCAGGCCCTGCGTTCGGGCCTGCCCGACGAGGTCGACCGGCTCGTCCTGACAGCCTCCGGCGGGCCGTTCCGCGGCAGGTCGGCGTCGGAACTCGCCGATGTCACTCCCGCCGAGGCCCTCGCACACCCCACCTGGACCATGGGCAAGGTGGTCACAACGAACTCGGCGACCATGGTGAACAAGGCCCTCGAAGTCATTGAAGCGCACCTCCTCTTCGACATCCCGCTCGAGAAAATCGACGTCGTCGTGCACCCGCAGTCTGTCATCCACTCGATGGTCCAGTTCATCGACGGTTCAACGATCGCCCAGGCGTCGCCGCCGGACATGCGCCTTCCGATCGCCCTCGGCATCGGCTGGCCCTACCGGATTCCAGGAGCTGCCCGGGCATGTGACTGGGGGGCCGCCGCCACCTGGACGTTCGAGCCGCTCGACGAGGAGGCCTTCCCTGCGGTAACGCTTGCGAAGGCAGCCGCGGCGAAGGGCGGAACCCACATGGCGGTGTTCAACGCGGCAAACGAGGAAGCCGTCGAGGCCTTCCACAGCGGCGGCCTGGCCTTCACCGGCATCGTCGAAACGGTAGCCGCAGTCGTTGCCGAACACTCGGCACGCGAGGCGGAGGCCCCGTCCGGCACTGCCACACTCGACTCGGTGCTCGACGCCGAGGTATGGGCGCGCGCCGCCGCCCGTTCCCGCTGCTCGGCCCAGAAGGAAATCCGTTGACCATCCTGCTCTTCATCCTCGGGGTGATCTTCGTCGCCGTCGGCATCGGCGCCTCGATCGCCCTCCACGAGATCGGCCATCTGGTTCCGGCCAAGCTCTTCAAGGTCCGCGTCACCCAGTACATGGTTGGATTCGGCCCAACCATCTGGTCACGGCGGAAGGGCGAAACCGAGTACGGGATCAAGGCGATACCGGCCGGCGGCTACGTTTCGATGGTTGGAATGTTCCCGCCGGCGTCGACCATAGATGGCGTGGCGCGCCAGTCGAGCACCGGAATGTTCCAGCAGCTCACGAACGACGCCCGCCAGGCGGCGGCCGGGCAGCTGCGCCCCGGAGACGAAAACCGGGTCTTCTACAAGCTGCCCATCTACAAGCGGATCATCATCATGCTCGGCGGGCCGCTGATGAACCTCCTGATCGGCACGTTGCTGTTCGCCGTTCTGATCATGGGGTTCGGCACTGCCCAGGCGACAACGACCATTTCCGACGTCTACAAGTGCGTTGTCCCCGCCAGCCAGCAGGCTGCGACCGGGCAGACCGACTGCTCTCCCGAGGATCCCGCCGCGCCGGCCTACGAGGCCGGACTGCAGCCCGGCGACACGATCACCGCGTTCGACGGCAAGGACGTGACCAGCTGGGACCAGTTCTCGGTATGGATCCGTGAAGCCGCCGGCCGGGAAGTGCCGATCACCTTCGAGCGGGACGGCGAAACCCGCCAATCCACAATCACTCCGCTGCTCACCGAACGTCCGGTGCCCGCCGACGACGGCACCGCCCGGCTCGATGCCGCCGGCGTCCCGCTCACCCAGGAAGTGGGCTTCATCGGCGTCGGCTCCCAGCAGGCGATGGTGCCGCAGCCCGCAAGCGAGGTGCTTCCGGCGGTTGGGGATTCCCTTGTACGGGTGGCCGGTGTTGTGCTCAATCTGCCCCAACGGGTGGTCGACGTCGGCAAGGCCGCCTTCTCGGACGCCCCGCGTGACCCCGAGGGGCCGATCAGCGTGGTGGGCGTCGGGAGGATCGCGGGCGAGGTCTCCGCCATGGAGGAGGTTCCGTTCAACGCCCGGGTCGCGACCCTCATCGGGCTCGTGGGCGGCGTCAACCTGGCCCTTTTCGTCTTCAACCTCATCCCGCTCCTTCCGCTCGACGGAGGGCACGTGGCGGGTGCGCTGTGGGAGGGACTCCGCCGGGGTGTCGCCCGGCTCTTCAAGCGCCCCGACCCCGGCCCCTTCGACATGGCCAAACTCCTGCCGGTGACCTACGCTGTGGCGATCCTGCTGATGGGCATGGGAGTCCTGCTGATCTACGCGGACATCGTCAAGCCGGTCAACCTGTTCGGCTAGGGTGAAATTCTATTTGAGTACTAATTCGGTTGTAATTATAAATTCACCCTTATAGGGTTGAGAAATGTTTGTGCTCACGATCGACCAAGCCGGCAGTTCCAACGACGTCGACCGCATCCCGAGCCTCCTGAGGCTCCTGTCCCGGATTCCCGTTGCCGCTGCCTTCGAGCGTTCGGTGGGGGATGAGGCCCAGGGGATCCTTGACTCCGCCGACGCCGTCGTTGAGGCGGCGCTGCTGTGCCTCCGGGAGCGGGGCTGGTACGTCGGCATCGGTGTCGGCGACATCGACCTCCCGCTGCCCGCGGCGCCCCGGGAAGGCCGGGGAAGCGCATTCGTAGCGGCGCGCACCGCCGTCGAGCGGGCCAAGAAGACCGGCGACCGCGCGCCGCTGGCCGTTGAAGGTCCGGCGGGTTCCGCCGAGGCCGAGGCGGTCCTTGCGCTCATCGGACGGCACGTCATGCACCGCACGAGCGCGGAGTGGCGCATCCTCGACCGCCTCCAGCCGGGGAAGTGGGGCAGCCAGACAGCGGTGGCCAAGGAACTCGGCATCGCCCCGCAGTCGGTCAGCAAGGCCGTGGCGCGCTCGGCATGGACCGAAGAATGGGCTGCGCGTCCGGCGGCGGCGCTACTGTTGACCTGGGCCGACGGGGCCCGGCGAAACCCAGGGAACGGAGACCGGGACAACTGATGGACGTGCTGTGGATTCTTCTCACCCTTCTCCTTGCCGGCTTTGGCGGCTGGCCCGTGACAACGCTCGTGCTTCGGTTCGCGCGCAGCGTCGAGGCGCAGCAACGCCGTTCAGCATCAGGGCCGGAACCGGCGGATCAGCCGCAGCTCGCATTCCCCGCCCCGCCGCGGCAGAACCCCTGGGAACACCACCCCGCACGCGATGAAGGAATCGTGATCCCGCCGGCCCCTGCCGTTCCGCCCGGAATCCTGAGGGGCGGCCTCGTGATCGGGGTCCTCGAACGCCTCGCGATAACCGCCGCGATCCTCAGCGGCGAATCAGTCGCCATCGCCTACGTCGTCGCGATCAAGGGCCTGGGCCGCTACGCCGAGCTCAAGGAAACACCGGCCGCGGCGGAACGGTTCATCATCGGCACCCTCACCTCGATGCTGTGGGCAGCGGGGGTCGCCACCGTGGCGGTAATCGCCCTCCTGTAATCACGTAGGCTGAAGCAATGAGTGTTTACGCAGTCGAATATGTCTACAACCCCGATCTCGCCACACTGCGGGACGAGCACCGCCCCGCCCACCGTGAGTGGCTCAAGGGACTAGTGGAGCAGGGGAAGATGCTGTCCTCCGGTCCCTTCGCCGACGGAACCGGCGCCCTCCTGATCTTCACCGCCGATTCCGAAGCCGAGCTCCACCAGCTCATCGGCACCGACCCCTTCACCATCAACTCCGCCATCGCGGCAGTGAAAACCACTGAGTGGAAGCCGGTCACCGGGGCGTTCGCTCAGTACGTGTGACGTTCGTCTTCTAAGCCAGCCCCTGCCGCCCCCGGGTGGATAATGGGAAAAGAAAAATCGGCCGACAAGCGGCGGATGCCGCCACCATGGAGGATGTTTTGACTTCGGTCAGTCTAGGAATGCCAGCTGCGCCACCGCCCGTCTTGGCGCCCCGCCGTAAAACCCGCCAGATCAAAGTCGGCTCGGTGGGAGTCGGATCCGATTCGCCCATCAGCATCCAGTCAATGACGACGACGCCGACAACGGACATCAACGCCACGCTGCAACAGATTGCCGAACTCACGGCAACCGGCTGCGATATCGTGCGGGTCGCGTGCCCCTCGGCCGACGACGCCGCAGCGCTGCCGATCATCGCGAAGAAGTCACAGATTCCGGTGATCGCCGACATCCACTTCCAGCCCAAGTACGTCTTCGCGGCGATCGACGCCGGGTGCGCCGCCGTCCGGGTCAACCCGGGCAACATCCGCAAGTTCGATGACCAGGTAAAGGAAATCGCCGCTGCCGCGAAGGCCGCGGGGACCTCGATTCGCATCGGCGTCAACGCCGGCTCCCTCGACCCGCGGCTCATGGCCAAGTATGGGAAGGCGACCCCGGAGGCGCTTGTCGAATCGGCAGTCTGGGAGGCCTCCCTCTTCGAGGAACACGACTTCCACGACTTCAAGATTTCCGTCAAGCACAACGACCCGGTGGTCATGGTGCGCGCCTACGAGCTGCTCGCGGAGCGAGGCGACTGGCCGCTGCACCTCGGTGTCACCGAAGCCGGCCCCGCGTTCCAGGGCACCATCAAGTCGGCCACCGCATTCGGGGCCCTGCTCTCCAAGGGCATCGGGGACACGATCCGGGTTTCCCTCTCGGCGCCTCCCGTCGAGGAGATCAAGGTCGGCAACCAGATCCTCCAGTCGCTGAACCTGCGCCCCCGCAAGCTCGAGATCGTTTCCTGCCCCTCGTGCGGGCGGGCCCAGGTCGACGTCTACACCCTGGCCGAGGAAGTGACCGCCGGCCTCGAGGGCATGGAGGTCCCGCTGCGCGTCGCCGTGATGGGCTGCGTGGTGAACGGCCCGGGCGAGGCACGGGAAGCCGATCTCGGGGTTGCCTCGGGGAACGGCAAGGGGCAGATTTTTGTCAAGGGCCAGGTCATCAAGACGGTGCCCGAGGACCAGATTGTCGAGACCCTCATTGAGGAAGCGATGAGGCTCGCCGAAGAGATGGGGGAGACCGATGGCGAAAATGCTGGCCAGGGTGGCCCCATGGTTACCGTTAGCTAAGGCACCGGCAGACCCGGCGGGGCCGTGGTCCTTCCGGGTGCTTGAACAACGCGACACCGGCCCGCTGTGGTCGCTCGTTAACGCCGACCCGGTGGCGAACGTCTTCCTCGCATCACACCTTGAGAACCTTGGTGGCGGAAGCCCCTCGGGAACGGGCGGGCAGGTCGTCGGAATGTACCGCGACGGCCAGCTCAGCTCGGCCTGCTGGGCCGGGGTCAATCTCGTGCCGGTCGGCGTGACCGAGGAGACGGGCGCAGAATTCGGGGAGCACCTCGGGCGCTCGGGGAGGACCTTCTCGTCGATTTTCGGTCCGGCCCCCGCCGTCCTCGCCATGTGGTCGACCCTCCAGGACTACAGCGCCGACCCCTTCGACCTGCGCCCCACCCAGCCGCTGCTCACCATCGCCGGTGATCCCGCCATCCCGCCGGCGCCCGGCCTCCGGTTCACCCGGGCGGAGGAGCTCGACACCCTCCTGCCCGCCTGTGCGGCGATGTTCGAGGAAGAGGTCGGGTACTCGCCCTATATCGGCGGCACCGAGCACTACCGGCGCCGGGTGGCCGCGCTGATCCGCCAGCGGCACTCCCTGGCGGCGTTCGACGACGACGGTGCGGTCATCTTCAAGGCCGAGCTCGGAACGGTCTCCTCCCAGGCCGTCCAGGTGCAGGGCGTCTGGATGAACCCGGAGTACCGGGGGCGCGGCCTGAGCGCCGGATACATGGCGGCCGTCGTTGTTGCCGCACGGAAGGTGGCGCCGACAGTGAGCCTCTACGTCAACTCCTACAACAGCCGCGCGATCGCCGCCTACCAGCGCGTCGGATTCACGCAGACGGGAACCTTCGCCACCGTCCTGTTCTGAATCCTGCCGCCGTCAACGGTCCGGTCCGAGGCAGCGGTTCTCCCAACCGGTGCCGGGCCCCGGCCGGATCCGCGCCGGGCGGCCGGGCTGTGTCGGCGCCGCAGCACGCGAGCCGATAGATTGGTACCTGTTGTCTCCCGCCACCGGCGGGCCGGTCCAGAAGAACGGATTCCCCAGCGTGGTCACACGACTCTCCACCCTTTTCCTTCGCACTCTGCGTGAAGACCCCGCCGAGGCAGAGGTCGCAAGCCACCGCCTCCTCGTGCGCGCAGGCTACATCCGCCGCGCCGCCCCCGGCATTTACAGCTGGCTGCCGCTGGGCCTGAAGGTGCTGGCAAAGGTTGAGGCGATTATCCGCGAGGAAATGGCGGCCATCGGCGCCCAGGAGGTCCACTTCCCGGCCCTGCTGCCCAAGGAACCCTACGAGGCCACCAACCGGTGGACCGAATACGGCGAGGGCATCTTCCGGCTCAAGGACCGCAAGGGAGCCGACTACCTTCTCGCCCCCACCCACGAGGAGATGTTCACCCTCCTCGTGAAGGACCTTTACACCTCGTACAAGGACCTCCCGCTGAGCCTCTACCAGATCCAGAACAAGTACCGCGACGAGGCACGTCCCCGGGCGGGCCTGCTCCGCGGGCGCGAGTTCATCATGAAGGACTCCTACTCCTTCGACATCGACGACGCCGGGCTTGAACACAGCTACCAGCTGCACCGCCAGGCGTACCTGCGCATCTTCGAACGCCTCGGGCTCGAGGTCATCCCCGTCGCCGCAACGGCCGGAGCCATGGGCGGGTCGAAGAGCGAGGAGTTCCTCCACCCCACCGACATCGGCGAAGACACCTTCGTCCGCTCCGCCGGCGGCTACACCGCCAATGTCGAAGCCGTCACCACCGTTGTCCCCGCGGCGATCGACTACGCGGACGCACCCGCGGCCGAGGTGCGCGACACCCCCGACACCCCCACGATTGAAACCCTCGTGGCGCACGCGAACACCGGCGCGGCCAACGACGGCAAGGCCTGGACCGCCGCCGACACGCTCAAGAACGTTGTCCTCGCCGCGGTGCTGCCCACCGGAGGCAGGGAGCTCGTCGTCGTCGGCGTTCCCGGTGACCGCACTGTGGACCTCAAGCGCATTGAAGCCAACATCGCCGGCCACCTCGAGGTGGGCGGCGAAGTTGCAGTCGAACCGGCCACCGACGAGGACCTCAAGAAGCACCCGGGAGTGGTCAAGGGCTACCTCGGCCCCGGCCTGGCACCCGACGCCGCAGTCCTCGGCACCGAGGGAAGCACCGGGCTCCGCTACCTCGTCGATCCGAGGGTTGTCCCCGGCACCACCTGGGTGACCGGCGCCAACGAGCCCGGCAAGCACGTCTTTGGACTCGTTGCAGGGCGCGACTTCACCTGGGACGGCGTGATCGAAGCCGTTGAGGTCCGTGAGGGCGACGAGGCCCCTGACGGGTCGGGCCCGCTCGAGGCGGCGCGCGGCATCGAGATGGGCCATATCTTCCAGCTCGGGCGGAAGTACGCCGAGGCGCTGGGGCTGAAGGTGCTCGACGCCAACGGCAAGCTCGCCACTGTCACCATGGGCTCCTACGGAGTGGGCGTTACCCGCGCCGTCGCAGCCCTCGCCGAGTCGAACCACGACGACAAGGGCATCATCTGGCCCCGGAACGTCGCCCCGGCCGACGTGCACATCGTCGCGACGGGCAAGGGCGCAGAGATCTTCGCCGCCGCAGACCAGCTCGCCTCCGACCTCGAAGCGGCAGGCCTCGACGTGATGTACGACGACCGTCCCAAGGTTTCACCCGGGGTGAAGTTCGGCGACGCCGAGCTGATCGGCGTTCCCACGATCGTCGTCGTCGGGCGCGGACTGGCCGACGGCGTCATCGAGGTGAAGGACCGCCGCACGGGCCAGAGCGAATCGGTTCCCCTCGACGAGGCGGTCGCGCACCTGCAGCGCCTGCTGACCGCCTAGGCAGCCGGTGACCTCCGGGCTCGAGGAAATCGAGCTGGCAACAGTCCTGCTCGTGGTCATCGCCGGGCTTGCCGCCGGCTGGGTCGACGCCGTCGTCGGCGGGGGCGGGCTGCTTCAGCTGCCCGCCCTGCTGCTGGTTCCGGGCATCACGCCCGTCCAGGCGCTGGCGACCAACAAGATGGGCTCGATCTTCGGGACGACCACGAGCGCCATCACCTACTACCGCCGCGCCCACCCCGACCTGCGGACCGCGATTCCCATGGCGGTCATCGCCCTTGCGGGGAGCTTCGGCGGAGCGATCCTTGCTGCCTCGCTGCCGGCATCGGTGTTCAAGCCGATCATCGTTCTCGCGCTGATCGCCGTGGCCATCTTCACGGCGCTGCGTCCCACGGTCGGCACGCTGACCGCGCTCAAGCACAAAGGGCGGCGGCACTACGGGACAGCGGGTGCGATCGGGCTGGTCATCGGGTTCTACGACGGGCTGATCGGCCCGGGCACCGGCTCGTTCCTGATCATCGCCATGGTGACCCTGCTCGGCTACAGTTTCCTCGGCGCCAGCGCGAAGGCGAAGATCGTGAACATGGCCACGAACTTCGGCGCGCTGATGTTCTTCCTGCCGCACGGCTCGCTGCTCTGGGGGCTCGGGCTGCTCCTTGGCGCCGCCAACATGGCCGGCGGATACCTTGGTTCCCGGATGGCCATCCGGCAGGGCAGCAAGTTCATCCGCTGGGTGTTCCTCTGCGTCGTTGCCGCCCTGATCCTCAAGCTCGGTTACGACGTCTGGACAGAGAACATCCGGCCGCTCACCCGGTGAGGCAGTGCGCCGGAGGCAGGTCGGGCAGTGTCCTGCCCAGCAGCGAACTGGCCACCCACAGCGAGCGCCGCGCGTCCCGGATGGCTCCGCCGTTCAGGTATCCGAGCGCATTGCGGACCTCGCGCAGCACCGACCAGTCGCGGGCCAGCACCGGGTCGAGCCCGGCCGCCGCAGCGAGGGAGGAACAGCGACGGCGCAGGTGGGCCGCCGGGTCGTTCGGGGAAAGGTCTCCGAGCCGGTTCCACAGCATCGGGGCGAGCGCGTACTCAGCGTCTCCGACAAGCGGTTTGGGATCGATCGCAACCCATTCGCGGCCGCCCGGGGCGCCTTCAGGCCGTGGGAGGATGTTCCCGTAGTGGAGGTCCGAGTGCACCAGCACGTCCCGGGCCCACCGCCGGCCCACGGCTCCGCGCACCTGGCACACCTCGAGCGCGTGCTCGAGCAGCCAACGGGGAAACGGCTCACCCGCGGCTTCCCAGTCGGCTGGCAGGGTGTCGGTCCACGTCTCGGCTTCGGCGGCCAGGAGCGGCACTGCGGCCCACAGGGGATCGGGTGCGGGGCGGATCGAGAGGGTGAGCATCAGGTTCCCCCACACGGCGGTGGTCTGTTCAAGCGGCACCGACAGGAGCGATTCGTCACCCTCAAGGCGCTCAAGCAGGAGGATGGAGTCGCTGCGGTCCGCGGCAAGGAGTCGAACGGCTCCGTTGCCTCCCCACAATTCGAGGGCGTCGGGCTCGGCTCGTGCTTCATCGTGCGGGATCCCGATCTTCAGCGCCGCGGGCTTCCCGCCGGCCCGGCGCACCGGAACCACCACCGCGCACCGCCCTGCCCACGGCGTTCCCCCGGCAGGAAGATCAAGCGTCAGCTTCCAGCGGTCGAGATGTCCCTCGAGGAGCGCGGGCCATGACCGCAGCCACTGTGCTCCTCCCGGAAGCTGCCGGGCAGTAAGGATCAGGTCATCTGGCAGGTCCAGCGCGGAGTTCCCCATACGGGCCAGACTAGACAACTCCCGTGGCGCCGAGAAGGTTTCCGATCAGGAACGTTGCGAGCAGCGCGATAAACCCGCCCACCACGACCCGAGCAGCAGCCCGCAGCTTCGATCCTCCGCCGACCTGGGCGCCGAGGCCGCCGGTCAGTGCCAGCGCGCCAAGCACCGCAACGAACGTGACGGGGACGCGGAGCCCGGGCGGGGGAAGCATGATCGCCAGCAGGGGAAGAAGGGCGCCGACAGTGAATGCGGCGGCGGAGGCGAAAGCCGCATGCCAGGGGCTGACGACGTCGTCCTCGTCGATGCCCAGTTCGGCGGAGAGGTGGGCCCCGAGGGCGTCCTTGGCCGTCAGCTCGACAGCCACCGTCATCGCCGTCTCGGCGCTCAGGCCCTTCGCCTCGTAGATTCCGGCAAGCTCAAGAAGCTCCTCCTCCGGCTCCTCTTCGAGCTCACGGCGTTCCTTTTCAATCAGGGCGCGCTGGCTGTCGCTCTGGCTGCTCACCGAAACGTACTCACCCAGGGCCATCGACACAGCGCCGCCGACCAGTGCCGCGGCGCCGGCCGTCAGGATCGGCCCGGGCGCCGTCGTGACCCCCGCGACGCCCACCACGATCGCGGCGACGGAAACGATCCCGTCGTTGGCGCCGAGGACGCCGGCGCGCAGCCGGTTCAACCGCTGCGCAAGGTCGCCGCGGTGCGGCTCGTCGTGCGAATAGCCCTCAGCTGCGCTCATTGCGTCTCTTCATCCTTCGTCGTCGTCGTTCCGGTGGCGGGGGAGCCGGGTTCCTGCGCTGCGGCCTCGGCTGGCACGCACGGCACCGGTTCGGTTCCGCCGTTTGCTGCCAGGCTCCGCTGGATTGCGGCGTTGAACCGGGGCACCGCCCATGCCCGGACATCCTCCCCGCCCAGGCCCACGAGATCCCCGTAAAGCACGCACAACTCACCCTCGAGGCGGGCTATTCCAGCTGCGGGATCCGCTGAGAAGGCGGGGTCGAGGGCGTAGGCCGGGACAACGGCCGGCACCGGCGCGCAGAGCACCTCGAGGAAGGCCCCTGCAGCGGCGGCACCCGCGGCGTGTGCCCGGGCTGCACGGAGCGACGGCCCCGCATCGGGGAGCCGGGCGGCGGCCACCTCATAGGCGTAAACCGCCCGGTGTTCCGCCTTGGCGGCTGCCAGGAGGTAGCGGCGGTCCTCACCGCTGCCCAGCGCGCTGCCCGCGCACTCCGTCCCGGCGCCGGCCTCAGGGGGCCCGGGCAGGGGAGCGGCCGCGGGAAGGGCGGGAAGGCCGAGCCTGGCGCGCAACGCTGCCGCCTGCCAGCGCTGGCTGCCCGCCGTTGCCGCAAGGAGGCGTGCGATTCCCGGCTCGGAGCGTGAAGCATCGGCCAGGCCCTTCGCTGCCGATGCGGCGAGTGCCTCTGCCAGCGATTCCGCCGTCACGGGGGGAGCGGAAGGGGCAGCCGACGGCCCCGGGGACGCGGGATCCGTCGAAGCGGGGTTCCCACCGGCGGGGGACAGGGCGGCCGCCTGCGCCTCGAGCAGCACCGCCGCCTGCTCAAATCCGGCTGCCGGGGCCCGCGGATCGGAGGCGAGCGCTTGGGCGTCGGCTGCGAGGGCACGGGCCCGGGAGGCGGCGTCGAGCTGGGCCTGCTCGGTGAATGTCGGTTCATCGGATCCGCTGCCTGCGACGCCGATTCCCAGGCCCGCGACGAGGAGGAAAACCACACTCAGGCAGAGCCATCGGACCACCCGCGCTGCGGCATTCCGCAGCGCGGATTCCCTGCCGCGGTGCTGCGGATGCGCGCGTGTCCTCACAGGAACCGATCTTGTCATGATCACGGCGTTTTGTTCGGCCGATACGCCGCCGCCCCGCGAAGTCGGTACTCTTGAGCTACAACATCATCGAGTGGGAGGCAGCTATGGCGGTTCGGTCCGGCAAGGAAAACCCGGCAACGCCGCGCAAAGCGGCACGGGAGGCCGAGCTCCAGGCGGAGGCACAGAGGCTGCGCACGCTGCTCCAGCCGGTGATCGAACAGCACAGCCTCTACCTCGAGGACGTCGAGGTTCGGATGGCCGGTGTGCAGCGCACCGTTCACGTTATCGTCGACCTTCCGGAGAACCGTGAGGGCGCCATCGGACTCGACACCATCTCCGCCGTCTCGATGGAACTTTCAGCGGCGATGGACAATGACCCGGACGACGACGGCCGGCCCTACAGCCTGGAAATCTCATCTCCCGGGGTGTCCCGGCCTTTGACCGAACCGCGGCATTGGCGCCGCAACATCGGCCGGCTCGTCGAGGTCCAGCGGCTCAACGGCGACGACATCGTCGGCCGGCTGCTCGAGGTCTCCGCTGAGGGAATCCGCCTGCGTCCCCAGCTGATCGTCAAGAAGGGGATGAAGCCGCGGTCGGGAGACCCGGTTGCCCTCGATTTTTCCAAGATCCGCAAAGGGACCGTCCAGGTCGAATTTGCCCATCTTGAGGATGAACACAATGAAGACCACGGTGCGGCCGGCCCGGGCGATCCCGGCACGGCGCACCCAGCGTAAGGAGTCCTTTATGGATATTGATATGAGTGCGTTGAGGCTGCTTGAGCGCGAACGCGAAATCCCACTTGATCTGCTGATCCCGACCATTGAGCAGGCCCTCCTCGTGGCCTACCACAGGAGCCCCGGCTCCCAGGAGAAGGCGCGGGCCGAACTCGACCGCAAGAGCGGCCACGTGACCATCTGGGCCACCGAGGTCGGCGACGACGGCGAGACCGTCGGCGAGTTCGACGACACGCCCAGCGGCTTCGGCAGGATCGCGGCGAGCACTGCCCGCCAGATCATCCTCCAGCGCCTGCGCGACGCCGAGGACGACAACATCCTTGGCGAATTCCGCGGCAAGGAGGGCGAGCTCGTCGCCGGAATGATCCAGCAGGGCAACAACCCGCACATGATTCAGGTGAACCTCGGTTCCGTCGAGGCGGTCCTGCCGCCGCCCGAGCAGGTGCCCGGCGAGAAATACCTCCACGGCACCCGGCTGCGGGCCTTCGTCGTCGACGTCCACCGCGGCATGAAGGGCCCCTCGATCACCCTTTCCCGCTCCCACCCCGGCCTCGTGCGGAAGCTCTTCGAACTCGAGGTCCCGGAAATTGCCGACAAGACCGTCGAGATCGTGGCCCTGGCCCGCGAGGCCGGCCACCGCACGAAGATCGCGGTCCGCGCCAACGTCTCAGGGGTGAACGCCAAGGGCGCCTGCATCGGAGAGATGGGCTCACGCGTCCGCGCCGTGATGAACGAGCTCAACGACGAAAAGATCGACATCGTCGATTACAGTGATGACCCCGCAACCTTCATCGCCAGCTCGCTGTCGCCGTCGAGGGTCTCTTCGGTCACCATCACCGATGAAGCCACGCGGTCCGCCCGCGTCGTCGTCCCGGATTACCAGCTTTCGCTGGCCATCGGCAAGGAGGGCCAAAACGCCCGCCTCGCCGCCAAGCTCACGGGCTGGCGCATCGATATCGTCTCCGACGCGGCGCAGCCGGCGAAGGCCTGAGGGCTCCGAGGTCACGGGCACGGTGCATAAGCGGTAGAATGGAAAAGACTGAGGTTATCTTGCGCCCGAGCATGCAACGAAGTCCTGAACCAGGAGCAACTCCTGTCCGGACCTGCATTGGATGCCGCAAGCGCGACGACCAGTCTGCATTGATGCGGGTGGTGGCACAGATGGTCGGCGGGAAAAGCACCGCTGCGATCGACGAACACCGCCGGCTGTCCGGTCGGGGCGCTTGGCTGCACCCGGAACCGGCGTGCATGGACATGGCACTTCGACGCAAGGCATTCCACCGCGCTTTCCGGAGCGTCGTGGAGACCGGGCAACTGGAGCTCCAGTTCCATGCCCTCACTGAAGCTTCCTCGCGAAGCCTCCGGCAAGAAACCGTCCTCCCTGAAAGCGGGTCAGAAAACTGATGGAAACCCGATGAGTACCCAGCGATGAGTGCCCAACGATGAACAATCCGTTGTGCTCTGCAATCGGCTTCCCGGCTGCCTCGGCAGGCGGGTTCTGCAGTAGGAATTAGACGGTTCGTACCTGACTCGGTGCGGACCGAGACAGGAGAAATGTGGCCAAGGTCCGCGTACACGAGCTCGCGAAAGAGCTCGGTATTACCTCAAAAGATGCAGTAGCAAAACTGCAGGAACTGGGCGAATTCGTCCGTTCAGCCTCTTCAACCATCGAGGCGCCCGTCGTGAAGAAACTTCGCGGCGCGTTCCCCTCCAACGGTGCTTCAAAGCCTGCAGCGGCCCCGGCCGCTCCCGCTGCTGCAGCACCGGCCGCGCCGCAAACGCCCGCGGCTGATGCCCCGGCAGCGCCAGCCGCCCCGGCATCGAACGGGAAGCCGTCCGCCCCGGCAGCTCCCACACCCGCAGCATCCGCATCAGCGCCGGCAGCGCCCGAGCAGACGGCTCCGGCAGCTCCCGCCGCCGCAGCCCCGACTTCTCCTTCGTTCTCCGATACGGCCGAGCCGCAGGCACCTGCCCGCGACAGCGCACCGTCGGTAAAGCCAGGTGCCCGTCCCGCTCCACGCCCGGCAGCGGCACCGCCGGCCGAAAGCACAACCCGGCCCGGTGGAGCACGCCCCGGGGGAGCACCGCGCCCCGGAAACAACCCCTTCGCTCCGTCGCAGGGCATGCGTTCAGGACGCCCCGACTCCGACCGCTCCGGCGACCGGACCGGAACCCCGCGTCCTGGAAACAACCCCTTCGCCCCGTCGCAGGGCATGCCCCGCCCGGGCCGCCGTGATGACGAGCGCGGACAGCGCCCGGCACCCGGTGCAGGCGGACCCCGTCCGGCAGCAGGAGCCGGTGGACCGCGTCCGGCAGCAGGAGCGGGCGGACCACGCCCCGGAGCACCACGCCCCGGAGCGCCCCGTCCCGCCGGCGCCGGCGGAAACCGGCCCACTCCAGGCATGATGCCGAACCGCACCGAACGCCCCGCAGCCCCAGGCCGCGGTGCACCCGGTGCCGGAGCAGGACCACGCCGCGGACCCGGTGGAGCACCGGCAAGCCCGGGTGGAGCTCCCGCCGGCGGCGGATTCGGCAAGGGCTCACGCGGACGCGGCGGCACAGCCGGTGCGTTCGGCAAGGGCGGCGCAGGCCGCGGCAAGCAGCGTAAGTCGAAGCGCGCGAAGCGGCAGGAACTGGAGCAGATGTCGGCTCCGTCGCTTGGCGGCGTCAGCGTGCCCCGCGGTGATGGAAACACCATCGTCCGCCTGCGCCGCGGGTCTTCGATCACCGATTTCGCCGACAAGATCGAGGCGAACCCGGCCGCGCTGGTGACGGTGCTGTTCCACCTCGGTGAGATGGCCACCGCCACCCAGTCACTCGACGAAGACACCTTCGCACTGCTTGGTGCTGAACTCGGGTACAAGATCCAGGTCGTTTCCCCCGAAGACGAAGAGCGCGAACTGCTCAGCAGCTTCGACATCGACTTCGACGCCGAGCTTTCGGCCGAAGGCGACGAGCAGCTTGAGGCCCGTCCTCCGGTTGTCACAGTCATGGGCCACGTCGACCACGGTAAGACCCGGCTCCTCGATGCCATCCGCAACACCAAGGTCGTCGAAGGCGAGCACGGCGGGATCACCCAGCACATCGGTGCCTACCAGATCCAGCACGAGCTCGAAGACTCCGAGCGGGCCATCACCTTCATCGACACACCCGGCCACGAGGCGTTCACCGCCATGCGTGCCCGTGGTGCGAGCGTCACCGACATCGCGGTGCTGGTTGTCGCAGCGGACGACGGCGTCATGCCGCAGACCGTTGAGGCGCTCAACCACGCACAGGCGGCGAACGTGCCGATCGTTGTGGCAGTGAACAAAATGGATAAGGAAGGCGCGAACCCTGACAAGGTCAAGGGACAGCTGACCGAATACGGACTGGTTCCCGAGGAGTACGGCGGCGACACCATGTTCGTCCACGTCTCGGCGCTCAAGGGCGACGGCATCGACGAGCTGCTCGAAGCGGTCCTGCTGACCGCCGACGCGGCACTCGACATGCGGGCCAACCCGAACAAGGACGCCCGCGGCATCGCCATCGAGGCAAACCTCGACAAGGGCCGCGGCGCTGTTGCGACAGTGCTCGTCCAGTCGGGAACCCTGCACGTCGGAGACACAATCGTTGCCGGAACTGCCCACGGACGCGTCCGTGCCATGTTCAACGAGAACGGCGACGTCGTCACCACCGCCGGGCCTTCGCGGCCGGTCCAGGTGCTCGGCCTCTCCAACGTCCCGAGGGCAGGCGACACGTTCTTCGTCACCGACGACGAGCGCACCGCCCGCCAGATCGCCGAGAAGCGGGAAACCGCCGACCGCAATGCCGCACTGGCCAAGCGCCGCAAGCGCATCAGCCTCGAGGACTTCGACCAGGCCGTGGCCGAGGGCAAGGTTGACACCCTCAACCTCATCCTCAAGGGCGACGTGTCCGGTGCCGTCGAAGCGCTTGAGGATTCGCTCCTCAAGATCGACGTCGGGGAGGGCGTGCAGCTGCGCGTCATCCACCGCGGCGTTGGTGCGATCACCCAGAACGACGTCAACCTGGCGACCGTGGACAACGCGATCATCATCGGGTTCAACGTCAAGCCCGCCGAGCGCGTTGGCGACCTCGCCGAGCGCGAGGGTGTCGACATGCGCTTCTACTCCGTCATCTACGCAGCAATCGATGACATCGAGCTCGCACTCAAGGGCATGCTCAAGCCGGAGTACGAAGAGGTCCAGCTGGGTTCGGCCGAGGTCCGCGAGGTGTTCCGTTCCTCGAAGTTCGGCAACATCGCCGGCTCGATCGTCCGCTCCGGGATCATCCGACGCAACTCCAAGGCGCGTGTCCGCCGCGACGGCAAGGTGATTGGCGAAGGACTGACCGTCGAATCGCTCAAGCGGTTCAAGGACGATGTCACCGAGGTCCGCACCGACTTCGAGTGCGGTATCGGCCTCGGCTCGTTCAACGACGTCAAGGAAGGCGACACCATCGAGACCTTCGAGATGCGGGAGAAGCCCCGCGTCTAGCAGGTTGAACAGCGCAGGCGCTCCGGGTTCCGGGGCGCCTGCGCTGTCCGCCGGCCGCTTCCGGCCGGCGTTTAGTTCAAGCAGTCCAGTCCAACAGGAGGAAGAGTAATGGCAGATCCGGCACGCGCTGCGCGGCTCGCACAGCGGATCAAGGTGATCGTCGCCGAGGCCCTCCGCCGGAGGGTCAAGGACCCGCGGCTCGAAGCAGTGACAATCACCGACGCACGCGTCACGAACGATCTCCAGCACGCCACCCTGTACTACACGGTGCTGGGCGACCCGGACGAGCAGCAGGAGACGCGGATGGCCCTCGAGTCGGCCCGGGGCGTGCTTCGCTCCGAGGTGGGCAAGAACATCACCGCCCGGCTCACGCCCACCCTCGAGTTCGTTCCCGACGAGATTCCGGTCAACGCGAGCCACCTCGAAGAGCTCCTCCAGAAGGCCCGCGAGCGGGACGCCGAAGTTGCGGCGATCGCCCAGGGCGCCGACTTCGCAGGCGACGCGGACCCTTACCGCACCTCCGAGGAAAACGACGAAGCAGCCCGCTAGCAGGGCGCAAAAGCAGACGCGAAAAGGCAGCTGAGGAAACTCAGCTGCCTTTTCTGTGCGGGAGCCTGCTGAGCCCCTCCACGATGTCGGAGGTCTCCGCGCACAAAGCGATGCGCACCCAGCCCTCGCCCATCGATCCGAACGCGGTGCCCGGAGCCAGCGCCACCGACTGTTCGGCGAGGAAGGTTGAGACCCAACGCCGCACGTTCCCGCCTGTTGCATGGGATACATCCGCCCACAGGTAGAACGCCCCTTCGGCGTCCAGGTAGGGGATGTTCCGGCTCCGCAGGACACCGGTTGCTGCGTCCCGGTTCCTCCGATACGCCGCGAGGCTTTCCGCCACGTAGTCCTGCGGCCCGGTCAGTGCGGCGAGCGCGGCGTACTGGGACGGGGCCGAGACGCATGAGACGCTTGCCTCCATCACGTTGTTCAGCACCGCCTCCAGCCCCGGCGGGACAACGAGCGCTCCGATGCGCAGCCCGGTCAGGCCGTACGTCTTCGACAGCGTCAGCGAGGTGACAACCCGGTGGCCGTCGACGCCGGGAAGGGCGTCGGGGCCGCCTACGTCGAAACGGGCAGGGCTCACGTGCGGCACGTCATAGGTGAACGCCTCGTAGCACTCATCGGAGATCACCCACAGGTTGTGCCTCGCGGCGAGCGCCACGAGGTCCCGGGTAAGCGTGGCGCTGAACACCGAGCCCAGGGGATTCGACGGCGAGTTGAGGATCAGCAGGCGCGTCCGCGGGGTAATGAGCGCCTCCAGGTCGGCCGGGCGCGGCTGGAAACCGTTCTCCGGCAGCAGCGGGTAGCCCACAGGGACCGCCGAAAGCAGGGCAGCGGTCATCGCGAAGGTCGGGTAGCCCGGGTTGGGCAGCAGCACCTCGTCGCCGGGGGCAAGCAGGGTGCTCATCGCAAGGTGGAGGCCCTGCTGGGCCCCGGAGGTCACATAGACGCGCGACGGGTCGACGTCCACCCCGTTGGAGGTCCGGAACCGGGACGCGAAGGCCTCGCGCAGCGGCGCGATCCCCGCATTGGGGGTGTAGTTCGTCTCGTCGCGGTCAAGGGCGGCCATCGACGCTTCGAGGATGTGCCGGGCGACCGGGAAACCGGGCTCGCCGATGCTGAGCACTATCGAATGCCCCTGCGCCCAGGCGGCCTGTGTGATTTCGCGGATCTGATTGACGGGCAGCCGCTGGACATGGGCGGCAGTGGGCATCATAGGGGAATGCTACAGCCCGTGCCCGGGGCCCATCCGCAGCACCCTATACTGGGAGGCGTGAATTCGGGGCAGGTCCACTCAGGGCTGATCATAGTGGACAAGCCGCAGGGCTGGACGAGCCATGACGTCGTGGGGCGCCTCCGGCGCCTCGCCGGCACCCGCAAGGTGGGCCATGCGGGCACCCTCGACCCCATGGCCACGGGTGTCCTCGTCCTGGGCATCAACCGCGCCACCCGGCTGCTCACCTACATCGTCGGAACCGACAAGACCTACACGGCAACCATCCGCCTGGGCCAGTCGACGATCACCGACGACGCCGAGGGGGAGATCACCGGAGGAAGCATCGCCGCGGCCGTCACCCGCGATGACATCCTCGCCGGGGTGGCCTCCCTGACGGGGGAGATCTCCCAGGTTCCCAGCAGCGTCAGCGCGATCAAGGTCAAGGGCCAGCGCTCCTACGCCCGGGTGCGCTCGGGCGAGGACGTCCAGCTCGAGCCCCGCACCGTGACCATCCGCAGGTTCGAGGTGCACGCCATCCGGCGGGTCAACGGCGGCAAGCAGCAGGATGTCGACGTCACAGTCGAGTGCAGCTCGGGAACCTACATTCGGGCCCTCGCCCGCGACCTCGGACTGGCCCTCGGCGTCGGCGGCCACCTGACCGCGCTGCGGCGCACCCGGGTCGGCCCCTACGGCATCGAACAGGCGGCAACCCTCGAGGAGCTCGCCGAGGACCTGCGCCTGCTGGAGCTCGACGACGCGGGGCGCGCGCTGTTCCCGGTCCGAGAGCTCCGCGCGGGCGAGGCCGAGGACATCTCCCACGGCCGGCGCATCGAGGCGGGCCCCGAAGAGGGCCCGGTTGCGGCGTTCGCACCCGACGGAACCCTCGTCGCGCTTCTCGAGAACCGGCCCAAGGACGCCCGCGCCCTGCTGGTCTTCGCTCCCGGCGGCGGTACCCCCTAGTGGATGGTTTCGTCATCGCCGCAGCGGTCCTCTGCCTTCTTTCGGCTCTGTTGTGCGTTGGGGCGGCGCTGGTGCGCCAGCCGCCCAACGACATCACCATCCTTTCCGTTGCCGCCGTCGAGGTGTTCCTGCTCGTCTACGCCGTCACCTCAGCCGTGCGGCAGGCCGGGGGCGAGCCGGTCCAGGGCGAGGCGTGGGAATTCTGGGGATACCTGTTCACCGCACTGTTCGTCCCCGTTGCGGCCTTCGCCTGGGCGATCCTTGAACGCAGCCGCTGGAGCAACTTCGTGCTTGCCGCCGTTGGCCCGACAATCTTTGTCATGATGGTCCGTATGGACCAGATTTGGGAGGGGGTGGCGGGCCTGTGAGCCGCGAAGCAAAGGGCGCCCGATCCGCCGACGCCCAGCAGAGCCCGCCGGGCACCGCGGCGGCGCAGCGCAATGCCGGGCCCGGCCGCCTGCTCGTGGCCGTCTATGGATTGTTCGCCCTCGCCGCTTCGGCGCGCGCGATCTTCCAGATCGCCACCAAGTTCTCCGAGGCCCCGCTTGCCTACCTGCTCACCGCCCTCGCGGCGGCCGTCTACATCCTGGCCACCGTCTCGCTGGCCCGCAGCGGGTCCCGCTGGTTCGCCATCTCCGTCGCCGCGGTGCTGACCGAGCTGGTGGGCGTGCTGACGGTCGGGGCGCTGAGCGCGCTGAACCCCGAGGCGTTCCCCAGCGACACCGTGTGGTCGGGCTTCGGCCAGGGCTACGGCTATGTGCCGCTTGTCCTGCCGATCCTGGGCCTGGTGTGGCTTTACCGCCACCGTCCGGCACGGCGCACGGCCTAGCAGATGCGGGCCGGGAAGGCCCTGCCGAATAGTCCTTCCGGGCCCGGGTGGCGCGTGAGAGTATGGCGAAAGAAGCACCCGCGGGCCGGCCGCTGATGGCGATACGACGGATCAGCGAGGCCACGGATGCCCAACGCATACCGACGGGAGCATGATGACCACCAATCCACAGGAGCCCCAGGGCAGGCCGTCACCCCAGGTGCCGAAAAGCGAGCCGGCCGTGGGCAGCGCGCGTTCCGCCGCGTCAAAGCCCTCCGGCTCCGCGGCCCCGGCCGGGAAACGGGACGCGTCCCCGGCCAAGTCGAAGGACGGGATCGGTGGAAGCGACTGGAGCGTGTTCCGCACTGTCGTCGTCATCGTCGGGCTCATACTTGCCGCGTTCGGGGCGTACTACCTCATCCGCGGAACGGCAGGCCTGCCGGACACCGAAACGGGCCCGGTCAACCCCACCCTCGAAAACCAGTTCCGGTTCTTCTCCGCGATGATGGTCGGCGTCGGGGCGGCGTTCGTCACCATCGCGGTGAAGTTCCAGTGGGCAAACATGCTCTGGCTTGTATGCCTCATGGTCTTCGCTGGCGGCATCGGCCGGGTGCTGTCCTGGGCATTCTCCGGGACCCCGCACTACCTGATGATCATCCTGATGGTCGTTGAGCTCGCCTTCCCGGCCGCGCTGCTCGTCTGGCACCGCTATATCGCCAAGACCAGCCAGATGCGTAAGGACTTCAGCGCCCGCAGCTGACTTCCGCACGGCCCGGAAGGCCGAACCGTCCGGGTTCCTCCGCCCTGCCGGGGGCCCATCGGGACCTGGGGCAATCCACTGCCTGCCGGAGGCACGCCAGGGCCCTTGAGGGAGAGAATCACTGACTTTCGCGAAGTGAACCAACGCCAAACCGGAAATAAACCGCCCCTGTATCGGCAATAATGGGGGAGGCGCTGCAGGGATCCGGATGCTCCGGCCCGCGCCGCGGAAAGCCGAAACGGCGAAGGAGATGCGTGTTCTACTGGAGAGACCTGGCCGACGTCCCGGAAGGGTTCGGCCCCTCTGTCATCACCCTCGGCAACTTCGACGGCGTTCACAGGGGCCACCAGCGCGTGCTCCAGCACCTCGTTGACGCGGCGCGCGAGCGGAACGCCGCCGCCGTCGTCGTCTCCTTTGAACCGCACCCGGCGCAGGTCCACCGACCCGAGAGCGCGCCGGCGCTGATCATGGGGCTTGAGGACCGCGTCCAGACCCTCGCCCGCACCGGCATCGACGGCCTCCTGATGATGCATTACACCCTCGACCTCGCGGCCGATACGCCAGAGGAATTCGTCGAGAAGGTCTTCGTCGAAACCCTCAAGGCGAAGGCCGTGGTGATCGGCCACGACGTCCGCTTCGGGCGCGGCAACAGCGGCGACCTCGACACCATGCACGCCCTCGGTGCGCGGCTCGGCTTTGAAGTGATCGCGATCGACGACTTCGGGGCGAGCGTGCCGCTGCCGACCGGGGACGGAATGACGGAACGCCGCTGCTCCTCAACGTGGGTCCGCGAATCCCTCGATGCGGGGGATGTCGAAACCGCTGCCCTGATTCTCGGCCGTCTCCACCACATCCGCGGCGAAGTGGTCCACGGGTCGGCGCGCGGGCGCGACCTGGGGTTCCCGACAGCGAACCTTGCCTCGAACGCCCAGGGCTATGTTCCCGCCGACGGCATCTATGCGGGCTGGCTGATCGACTCCTCGGGGACCCGGTGGCCGGCGGCGATCTCGGTCGGCTCAAACCCCACCTTCCGGGGCGTCGCCCGCACCGTTGAAGCCCACGTCATCGACCGCCCGCCCGAGCGTGTCCAGGACTTTGACCTTTACGGCCAGGAGGTCGCCGTCGAATTCACCGAGCGGCTGCGGGGCCAGGTCACCTACACCGGCCCCGAGTCCCTGATCGAGCAGATGCGGCTCGATGTGGGGCGCACCCGCGAGGTGCTTTCGACAGATCTGCAGGCCAGCGGCTAAACTTGTACCAAGATCCGGCTGCAGTCCGTGGTGGCTGGATTTTTGTGTGTCATTGATGGTGCCGCAGTTCGCTGGGGCCTTGCAGGCACTCTTCCTTTATTCACGGTACAACTCTAGGAGTTATTCGTGGCCCTTGACGCCGCTATCAAGCAGGAAATCATCAAAGAGTACGCAACTTCAGAGGGCGACACCGGTTCCCCCGAAGTGCAGATCGCGATGCTTTCCCGCCGCATTCTCGACCTGACCGAGCACCTGAAGATGCACAAGCACGACCACCACACGCGTCGCGGCCTGCTTCTCCTCGTCGGCCGCCGCCGTCGCCTGCTGGACTACCTGCGGGACACCGACATCACGCGCTACCGTACGCTCCTTGAGCGCCTCGGCCTGCGTCGATAGTTGAAACGGAAGGCGGCGCCATCTCCTGAGGAGAGGGAGCCGCCTTCCACTTTCGCCCGGCAGCCCGGGCGGCCCGGATGCGGGGAACCCGCGGCCGGGCATGAACGACAAATGCCATACAACAGGAGACAGACGGCACCGCGCATTCGCGGTCCTCGGTAGTGATTTACGGGATGACGGACCACGAAGGACGTCAGCCCCGTGGGTCTCGATCGAAGACCGGGTGCTGCACAGGCCGCCCACGAGGGGCCGCCTCGGATGGTGCCGACTGCCTCCGCAACACAGGAAACGGAGGTGACTCTCTATGGAGGGTCCCGAAATCGAATTTGCAGAAGCCGTCATCGACAACGGCCGCTTCGGCACGCGCACTGTCCGCTTTGAGACGGGAAGGCTCGCCCAGCAGGCGGCCGGCGCCGCCATGGTTTACATCGACGAAGACACAGCGCTTCTCTCGGCGACGACCGCCGGAAGCTCCCCCCGCGAGGGCTTCGACTTCTTCCCGCTGACGGTCGACGTCGAAGAGCGCATGTACGCCGCGGGACGCATCCCGGGCTCGTTCTTCCGCCGCGAAGGCCGCCCCTCGACCGAGGCCATCCTGGCCTGCCGCCTCATGGACCGCCCGCTGCGCCCGGCCTTCGTCAAGGGCCTGCGCAACGAGGTCCAGATCGTCGTCACGGTCCTGGCCATCAACCCGGACGTCCGGTACGACGTCGTCGCCATCAACGCCGCGTCGATGTCCACCCAGCTCTCCGGCCTTCCGTTCTCCGGCCCGATCGGCGGCGTACGCGTTGCCCTCGTGTCCGACGGCAGCGGCAGCGACCAGTGGATCGCCTTCCCGAAGCACTCCGAGCTCGAGAACTCGGTGTTCGACATGGTCGTCGCCGGCCGGGTCGTCGGTGACGACGTCGCCATCATGATGGTCGAGGCCGAGGCAACCGACAACTCCTGGAAGCTCATCAAGGAGAACGGGGCAACGGCGCCGACCGAAGAGGTCGTCGCCGAGGGCCTCGAAGCCGCAAAGCCGTTCATCCGCGCCCTGTGCGAGGCGCAGTCCGACCTCGCCTCGCGTTCGGCCAAGCCGACCGTCGAGTTCCCCGTCTTCCTCGATTACCAGGACGACGTCTACGCGGCAGTGGAGTCCGCAGCCGCGCAGAAGCTCGCCGAGGTCTTCCAGATCTCCGACAAGCAGGAACGCAACAACGCCTCGGACGCCCTGAAGAACGAGGTCCTCGGGTCCCTCGCCGGTTCCTTCGAGGGACGCGAAAAGGAACTCTCGGCAGCGTTCCGCTCGGTCACCAAGGCCGTCGTGCGCCAGCGCATCCTCAAGGACCAGGTCCGCATCGACGGACGCGGCCTCTCCGACATCCGCAAGCTCACCGCCGAGGTCGAGGTTCTGCCCCGCGTCCACGGTTCGGCGATCTTCGAGCGCGGCGAAACCCAGATCATGGGCGTCACCACGCTGAACATGCTGAAGCTGGAGCAGCAGCTCGACTCGCTGTCCCCGGTCACCCGCAAGCGGTACATGCACCACTACAACTTCCCGCCCTACTCCACCGGTGAGACCGGCCGCGTGGGCTCGCCCAAGCGCCGCGAAATCGGCCACGGCGCCCTCGCCGAGCGCGCCATCGCCCCGGTCCTGCCGACCCGCGAGGAATTCCCCTACGCGATCCGCCAGGTCTCCGAGGCACTCAGCTCCAACGGCTCAACCTCGATGGGTTCGGTCTGCGCCTCGACGCTGTCCCTGCTCAACGCCGGTGTGCCCCTCAAGGCTCCGGTTGCCGGCATCGCCATGGGCCTCGTCTCCGACGAAGTCGACGGCCAGACCCGCTACGCGGCACTGACCGACATCCTCGGCGCCGAAGACGCCTTCGGCGACATGGACTTCAAGGTCGCCGGAACCGCCGAGTTCGTCACCGCCATCCAGCTCGACACCAAGCTCGACGGCATCCCCGCCTCGGTGCTCGCTGCAGCGCTGAAGCAGGCCCGCGAAGCCCGCCTTCACATCCTCGGCGTTCTCGAAGCCGCGATCGACGCCCCGGACGAGCTCTCCGAGTTCGCGCCGCGCATCATCTCGGTCAAGATCCCCGTTGACAAGATCGGCGAGGTCATCGGCCCCAAGGGCAAGATGATCAACCAGATCCAGGAAGACACCGGCGCCGACATCTCCATCGAGGATGACGGAACCGTGCTGATCGGAGCCACCGACGGCGGCTCCGCCGAGGCTGCACGCGCGGCGATCAACGCGATCGCCAACCCGCAGGTCCCCGAGATCGGCGAGCGCTACCTGGGCACCGTCGTCAAGACGACAACCTTCGGTGCGTTCGTGTCGCTCACCCCGGGCAAGGACGGTCTGCTTCACATCTCCGAGCTGCGCAAGCTCTCCGGAGGAAAGCGCGTCGACAACGTCGACGACGTCGTCGCCGTGGGCCAGAAGGTCCAGGTCGAAATCACGAAGATCGACGACCGCGGAAAGCTCTCGCTCTCCCCGGTGGTCGCCGATGAGGAGCTCGAGGAAGCCGGCATCGAGCTTCCCGAGGTTCCCGCAGAGGACGCGGTCAGCTAACTGACCGCCCCTGAGGCCTCGACGGCTCCGCAGCGTACCCTCCGGTCCGCTGCGGAGCCGTTGGCCTTTCCCCCGCTCCACCCGTTCTTGCCCCGCATCCTCCCCGCAACATCTTTCTGAAGGACCCGAATGGCTCTGCCCACCGCTGTCTTCCTGCCGCTGATCCCCACGCCCGCCCCCGGGTCCGCAGGGGCCGACCCGACCTTCGTCGCGGGCGAACCGGGCGGCGCCGTCGTGCGCAGGTCGGTGCTCCCCGGCGGCGTCAGGGTGCTCACTGAGGCGATGCCCGGCCAGCGCTCGGCCACTATCGGGTTCTGGGTGGGCGTCGGCTCCAGGGACGAGGCCGAGGGCCAGCACGGCTCGACGCACTTCCTCGAGCACCTGCTCTTCAAGGGAACCAAGAAGCGCACCGCCCTGCAGATCGCCTCGGCGTTCGACGAGGTCGGTGGCGAGTCCAACGCCGCGACGGCGAAGGAAAACACCTGCTACTACGCCCGCGTGCTCGACACCGACCTGCCCATGGCCATCGACGTCATCGCCGACATGGTCACCTCCGCGGTCCTCGACCCTGAGGAACTCGAGCAGGAACGCGATGTGATCCTCGAAGAAATCGCAATGGACAGCGACGACCCGGCCGACGTCGCCCACGAGCAGTTCGTTGAGGCGGTGCTCGGCACCCATCCGCTGGGACGGCCCATCGGCGGAACGCCCGAGGCCATCCGCGAGGTGCCCCGCGAGTCGGTGCTCGAGCACTACCGCCGCTACTACCGGCCGTCGGAGCTCGTTGTGACGGCCGCCGGCGGCCTTGACCACGACGTCGTGTGCACGCTGGTCCAGGAAGCACTCGAACGCTCGGGATGGGACCTGGCCGAAGGCGCGCTTCCCGTTGACCGGCGCTCGGCGGAACCCGCCAAGATCACCGGCAAGTCCGGGGTCCACGTCATCCGCCGCGCCGTCGAACAGGCGAACATCCTCGTTGGATGCCCGTCCCTGGTGGCGAACGACGAGCGCCGGTTCGCGATGAGCGTGCTCAACGCCGTCCTTGGCGGCGGCATGTCCTCGCGCCTGTTCCAGGAGATCCGGGAGAAGCGCGGCCTCGTCTACTCCACCTACTCGTTCTCGGCGTCCTACGCCGACGCAGGGTACTTCGCCATGTATGCGGGCTGCTCCCCGGCCAAGACAGGGCAGGTCATCGCCCTGCTCGGGGATGAGCTTGACCGCCTCGCACGCGAAGGCATCACCGAGGAGGAGCTGCGCAAGGCCGTCGGACAGCTCTCCGGCGGGCTGGTGCTCGCCCTTGAGGACAGCAGCTCGCGGATGTCCCGGCTGGGCCGGTCGGAACTTGTCTCCGGAGAGTTCATCGACCTCGACGAGTCGCTCGCCCGGGTGGGCGCCGTCACCACCCAGGACGTCAAGGACCTCGCCGCCGAACTCGCGGCGGCACCCCGGACGACCATGGTCGTCGGCCCGTTCGACGGTCCCGAGGACTTCGCCCTCTAGGCCCGGCCGGCGGTGCCGGGGTCAGCCGCCGGCGAACGGCGGAAGCACGTCGAGGACGTCCTGCGGCCCCAGCACCCGCGTGCGGTCGCGCAGGGAGACCTCGTTGAGCAGGAAGCTGCTGCGGGAAAGCACCCGCGTCATCGGCGGTGCGCCGTTTGATGGGGGAGCCGGGTCGGGGTGCCGGGCGGCGATGGCCCGGAGCACCTCTTCGAAACTGGCGCCGTCGCACTCAAGATGTTCCTCGGCGGTGCCGGCAGCGGCCTGCGCGGCACCGAAGTAGCGGACCAGCATTCAGCCGCCGATCGCGCTCATGGTGCGGTCGGGCTGCACGAAGCCTTCGGCCCCGAGCCCCGTGGCGCCCATGCCGTGCGCCTTCGGCTTGGCCCACATCGCTTCCTGCCAGCGCCGCGCCACTGCCGCGTCGTCACTGTCCGAGCGCAGCAGCGCCCGCAGGTCGGTTTCCTCCCGTGAGAACAGGCAGCTCATCACCTTTCCTTCGGCGGTGATCCGCGTCCTGCGGCAGTCCGAGCAGAACGGCTCGGTGACGGAGGCGATGATTCCCACTGACCCGGCGACGACCTCGGGGGAGGACTTCCTGCGCACCTCCCACCGCTCGGCGGGCGCCCCGTCGCGGCTCGCGGGGTGCGGGGTCAGGAGGAAGGCCGGCTCAAGCAGCGAACGCATCTCCGCCGCCGTGACCATGGCCTCCCTGGTCCACCCGTGATCTGCGTCAAGGGGCATCTGTTCGATGAACCGCAGTTCGAACCCCCGGGACACGGCCCACTCCAGCAGCGCCGGCGCTTCGGCGTCGTTGATGCCGCGCATGAGCACCGCATTGATCTTCACCGGACCGAGCCCGGCGTCCGCGGCCGCTTCGATGCCGCGCAGCACCCGGTCCAGGAAAGGCCTGCGGGTGAGCTGCGCGAAGGTCTCGGCGTGAAGTGAGTCAAGCGAGATGTTGATCCGGGTCAGGCCGGCCGCCTTGAGCTGGGCCGCCTTGCGGTCTAGGCCCAGCCCGTTGGTCGTCAGGGAGATGGGGAGTTGGGGATGCTCGGCCCGGAGGTCCTCGATGATCTGCACCAGATCGGCCCTCACGAGCGGTTCCCCGCCGGTGAGCCGAAGCTCCCGGATGCCAAGCATTGTCACGCCGATCCGCACGAGCCGCACGATTTCGGCGCGGGAGAGCACCGCGTCCTTCTGCAGCCAGTCGAGGCCGCCGGCGGGCATGCAGTAGGTGCACCGGAGATTGCACTTGTCGGTCAGAGAGAGGCGCATGTCGGTGGCCCGTCTGCCGAACGTGTCGATGAGGCCGGCTCCTGCGCCCGACGGAGCCGGACCCGGCATTCCGAGGTTGGTTCCCATAGTGGAAGGTTACGCCCATTCCCCGCATTCGCCCGGCTTGACCGGCAATGAGATCGGAGGTATTTGAACATGTTGGCCGTACGGCACCGGGGTCACCCCCGATCAGCTCGCAGGCGAACATGCGAACCGCGGCCGGGTGGGCGCCTGACCGGGCGGTGCAGTCTAGGGTTGAGGCAGGCAGCCGGAACGGTGATATTGAAACGGTGTTGGGTTGGGTACGAAAGGCAGGCAATGAACCGTAGCGTGGCAGAGCACCAGCAGGCTGTTGCCCTGCTGCTCCGCGGGAGCAGCGGATATGACGGCGGCACCGATGCGGCGGAACGGCTGCCGCTGGCGGCGGCGCGCTCCCGCGTCCTCGCCGCCGACGTCGCCGCTCCGGTGAGTCTTCCGCCCTTCGACAACTCGCAGATGGACGGCTACGCGGTCCACTCCGCCGACCTCGCCGCGTCGCCGGCGGACCACCCGGAGGCCCGGCGGCTGCGCCTGAGGGTCGGTGCGCCCATCCCTGCAGGAACCGCGCCCCCGGCGCTCGAACCCGGCACCGCGGCCCCAATCATGACGGGGGCGATGATCCCCGCCGGTGCCGGCGCCGTCGTGCCGATCGAGCTCGCCGACCCGCCGCGGTTCCTCCGCCCCGACGGCAGGCCGGCAGCCGATCCCGTCACCGTCGGGCTGCCCGGCGGCACCGAGGCGGGCAGCTTCATCCGGCGCCGGGGCAGCGACATCGCCGCCGGCGGCCTCGCCCTCGCCGCAGGGACGCTGCTGGGCCCCGCCCAGCTGGGGCTTCTCGCCGCGTGCGGAATCCCCACCGTTCCCGTCCGCCCGCGCTTCACTGTGCTTCTTCTCTCAACGGGCGACGAGGTGACGTCACCCGGTGAACCCCTCGGCCCCGGGCGCATCTACGACGCCAACAGCACCCTGCTCGAGGCCGCGCTCCAGGAGGCCGGTGCCGCCGTCATCCGCCACCAGGTGGTCGGGGACGACCCGGTACGGCTGCGGGAGGCGCTGGCCGGACTCTCGGGCACGGGCGCCCACCTGATCCTCACCTCCGGTGGTATCAGCAAGGGTGCCTATGAGGTGGTCAAGCAGGCCCTCGGCGGTAGCGGGGTCACCTTTACCTCAGTGGCGCTCCAGCCGGGCGGGCCGCAGGCGCTGGGCACGGTGGGCGGCCTGCCCTTCCTCGGGTTCCCCGGGAACCCGGTCAGCGCCCTTGTCTCATTCGAGATGTTCCTTCGCCCGGCGCTGACCGCCCTCACCGGCGCCCCGTCACCGCGGGTCGAGCTCGAGGCGAGGCTCGCCGCCGCCGCCGACTCGCCCGAAACCAAGCACCAGGTGCGGCGCGGGCGGTACGCCGACGGCGTCGTGGAGCTGATCGGCGGACCCGGCTCGCACCTTGTCCACGCCCTTGCCGAATCCAACGCGCTCGTGCACCTGCCCGAAGGCACCGGTCGGGCCGCGGCAGGGGAGCGGGTGCGGATCTGGCTGATCGACGCGGTGCAGGCCCCCAACCCGCAGACCCCCAATCTGTAGATCCAATCCGCCCCCAACGCCCAGGCCCCTGACACCCAGGCCCCTGACACCCAACGAAGGACAGCGAACGATGAACCCCAGCGAACCGGCAGCACTGTCCCACGTCCGGGAGGACGGCAGCGCGCACATGGTCGACGTCACGGCCAAACCCGTCACCGCCCGGCAGGCGAGCGCACAGGCGATCCTCGAAACCACCCCCGAGGTCATCGCCCTGATCACCGACGGATCCCTGCCCAAGGGCGATGCCCTCGCCGTCGCCCGCGTCGCAGGAATCATGGCGGCCAAGCAGACCTCGACCCTGATCCCGCTGTGCCATCCGCTGCCGCTCAGCAAGGTAACGGTCGACTTCACGGCCTCCGAGCGCGCGGTGACGGTGACGGCCCTCGTCAAGACCACCGCTGTGACCGGGGTGGAGATGGAGGCCCTGACCGCCGCCTCGATCGGTGCACTGACCCTCTACGACATGATCAAGGCGGTCGATCACCACGCGGTGATCCGGGAGACGAAAGTGCTATCAAAATCCGGGGGAAAGAGCGGAGACTGGAGCGTATGAGCGCGCTGCGGAACGCGGCCGTCGTCATCGCCTCAACGCGAGCCGCCGCCGGCATCTACGAGGACGAGTGCGCCCCCGTCATCGCCACCTGGCTGGCGGAGCGGGGGTTCGCCATCTGCGACTCCGTCGTGGTGCCCGACGGCGACCCGGTGGGCACGGCAATCGGTGCCGCCCTCGAATCCCGGCCCGCAGTCCTGATCACCAGCGGGGGCACCGGGATCAGCCCCGACGACACCACCCCCGAACAGACCGCGCCGTACCTGACCCGCCAGCTGCCCGGCATCGCCGAGGCTATCCGTCGGGCCGGCGCCGAAAAGGTTCCAACAGCGGCGCTCAGCCGGGGGCTCGCCGGCACGGCCGGGAGCACCTTCATCCTCAACCTGCCGGGTTCCCCCGGGGGAGTGAGGGACGGCCTCGACGTGCTGGCTCCGCTGCTCGACCACATCTGCTCCCAGCTGGAAGGACACAATGACCACCGGTGAAGTACTCAACGCGGCCGTCAGCCCCACCCCGCTGCGGCCCGAAGACGCCCTGGCGGCCGTGGATTCCCCGCACTGCGGCGCCGTCGTTGGATTCAGCGGCGTCGTGCGGGATTCGGACGGCGGCCGGAACGTCACCTCGCTGAGCTACTCGGCGCACCCAAGCGCCGAACGCGTCCTGGCGGAGGTCGCGGCGGACATCGCGGCGAAGTACCCGCAGGTCCGCCTGTGGGTTGCCCACCGCGTCGGACCGCTCGAGATCGGGGACCAGGCGCTTGTTGCGGCAGTAGCCGCCGCCCACCGCGGCGAGGCGTTCGCCGCCTGCTCCGACCTCGTGGATGCGGTGAAGGAGCGCGTCCCGATCTGGAAGGAACAGTTCTTCGCCGACGGCACCGTTGAATGGGTCGGAGCGGGCGCCTGACATAGGCTGGAACCCATGACGCAGGAACTGCCGGTAGCCGTACTCGGCGCCACGGGCCGCATGGGCTCCGAAGCCGTGAAAGCCATCTCCGCCGCCGAGGGGATGCGCCTCGTCGCGGCCCTCGGCAGGGGAGACTCCCTCGACACCGTTGTCTCGGCGGGGGCCAGCATCGTCGTCGACCTGTCCATCCCCGAGGCGACCTTCGACAACACGGCCTTCGCGGTGGAGCACGGGCTCCACGCCGTCGTCGGGACGACGGGCTGGACCCCGGAGCGGCTCGACCGGCTCGCCGGGCTGCTCGAGCGGTCGCCGTCCACCGGTGTGCTGATCGCCCCGAACTTCGCTCTGGGCGCGGTGCTCGCCACCGCCTTCGCCGCGAGCGCCGCACGGTACTTCGAGTCAGTGGAGATCGTCGAACTCCACCACCCCGACAAGGTGGACGCGCCCTCCGGCACCGCCGTCCGCACCGCCCAGCTCATCAGCGCGGCGCGCGCGGCTGCGGGAGTCCCCCCGGCCCCCGATGCCACAACGAGCGCGATGCCCGGAGCCCGGGGAGCCGACGTCGACGGCGTGCCGGTCCATTCGGTGCGCCTGCGCGGGCTGACGGCCCACCAGGAGGTCCTGCTGGGCGGACCGGGGGAACAGCTCACCATCCGGCACGACTCCTTCGACCGGGGCTCGTTCATGCCCGGGATCCTCGTCGGCATCCGGAGCGTCGCAGACCACCCCGGGCTGACCGTCGGCCTCGAGGGCTACCTGAACCTTTCGGTTTGAGAGAAGGAACCGCACCAATGCTCAACGCACTCCGCGAACACCGCGTGAAGATCGGGGTCGTGCTTGTCACGCTGCTCCTTGCCCTGTGGCTGGTCGTGGCACTGCAGCGCGGGGTGCTCCTGCTGACCGACCCCGAACCGGTGGCGAAGGCGCTCGGCGTCGGCTACATCGCCCTCCCGTTCATCGGCGCGTGGGCGCTTCTGAGGGAGCTGCAGTTCGGGGCGCAGACCCAGCGCATGGCGAGGATCCTCGAGAAGGAGGGCGGCCTGCCGGTCGATGACCTTCCGCGCACCCCGGCCGGCCGCATCGTCCGCTCCGCCGCCGACGAGCGGTTCCCCGCTTTCCAGGCTGAGGCGGAAAACGCCCCCGATGACTGGCGCAGCTGGTTCCGGCTTTCGTGCGCGTACGACGCCGCCGGGGACAGGAAGCGGGCACGCAAGGCGATGCGCGACGCCGCCAAGCTGTTCCGCCCCACCGGCGGCTGACAGCCCCGGGTTCAACAGGGGAAGCCCGCTCAGGCGGTCAAGGTCAGGCACGTCCGGGCTTGCCCTTCGCCCAGCCGGGCTCCGGCGGCCGGGCTCAGGCGAACCGGCTCAGGCGGCCCGGCCGGGACGGGCTGAGGGATAGGGGCCGCTGCGGACGGCCTGTGATGCCCCGGAAGTGAGCAGCTCAAGCGGCCCGCGCGCGTTGATCCGGTGGAACAGCAGCCCAAGCGCCACGAACGCGGCGGCCTGGATCCAGAACACCAGGACCGGGTCGGGCCGCGGCGTCTGCAGATCCGTCCAGCTCATGATGCAGACATGCAGGGAATAGAGGGTGAGGGTCATCGCCCCAGCGGCCGACAAGGGCAGGAGCAGGAACGGACGCCGCCGGGTGAGCAGCAGGCACAGGCCCACCGCCGCCGCCGCCGTTCCGGAGGTTCCGACGAGGTCGAAGGTGCTCCCCGAGTGCGGAGCGTTGACGGCGAGCCACCACCAGGAACCGATCTGGTCCAGCCCGCCGAACCCGACCCGGAGCATCGACTCGAGAGGGTAACGGGCGCCCTCGGGGGTCCGCTGCAGCTCCGCCAGCCCGCCGCCGGGTCCCAGCAACTGCGCGCTTGCCGCAGCCGCCGCGACAGCCGCGGCCACACCGCCGATGATCAGACCCAGCTGCACCGGAAGCCGTGCCAGGTTCATCCTGCCGATGGCAAGGCCGATCAGCAGGTAGCTCAGCCACTGCAGCGCCGGATAGTACCCGGTGACAAGGACGTCGGCGATGAGTGTCCGTGGCTCGAGGAAGTGTTCCCACACGGGGTTGGCGCCGAGCGAGGGTGGGGCCACCGCGCCGTGGATCGATACGCGCAGCAGGTAGGCGGCGACTGGGGAGAGGAGGAGCCAGCCGGCCGCCCAGTAGGCGAGCGCGCGCATTCCGAGCCCGACGAACGGCAGGGCGAGCAGGAAAAGCACGCCGTAGTGGAAAAGGATGATGGCGATGTTCGTCTCGAGGCCGCCGAGGACGAGGCCCACAAGGGCGATGATGACGGCGCGCACGGCAATTCCGCGCCTGTCGCCTGACAGGACCGACCCGCGGTGCTGCGCCTTCCCTCCGGTCAGCAGGGCCAGGCCGATTCCCGCAACGACGGCGAACAGAGCCGAGGACCGGCCCGTGAAAAGCAGCCCCACCCAGGAGGGTTCGGCGGTCCCGGGAAGGTAAAGGGGGAAAACGTGGGTGCTCATCATGCCAAACAGGGCAACTCCGCGGGCCGCGTCGATACCGGTCAGCCGCCGTGAGGCCTTGGAAGACACCATGACTCGATCGTCTCACAGCCCCGGCACCGATTCTTGCCCGGAAGGCCCGTGGTCGGCAGCCGTCTCGGGCGGGGCTGGGGCGTTACCGGGCGGAAGCGGGTAACGTTTTACGTATGCTTGAATCCCCGCCCCGCAGTTCCCTGTTCGGCACTTTGATCACCGCGATGGTCACCCCGTTCACGGCGGAGGGGGCGGTCGACCTCGACGGCGCTGCCGCCCTTGCCTCGCGCCTCGTCGATGACGGGTGTGACGGACTTGTAGTCTCCGGCACCACCGGCGAAACCTCAACCCTCGAGGACTCCGAGAAGGAGGACCTGTTCCGGGTCGTCGCACAGGCGCTGGGCGGCCGGGCCAAGGTCATCGCCGGCACCGGCACCAACCACACCTCCCATTCGGTGGAAATGGCGCACCGGGCCGTCCGCGCCGGCGCCGACGCCCAACTGGTTGTGACCCCGTATTACAACAAGCCCACACAGGCCGGCGTCCTCGCCCACTTCGCCGCGGTCGCCGACGCCACCGAGCTGCCCATCATGGTCTATGACATTCCCGGGCGCTCGGCCATCCCCATCGCCACCGAGACGATGATCCGGCTCGGGGACCACCCGAACATCCGGGCACTCAAGGACGCGAAGGCCGACTTCGGCGAGATCACACGGGTCCTGGCGAACACCGACCTCGCCGTCTACTCCGGCGACGACGGACTGACCCTGCCCTGGATGGCCGCCGGCGCCGTGGGCGTGGTGAGCGTGAGCGCCCACGTGGCAACGGCGGCGTTCCGCGCCCTTGTCGATGCCGCAGCGGCCGGGGACTTTGCAACCGCCCGGCGCATCCACTTCGAACTCGACCCGGTCATCCGGGCCGTCATGACCCACATCCCCGGCGCCGTGTCGGCCAAGCAGATCCTCCATCTGCAGGGGGCCCTCGCCAACACCGCCGTCCGGCTTCCCCTCGTCGAGCCAACGGCCGTCGAAATGGAGCCGGTGCTCACCGACCTCGCCGAAGCCGGCTGGGACTTCAGCCGGGCACCGGCCGCCAGGCACGCCGAAAGGTCGCACGCATGAGCGAATCGGTCCTCACCACCCTTGCTCCGCCGCCGCTCGCCCCGGGCACCCTCCGCGTCGTTCCCCTCGGGGGACTCGGGGAGATCGGCAGGAACATGACGGTGTTCGAGATCGACGGCAAGCTGCTGATCGTTGACTGCGGCGTCCTGTTTCCCGAGGAACACCAGCCGGGCGTCGACCTCATCCTCCCCGACTTCTCCTACATCGAGGACCGCCTCGACGACGTCGTCGGACTGGTGCTCACCCACGGCCACGAGGACCACATCGGCGCGGTGCCCTACCTGCTCCGGCTCAAGGCGGACATCCCGCTCATCGGCTCCCAGCTCACGCTGGCCCTGCTCGAGGCGAAACTCCAGGAACACCGGATCCGCCCCTACACCCTCACGGTCTCCGAGGGCCAGATCGAACAGTTCGGGCCCTTCGAGTGCGAGTTCGTTGCAGTCAACCATTCGATCCCCGACGCGCTGGCCGTGTTCCTGCGCACCGAGGCCGGAAACGTGCTTCACACCGGCGACTTCAAGATGGACCAACTGCCCCTCGACGGACGCATCACCGACCTGCGCGCGTTCTCCCGCCTCGGGGAGGAGGGCGTCGACCTGTTCCTCGTCGACTCGACGAACGCCGACGTTCCGGGGTTCACCACCGCCGAGCGCGAGATCGGCCCGGTCCTCGAGCACCTCTTCTCCAACGTGCGCAAGCGCATCATCGTCGCCTCCTTCTCCTCGCACGTCCACCGCGTCCAGCAGGTCCTCGACGCCGCCTCCGCGCACGGGCGCTTCGTCTGTTTCGCCGGGCGGTCGATGGTGCGCAACATGGGGATCGCCGCGAAGCTCGGGTACCTGAAGGTGCCCGAAGGCATCCTCGTCGACATCAAGAACGTCGACGACCTCCCGGACGATCGGGTGGTGCTGATGTCCACCGGATCCCAGGGAGAGCCGATGGCGGCGTTGTCGCGCATGGCCAACGGCGACCACCGCATCACCGTCGGCTCCGGAGACACGGTGATCCTGGCGTCGTCGCTCATCCCGGGCAATGAAAACGCCGTCTTCCGGGTCATCAACGGCCTGCTCAAGCTCGGGGCCGACGTCGTCCACAAGGGCAACGCGAAGGTCCACGTCTCGGGCCACGCGGCTGCCGGTGAACTGCTGTACTGCTACAACATCCTCAAGCCGCGCAACGTGATGCCCGTCCACGGGGAGACACGGCACCTGATCGCCAACGGCAACCTCGCCATGCAGACCGGCGTGCCGGCCGACAACGTGTTCCTCGCCGACGACGGCTCGGTGATCGACCTCGCCGACGGTAAGGCCCGGCTCGTCGGAGCCGTCGAATGCGGCTACGTCTACGTCGACGGCTCAAGCATCGGCGAGATCACCGACTCCGACCTCAAGGACCGCCGGATCCTTGGCGAGGAGGGCTTCATCTCCATCGTCGCCGTCGTGAACCGTACGACGGGAAAGATCGTCTCGGGCCCCGACATCCACGCCCGCGGGTTCGCCGAGGACGACTCGGTCTTCGACGAAATCACCGGCAAGCTCAACGCCGCCCTCGAAGAAGCGGTGCGCAGTAACAAAGATCACACGACCTACCAGCTCCAGCAGGTGGTGCGCCGGGTGATCGGCTCGTGGGTGAACCGCAGGTACCGCCGCAGGCCAATGATCATCCCGGTCGTCCTGGAGGCCTGACCGGTCTCCCGGAGCCGGTCCCGGCAGCCGTCCGGCGGCCGACGACCGTTGCTGCGCAGTGCGTGGATCCCGGTAAAGGACGGGCAAGTCCGGTACCGTAGCGGTATGGCGACTCGTACTTCCCCTGCCCCTCGGGGCCCGCAGCAGTCGCGCGGCAAGAACGCCCCTGCTGCCCGCTCAACCTCGGGCCGGGGCTCCTCCAGCGCCAAAACGCAAAGCACCAAGGTGATTCCGGTGCAGGCCGAGGAGCGGCCTCCGCTGCCCGTGCGCGCGGTGCGCGGAGCCTGGATGGGGATCGCCCGGATGACGGCCGCGGGCGTGCGGAAGTTCGGCCACGACGTTCATCCTGACCGCGAACTGCGCCGGGACGGCACCGGATTCTTCCTCCTGCTGCTCGCCGTCGCCGTCGCCGCCGTCGAGTGGTGGGCACTGAAGGGACCTATCGCCGACGTCATCCACGCCGTCGCCGGCGGAACCTTCGGCTGGATGGCCCTGCTCGTGCCGTTCATGCTCGGCACCGGAGCCGTGCGGCTCTTCCGCTACCCCGAAGTACCGCGGGCCAACAACCGGATCGCCATCGGCCTGCTGCTCGCGCTGTTCGCCGGATCCGGCATCGCACACCTCGTGGGTGGCCAGCCGGACCTCGCCGCCGGGCTCGAGCAGCTCTGGCGCGCCGGGGGAGTGGTCGGCTTCCTTGTCGCCGGACCGCTCAGCGCCGTGCTCACCCCCTGGCCCGTCGGGGCGATCCTGGGCTTCGCCGTGTTCCTGAGCCTGCTCATCATCTCGGCCACACCGTTCCGCCATATCCCGGCGAGGCTCCGCTCGCTCTACGAGCACCTCATGGGACAGGACCTCATCGACCGCGAGGCGGCCGACCGGGACGGCCACGACCAGAGCTACCTCTACGAAGCGCACGGCTCGACCGCGGCAAAGAACCCGCCGAAACGGAAAAAGCGCCTCCTGGGCAAGGACCGCGGCGAAGAGCAGGCCGCCGACGCCGACTCCGAGGGCTACGTCGGCGACGAGGCGTTCGAACGCGCCCTCATCGAGGACGAGGAGCGCAAGGCCCGCGAGGCCGAGCAGCAGATCCCGGCGGGCGTGCGCCGCCCCACCCAGCAGGAACTCGCAGCCGACAAGATCAAGCGCGCCCAGGGCATCGGCGTCGCCGAGCCGGCCGAGCCGGCAACCGAGGCGATCGACGTCGTCCCGGCCGCCAAGGCGCTCATCGTGCCCTCCACCCCCGTCCAGCCGCAGACCCCGCCCTCGCCGATCCCGCAGCGCACCGAGCAGCTGCAGCTGGCCGGGGATGTCGCGTACACCCTTCCGCCGTCGGACTACCTTCCGGCGGGAACCCCTCCCAAGGAGCGCTCGGAGGCCAACGATGCCGTCGTCGCTGCCCTGACTCACACCCTCGAGCAGTTCAACGTCGACGCCAAGGTCACCGGTTTCTCCCGCGGCCCGACGGTCACCCGGTACGAGATCGAACTCGCCTCCGGCACGAAGGTCGAGCGGGTCACCGCGCTGTCGAAGAACATCTCCTACGCCGTCGCGAGCTCCGACGTGCGCATCCTCTCGCCGATCCCCGGCAAGTCCGCGATCGGCATCGAGATTCCCAACACCGACCGCGAGACCGTCTCCCTGGGCGACGTGCTGCGTTCGGGCAACGCCCGCAAGACCGAACACCCGATGGTGATGGGCGTGGGCAAGGACGTCGAGGGCGGCTTCGTCGTCGCGAACCTCGCCAAGATGCCGCACCTGCTCGTCGCGGGCGCCACCGGCGCCGGCAAGTCCTCGTTCGTGAACTCGATGATCACCTCGATCCTGATGCGGGCCACCCCCGACGAGGTGCGCATGGTCATGGTCGATCCAAAGCGCGTGGAGCTCACCGCCTACGAAGGCGTGCCGCACCTGATCACCCCGATCATCACCAACCCGAAGAAGGCCGCCGAGGCCCTTCAGTGGGTGGTGCGGGAGATGGACACCCGCTACGACGACCTGGCCAACTACGGGTTCAAGCACATCGACGACTTCAACAAGGCCGTGCGCAACGGCAAGGTCGTTCCGCCCGAAGGCTCAAAGCGCGTAGTGCGCCCCTACCCGTACCTGCTCGTGATCGTCGACGAGCTCGCCGACCTGATGATGGTCGCCCCGCGCGACGTCGAAGACTCGATCGTGCGCATCACCCAGCTCGCCCGCGCCGCGGGCATCCACCTCGTCCTTGCGACCCAGCGCCCCTCGGTCGACGTCGTCACCGGCCTGATCAAGGCCAACGTGCCGTCCCGGATGGCGTTTGCGACCTCCTCGGTCACCGACTCCCGCGTCGTGCTCGACCAGCCCGGCGCCGAGAAGCTCATCGGCCAGGGCGACGCCCTGTTCCTGCCCATGGGGGCCTCAAAGCCGATGCGCGTCCAGGGCGCCTGGGTGACCGAATCCGAGATCCACCGCGTAGTTGAGCACGTCAAGGGCCAGCTCGGGGCGGTGTACCGCGAAGATGTCGCCGTCGAGGCGCCGAAGAAGCAGATCGACGACGACATCGGAGATGACCTCGAGGTGCTGCTGCAGGCCACCGAGCTCGTCGTGACGACCCAGTTCGGGTCGACCTCGATGCTCCAGCGCAAGCTGCGGGTCGGCTTCGCCAAGGCCGGCCGGCTCATGGACCTGCTCGAATCCCGCGGCGTCGTGGGCCCCTCGGAGGGCTCAAAAGCCCGCGACGTGCTCGTCAAGCCCGACGACCTCGCACCCGTCCTCGCGGCAATGCGCGGCGACGAGGTGGCGGCGTCGCCGGCCGCGGCCGATCCGGCGCCTCCGGCGGTCCGCGAGCCGATCGACCTGGTTGCCGACGACCTCGCGGCACGGACGCAGGCGGTCGAGTATTACGACGGCTCCGAGGGCGCCGATGATGACGAAGGCGAAGACGCCTGGAGCCTCACAGGCAGGTAGCCTTATCGCGTGATGAACACTCCAGCAAAGCACGTTCCTGTTCTGAACATCGCCAACATCCTGACCGTTGTCCGGATCCTGCTGGTGCCGTTCTTCATCTGGTTCCTCGCCGCCGACAACAGCGAGGGCGGAGCCTTCCGCTGGGCCGCGGTCGCGGTTTTCGCTGTCGCCATCTACACCGACAAGCTCGACGGAGACCTCGCACGCAGCCGCGGGCTGATCACCGACTTCGGCAAGATCGCCGATCCCATCGCCGACAAACTGCTCATCGGGTCGGCCCTGGTGATGCTCTCGATCCTCGGGGAGCTGTGGTGGTGGGTCACCATTGTGATCCTCGTGAGGGAGCTTGGCATCACGGTGCTCCGCTTTGCGGTCATCCGCTACGGCGTCATGCCGGCCTCGCGGGGAGGCAAGCTCAAGACCGTCGTGCAGACTGCGGCGATCCTGCTGTTCCTCCTTCCTTTGGCCAGCACCCTCGGGGCGTGGGCCTGGTGGCTCGCCGCGGCGGTCATGGCGGCGGCGGTCGTCATCACCGTCGTCACGGGCGTCGACTACGTGCTTCAGGCGGTGCGCCTGCGCGCGTCGGCGCGGGGCACGGCGCGCCAGTGACACCGCAGGACGTCGTCGCCGGCGCCCTGGGCGCCGGACTCACCGTGGCCACCGCGGAATCTCTCACGGCGGGATCGGTGTCCGCATCACTGGCGGAGGTGCCGGGAGCCTCGGGCATGCTGCGCGGCGGCGTCGTCGCCTACGCCAACGAGGTGAAGCGCGACGTGCTGGGCGTCAGCGGCGCCCTCCTTGAGGAAAAGGGCTCGGTCGACGCCGCCGTTGCGGCCGGCATGGCCGAGGGGGTCCGCGCGCTGATGGGGGCCGACATCGGTGTTTCGACGACCGGCGTCGCCGGTCCCGATGCGCACGACGGACAGCCTGTGGGCACCGTTTTCGTCGCGGCCGCGACAGCCGGCGGAACCCTTGTGCGGCAGTTCAGCTTCGAGGGGGACCGGGCCGAGGTGCGGCTTCAGGCGAGGACCGCGGCGCTGGCGCTGCTCGGGCAGGCGCTTCACGGGGGAACAAAAGCGCCGACACACTAGTTACCTATACAGTCAGCCTTGGTAAGGTTGACGACTCAAGCTTAACCAGCTCGGGCCAGTCATAATTACGCAACCCCAACCTTAGGGCGGGGCTGCATCTATGAGGGAGCAAGGCGATACAGATGGCAAGACAACCCGTATCCGTAAACGGCGTCGTCCGTTGGCGTGATGTGGGGTTGGCGGATGACGCACAACTCAAGCCTAAGGAGCGCAAAATGGTAGTTTTACGCCATGAGATCGGGGACGTCCTGCGCGACGTCCGCCAGCGCCAGGGCCGTACACTGCGTGAAGTGTCCCACAGTGCGAGGGTATCCCTTGGTTACCTTAGTGAAGTGGAGCGTGGCCAGAAGGAAGCGTCATCTGAACTCCTCTCATCAATCTGCAGCGCACTGGACGTACCACTGTCCTTGATGCTGCGGGAGGTCAGCGACCGACTCGCGGAGGCTGAAGGCGTTTCAGTACCCGACACAATCCCACACGAGTTCTCACGAGAGTTTGAAGACAACATCTCCGATGATCTCTCCGACGGTTTTCGCAGGGGTCTTGCAGCCACCAACCGGTAGGGTGCGCTTCCCCCTTTGAGCCGCGTAAGGCCCGCTTCGGCGGGCCTTCCGCCGTTAATGGCCAGGTTGGCCCGCCCGGACGCACGCTTGGATCCCGGTGGCGCGCATGCCTGGACGGCGCCCCGATGGCCGGGTGGGTTGGTTGCCCGGTTAGGGCCGGTGGGACGGGCCTACCAGTTGTCCTTCGTGTAGGTGGAGTTGAGCTGCGCGATGAGGTCGCCAAGGCGGGTGAGGTCCTTGACGTCCCAGTCCTCCATCAGCTCGTGGAAGGCCTGCTTCCGGGCGGTCTGGGCCGTGACGAGTTGGTGGATGCCCGCCGGGGTCAACGAGATGGCCTGTGCCCGGCCGTCGAGCGGGTCGGCCTCCTTGTGCACGAGCCCGAGCTGCTCGAGCATCGCGATCTGCCGGCTGACCGACGGTTTGCCCACGCCGACGCTCGCTGCGATGTCGGTCAGGCGCATCGAGCCCTCCTGCTGCAGGATCACCAGCAGGCCGTAGGCCGCCGGCTCCATCTCGGGGTGAACCCGCCGGGCAACCTTGTAGGAGTTGGACCGGGCGCGGCGCCAGAGCATGCTCAGTTGGTGTTCAAGCGCCTCGATGGCTGCGTCAACGTCGGCGTCGCTGGTGGGCTCGTCTGTCATGCAGATCATTGTATGGTTCAGGCGGTGCTGAACCGCCGCGTTGCGGGTAACGGATCGGCAACCCGGCTGCAGCGCCGCAGCCGATGCGCGATGCTGGTAGGAGCAGGCCGACGGAAGGAACGGAAAATGCGGCTCAGTGACTTTTGGCGGTTGATGGACGATGAGTTCGGGGCGAGGTATTCGCGGAGCCTCGCGAACGACCTGGTGATCGACGGCCTGGGGGACCGGACGGCGATGGAGGCCCTGCGGGCCGGAACTGATCCGCGGCAGGTCTGGGAGGCGTTGTGCGACGTGCAGGACGTACCCCGGGAACGGCGGCTCGGACGCGATGTGAAGCCGCGCGAGCGGCGCGCCAGGGTCGACTGACGCGGAACACGCCGCGGGAAATTATTCGAATACCTGTTCGGATGGAGCTAGAATGGTAAGGAGCGGGCGGCGCCCCTTTCCACATACGCCGGACGCTTCCCCAAATTGTCAGAGCCGGCCGGTACGGTCGATATGAACACGCAAACAGGCCCCAGGGCCATGATCAACCGAGGTGAATAATGGCCGCACCAGCCGACCGTGAGAAAGCTCTCGAAGCTGCTCTCGCCCAGATCGACAAGCAGTATGGCAAGGGCTCGGTCATGCGTCTGGGTGATGAGACCAGGGCTCCGATCGAAACCATCTCCACCAGCTCGATCGCCCTTGACGCCGCCCTTGGCATCGGAGGACTGCCGCGCGGCCGCGTCGTCGAGATTTACGGACCGGAGTCCTCCGGTAAGACGACCGTCGCCCTTCACGCCGTGGCAAGCGCCCAGCGCAACGGCGGAATCGCGGCCTTCATCGATGCGGAGCACGCCCTCGACCCGGAGTACGCGAAGAAGCTTGGCGTCGACACCGATGCCCTCCTTGTGTCGCAGCCCGACACCGGTGAACAGGCCCTCGAGATCATGGACATGCTGATCGGTTCGGGCTCCATCGACATCGTTGTCATCGACTCCGTTGCAGCGCTGGTTCCCCGTGCCGAAATCGAAGGCGAAATGGGCGACAGCCACGTTGGCCTGCAGGCCCGGCTGATGAGCCAGGCGCTCCGTAAGATCACCGGCCGGCTCAGCCAGACCAAGACCACCGCCATCTTCATCAACCAGCTTCGCGAAAAGATCGGTGTTTTCTTCGGCAGTCCCGAGACAACGACCGGTGGCAAGGCGCTGAAGTTCTATGCCTCAGTCCGTATCGACGTCCGCCGGATCGAAACCCTCAAGGAGGGCGTCAACCCGGTCGGCAACCGCACCCGGGCCAAGATCGTCAAGAACAAGATGGCTCCGCCCTTCAAGCAGGCCGAGTTCGACATCCTCTACGGCCACGGCATTTCCCGCGAGGGCGGGCTGATCGACGTCGGCGTGGAAAACGGGCTCGTCAAGAAGTCGGGAGCCTGGTTCACCTACGACGGCGACCAGCTGGGTCAGGGCAAGGAAAACGCGAGGAAGTTCCTAATCGACAACCCCGACCTGGCCGACGAGCTCGAGCAGAAGATCCGCACCAAGCTCGGCATCGGAGTCCAGCCCGAGGAAGTCCAGGACGGGCCCAAGCTGAAGGCCGTCGGAGGGGAATAGCCTCATGGCCCGACGGCAGCCGGGCGGGGACGGCGGGGCGCCCGACGACCCGTACGCCCTCGCCCGGTCGATCGTGCTGCGGCAGCTCGCCATGGCGCCGAAGAGCCGGCACCAGCTCGCGGAGAAACTCGCGCAGCGCGATGTGCCGGCGGACGTCGCCGCGGCGGTCCTCGACCGCTTCGAAGAGGTCCAGCTCATCGACGACGCGGAATTCGCCCAGATGTGGGTCCGCAGCCGCGCGGGCACCCGCTCGCTGGCCCGGTCGGTGCTCAAGCGGGAGCTCGCCGACAAGGGGGTTGGCGGCGAGCTTGCCGAAGCGGCCCTGGCCCAGGTGAGCGACGACGACGAGCGCGCCGCCGCCCGCCAGCTCATCCGGCGGAAGCTGCGCACCGGCGCCGACCTCTCGGACCGGCAGGTGCGCGACAAGGAGATCCGGCGCCTCGTCGGGATGCTCGCCCGGAAGGGCTACAACCCCGGCATGGCGTTCTCTCTCGTCAAGGACGCCCTCGACGACCCCGACTGCGGCGACGCCGGGAGCGGCGATTCCGGCCTGTCCGGCGTGTAGGCCATTCCCGCCGCCCACGCCCGCGCCCGTTACCGGCGGGTCGAAGCCGCCGCCGGGATTGTTGCCCGGCGCGGCGGCAGCCTTACGCTTAACCGGTGAGTATCACTGCCCCCGCGCCGCTGCCTGAGCTGTCCTCGTCCGCCGTGCCACGCCAGGGCGCGCCCAGCCCCCGGCGCACCTACGAGGTGCGCACCTTCGGATGCCAGATGAACGTCCACGACTCCGAACGGATCTCCGGGCTGCTCGAAGACGCGGGCTATGTTGCCGCCCAGGGCGAGCAGGCCGACGTCGTGGTTTTCAACACCTGCGCCGTGCGCGAGAATGCCGACAACAAGCTGTACGGGAACCTCGGAATGCTCGCCCCGGTCAAGGAATCCCGGCCGGGCATGCAGATCGCCGTCGGCGGCTGCCTGGCGCAGAAGGACCGGGAGACGATCCTGCGCAAGGCGCCCTGGGTCGACGCCGTGTTCGGCACCCACAACATCGGGGCGCTGCCGGCGCTGCTTGAACGGGCCCGGCACAACCACGAAGCGCAGCTCGAGATTCTCGAATCCCTCGACGTCTTCCCCTCCACGCTGCCCACCAAACGCGACTCCGTCTACGCCGGATGGGTTTCGATTTCCGTCGGCTGCAACAACACCTGCACGTTCTGCATCGTGCCGTCCCTGCGCGGCAAGGAACGCGACCGCCGTCCCGGGGAGATCCTCGCCGAGGTCGAGGCGCTCGTCGCCGACGGGGCGATCGAGGTCACCCTGCTGGGACAGAACGTCAACTCGTACGGGGTCGAGTTCGGCGACCGCGGCGCTTTCGCCAAGCTGCTGCGCGCCTGCGGAAGCATCGAAGGCCTCGAACGGGTGCGCTTCACCAGTCCGCATCCGGCCGCGTTCACCGACGACGTCATCGACGCAATGGCCGAAACCCCGAACGTGATGCCCCAGCTTCACATGCCCCTGCAGTCAGGGTCCGACCGCGTGCTCAAGGCGATGCGCCGCTCCTACCGCTCCGCGAAGTTCCTCGGCATCCTCGACCGGGTACGCGAGAAGATGCCCACGGCGGCCATCTCCACCGACATCATCGTCGGCTTCCCCGGTGAAACCGAGGAGGACTTCCAGGCCACGCTCGACGTCGTCGAAAAGGCCCGATTCGCCACAGCGTTCACCTTCCAGTACTCCCGGCGCCCGGGCACACCCGCGGCGGACCTGCCCGACCAGCTGCCCAAGCACGTGGTCCAGGAGCGCTACGAGCGCCTCACCGCCCTGCAGGACCGCATCGCCGAGGAGGAGAACGCCCGCCAGGTCGGACGCCGCGTCGAGGTGATGGTCACCGCCCACGCTGGTCGCAAGGGCGGCGAAACGAACCGCCTCACCGGGCGCGCCCAGGACCAGCGGCTCGTGCACTTCACCGTCCCCGAGGGCGGCGAGGTGCCGCGGCCCGGCGACCTGGTGACCGTGACGGTGACGCGCGCCGCGCCCTTCCACCTCCTGGCCGACCCCTCCGCCGCCGAATACTCGGTGCGCCGCTCACGGGCCGGCGCCGCCTGGGACCGCGCCCAGGCATCCTCCTGCGGCGTGCCGGTCCAGGGCGCGGCCGGGAAGTCCTCAGGGGTGTCGCTGGGCATGCCCTCGATCCCGGTCCGCTGAGCCAGGTGACACCCGGCGGCAGGGCGCCGGAGCCCGCCGTGGCAGCTGACCGGGACGTGGCGGCTGACCGGGACGCGGCGGCCGGCACCGCGCCGACGGCACCGCCCCGCACGGCTCCCGTGGTCTCCGTCGTCGGCCCCACCGGCTCGGGCAAATCCGACCTTGCCATCGCCCTCGCCCTGGAACTGAACGGCGAGGTGGTCAATGCCGACGCCCTCCAGTTCTACCGGGGAATGGACATCGGCACCGCGAAGGTGCCCGTCGGGGAACGCCGCGGGGTGCAGCACCACCTCCTCGACGTCCTCGATGTCCGCGACGAGGCAAGTGTCGCCGACTACCAGCACGACGCCCGGCAGGCGATCAACGGGATCCGCGGCCGCGGCCGGATCCCCATCCTCGTCGGCGGGTCCGGCCTCTACGTGAGGGCCGCCCTCGACCGCCTCGAATTCCCGGGCACGAGCCCCCCGGTGCGCGAGCGCCTTGAGCGGGAGCTCGCCCGTGACGGCGCCCCGGCGCTTCGGTCCAGGCTCGCCGCCGCGGACCCGGAGTCGGCCGCGCGCATCGCCGACGACCGCCGGCTGATCCGCGCGCTGGAAGTCCTTGAGGTGACCGGGCGCCCCTTCAGCTCCTTCATGCCCAAGCGGGAGTACCACCAGCCGGCCGTGCAGGTGGGCCTGGCCGTCGACCGCGCCGAGCTGCGGGAGCGGCTGGGTGAACGGGTCCACGCCATGGTCCGCGCCGGGCTGCTGGAGGAGGTGCGCAACCTTTCGGAGCGGGGGCTCCGGGAGGGCCGCACCGCCTCGCGCGCACTCGGATACGGGCAGTTCCTGCAGGTTCTCGACGGCACCCTCAGCGAAACCGAGGCGGTCGAAGACACGATCAGCGCCACCCGGAAATTCGCGCGCCGCCAGCTCACCTGGTTCCGCGGCGACCCCCGCGTGCAGTGGCTCGACTGGCGGGCCCCGGACCTGCTTGAACGGGCCCTGGACGCCGTCCGGGGCGCCGGCGCCCTATCCTAGAAGGATGAGTACCCCAGTGGAAGAACGTAAGGCGGGCCCGCGCCGGACGCTGGCGGGGGCGTCGTTCATGAAGGGCCACGGCACGGGGAACGACTTCGTGCTGCTGTTCGACCCCGAGGGCGCGCTCGAGCTGGCCCAGGAGTCCGTGGCCGCCGTATGCGACCGCCACCGCGGGGTGGGCGCCGACGGGCTGATCCGGGCGATCCGCTCCGACAGGCTTCCGGAGGGCCGGGCGCTCCTGACAGCCGCGCCCGAGGCCGAGTGGTTCATGGACTACCGCAACGCCGACGGCTCCGTCTCCGAGATGTGCGGCAACGGCGTCCGGGTGTTCGTCCACTTCCTGATCCACCAGGGCGCCGTCAGCCTCGAGGACGGGGCGACGCTCTCCGTCGGCACCCGGGCCGGGGTCAAGGTCGTCTCGCGGTCAGGCAACGGGTACTCGGTGGACATGGGCCCGTGGGCGTTCGCCAACCCCGACCAGGCGGCCGCCCGGGCCACTGACGCCCTCGTTGAGACGGACGGCCTCGACGTGCCGCGGCCCGCCCTGTCGATCAGCATGGGGAACCCGCACACGGTCGTCGCGCTGGCCGGCCTCGACGAACTTGCCGCCGCCAACCTGGCTCAGGCCCCCGCCGTCCAGCCGGTGCCTCCGGCCGGAACCAATGTCGAATTCGTCGTGCCTCTCGAACCGCTTGTCGAGGACGGCGTGGGGCGCGTGGCGATGCGCGTCCACGAGCGCGGAGTGGGGGAGACGCAGTCCTGCGGAACCGGAGCCTGCGCCGCAGCTGCCGCGACGCGCTTTTGGGCCGGGGAGGCCTCGCCAACGCACTGGAGCGTGAGGGTGCCCGGCGGCGAGGTCGGCGTCGTCTTCTCGGTCGGTGCCGACGGCCGCGAGCACGTCCAGCTCAGCGGACCCGCCGTGCTCGTGGCGCAGGGGACCCTCCTCGACGCCTGAGACGCCTGAATCAGCGCCCCGGCCGGTGGACGTTGAGGATCCGGAAGGACTTCGAGGTGTCGGCCCGCCGGACGGTGAACCCCTCGGGCAGGGATTCGGCGAGCCACCGCTGCAGGGAATCGGCGCCGAGGTTCTTCTGGACCACCAGCCACGCATCGCCGTCCGGGGCGAGCCGTGGCAGCCAGCGCAGCAACAGGGCATGGAGCTCGGGTTTGCCAATGCGGATCGGCGGGTTTGACCAGATGGTGTCGAACTTCAGGCCGGCGTCAACGTCGTCGGGGGCCGAGGCATTCACGTTGCCGAGCCCGAGGCGGGCGGCGTTCTCCCGGGTGAGCGCGATGGCCCGCTCATTGACGTCTACGGCGTAGACCTGCGCCTCGGGAGCCCGGAGCGCGAGGGTCAACGCCAGCGGACCCCACCCGCAGCCGACATCAAGCAGCCTCGACCCGCCGGGAGCCGGCACTGAACCCAGCAGGATCGCCGTGCCCTTGTCGATGCCGTCGGGGCTGAACAGCCCCTTCGAGGTCACGAGGTCGCGGCGCTCCCCGTTGAGGACCACAGACAACGGGCGCCGGATGTCCGGCCCGGCTGGCGTGGCGCTGAAATAGTGCTGGGATTCCATAACCTCCAAGCCTAGTGCCCGCCGGTTGCGCCCCGGACGGGCGCGTTCCGCGCTGAGTGAATTTACTGCACGGCCCGCGCACCTGCTACTACCATTGAGTAACACCATTACAAGGGAGACTATGACCACGAATCACGGAGGATCCGCCGGAGCCGACATGGGCCCCGAAGAGATCCAAGCCGTCATTGACCGCATTCTCGCTCACGACGAGGCGGTCGTCTCTAAATCGGCAGCTGCGCTGAAGCAGCCCGACCCAGAATCCGGTGCAACAACCTGGCGCTCCCGGGCCCAGGCGCTCTCGGGGGAAGCGGCGGAATACTCAAGCTTCGACGGCGACCAGCAGGACCTCGCCGAACGGCACGCCCTGCGGCGCGTCGCCGGTCTTTCCACCGAACTCGAAGACGTCACCGAGGTCGAGTACCGGCAGCTGCGCCTTGAGCGCGTGGTTCTTGCCGGGCTGTGGAGCGACGGCACCGCCCAGGACGCCGAGAACTCGCTCCAGGAGCTCGCAGCCCTTGCGGAGACCGCAGGATCCGAAGTGCTCGACGGCATCGTCCAGCGGCGCCTCAAGCCCGACCCCGGAACCTTCCTCGGGTCCGGAAAGGCCCAGGAGCTCAAGGGGATCGTCGCGGCCACCGGCGCCGACACCGTCATCGTCGACAGCGAACTGTCGCCCTCGCAGCGCCGCGGCCTCGAAGACATCGTCAAGGTCAAGGTCATCGACCGCACCGCCCTGATCCTCGACATCTTCGCCCAGCACGCCAAGTCGCGCGAAGGCAAGGCCCAGGTCGAACTGGCCCAGCTCGAATACCTGCTGCCGCGCCTGCGCGGCTGGGGCGAGTCAATGTCCCGTCAGGCCGGCGGCCAGGTCGGAAGCGCCGGCGCGGGTATGGGATCCCGCGGCCCCGGTGAGACGAAGATCGAACTCGACCGGCGGAAGATCCGCACCCGGATGGCGAAGCTGCGTCGTGAAATCGCCGGAATGAAGCCTGCGCGGGAGACCAAGCGGTCGAACCGGCGGCGCAACCAGGTGCCCTCGGTCGCCATCGCCGGGTACACCAACGCGGGCAAGTCCTCGCTGCTGAACCGGCTTACCGACGCCGGCGTGCTCGTCGAGAACGCGCTGTTCGCAACCCTTGACCCGACGGTGCGCAAGGCGGAGACCCCCGACGGCATCGGCTACACGCTCGCCGACACGGTCGGTTTCGTCCGGTCGCTTCCCACCCAGCTCATTGAGGCCTTCCGCTCGACGCTCGAGGAGGTCGCCGACTCCGATGTGATCCTCCACGTCGTGGACGCGTCCCACCCCGATCCGGAGGGGCAGATCGCGGCGGTGCGGGCCGTGCTGGCCGATGTCGAGGCACGCAACATCCCCGAGATCGTGGTCCTCAACAAGGCCGACGCGGCGGATCCCTTCGTCGTCGAGCGCCTGCGCCAGCGGGAGCCGCGCAACGTCGTCGTCTCGGCCCGCACGGGCGAGGGCATCGATGAGCTCAAGGCCCTGATCTCTTCGGCCATCCCGCGGCCGGGCGTGAAGCTCGAGCTGATGGTTCCGTATGAGCACGGTGAAATCATCAGCAGGCTCCACGATGAGGATGCCGAGATCCTCACCCTCGACCATGGGGAAGAGGGTACCCGCCTCGAGGTGATGGTGAAGGAAGGCCTGGCTGCGGAACTGGAGCCGTACCTGCGGCATGAGTGACGCGCAGGAGCCCTTGGCACTGCAGCTGCTCGATGCCGCCGTTGCGGCAATGGGTGGAGAGAACCGGGCAGGGCAGCACGAGATGGCACGCCGGGTCACCGACGCCATCGACACCGGCGACCATCTGCTCGTCCAGGCCGGAACCGGCACCGGAAAGTCCCTCGCGTATCTGCTTCCCCTGATCGCCCATGCCCTTGACAGCGAAAAACCTTCGGTGGTTTCCACCGCTACCCTCGCCCTTCAGGGGCAGATCGTCGGGCGCGACCTGCCCCGCCTGCTGAAGGCGGTCGGGCCCTCCCTGCCGCGCCCCGTGGATGTGGCGCTGCTGAAGGGCCGGGCGAACTATGTGTGCAAGCACAAGCTCGGGGGAGGGTTCCCGGAGGAGGACGCCCGCGACACCCTCTTCTCGCTCGGCGAGGACACCGCGGCTCCGCATCCGGCACCCGGTGCCGCACCAGGAGGCCCCGCCAGCGCTCTCGGGCGCGAAGTGGTGCGGCTGCGCGAGTGGGCCGAGGACACAGCGACCGGAGACCGCGACGAGCTGGTGCCCGGGGTGAGCGACCGCGCCTGGCGGCAGGTCTCCGTCAGCAGCATGGAGTGCCTCGGCGCGCAGAAGTGTCCGATGGCCGCCGAGTGCTTCAGCGAGAAGGCACGGGAGAAGGCGGCATCGGCCGACATCGTCATCACCAACCATGCGCTGCTTGCCATCAGCGCCTTCGAGGGCATCGCGGTGCTGCCCGACTACGACGTCGTGGTGATCGACGAGGCACACGAACTGTATGACAGGGTGACCGGCGCGGTCTCCGGTGCGCTGTCCGCGTCGATGGTCAGTGCCGCCGCCACGGCGGCCCGGCGCCACGCCTCGATCCGCACCGACCCGCTCGATTCCGCCGGGCGCGCCCTCGAAGCCGCGACGGCGGGCCTGCAGTCGGGGCTGATGCCGGGCCCCCTGTCCGAGGAACTCGAGCAGGTGCTTGACCAGGTGCGTGAAGCCTCGCGTGCGGCGATGTCGGACATCAAGCCGGACGGGAAGTCCGAGGCCGCCGACGCCGACGGCGGCAGGCAGCTCGCCCGCTCGCGGCTGCTCGTCGTCTTCGAACTGTCGGAACGGCTCCTCGGGGCGGCGGCAGCGAACGAGGTCGTCTGGGCCTCGCGGCCCAGCACCTTCACCCCCGGCGCGGGGTACGCGCAGGTTGACGAAAGCGCCCCCGCAACGCTCAACGTGGCTCCGCTGTCGGTTGCGGCACGGCTGCGTGAGGGGCTCTTTGCCGACCATACGGTCGTCCTCACCTCGGCCACCCTTGCGATCGGCTCCGAATTCGGCCCGGTGGCGGGATCGCTGGGCCTCACCGGGACAGGCGCCCCTTCCTGGACGGGCGTGGACGTCGGCAGCCCGTTCGACTACCCCCGGCAGGGCGTGCTCTACGTGGCCAAGGACCTCCCAAAACCCGAACGCGGCACCTCGGAGGCCCAGCTGGAAGAGCTCGCGGCCCTGCTGAAGGCCTCAAACGGGGGAGCGCTCGGGCTGTTCTCCTCGAGGCGTGCCGCCGAGGAGGCCGCCGAGGCCCTGCGCCCCCGCTTTGGGTTCGAAATCCTGTGCCAGGGGGAGTCCTCCCTGTCGTCGCTGGTGAAGCAGTTCTCCGAGGAACCGGACACCTGCCTGTTCGGGACGATGTCGCTGTGGCAGGGCGTGGACGTGCCCGGCTCGTCCTGCCGGCTCGTGGTGATCGACCGCATCCCGTTCCCACGGCCTGATGATCCGCTGATGACGGCACGCACGCGGGCCGTCGCGCGGGCGGGGGGCAACGGGTTCATGAGCGTGTCGGCGACCCACGCCGCTGTGCGCCTGGCGCAGGGCGCGGGACGGCTGATCCGTGCCAGCGGAGACCGGGGCGTTGTCGCTGTCCTCGATTCGCGGCTGGCCAATGCGCGGTACGGGTCGTTCCTCAGGGCGGCAATGCCGCCCTTCTGGTCGACCACCGACCGGCCCACGGCGCTGGGAATCCTCGAAAGGCTTTCGGCCGGAGTGCGCTGAGCCCGGCGGGCGGGAACCTCAATGTCCAGCCCGCCAGGCCGGCCGGGCCGCCTCGCCCGGCCGGTCAGGCAGCGAGCCAGAACGCCCCCGCGTCCGGCCTAGAGGGCGCGCATCACCGAAACGACCTTGCCCATGATGCTTGCGTGGTCGCCAAGGATCGGTTCGTACCGGGTGTTCTGGGGGAGCAGCCAGGTGTGCCCGTCGCGCTGGCGGAAGGTCTTCACCGTCGCCTCATCGTCGAGCAGCGCCGCAACAATGTCGCCGTTCTGGGCGCTCTGCTGCCGGCGGACCACAACCCAGTCACCGTCGCAGATTGCGGCGTCGATCATCGAGTCCCCGGAAACCCTGAGCATGAACAGCTCTCCGTGCCCCACGAGCTGGCGCGGCAGCGGCATGACGTCCTCGACCACCTGGTCAGCCAGGATCGGACCGCCCGCGGCGATCCGCCCCACCAGCGGCACGAGGGCCGTGTCGACGGCCGCCGGGAACTCCAGCGTGCGCAGGCCCTGCTCCGCGGCTCCCGGCTGCCCTGCCGCAGCCGCGGGCCGGTCGCCCAGGGTCAGCGGAAGGAGCACCTCCATGGCGCGCGGGCGCTTCGGGTCGCGCCGCAGATAACCGAGCCGCTCCAACTGGGAAAGCTGGTGGGTGACGCTCGAAAGGCTGGCGAGCCCCACGGTGTCACCAATTTCGCGCATTGACGGCGGATACCCGTTCGCAGCGATCGACCGCTGGATCGTCTCGAGGATCTTCATCTGCCGCGGGCTCAGCCCCTTGGGCACCGTGCGTCCACGCGGCCTGCCGCGCAGCGGTGTGGCCACCGGATCGGCGACCGGGCCGGCTGCCTCCGCCGACGCTCCGGCCTGCGGCGCGCCCGGCGCCCCGCTCCCTGCCGTGCTCTGCTGTGCCACTGGCCTGTCCTTCCGTGTCCTGCCCTGCCCCCGCCGGCCCGCATGGACCTGTTTTGTCGGTGGCGTCTGGTCTTGTGGGTCGTGGCGGAAACAGGGCCCGGTCCACCCACTTCGGATTCCTGCTCCGCCTGACCTCAACGCTAGGCCAGTACCACCGTGTTTTCAAACATATATTCGAGCGAGTCTCGACAAAGTTCGATGACAAGTGCTAAGAATAACCAGTACGGAAATAGAAGACTTGTTCTAATAAAAGCTCGGCACAGGTTGGATGTATTCGAAACTCCAGAAGAGGTGCACGTCATGACCGCAACAACAGTCCCACTCGCCGGAACGGCCGCTCGACGGCCCGCAGCCAGAAGCGGGGCGGCCCAACTGAACAGCCCCCTGCGGCTCACGCGCCGGGGCCGGCTGCTGCTCATCGGCGCGCCCGTGGTGCTTGTCGTTGCGGCCCTCGTGTTCCTCGCCGCGGCCCTCACCGCCCCGGCTAAAGCCGAAACGACCGCCGGAGCATTGACCGAGACAGTCAGCGTCAACGTCGCCCCCGGTGAAACCCTCTGGTCGCTGGCCGCCGAATTCGCCCCCGAGCGCGACCCCCGCGACGTGGTTTCGGACATCGTCGAGCTGAACAACCTCGGATCCTCGGTTGTCCAGGCTGGCCAGGCCGTCGCGGTGCCCGTCGCCCGGTGACCCTGCCGGCCCGATCCACGCCGCTTCAATTCAGCCTGTCCGATTCAGCCGTCCGCGATCCTACGGTTTCAGATTGCCGCAGCGGCCGGGCCGTCCCTTAAACTCGGAGGGTGACCGACCGCCTTGAGTCCCTGTCCCGCCTCCCGCTCCGAGAAAACCTCGTGGGGCTGCACCCGTACGGGGCCCCGCAGCTCGACGTCCCCATCCTGCTCAACGTCAACGAGAACACCCACGGCGTTCCCATGGATGTGCATGCGGCAATAGTCGAAGCGGTAAGCAGCGCGGCGGTGGGACTCAACCGCTACCCGGACCGCGAGTTCTCCGAGCTCCGGGCCAATCTCGCCACATATCTCGGCCACGGACTCACGCCCGATCAGGTCTGGGCCGCGAACGGGTCGAACGAAATCCTCCAGCAGATCCTCCAGGCCTTCGGCGGGCCCGGACGCACAGCGATCGGTTTTCCCCCCACGTACTCGATGTATCCCCTGCTCGCCGGCGCCACCGACACCCGCTATGTGACGGCGGACCGCGACGCCTCATTCAATATCGGCGCGGAGGAGGTGGCCGATGCCGTCCGCACCACCGGGGCCAATGTGGTCTTCCTGTGCTCGCCGAACAATCCGACCGGAACCGCGCTGGGCCCCGATGTCGTCGAGGCCGCCTACGCGGCGGGGGAGGAGGCGAAAGCCATCATCATCGTTGACGAGGCCTACGCCGAGTTCGCCCATGAGGGCACTCCCAGCGCGCTCACGCTGCTCCCGGGACGCGAGCGCCTCATCGTCTCGCGCACCATGAGCAAGGCGTTCGCCCTCGCCGGAGCCCGCCTCGGCTACCTTGCCGCGGCCCCGGAGATCGCCGACGCCCTGCGCCTGGTGCGGCTTCCCTACCACCTTTCAGCCATCACCCAGGCTGCCGCCAACGCGGCCCTGACCCACGCGTCGACCCTCCTGGCGAACGTCGAGGCGATCAAGGGCCAGCGCGACCGCATCGTTTCGGAGCTCGGCGCCATGGGCCTGGCCCCTGTTCCCTCGGATGCCAACTTCGTCCTCTTCGGAGGGCTGCCGGAGCCGCGGCGGGTCTGGCAGGGGCTCCTGGAGGCGGGGGTGCTCATCCGCGACGTGGGCATTCCAAACCACCTGAGGGTCACCGCGGGGACGGAAGCCGAGACTTCGGTGTTCCTTGACGCCCTGAAACGGCTGCTTTGACCGTCGTCTCCTAGACTTGTAGGTATGTGTGCTGCCGCCGGCCACCGGCGGGCGGCGCAGTTTCGAATTTTCCCCAACACGAAGGACCGTCATGACCGTGCAGATCTCCGCCGGCCGCACTGCCCGGATTGAGCGGATCACCAGCGAATCGAGCGTCTTCGTCGAAGTGAACCTCGACGGCACCGGTGAATCCGACATCAGCACGACGGTGCCGTTCTTCGACCACATGCTCACCGCCCTCGCGAAGCATTCACTGATCGACCTCACCGTGAAGTCAACGGGCGACACTCATATCGATGTTCACCACACGGTCGAGGACACGGCGATCGCGTTCGGCGAGGTGCTCTACGAGGCGCTGGGCACCAAGGCGGGGATCCGCCGCTTCGGGGAGGCGACCGTTCCCTTGGATGAGGCCCTGGCCCATGCCGTCGTCGACATCTCCGGACGGCCGTTCCTCGTGCACGGCGGAGAACCGGCCGGCCAGGAGTACCACCTGATCGGCGGGCACTTCACCGGGTCGCTCACCCGCCACGTCTTCGAAGCCATAGCGCTCCATGCCCGGATCTGCCTCCACCTCAATGTGCTTGCCGGACGGGATCCGCACCACATCGTCGAAGCGCAGTTCAAGGCGTTCGCCCGCGCACTGCGGGCCGCAATCGAAACCGATCCCCGGGTCACCGGGATTCCCTCAACGAAAGGCGCGTTGTAACAGTGTCCAAGGTGACAGTGCTTGACTACGGCTCGGGCAACGTCCGGTCGGTGGTGCGCGCCCTCGAAAGGGTCGGCGCGGAGGTCACCCTCAGCGCCAAGGCTGACGACGTACTGAACGCCGACGGCCTCCTCGTGCCTGGCGTAGGGGCGTTCGCGGCCGTCATGAAGGGGCTCAAGGACGTCGACGCCCTGAGGATGATCGGCCGGCGCGTCGCCGGAGGCCGTCCCGTCCTTGGCATCTGCGTGGGACTGCAGATCCTCTTCGACGAGGGCGTCGAGCATGGTGTGCGTACCCCCGGAATGGGGGAATGGCCGGGCAACGTCGAGCGGCTCAAGGCCGACGTCGTCCCGCACATGGGCTGGAACACGGTCCGGCCGCCCGCCGGGTCGGCCCTGTTCGACGGCATTGAAGACGAACGCTTCTACTTCGTCCACTCCTACGGCGTGCAGCGGTGGGACTTCGAGGTGACGCAGCCGGACATGCGGCCGCCGCAGGTGACGTGGGCCGACCACGGCGGAGAATTCATCGCCGCCGTCGAAAACGGGCCCCTGAGCGCCACCCAGTTCCACCCCGAGAAATCCGGCGACGCCGGGGCACAGCTGTTGAGCAACTGGACCAAGGGACTCCGGTAGCCGTGCTCAGCGTCCTCATGATGGGTCTGGCCGGTCTGCTGATCGGCGGCGCCATCTCCTTCCGGAGCCAGGGCCTGCCCAAAGCCCTCAGCATCAGTTTCTGGGTCCTCGCGGGCATGGCCCTGGTCGGTGCCTACCTCTTCACCCTGCCCGGATGACCCGACCGCAACCCTCCCGATAAGCCCGTCGAAAGAAGAAAATGAGCCCCTTCACCGAGACTCCCAGCCTCGAACTCCTTCCCGCAGTGGACGTCGCCGACGGCCAGGCCGTGCGCCTGGTCCAGGGGGAGGCGGGCAGTGAAACCAGCTACGGTGATCCGCTTGACGCGGCCATGGCCTGGCAGGACGCCGGCGCCGAATGGGTTCACCTGGTGGACCTCGACGCCGCCTTCGGGCGCGGCTCGAACGCCGCGCTGCTGGAGCGCGTGGTGCGCAAGCTTGACGTGAGGGTTGAACTGTCGGGCGGAATCCGCGACGACCGTTCCCTGGAATCGGCCCTGGAGCTAGGCGCCGAACGCGTCAACCTCGGAACCGCCGCGCTGGAGAACCCGGAATGGACCGCAAGCGCGATCGCGCGGTACGGCGACGCGATCGCCGTCGGTCTCGACGTGCGCGGCACCACCCTTGCCGCCCGCGGCTGGACCCAAGAGGGCGGCGACCTCTGGGAGGTCCTGGAGCGGCTCGAGGACGCCGGATGCGCGCGGTACGTGGTGACGGACGTGACGAAGGACGGAACCCTCCGCGGGCCGAACGTCGAACTGCTGCAGCAGGTGCTCGAGCGGACCTCGCGCCCTGTCGTGGCTTCCGGCGGAATTTCAAGCCTCGACGACATCGCCGTCCTGCGCCAGATGGTTCCCAGGGGGCTTGAGGGAGCCATTGTCGGCAAGGCGCTCTACGCCGGCGCCTTCACCCTTCCCGAGGCGCTCGACGTCGCGGGACGCCCGGAACCCCGCGGGTGACAGGGAGGGAGCTCCCGGCGCATATCGCCGCCGCCCTCGCCGGCAACCTCACGGATTCAGCCGGCAGGCCGTGGGCCGGCCGCGACCTCTCCGGCGGGGGCAACCCGCTGCACAACTTCGACGCCGACGACGGCACCGCCGCTCCGGCCTACACGGCCGCGGTCGAGGCCCTGCTGGAGGGCACCGGTACTGAAGAGGACGTGGTTGCGGCGCTCGGATCGGTGCGGGTCTTCATTCCCATCGTCGCCCAGCTCGCCGAGGCCGCCGTGGGGGTCGGGGGAGCTTCGGACAAGGAAGCGGATATGGCCCTTGTCACGCTGAAGGCCCCCGGCGGGCGGACGGCGCTTCCGGTGTTCAGCTCCAACGCGGCGCTCCAGGCATGGCATCCCGAGGCCCGCCCCGTGGCGGCCTACGCCGCACGCGCGGCGCTTGCGGCGGTGGCGGAAAACGCCGAACTGCTCGTCATCGATCCCGGGGCCGATTTCACGTTTGTTGTGCGCCGACCGGGGTTGTGGGCGCTGGCCCAGCAGACGCGGTGGATCCCGTCCTACCGCGACCCTGCGCTCACGGGCGTGGTCTCCCCGGTCAGCGCCGGGGAGGCTGACATCCTTGAGGTCCGCCTGGGTGCAGGTTCCGGCGTGGCGGCGCGGGCGGCGGACGGTAGGCTTGCCTCCGGCGGCGGAACCGGTCCGGAGCTGCGCATGGAGGTTCGCCTGAAGGCGGGACTGTCGCCGACCGCAGTGAGGGATCTCGTCGGCCGGCTGCGCGCTTCGCTTTCGACACGGAGAGAATTCGTCGAGCGGGTCGACTCGCTCGAAATCAAGATAATCAGCTGAACGCGCGGGAGACCCGCGGAGAGAGAATACGCCTGTGAACTTCGCTGTCTACCGCGAGCTGCTTCGAATAGTCCCGGTCCGCAGGCTCCTGCTCGTCGGCATGATCGCGCGGTTCCCTCACTCGGCGGCCGGGGTGCTGCTCACCCTTCACGTCGTCCAGACCCTCGACCGCGGCTATGCCGCCGCCGGTGCGGTTGCCGCCCTCGTCACGATCGGCATCGCCGTCGGCGCCCCCTGGCGGGGGCGGCGCGTGGACCGGGTGGGCCTGCGCCGCGCACTGATTCCCTCAATCATCGCCGAAGCGGTGATCTGGTCGATCGCCCCGCGTCTGCCCTACGAATGGCTACTGCTCGCAGCCCTGGTGGGAGGGCTGTTCACCCTTCCGGTGTTCTCGGTGGTCCGGCAGTCCCTCGGCGTGCTCGTCGAGGGAAAGGCGCGGCGCACCGCATTCACCCTCGATGCGATAGCCACGGAAACCATCTTCATGGTCGGCCCGGCGACCGGCATCGTTCTCGCAACCCAGGTCTCAACGGTTCTCGGGCTGACCCTTATCGGGTTCGCCACCGCCGCCGCAGGGCTGATGCTCATGGCATTCAATCCGCCGACGCGCACCGGCCAGCCCGGCGCACTGCCCGCCCCCACCGAGGCGGAGGACACGGCGCTGGCGGTTGAAGCAATGGTTTCTTCGGCGCCTGCCCACGTCAATGAGGCCTCGGCGGAGCTGCTGTCCCGGGAAGGCCGGTCCGTGGGCACGAGGATGCGCGGAAAGCTCAGCGCAGGCTTCCCCTGGCTTACGGTCCCGCTGGCCGTCGTCATGGCGGTCGCCGCGGCGGCCGGACTCGCCCTCTCCGGCACTGAGGTCGGAATCATCGCGACCCTCGAGCAAACGGGCAAGGACAACCAGATCGGCCTCGTCTTCGCCGCCTGGTGTGCGGCATCGATTCTCGGCGGGCTCCTCTACGGTGCCCTCCATAAACCCATCTCCCCGATGCTCCTCCTGCTGGGCATGGGAGTGCTGACCATCCCGATGGGCTTCGCCGAGGACACACTGTCCCTCTGCCTGCTCTCGTTGGCTCCCGGCCTGCTGTGCGCCCCCGTGCTGTCCGCCGCTTCGGAGAAGGTGGCGGAACTGGTGCCCGAGAAGCGCAGGGGAGAGGCGATGGGCTGGTACGGCTCTGCCCTGACCTCCGGCGTGGCCGTCGGTGCGCCGCTGGCGGGACTGCTCATCGACACTGTCGGACCCTGGGGAGGATTCGCCGCAGTCGGCGGGGTCGCAGGGCTCATCGGCGTTGCCGGAATCGCCGCGCAGCGGGTACGCCGCCGCCGGGTTGATTCCCGCCGTTAGCGCCGGTCTGGGCGTCAAAATGCCCGGGCAGGCAGGCAGGCAGGCAGGCAGTGCCGGCCGGGCCCAGGGCCGGAGTTCCACACCGCTAGCAGCCGGCCCGGGCCCAAGAAGCCGGGACAGGCGGTGCCGGCCGGGCTTCTCGGGGCTGGGCGATTTCGTGGACTAGTTGACCGGGCCGGTGAACTTCTCGCCGGGGCCCTTGCCCGGGGCATCCTGGATCTGCGAGGCTTCGCGGAAGGCGAGCTGCAGCGACCGCAGGCCGTCGCGCAACGGGCCGGCGTGCTGGCTGCCGATTTCGGGGGCGGCGGCCGTCACGAACCCTGCAAGGGCGGTGATCAGTTTGCGGGCCTCGTCGAGGTCCTTCAGTTCCTCGGCGTCGTCGCCTGCTGCAAGACCGCACTTGACGGCCGCGGCGCTCATGAGGTGCACGGCCGAGGTGGTGATTACCTCAACCGCCGCAACTTCCGCGATGTCGCGCATCTGCTGGTTCACTTCGGCTGCGGCATCCGCCGCTTCGCGGGGTGCTGATTCTTCGACGAAACTGCGTCGCAGTGACGACGGAAGATCGCCGGCGTGCTGCTCTCCGGTGGAGGCGGCTGACGGATTGCTGTCTGGGCTGTTCATACTGGTAAGCTTGTCACAGACCGACTGAACGCCGTTACTCTTCCTGCCCTTGGCGGGTATGGGAAAAGACACGTTCGGTATGCAAGCGGAGTCCTCTCCCACCCGCGATTGCCTGGTGCTTCCGATGAAGCGCTTCAGGCAGCCGGGTTCTGGTCGGTGCAGGCGCTGACAGCGCCGGAGTCACCCGGTTCAGCAACCGGGCGGCGCCCCAGCACTGATTTCCCGAGGCCTTCGATTGCTCATGCAATTGGAGGCCTTCTTCTGTTGCAGGGGTCCTCGACATTAGAGAAATCAGGAGCTACACATTAGCGAGCCAAGAATCAATGATCGTATCCGCGTCTCCGAGGTGCGGCTGGTCGGACCTGCCGGCGAACAGGTGGGGATCGTCCGTATTGAGGACGCACTTCGACTTGCAGCCGAGTCCGACCTTGATCTTGTTGAGGTAGCGCCGCAGGCCAAGCCGCCCGTCGCCAAGCTCATGGATTTTGGTAAGTACAAGTACGAAGCCGCGATGAAGGCGCGCGAGGCGCGCAAGAACCAGACCAACACGGTCCTCAAGGAAATCCGCTTCCGGCTCAAGATCGACACCCACGACTACGAGACCAAGCGTGGCCACGCGATCCGCTTCCTTGGCGCAGGTGACAAGGTCAAGGCGATGATCCAGTTCCGTGGACGCGAACAGCAGCGGCCCGAGATGGGTATCCGGCTGCTCCAGCGCTTCGCCGAAGACGTGGCCGAGGTTGGCGTCGTCGAGTCGTCCCCGCGCATCGACGGTCGCAACATGGTGATGGTCATCGGCCCGGTCAAGAACAAGGCTGAAGCCAAGGCCGAAGCCCGCCGGGCAACGCAGCGTGCCGACGCGAAAGCCGCCAACGAGGCAGCGAAGTCCGGCGGAGGTGAAGCACGCGTTGACGTTTCAGGTGCCAGCGGCGCTCCGCTGACCCAAAGCCTTGCCGACCTGCTTCCCGAGGGATACTCGATCACCGGCAGCGAGACTGCACCGGCCGAGGAATCGGCGCCGAGTGTCGAAGCTCCCGCGGAGCCGAAGGCCGAGCAGGCACAGGCGGCGCCGGCCGAGCAGGCCCCTGCCGTGCAGGCACCTGCCGCCGCGCCCGACGCGAAGGAAGCTGCACCGAAGGCCGCCGCCCCGAAGGCAGCAGCTTCGAGGCCGGCAAGCGCACCGGCAGCCAAGCCGGTCACCGCCCCCGCCGCCGCCCCGAAGGCAGCAGCGCCGGCCCCTGCCGCCAAGCCGGCCGCCGCGCCAAGTCCGGCCGCAGTGAAGCCTGCCGCCGCACCCAAGCCTGCAGCTGCTCCCAAGCCTGCTGCTACGCCCAAGCCGATGGCGGCGCCCAAGCCTGCCGCGGTGCCTAAGCCAGCCGGAAGGACGGCTCCCGCGAAGAGCCCGTCGAGCCGGCCAAAGCCTGGAAGTTCCGAGTAGGAGCCTCCCAGCTCTTGGGATCCCCATCGGGTGACCAAGTAAAACCACAGGTGCTTCCGGGCGCCGTCACACCGCTGACAACCGTCTGCGGCTACCAAAAGGAGATCGGTTCGCATGCCGAAGATGAAGACCCACAGTGGCGCCAAGAAGCGCTTCAAGCTGACCGGAAGCGGCAAGCTGAAGCGCCAGCAGGCAAACCGCCGCCACTACCTTGAGCACAAGTCCTCGACGCTGACCCGCCGCCTTGCCGGCGACAAGATCGTTTCGAAGGCCGACACCAAGGTCATCAAGAAGATGCTCGGCGTCTAAGACCACACCAACCTTTCCGGGAAAGCGCCCCTATCGGGGGAGAGCTGCGGCTCAGGCCGTGCCGGATGAACTACTGAAGGAGTACGCACGTGGCACGTGTGAAGCGGGCGGTAAACGCCCACAAAAAGCGTCGGGTTATTCTTGAGCGCGCAAAGGGCTACCGCGGACAGCGTTCGCGCCTGTACCGCAAGGCCAAAGAGCAGCTGCTGCACTCGTTTGTGTACAGCTACGGCGACCGCCGCAAGCGCAAGGGCGACTTCCGCCGCCTGTGGATCCAGCGCATCAACGCTGCATCCCGCGCCAACGGGCTCACCTACAACCGCCTGATCCAGGGCCTGAAGGCCGCAGAGATCCAGGTTGACCGGCGCATGCTTGCCGACCTCGCCGTCACCGACGGCGCCGCGTTCGCAACGCTGGTCCGCCTCGCCAAGGAAGCACTGCCCGCCGACACCTCGGCGCCGGCAGCAGCCCAGGCACCGGTGGCCAAGGCTCCCCGGGCCCCCAAGGCCAAGGCCGCAGCGAAGGCCTAGGTTTCCGTTGCCGGCCCGCCGGCAGGAGCCTGAAATTTCATGACTGTATCCGGACGCCCCGAGACAGCGCCGATGTCCAATCCCCGAGCAGATCGGGTGAAGGAGGTTGCGCGGCTCGCGGGGCGTCCGGCGCGTTTAAAGCGCCGGCAGTTCCTCGCCGAAGGGCCGCAGGCCGTACGCGAGGCACTGCGAGCCCACACCTCGCACCGGGTGGACGGTGGGCCGCCCGTCGTCCTTGAGCTTTACGCAACCCCGGCCGCCGTCGAACGCCACCCGGACATCGCGGAGCTGACCGGCTCCTCCGGCCAGCCCGATGCGCGCCTGGTCACCGATGAAGTGCTCGCCGCAATGTCATCGACCGTCACTCCGCAGGGGTGGATCGCCGTCTGCTCCTTCCTCGACGTCCCCCTCGAGGCAGTGCTGGAGCGCAGTCCCGCGCTGGTCGCTGTCCTGGTCGAGGTGCGCGACCCCGGGAATGCGGGGACGATCCTGCGAGGCGCCGATTCGGCGGGAGCCGACGCGGTGATCCTCACCGCCTCAAGCGTCGACCTTTACAACCCGAAGACCGTCCGATCCACCGCGGGCTCCCTGTTCCACCTGCCGGTCGTTCTTGGAGCGGAGCCCGGACTCCTGCTTCAAGCGCTGAAGGCGCGGTCGGTCGCCGTCCTTGCCGCCGACGGGTACGGAACCGTTGATCTCGATGCCCTTCAGGACGAAAGCGCCGCCCGCCGGCTCGCGCCCGGGACTGCCGCGGCAGGGCCCGACGGTGCCGCCGCGGCAGGCGCCCGGCTCGAGGACCCGACGGCATGGCTCTTCGGCAATGAAGCGCAGGGCCTGCCCGAGGAACTCACCGGGGCCGCCGACCACAGGGTGGCCGTTCCGGTGTACGGCAAAGCCGAAAGCCTCAACGTGGGAACCGCGGCAACCGTCTGCCTCTACGCGTCGGCCCGCGCCCAGCGCCGCTCCTGACGCCGGCGCTGCCGCACCTTCACCTCGAGCCCCGCCCATCCGGCCCCGCCCATCCGGCACTGCCCATCCAGCCCCGCCGAAGCGCAGGCTCCAGCCTCTTCCGGCAGTCCGGCCCGGCACCCGGCCGCGGTCCGTCAGGCGACGGGCTGCAGCTCCCGCGCCGCGGTGCTCCGGCGGGCATCGATCCTGCCGCTCATGAGTGCGACAAAGAGCCCCACCGCGGCGAGGCCGGCGCCCACCAGCGCGGGAGCGGTGAACCCCCACCCCGCGGCGATGACGACGCCGCCCACGGCGGCGCCAAGGGCATTGGCGATGTTCAGTGCTGCATGGTTGAGCGACGATGCGAGCGACGGGGCCCCGGGGGAGACATCCAACAGCCGCGTCTGAAGCGACGGGATCAGCGATGCGCCGCTGGCGCCGACGAGGAACACGAACAGGAAGGCCGTCGGGGCCCAGCCCACCGCCAGCGGGAACAGCAGGAGGACAACGATGATGACGCCCATCACCCAGTAGATGCTCCCGAGGACGGAGCGGTCGGCGATGCGGCCGCCCACGACGTTCCCAACGAGCATGCCCACACCGTAGAGGGCCACGACAATCGGCAGGACGCCCACCGGCAGCCCGGTGACCTCGGTGATGGTGGGGGAGATGTACGAGTAGACGGCAAAGAAGCCGCCGAAGCCGACCGTGCCGATCAGGAGCGTCATCCAGACCTGGGAGCGGCGGAGCGCGCTGAGTTCACTGCGGATGCTCGCATCGGGGTGAACCTCCTGCAGGGGCACGAACCGCAGGATCAGCAGGAGCGTGGCGAACCCGATGACCCCGACAAGCAGGAACATGGTGCGCCACCCGAACTGCTGGCCGAGCCAGGTGGCGAACGGCACTCCCACGACATTGGCGACGCTCAGCCCCACCATGACCATTGAGATGGCCCAGGCCCTCCTCGTAGGCTTGGCCAGGGACGCGGCGATGACCGCCGCAACACCGAAATAGGCGCCGTGGGGGAGCCCGGAAAGGAAGCGGGACAAAAGCAGCCAGCCGTAGCCGGCGGCGAAAAACGATGAGAGGTTCCCCACCGTGAAGAGCACCATGAGCCAGAGTGCCATCGTGCGTTGGGGCCTGCGGGCGCCGAGCGTTGCGAGGATCGGCGCACCCACCACGACGCCGAGCGCGTAGGCGGAGACAACATGCCCGCCCTCGGTGTAGCTGATCCGCAGGTCGTTCACCATCTCCTGAAGCAGGCCCATGATGGCGAACTCGGTGGTGCCGATACCGAAACCACCCACCGCCAGGGCGGTGATGGCCAGGGACAGCTGGCGGGGCGTGAGGACAAGGGGACGCTGGGAGGCAGCCATTTGCTTCTTTCGGCGTAGGGAGGTGTGCCGCCGGCGGCAGCACACGACGCCGTTGTCCACTGCAAGTCTACGGGGCCGCCTCGACCGCAGCGGTGCCAACCCTGCAGAATGCCCACCCATCCGCCCTCCCACTTCCGTGCCTGCCGAATCCGCGCGTCCCGAATCCGCGCGTGGCCAAAGCGGCGCCGATCTGATTGGCTTAGGTAATGGGCTGGTTTTCTCGCAAGTTGCAGTTACCGCAGAGTGAGCACCTGCGGGAGGACATCAATGTTCCCGAGCCGGGTGCCGACGCCGCTGGAGAGTTCTCCGAGGAGGCCTACACCTCCACGCAGCTCAATGCCGGGCAGCGCGTCCCGGGTGTGAGCCCGCACGGGGAATACCGGCACGAGCTGAACCCCGAGCACTTCGACGAGCCCGGGGACGGGCGGCTGGTCCATCCGGAGGAGAGCTGACCGGTCCGGCTCCGGTCCACCGGCTGGGTACACTTCTGCGGTGACTCCTAGCGAAACTTCTCCCGCCCTGCGCCAGATCGTTGGAGCGGCGGTCGTCGATTCCCTCTCCCGGCCCTCCCTGCTCCTCGTCGCGCGCCGCACCGCCCCCGAGCAGTTCGCCGGGATGTGGGAGTTCCCCGGCGGCAAGGTCGAATCCGGGGAGCCCGTCACCGACGCCCTGCACCGGGAACTGCTCGAAGAGCTCGGGATCACCGTCCGGCTCGGCGCCGAAGTGGCCGGCCCGCTTCCCGCCGGCTGGCCGCTCAACGCCGGAGCGGCAATGCGTGTCTGGTTGGCCGAGGTGGCTGAAGGTACGGCACAGCCCCTCCAGGACCATGACGAGCTGCGCTGGGTGTCCCTGAACGACGCCGGCGCCCTCGATGAACTGCCGTGGATTCCGGCCGACCGCCCGATCGTCGATGCCCTGCGCGTCGTCGTCGGCCTCGGCCTTGGCGTCGGACCGCTCGCACCCTCGCTCCCGCGGGGCGGGCCCGAAAAAGCGTAGCCGGGGCGAGAACCGACGGGGTTAGAAGAGCGTAGGCTCCGGCGTTTCCCGGCGCTGGGGTCGGCCCGGAGCCGACGAGTCCTGGGCTGCCGTTCCGGTTCCCGTCTCCGCCGGTGCGAGGTTGCGGAAGAATCCGGCCCCGGAAGGAATCCGGTGAAGCTTCCGGAAATGCTGAATCCTCCCCGCAAGCCACTGCCTGTAGTCCTTCGACGCGTAGGAGCCGCCCGCGTAGAGGCTGCGGTACCGCGGAACCAGCGCGGGGTGGTTGGCGGAGAGCCACTTCAGGAACCATTCCCGCGCACCGGGACGCAGGTGCAGGGCCCCGGCCGAAACTCCCGTTGCCCCGGCGGCCGCGAGGGCCGAGAACAGTGCGTCGAGGGCCTCGTCGCTGTCGGTAAGCCAGGGCAGGATCGGCATGGCCATCACACCGCACGGCAGCCCCGCATCCCGCAGCCGGCTGATCAACGCAAGGCGTGCCTTCGGCGCCGGCGTCCCGGGTTCGACCGCCTCGGCCAGCGCAGGGTCCATGAGGGCCAGGGAAATGCCCGTCCCCACCTCCACCGACGACGCCGCGCTGATGAGCAGCGGAAGGTCCCGCGCCAGGAGGGTTCCCTTGGTCAGCACCGAGAACGGGGTCCCGGAGTCGGCCAGGGCCGTGATGATCCCCGGCATCAGGCGGTAGCGCCCCTCGGCCCGCTGGTAGGGGTCGGTGTTCGTCCCCATCGCCACATGCTCGCGCTTCCACGACGGCCGGGCGAGCTCCCGTCGCAGGACCTCGGGGGCGTTGATCTTGACCACCAGCTGGGAATCGAAGTCGAGGCCGGCGTCGAGGTTGAGGTAGCTGTGGGTATTGCGGGCAAAGCAATAGACGCATGCATGGGAACATCCCCGGTACGGGTTGATCGTCCAGCCGAAGGGCATTCCCGAGGTGCTTGGCACCCGGTTCAGGACCGACTTCGAAGCCACCTCGTGGAAGGTGATGCCCGCGAACTCGGGCGTACGGACCGTCCGGACCAACCCGGACAGCGGCAGCAGGGCGTCGGAGCCGGTGGCCGGCAGGGCCTGCTTCGTCTTCTGTGCATCCCAGCGCATACTTGAATTAGAACATACGTTCTAAGAAAATACACCGGGGCCGGTGTTCTCCCGTGGTGCACCAGCAGTGCTGATTCAGGTGCCGGTCTTCCGGCGCCTCCGGGCACGTGATGCGCTCCGCAGCCCCCGGACCGGCCGCTCACGGTAACCGCCCGCGCCCAGGCCCGCGTGGCGCTCGAACACGTTACGCGAGGCAGGGTCCCCGGTGCGCAGCAGCGACCAGAGGACGGCGGCAAAATAAAGGGGCAGGAACGGCAGCCCGCAGCAGGCGGCATACTGCCTGCTGTGCCGGGCCTCGTGGGCGAGCAGCGACCCGCTCGCACGGGGGAGCCGGCCGCGCACGAAGACGACATTGCCGACCGTGAACGCCCGCGCGAGCGGCAATCGCCCCGTGTATCCCTCGGCCAGGATGAGCCGCATCGGCCCTTCAGAGACGATGCAGCGCTTCAGCCTCGCCAGGAGGAGTCCGCAGGGAGTCGACAGGTTGACCCAGTTCAGGGCCCGCACCACTGCCTCGCCGGAGCTCATGCGGTCATCCTAGCCGCCGTTCAACTAGACTGGCCATGCCGGAAGCAGCAGCCCAGCGCCGCCGCTCCCGGCTCTTCCACGAACGGCTCCGCAGTGTTCCTGCGTCCGCCGGACCCGCAACGAGAGTGCTAGGTAAGCATCCGAATGTCTGATTCTCCACAGCAGTCCGGGGCCGAAGGCCCCGGCGCAGGGATTCCCGACCCGCTCGACGCAGCCGCCGTGACGGCCGCCGTCGAGCGTGCGCTCGCCGATATCCAGGGCGCCCCGGACCTCGAATCCCTCAAGGCCGTCCGCATCGCCCACACCGGTGAAAAATCGGCCCTCAGCCTGGCCAACCGGGGGATCGGTGCCCTCGCCAAAGACCAGAAGGCCGCCGCCGGCAAGAACATCGGCCCGGCGCGGGGCAGGATCAATTCCGCCCTCGCCGCGCGCACCGCCGAGCTTGAGGCCGAGCGAGACGCCCGCATCCTCGTCGAAGAGGCGGTCGACGTCACGGCCGCCCCCCGGCGGCGCGCCGCCGGTGCCCGCCACCCCCTCTCCACCCTCCAGGACCGCGTCATCGACGTTTTCGTTGGAATGGGCTGGGAGATCGCCGAAGGGCCCGAACTTGAATCCGAGTGGTTCAACTTCGATGCGCTGAACTTCAAGCCGGACCACCCGGCACGCGAAATGCAGGACACGTTCTTCGTTGAGCCGCCCAGTGCCCACCTCGTGCTGCGCACCCACACCTCGCCGGTGCAGGTCCGCTCGATGCTCGAGCGCGACGTGCCCATCTACGTGCTGTGTCCTGGCAAGGTGTTCCGCACCGATGAGCTCGACGCGACCCACACTCCCGTCTTCCACCAGTTCGAGGGCCTGGCCATTGACAAGGGGCTGACCATGGCGGACCTCGTCGGCACGCTGGAACACTTCACCCGGCAGATCTTCGGCGACGAGGCCAAGGTGCGCCTGCGGCCCAACTACTTCCCCTTCACCGAGCCGAGCGCGGAACTGGACATCTGGCACCCGGGCGCCAAGGGCGGCGCCCAATGGATCGAATGGGGCGGCTGCGGCATGGTCAACCCCAACGTCCTGCGCGCCGCGGGGATCGACCCCGAGGTCTACTCGGGATTCGCCTTCGGCATGGGCATCGAGCGCGCCCTCATGTTCCGCAATGAGGTAAGCGACATGCGCGACATCATCGAAGGCGATGTCCGGTTCAGCCAACACTTCGGGATGGAGATCTAAATGAGAGTCCCCCTTTCATGGCTGCGCGAATACGCCGCGGTGCCTGCTGAAGCAACTGCAGAGAACGTGATGGCCGACCTCGTCACGGTCGGCCTCGAGGAAGAGGCGGTCCACCGGCCCACCGACGAGCTCAAGGGCCCGATCGTCGTGGGACGGGTCCTCAGCATCGTCAAGGAGCCGCAGTCCAACGGCAAGACGATCAACTGGTGCCAGGTGCAGGTGGTGCCCGACGGCGCCGCCCAGACGCTCACCGGAGAAGGCATCGACCCAACCGGTGTGCAGGGCATCGTCTGCGGCGCCCACAACTTCGCCGAGGGCGACAAGGTCGTTGTGACCCTTCCCGGAGCCGTCCTCCCCGGGAACTTCACCATCAGCCCCCGGAAGACCTACGGGCACGTCTCCGCCGGAATGATCGCCTCGGTCCGCGAACTCGGAATCGGCGACGACCACGACGGCATCCTCGTCCTTTCCACCCTCGGGCTCGACCCTGAGATCGGATCCGACGCGATGGAGCTCCTCGGGCTGTACGACGAGGCCGCCGAGATCAACGTGACGCCCGACCGCGGCTACTGCTTCTCCATCCGCGGCGTCGCCCGCGAATACGCTCACGCCACCGGAACGAAGTTCATCGACCCGGCCGGCACAGTCACCGTTCCGGAGTCCCAGGGCGCCGGATACCCGGTGCGCCTCGAGGATTCCTCGCCCATCTACGGCAAGGACGGCTGCGACCGCTTCGTCGCCCGCACCGTCCGCGGAGTGGACCCCACGCGGCCGACCCCGCCCTGGATGAGCGCCCGCCTGCGCCTCGCCGGAATCCGCTCCATCTCCCTTGTCGTCGACATTTCGAACTACGTCATGCTCGAACTGGGCCAGCCGCTCCACTTCTACGACCTCGACCGCCTCTCCGGGGAAATCGTTGTCCGCAGGGCCGGAGCAGGGGAAAAACTCACAACCCTTGACGGCAAGGACCGCGCGCTCGACCCGGGCGATCTGCTGATCACCGACGCATCCGGCCCCATCGGCATCGCCGGGGTCATGGGAGGAGCCTCGACCGAGGTGTCCGCGGCAACCGCGAACGTCCTGATCGAATCGGCGCACTTCGAGGAGGTCAGCATCGGCCGCACGCGCCGCCGCCACCGGCTTCCCTCCGAGGCCTCCAAGCGCTTCGAGCGCGGAGTCGACTGGAACGTCGCCGACATCGCGGCGCAGCGCGCCGTGGAACTCATCACCGCCCTCGCCGGAGGAACTGCCGACACCGCAGCCACCGACGTCGGCACCCCCCCAGCACCCGTCACGATCGAGCTGCCCGCGGATTTCCCCGCGCGCCTGATCGGCGTCGACTTCACCGCGGACCAGATCACGGGCGCCCTCGAAGACATCGGGGCGGCCGTGGACTCCGCACCCGCCGGGTACACCGTGACCGTGCCCAGCTGGCGGCCCGACCTCGAAACCCGGGAGGACCTCACCGAGGAAATCATCCGCCTCGTGGGCTACGACAAGATCCCTTCGACGCTCCCGACGGCGCCTCCGGGACGCGGACTCACCCGCGTCCAGCAGCAGCGCCGGCGGCTCCTCAACGCCCTCTCGGCATCGGGGATGACCGAAGTGCTCTCCTACCCGTTCGTCAGCAAGGCAGGCAACGACCTGTTCGGCTCGCCCGACGCCGAGCGCCCCGCGCCGGCGGTCAAGCTGGCCAACCCACTGAGCGCGGAACTGGGATACCTGCGCACGTCGGTGCTGCCCGGGCTCATTGAACTGGCCAAACGGAATCTCTCGCGCGGGTTCCGCGACCTCGCCCTGTTCGAAGCCGGCCTGGTGTTCCTGCCGTCCGAGACCATGGGAAGCGAGAGCATCCCGCCGCTGGGCGTCCGGCCCTCCGACGAGGTGCTCGACGGTCTGTATGAGGGCATTCCCCACCAGCCCCTGATCCTCGCCGCCCTGTACACCGGCAACGAGGCTCCGCCCTCACCGGGCTATGCGCCGCGTGCCTGGGACTGGGCGGACGCCGTGGGGACGGCGCGCCTGATGGGGGAGGTCCTCGGGGTCGACCTCGTGGTGGAGCAGGGGCTGCACCAGGCCTTCCATCCCGGGCGCACCGCGCTGCTGCGACTGCGCACCGGCGAGGTTGTCGGGTACGCCGGGGAGCTTCACCCGCAGGTGACTGCCGCCCAGGACCTGCCGCCGCGAACCGTCGCCCTGGAGGTGAACGCCGACCTGCTGTTCGAGGCCGCCGCCGATGTCATCGTCGCCCGCCCGCTCTCGACGTTCCCGGCAACCACCCAGGACGTGGCGCTCGTCGTCGACGCCGACCTTGCGTCATCGGAGGTGCTTGAGGCCCTGCGCAGCGGCGCCGGAGAGCTGCTCGAGGACGTGAGCCTGTTCGATGAGTACTCTGGCCAGGGCATCGAGGCGGGCAGGAAATCACTCGCCTTCGCGCTGCGGTTCCGGGCCCCCGACCGCACCCTGACGGCGGAGGAGGCAAGCGCGGCGCGCGACGCCGCAACCCGGCTCGCCGCCGAACGGTTCGGCGCGGTTCAACGCTGACGGCGCGGCCCGACGGGCAATGGGAAGGGCAGGCGGTCTACCGCCTGCCCTTCCCTTTTCACCCCGGTCGCTTGGTCGCCGGCCAGGTCAGGGCAGGAGCAGCACCTTGCCGGTGGTGCGGCGGGCCTCGAGCTGCTCGTGAGCACTGCCGGCGTCGGCGAGCGCTACACGGGAGCCGATGCGCACGTCGAGGGCACCGGTGGCCACCGCCCCGAACAACTCCTCGGCCCGCCAGCGCCGTTCCGCGGCGTCCTGCAGGTAGTGGGCCAGTGTGGGCCGGGTGAGGAACAGCGACCCTCCGCTGTTGAGGCGCTGCGGGTCGACCGGGGCCACCGGGCCGGAGGCGGCGCCGAAGAGCACAAGGGTTCCGCGCACGCGCAGGCTCCTGAGCGACCCGTCGAAGGTCGCCGCGCCAACGCCGTCGTAGACAACGTCAACCCCTGCCCCGTCGGTCAGGCCGCGCACCGCTTCGGCGAACCCGCCGTACCGCAGCACTTCGTCGGCGCCGGCGGCACGGGCCAGGGATTCCTTCTCGTCGGAGGAGACGGTGGTGATGACCCGTGCGCCCTTGGCCTTGAGGAGCTGGATCAACAGTAGACCCACCCCACCCGCCCCGGCGTGGGTCAGCACTGTATGCCCGGCCTCGACGCGGAAGGTGGAATTGGTCAGGTAGTGGGCGGTCATTCCCTGAAGCGGAACGGCAGCGGCAGTTTCGAGGTCGACGCCGTCGGGCACCCGAAGGGCCTTTGCCTCGTCGACGAGCGCGAACTCGGCGTACGTGCCGATGCCCTCCGCGAAAGCCACACGGTCGCCGACAGTGAAGTCGCCGACCTCCGCGCCGACCTCCACCACCACTCCCGCCGCCTCCGCTCCCGGGGTGAAAGGGAGGTCCATCGCATAGATGCCGCTGCGCTGATAGGTCTCGATGAAATTGACCCCTGCGGCGGCGACCTCGACCAGGAGCTGGGAGCCGCCCGGCACGGGGCGCGCAACCTCGGCCATCCGGAGGACCTCCGGGCCGCCCGGCTGCTCGACGACGATGGCTTGTGGCATGATCGGTTCTCCATTCCTCGGGGTAGGTTCCCCATGCTAGGGCCGCCGGTGGGGGAACGGCATCCCCGAACCGTTCATGCATATTTATGTGGATATGTGAATAATATTCAGCTAGGGTTGGGGAATGAACATCTCAGTAGCCGTTTCCGGGGCCAGCGGATACGCCGGCGGGGAGCTGCTGCGCCTCCTGGCCTCCCACCCGAACGCCCAGGTCGGAGCAGTCACCGCGCACAGCAACGCCGGAGAACGCCTCGGCAGCCTCCAGCCGCACCTCCACGCGCTCGCCGACCGGGTGCTCGAGGAAACCTCGGTGGAAGCGCTCTCCGGCCACGACGTCGTGTTCCTCGCACTGCCGCACGGCGCGAGCGCCGATCTCGCCGCGCAGCTGCCCGGCGACACCCTCGTCATCGACGCCGGTGCCGACCACCGGCTCGAGAGCCCCGAAGCGTGGGAGAAGTTCTACGGGTCCGCCCACGCCGGCACCTGGCCGTACGGCCTGCCCGAACTCCCCGGTGCCCGGGAGAAACTCCGCGGAGCCCGCCGCATCGCGGTTCCGGGCTGCTACCCGACGAGTGTCCTGCTCGCCCTCGCCCCCGGGTTCTCGGCAGGTCTGCTCGAGCCCGACGACGTCGTTGTGGTTTCGGCCTCCGGCGCCTCAGGCGCAGGCAAGTCCGCCAAGGCGCATCTGCTCGGCTCGGAGGTCATGGGCGGAATGAGCCCCTATGGCGTGGGCGGGCTGCACCGCCACACCCCGGAGATCGAACAGGGCCTCGGCGCCGTGGCGGGGGAAGCGGTAAGCGTTTCCTTCACCCCCACCCTCGCCCCCATGGCCCGCGGCATCCTCACCACGGCCACCGCCCGGGTCCGCGCCGGAACGACGGCGGCGCAGCTCCGCGAAGCCTGGCACAACGCCTACGACGCCGAACCTTTCGTCAGGCTCCTTCCCGAGGGGCAGTGGCCCACCACCAAGGCCGTCCTCGGCTCCAACTACGTGAACCTGCAGCTCGCCTACGACGACCACGCGGGGCGGGTGATCGTCACCGCCGTCATCGACAACCTCACCAAGGGCACCGCCGGCGGCGCAGTCCAGTCAATGAACATCGCCCTCGGACTCGACGAGTCGGCAGGCCTCACCTTCCAAGGAACCGCGCCATGAGCATCACCACACCCGGCGGATTCCGGGCGGCCGGAACTGCCGCAGGCATCAAGGCCTCGGGCGGCCCGGACCTGGCCCTGGTCATCAACGACGGGCCCTTGCTCAACGCGGCGGCGGTGTTCACCTCCAACCGCGTGGCCGCTGCTCCCGTCCACTGGTCGCGCCAGGTGGTCTCTGACGGGCGGGTCGACGCAGTCGTGCTGAACTCCGGCGGCGCCAACGCCTGCACGGGGCCCGAAGGCTTCCAGAACACCCACAGGACCGCGGAGGTCACCGCCGACCTGCTGGGCATCTCGGCAACCGACGTGTTCGTCTGCTCCACCGGGCTGATCGGCGAGCAGTTGCCCATGGACAAACTCCTTGCCGGGGTCGCAGCCGCCGCCGGGACGCTCAGCTCGGCCGGCGGAGGGGCGGCGGCCGAGGCGATCATGACCACCGACTCGGTCTCCAAGCAGGCCCGCTACCCGTCCTCGCCCGACAGCGCCAGCGAGGGATACTCCATCGGCGGCATGGCCAAGGGCGCAGGCATGCTTGCCCCGGGCCTTGCCACGATGCTCGTCGTCCTCACCACCGACGCCGTGCTGCCCCCGCAGCGGCTCGATGCCGCGCTGCGCGACGCGGTGCGGGTCAGCTTCGACCGCACCGACGCCGACGGGTGCATGTCAACCAACGACACCGTGGTGCTGCTCGCCTCGGGCGCCAGCGGGATAGAATCCGACCCGGAGCAGTTCACGGCGGCCCTGACCGGCGTCTGCCTCGACCTCGCCGCGCAGCTGATCAACGACGCCGAAGGGGCAAGCCACACCATCGCCATCACCACGATCAACGCCGCCTCCGACAAGGACGCCGAGACGGTGGGCAGGGCTGTGGCCCGGTCGAACCTCTTCAAGACCGCGATCTTCGGCAACGACCCGAACTGGGGACGCGTTCTCGCCGCCGTGGGAACCACCGACGCCGCCTTCGAACCGGACCGGCTCAACGTGTCGATGAACGGTGTCCAGATCTGCCGCGGCGGGGCGATCGGGGACCCCAGGGAACTCGTCGACCTCACGGGGCGCGACGTGTCCGTCGAGATCGACCTCGCCGCGGGCACCGCCGAGGCAACGATCTGGACCAACGACCTCACCCACGCATACGTGACCGAAAACTCCGCCTACTCGAGCTGACCGGACCCCCATGACCTCTCCAGCACTTCCACCGGCCGCCACGGCCCAGGACAAGGCCGAAACCCTCATCGAAGCGCTGCCGTGGATCCAGCGCTTCGCCGGCACGACGATGGTCATCAAGTACGGCGGAAACGCGATGATCAGCGACGACCTGCGGCGTGCCTTCGCCGAAGACATCGTCTTCCTGCACCACGTCGGCATCCGCCCCGTCGTCGTGCACGGGGGAGGGCCGCAGATCAGCGCGATGCTCAAGCGCCTGGGCATCGACTCCGATTTCCAGGGCGGCCTGCGCGTCACCACCCCCGAGGCGATGGACGTGGTGCGCATGGTCCTCACCGGCTCGGTGGGCCGCGAACTCGTGGGCCTCATCAACGCCCACGGACCCTACGCCGTCGGACTCTCCGGGGAAGACGGGGGCCTCCTGCGCGCCGCCCGCACCGGCACGGTGGTGAACGGCGAGGAGGTCGACCTCGGGCTTGTCGGCGAGGTGACCGGGGTCAACCCGGGCGCCATCCTCGACATCCTCCAGGCCGGGCGCATCCCCGTCATCTCGACGGTGGCACCGGAGGTCGACTCCGCCGGGGAGGGCACCGGCCAGGTTCTCAACGTGAACGCCGACACCGCCGCCGCGGCCCTCGCAGAGGCCCTGGGAGCGTCAAAGCTCGTGATCCTGACCGACGTCGAGGGCCTTTACGCGCGCTGGCCCGACAAGGACTCCCTGATCTCCTCCCTTACCGCGGCCGAACTGCGCACCATGCTGCCCTCGCTCCAGGCCGGCATGATCCCGAAGATGGCGGCCTGCCTGAAGGCCGTCGACGGGGGAGTCGACCGCGCCCACATCGTCGACGGCCGCCTTGCCCACTCGATGCTCCTTGAAACCTTCACCACGGCGGGCATCGGCACGCAGGTGGTCCCCGACCACCGTCCGCTGCCGGCGGTCCCTGCGCCGAACGGCGGCACGGCATGAGCCCGGGAACGCCGGCGCCGGAGGCCGGAACCGCCGGGGCCGAGTTCCTGAGCAGCCTCGCACCGGCAGGCACGTCCTCCGAGGCCTGGCTCACCCGGTACGGTTCGTCGCTCCTCGGCGTGTTCGGCACCCCGCAGCGGGTCCTGGTGAGGGGAGAGGGCTGCACCGTCTGGGACGCCGACGGCAGGCAGTACCTCGACCTGCTCGGCGGCATCGCGGTCAACACCCTTGGCCACGCCCACCCGTTCCTCACGGCGGTCATCGCCGCCCAGCTCTCAACCCTCGGCCACATCTCCAATTTCTTCACCAGCCCCGCCCAGGTGGCCCTGGCGGAGAAACTGCTTGCGCTCGCCGCGGCACCGGCCGAATCGAAGGTGTTCTTCACGAACTCCGGTGCCGAGGCCATCGAGGCGGCCCTCAAACTCGCACGCCGGAACAGCTCGCCCAAGCGCAACCGCATCCTCGCCCTGGAAGGGGCCTTCCACGGCCGCACCATGGGGGCTCTGGCCCTCACCTGGAAAAAGACCTACCGGGAACCCTTCGAACCGCTGCCCGGCGGCGTCGAGCATGTGCCCTTCGGCGACATCGAAGCGCTCGTCCAAGCCATCGACGAGACCGTTGCGGCCGTGTTCCTCGAACCCCTCCAAGGGGAGTCAGGGGTGCATCCGCTGCCCGCCGGGTACCTGACGCGGGCCCGCGAGGCGACCCTGCGGCACGGAGCCCTGCTCATCGTCGACGAGGTGCAGACCGGCGTCGGCCGCACCGGCGCCTGGTTCGCCCACGCCGACGGGCCCGACGCCATCGTGCCCGACGCGGTGACGCTGGCCAAGGGCCTTGGCGGCGGGTTCCCCATCGGGGCGTTGCTGACCTTCGGGCCCGCAGCGTCCGGCCTGCTGACCGCCGGCCAGCACGGAAGCACCTTCGGCGGCAACCCCGTCGCGACCGCCGCAGGGCTGGCGACGCTGCACACCCTCGAGACGACCGATGCGCTGAGGAACGTGCGCGAGGTCGGAGACCAGCTCCGCGCCGGCATCGCCGCCCTCCCCGGGGTGGCGGAGGTCCGAGGCAGGGGCCTGCTCATCGGCATCGACCTCGACGGCGACTACGCCCCCGCGGCGGTGGGGGCGGCGCTCGACGCCGGATTCATCATCAACAGCCCCGGCCCCCGGACTCTCCGGCTCGCCCCGCCACTGATCCTCACCCTCGACCAGGCCCGGTCCTTCCTCGAGGCCCTGCCCGCCATCCTTCAGCAAGCGCAAGGAGCACCAGCATGACGCGCCACTTCCTGGTCGACACCGACCTCACCCCGGCGGAGCAGACCGAAATCCTCGACCTTGCGCTCACCCTGAAAAAGGATCCCTACGCCGAGTCGCCCCTCGCCGCGGGCGCGGCCGGCCGGAAAACCGTTGCCGTCATCTTCGACAAGACCTCCACCCGCACCCGGATCTCCTTCGCCGCAGGCATCGCCGACCTCGGCGGGGTGCCGCTGATCATCGGCGCGGGAGAATCCCAGCTTGGGCACAAGGAGTCGATCTCCGACACCGCGAGGGTGCTGGAGCGGATGGTCGCAGCAGTCGTCTGGCGCACCTACGCCCAGTCGGGGCTTGAGGAGATGGCAGCCAACTCCACCGTTCCGGTGATCAACGCCCTTTCCGACGACTACCACCCGTGCCAGCTGCTGGCCGACCTGATGACCGTCCGCGAACACAAGGGAGCCCTGGCAGGGCTCACCCTGAGCTACCTCGGCGACGCCGCGAACAACATGGCCAATTCCTACCTCCTCGCCGGCGTGACCGCCGGAATGCACGTGCGGATCGCCGGCCCGGCGGGGCACCTCCCCGAGGAGCGGATCGTGGCCGCCGCCGTACGCCGTGCCGAGGAAACCGGAGGTTCGGTCCTCGTCACAACCGACCCCGCACAGGCGCTGGCCGGGGCCGACGTGGTTGCCACCGACACCTGGGTCTCGATGGGCCAGGAAGACGAGAAGGAACAGCGGCTGGCGCTGTTCCGTCCCTACGCCGTCGACGGCGCCGCCCTGGCCCTCGCCGCCCCTGACGCGGTCGTCCTTCACTGCCTGCCTGCCTACCGCGGCTACGAGATCTCCGCCGACGTCATCGACGGCCCGCAGTCCGTTGTCTGGGACGAGGCGGAGAACAGGCTCCACGCCCAGAAGGCGCTGCTCGTCTGGCTGCTGCGCGCCTCGGCTCCGGCGGGCACGCCATGACCGTGCAGCGCGACGGGTCGCGGCCGGCGACGAAGACCGCCCGCCAGGCGCAGATCACGGCCCTGCTCACGGCGCGGTCGGTCCGCTCGCAGGCCGAGCTCGCGGCACTGCTCGCCGCCGACGGAGTGCAGGTGACCCAGGCGACGCTGTCCCGCGACCTCGTCGAGCTCGGAGCCGTGCGCGTCCGCGGAAAGGACGGCGCCCTTGTCTACGCCGTTCCGGGGGAGGGCGGGGGCAGGGCACCACAGACCGGGCTCACCCAGGAGATCCTCGATGCGAGGCTGGGCCGGCTGTGCGCCGAACTGCTCGTCACCGCCGAGGCGTCGGCGAATATCGTCATCCTCCGCACTCCGCCGGGCGCCGCGAACTTCCTCGCCCTGGCGATCGACCACTCCATCATGCCCTCGGTCCTTGGCAGCATCGCCGGCGATGACACGGTCATGCTCGTCACCCGGGACCCCAACGGGGGAGCCGAGGTCGCCGAGCGGTTCCTGAACTTCGCCCAGGACCCGCTGAGCGGCTCCGAACCGCTCCTCGTGCCGGGCCCGCCCGGCCCGGCCCGCGATGCTTCACCCGAGAACCCTTCACCCGAGAACCCGGCGCCGAACCGCGGCGCGGCAGAACCCACCAACCACCCATCCGAACTTTCAGAGGAGCACACCCAGTGACCGAACGCATCGTCCTTGCCTACTCCGGCGGACTCGACACCTCAGTGGCAATCGGCTGGATCGCCGAAGCCACCGGCGCCGAAGTGATCGCCGTGGCCGTCGACGTCGGACAGGGAGGGGAATCGCTCGAAGCAATCCGCCAGCGGGCACTCGGCTGCGGCGCCGTCGAGGCCTACATCGCCGACGCGCGCGACGAGTTCGCCACCGAATACTGCATGCCCGCGCTCAAGACCAACGCGCTTTACATGGACGCCTACCCCCTCGTCTCGGCGCTCTCCCGGCCCGTCATCGTCAAGCACCTCGTCGCCGCCGCCCGCGAGTTCGGTGCCACCACCGTCGCCCACGGCTGCACCGGCAAGGGCAACGACCAGGTGCGGTTCGAGGTTGGCATCCAGACCCTCGGCCCGGACCTCAAGTGCATCGCCCCGGTGCGCGACCTCGCACTGACCCGCGACAAGGCCATCGCGTTCGCCGAGGCCAACAACCTGCCGATCGAGACCACAAAGAAGAATCCCTTCTCCATCGACCAGAACGTCTGGGGCCGCGCCGTCGAAACCGGCTTCCTCGAAGACATCTGGAACGGGCCCACCAAGGACGTGTACGAGTACACCGACTCTCCCGACTTCTCCCCGGTGGCAGACGAGGTGGTCATCAGCTTCAAGGCCGGCATCCCCGTGGCCATCGACGGCACACCCGTCACGCCCCTCCAGGCGATCGAGCAGCTCAACCGCAGGGCCGGCGCTCAGGGCGTCGGCCGGATCGACATCGTCGAGGACCGGCTCGTGGGCATCAAGAGCCGCGAGATCTACGAGGCCCCCGGAGCGATGGCCCTCATCGCGGCGCACCGTGAACTGGAGAACGTGACCGTCGAACGCGAGCAGGCCCGCTTCAAGAAGACAGTGGACCAGCGTTGGACCGAACTGGTCTACGACGGCCAGTGGTTCTCGCCGCTGAAGCGCTCCCTCGACGCGTTCGTTGAGGACACCCAGAAGTACGTCACCGGCGACATCCGCATGGAACTCCACGGCGGGCGGGCCACGGTGACCGGGCGGCGCTCCGAGACGGCGCTCTACGACTTCAACCTCGCGACCTACGACACCGGCGACACGTTCGACCAGTCGATGGCGCGCGGCTTCATCGAAATCTTCGGGCTCTCCTCGAAGGTGGCCTCCGGCCGCGACCAGCGGGCCGGTGCCTGACATGGCGGGAGCGGCGGGGGGCGCCACCAACGCCGGGTCCCTATGGGGAGGGCGGTTCGCCAGCGGACCGGCCGGCGCCCTCGCAGCGCTGAGCAAGTCGACGCATTTCGACTGGCGCCTCGCCCCCTACGACCTGGCGGGGTCCCGGGCGCACGCCCGGGTGCTCGCCGGCGCGGGCCTGCTTGACGACGCCGAACTGCGAGAGATGCTCGCCGCGCTCGACGCCCTCGACGCCGACGTCCGCTCGGGGGCCTACACGCCCGCCGACGACGACGAGGACGTCCACGGATCCCTCGAACGCGGGCTGATCGAGCGGGCCGGCACCGCCCTCGGCGGAAAGCTGCGTGCCGGCCGCTCCCGGAACGACCAGGTGGCAACCCTTGGCCGCATGTACCTGCGCGACCATGCCCGGATCATCGCCGGCGGGGTCCTCGACACCGTCGACTCGCTCCTCGCCCAGGCCACGGCGCACCCCAACGCGCCGATGCCGGGGAGGACCCACCTCCAGCACGCGCAGCCGGTGCTCCTGAGCCATCACCTCCTGGCTCACGCCTGGGCCCTGCTGCGCGATGTGCAGCGGCTTCACGACTGGGACCGGCGCGCGGCGATCTCCCCGTACGGGTCCGGCGCGCTTGCCGGATCCTCGCTGGGGCTCGACCCTGAAGCGGTCGCGGCGGAGCTCGGTTTCGACTCCGCCACCCACAACTCGATCGACGGCACCGCCTCCCGCGACGTCTACGCCGAGTTCTCGTGGGTTGCCGCAATGATCGGTGTCGACCTCTCCCGGATCAGCGAAGAGGTCATCCTCTGGGCCACCCGCGAGTTCTCCTTCGTCACGCTCGACGATGCGTTCTCCACCGGGTCCTCGATCATGCCGCAGAAGAAGAACCCCGACGTCGCCGAACTCGCCCGCGGCAAGGCCGGCCGGCTGATCGGAGACCTCGCCGGACTGCTCGCCACGCTCAAGGGCCTTCCCCTCGCCTACAACCGGGACCTCCAGGAAGACAAGGAGCCGGTCTTCGATGCCGTCGACACCCTCGAGCTGCTGCTGCCGGCCGTCGCCGGAATGCTTGCAACCCTCACCTTCAACACCCAGCGAATGGCCGAGCTCGCCCCGCAGGGGTTCGCGCTCGCGACGGACATCGCCGAATGGCTCGTGCGCCAGGGCGTGCCCTTCCGGGAGGCCCACGAGCTCTCCGGCTCGGCGGTGCGCCTTGCCGAGGGCCGCGGAGTGGGGCTTGAGGACCTCACCGACGAGGAGTTCGCGGGAATCTCGACCCACCTGACCCCGGAGGTGCGGACGGTGCTCAGCGTGGAGGGCTCCCTCAACAGCCGTAACGGGCAGGGCGGAACAGCGCCCTCCGCCGTGGCCCGGCAGCTCTCCGCCCTGGAGGCCGGGCTGCGGGACGTGCGTTCTTTCGCTGCCTCCAGCGGCGGGGGCGCCGTGAGTCTTCCGTAGGCTCCGGTCGCGGAGTAGGTTGTGCTCAACCGACCCGGAGGAAGCAATGGAACCATCCACCGACACATCCCATCTCGTCGTGCGGGCGGCGGTGCCGGAGCTCACCGGCCGGATCGAAAAGGTGCGCGAAGGGCACGTCCTGGCCTTCGACGAGCAGCTCGACTACCCGCGGCCCCACATCTGGGAGCTGCTCACCTCCCCGCCCAAGGTGGAACAGTGGCTTGGGCGGCTCGAAAAAGGGCTGCAGCTCGGCAAGGAGTACACGCTCCACCTGGACGGTGCCGTGGTCTCCGGCACGGTCCTCCAATTCGATCCGCCCACGAAGCTCCAGTACACGTGGGAGGACGAGTTCGGCCTCGTCTCGATCGTCGAGTTCCGGGTGCTGCCCTGCGGGGACGGCACCCTGATCCAGGTGCGCATGCATCCGGAAACCGACGAATTCCTGACCGAGGGCGCCGCCGGGTGGCAGCTGATCCTCGACGGCCTTCGTGCTGCCGCCGCCGGCACGGCGCCCCGCCCCGGTCCGTCCTGGGCGCAGCTGCGCGATGAGTACGGACGCCGGTTCTCCCTCTCCCAGACCATGGGCGTGATCGAGCAGGAGGACGGCGTGGAGATGTTCCGATTCGACCGCCGGTACGAGGCACCGCTGCTCCTGGTCAACGACGCCATCACGGCCGACCCCGAGGAACAACCGCTCGTTGAACTCACCGAGGTGGACCTTACAGTGGACGGCGAGGCGACGTCGGTGACTGTGCGGATGGTCATCGAGGACCGGGCGGCCCTGCCGAAGCTCATGGCTCACTGGCACGCCCACCTCGACGACGTGGCGGTCAACCTCGCCGGGGCGGTGCCGCACCGCAGCGAGAAGAAGCTCCACGCGCTTGAGGACTTTTACCGCCGGAACCTGGCGGGCTGAACCGCTCCGGCGCCGGTAGTCAGGTCTGCAGCAGCAGCTGCTTCGTGTGGGGTGAGAGGGCGTCATCGAAAACCGTGCACGCGGCGCCGACCGCGCCCACATCGGTACCGAAGGCGGTCCCCTCAACCTGGATGGCCTCCGTGTGCGGTGCGACGGTGAGGCGGTGCAGGCTCGCCGGAACGATCCTGAGATAGGACTCGGCAAGCAGGGGCCAGTACGGGCCTCCGAACACCACCCGGTCGAAGTCAAGGGCGTTCGTCAGCACGGATACCGCCTTCGCCACACGTTCCGCGGAGACGTCGATGATCGTGCGCGCGGCCCGCTCGTTCAGGGCGCGGGAGCACAGTTCGAGGAACGCAGTTTCGACCGCTCCCGGATCGGCGTTGTTCACGGGGTAGCCGAGCACGCCGATCCGCACTGCCTCCTGCACGAGGTTCTGCGGCATGCAGGTCACCGCGAGGCAGCCCCGCAGCCCGCACGAGCACTCCGGCCCGTCTGGAGCTACGACGATGTGCCCGACCTCTCCGGCGTTCTGCGTCCTTCCGCGAAGCACCGAGCCCCCCGATACCAGGCCCATGCCGATGCCCGTTCCGAGGTAGACGAAAATGAAGTTTTCCGGAGAGTCGCTGTGGCTGCCCCAGATCTCGGCGACCGCCGCGGCGGCGACGTCCTTCTCGAGCACCACCGGGAAGCCGGTTGCCCGGCTGAGGGAGTCGCGCAGCGGGACCTGGTGCCATCCGAGCAGGAACGGAGGATCGACGACCACGCCGCGCACCGGGTCGATCGGTCCGGGCGAGGCGACGCCGACGCCCAGCACGAGCTCCCGGTCCACCCCCGCACCGGCCAGCAGGTCGGCGACGGCCGACGCCATGACGTCGACCACGGCCTCGGCGCCGGGCTTCAGCGGGGTACGCCGCGTGGAGTGGGCGATGACCTGTCCGCTGAGGTCGAGGATCACGAAGGTGATGATTGCAGGATCAAGGTGCACCCCGACCGCGTAGCACGCTGTCGGGTTGAGGGTGAGCACCGTCCTTGGCTTCCCGCGCCCCTTCCTGACCGTCCCGGACTCGACGACCAGTGACTGGTCAAGCAGCCGCCGGGCAATATTTGAAAGTGTCTGCGCCGACAGTCCGGTTGCCGCGGCGAGTTCAACGCGGCTGAGGCCGCCTTGCGACCGCCGGATTGCGTCAAGGACAACTGTCTGGTTGAAGTCGCCCATCCGGGGAAGGTTGGTGCCGCGGCGCGAAGGCGCACCGAATACAGTGCTCACGGCACCAACCTCCACCTCGAATAGGTCCTTCGGGCTAACCCTTGAGTGCAAATCTTAGCGTTGCGAGTTGGAATGGCCGCAGCTCCAGCTCCACCGTGGGGGAGTCCCCCCGGCGGACCGCCACGCCCTCGACGGGACGCTCAAGGAGGTCCGTCTCCTGCACCGCAGCGAAGCCGAAGCCGGCCGTCAGCGTGCCCCTGGCCCGCATGCCGTGCGCCTCATAGAGACGGACCACGACGTCGCCGCTGCCGTCCTCGGCCAGCTTGACCGCCTCGATGACCAGCGCGTCATGGCTCACGGTGAACAGGGGAGGGACGTCGGCGGATTCCACTCCCTGGACCGTCCGCAGCGGCAAGTTGAGCCGGTAGCCCTCCTTGACCGCCTCAGGTATGCCGGCGCCTACCCGGACGGACACCTTCATCAGGTGCTGGCCCTGGTCTGCGGCGGGGTCGGGGAAGGTTGGAGCCCGCAGCAGCGACAGCCGCACCGTGGTGGTCGACCCCCGGCCGCTTGAGGATGAGCGGGCGATGTCGTGGCCGTAGGTCGAGTCGTTCGCCACTGACACCCCGTAGCCGGTTTCACCGACGTGCACCCAGCGGTGCGCCACCGTTTCGAAGCGGGCGGCGTCCCAGGTGGTGTTGGCGTGGGTGGGGCGGTGGATATGGCCGAATTGGATCTCAGAGGTTGCGCGGTCGGCATGGACGTCGAGGGGGAACGCCAGTTTGAGCAGCTTCTTTTGCTCGTGCCAGTCGACCTCCGTGCTGATGTCGAGGCGGGGCTCGGTGGCGTCGAGGGAGAGGATCTGGACCACCCGCGACGCGTTGAATTCCCGCTCGATCCTCAGCGCCTGGCCGCCTGCTCCGTCAAGGACCTGCATCTCGGCGACCTCGTCAAGGTCGCGGGTGTTCCGGCGGTAGTGCTCGTCGATGTCCCAAGCATCCCACTGGGTGGGCGTGTCGCGGTGCAGCTGCAGGAGGTTCGCCGCTGCACCCTCGGGAACCAGCTCACGCCCGGCTTCGATGTCGTAGATGGACCGTACGAGGCCGGCGCCGTCAACGAGGACCCGGACGGCGGCGTTCTCAAGGCGGTAGCCCCCGTCGACAGTGCTGATGGTGCCCGTGCCGGTGTGCGGGTTCTCCGCGGCCGCGCCCAGTGCCGGAACGCCGTGCACCGGGTAGGGCGATGCGTTGAGCAGGGCGGTGTGCTCCCCGGTGCCGAGGAGGCTCCGGGCGGCCTCCTCGATGATCGCCTCGAGCCGCACGGCCACTTCGGCGTAGTTCCGCTCGGCCTCCTGGTGGACCCAGGCGATGGAGGAGCCGGGCAGGATGTCATGGAACTGCTGGAGCAGCACAAGCTGCCAGAGCTCCCGCAGCTCCTGGTCCGGATAGGCGGATCCGGTGCGCACGGCCGCCGTCGTTGCCCAGAGCTCGGCCTCCCGCAGGAGATGCTCCGAGCGCCGGTTGCCGCGCTTGGTGCGGGCCTGTGACGTGTAGGTGCCGCGGTGGAATTCCAGGTAGAGCTCTCCCGACCAGACCGGCGGCTGCGGATACTCGGCCTCCGCGTCCTCGAAGAAGGCCCGCGGGCTGGAGAGGGTGACGGTGGGCGATCCCTCAAGGGAATGGGTCCGGCGGGCGGCGGCGATCATTTCGCGGGTTGGTCCGCCTCCGCCGTCGCCGTGGCCGAAGGGAACCATCGATGTGGTGCCGATGCCCTTCTCGGCGTACTGGGCCTCGGCACGGGCGAGTTCCCCGCCCTCAAGGGTGGAGTTGTACGTGTCGACGGGAGGGAAGTGGGTGAACAGCTGCGTGCCGTCGATGCCCTCCCAGCGGAAGGTATGGTGCGGCATCGTGTTCGTCTCGTTCCAGGAGATCTTCTGCGTCAGGAACCAGCGCGCGCCGGCGGCGGCCATGATCTGGGGGAGCGCCGCTGAATAGCCGAAGGAATCGGGGAGCCACACCTCTTCACACTCAACGCCGAACTCGCGGAGGAAGAAGCTCTTGCCGGCCACGAACTGCCGTGCGAGGGCTTCCCCGCCGGGCAGGTTGGTGTCGGATTCGACCCACATCCCTCCGACGGGAACGAAGTTCCCGGCGGCCACCTTCGCCTTCACCCGCTCGAACAGCTCGGGGTACGACGCCTTGAGCCAGGCGTACTGCTGTGCCGACGACGCCGCGAAGACAAAGTCGGGGTTCTCATCGATGAGGTCGCACACGTTGGAGAAGGTGCGCGCCACCTTCCGTACCGTCTCGCGCGTCGGCCAGAGCCAGGCGGAGTCGATGTGGGCGTGCCCGACGGCGTGGAGCCGGTGCGCGCTCGCGGAGGCCGGCTTGGCGAGGGCCGGCGCCAGGATGTCCCTGCCGAGCTGCGCGGTTCCGGTGACGTCGTCGGGGTCCATTTCATCGACGGCCCGGTCGAGGGCGCGGAGGATTTCCGCGCGCCGCTGCGAGGAGGCGGGAAGCTGCTCCAGCAGTCCCATGAGGGCGGCGAAGTCCTGCTCGAGCTCCCACACCGTCAGATCGAGGAGGCCGATCTCGATCTGGGCGAGGCGGTACAGTTTCGCATCCCCGGCCGTCGCTTTGTCCCCGTAGGGGGTGGGGATGAACAGGAAGTCCTGTGCCACGTTCGGGTTTGCCGCAGCTTCGATGTAGAGGTCGACGGGTTCGCCGAAGCCGGCATTGAACCTGACGCCGCGGTTGAGCGGCTCCACGGCCTTCAGGATGCGGCCCGACGCCGAGTACACGGTGCCCTCGGCCTGGAATCCCGGCTGTGCACCGGTGAAGCCGAGGTCGACGACAAGTTCAACCCTCGTGTCCTGTTCATCGGCCCAGGCCGGGGGCACCTTTCCCTCAGCATGGAACCAGACCGTTCCCCACGGTTTGCCCCAGTACATCCCATGCTCGGCAGGAGTGAATTCGTTGCGCACCGCCTCCTCGAACGGGACCGGCTCATCGGGGACTTCCCAGGAGCTGAGGTTGAGGGGAGCGGTGCTTCGGTAGAGTGCCGGCTGGAGTCGTTCTCCGCGGAAACGCCTGATGCGGGCCTCTACGAGGGGGCTGTCGTAATGCATGCGTTGGGGACCTTTCGGTGTGCGTTGAGCCGACGGAAACCGGCGGTGGCCAGAAGGCCACGGGGGATGGATGCTGCGGGGCGCTAGCCCTTGATCGCCCCGGCTGTGGCGAATGAACCGCCGATGCCCTTGGTGACGATGACGTAGAGGACGATGACGGGGATCGAGTAGAGCAGGGAGAACGCCGCGAGCTGCCCGTAGGCGATGCTCCCGTACTGGCCAAAGAAGTTGAAGACCGTCACGGCGGCGGGCTGTTTGTGGTTCGAGAGCAGCAGGATGAACGGAATGAAGAAGTTCCCCCAGGCCTGGATGAACACGAAGATGAACACCACAGCGAGCCCGGGCCTCATCAGCGGAACAACAACGGTGCGGAGCGCCCGCATCGCGCTCGCCCCGTCGATCCATGCCGCCTCTTCGAGGCTGATCGGCACGGAGTCCATGAAGTTCTTGGTCATCCAGATTGCCATCGGCAGCGATGTTGCGGCCATGAACAGCGCCACAGCGGCAACGCTGTCGAGCTGCCCCAGCCTGACGAACATGCTGTACACGGGCACCATCATCGCCGTGATGGGAAGTCCCGTGCCGAACAGCACGCCGTACAGGAACGGTTTGTTGTACCGAGCCTGGTAGCGGGAAAGGGGATAGGCGGCGAGCACTGCGGCCAGCACGGTGATGACGGCGCAGCCTGCCGAGAGGAGGAAACTGTTCCAGAGCGGCCACAGGGTCTGCTCCGGTGTCAGGACCGCCGAGAAGTTGGCCAGCGAAAACTGTGCCGGCATGTTCAGCGAGGCAGTGGCCTGGGTGTCCAGCGATGCGAGGAGCAGCCAGGCCAGCGGGAGGAGGAAGCAGGCGGCGATCGCGAGCAGGACGGCCGAGGAGATGCCCCGGGAGATCGATTTGCGCGGTGAGGAGATGGAGGCGGTCATGAATTGTCCCCCGGCTTGAGAACACGGATGTACAGGATGGAGAACACGGCGCCGATGAGCAGCATGACCGTGGCGATGGCAGTGCCGTAACCGACCTTCCCGAGCCCGAACGCCTCCGCATAGGCGAAGATCGGAAGGGTGGTGCTGCGCTGGTTCGGCCCGCCGCTCGTCATTACGAAGATCAGGGTGAAGACGGAAAGGGTCTGCAGGGTAATGAGCATCAGGTTCGTCGAGATGCTGTTGCGGATCATGGGAATCGTGACGTAGATCAGGCGTTTCCACCCGCCGGCTCCGTCAATGACGGCCGCCTCGGTGATTTCGGGCGCCACATCGTTCAATGCAGCCTCGTAGATCATCATTGAGAACGCCGTGCCCCTCCAGATGTTGGCCAGGATGACGGCCGCCATCGGGTAGCTGAACAGCCAGTCGACCGGTTGCGCGTTGCCGACTGTCAGCAGCCGGTTCAGCGTCCCGTCGGAGCTGAAGAAGGCGTAGCAGGCAAATGCCGCAACGATCTCCGGCAGGACCCACGCCGTCACCACCGTCGTCGCGACAATCGAACGGACGGCCTTGGGCGCCGCCGCGGTCAGCAGGGCCAGTCCCAGGCCGAGGAAGTTCTGCCCGATGACCGCCGAGACGAGCAGGAACACGACGGTCAGCCACAGTGCGTTCGGGAAGTCGGGATCGGTCACAAGCGCGATGTAGTTGTCCAGGCCCACGAACCGTGGATTCGAGGCTGCAGTACCCGAGAGGGAGGCATTGGTGAAGGAACCGTAGACGGACCAAATCACCGGGCCTAGCATGAACAACGCCAGGAGCACGACGGCGGGGACGAGGGGCACTGCGCGCCGCACGGAGCGGCGCGCAGTGATGCGGTTGCGGCCTGCCGCGTCCTGGCGCCGCGTCGGGTGCGGCGGCCTTCCCGTCCCGCCGGTTCGGGTCGGGGCGACTGTCACTTCTGGATGACGTTGTCGTCGCCGACCAGGTTCTTGACCGCTTCGTCGTACGCGGCGGCGGCCTCGTCCACAGACTGTTCACCTGTCATGACCGCTTCCATCGCCTGCTGGATGCTGCCGGAGATTTCCGGATAGTCCGAGGTGGTGGGGCGGTAATGCGTCACTTCGACGAGGTCGCTGAAGAACTTGTTCACCGGGCTGGAATCCGTGAACGCGGGGTCCTCCGCCACGTCGCTCCGTACCGGAACCTGGGAGGCAGCTACGTTGAAGGACAGGGTGTTGTCCTTGTTGAGCGCGGTGCTGATGAAGTCGAACGCGAGGTCGGGGTTCTTGGAGTTCGCTCCCACCGCGAGGGTCCAGCCACCGGACATGCTCGTGGCGCCGGGCTCCTGCCCATTCTGGGTCGGCATTGGCGCGGTTGCCATGACTTCCGACCATTCAGGCCACGGCGCGGGCCCGCCCTCAAGCCAGGTGCCCGCAATCCACGAGCCGTCGATCGATGCGCCGACCTTGTTGGTGGGGTAGCCCTCGCCGTTGAGCTGCTGGTAGTAGTTCGAGTCGAGCGCCGTTGCGACATCCGGCCCAAGCCCGCCGACGTAGACGTCGGATACGAACTGCAGGGCGTCCTTGAACCCCTGCGACCCGACGATCCACTTGCTCTGCTCAGTGTCGTAGAGGGTGTCCTTCGTGCCGTAGAGGAGCATCTCGAATCCCTGCATTGAGGCGGCTTCGCCCATGCCGGTGCCGGAGTAGATGTTGAAGGGGACGGCGTCGGGGATTGCCGCCTTGATCTTTTCGGCAGCGCTGAGGATGTCGTCCCAGGTCTTGGGCTCCCACGGCACCGGCAGTCCTGCCTCCTTGAAGACCTCGGTGTTGTACCAGAGGGCCCGGGTGTCGGTGCCCATCGGTACGGCGTACGTCTTTCCGTCCGCACCGAGGCCCGCCTGCTTGGCGCTTTCGATGAACGCAGAGTCCCAGTCCTCCCACTCTGCGAGGTACTCGTCCAGGGCCAGGAGGTAACCGGCCTCCGCGTCGGGCCGTACCCGGAAACTGTCCTCGTAGAAGACGTCGGGCGCGGTGTCGGGGGAGCGCTGCATGAGCGCCAGCTTGGTGGCGTAGTCGTTCTCTTCCGCCTGGATGGGTTCAAGTTCGATTGTTGAACCCGGGTTGGCCGATTCGAAATCTTCCTTTGCCTTCTTCATAAGGGCGTCCACCTGCGTGTACGTGGCGGTTTTCTGATACGCCACGGTGATGGACTTGTCGCCGCCCTCAGCGTCATTGCCTGCAGGGGCGCAGCCAGAGGCTGCAAGAACCAGAAAGGGGATGGTGGGCGCAGCCCAGAGAACTGACTTTCGCATGGTGCTCCTTTGCTCCATTTGGAACCCACCAAACGATCCTGCAGGTCGCCTTCGGCCGGCAGGAGGACGGGCGGGCAGCGACGGAAGTGAAAGTGGAAGGCCCGCCGTTGGGATAAGTAAAGCGACTGGACTAATTCCTGTCAACGGTCCTTCAGTATCCTGACTAATCCCTTATCGCGGATGCTTGTGGCGGCCGGCTTCAGCGCCGGCTCCGCAGCACCCCGTGCACGGCGAGGAGGAGAACCGACGCGCTCATTCCTGCAACGAGCAGCAGGGGGGCCGCCTGGAAGTAATTCGCGAGAATGTTCCTGCCCGGGTAGGGGCCCGGGGCGGGGACCCCGCTGATGAAGGTGCCCTGCGGCTCGTAGCCGGCGTAGGAGCCAAACGCCATCCCGGGGTCGAACGTGATGAGCCAGGCGGCGCCCGAGCCCAGCATCAGCAGGGTAATCGCCCAGGCGGCCACGAAATACGGCTCCCCGCCGGTAATGCGTTTCTCCCTTTCATTGCCGGTTGTCACCGCCGTCGACGGTTCCGCGCCAAGGTCCTGGATGATGACCGGTTCGAATTCCGGCTCCTGATAAATCCCCATGGGCCCCACCCTAGCTGCGGCACTGCGTCGGGCCCCGCTGTTGCTCATGCGGAATTTCGAATACCTTGTCAGCACGACAATGTGTCAAGAGGGAGAGAACCGTGGAAACTTTGCAGCGCGTGGAGCGCTTCGCCGTCGCGCAGCGGATCACCATGATGGTGAACCGTTACGAGATCCGCGCTGTCGGAGCAGACGGCCAGTTCGGTGCCCTGCTGGCGATGGCGCAGCAGAAGCGGGCGGCCTTCAAGGAGGAGGTCACGTTCTACTCCGACGAGTCACGAACCACACGGCTGTTTTCCTTCAAGGCCCGCCAGCGGCTCGATCTTGGAGCAACCTACGATGTGCTCGATGCCGCGGGGCGTCCCCTCGGCAGCTTCCGCAAGGATTTCGGCAAGTCGCTCCTGCGCTCCACCTGGCACCTCGACGCACCAGGAGTCCAGGCCGTGGGAAGCGAGCGGAGTATGGGCGTGGCCGTCGCCCGCCGGGTATGGGAACTCGTGCCGTTCGCCGAAAGCATCCCCGCACCCTTCCTCTTCCACTTCGACTTCGTTGACGCCTCGGGCCAGGTGGTCATGACGTCGGAGCGGGGACGCTCCCTGCGAGACAGATACGACGTCACAGTTCCCGGCGCTCGCCTCGACGGGAGGGTGGCCGCCGCAATGGCTGTCGCCCTCGACGCACTGCAGTCGCGCTAGCGGGCAGGATCCGGGTCCGACGAAGCCGTTCCGGCAGGATACCCCCGGCCGGGGTCCCGGGGGTATCCTCGTTCGCATGGGCCAGCAGGACCTCACCACCCTGGCGTTGCTCCGGCGGGTGCGGGACAGCATCGACCGCGATTACGCACGCCCGCTGGATGTTCCGGCAATGGCCCGCCAGGCGTTCATGTCCCCGGCCCACTTCTCCCGGCAGTTCTCCGCGGCCTACGGCGAAACGCCCTACGGCTACCTCATGACCCGCCGGATCGAACGGGCGATGGCACTGCTGAGGGAGGGGATGACCGTCACTGATGCCTGCATGGCGGTGGGCTGTACATCCCTGGGCTCCTTCAGCGCCCGGTTCACCGAGATCGTCGGAGAGAGCCCCAGCGCCTACCGCAGAAGGGAACACGCCGCCGCCGAGGCAATGCCATCCTGCACCGTAAAGTCACACACGCGCCCGTCGCGGCACGGTTCGAGCAGGATTGGAGAAGCGCCGGCCACCGCCCGGGATTAGCGTTGCGGCATGAATACTTCACTCCAGTACTGCAACATCATCGTCAACGATCCTGACGAATCAATCGCCTTCTACCGGGACGGGCTTGGCCTCCAAGTGCGTAACGATGTCACCTCCGACGGGCACCGGTGGATCACGCTCGGCAGTCCGCTCCAACCCGGCCTTGAGATAGTGCTCTCAGACCCCCACGCCGGACGGCCGCAGGCTGACGGCGACGCCCTCCAGGCCATGCTCACCAAGGGGGTGCTGCCCAGTATCGTGTTCAGCACCGATGACCTCGATGCGACATTCGAAAAGGTACGCACAGCACCCGGGGCCGAAGTCATGCAGGAGCCCCTCGATCAGCCCTGGGGCCCGCGCGACTGCGCCTTCCGCGACCCCTCCGGCAACCTCGTCCGCATTTCCCAGCGGATCGAGCCCTGAACCTCCGCGGAGGATCGTTGCGCGACCGCGGGATTCAGGGCCTGGGAAGTCCGTTCAGCGGATTTACCGATGCGCCGGATTCACGGCCCGCCTCGGCATAGTACGACCTCAGGCCGTGCTTCACTCCGAGGCGGATGACCCAATAGAGGGCAACGGCCCCGAGTGCCATCACCAAGCAATAAGACAGCAAACCAATGATGCCGACCATGTTCCCCCCAGATGGATTCCAAACAACGATTATCCGAGCCTAGCCTGACCATTGGACCAACCGGTGCCTCCGGCCGGGCGTCAGGCGGCCCGAAGGGACATGCCCTCCGGCACGGAGATCAGGAAAAGAGGAGGGCCTGCTCGCCCGGCGCGGACTGGGCTACGGCCGAGGCGCCGTGAGTCTCGTGCCGGCCTGCGGCTTCGCGGTCCAGGAGCCGGCGCTTCACCTCGATGCCCCACCGGAAGCCTCCAAGGGTTCCATCGGTGCGCACCACCCGGTGGCACGGGATGAAGAGTGCCGCGGCATTGCGGGCGCAGGCGCCGGCCGCGGCGCGGACGGCGCCCGCGTTTCCGGCAAGCGCCGCATACCGGGCGTAGGTGACCGGTTCGCCGGGCCGCACAAGCCGCAGGGCCTCCCACGCCCGGTTACGGAAGGGCCCCGACAGTTGATGCACCGGCACACCGTCGATCGCGGCGAAGTCGCCGGAGTAGTAGGCCTCGACGGCTTCTAGGATCGCCCTGAGCTCGGCCGGTGCGTCGGTGAACGACGTCGGTGCGAGGGTGGGGTGGATCTGCCCCGTGAGCTCGGAGGTGTCCGCTGTCCACCCTGAGGCAAGCACGACTCCGTCACGCTCGATGACGGTGAAGGGTCCGTCGGGGGTCGAAATGGTGGCGGTCAGAGATTTCATCACGGGGTGTCCTCGGTGTTCCTTGTGTGCAGGTGTAACGGCGGAGTGTGCGGGTGTAGCTGCGGAGTCGGACTGGAATCGCCGGAGGGCCGGCGGGCCGGACGGCTGGTGGGGGCTGCCGCGCGCCATAGGTGCATTGTGCCGTACGAGCGCCAGGGGCTTGCCGCGGCCATCGCTTCTGCGGCGGCGCGGCGATGCTCCGCAGGGCCGGCACCCGCGGCGGAGCCGGTCAGGGCCGCCCAGCCGTTCCGGACGGCGGCGTCGTTCTCCAGATGGATATCCGGGGCGCCGAGGACGCGCATCGCAAGGTACCTGACTGTCCACGGCCCGATTCCCGGCAGGGGAAGGAGCTTTTCCTCAAGAGAGGACAGGTCGTCTTCAACGCCGAAATTCACCGTCCCGTCGGCGAGGGCCTGGGCGGCGTGCCGGACGGCTTCGATGCGGCGCGCCGGTCCGCGCAGCAGTTCGACCGCCGACGCGGCAATCTGGGCCGCAGCGGGAAAGAGGCGGTCGAAGCCGGGGCGGGAGAAAACCGAGGGCTCACCGTCCCGTGCCAGAACCGACAGGGCGGTCGTTGCGGCCCGCACTGTGATCTGCTGGCCGATCATCGCGCGGATGAGCATCTCCTGCGGATCGACCGCCCCAGGAAGGCGGATGCCCGGATGCAGTGCCGCCAGCGGGGCGAGGAGCGGGCTCTCGGCGAGTGCGGCGTCGACGGCGGCGGGGTCGGCGTCGAGGTCGAACAGGCGGCGGATGCGTGAAAGCAGGACGGGCAGGTCGGCGAGCACCTCGAGCTCGATCTCGACCCGCAGCTCCGGCGGCCGACCGCTGCCGGCCGCGACAGGGGAGGCCCTGAACCAGCCCTGCCCCTGTGGAAGACGGACGAGCCGCGCGTACCCGCCGTCGGATCCTTCCTCCACGCCCGCAACGGCCCGGGCCGCCAGGAAGTCAAAGATTCCGTTGTCATAGGGGGCCCGCAGCGGGAGCGCCAACGCCAGCTGGGGGTGCGTGCCGGGCTGCGGATTCCGCGCACTTCCACCGGCAGCGGCCGGAACTGCCCGCGCAGCACCACGCAGTTGGGTGGGGGTGAGGTCGAACACCTCGTGCACTGTGTCGTTGAACTGGCGGATGCTGCGGAAGCCTGCAGCAAAGGCGACGTCGGCGAACTTCATTCCGGTGGCGGTGAGCAGCGACCGCGCCGTCTGGACCCGGGAAGCACGTGCCAGCGCCAGCGGCCCGGCCCCAAGTTCTTCCCGCAGGATCCGGTTCAGCTGCCGTTCCGAGTAGCCGAGCTTGGCGGCGAGACCGGGAACGCCGGAACGGTCGACCTCTCCGTCGGCGATAAGGCGCATGCAGCGCGCTGCCACGTCCGAACGCAGGTTCCACTCGGGTGTGCCGGGTACGGCCTCGGGCAGGCAGCGCTTGCACGCGCGGTAGCCCGCCTCGTGGGCCGCGGCGGAGGTCCGGTAGAACGTGACGTTGGCCGGTTTCGGCGTCCGGGCGGGGCAGGATGGCCTGCAGTAGATGCGGGTGCTTGAGACGGCCGTCACGAACTGCCCGTCGAATCGAACGTCCCGTGCGTCGATCGCCCGGTACTGCTGCCAGAAATCCATTACTCCATCCTCTCAACATGCAGGCCGGGGAGCTAGCGGGATTCGGACATCGCCGTGGCGGGTGCGGCACCGCCGCCGTCGGGCTTTGCTACCGTAGCCTCCGTGGTGACCGTCGATGAACAATCCCTCGAAACCGCGCGCAGCAGGCTCGCCGTCAATCCCCTCGAGGCAGCGCCCCTGCTCCTCGGTGCCCTGATCACGCACAGCGGTGACAGCGGCGAGGAACCGGTGACCGTCCGCGTCACCGAGGTGGAGGCGTACCTCGGCGCGGAGGACCCCGGGTCGCACGCCTTCCGCGGGAAGACCTCCCGCAACTCGACCCTCTTCGGCCCCGCGGGGCACCTGTACGTATATTTCACCTACGGGATGCACTACTGCGCCAACGTGGTCTGCGGTGAGGACGGAAGGTCCGGTGGGCTGCTTCTGCGGGCGGGGGAGGTGGTCGGCGGCGTCGGGACAGCGCGCAGCCGGCGGGGGAACCCCCGCCTGGATCTGGACCTGGCCCGTGGACCCGCGCGCCTTGCCCAGGCGCTGGGACTCGATCTCCGGTTCGACGGGGCCGACGTGTTCAGCGGGCCGCTGCTGCTCGAGCTGCCCGAGAGCCCGGTTCCGCCCGATGCCTATTCAACGGGTCCGCGGGTCGGATTGAGCGGTCCCGGCGGGTCCGCGGAGTACCCGTGGCGGTTCTGGCTCACCGATGATCCGTCGGTGTCGCGTTACCGGGCGGCCAAACCCCGAGGTGCCCGTAAGGTGGTTGGGTGAATATCAGCGCGGACGCCCCCGCCGGGCCCCCTTCGGCCCAGGACCTGATCGGCCGGTTGTGCACCAGAGTGCCGGACTTCCCAAAACCCGGAATCGTGTTCCGGGACCTCACCCCGGTGTTCGCCGACCCACAGGCGTTCCGCACCGTCGTCGACTCGCTCATGGAGCCCTTCGCCGGACGATTCGACCTGGTGGCAGGGATTGAGGCCCGCGGATTCCTGCTGGCCGCCGCTGGAGCCTATGCGGCCGGGACAGGGGTTTCCACGGTCCGGAAGGCAGGCAAGTTGCCGCGGCGTGTTTACGCCGAGCAATACGATCTGGAATATGGTCAGGCGACGCTCGAGATCCACCAGGACGACATCGCGCCGGGAACGCGGGTCCTTCTCGTCGATGACGTGCTGGCCACCGGAGGAACCCTCGCGGCAGCAGTGCGGTTGTTTGAACGAAGCGGCGCGCAGGTTGTTGGCTGCGGCGTCGTGCTCGAACTCGACGGCCTCGGCGGCCGTGATCTGCTCTCCGGGTATCCGCTCCACGCCTTATCAACCGTCTAACCCTTTCGCACTGTAGAATTGACGGTCCGCCTTTCCGAGAGGGAAACCACCAATGCAAGAAGCGTCAAGGCCCGCCAGCGAGCTTGAATACGAGCGGGGCTATGTCAACGGCCTGTACCGGCGGCTCGATGAGCTGCGGGCCGAAAAAACGGCGCAGCTGGCCGAGGTACGCCGCACTGTCTCAGCGGGTTCCCACCAGAACCGGTCCGAACGCGACGCGTTCGCCACAATGTATGAGGATCGGTTGGCGCAGCTCAATGCCGTCGACGACCGCCTCGTCTTCGGCCGGCTGGACCTCGATGACGGCGACAAGCGGTACATCGGCCGGATCGGTCTTTCAACCGAGGACCTCCAGCAGTTGATGGTCGACTGGAGGGCGCCCGAGGCTGGCACCTTCTACCAGGCGACCGCCTTCGAACGTATGGGCGTGCGGCGGCGCCGCCACCTGATCCTTTCCCGGCGCGACGTCGTTGCCATCGAGGACGACGTGCTCGACGCGGAACTGCTGAGCGACGACCAGTCGCTGCAGGGCGAAGGTGCCCTGCTTGCCGCACTCAACTCCCGCAGGACCGGGCAGATGTCCGACATCGTCGGAACCATCCAGGCCGAACAGGACCGCATCATCCGGGCTCCGCTCTCGGGGATCACGGTGGTCCAGGGCGGCCCGGGCACGGGAAAGACGGCGGTCGCCCTCCACCGGGCCGCGTACCTGCTCTACACCCACCGGGAACGGCTGAAGTCGGCCGGCGTGCTGCTCGTCGGACCCACCGACGCCTTCATGAAATACATCGAACGGGTGCTCCCCTCGCTGGGCGAGACCGGCGTCGTCATGGCCGGAATCGGCACGCTCATGCCGGGGATCACCACCATTCCCGAGCCTGACGAGCGCGCTGCCGCGCTCAAGGGCCGGCTGGAGATGGCGCAGATCGTTAAGAACGCGGTGGCGAACCGGCAGCGGGTGCCGGAGGAAACCAAACGGCTCAACGTCGAGGGGACGCTGCTCACCCTGACTCCCCGCCAGGTGGCACGGGCGCGGGACAGGGCCCGGGCGACCGGCAAGCCGCACAATGAGGCGCGCGTGACCTTCGTGAAGATCCTGCTTCGAGAACTGACCGACCAGCTTAACGACTACCTCGAGGCGTCCTCAGGTGGGGGCAACAACGCCGACCGGTCCTACCTCGCCGAGGATGTGCGCAGTTCGCGAGACGTGCGGATCGCCCTCAACCTGGCGTGGATGCCGCTCACTCCCGAACGGCTCATAGGAGAGCTCCTCACCAAGCCTGCTCACCTCCGGGCCGCGGCACCACACTGGAGCGACGCCGACCGCTCGCTGCTGCTGAGGCCCGCCGGCTCGCCCTGGACCGAAGCCGACATCGCACTGCTGGACGAGGCCGCAGAGCTCCTGGGTGAACTCGATGCTTCCGCCGGCCGCGACACCGCGGCCCGCGACCAGGAACACCGCCGCGACCTGGCCAATGCCGAACGTGCCCTCGAAAACGTCAGCGCTTCCCTTGAGGACTCCGGGGTCGACGGCGTGGTAACCGCCGAAGCACTTGCGCAGCACAACACCGTCTCCGCAACCCGATTGACCGCCGCCGAGCGTGCCTCGGGGGACCGCACCTGGGCGTACGGGCACATCGTTGTCGACGAGGCCCAGGAACTCTCGCCCATGCAGTGGCGTCTTCTGATGCGGCGTTGTCCGCTCAAGTCCTTCACCATCGTCGGCGACATCGCCCAGACGAGCTCCGCCGCCGGATCCAGTTCGTGGCAGCAGGCGCTTGAGCCGTTCGTCGGAGAACGCTGGCAGCTCGAAGAGCTCACGGTCAACTACCGCACGCCGGCCCAGATCGCCGAGGCCGCGGTCCGCATGGCCACGGCGGCGGGCCTTGTGATCTCCGCGCCCAAGGCGGTGCGTGAAGGGCGCTTCGCCCCGGTCATCGACCGCGTGCCCGAGCTCGTGCCGGCACTGCTCCGCGCACTGCCCGAAGAGCTCGCCGCGATCGACGGCGGGCTGCTCGCCGTCATCACCCCCGAGGGCCGCCTCGGCGAGGTGCGCCGGGCGCTGCAGGCGGAGTACGGTCCGCGCGTCGGCTCGGGAGCCGGAGGGCCCAGCCAGGACATTGTCGTGATTACGCCCCGGGGGTCGAAGGGGCTTGAATTCGACGGCGTCACCATCCTCGAGCCGGAATTGATGCTCGATGCGGCGTCGGCCCGCGTCGGGGACCTCTACGTTGCAATGACCCGGCCCACCCAGCGCCTGCGCCTCATCGCGACCGGGCAAATTCCCGAGGGCATCGAGGACTGATAATTTGGAGCTGTGGAGCCAACCGAAGTAACAGCCGCCGGCCTCAGCGCCCAGCGGAATGACCCCTCGTTCGACAACGTGTGGCAGGAGTTGCGCTGGCGCGGGCTCGTGCAGGTCTCGACAGACGAGGCCGAGCTCGAAGAGCTGCTCGGCGGTGAGCCGGCCACGTTCTACTGCGGGTTCGATCCGACAGCGCCAAGCCTGCACCTGGGCAACCTGGTGCAGCTGCTGACCATGCGGCGCCTGCAGCTGGCCGGGCACCGCCCGCTTGCCCTTGTCGGTGGCTCGACCGGGCTGGTGGGGGATCCGCGCCCGACCGCCGAGCGGACGATGAACACCAAGGAAACTGTGGCCGAGTGGGTGGGTTACCTTCAGGGCCAGGTGCAGCGCTTCCTCGATTTCGAGGGCCCCAGCGCGGCCCGGATGGTCAACAACCTCGACTGGACAGCGCCTCTGAGCGCCATCGACTTCCTGCGCGAGGTCGGCAAGCACTTCCGGGTCGGCACGATGATCAAGAAGGACACCGTCGCCACCCGGCTGAACTCCGACGAGGGCATCAGCTACGCCGAGTTCAGCTACCAGGTTCTCCAGGGGATGGACTTCCTCGAGCTGTTCCGCAGCTACGGCTGCGTGCTGCAGACCGGCGGTTCGGACCAGTGGGGGAACCTGACTAGCGGCACCGAACTGATCCGCAAGGCCGAGGGCAAGAGCGTCCACGCGATCGGCACGCCGCTGATCACCAACTCCGACGGCACGAAGTTCGGCAAGAGTGAGGGCAACGCCGTCTGGCTCGACGCGGCCATGACCAGCCCCTACGCCATGTTCCAGTTCTGGCTGAACACCTCGGACGCCGACGTCATCGACCGGTTGAAGGTTTTCACCTTCCGGACCCGGGAGGAGATCGAGGAACTGGAGCAGGCCACTGCCGAACGGGCCCACCTGCGTCAGGCCCAGCGCACCCTCGCCTACGACGTCACGTCCCTGATCCACGGGGTCGACGCCACAGAGAAGGTGATCGCCGCCTCCGCCGCGCTGTTCGGCCAGGGCGAACTGGAGCTGCTCGACGAACTCACCCTCACCGCGGCCACCGCCGAGTTGCCGGCAGTAACACTGCCGGCGGGGAGCCCTACCGTCGTTGAGCTGCTCACCGCTAGCGGACTCTCGGCAAGCAACTCGGCCGCCCGTCGGACCGTGAGCGAGGGCGGGGCGTACGTGAACAACGTCAAGGTTACCGACCCTGATGCGGCAATCGGATCCAACGAACTCCTGCACGGGCGCTACGCCCTAGTACGCCGGGGCAAGAGGACCCTTGCCATGGTCGAGGTCGGCCCGGCCTGAGCCGGTGTTTGCCGGGGTGTTGGGGTGGATTTGTGTTGGGGTGGTGGGCGTCGTATAGTTGTTTAGTCGCCCCGGTGAGGGCGGCGAAACCCATACAATTCTGAGGCTGTTACCGGCGTGTGCTGTGCACTGGTGCCGGGGGTGGTCTTGGTTTGGTGTCTGTTGTTGCGGGTTGGTTTGTTCGTGCTGGTTGCCGGTTTGTGCGGTGGTGGTGCGGGGGAGCGGATTTGCGGGGACGGGCTGGTGCGGGTAGGCTTGTGAAGTTGCTCCGGAGCGAGGATGGCCTGGTTTTTGCGGGTTGTGTGGTGCCGGTAGTGCCTGTTGTTTGAGAACTCAATAGTGTGCCAAGTTTGTTGATACC
>NZ_JBZCNF010000005.1:0-423693 GCF_058269175.1 Arthrobacter sp. TJ-254 | reverse complement strand
GGTTACGGCGGTCATAGCGTGGGGGAAACGCCCGGTCCCATTCCGAACCCGGAAGCTAAGACCCACAGCGCCGATGGTACTGCACCCGAGAGAGTGTGGGAGAGTAGGACACCGCCGGACAACCATTACAAGTGAAGCCCTGACGGAAACGTCAGGGCTTCACCTGCTTAACCACCCACCACCCACCCACCGGCACCGGCGGACCCAGCACCCAGCGGCCGACAGGTGATTGCGGTGAAACGGATCTTCCATAGAACAATAGAGGACAGCACCCGCGGCACGCGGTTGTTGGAAACGAGAGGAACCCGCCAACATGGCCGCACAGGATCGCAAGCATGAGGGCAGCCAGGACGATACGTCCGCTGACGGGGGAGTCTCGGATTCCAGCGGGGGCGTCAAGCGCCAGGCAGGCCAGCGCCACTCGTGGGGTTCCAAGGGTGCAGCTTCCCGGCCGGCTGCTGCGGAGGGCGACCCCGCCCGCGAATCCCAGGAACATGGCGGTGACCGCGGGGAACGCGGAGATATCCGCGGCGGCAAGCCGCTGCGGGGCAGCTCATCGGGATCGGCCGCGGGGTCGGTAAACCGCTTCGCCGGGCGGAATCGCGACAGTGCTGCTGGAGGCGCAGCCGACCGCGGGAATCGCGGATCCGGGTCCCGCTTCGGCACTGATGGTTCCCGCGACGCGCGCTCCGGGGACCGCAGTGGAACCGGCCCATCCTGGGAACGGTCCGACGAACGGCGTGGTGCTGGTCCCCGAGAGGGGGACCGTCGCAGCGGCGGCGACTTCCGGGGCGCCCAACTGAGGGGTGCTGCCTCACGTGGCGGATCCGCTGCCGGGCGTGCTGGAGATCGTCCCTACTCGGCCGGAGCCGGCCGCGGGGGCGCAGCAGCTGGCGGCCGGTCCGATGACCGCCGCGGCGGCGAGGACCGCCGGTCAGGCAGGCCCGCGGAGCGCCGCCCCGATACGAACCGGAGGTCGGGATACGGCTCCGGTGACGGCACAGGTGCCGAGCACACCGCATCGCCGCGGACTCACAATGCCCGCGACCTGCGCAGCGCCAACCGCCCCGACCGCGAGCGGTCCCCCGAAATTGACGAGGATGTGAAGGGCGACGAGCTCGATCGCGTCACGCGCGCCCAGATCCGTAACCTTGAAGAGCGCAGCGCGCTTTGGGTTGCCCGCCACCTCGTCATGGCCGGGCGGTTGATCGACGACGATCCCGAGCTCGCATTCCAGCACGCCCTCGCGGCAAGCAGGCGCGGCGGCCGGCTTGCAGCTGTCCGTGAGGCAGTTGGTCTTACCGCGTATGCCGCGGGCCATTACGGAGAGGCACTGCGGGAGTTCCGAACCTTCCGCCGGATCAGCGGCTCCAACGTTCACCTGCCCGTGATGGCGGACTGTGAACGTGGGCTCGGGCGCCCGGACCGGGCCCTCGACCTTGGCCGCTCAGAGGAGGCCCAGAGCCTCGATGCAGCAGGCAAGGCAGAACTGGCCATGGTCCTGTCGGGTGCCAGGTCGGATCTTGGCCAATTCGATGCAGCCGTGGCAGCACTGGAGATCCCGCAGCTGGACATCCACCGTGCGTTCTCCTTCAGCCCGCGGCTCTTCCGCGCCTACGCCGATGCGCTCGATTCAGCCGGCCGCACGGGTGAGTCGGAGCGGTGGCGGAAGCAGGCCCGGGTCGCCGAAAGTGCCTTGGGGCTCGATGACTCAGCCGAACCTGACATCCTCGACCTCCTCGGTGATGACGAGGAGCCCACGGCCCCCGTCCCCAGCGTCGCCGAGGTCTTGGGCCGGGCAGGCGCGCCGGAGAGCGGTTCCCCCGCCAATCCGGCTGGGGGCAGCGGCGCCGCAGCGGCCGCAGAACCAGACCCATCCGCAAAATCAGCTGCGGCACATGCCGAAGCGCTGACGCCCGCGGAGACCTCCGGTGAGGCAGAATCCGCGGGTGCTGACCCCGCTGACCCCGCTGACGCGCCAACCGACGCATCCGCAGCGGCTCCCACAGACTCCCAGCCGGACTCTGACCCGGACGCTACGCCGGCACCTGCTGGAGACCCCGTAAAGGTCGCCGGCGAGGACCCCGCGAAGGCCGCCGCCGAGGACACTGTCGGTGGGTGATCGGCTGATCGACGCCTACGACGCGGTCCTCGCGGATCTCGACGGCGTTGTTTATGCGGGCGCCCACGCCATCGAGGGTGCCGTTGAGGCACTCGAGGGGCTCGAAGATGCCGGGGTGCAGCTTGCCTACATCACCAACAACGCCTCCCGGTCCGCGGACGACGTCGCCGAGCACCTGCGCAGCCTCGGCGCTCCGGCGACCCCCGCTCAGGTTTTCGGTTCGGCCCTGGCGGGGGCTGAACTGCTCGCCGGACTCGTTCCCCACGGAGCCAAGGTCCTTGTGACCGGCAGTAGCACACTCGCCGACGCGGTGCGCGGCGTGGGGCTCGTTCCTGTCGCCTCGGCCGATGACCAGCCGGACGCAGTCATCCAGGGCTTCTCCCCGGACCTGGGCTGGAAGGACCTGGCGGAGGCAGCATACGCGGTGACCGCCGGTGCGGTGTGGGTTGCCACGAACACCGATCTGTCGATTCCGCAGGCCCGCGGGATTGCCCCCGGCAATGGCACCCTCGTGGCGGCGGTGGCCGCGGCGACCGGACGGAAGCCGGAGGTCGCAGGTAAACCCGAGGCGCAGCTCTTTCTCACCGCGGCGCGGCACGTCGAAGCTTCCGCCCCGCTGGTGGTGGGGGACCGGCTCGATACGGACATCCTTGGCGGTAACCGGGCAGGCATGGACACGGCCCTGGTGCTCACCGGAGTCGATACCGTGCGGACGGCCCTTGCCGCCGCGTCGACCGAGCGGCCCGTCTACCTCCTGCCTCATCTCAGGGCGATGTACGAGCAGTACCCAGCGTTGACCGCCGAGGCCGGCGTTCACTCAAGCGGGTCGGCTTCCGCGTGGGTGGAGGCAGGCGCAGTCGTAGTCAGGGGAGCAGAGGAAAGCCTCGATGCCTGGCGCGCGGCCTGTGCGGCGTGGTGGGCCGCCCATCCCGACACCGAAACCCCACTGCATCCCGAGGTCCGGTTCACCGCCTAGGCCCGGCCCGGGATATGTTCGAGGAACCACAACTTGTGCCGCAGGAGGCCGACGGTAGTGAACGAAGAGCACGCAGACCAGGGGGCGCAGGCGCCGGACGCGGCGCGCTGGCCCAGTGCGGAGCCTGGGTCCGGTGATCCTGCGGTCGATGGGGCGCTGGGAGGGCTTGCGGGGATCCCGGCCGCCCCCGTGGAGGAGCATCCGGGGTTGTACTCGGCGATCCACGATGCGCTCCTGGCTGAGCTGGACAAGGCATGAACCGCCATGGCAAGGGTTGACCAGGAGCTTGTGGCCAGGGGACTGGCGCGGTCGAGGTCGCACGCTGCCCAGTTGATCGCTGCCGGTTCGGTGCTGCGCGACGGCGAAACTGTCACAAAGGCCTCGGTGTCCGTCACCGAGGACCAGGACCTGGCCGTTGTTGGCGACGGAAAGAACTTCGTGAGCAGGGCGGGCAGCAAGCTCGACGGCGCACTTGCCGCCTTCCCCTCGGTGGTCGTCGCCGAGAGGCGCTGCCTCGACGCCGGGGCTTCAACCGGAGGTTTCACCGACGTCCTGCTGCGCGCAGGTGCCCGTGAGGTTGCCGCCGTCGACGTCGGGCACGGCCAGCTCGTCGAGTCGCTTCGGAACGATCCCCGCGTGCAGGTCTTCGAGGGTGTCAACGTCCGCTACCTTAACGCCGGGGACATCGGCGGGCGCGTTGACCTGACCGTGGCGGACCTGTCCTTCATCTCCCTGCGGCTGGTGATGCTGCCGCTCGCCAAGGCGACACTCCCCGGTGGCGACATGGTGCTGATGATCAAGCCCCAGTTCGAGGTGGGCCGCGCCGGGCTCAACGGCCAGGGCGTTGTGAAATCGGCGGCACACCGGCGTCGGGGCGTTCATGGTGTTGTCGCTGCGGCCTTCGCCTTCGGGCTCGAGGTCCGCGGGCTCGCCCTGAGCCAACTGCCGGGCCAGGACGGAAATCTTGAGTACTTCGTGTGGATAAGGGTGCCCGAGACGCCGTTGGTGCCTAGGATCGAAGAGGACTCGAATCACCTGGCGGGCTCCGTGCTTGAATCGAGCGCCGTGTTTGCCGGAGATCCGGCCATACGAATATGACGGAGTTGAATGACTAGACGAATCCTGGTGCTGGCGCATACCGGCCGGCACGACGCAATGGCGGCCGCCCAGCAGGCCTGCACCCGGCTGCATGCACTGGGACTGACCCCGGTGATGCGCCCCGAGGAGCTGGCCGATATCCGCGCCGAATACGGGGAGCTCACCGCACCCACCGAGATCCTCGAACGCGATGTCTTCCTCAACCAGGTCGAGCTCGTCATGGTCCTGGGCGGGGATGGAACCATCCTGCGCGGAGCCGAGCTTGTGCGTGAGGCCGAAGTGCCGCTGCTGGGCGTGAACCTCGGGCATGTAGGTTTCCTCGCCGAAAGCGAAAGGGCCGATCTCGACGAGGCGGTGCGGTGGGTGGCCGAGAGGGATTACACCGTCGAGGAGCGGATGACCATCGAAGTCGCCGTGTGGGCCGGGGACTCCCTTGTCGCCACCGGATGGGCGCTGAACGAGGCTGCCATCGAGAAAGCCAACCGCGAACGCATGATCGAGGTGGTGATGGAGGTCGACGGGCGGCCCGTGAGCTCCTTCGGTTGTGACGGCGTGGTCCTTGCGACGCCCACCGGCTCCACCGCGTACGCCTTCTCCGCCGGCGGACCGGTAGTCTGGCCCGAAGTCGAAGCCCTGCTCATGGCACCGATCAGTGCGCATGCCCTGTTCGCCAAGCCGCTCGTTGTTGCGCCGACGTCGGTGCTCGCCGTCGAGGTGCTGACACGCACCGACGCATGGGGTGTCCTGTGGTGCGACGGGCGGCGCAGCGTTGACCTTCCGCCGGGATCGAGGGTGGAGGTGCAGCGCTCCGACCGGCCGGTGCGGCTGGCCCGCACCCACCAGACGCCTTTCTCGGAACGGCTTGTACGCAAGTTCGAGCTGCCCATCACGGGCTGGCGCGGACCGGTCACCCATCCCGGCGGTGTTGCACGATGATCGAGGAGATGCGGATCCGGGACCTCGGCGTCATCACCGAGGCGACACTGACCCTCGGGCCCGGCCTGACCGTCGTCACGGGTGAGACGGGCGCCGGAAAAACAATGGTCATCACCGCCCTCGGCCTTCTCCTCGGGGCGAGGTCCGACGCCGGGGCGGTGCGCCTCGGAGCGAAATCCGCCTCCGCGGAGGCACGCGTCCGGCTTGCCCCGTCCAGTCCCGCAGCGGTGCGGGCGGCCGAGGCCGGCGCCGACCTTGAGGAGTACGACGGCGCCGCCGAACTCATCCTCGCCCGCACCGTCACGAGCGAGGGCCGCAGCCGCGCCTACGTGGGCGGCAGGGCCGCTCCGGTCGGCGTGCTTGCCGAACTGGGAGAGAACCTCGTTGTGGTCCATGGGCAGTCGGACCAGCTGCGCCTTCGGAGCGCCGCCGCCCAGCGCGGAGCGCTCGACAAGTTCGGCGGCGCGAAGCTTGCAGCGGAACTGAGCGCCTACGAACGCACCTTTAGGGCTTGGCGTGACGCCGTCGCCGAACGCAGCCGCCTGCAGAGCGAGGCCCGGGAACGGGTGAGGGAAGCCGAAACGCTCGAGGCGGCCCTCACGGAAATCGACGAGGTCGACCCGCAGCCGGGGGAGGACGCCGCACTCAAGGCCGACTCGATGCGGCTCGGGAACGTCGAAGAGCTGCGCACCGCAGCGCTTCAGGCGCACGCTGCGATCGTTTCGGAGGATTTCGGCGCCGCAGCCGACGCTGTCTCCCTCGTTGACGAAGCCAAGCGCCAGTTGGAAGCGGTCGCCGAGCACGATCCTGCCCTTGAAACCCTGGCGGAACGGCTCGCCGAAGTCGGCTACCTGCTCGCCGACATCTCGGCCGAACTCGCCGGTTACGGCGCAGCCCTGGAGGGGGAAGGCCCCGGCCGGCTGGCCGAGGTCGAGTCGCGCCGCGCCGAACTCGCGGTCCTCGTGCGCAAATACGCCCCGAGCATCGACGAGGTGCTCGCCTGGCGCGAGGAGAGCGCCCGCCGCCTCGACGAACTGGCGGGCGATTCAACCCGCCTCGACGAACTCGAAACGGAAATCCAGCAGCTCGACGAAGCAGTCCATGCCGCGGCGGCAACGGTTTCCGAACTGCGCCGCGAAGCGGCACAGGAGCTCGCCGGGCGGGTCAGCGACGAGCTCAGCGCCCTGGCCATGCCCGATGCGCGCCTGCGGATCGACGTGACCCCTTCTGAGTCACTGAGCGCGCATGGGGGCGATGACATCACGTTCCTCCTCCAGCCCCACCCCGGTTCCGCCCCGCGGCCGCTCGGCAAGGGAGCCTCGGGCGGCGAACTCTCCCGCGTCATGCTCGCCATCGAGGTGGTGCTTGCCGCCGTCGATCCGGTTCCCACCTTCATCTTCGACGAGGTCGATGCGGGAGTGGGCGGGAAGGCGGCCGTGGAAATCGGCCGGCGCCTTGCCATGCTCGCCGAGCACGTCCAGGTCATCGTCGTGACCCACCTGCCCCAGGTCGCCGCCTTCGCGGCGCGTCATATACGCGTCCAGAAGAACGTTACGGGGACCATTGAAGGGGACGACGCGAGCGGCTTCACCGCGAGCGACGTCCTTGTGCTACCAGAAGCCGAACGTGTCCGCGAGCTCGCCCGCATGCTCGCTGGGCAGGAGGACTCCGCGTCCGCCCGGGCGCATGCTGAAGAGCTGCTCGCGGATGCGGCGCGGACCGCTACCAAGTGATAGGCTCGAACTCCGTGGTGCAGCAAACAAATTCCCGGTTCCTTAAGTCCGCAAAGACGACCAAGCACATCTTCGTGACTGGTGGCGTGGCCTCCTCCCTCGGCAAGGGACTGACGGCTTCAAGCCTCGGTCACCTGCTCAGGGCGCGGGGACTCTCGGTCACCATGCAGAAGCTTGATCCCTACCTCAATGTCGATCCCGGCACAATGAATCCTTTCCAGCACGGCGAGGTCTTCGTTACCGAGGACGGCGCCGAAACCGACCTCGACATCGGACACTACGAGCGCTTCCTCGACGAGAATCTCGACGGCTCGGCGAACGTGACGACCGGGCAGGTCTATTCAAGCGTCATCGCCAAGGAGCGCCGCGGCGAGTACCTCGGCGACACCGTCCAGGTCATCCCGCACATCACCGACGAGATCAAGCGCCGCATGCGTCTTCCCGCGGAGCCCGTCGCCTCGAAGCGGGTTCCGGATGTGATCATCACCGAAATCGGTGGAACCGTTGGCGACATCGAGTCCCAGCCCTTCCTCGAATCCGCACGGCAGGTGCGCCAGGACATCGGTCGCAACAACGTCTTCTTCCTCCACGTGTCGCTCGTGCCGTACATCGGCCCGTCCCAGGAACTCAAGACCAAACCGACCCAGCACTCCGTGGCAATGCTGCGCTCGATCGGCATCCAGCCCGACGCGATTGTCATCCGGTCCGACCGGGAAGTGCCGCTGGCCATGCGCGAAAAGATCGGACGCATGTGCGACGTCGACATCGACGCCGTCGTGAACGCCGCCGATGCTCCGAGCATCTACGACATCCCCAAGACGCTGCACCATCAGGGCCTCGATGCGTACATCGTGCAGTCGCTCGACCTGAAGTTCAAGGACGTCAACTGGACCAAGTGGAACAAGCTCCTCGACGCCGTCCACAACCCCAAGCACCACGTGGAAGTGGCGCTGGTCGGCAAGTACATCGACCTGCCCGACGCCTACCTCTCGGTCACCGAGGCGCTCCGCGCAGGCGGGTTCGCCAATAAGGCAAAGGTCAACATCCGCTGGGTGCCCTCCGACGAGTGCGACACCCCGGAGGGCGCCGCGAAAGCCCTCGCCGGCGTCGACGCGATCTGCGTGCCCGGAGGCTTCGGCATCCGCGGCCTCGAAGGGAAACTCGGCGCGCTGCTCTTCGCCCGCGAAAACAAGATTCCCACCCTGGGCCTCTGCCTGGGCCTCCAGTGCATGGTGATCGAATACGCCCGGAACGTGGTGGGCTTGGAGAACGCGTCGTCAAGCGAGTTCGAGCCGGACACCAAGTACCCGGTCATCGCCACAATGGCCGAGCAGCTTGAGATCGTCGCAGGCGAGGGCGACATGGGCGGCACCATGCGCCTCGGCCTGTGGGAGGCGCGCCTCGACGAGGACTCGGTTGTCGCTGCCACCTACGGCAAGACGACCGTCAACGAGCGCCACCGCCACCGCTACGAGGTGAACAACGAATACCGCGACCAGATCGCCGAGGCCGGCCTGGTGTTCTCAGGTACCTCCCCGGACGGACGGCTCGTGGAGTTCGCCGAACTTCCCCGCGACGTCCACCCGTACTACGTTTCGACGCAGGCGCACCCGGAGCTGAGCTCGCGTCCCACCCGCCCGCACCCGCTGTTCGCCGGCCTGGTGAAGGCGGCGCTCGACCGCCGCGGAGCCAAGGCCTAGTCATGGCCGAGGCGCCCGGGGAAAACGGCTTCGCCGATGAAAAGAGCCCGCGCAGGCTCCACAGCTCACGAGTGGTCTATCCCGGGTACATCTGGGACGTCGTCAGCGACACGTTCAGCCTGAGCGCCGACGCCGACCAGATCACGCGCGAGTACATCGACCACCCGGGCGCCGTCGCCGTGCTGGCAATGAACGAACACGACCAGGTCCTGTTCATCCGGCAGTACCGCCACCCTGCGCGGATGCTCCTGTGGGAGATCCCCGCCGGCCTGCTCGATGAGCCGGGGGAGGATTTCTTGGCCGCGGCAGCCCGTGAGCTCGCCGAGGAGGCGGACCTCACCGCGGCGCGCTGGAACGTACTCATCGATCTGTTCCTCTCTCCGGGATCCTCAAGCGAGGCGCTGAGGATCTACCTTGCCCGCGACATCGGCGAGGTCCCCGAAGCCGAACTTCACACCCGCCTGCACGAGGAAGCCGAGATCGAGCTGCTGTGGGTCAACCTCGACGACGCCGTGGCAGCGGTGCTTGAAGGCCGGGTGCACAGCCCGTCGGCCGCTGCGGCCGTTCTCGCCGCCCACGCCGCACGGGCGGACGGCTATGCGCGGCTCCGCCCGCCCTCCGCGCCCTGGCCCGAACACCCGAGCCAGCACGGCACCTGGCCCGGCGGCGCCGTCCTGCGGGACTGAGCGTGCCGGCATCAGCGGAGAAGACCGCGGGGGATGAGCTGCTGGCCACAGCGCCCGGCCGGATGATCAGCGAGTACCTGCAGCACATCGCGGTGGAGCGGGGCCTTTCAGCAAACACGCTCGCCGCCTACCGCCGGGACCTCCTCCGGTACCACCGCTTCCTGATCGCACGTGGTGTCGTTGAGGTCGGGCGGATCGCCCGTTCGGACGTAACGGCTTTTGCCCAGGCCGTCTCAACGGGGGCCGATGGGAGGGCTCCGCTGAGCCCGCGCTCGGCCGCCCGGACCATCGTCGCCGTCCGCGGGCTCCACCGTTTCTGGGCCCTGGAGGGGATGAGCGCGGCTGACCCGGCCCGCGACGTCCATCCTCCGCTGGCCGGGCAGCGCCTGCCCAAGGCCATCTCCGTCGACGAGGTTGTGCGCATCCTCGAAGCTGTCGACACCTCGACGCCGGCCGGACAGCGCGACCGGGCCCTGCTCGAGTTCCTCTACTCCACCGGCGCCCGCATCAGCGAGGCCGTCGGGCTCGACGTCGACGACGTGTCCGTCGACGAGGCGCTCAGCGGGCCCGCCGTCGTACGCCTTTTCGGAAAGGGCTCGAAGGAGCGCCTCGTCCCGCTGGGCTCCTACGCCGCCAAGGCTGTCGACTCCTACCTGGTGCGGGGAAGGCCGTCGCTTGCGGGAAACGGCCGCGGCAACCCCGCGCTGTTCCTCAACCGGCGCGGCGGACGGCTGAGCCGGCAGAGCGCTTGGACGATCCTGAAGACCGCCGCCGAGCGGGCGTCGGTCACCCGCGACGTCTCGCCCCACACGCTGAGGCACTCCTTCGCCACCCATCTCCTTGAGGGCGGAGCCGACGTGCGCGTTGTTCAGGAACTGCTCGGCCATGCGTCGGTGACAACAACCCAGGTCTACACGCTCGTGACAGCCGATACGCTGCGCGAAGTCTATGCCGCGGCCCATCCCCGCGCCCTTGGCTGACGGGCGCACGCCCGCTGCCCCCGCCCGGTTCTTCCGCCCGGTGGCCCTGTGCTTCCTGTTCCGGACCTCCTCGGGGCGGGCCGAAGTGCTCCTCGGGCTCAAGAAGCGCGGCTTCGGCACGGGGCGGATCGTCGCCCTCGGCGGCAAGCTCGAGCCCGGCGAGAGCCCGGCCCAGGCAGCGGCCCGGGAAGTGATGGAGGAATCGGGGATCCTCGTGGAGGAGAGCAGCCTCACCCTGCTGGGCGAGGTCAGCTGGGACTTCCCCTCGAACCCGGAGTGGAACATGCGCGCAACCGTCTTCACGGCCGATACCTTCTCCGGCGCGGCCGCACCAAGCGACGAGGTGGACCCGGAGTGGTTCCCCGAAGACGCCCTGCCCTGGACAGGGATGTGGGACGACGCCGCCCACTGGCTTCCCCGGGTGCTGGCGAGGTCCCCGTTCACTGCCGCCATCACGCTCGATGGCGGCAGTGAGGGCGTGGCCGCGGCGGTTGTCGAGCCGGCGCTTGCGCCGGAAACGCGGCCTCAGGGCACGTGGCGTTCCTCGGGTCCGTTGTAGGCGCTCAGCGGCCGGATCAGCGAATTCGATTCGAGCTGCTCCATGATGTGCGCCGTCCACCCCGTGATCCGGGCGGCGATGAAAAGGGGCGTGAACATCTCGGTGTCGAACCCCATGAGGTGGTAAGTGGGCCCGGCCGGGTAGTCGAGGTTCGGCTTGATGTTCTTGGCCTCCTGCATTGCCTTTTCAAGCCCGGAGTAGAGCCCGAGAATCTCATCGCGGCCGTAGTAGGCGATCATTGAATCGAGCGCGGCCTTCATCGTGGGAACCCGCGAATCGCCGTTCTTGTACACGCGGTGGCCGAAGCCCATCACCTTCTTCTTCTGGGCGAGCGCGTCCTCCATCCACGCCTTGGCGCGGGCCGCGGCGTCCGCCTCGGATTCGTCCTCGCGGATGCCGATCTCCTCGAACGTGTGCATCACGGCCTCGTTCGCTCCGCCGTGCAGGGGACCCTTGAGGGCGCCGATCGCGCCCGTGACAGCCGAGTGGAGGTCCGAGAGGGTGGAGGTGATGACCCGCGCGGCGAACGTGGAGGCGTTGAAAGAGTGCTCGGCGTACAGCACCATCGAAACGTTGAATGCGCTGACGACCTCGGGAGGGGCTTCCTCGCCGAAGGTCATCCACAGGAAGTTCGCCGCGTATCCGAGATCCTCCCGGGGCTCGACCAGCTCCTGGCCACGCCTGCGGCGCTGGTCGTAGGCGACGACGGCGGGGAAGGCGGCAAAGAGATCCGCCGCCTTCTCGAGGTTCGCCTCCCGCGAGTTGTCGGCGGCACGGGGATGCCCGGCGCCGATGGCGGAGACCGCCGTCCGGCCCACGTCCATTGGATGCGCGGTGACCGGCAGGAGGTCGATCACGGCCCGAACGGTGTCGCTCAGCGCGCGGCTGCCGCGTTCGACGGCCGTGAACTGCGACAGCTGGGCGGCGTCCGGCAGCTCACCGTGCCACAGGAGGTAGGCGACCTCCTCGAAGGAGCACTTCGCCGCCAGCTCCTGAACCGGATACCCCCGGTACAGGAGCGAATTGGATTCGGGATTGACCTTGGAGACGGCGGTGTAGTCGACCGTTACTCCTGCAAGGCCCTTGGAAATCTGTACTTCTGTCAATGCGGACTCCTTCGTGGAGGACAGAGCGGCGGAACCTGCGGCTATCGGCCGTCGGGCACGTGGAAATTGAACACAGATGAATCAAAGCGGTTGTACCCCTCGTAGTCCACCAGTTCATAAAGGCGGGCACGGGTCTGCATCTCGGGCACGGCGTGCTGCTGGGTGCCGTGGGCCCGGATTGAGTCAAGGGTACGCTCGGCGGCGCCCATGGCGCTGCGCAGCAGGGTGACAGGGTAGATAACGATGTTCACCCCGGCGTCCTCGAGCTGCGTCGTGGTGAACAGCTCGCTCTTGCCGAACTCGGTCATGTTGGCGAGGATCGGCACGTCGACGGCGTCCCGGATGGCACGGAACTCGGCGAGGTCGCGCATCGCTTCGGGGAAGATGGCGTCGGCGCCCGCCTCCACAAGCGCCTGCGCGCGTTCCTTGGCGGCTTCGAGCGAGTCGGTCCCGCGGATATCGGTGCGCGCCATGATGAGGAAGTTCGGGTCGCGCCGGGCGTCGGCGGCGGCGCGGATCCGTTTCGCCGCGGTGTCGAGGTCGACGACGTTCTTGCCGTCGAGGTGGCCGCAGCGCTTCGGGTTGAACTGATCCTCGATGTGGCATCCGGCCAGGCCTGCGTTCTCAAGCTCCTGGACGGTGCGTGCCACGTTCATCGGCTCGCCGAAGCCGGTGTCGGCGTCGACGATCGCGGGGAGGTCCGTCATGCGCGCGATCTGGCCCGCCCGCTGCGCCACCTCGGTCAGGGTGGTCAGCCCGATGTCGGGAAGCCCGAGGTCGTTGGCGAGCACCGCACCGGAGATGTACACGCCGTCGAACCCCTTGTCTTCGATGAGGCGTGCCGAAAGCGGGTTAAAGGCGCCCGGCAGCTGCAGGAGCCTTCCCGAGGCCAGGGCCTCGCGGAACGCTTCGCGCTTCTCGGCCGGAGTCGTTGTTGCGTAGAGCATGGATCTGCCTTTCCTAGAAGAGACCCAGGGGAGCCGGAACGCCCTCGATCAGGCCGCCGCGGGCGCGGAGGTTCAGGTCGCCAAGGGAGCCGGCGGGAAGCTCCTCAAGCCGCTGGACGGCACCGAGGAACCGGTCGAGCTCGGAGTCCTCGACCACCCCTGCCGCAAGGGTGCGCAGCTTCGCCACGTACTGCTCTCGGCCGAAGGGCCGGGCACCGAGCGGGTGGGCGTCGGCCACGGCGATCTCGTCGCTGACCACCCGGCCGTCGGCGAGCGTGATGTCGACCCGGCCCCCGAAAGCCTTCTCGCGGATGTCGAGCGAGTGGTAGCGCCGGGTCCATTCGGGGTCTTCCGTCGTCTCGACCTTCCGCCACAGGTCGACGGTGTCGGGGCGGGAGGCGCGCTGCGGAGCGTAGGAAGCCTCGTGGTGCCAGGAGCCGTCCTGCAGCGCGACGGCGAAAATGTAGGGGATCGAGTGGTCGAGGGTTTCGCGCGAGGCGCGGGGATCATACTTCTGCGGGTCGTTCGCGCCCGATCCGATCACGTTGTGGGTGTGGTGCGAGGTGGAGATCAGGATCCTGCTGACGCTCCGGGGATCCGTGGTTTCGGGGTGGGAGTGGTGCAGCCGGCGGGCGAGGTCGATCAGGGCCTGGGCCTGGTACTCCGCCGAGTGTTCCTTGGTGTAGGTATCGAGGATGGCCCGTTTGGGCTCTCCAGCGGCCGGCAGGGGAATCTCGTAGCGGGCTTCCGGCCCGTCGAGGAGCCACGCTATGACGCCGTCTTCACCTTCGTAGATCGGGGCCGGTGAAGTCTGCCCGCGCATTGCCCGGTCCACCGCCTCGATCGCCATCTTGCCAGCGAAGGCCGGCGCGTAGGCTTTCCAGGTCGAGATCTCGCCCTTGCGCGACTGCCGGGTGGCGGTGGTGGTGTGCAGGGCCTGCCCGACGGCGTGGAAGATCGTTTCGGCGTCAAGGTGCAGCAGGGTGCCGAGCCCCGCCGCCGCGGAAGGTCCAAGATGGGCAACGTGGTCGATCTTGTGCCGGTGAAGGCTGATGGCCTTGACGAGGTCGACCTGGATTTCGTACCCGGTGGCGATCGCGCGCAGGAGGTCGTGCCCGGAGGCGCCGGTGTGCTGGGCGACGGCGAGGAGCGGCGGGATGTTGTCGCCGGGGTGGGAGTAGTCGGCGGCCAGGAACGTGTCGTGATAGTCGAGTTCACGCACGGCCACCCCATTGGCCCAGGCGGCCCATTCCGGGGAGGCTGGCGCGTCGATGCCGAACACCGCAGCGCCGTTGCCGTTGCGGGATGCCGGGTGGCTTCCGGCCTGGGCGCGGGCGGCGACGACTGGAGCCCGGAGGAGGGATGCGAGCGCGACCGAGGCATTGTCGATGATGCGGTTGACGATCATTTCCGAGACTTCCGGCTCCACCTCGACCGGATCGGTTGCCACCTCGGCGATACGCCACGCGAGCTGCTCGCGCGCCGGCAGGTTTTCCTCGCTGCGATGGACTCGGACTTTGTGGTACTCAACCATTGCGGAGTTCCTCTCGGGGTTCGGTTGTGCTGTGGGCCGTTGTGGCCAGCATGTGGTGGAGGCTGTTGTGGAGGTGCACGGCGGTTGCCGCGGAGGCGAGGTCGGCGTTCCCCAGGCTTACCGCCCGGGCAATCTGTGCGTGTTCGGCTGCCGAGGCGCGGAGCCGGGCGGCGTTGTCGCGGGCAAGGCGACGGACACGGACGAGGTGTGTTCGAAGCTGGCGCTGCGCGGCGAGCAGGTAGTCATTGCCCACGGCGTCGTCGACCGCCGCGTCAAGCCGGGCCACCAGCTCGTAGTAGGCGCGCTGGGCGTCGCCTCCGGCGTCGATCAGTGAATCGGCGCTGTCGAAGCTGTCAGCGAGAGCCGCGAAGACCGAAGGATCCCCGCGCTGGGCGGCGAGCCGGGCGGCAGCGCATTCGAGGGGGAGCCGTACATCGAACAGCTCGGTGAGCCGTTCCACCGGAACACCGGTGACAACGACGCCGCGGCCCTGGTGCGGGGCGGTAAGCCCCTCGGCCGTCAGCCGCGCCAACGCTTCGCGCAGGGGGGTGCGCGAGATGCCAAGGCGCTCGGCCTGGTCCACCTCGGCGAGGACTGTTCCTGGAGTCAGGCGGCCCTCGAGGATGTCCTGGCGCAGCGATGCGTAAGCCCTGTCGCTTGCCCGCATGCCGCGCCTCCCGATCGTCCGGTAGTGGAGCTCCACTTCGACCCGCGTGTATACATTGAGGGCCCATATCGTCAGTCTAGCCCCATCCATGGGCGAACGGTTGGCCTACGTGTATACAGACTTCGGTTCAGCGTGCCCAACTGTACTCGTGCTCGGGCCGCCCGCGGGTCCCGTACCGCGGCGTGCGCTCGACCGACCGGTGTTCCGCGAGGAACTCCAGGTAGCGCCGCGCCGTCACCCGGGACAGCGCGAGGCGTTCGGCGACCTCGGTTGAAGAAATGGGCGCCTGGAGTGACTTCAGCAGGGCACTCACCGCCTGCAGGGTCCCTTCCGAAAGACCCTTGGGAAGGTTGGGGGACTGCGGCGGGCGCAGGGCCGCATAGGCCGAGTCGACCTCCGCCTGCGTGGTGGATGCGGCCTGGTCGGTGAGGTTCTGCCGGAAGCCGCGGTAGGCCGTGAGCTTGTCGCTGAACGCCGAGAAGGTGAACGGCTTGATGAGGTATTGGACGATCCCCGAGGAGATTGCCGATTTCACGACCTGCAGGTCGCGCACCGCGGTTATTGCGATCACGTCGGTGGGAAGACCCAACCCGCGCACCCGCCGCAGCAGATCCAGGCCATGGGCGTCGGGGAGGTTCATGTCGAGCAGGATCAGGTCGATCCCTTCGCGCAGGGCCGCGTCCGGCCCGGTCCCTGTCCGGGCGCCCGCGGCACCGGGGGAGAGGAGGGCCATTGCCTCCGCCCCGGACCGCGCAACGCCAGCAAGGTCAAACCCCTCAAGCCGCCGGATGTATTCGGCGTGGGCGTCGGCGGCGATGGGGTCGTCTTCAACAACGAGCACGCGGATGGCGGGCATCACGGCAGCGCCTCCTTCGGTTCGGCAGCGTCAACGCGGCCCGAGGCGGGCAGGAAGACGTCGAAGCGCGCCCCGCCGTCGTTGACGACGTCGAGTGTTCCGTGTCGGCGCAGCACCGCCTGGCGCACCAGGGCCAGCCCGATTCCCCGCCCGTTCACACCCGGATCCTTGGTGCTGAAGCCCAGTTCGAAGATCCGGCTCCGGTCGGTCTCGGAGACTCCCCGGCCGCTGTCACGGACCACGATGCGCGCCCCGGGATTGCCGCCGGCCGTGCCTTCGAGCGCGAGTGACACCCTGCGCCGCTCCGAGGCCGCCGCGGCATCAAGGGCATTGTCGAGGAGATTGCCGATGATGGTGATGAGGTCTCCTGGATCGACACCGGTGAAATCCACGCCGTCCTCCACCGCGATGTCCAGTTCGATGCCGCGCTCGTTCGCCTGGGCGGCCTTGCCGACCAGGAGCGCGGCAAGGAAAGGCTCGTCCACCGCTCCCACCACCTTGTCGGTGAGCTGCTGGGACTGTTGCAGGTCCCGCGTCGCGAACTCGAGTGCCTCGGCGCGCCGATCCAGTTCGATGAGGGACACGATTGTGTGAAGCCGGTTGGCGTGCTCATGGGTCTGCGCCCGCAGGGCGTCGGTGAGGGTGCGCATCGTCTGGAGTTCACCCGTCAGCGCTTCGATGTCTGTGTGGTCCCGTAGCGTGGTGACGGTGCCGAGGGAGCGCGCGGCTTGAGCGTTCCCGCTGCGGGGAGGAAGCGCCGGTTCCTGGTTCACGACAAGTACCCTGCTTTCGGTCACGTGCACTTCGTCGATTGCCTGGCGCCCGCTTCCGAGCAGTTCGCGCAGCGATGCGGAGAGGGCGAGGTCGGCCGCCCGCACCGGCTGCGAAGGAGCCCGGTGCGGAAGGTGGAGCAGGCGGGCGGCCTCGTCGTTGTAGAGCACGAGGTGACCGCCCGGGTCGGTCAGCAGGAGCCCCTCGCGCACCGAGTGGAGCACGGAGTCGTAGAAGACGAACATCCTCGACAGCGCCTCGGTCCCAAGGCCAAGGGTGGCCTTGCGAAGCCGCCGGCTCAGGCCCCAGGAGGCGAGGGTTCCGAACACCAGCGATCCGAGGGCGATGAGGAACACAAGGGGCAGCTGGGCGTTCCGCGCCACCGCGACCCTGTCCACCGTCATGCCCGCGGCGACCATGGCGACCACCGCACCGCTGGCGTCCTGGACCGGTGCGATCGCCCGTACCGACGGACCGAGGGTTCCGGTGAATGTTTCGATGTGCGTGCGCCCGGCCAGTGCCTCGTTCACCGATCCGATGTAGGCCTTGCCGATCTGCTCCGGGTTGCGGTGCGTGTAACGGGTGCGGTCCCGCCCCATGATCGTGATGAAGTCAATGCGCAGTTCGTCCATTACCGAGGCGGCGTACGGCTGGAGGGTTCGCTCGGGGTCTGCCTCCGTTACGGCTTCGAGCACGGCGGGATCGTTTGCGAGGGTCGTGGCAACGGCGAGCATCCGCTGCCCCGAGGCCTCGTAGGTGTTCCGTTCCGCGTCAACGTAAAGGATCAGGGACAGGCAGGCGGTCAGCGCAAGGACGAAGACCAGTTGGCCTACGAAGAACTGCCGGGCGAGACTCCATCGTTTCACGCAGTGACCAGGGTCCTTTCGGGCATCCGTCCAGTCTAGCTTCGCTGCCACGACCATTATGACCGGAATGGTGACGCCGGTCACGACCGGGCTGACGATGGAGCAGTCAGAATTGCACGCCCGGCCGCCCGGCCGCCCGGCTTTCGGTCCCATCGATGTTGAGGGACCACCGGGTGCCCCCTGTGCCGGACCCGACCCAGGAGCAGATCATGGCTATGGCGCCACCCCGATCAAGCGACGAGCAGGCAGCACCCCGCAAGACGGTCGACAAGACCCATTTCCTCTACATCGCGGTGATCGCCGCGGTGATCCTTGGCGCGATCCTCGGCCTCGCGGCACCCGAGTTCGCACAGAGCCTCAAACCCCTTGGCACGGGCTTCATTGCCCTGATCAAGATGATGATCGCCCCCATCATTTTCTGCACGATCGTGCTCGGCATCGGTTCGATCGCCAAGGCCGCCACCGTCGGCAAGGTCGGAGGCCTCGCCCTCGGCTACTTCCTGCTGATGTCAACCTTCGCCCTTGCCATCGGCCTTGTGGTGGGCAACCTGATCGACCCCGGTGAGGGCCTCGACATTTCCAACAGCACCTACGAACCGCCGGCCGGAGGCGAGGAGTCGGAGGGAACCGTCGGCTTCCTTCTGGGCATCATTCCCCCCACGCTCCTTGCATCACTGACCGGTGAAAGCATCCTGCAGACCCTCTTCGTGGCACTGCTGGTCGGGTTCGCGCTGCAGAAGATGGGCCGTGCCGGCAAGCCGGTGCTGCGCGGCATCGGACACATCCAGGCGCTCGTGTTCCGCATCCTGATCATGATCATGTGGCTTGCCCCGATCGGTGCCTTTGGCGCCATCGCGGCTGTGGTCGGCGAGACCGGCGTCCAGGCGATCATCAGCATGTTCACCCTGATGATTGCCTTCTACATCACCTGCATCCTGTTCATCGTCGTCATTCTCGGCGGCCTGCTGAAGCTCGCCACGGGCGTCAACATCTTCAAGCTCATGAGGTACCTCGGACGGGAGTACCTGCTGATCTTCTCCACCTCGTCATCGGAGGCAGCCCTTCCCCGCCTCATCGCCAAGATGGAACACCTTGGCATCTCCAAGCCGGTGGTCGGCGTCACCGTCCCGACCGGCTACTCCTTCAACCTGGACGGCACGGCGATCTACCTCACCATGGCGGCGCTGTTTGTCGCCGAGGCCCTCGGCAAGCCCCTTGCAATCGGCGAGCAGATCTCTCTGCTGGTCTTCATGATCATCGCCTCCAAGGGTGCTGCAGGCGTCACCGGAGCGGGCCTTGCCACGCTGGCCGGCGGCCTCCAGTCCCACCGGCCCGACCTTGTCGAGGGCGTTGGACTGATCGTGGGCATCGACCGGTTCATGTCGGAGGCGCGGGCGCTGACCAACTTCACCGGCAACGCCGTTGCAACAGTGCTGATCGGCACCTGGACGCGCGAAATCGACCGGGCCCGGGTCGACGAGGTGCTCGACAAGCACCTGCCGTTCGATGAGGCGACAATGAACGCCGGCCACGGCCACTTCGAGGACGACGACGTCGAAGACGGCGTCGAAGCCGTGACGGCGCAGGCCACCGAGGGCGATCCCGCCGTGCGCGTCGGGCGGTAGTTCGGGCCAACCATCCGGTCAAAAGTCCGGCCAAACGTGAGGGCCCGCCCCGTTCGGGGGTGGGCCCTTTGCCGTGCGCGGGTGGCTGCAGCAACCGGATCCTCTGCCGGGATCCACACCCGGGAGCAGGGTTCGACCTCAGGTTGAACGTCAAGGCTCGCGGCATGTGCCCAGCCTGCCTCCATGGACCATGCCGGGCCCCACTGTAACGTTGAGACGGGGAAGAGCATCGAACAACCTTCAAAGATACAAACGGAAGCGTGGAGAGATACGTGAGTAGCGAACAGGGTTCCACAACTCTGCAGAACGCAGCCGAAGCTGAAATTGGGCCAACCGGGCGGCCTGTGACGGAGTTCCCCGAGCCTCCCGTACTCGGCTCCCACGGCCCGGCCCGAATCATTGCGATGGTCAACCAAAAGGGCGGGGTGGGTAAGACCACGTCCACAATCAATCTTGGTGCGGCCCTCGCCGAGGCGGGCCGGCGGGTGCTGCTCGTTGACTTCGATCCGCAGGGCGCGCTCTCCGCAGGGCTCGGCACCAACCCCCACGAGCTTGATGTCACCGTCTACAACGTGCTCATGGACCGCAAGGTCGATATCCGGGAAGCCATCCACACCACGGCCTTCGACAACGTGGACCTGCTGCCCGCCAATATCGACCTCTCCGCCGCGGAAGTCCAACTGGTCAACGAGGTGGCCCGCGAGCAGGTTCTCGACCGTGCCCTGCGCAAGGTTTCCGACGACTATGACGTGATCCTCATCGACTGCCAGCCCTCCCTCGGGCTGCTCACGGTCAACGCCCTCACCGCCGCGCACGGCGTAATCATTCCGCTGATCTGCGAGTTCTTCGCCCTGCGCGCCGTGGCGCTCCTCGTCGAAACCATCGAGAAGGTCCAGGACCGGCTCAACCCGCGGCTGCAGGTGGACGGCGTGCTCGCCACGATGTACGACGCCCGCACCCTGCACAGCCGCGAGGTGATCGCCCGGCTCGTCGAGGCGTTCGGCGAGAAGGTGTTCGAAACGGTCATCAAGCGCACCATCAAGTTCGCCGACGCGACGGTCGCGGCCGAGCCGATCACCACCTACGCAGGCAACCATGCGGGGGCCGATGCCTACCGCCGCCTGGCCAAGGAACTGATCGCCAGGGGCGGCGCGCCCTAAGGATGCCGAAGCATGGATCGCGCAGCTGACGGAATGTCTCCTTCATTCCCGGCGGTGCCCGGCCCGCAGGTCCTCGACGCGGCGGGACCGGCGGTGCCTCCCGCGAAGGCGGTCTTTGAGCTGCACCTGGCCAATTTCTCGGGACCTTTCGACCTCCTTCTTGGACTGATCTCCAAGCGGGAACTGGACATCACGGAAATCGCCCTCGCCGAAGTCACCGACGAATTCATCTCGCACATCCGCCGACTCCAGGCGGAGCGGGGCCGGTGGGCGCTCGATGAGGCGAGCGAGTTCCTCGTCGTCGCAGCGACCCTCCTTGACCTCAAGGCCGCCCGCCTGCTGCCGTCGGGCGACGTGGAGGACGCTGAAGACGTCGCCCTTCTCGAAGCCCGGGACCTGCTGTTCGCCCGGCTGCTCCAATACAAGGCATTCAAGGAGATCTCGCACCAGCTCGGCGCCCGCCTCGAGGAAGAGGCACAACGGTACCCCCGCTCCGCCCCGCTGGAACCCCAGTTCGCCGCGATGCTCCCGGAACTCATCTGGCGCACCTCCGTTGCCGAATTCACGGCCATCGCGGCGAAAGCCCTCCAGCCCCGCGAGCCTGCCACAACGGGGGTGGGGATCGGACACCTTCACGGTACGGCCGTGAGCGTGAAGGAGCAGGCCGCCCTCATCGAAGCCCGGCTGCGGGAGTCCGTCTCGCTGTCCTTCCGCGAACTCACTGACGACGCATCCTCGACCCTCGTTGTCGTGGTGCGGTTCCTTGCCCTGCTCGAGATGTTCCGTGACGCGGTGATCTCGTTCGAGCAGGCGGCGCCGCTCGGCGAACTCCGGGTGCGCTGGTCCGCGGGCGACACCCGGTGGTCGGCGGAGAACATCCGCGCTGACTACGACGGCCTCGACTCTGATGCAGGGGACACCGGTGCCGCTGCGCCGGCCGAGGACCTGCCCTTCGCGGCAGCCGACGCAGACGCGGAATTCAGCATGACAGGGGCAGGAGGCCCGGATGACTGACCCCACCCCGCACGCCTCTCCAGACCCGGGCGGGCCCGACACTCCGCAGGACGGGGAGGGCTACCAGGCCGCCGACCTGCCTGGCGGGCTCCGCGGCGCCCTCGAGGCGATCCTGATGGTGGTCGAAAAGCCCGTTGCTGAAAACGAGCTCGCCGCAGTGCTCTCGGTGCCGCCGGAAACGGTGCACCGGCTGCTGGTGGAACTCCAGCGCGAGTACGACGGCTATACTGGTCAAGGCCCGCAGAGCATCGACGATCGGCAACCCCGAGGTTTTGAACTACGCAATGTTGCCGGCGGATGGCGTATTTTCTCCCGAAACTGGTTCGCTCCGGTTGTCGCAGAATTTGTTCTGGAAGGCCAGACGGCCCGGCTTTCCTCGGCCGCACTTGAAACACTGGCGGTGATTGCGTACCGCCAGCCCGTATCCCGTTCCAGGGTGTCCGCAATCCGCGGGGTGAATGTCGATTCAGTGGTCCGCACGCTGGTTCAACGCGAGCTGGTGGCCGAGGTGGAAACGGATCCGGAAACCGGGGCGGTCCTGTATGGGACGACCCCCTATTTTCTGGAAAGATTGGGACTTGGCAGCGTCGCCGAGCTGCCGCGGCTTTCGCCCCACCTGCCCGGCCTTGAAAACCTTGGGGACTATGAAGACACAACGTACTGAGCACGTTTACCAAAAGGACATTGAATGACACAGGCGCCAGGATCCGGCTCCAATCGGAACGACCCTCGCCGTGGTGGCAAGTCGAGCGGTAGGCCCGCCAGCAGCGCGGGCCGAGGCGGCAGGGCCGCCGGCGGACGCCCCGCCAGCGGAGGGCGCAGCGGATTGAACCGTTCCGACAACGCCGCCGGCCGCCCGCAGCGCGACGACCGGCCGCAGCGCTCCTTCGGAGACGCCGGCCAGGGCCGTCCCTCCGGCGAGCGTTCGGGCCGCCCAACGGGTGAGCGTTCCGGTGAGCGTCGGTTCGGTGCCGGAGAAGGCCGCCCCACGGGCGAGCGTTCCGGTGAGCGTCGGTTCGGTGCCGGAGAAGGCCGCCCCACGGGCGAGCGTTCCGGCCGCCCAACGGGTGAGCGCCGGTTCGGTGCCGGAGAAGGCCGCCCCACGGGCGAGCGTTCGGGCCGCCCAACGGGTGAGCGTTCCGGTGAGCGCCGGTTCGGTGCCGGAGACGGCCGTCCCACGGGTGAGCGTTCGGGCCGTCCCACGGGTGAGCGTTCCGGTGAGCGCCGTCCGGAGTCGAGCCAGCAGGGCTACGGCCGACCGGCCGCCGGGCGTCCCCGCGGCGCTTCATCGGGCGCATTCGGAACAGGTGCCGGCCGAAGCGGTGCCCCGAAGGGTGCCGCAGGCAGAACGGGCGCCGGAAAAACCGGTGCGGGCAGGCCTGCCCGGCAGCGGCCCGCCGGTCCCAAGGCATTCGGCAGGGAACGGTTCGGCAGCGATCTCGGCCCGGTGCGCCGGCCGAAGACACAGCGGCCCGCCCGTACCCAGGCCGACGTGGATATGCACAACCCCGAGGGGATACGCCTGCAGAAGGTCATGGCCTCAGCCGGCGTGGCCTCCCGCCGCGTCTGCGAGGAAATGATCCTCGCCGGCCGGGTGGAGGTCGACGGCGAGGTCGTCACGGAACTCGGACTCAGGGTTGATCCCGAAGCAGTGTCGATCCATGTCGACGGAATGCGGCTGCAGCTCAATGACACGCTGAAGTACTACGTGTTCAACAAGCCGCGCGGCGTCGTCTCCACCATGGAGGATCCCGAGGGGCGTCCCAGCATCGGCGACTACCTGAAGAACAAGAACAAGGGGGAGCGGCTGTTCCACGTCGGCCGGCTCGACGCCGAGACCGAGGGCCTGCTGCTGCTGACCAACGACGGCGAGCTGACGAACCGGCTCACCCACCCGTCCTACGAAGTGCCCAAGACTTACTATGTCCAGGTCCGCGGACCCATGGCGCCGGGAATCGGCGCCCAGATGAAGGCCGGAATCGAACTCGAAGATGGCATTGCCAGCGTCGACTCCTTCAAGCTCGTCGATTCGACCCCGGGCCACCTGCTGGTCGAGGTGGTGCTCCACTCCGGACGCAACCGCGTTGTCCGCAGGCTTTTCGATGCGGTGGGCCACCCTGTGGAGCGCCTCGTGCGCACCCAGATCGGCCCGATCCGTCTCAATGACCAGCGCCAGGGCAGCATCCGCGTGCTCGGACGCCAGGAAGTGGGACATCTGCTCGCGGCGGTGGGTCTTTAGGGAATGACCGAATCTGCAAGGGACACCGGAACCCACCTCGTCGGTCCGGTGCTCGTGATTGGCTCCGGCCTGCTGGGCGCCAGCATCGGGCTCGGGCTGCGCGTGCGCGGCATCGACGTCGTGCTCTCTGACATCTCACCCTCCACGCAGGCGGTGGCCCAGGACATCGGCGCGGGCCGGCCGCTTGGCGCCGCCGAGGCGGCAGGGGAATTTTCCCCGGAACTCGTCGTTGTGGCAGCGCCGCCTGATGTTGCGGGGTCCCTCGCCGCCAAGGCCCTGGCGGACTACCCCCGGGCTGTTGTCATCGACATCGCGAGCGTGAAGTCCGCCGTGCTCAGCGAGGTGACGGCGTTGGTGGCAGATGCCGCCCAGCTGTCCCGGTATGTCGGTACCCACCCCATGGCCGGGCGGGAAAAGTCGGGACCGGTCGCGGCAAGCGCCGACCTTTTCACCGGCATGCCCTGGGTGCTCTGCCCGGCGGAGTCGAGTTCCCCGGAGGCGGTGCGGTGCGCCGAGGCCCTCGCCGTCGACCTAGGCGCCGTTCCTGCCCGGATGTCCGCTGAGGAGCACGACGAAACCGTTGCGCTCATCTCGCACCTGCCCCAGGTGCTTTCCTCACTCGTGGCGAGCAGGCTCCAGGAAACCCCTTCAAGGTCGCTGTCCCTCGCGGGAAACGGGCTGCGCGACGTCACACGGATCGCAGCAAGCGATCCCGGCCTGTGGGTCCAGATCCTTTCAGCCAACGCCGACCGCCTCGTCCGGATCCTTTACGGCGTGCGCGAGGACCTCAACCGCCTGATCGGAACGCTCGAGAATCCGGTGGCCGACGGTGCCCGCCTCGACATGGCACAGCTGATGGCCGAAGGCAACGCCGGCCAGGCGCGGATCCCTGGCAAGCACGGCACCCCGCCCGGGTCGTTCGCCAAGCTCACGGTGCTTGTCGACGACGTTCCCGGCCAGATCGCGCGCCTGCTCACGGAGATCGGCGACATCGGCATCAACGTCGAGGACCTGCGGCTCGAACATTCCCCCGGACGGCAGGTCGGCATGGCCGAGGTATCGGTGATTCCCGGACGCCGGCACGAACTGGCGGCGTCCCTTGCCTCGCGGGGCTGGAAGGTTGTGCAATGAGCGATCCCAATTTCCATCGGCATTTCCGGCTCGGAAAGTCCCTCGTCGTCGCCATTGACGGGCCGTCCGGTTCGGGCAAGTCGAGCGTCAGCAGGGAAGCGGCACGGCGGCTCCGCGCAGCCTACCTCGACACCGGCGCCATGTACCGGGCGGTGACCCTCGCCTGCCTCGAAGCCGGCACCGACCTCGAAGACGCGGCCGCCGTCGAACACGCCGCCCGGGCACTGGAGCTGTACATCAGCACCAACCCCGACCGGGAGTTCGTCACGGTCGGCGGCGTCGACGTCACGGCCGCCATCCGCGAACCCCGGGTCTCGGCGGCGGTCAGCGCCGTCGCGACAACACTGGGCGCCCGCGCCGAACTTATCCGCCGTCAGCGCGCGATCATCGCCGGCGCTGGCCACCGCATCGTTGCCGAGGGCCGCGACATCACCACCGTCGTCGCCCCTGACGCCGAGGTGCGGATCCTGCTGACCGCAAGCGAAGCCGCCCGGCTCCGCCGGCGCGGGGACCAGCTCGGCGGCACCCAGACCCAGGCGCAGCTCCACCAGCAGGTGCTGGTCCGCGACGCCAAGGATTCAACGGTCGTGAACTTCAAACAGGCCGCCGACGGCGTGGTTACCGTTGACTCATCAGAGCTCGACTTCGACCAGACGGTCGCAGCGGTTCTCGATGTCGTCCACTCCGTCGCCCATTAGCAGTGAAGAACAACAAAGGAATGCAATCATGAGCGAGAACCTCTCGCCGCAGGACACCAGCGGGCCAGACGCCGAATTCGAACCCACGGGTGAGGACCACGTCGCCGAGCGCCTTGACGCCCTTGACGATGCCGAAGCGGAGGTCCGTGCCGCGTCCCTGCGCGCCGGACTTGCCGAGTACGAGCTCGACGAGGAAGACGCGGCCCTGCTCGCCCGGCAGGACGAGGACTTCGAAGACGACGCCGAGCAGCGGCTGAATCCGGTCCTTGCCATCGTCGGGCGGCCCAACGTGGGCAAATCCACGCTGGTGAACCGGATCCTGGGCCGCCGCGAGGCCGTTGTCGAAGACACCCCCGGGGTCACCCGCGACCGGGTGTCCTATCCCGCGCAGTGGAACGGGCGTAATTTCACGCTCGTCGATACCGGCGGATGGGAATACGATGCCAAGGGCATCCACGCCCGCGTCGCGGACCAGGCCGAGATCGCCGTCGACATGGCCGACGCCGTCCTGCTCGTGGTCGACGCCACCGTTGGTGCGACGGCCACCGACGAGGCAGTGGTGAAGATGCTCCGGCGCAAGAAGAAGCCGGTCATCCTCGTGGCCAACAAGGTCGACGATATCCAGAACGAGGCGGACGCCTCCTTCCTGTGGGGACTCGGCTTCGGCCAGCCCTGGCCGGTCTCGGCGCTGCACGGCCGGGGGACGGGCGACATGCTCGACCGTGTCCTCGAGGTTCTTCCCGAATTCTCCGAACACGGCGGCATCGAGCGCTCCGGAGGTCCGCGCCGGGTTGCCCTGATTGGCCGCCCGAACGTCGGAAAATCTTCCCTGCTCAACAAGCTGGCCGGAACCGACCGCGTTGTTGTCGACCCGCTTGCCGGAACCACCCGCGACCCTGTCGACGAGATGCTCGAGCTGGGCGGCCGCACCTGGCGCTTCGTCGACACCGCCGGCATCCGCCGCCGGGTGCACATGCAGCAGGGTGCCGACTTCTATGCATCGCTCCGCACCCAGTCCGCCTTGGAGAAGGCCGAAGTCGCAGTCGTGCTGCTGGCCGTTGACGAGGTGCTCAGCGAGCAGGACGTGCGGGTCCTCAACATGGCGATCGAATCGGGACGCGCGCTGGTCCTCGCCTTCAACAAGTGGGACCTGCTCGACGACGAACGCCGGCGTTACCTGGAGCGCGAGATCGAACAGGACCTCGCGCACGTCGACTGGGCGCCGCGTGTGAACATCTCGGCTCTTACCGGATGGCACAAGGACCGCCTTGTGCCCGCCCTGGACACCGCTCTGGAGTCCTGGGACCGGCGCATCCCCACCGGCCGGCTCAATGCGTTCCTCGGCGAGCTCGTAGCCGCGCACCCGCATCCGGTGCGGGGAGGCAAGCAGCCCCGCATCCTCTTCGGCACGCAGGCCTCAAGCCGGCCGCCGAAGTTCGTGCTGTTCACGACCGGCTTCCTCGATCCGGGATACCGGCGCTTCATCACGCGCCGGCTGCGAGAAACATTCGGCTTCGAAGGCACCCCAATCGAAGTGAGCATGCGGGTGAGGGAAAAACGCGGCCGCAAACGCTGAGCGTTGTCCGGATGACCCCGGAAAATGCTGTACAGTAATTGAGGTGGTTTGACCGCTTGGTTGAACCGATCGGGATGTGGCGCAGCTTGGTAGCGCACTTGACTGGGGGTCAAGGGGTCGCAGGTTCAAATCCTGTCATCCCGACCAGCGAAAGCCCGCCATTTCAGGCCTTGAAGGCCTGGGATGGCGGGCTTTCTTGGTTTCCGGGACGGGTCCGGAATCCGCCGGCGTCCGCCGCTCGAAACGCCGGCGGCGGGCGGCACGGACCCGCGGTCAATCCTTCGCCCCGGGACCGCCCAGCCTGGGCCGGTGTTGGGTTCGGTCGGCGGTGCCGGTGTGCTTTTGCTCCCTTCACACTCCCTGGCGTTACTACCCCAGTGCGCGCCCCCGGGGATACCGTAGATCGAACCAGCACAGGATCGTCGGTCAGGAAGCTCTGGATGCGCGCGGGCGGTATCCCTCGAGGCGGAAGCCCGGGGGAGGCGGTAACGATTTCGAGACACGAACCGGGCCCGCAGCTGCGGGGCCGGCGAAGCGAATGCGCTGTGCTGGATGGGCTGCTGGCTGACGTCCGCGCGGGCCACAGCAGGGCGCTGGTGCTCCGCGGGGAGGCCGGCGTCGGCAAGAGCGCCCTCCTCCACTATCTCCTCCAACAGGCCCACGGGTGCGCCGTGGCGCGTGCATCCGGCGTCGCGTCGGAGACGGAGCTGCCCTATGCGGGCCTTCACCAACTGTGCGCGCCCTGCCTTGACGATATCGGGCTTCTGCCGGAACCTCAGCGCCTTGCACTCAGCACCGCCTTCGGATCGCGGAGTGGTGAACCGCCGGATCGGTTCCTCGTCGGGCTGGCCGTGATGAGCCTGCTTGGCCATGCTGCCGGAGGTGGACCCCTGATCTGCGTTATCGACGACGCGCAGTTGCTTGATCCGCTCTCGGCCCAGACGCTGGCCTTCGTCGCACGCCGCCTCGGCGCGGAGTCGCTCGCGCTGGTCTTCGGCGTGCGTTCAGCCGACGAGCCGGAGCCCGCGGCCGAGGCGCTCGACGGGCTGCCCGACCTCGCGGTCCGCGGACTCGCTGACCCGGAGGCGATGGCGCTGCTGGCGTCGGTGGTGATGGGTCCGCTCGACGGCCGGGTACGCGACCGGATCATTTCCGAGGTCCGCGGGAACCCCTTGACGCTGCTTGAGCTGGCACGCGGTCTGAGCCCGGCCGAGCTCTCCTTCGGATTCGGACCGGCGACGACGTCCGGACCGCCCGGACGCATCGAGCAGGGGGTCATGAAACGGCTCAATTCCCTTCCGAAAAGCACGCGGCTGCTGCTGCTCACCGCTGCCGCCGAACCCACGGGTGATGTGCCTCTCCTGTGGCGTGCCGCGGCGGAGCTCGGCCTCATGGCGGGCGACGCGGTCCCGGCGCAGGAGGCAGGGCTGATCGAACTGGGGGCACAGGTCCGGTTCCGTCACCCCTTGATGCGGTCCGCTGTCTACCGCGCTGCCGCCGGCGGAGACCGGCGGCGGGTGCATTCGGTGCTGGCGGCGGCCACCGATGCAGCATTCGACCCCGACCGCCGCGCATGGCACCTCGCCGATGCCACCGCGGGGGTTGATGAGGACGTCGCCGCGCAGCTTGCAGCCGCGGCGGGCCGGGCGCGGGCGCGCGGCGGCTGGGCGGCGGGCGCGGCCTTCCTCGCCCGTGCCACACAACTCACCCCCGGTGCCGGCCTGCGCGCGGTGCGCGCCCTTGCCGCGGCACACGCGGAGCTGCAGGCGGGAGCGGCACGGGCGGCACAAGCGCTGCTCGCCATCGCCCAGGCAGGACCCCTGGGCGAGGTCGACGTGGCGCGGGCGCAACTGCTGGCTGCGCAGATAGAGTTCGCCGCAACGCGCGGTCGGGACGCGCCGTCAATGCTGCTCTCCGCGGCCAAGCGGCTGGAGCCCCTCGACACGGCCCTGGCCAAGGAAACCTACCTCGACGCCTTCACCGCGGCGCTGTTCACGGGACGCCTCGCAACGGCGGGCAGCATCGACGAGGTGGCACAAGCCGTTCTGACAGCCGACTGGGGGAGGACCGGGCGGACATTGCCACCCGCCTGCGACCTGCTCCTGACCGGGCTTGCACGGCTCCTCAGCCAGGGGCACAGCGCCGGCACGGCGCCAGTGCTTTCGGCGGTTGAGGCGTTCCGGAATGAAAGCCCCGACGATGATGCCTCGCTTCGGTGGCTTTGGCTCGCCGCGCGGGTGGCACGCGCCGTTGGCGACGACGCAGGATGGGACCACCTGACCCGGCGGCAGGTGGCCCTCGCCCGCCGCACCGGCGCACTGTCCGTCCTGCACTTCGCGCTCGCCGAACGGTGCAGCCTGGAGCTCTTCGCCGGGCGTTATGGCGAGGCCTTGGCCCTCGCCGCCGAAGCCGACGCCGTGAGCACGGCGGCGGACAGTGACCTCAGCCCGCACATCCGACTCCTGCTCGCTGCCTGGCGGGGCGAGGAGGCCGAGATGCTCGCGCTGATCGATCCGGGCCACCGGGAGGGCGGCGAAGGACTGTGGCTGATGGGTACCGAATGGACCTGCGCCGTCTTCCTGAACGGGCGTGGACGATACGAGGAGGCGCTCGAGGCGGCCGAACGGGCGGCGGACCATCCCCACGCGCTCGGACTGTCCACCTGGGTCTATCCGGAGCTGATCGAAGCCGCAGTCCGTGCGCAGCAGCCCGAACGCGGGCTCGCGGCACTGGAGAGGCTGGGCGGGATAGCACGCGCCTGCGGGACCGAATGGGCACTGGGCGTCGAGGCCGCGTCCCGGGCGCTGCTGACCGATGGCGAGGCAGCCGATGCTCTCTACCGCGAGGCGGTCGCCCGCCTCGGGCGTACCGGCGTCCCCGTTGCGCTCGCGCGTGCCCGGTTGCTCTATGGAGAATGGCTGCGCAGGCAGGGGAGGCGGCTGGCGGCCCGGGAATCCCTGCGGTCCGCGCACGAGTTCTTCCTCGACGCGGGAATGGACAGTTTCGCGGAGCGCGCCCGGCGGGAGCTCATCGCGACGGGCGAGACTGTGCGTGCCCGCACCCTCGACGCCGCGAGCGAGCTCACCGCCCAGGAAGCGCTGATCGCACGTCTGGCCGCCGAGGGGCGAAGCAACCCAGAGATCGCTGCGCAGCTGTTCATCAGCCCGCGGACCGTCGAATGGCACCTGCGGAAGGTATTCCGGAAGCTCGGGGTCGCCTCGCGGAAAGGTCTGCAGGTTGCCCTTCCCTCCACCGCGCCCAGCGCCTCGGCGTAAACGGCGCGGCGGGCCGATCACCGCGGGCCCGGTTCTTGCCCGGCGGGATTGACGCTTCGACGGTTTAGCCGAACGTAAAGCAGTAAAGTCCGACGCCGGGGTCAAGGAATTCAATCTCTGCGGTGCTCTCGGCAACGTGACCGCGGCGCCGCAGGAGCTGGTGCAGGCCGGGTTCGGTGACCACCCCGTGTCCTGCGGCGTCGGTGTCGATGCCGTGGTCCCCGCCGGGTTCCTGCCCGTCGAGCAGCACACGGAAGCGCACTGCCGGCCCCTGCCCTCCGGGACCCGGAGCCGCGACGAGGTGGAGGTCACGGCTGTGGAAGCGGCAGGACAGGCGGCCCCCCGCCTTCTGAAGGGTTGTCGCCTCGCGGCCGGCCGTCCAGGTGCCCGAGACGGCCCATTGGCCGCGGCGCAGCCGTTGAGGCTCGGCGTAAAGGTGCGGCTGGTCTGCCAGAAGGCCTCCGGGGGAGGCGAACCCGGCAGTCCGGCCATAGCCGAGGTAGGTCTCCGCCGATCGAAGCGTGTCCCAGTCGGCCGGCACCTCGATGCCGCGCGCCTCGACCGGCACCGTGCGCGCGCGCAGGTCGACCGATCCCGCCTCGGCGAGCAGCTGCCGCAGCACCTTCTCGGTCTCCTCATAACCGCCCTCGCCGAAATTGGTGTGGCGCAGGCGGCCGGCGGCATCCACCAGGTATACGGCGGGCCAGTAGTGGTTGTCGAAGGACCGCCACACGGCGAAATGGTTGTCGACCGCAACGGGATAGGAAACCCCAAGACCGCGCACGGCACGGCGCACGTTGTCGAGGTCGTGCTCGAAGGAGAACTCGGGGGAGTGGACGCCGACCACGACCAGTCCATCGGTGCGGTAGGAGTCCTCCCAGGCACGCACATAGGGAAGGGTCCGGAGCCAGTTGATGCACGTGTAGGTCCAGAAGTTGACCAATACCACCTGCCCGCGCAGGCCCGCGCCGGTGAGCGGCGGCGAGTTGAGCCAGTCCGTGGCTCCGGCAAGGGAGAAGCCCGATTCGCCCGCAGGTTCGGCTTCAGTGTCGTCGGCCGGCCCGCGGTCCTCGACAGTGCGGGGATCCTGCTGGAAGCGCTGCCAAAGGCGCCGGGCCGTGGAGGGAAGGGAATTCTCTGACGCCATCATTAGCTCCTTCGGTCGAACGCCGCAGGCTGCGGCGACACCAGTGTCGGCCTCCCGGCCGGTGCCTCGCGCCCGTCAGAAACCCCGGTGCTGTACTGGTGGTTGCAATTTGCGCAGGTCGGGTGCACCGGAATGCCTTGAATTTTCCGGTTGACCCGGTTATCGGAGCCCTCCCCGAGCAGCTAAATAACCGAAGGCGGAAAGAATTTGGGGCGGCAATTAAGTTGGTGCGGCCGGGTTTCTTTACGCGGCCCCGCAGGCGGTGTATGCGAAGCCGTGCAACGCCCGGCGGTCGATCACCGGCCCGGATTTATGCCTATACTCGATCAATATCCGGACGGGCAGCGCTGCCCCATATTCCCCCAAGCGTGACGTCAGACGAAAGGCAATCATGAGCAACGTCCCCGAAGGCCTCTACTACACCGCCGAACACGAGTGGGTCACCGAACCCAACGCCGCCGGAGTCGTTCGGGTCGGGATCACAGACTTCGCCCAGGACGCACTGGGGGATGTCGTGTACGTTCAGATGCCCGATGTCGGCCAGGCGGTGACCGGCGCCGATGTTGTCGGCGAGGTCGAATCGACAAAGAGCGTCAGCGACATCTATGCCCCCGTCACCGGCGAGGTCGTTGCGCGCAACGAGGCCCTTGACGACGATCCGGCGCTCATCAACTCCGACCCGTACGGGGAAGGTTGGCTCCTCGAGATCCGCGTGGAAAGCCCCTCCGTTGTCGAATCGCTCTTGAGTTCGACTGAATACACACAGCAGGTAGGCTAGACATACCGGCTCTGGCAATCTTCTAACGGCCAACCGGCACCGTCCGGTTGGCCGCCGATTTTGGGAGGGAACACCAATGGTTGGTGACGACAATTCAGCCGTGAATGGAGGAGAGCAGCATATGCAATCTCCGGAGACAACGACGATCGGCCTGCCCCCGCAGGTCGCGTTCACCGAAGTCGACCGCAATCTGACGAAGGAAGAGCAGGCCTCGGTTGCCGCGCTTCCTGCCGGTTCCGCGCTGCTCGTTGCCCACTCCGGCCCCAACGCCGGCGCACGCTTCCTGCTCGACGAAGATGTAACAAAGGCGGGGCGTCATCCCAACGCTGACATCTTCCTCGACGACGTCACCGTCTCCCGCCAGCACGCAGAGTTCCGCCGCACCGAAAACGGCTTCATGGTTGTCGACACGCGCAGCCTCAATGGAACCTATGTCAACAACGACAGGGTGGACAGCGTGCTGCTGCGCAGCGGCAACGAAGTGCAGATCGGCAAGTTCCGCCTGACGTTCTACGCCGCCCGGAGCAATGCCTCCGGCCAGGCACCGTCGCGGCCCGCGGCACAGGCCTAGTCCGCTTTCATGCCAACACCCCAGCCCGGCCGGCGGAACGTCGGCATTGCTCCGGCCCATGCCAACGCCGGAGTATTGAACATCGGCGAGGTCCTGCGGGAACTTGCCGAGGACTTCCCGCAGGTCACCGCCTCAAAGATCCGTTTCCTTGAGGAGAAGGGGCTCATCACGCCCCAGAGGACCCGGGCCGGGTACCGGAAGTACGCAGCACACGATGTTGAGCGCCTCCGGTTTGTCCTCGCGCTGCAGCGGGACCAGTACCTGCCCCTGAAGGTCATCAAGGACTACGTCGACGCAATCGACCGCGGGGAACGCCCCGAATCCCTGCCGGGCGGCATGAGCCTTTCCCCACGGATGGTCTCGGACCAACTGGCACGGGAACTGAGCTCCCACTCCCGGCGCCTCACTGCCGAAACCCTCGCAGCCGAGGCGAAAGCGCCCCGCCGCCTCGTCGATGACCTCGTCAGTTTCGGGCTGATCGGCCCGGTCGACGGTCGCTTCGACGAGCACGCCCTGAAGATCACGAAGGCGTGCGTGCAGCTCGAAAGCCACGGCATCGAACCCCGGCACCTGCGCCCCTTCCGTGCGGCGGCTGACCGCGAACTGGGCCTCGTCGAACGGGTCGTGGCTCCGGTGGCTTCCCGCCGCGACGTCGCCTCCAAGGCGCGCGCCGCAGAAACGGCGCGTGAGATCAGCGAACTTTGCCTCAATCTGCACAGCGCCCTGGTGTACAGTCAGATCGCCAGAATGGACAGTTAGGCGGGCTCATGATTGAAGTCGAAGTTGTCGGGGTAAGAATCGAACTTCCCTCCAACCAGCCCCTTGTCCTTTTGAAGGAAATGACCGGTGAACGCCACCTGCCGATTTGGATCGGAGCACCGGAAGCGAGCGCGATCGCGTTCGTCCAGCAGGGGATCGTTCCGCCTCGGCCCATGACCCACGACCTCCTCGTGAACGTCGTCGCAGCCCTTGGCCGCACGATCACCGAGGTGCGGATCGTCTCGGTCATCGATACCGTCTACCATGCCGAACTGGTGTTCGATGACGGCATGACCGTCAGCTCGCGGGCCTCCGACGCCCTCGCTGTGGCTCTGCGGGTTCCCTGCAGCATTTATTGCGCCGACGCCGTCCTCGATGCCGCCGGCGTGGAAATCGCCGACGCCGAGCCCGAAGACGAAACCGGAGACCAGCAGGAAACTGCAGAAAAAGAATTGAAGCAGTTCCGGGAGTTCCTCGCCGACGTTGAACCGGAAGACTTTGAGCCCTGAGCTTTCGACACGCCAATCTTTGAACGGCAGCATCTTTGACCTTGTGTCCCCAGCGATCTAACGTCGAAGAATACAGTTCCCATTGCAACGGAGTGGAACTCGGGGCAGACTAGGAATCGAGCCCTGAGAACCGGCCTCCGGAGGCTACATTCCCCGGGAACCCAACGAGGAGGCACGCGTGAGTCCGAAGGGTGACGCCGGTAAGCTGAAAAGCCCGGCAGCGGGCGGCACTGGCCTACCTGCCAGCGCACAGGGCCTGCTCTTTACCGAAGACCTCCCCGTCCTTGACGAAGACGCCGGATACCGGGGACCGACCGCCTGCAAGGCCGCAGGAATCACCTATCGGCAGCTTGATTACTGGGCCCGCACGGGCCTTGTTGAACCCGCCGTCCGCGGCGCTTCCGGCTCGGGTACACAGCGCCTTTACGGCTTCCGCGACATTCTGGTGCTCAAGGTCGTCAAACGGCTCCTCGACACGGGTGTCTCTCTTCAGCAGATCCGCTCGGCCGTCGAGCACCTCCGGGAACGCGGTGTTGAGGACCTCGCCCAGATCACCCTGATGAGCGACGGTGCCAGCGTCTATGAATGCACCTCTGCCGACGAGGTCATCGACCTTGTTCAGGGCGGCCAGGGCGTCTTCGGCATTGCCGTCGGCAGGGTCTGGCGTGAGGTCGAGGGAAGCCTCGCGGCCCTCCCCAGCGAACACGCCTCCGACCAGGACTTTCCCGACGACGAACTGAGCAAGCGCCGCACAGCGCGGCGCATCAGCTGACCCCAGCGGCCGGGCAGTCTGCGTAGGCAGGCAGGACCGGCACTTCCACTCCAGTACCTTCCCAGCCGAGCCCTCGGCGTCCCGCTCCCGGCGGGTCCGCAGGGCAGCCCGGCTGGGTTTTTTAGTTTCCCGTTGCGTCAGGGCCGGCGCGGACCGGTGCGCGCTGTCGGATCGACGCCGGGAGGGTGGCCGCTGGCCTAGCGCCGGGCGACGCGGCTGCGCAGCCGCCCGGAGTCAACGAGGGTCCGCAGCAGTTCGTCGAAATACTCCGACGCCTGCCGGGCCGACTCGCCGGGCCAGTGGTGCACCGCGTGTGCTGCGCCCTGGATCTGCTGCCAGTTCGCCTGTTCCGAGATGGTCGGGCTCAGCAGCAGTTCATCGAACATCTGCTTCATCTCGGCCAGCCGAAACGTGTGTTCGTTCGAGGTCGATCGCACGCGGTTCGCGACGATTCCCGCTGTCTGCAGGTGGGGGGCGAATTCGGCCTTGAAGAGTTCGATTGCACGCATCGTGCGTTCCGTTCCCGCGACGGAGAAGAGGCCGGGCTCGGCGACGAGCAGCACACGGTTGCTCGCGGTCCACGCCATGCGGGTCAGTCCGTTGAGGGAGGGCGGGCAGTCGATCAGCACCAGACCGTAACCGCTCACCCTCGACAGCAGGGTCGACAGCCGACGCAGGTCCCGTCGGCCCAGGTCGGGCCGATCGTAGATGCCGGAGTAGGCCGAACCCATCGCCACATCGAGGACCGGGGCGGTTCCGGACGGCGGCGGAAACTGCCGCACCGCTGTGTCGACCCACCCACTTGGGACGGTGTTGGCCTTGAGGTCGCCGCGCCGCGCGTTCTTGAGCAGCCTGCCGATGTCGAGCTGGTCGCCCGCACGGACGCCCAGGCCGGTTGTCGCATCTGCGTGGGGATCGAGGTCGATCACGAGGGTGGGAATGCCAGCCGAGAGTGCCGCAGACGCGAGCCCCAGGGTCACCGACGTCTTGCCCACGCCGCCTTTGAGGCTACTGATACTCACTACTTGCACGTTGTTGAACCCTTACCTAACACGTTGCGGTTTCCGGCGGGCGCGAAGATGCGCCCCCTCATTGTATGGTCCGCCCGCACTGATTCGACGCTGGCAGGCCGCGTGGCGGGCCGCAGCCATAATGCGGACAATATTTGATCGCTGGCCGCAGCTGAACTGTAGGCTCATGCTTAAAGTGACGCACCGCAATGCAAAGCCGCTATGAGCAACATGTCGGCAGATCACCTTCAGCAATTCGGCCCGCAAAGGACGCAGGAGAGCCATGTTCTCGAAGATTCTGGTAGCAAACCGCGGAGAGATTGCCATTCGGGCCTTTCGGGCCGGACACGAGGCGGGGGCAAAGACGGTCGCCGTTTTCCCCTATGAAGACCGGAATTCAATTCACCGGCAGAAAGCCGACGAGGCCTACCTGATCGGGGAGCAGGGCCACCCGGTCCGCGCGTACCTCGACGTCGCCGAGGTGGTGCGCGTCGCGAAGGAATCCGGATGCGACGCCATCTACCCCGGATACGGGTTCCTCTCCGAGAACCCGGACCTCGCGCGGGCGGCATCCGAGGCGGGAATCACCTTCGTCGGCCCGCCTGCCGACGTGCTCGAGCTTGCAGGAAACAAGGTCAAGGCACTTGACGCAGCCCGCGAAGCAGGCATCCCGGTCCTGAAGTCCTCCAGACCGAGCGCGGACCTCGACGAGCTGATCGCGGCGGCGGACGAGATCGGCTTCCCCGTCTTCGCGAAGGCGGTCGCCGGCGGCGGCGGCCGGGGAATGCGCCGGGTTGACACCCGTGAAGCCCTCCCGGGGGCGCTTGAGGCGGCGATGCGCGAGGCTGAGTCGGCCTTCGGGGACCCAACGATGTTCCTCGAGCAGGCGGTCCTTCGCCCCCGGCACATCGAAGTGCAGATCCTGGCTGACGCCGAGGGCAACGTCATGCACCTCTTCGAGCGTGACTGCTCCCTGCAGCGCCGCCACCAGAAGGTCATCGAAATAGCCCCCGCGCCCAACCTTGACGATTCGATCCGCCAGGCGCTGTACCGCGACGCCGTGGCGTTCGCGAAGGCGCTGAAGTACGTGAACGCCGGAACCGTCGAATTCCTCGTGGACACGGTCGGGGAGCGCGCCGGCCAGCACGTGTTCATCGAGATGAATCCCCGCATCCAGGTGGAGCACACGGTCACCGAAGAGGTCACCGATGTGGACCTCGTGCAGTCCCAGCTGCGCATCGCCTCGGGGGAGACCCTTGCCGATCTCGGGCTCAGCCAGGACACCGTGCAGCTGCGCGGCGCCGCGCTGCAGAGCCGGATCACCACCGAGGACCCGGCGAACGGCTTCCGCCCGGACGTCGGCAGGATCACTGCTTACCGTTCGGCAGGTGGTGCCGGGGTCAGGCTCGACGGCGGAACGGTGTACGCAGGCGCCGAGATCAGCCCCCACTTCGACTCAATGCTCGTCAAACTGACCTGCCGGGGCCGGGACTACCCGACGGCAGTCACCCGCGCCCGGCGGGCCCTTGCCGAGTTCCGTGTGCGCGGCGTGTCAACGAATATCTCCTTCCTTCAGGCTGTCCTCGACGACCCCGACTTCATCGCCGGGAATGTCGCCACCTCCTTCATCGACGAACGCCCCGAACTGCTCACCGCGCGCGTGCCGGCGGACCGCGGCACCAAGCTGCTGACCTGGCTGGCGGACGTCACCGTGAACAAGCCCCATGGCGAGCGGCCGGCCCACCTCGATCCCATGGAGAAGCTTCCGCGGGTCCCGGAGGGGGAAGACGGCAAGGCGCAGCCAGGATCCCGCCAGCTCCTGCAGGAGCTCGGCCCGGAAGGTTTCGCCGCCCGCCTGCGCGAACAGCAGGCGGTTGCCGTCACCGACACGACCTTCCGTGACGCCCACCAGTCCCTGCTCGCGACCCGGGTGCGGACCCGGGACCTTGCGGCGGCAGGTGCCTCCGTGTCGAGGCTGACCCCGCAGTTGCTGTCGGTTGAAGCCTGGGGCGGGGCGACCTACGACGTCGGCCTGCGCTTCCTCGGTGAAGACCCGTGGGACAGGCTCGACACCCTGCGCCGCGAGATCCCCAACATCTGTCTGCAGATGCTGCTGCGCGGGCGCAACACCGTCGGGTACACGCCCTACCCAGAGGCGGTAACCGAGGCCTTCGTCAAGGAGGCCGCAGCCTCGGGCATCGACATCTTCCGTATCTTCGATGCGCTCAATGACGTCTCCCAGATGGAGCCGGCGATCCGGGCCGTGCGGGCCACCGGAACAGCGGTGGCCGAGGTCGCCCTGTGCTACACCGCCGACATGCTCGATCCCAAGGAGACGCTCTACACGCTTGAGTACTACCTCGGGCTGGCGCAGCGGATGGTCGACGCCGGGGCGCACATCCTCGCCATCAAGGACATGGCGGGGCTGCTGCGTCCTGCCGCCGCGGCGCGGCTTGTGGCGGCCCTTCGGGAGCGCTTCGACTTGCCGGTCCACCTCCACACGCACGACACGGCCGGCGGCCAGCTGGCGACGCTCCTTGCCGCGATCGACGTCGGCGTGGACGCCGTGGACGTCGCGAGCGCCCCGCTGGCGGGCACCACCAGCCAGCCCTCCGCCTCGGCCCTTGTTGCCGCGCTCGCCCACACCCCCCGGGACACAGGGATCGACCTCGACGCGGTCAGCTCGCTTGAGCCGTACTGGGAAGCGGTTCGACGGACCTACTCGCCCTTCGAGTCAGGGCTTCCCGGGCCGACGGGCAGGGTCTACCGGCATGAAATCCCCGGCGGGCAGCTGTCCAACCTGAAACAACAGGCAATCGCCCTGGGGCTTGGTGAGCGTTTCGAGGCCATTGAAGACATGTACACGGCCGCCGACAGGATCCTCGGCCGGCTGGTGAAGGTGACTCCGTCGTCGAAGGTGGTCGGGGACCTAGCGCTTCAGCTTGTCGGCTCGAATGCCGATCCGGCGGACTTCCGGGAAAACCCCCAGAACTACGACATCCCCGACTCCGTCATCGGGTTCCTCAACGGCGAGCTCGGGGACCCGCCCGGGGGCTGGCCCGAGCCGTTCCGGACCAAGGCGCTGCAGGGCCGGGTGATGAAACCACGGATCGTTGACCTTGATCCCACCGATGAGGAGAGCCTGGCAGGTGAATCGCGGCAACGCCGCGCAACCCTTAACCGCCTCCTGTTCGCCGGACCCGCCGCGGATTTCACGCGCACCCGGGAAACCTACGGGGATGTCTCGGTGCTGAGCACTGCCGACTACCTGTACGGACTGCAGCAGGGCGGTGAGCACGTCATTGAGCTCGAAAAGGGCGTCCGGCTGATCGCCACCCTCGAAGCAGTCTCGGATGCCGACGAAAAGGGTATGCGGACGGTGATGTGCACCCTCAACGGGCAGATGCGTCCCGTGTCCGTCCGCGACCGGAGCGTCCGCAGCGAGGTCAAGACGGCGGAGAAGGCAGACCCGTCAAAGCCCGGCCACGTTGCCGCGCCTTTCGCCGGAGCCGTGACGGTGACGGTCAAGGAGGGGGCCGTGGTTGCGGCCGGCGACACCGTTGCGACTATCGAAGCAATGAAAATGGAAGCGAACATCACAACCAGCGTTGGCGGCACTGTGGAACGCGTCACCTCGGACACGGCCCAGCAGGTCGAGGGCGGAGACCTGCTCCTTGTCATAACGGTCGCCTGACCGGCGGCGACGGCGTCCTCAGGGGGCCCGGCATTCCAACCGCCGGACGCCCTTGACGCCGTCGGCGCCCTTCCACCGTGGGTTAGAGTTCTTCGATGACGGTCCGCGCCTTCAGGCGCGGCCGGTAGGCACTTCGATTGGAAGGAATCATGGTCTCAGCTACGCCCCGTTCCGGCGCCGCCAAACCCCGCCCCAAGGGAGGACGCCAGCCGCAAGCCGTCGAAGAATCAGCTTCGGACTCCACGAAGGAACCCGCAGCCCCCGTCAATCAGCCCGAGGCCGCCGAGCAGGCCGAGACGGCCGCCGCCGGGGAGCAGGCCGCACCCATCTCAACACCCACCCCAACGGATGCCGAGGCTGCGGCGGCCGCCGAGCCCCCCGCCGTCGACGAGCCACGGCCCGATACAGCGGAGCAGCAGTCCGAACCCGCCGCCGTGAAGCCTGCGGCAGGACCGCGGCTGGGACAGGCTCCCGTCGTCGTTGCCGCCGGGACCGACCCCGCAGCGGTCCATCTGGGCAGCGGAAGCGCCGCCCTGCCGGTCGGGCCCGTTCCCGTCATCGAGGCACCCCTGCCCCCGACTGTTTTCCCCGAAATCGGCGCCGCGGCCTCCGACCCGCTTCCCGCCCCTGACGCGGGCGACGGACTGGGCTGGACACCCAGCGGCTCCCTCCCGCACGTCCCATCGGCGCCCGCGCAGCCTGAGCCCGATGCGGCACCTGACTCATCCGCCGGCGAGATCCGCAGCAGCCGGAGGGACAAGGAAGACGGTCCCGAGCCGGCCTCGGCGCTTACCGCCGACCGGCTCCTCGTGGGTGCCGAACGGCCGCCGGCCAATGGCTGGCGGCGATGGATCTACAAGGCAACCCTGGGTTACGTCAACCTCGGCGACTCCGACGCGGTGCGGATCCGCAGGGCAACCGAGCACCGCATCGGAGTCCGCCTCGGCGGACATACCCGCTACGTTCCCGTGCTCTCACGCAAGGGCGGCGTGGGCAAGACAACAGTGACGACCCTGCTGGGAATGGCCCTTGCCGACATCCGCGAAGACCGCATCATCGCCATGGACGCCAACCCCGACCGGGGGACGCTCTCGGACCGGTCTCCGGGACGAGCCGACTTCACGGCGCGGCACCTCGTCCAGAACCGCTTCATGGTCGACTCCTTCGCGCAGCTCGCCAACTACGTCACCCGCGACGGCTCGCGCCTTCACGTCCTCGCCTCGGACACCGACCCGGCCGTCGCCCAGGCCTTCGACGACGCCGACTACCGTGCCGTCACCGACATCCTGGGCCGGTACTACTCGATCGTCCTGACCGATTCGGGCACGGGAATGGTCCACTCCGTCATGAAGGGCACCCTCGAAAAGGCCGACACCGTTGTCCTCGTCTCCGGAGGCAGCGTCGACGAGGCACGGCTCGCCTCCGAGACGCTTTCCTGGCTCGAAGCGCACGGACGTCACGACCTCGTTGAGAAAGCCGTGGTCGTCATCAACCTTTCCTCAGGGAACGGCACCCAGGTCAATGTCGCCGAAATCGAAGAGCATTTCCTGTCCCGCGTGCGCACCGTCGTGCGCATCCCCTACGACCGGCACCTCGCCGAGGGGTCGCGCATCGACCTCGGACGGCTGCAGCCGGCCACCCGCGACGCTGTCCTCGAACTTGCCGCCCTCGTCGTCGACGAGCTCCACGAGTAGCCGATGATGGGCTGCTCCGCGTGACTCACTACGATCTTGCCGTCGTCGGCTCCGGTTCGGGCAACACCATCATCACCTCCGCCTGGCGGGGCAGGAAAGTCGCGCTGATCGATGGTGGAACGTTCGGGGGAACCTGCCTGAACGTGGGCTGCATTCCCACGAAGATGCTCGTCTACCCGGCGCAGCTCGCCGCAGGCACAGCCGAAGCCGCCCGCCTCGGTGTCGATCTGACGCTGGAGGGCGTGCGCTGGCGCGACATCCGCGACCGCATCTTTTCCCGCACCGACTCCGTCTCGACGGAAGCCAGGGACAAGCGCACCGACTCCCACGGGGTCGCCTTCTACGCCGAGGCGGCCCGGCTCACGGGCCAGCTCGCCCTCGAGACGGCGTCGGGACGGGTGATCACGGCCGACCAGGTGGTACTTGCCGCAGGTTCACGGCCGAGGACCCCGGACCTGCCCGGAATCGGGCTCCCTCAGGTCCATACCTCCGACACGATCATGCGGATCGACGCGCAGCCCCGGCGCCTGCTCATCATCGGCGGAGGATACATCGCAGCCGAATTCGCCAACATCTTCGGCTCGCTCGGAACCCACGTCACCGTCGCCCTCCGCTCCGGAAAATTCCTCAGGAACCTCGATGCAACCGTCTCCAACGCCTTCACCGAAGAGGCCCGGCGGCAGTGGGACGTGCGCCCGAACGCCGAGGTGACCTCGCTCGAACAGAATCCGGACGGCTCGGTCCGGGCGGTGCTCGACCAGCAGGGGAGTCCCTCCGCCGTCGATGTCGACCTCGTCCTTGTCGCAACCGGGCGGATCCCCAATGGGGACCTGCTCGGCGCCGCGGACGCGGGCCTCGATCAGCACGAGGACGGCCGGATCAGTGTTGACGGAAACCAGCGGGTCCTGCGGAACGGACACCCGGTCGACGGACTCTGGGCGCTGGGGGACGTCAGCAGCAGGCACCAGCTCAAACATGTTGCAAACGCTGACGCCCGGACCGTTGCCCACAACCTGCTGCACCCGGAGGACCTGCGCAGCGGCGATCACCGGTATGTGCCGGCGGCCGTCTTCACCCGCCCCCAGATCGCCACCGTTGGCCTGACGGAGGAGGAAGCGCTCCGGCATGCCGCGGACACCGGTGCCGAGATCACCACAGCAGTCCAGCCGTACAGCTCAACCGCCTACGGGTGGGCAATGGAAGACACAACGGGCCTGGTGAAGCTGATCGCCGAAAAGGACTCAGGGAAAATCCTCGGCGCGCACCTGCTCGGACACGAGGCGTCAGTGCTCATTCAGCCGCTGGTCCAGGCCATGTCCTTCGGGATTCCGGCCCACGCAATGGCCCGCGGCCAGTACTGGATCCACCCGGCCCTGACCGAAGTCGTGGAGAACGCGCTGCTCTCCCTCAAGACCGGGAAGCCCTAACTCACCCCCGAAGCCCCGGCCGCGCAGCGACGCGGCCGCCCCCTGAAGGGAGCGGCCGCCGTGCCGGCTGATCGCCGGAGACCCTGGAGGGTGTCCTTAGACCCGGGGGGACGCGTAGATGTCCTCAACGACGTCCGAGTAATCCTTGAGCACCTGGGTGCGCTTGATCTTCAGCGAAGGCGTGAGGTGTCCGCTGGACTCGGTGAAGTCCCTCGGGACGATCCGGAAGACCTTGATCGCTTCGGCCTGCGAGACGGTGAGGTTCGCGTCGTCGACGAGCTGCTGGATCTCGGCAAGGACAGCCGGGTGTTCCGCGGCCTCCTCGACCGTGGTGGTCGCAGGCAGCTGGTGGCGCTCGAGCCACCCCGGCAGCGCCTCCTCGTCAAGGGTGATCAGCGCGGAGATGAACGGGCGCTGATCCCCGAGGACAACGCACTGGGAGACAAGCGCGTTCGCCCGGATCGTGTCCTCAAGCATCGCCGGAACCACGTTCTTGCCGCTGGCCGTGACGATGATTTCCTTCTTCCTGCCGGTGATCCGCAGGAACCCGTCGTTGTCGAGCTCACCGATGTCCCCGGTGCGGAACCAGCCGTCCTGGAAGGCTTCGGACGTGAGGTCCGGCCGGTTGAAATAGCCCTTGAGGACGCACACGCCCTTGGCCAGGATTTCCCCGTCGTCGGCGATCTTCACCGCATTGCCGGGCAACGGCGCGCCCACCGTGCCGATCTTGATCTTCTGCGGGGTATTCACGGAGATCGGGGCCGTTGTCTCGGTCAGCCCGTAACCTTCAAGGACCATGAGTCCGATGCCGTGGAAGAAGTGGCCCAGCCTGTCCCCGAGCGGTGCGCCGCCCGAGACTGCGTGCTGGACCTGCCCGCCCATGGCCGCCCTGATCTTCCCGTAGAGGAGGCGGTCGAACAGTGAGTGCTTGAGCTGGAGCAGCAGCGGCACCTTGCCGGCCTGGTCCGCCTTCGACCAGGCGATGGCGATGTCGGCGCCGGCATGGAAGATCTTCCCCTTGCCGCCGTCCTCCGCCTTGAGCATCGAATTGTTGTAGACCTTCTCGAACACCCGCGGAACCGCGAGGATGAAGCTGGGCCGGTAGCTCTGGAGGTCGGGGAGGAGGTTCTTCACGTCCGCCGTGTGGGCAACCGTCGCACCCGACGCGACGCACAGCACTGAAATGAAACGCGCAAACACGTGGGCCATCGGCAGGAACATGATCGTCCGCGCACCCTCGTGCGCAACCTCCGGAAGTGCAGCCGCGGCGTTCTCCGAAAGTTCAACGAAGTTCCCGTGCGTCAGTTCGCAGCCCTTCGGCCGTCCCGTGGTTCCCGAGGTGTAGATGATCGTTGCCAGGTCGTCGAGCCCGGCGATCGACCTCCGCTCCGCGAGGACCTGCGGGTCGACAGATGCACCGGCCGTACGCAGCGTTTCGATTCCGTTGCCGTCGAACTGCCAGACATGCTGCAGGGAGATCGCGGGATCCGAGGCGGCGGCCTCGCGCACGACGTTCTCGTGGCGGGCCGACTCGACGAACGCGCCAACCGCGCCGGAGTCGCTGAGGATCCACGCCACCTGGGCGGGGGAGGAGGTTTCGTATACGGGAACGGAAACGGCACCGGCGAACCAGACGGCGAAATCGACAAGGGCCCACTCATACCGCGTCCGCGCCATGATGGCGATCCGGTCTCCGGCGTTCACGCCCGAAGCGATGAGCCCCTTTGCTACAGCCTCGACCTGATCGCGGAATTCCGTGGCCCGGATGTCCCGCCATTCCCCCGACGTGCCCTGGACCGAGAACAGTGCCGGATTGGACGGCTTGTCCGCCTGCTTCAGCACGAGCCTGGTCGTGTTGCTGTCGCTGGGTGCCTCAACGAGGACGGGAACGCTTATTTCGCGCACAATAGCTCCTTTGATATCGCCGATGCCTTAGGGCATTTCCATAGCCTATAGGTTTCCGACGTTTCGTTACCGTCCAGTAATGTACGAATTGATAACGGTGTGAAAAGCACCGGCGGGCTGTCCGGCGGCGTGGTGGAGGGATATTCGATGGCGCGACAGCAGGACCCGGATGGTGGTTTCCCCCGGCGGCCCAAACCCCGCGCCGCGGGATGGCCGAACCGGTCGCCGCTGCTTCCCCGCTCGGCCCGTGCGGGCCTGCCCAATCCGGCCCGCCGCGGGCTCGCCGTCGGGATCGACGTCGGAGGCACCAAGGTCGCCGCCGGCGTCGTCGATGTCTCCGGCCGCCTGCTCGCCGAAGCCCGCCGCTCCACCCCGAGCGGCAACGCCGGCGACGTCGAGGCGGTCATCGCCGACCTCGTCCGCGAGCTATCGAGGGACTACCGCATCCGCTCGGTGGGCATCGGAGCGGCCGGCTGGATGGACCTGAGCAATTCGACGGTCCTGTTCAGCCCCCACCTCGCCTGGCGTAACGAACCCCTGCGGCGCAACCTCGAGGCACTGCTCCGGCGCCGGGTAACCGTGGTCAACGACGCCGACGCCGCAGGCTGGGCCGAATGGCGCTTCGGCGCCGGCCGCGGTGAACCGAGGCTGGTGTGCGTGACACTGGGGACCGGCATCGGCGGTGCGATGATCCTCGACGGGAGGGTGGAGCGGGGCAGGCACGGGGTGGCCGGCGAGTTCGGTCACCAGATCCTGGTACCCAACGGCCACCGCTGTGAATGCGGCAACCGGGGCTGCTGGGAGCAGTACGCCTCGGGGAACGCCCTTGGGCGCGATGCGCGGGAACTGGCGGCCGCCAATTCGCCCGTGGCCCAGACACTGCTCGAGGCGGCGGACGGCGACCCGAACCGGATCACCGGCGCCCTTGTCACCCGCCTCGCCATGGAGGGGGACCCGGCTTCCCGCGAGCTTGTCGACGACGCCGGGCAGTGGCTCGGCATTGGCCTGGCCAACCTGGCCGCCGCGCTTGACCCGGGAACATTCGTCGTCGGCGGCGGGCTCAGCGCCGCGGGGGACCTGCTTCTCGAGCCTGCCCGGCGGGCATTCGGCCGGAACCTGACCGGGCGGGGGTTCCGGCCGGCGGCGGGGATCCGGGCCGCCGGGCTCGGGCCCAACGCCGGGCTGATCGGCGCGGCCGATCTCTCCCGCTACACCTTCCGCAGCGCCGCATGAAGCCGGCGCGGGAGCGCACCGTGGAACAGCAGCCGCGGGGCTGGTCTAGATTTCGGCGCCGTCGTCGTTGAAATCGCGGTGGCGGGGGAGGCGGAAGAGCAGGAAACCCGCTCCGGCAAGGAACATGGCAAGCACGCCGAGGGTGGCCGCGACAGGGGCGTCGCGCCAGAACATTGCGAAGAGCACAAGCAGGACGGGCCCGCCGGCGGCGCCGAGCCAGGACAGGACGAGCAGCGGATCACCGGTGCCCAGCGGGGGCGGTTCCGGCGGAATGTACCCGTCGTCCTCCTGCTCGGCGTCGACCACCTCGGGCTCTTCATAGTCCCGGGGGCCGGAGGGCCGCAGATGCTGGTTGCGGAAGATCGCTTCGACGCGCTCGCGGTCGGTGGGCTGGTCCTCCGCCTCCTGCTCTCCGGGATCGTCGCCGGGAGTGTTCTGAAGCCGGGAAACGATGTCCTGCCAGACGGCGTCGTCGGTGGATTCGTTGGGTTCCTGCCCTCGGGGGCTCATACGCTTGTACCTGCTGTCACGTGCCGGATGAATTCCGCCGAGCGGTCGAAAATCAGTGGTGCATCATGATCCATCGTGGCCACATGGTAGCTGTTCGTCAACCGGACAATTTCAAGGTCGCGGCTGCCCAGCCGCTGCTGCAGCACCGAGATGCTCGTCTCCGGAACCACCGGATCGTTGCCGGACCGGAAGACGAGCGTTGGCGCGTTCACCTGCGGCAGCCGTGCCACGGTGTCCTTGAACAGCCCGCGGAGCTGGTGCACCGCCGCAACCGGGGTCCGGGCGTAGGCACCCTCGTCCTGGCCCTCGAGCTTGATGCTGTTGCCGATCGGGGGCACGGATCGGAGCACATACTTCAACACTCCCGCGTACCGCGCCCTCGGGTCGGCGAAGGTCAGTCCGGGGTTGACGACGACCACGCCGGACACCGAACGCAGGGATGCGAGCCGCAGGGCAAGTGCGCCCCCCATCGACAGGCCCGCGGCGACGATCCGGTCGGTCGATTCACTCAGCTCGTCGTAGGCGATCTCATACGCCTCGTACCAGGCGCGCCACGGCACCCGGGCCAGTTCCTGCCAGCTCGTGCCGTGCCCGGGCAACAGCGGCAGCCTCACCGAAAAGCCCTCGGCGGCCAGATGGTCGGCCCAGCCGCGCACGCTCGCGGGGGAACCGGTGAAGCCGTGGCTGAGCAGCACTCCCGTCCGAGCGGCCGGTCCCCGGCCGGGAGAGGAGAACGCAGCACCCGAGGGAATAGTCATTTGTCTATGCTCGCACCGGGTCGCGCACCGTACCAGCGGAGCGGATCCTTAGAGTAGTGTCTCAAAGGGAAATAGCGAGCCGGGGACAAGGTTGCCGAAGGCCGCACGGTCCATGCAGGGAGGCTGGCAGCGTGTTTTATTGGGTCATGAAGCGGATCATCGTCGGTCCGATCCTGAGGCTGCTCTTCCGGCCTTGGGTGAAGGGTCTCGACAACATACCCGCCGACGGACCCGCAGTGCTTGTGAGCAACCATCTTTCCTTCTCGGATTCGATCTTCCTCCCTGTCGCCGTGCCGCGGCCCGTCGTCTTCCTCGCGAAGTCGGAGTACTTCAACGGGAAGGGCCTCAAGGGCAGGCTGACGGCCATGTTCTTCCGCCTCTCCAACCAGCTGCCCATGGACCGCTCCGGCGGGGCCGCGTCGTCGTCCTCGCTCACGGCCGGAATGGAGATCCTCAACGGGGGAGGGCTGCTCGGGATCTACCCCGAAGGAACCCGCAGCCCCGACGGGCGCCTCTACCGCGGCAAGACCGGGGTCGCGAAGCTCGTCCTCGCTACCCGCGTGCCGGTGATCCCCGTGGCCATGATCGGTACCGACAAGGTCCAGCCCATCGGCCGGCGCATCCCCAACATCCGGCGCGTGGGAATCATCATTGGCGAGCCGCTCGACTTCAGCCGCTACGAGGGCCTTGCCGACGACCGGTTCGTCCAGCGCTCCGTGACCGACGAAATCATGTATGAACTGATGCGCCTGTCCGGGCAGGAATACGTCGACGCGTACGCCAGCACCGTCAAGGAAAAGCTCGCCGCCCAGAAGGCTGCACAGCGGAAGCCGCGGCCCGGGGCCGACACCCGGCGCGCAGCGGTGCGGATCACCCCCCACGACGCCGTGCCCGGCCCGGTCCCCGGCACCGTCACCGAGATCGGCGGGGCCCCCAAGGCGCCGGAACAGGAACGCGGGAACACGGCCTCCTGAGCGGGGTTCAACCGGCGGACACTCCCTGGACTGCCCTGTTAAGGTGCCGCCTGCCGTGTGACGAAGGCGAATCCGCGGATTGGGTACAACCCAGTAGGCTTAACGGGTGAGTGAATCAACAGCATCCGCCGTCCTCGCCGCCGCGCCGCCCCTGCCGACAGTGGCCGGCGGGCTTGACCACTGGCGCACCCTTGCCATTTCGCAGCAGCCGTCATGGCAGGACGCGGCGGTCCACGCGTCCTCGATGAAGGAACTGGCGTCCCTGCCGCCGCTGGTTTTTGCCGGCGAAGTCGACGTCCTCCGGGAGCGGCTTGCCGCCGCAGCCCAGGGCAAGGCGTTCCTGCTGCAGGGAGGCGACTGCGCCGAGACGTTCGAGGGCGCCACTGCCGACCGGATCAGCGCCCGGGTGAAGACCATCCTCCAGATGGCCGTGGTGCTCACCTACGGTGCGTCCCTTCCGGTCATCAAGATGGGCAGGATGGCCGGGCAGTTCGCCAAGCCGCGTTCATCGAACGACGAGACCCGCGACGGCGTCACGCTGCCGGCCTACCGCGGCGACATGGTCAACGGCTACGACTTCACGCCTGAAACCCGCGGCCACGATGCCTCCCGGATGGTGAAGGCCTACCACACCTCGGCCTCGACCCTGAACCTGATCCGCGCCTTCACCCAGGGCGGGTTCGCCGACCTGCGCCTTGTCCATCACTGGAACAAGGGCTTCACTGCCAACCCGGCGCACTCCCGCTACGAGTCGCTCGCCCGCGAAATCGACAGGGCGGTCCGCTTCATGGACGCCTGCGGAGCCGACTTCGAGGCGTTGAAGCGGGTTGAATTTTTCGCAAGCCACGAGGCGCTGCTGCTCGATTACGAGCGGGCGCTCACCCGCACCGACTCCCGGACGAACCTGCCGTACGACACCTCGGCGCACTTCCTCTGGATCGGGGAGCGCACCCGCGACATCGACGGCGCCCACGTGGACTTCCTGTCCCGGGTCCGCAACCCCATCGGAGTGAAGCTCGGCCCGAACACCTCGGGTGACGACGCGCTCGCCCTCATCGACAAGCTCGACCCGAACCGCGAGCCCGGCCGCCTGACCTTCATCACCCGGATGGGTGCCCACAACATCCGGGAGAAGCTGCCGCAGCTCGTTGAGAAGGTCACCGGCTCCGGCGCCCAGGTCCTCTGGGTCACCGACCCCATGCACGGCAACACCGTGACCTCGCCCAACGGGTACAAGACCCGGAACTTCGACGACGTCATGGACGAAGTCCGCGGTTTCTTCGAAGTCCACAACTCGCTTGGGACCTTCCCCGGCGGACTCCACGTCGAGATGACCGGCGACGACGTGGCCGAGTGCCTCGGCGGCGCCGACCCGGTTGACCAGGAGTCCTTCATCGAGCGCTATGAGTCGGTCTGCGACCCCCGCCTCAACCACATGCAGTCCCTCGAGATGGCCTTCCTCGTCGCCGGAGCCCTCTCGAAGCGCTAACGGATTCCGTTACCGCTCAGACCACCGGGCTTCCGCAGATTCGGGGCCGTCGGGCGCCGTTGCGGCGTGCGGTGCAGCTGCGGGCAGGGGCGCGGCGCCGGTTCCCAGCAACCACCCCGCGGCGGCTGCAAGCACGGCCAGCAGGATCAGCAGCACCACCACCATGGCCTGGCGGTATCCGGCGTGCGGGCCGCGCAGTGTCCTCAGCGGACGCTGCGCTGCGCGGGCCTGCTGGCGCTGCAGGGACCGGTTGCTGCGCCTGCGCTGCGGACGGGCGGTGACCGGGCGGGCCGGTCCGTCGTCCTCCCACCCCTGCGCACCGGCATGTGCCGGGGCAGGCACGGAATCCTGCAGCGGCGGGGCGTCGAAGACCCGGGTGTGCTGATCTGCGCCGCCGATCACCGTTGTGTCATCGGATGCGGGGGAGAACCTCCCATCCGGAAGCCCCTCGGTGGAGAACGCCTCGGTGGGATAGGTCCCGGCGGGAAAGGACTCGGCCGTGCGGCGTCCCAGGACCTCGGTTGCGCCTCCGGGCCGACCGCCGGCGTGCTCAGTGCCGGCTTGCTCAGTGCCGGCGGGCGGGCCGTAGTCGAGCTCTTCATCGCTGAGGGTCGTGCGGATGTGCCGGAGTTCTCCGAGGAGGGCGGTGCCGTCGACCGGTCGTTCCTCGGGATCGGGCGCGGTGCACCACAGCACCAGTTCATCGACGTCAACGGCCAGGCCCGGCAGGGCGGTCGAGGGGGCGGGCACCCGCTCGTACGCGTGCCGGAAGGCGACCTGGAGGGGAGTGTCGCCGGAAAACGGCTGCCGCCCGGTGAGCAGTTCGAAGAGCACGATGCCGGCGGAGTAGATGTCGCTTCGGGCGTCGGCCCCGGCGCCGGTCACGAGTTCGGGGGAGATGTAAGCCGCTGTTCCCACGAGGGTGGCTGTGCCGGTGCTCGCGGAGACCGCCCGGGCAAGGCCGAAGTCGGCGATCTTGATGGACCCGCTGCTGGCGAGGAGCACGTTCTCGGGCTTGATGTCGCGGTGGGCGAGCCCGGCCTCATGCGCCGCGGCAAGCCCCTCGACCACCGGGTCCATGAGGGCCAGGGCCTGGCGGGGCGACAGCCGGCCGTGCTCGGTGAGCAGGTCGCGCAGGGTCTTCCCGGGAACGTATTCCATGACGAGGTAGGCCGTCGTGTGTCCGCCGGAGTCCTCGACGCCCTGGTCAAGGACGCCCACCACGTTCGGGTGGGAGAGCCGGGCGGCGGACTTCGCCTCCTGCTCGAAGCGTTCGAGGAAGCTCTTGTCTTCGGCGAGGTGGGGGTAGAGCACCTTCAGCGCCACCCTGCGCTCGAGCCGGCGGTCCAGGGCAAGGTAGACGGTGGACATGCCGCCCCTGGCGACGCGCGACTCGACGAGGTAACGCCCGTCGATGAGGGCGCCGATCAGGGAGTCGTTTCTTGGTTCCTGCACCTATCGATCCTAAACGCACGGCGGGCGGAGGGCAGGATTCCTGTGAACCCTGCCCTCCGCCCGCCGTCTGCTCTAAGCCGGTTTACCGGAAGTTCTTCTGATGCGCCTTGATCGCCGCGACGTAGTTCTTGGTGTCGGCGAACATTCCGTGGGTCTTCACCGAATACTGCCCCTGGTAGTACGAGGCGATGGCGATGTCCACCGACGGGCTGGTCCGCAGCAGTGCGCGGATGATCGCAACGCCGGCCGTCGCGTTGTCCTGCGGGTTGAGCAGGTTCAGCTTGCGGCCGACGAGTTCGCTCGCCCACTCCCCGGACATCGGAATGACCTGCATGGCGCCGATGGCATTGGCGGGGGAGACTGCGCGCTGGTTGAAGCCGGACTCCTGGTAGGAGAACGCGAGTGCGAGGCTTGGGTCAACGCCCATGGAGCGGGCGGTGTTCGCGACGATGACCTTCATTTCCGCGGGGGTCGGAGCAGGCAGCGAGTTGAGGATCTGCTTGTTCCGGTTCGCGTCGGCAACGACCGCCTGCGGGTAGGTGACCCCGAGGAAGGTCGAGGGAACGAGGTCCGTGGGTGCCGGTGCCGCGGGCGTCGTACCCGTCCGGCCCGGGATGGTGATCTTCTTTCCCGGGTAGATGACGGTGGTCATGGACAGTCCATTGGCCTGGAGCAGTGCGCTGAGGCTGACCTTGTGGGACGCGGCAATTGCACCGAGGGTGTCTCCGGGCTTGATGACGTAGGTTCCGCCGGCGGCCGGGGCGGGCGTTGGTGCGGCCGGTGCCGAGGGCGCGGTTGGCTTGGCCGGTGCCGCGGCGGGGCCACCGAGGGTGATCTTCTGTCCCGGGTAGATGATCGAGTTCATCGACAGGCCGTTGGCTGCAAGGAGGCTGCTCAGGCTGACGCCATGGCGGGCGGCGATGGCTCCGAGCGTGTCCCCGGGCTTCACGGTGTAGGACGCCGAGGCGGAGGAACGCGGGGCCGCGGGGGCGGACGGCGTGGAAGGCGCTGCGGCGGCAACGCCGCGGATCTTGATCTTCTGGCCCGGGTAGATGACTGTCGAGACGTTCATGCCGTTGAGCTTCAGGACCGCGTGCATGTCGACACCGTGCTTGCGTGCGATCGCACTGATTGTGTCGCCCGGCTTCACCGTATGGCTGGTCGACGCCGTTACGGCCGGAATCCTCACTGCGGGGACCTGGGCGGCGACTTCCGAGGCCGGAACCAGGGCGGCCGGAGCGGGAAGCTTCACCGAGGGGAGGTGCTGGCGGACCGAGGGTGCGGCAACGGTCTGCACCGCTGCTGCCGGTTGGGCCAGGGCCACCGACGAGAGGATGACCGCGGGGATTGCTGCGGTCGAAACGGCCAGGTTCCGCCGCCGGGGAGTTGGGCGCAGCGAAGAGGGCTTCGAAGCTGCGCTCGGTAGTGCAGACGGGGGCTGGGCAGTCATTGGCATTTCCTCATCTTTTGGCGGTTGGGCAACCGCACGTCTGGTCAGTGGCGGGAGTACTTCTCCTGAACCCGGCACTGCAAGGGTGCGAAGGTAGTGCAGTGGGTCACATGTTGTTACTGTTACTCGTGTGACTTATGTGAATGTACACGATTTTCGCCTAGCACAACAGACGTGCATCCGCCGGTAGGTTGGAGCCAGCGTGTCGGGCCGCACCGCGGCCGGCGCGGAAGCGATGTGGAGAGCACCACCGCCGCGTGGCACCCTTAGAGGGTGACTGAACTAGAAACACTCGTGCCAGCCTGGATGAACCTTCCCGAGGTCGCGGACCTGCTTGGTGTCCCGATCACCAAGGTCCACGGGCTCCTCGACGAACGCGCACTGGTTTCGGTGCGCATCACCGAACGCAACATCCGCAGCATTCCCGCCGATTTCTTCATGGACGGCGCGGTACTGGACAGCCTCAAGGGAACCTTGGTGGTGCTCGGCGACGCAGGGTTCAAGGACCACGAGATCATCCGGTGGCTGTTCACCCCCGATGATTCGCTCCCGGGCCGGCCGATCGATGCCCTCCGCGAGGGCCGCAAGACCGAGATCCGCAGGCGCGCGCAGGCAGCAGCCTGGTAGCAGGCCGGAGGTGGCAGCACCGGGCCCTCCCGCCGGCGGCTGCCTAGAAGGTGCGGCTGACCGCGGCTTCGCCGAGGGAGCGGAGCGCGCCGGCCGGCACGCTGTCGATCTCGAGCCGGTCGAGGGCGGCGAACGCCTCCGACGTCCGTTCCTGGATGAGCTGTTCCGTGGTGGCCAGAGCGCCGCTGGCGCTGATCAGCGAACGCAGTTGGGCGACGCCGGCGTCGTCGAGGTCGTTGCTGCCCAGCAGCGCGTTGATCGTGCTCTGCTCCTTGGCGGTGGTGCGCGCCAGGGTGCGGGCGATCAGGTAGGTGCGCTTGCCCTCCCGGAGGTCGTCCCCGGCAGGCTTTCCGGTGACGGCCGGGTCGCCGAAGACCCCAAGGACGTCGTCGCGCAGCTGAAACGCCTCACCGAGTGGGAGCGCGAAGGCGGAAAACCCCTCAAGCAGGCCGGTTGCCGCTCCCGCAAGGGCTCCGCCAAGCATCACCGGGCGTTCGATCGAGTACTTCGCGGACTTGTAGCGCAGGATGTTCAGCGCCCGCTGCGCCGCGGCGTCCGGGTGCTGGTCCGGCCCCACCGCCTCCTCAAGGAGGTCAAGGTACTGGCCGGCCATGACCTCCGTGCGCATCCGGTTAAAGATGAAGCGCGCCGCCGGGGCACGCAGCTCGTCACAGGCGGTGGTGAATACCTCTTCGCTGAACGCCAGGCACAGGTCTCCGGCGAGGATCGCCGACGACACCCCGAAGCGGTCGGGGTCGAGGTGCCACTCGGCATCGACGTGCAGCTGGCTGAACCGCCGGTGCACGCTCGGAGCGCCGCGCCTTGTCTCGGAGCGGTCAATGATGTCGTCGTGCATCAATGCCGCGGCCTGGAAGAACTCAAGGGCCGTGCCCGCCTTCGCCACCGACCGTGAACCCTCCGCGCCGCCCGCCGCGCGCCACCCCCAGTAACAGAGCAGGGCGCGGATCCGCTTCCCGCCGCGTGTCAGCTGCCGGATTGCGTCGAGCAGGGCGAGGGACTCGACGGAGATTTCCGAGAGGGTCGCCTCCTGTTCGCCAAGGAAGGCCGCTGTCTCCTCCGACATGACGGAAAGGAAGCCCGACTGCTCGTCGCGGATCTGCTTCATCATGCCGTCCTCCTGGTCGGCGGTGCGGATGGCGGACTGCATGAATCTCCCCGTCGGACTAGGCAAGCGTTATCGAACCCAACTCTAATCGCACCTGTTGCCCAGCAGAGCCGGATGCCGACGACGCCGTCGGTGGGCGTGGGTACGATGATCAGGTGTTGTCCGAACCTGAGAGCCAGCGCGCCCCAGGCGGCGAAAGCGCCATCCTGCATATCGACATGGATGCCTTCTATGTATCAGTCGAGCTGTTGAGCCGCCCCGAGCTCCGCGGAAAGCCGGTGATCGTCGGCTCGCCATCCGGGCGTTCGGTTGTGCTGTCGGCCTCCTATGAGGCTCGCAGGTTCGGGGTGAGGTCCGCGATGCCCATGGCCGTCGCGATGCGGCGGTGCCCGGCCGCCGTCGTGGTCGAGCCGCACCATCGGCGCTACGCCGAGGTCTCGGCGGGTGTCATGGAGATCTTCCGGCAGGTTACGCCCGAAGTCGAGCAGTTGAGTGTCGACGAAGCGTTCCTCGATGTCTCGGGATCGCTGCGCCGGCTAGGCGGGCCCCGGGTGATCGGGGAGCAGGTGCGTGAAGAGATTCACCGCTCACTCGGAATCACGGCCAGCGTGGGGGCTGCGACAACCAAGTTCGTTGCGAAGATCGCCTCAACCCGGGCCAAGCCCGATGGACTGCTGCTGATCCCTGAATCCGAGACCGTCGCCTTCCTCCACTCCCTTCCCGTCTCCGCCCTGTGGGGCGTCGGTGCCACAACCCAGGAGACGCTCGGCCGGCTGGGGATCCGGACGGTCGAGGACCTTGCGCACACCCCCGTCTCGGCCCTGCGGCGCCTTCTCGGCAGCACGGGCCAGCATGTCCATGACCTCGCCTGGGGGAGGGACCCGCGGAAGGTTGTTGTGTCGCGCAGGGAGAAGAGCATCGGTGCTGAGGAGACCTTCGCCGAGGACATTTCCGACACCGCCGTACTGCAGACCGAACTGCTGCGCCTTGCACACCGCACCGCCGTGCGGCTGCGCGCCTCGGGGGCCTCGGCCGGAGGGATAGCCCTGAAGGTGAGGTACGCCGACTTCTCGACGATCACCCGCTCCAAGAAGCTTGAGCAGCCGGTTGACAACGCCCACGCACTCTACGGTGCCGCAACATCGCTGCTCGTCGCCCTCGGCAACCGCCCCATGGCTGTCCGCCTGATCGGGCTTCGGGCCGAGCACCTCACGGAAGGCTCCGGCGCGCACCAGTTGACGATCGACCGCCAGGACGATAACTGGCGGACCGCCGAGGCGGCCCTCGATGAGGTCAACCGGAAATTCGGCGCGGCAAGCGTTCGGCCCGCCGGGCTGCTTCAGCCCCCGGACCGGCGGAAGGGTGTGCCTAACCGCACACCGGAGAAGCCCGTATTGTGACTTTCAAGTTGCTGCGCGGAGAACTACTCTTTATATAGGTCACTCAAGCGCGACGGTGCACCTGCCTTGACGACCGCCCTGATCCCCGTGCCCGGGGACGGTGCAAGGCGGAGTGTCCGGAGGGATGGGCGTGGCGCGGCGGATGGTGGGTAACGGGAACCACCAGGGCGCCGGGCTCGTTTGTTGGGTGAAGGAACGTTGGTACCCATTTCAAGGAGGCGGTCATGGCTCTCTCGGAACACGAGCAGAGGTTGCTTGATCAGCTCGAACAGCAGTTACACGCCGACGATCCCAAGTTCGCTCATTCGATGGCATCAAGTACCCGCCGATCAATGTCCACGCGCAGGCTGGTCATTGGGTCGCTCGTTACAATTGCCGGAATATTAGTGCTTCTTGCCGGAATCGGATATCAAATCATTGCTCTTGGTGTTGCGGGGTTCCTGATAATGGGCGCCGGAGTATATTTCGCGACCACCAAAGCCAAAACTTCAGAAAAAGGAACTGCGGCCGGCGCTCCGGCCAAACCGGCTTCCGCAGGCAAGAGCGGCTTCATGAGCAGCCTCGAAGACAAGTGGGACGAACGCAAGCGCGACCAGCCCTAGGGCGGCCAGTCCCGCCTCGGCCATCCCGGCCTAAAATTATTCGCGAAAGACCCGCAACTGCGGGTCTTTCGCCATTTAACGCGGTTTTCACGGGGTGGACCCGTCCCGGCAGCTCTCCAACCACCACTTCACGCGTTCCGCCTTCCGCCGGCTGCAGCCCGGCGGCGGGGTCCGCGACCGCCCCTGGTCTCCGCCGGAGAGGGCGACACGGCCGAAGTGGAGCGCGCTCCGGGCGTGGTGGATTGACTGTGGGGGGTTGTGGAGTAAAGTGGAGCGCATAAGAGCGAATCGGTAACGAACCGGCCTTCGCCCAATTCAGAACAGGCGGTGGGGGATGTTCCTCGGAACTCACACTCCCCGTTTGGATGAAAAGGGCAGGTTGATCCTTCCGGCCAAGTTCCGCGAGGAACTTTCCGCCGGACTGGTGCTGACCAGGGGGCAGGAACGGTGCATTTACGTTTTTAGTGCCAGTGAATTCGAGAAGGTCCACGAGCAAATGAGGACGGCCCCGATTTCCTCCCGGCAGGCACGGGACTACATCAGGGTTTTCCTTTCCGGTGCGTCGGATGAGGTGCCGGATAAGCAGGGGCGGATCACCATCCCGCCGGCTCTGCGCTCGTATGCCGGGCTCGACCGGGAACTCGCAGTGATCGGGGCGGGAAGCCGCGCCGAGATCTGGGATGCGGGTGCCTGGAACAGCTACCTGGAGGAGAAGGAAACCGCCTTCTCCGAAACGGACGAAGACGCGCTGCCCGGCATCTTCTAGGAGGTGCCGGTGAACACCGGCATCAGCCCAGGGGTGCCACAGCACAAACAAGAAACAGAACAACAAAGAAACAGAACAACAGAGAAACGGCGCCAAGAACTCCTGAGATGAGATCTCCAGCCGCCGGACGCGCTGATCCACCTGGCTCCACTTCCCCGGAGCCAGGCGGTGGTACGGACGGCCGGATGGGGATCTGATTTCAGGATCTCCTCCAGCGTCAGCTCAACAGAACCGGAAACCAGCACGAATACCCCCTCGTTCGGTGGCGGGTAGGCAGACCCACGCAGGAAGGAGACCGTGCATGAGTGATGAGCGCCCGACCGGCGAACGGCACGTCCCGGTCCTGCGTGAACGCTCTGTTGCACTCCTTGCCCCAGCAGTCCTCTCCGCCCAGGGCGCCGGCCGCCGTCCCGTTGTCATCGACGCCACCCTGGGAATGGGCGGACATTCCGAAACGATGCTCGAAGCCTTCCCGTCCCTCCACCTTGTCGGCATCGACCGCGATCCGCAGGCGCTGCGCCTCGCCGGTGCACGGCTCCAGCCCTTCGACGAACGCCTCGACCTCGTGCACGCCGTGTACGACGAAATCGAGGACGTGCTCGACGATCTCGGCGTTGATGCGGTCGACGGCGTCCTCTTCGACCTCGGCGTATCCTCCCTGCAGCTCGATGAACGCGAGCGGGGATTTGCCTACTCCTACGACGCGCCCCTTGACATGCGCATGGACACCAGCCGCGGGGTGACCGCGGCGCACGTGGTCAACACCTACTCCGAGGAAGACCTGGTGCGGATCATCCGTGCCTGGGGTGAGGAGAAGTTCGCCGGCCGCATCTCCTCGGCGATCGTCGAAGCGCGCCGCAGCTCCCCAATCACCACAACCGGCGAGCTCGTCGAGGTCATCCGCGGGGTCGTCCCGGCGGGTGCGGCACGCACCGGCGGACACCCGGCCAAACGCACCTTCCAGGCGCTGCGCATCGAAGTGAATGAGGAGCTGACCGTCCTCACGCGCGCCGTGCCGGCCGCCATCAACGCCTTGGCCGTCGGAGGGCGGATCGTTGCGCTGTCCTACCACTCGCTCGAGGACAAGATCGTCAAGGCCGCATTTGCGCGCGGCACCAAGTCCTCGGCGCCGCTCGGGTTCCCAGTGGAGCTCGAGGAACACAAGCCTTACCTGCGATCCCTGACCAAAGGCACCGAGGCGCCAACGGAGCAGGAAATCCAGGAAAACCCCCGGGCGGCCTCCGCCAAGCTGCGGGCAGTCGAAAAAATCCAGGCAATCCCAACGAACAGGAAAGCACAATGAGCCAGGCACTGAGCGCGGATACTCTGTCCTTCGACGCGACCTCCGGCAGCAGTGCCCTCAGTATTTCCCCCGTCAGGCGTGCCCAGCCGCAACGCAGCCCCGGTGAGCGGACCCGCACTCCGCTCTCGGTCGTACCCGCAAGGGCGGCCCGGCGCCGGGTTCCCTTCGTTGTCTTCAGCTTCGTCGTCCTGGTCGCCGCGCTGGTGACGGTCCTGATCCTGAACATCTCCGTCTCAAGCGCACAGTACGAACTTGTCCAGCTGCGCGGCAAGCAGGTCGCCCTGACCCAGGAAAACGAAGCACTGGTTCAGCGGCTCGAGGACGTCGCCGCCCCGCAGAACCTCGCTGCCGAGGCGACGAAACTCGGCATGGTGGCGTCCCCGACTTTCGGAACGATTGACGTAGATTCTTTGAAGGTCACGGGGAGCCCCGAAGCTGCGAAGGAGGGAAGCAAGCCGCTGGCTCTGATCGCGGCTCCAGAGGTAGTCACGGCGGAAGACGTGCAGGCCCTCCAGCCGGCGCCGCCCGCCGCACCCGCCCCGGAGGCACCGGCCGAGGCTGCGGCTGATGCTCCGGCGGCCGCCGCAGCGGAACCCGCCGAGGCAACCGAGCCGCGCGACCGTCCGGCGGCTGCCGCACCGGATTCCGGTGCAGCAGCGCGCAAGGCACAGGAGGCCGCCGCACGCGGGGCGGCCGACAAGCCGGTGCAGGGCCTTGCGGGCGGAACCATCCCGGGTCCGCAGCAGATTCAGACGAACCGGTAGGCCGGGGCAGTCTGGCTGCCTTCCGCTACATACCGTTCGATCTGACTGACAAGGAACTCCAGTGTCCCACCCCACCGCCGGAAGCCAGGATGCCAGAAGAGTCGCCCTCGGATCCCGGCGCCTGCGCGTAGGCCTCGCCTTCGTCCTGGTGCTCCTGATGGTCCTCGGAGTGCGCCTGTTCCAGCTGCAGGCCCTCGACCTCGACGGGCTGGCCCAGGCCGGGCTCTCCAAACGGCTCACGACCATCCCGGTCCAGCCGGTGCGCGGCTCGATCCTCGACACGAACGGCAAGTACTTCGCCCGCAGTGTCGAGCGGTTCGACATCGTCGTGGACCAGCGCCTGAGCGGCGGGGAGACCTTCGACCGCTACAACGAGGAGCTGGGGGAGCGGGAGTTCGACATCCCGGTCGACAAGGGTTTCCAGGAGCTCTCCGCGGTGCTCGGCATCGACGCCGAGACGCTGAAATCCTCGATCCTCGGCGACAAGAGTTTCAACTATGTGGCGCGCACCGTCACGCCCGATGTGAAGAACCGGGCCCTCGCGGTGGGCCTCCCGGGCGTCTACGCCGACGCGACAAGCGTCCGCACCTACCCGGCAGGCCCGGTGGCAGGGTCGATCATCGGCTATGTCGGGCCCGACGGCGTGGCACGCGAAGGCCTCGAGCTGTCCCTCATGGACGAGCTGACCGGAACCGCCGGCAGCAAGACCTATGAAATCGGCGGCGACGGAATCCGCATCCCCTACGCGACAAACGAGGACGTTCCCGCGGTCGACGGCCAGTCGGTGCGCCTGACGATCGACCAGGACCTGCAGTGGTTCGCCCAGCAGACGATCGCCTCCCAGGTGAAGGAATACAACGCCGAGTGGGGGAACATCGTTGTCGTCGAAGCCAAGACCGGCAACATCCGGGCCCTGGCCGAGTCGACGACACCGGACCCGAACAACCCCGGCCAGACGGCGCCGAAGTTCCGCAGCCCGCTGTCGGTCACGGCCTCCTTCGAGCCCGGTTCGACGACCAAGCTCATCACCATGGCCGCGGCGCTCGAGCAGGGGCTGATCGAGCCCACATCGCGGTTCGAGATACCTCCGCTGTACACGATTGACAATCAGACCTTCAAGGACGCCTTCGACCACGGAACCGAACACCGGACGGCCGCGGGAATCTTTGCCCGGTCCATGAACACCGGAACCGTGAAGATCGGTGAAAAGCTCACCAAGCAGGAGCGCTATGACTGGCTCCGGAAGTTCGGAATCGGCGAAGTGCCGGGGACCGGGATCAGCGGGGAGTCACCGGGCATCCTCGCCAAACCCGAAACCTGGGACGAGCGGCAGCAGTACACGGTGCTCTTCGGGCAGGGCCTGGCCCAGACCGCCCTCCACACGGCGATGGTCTACCAGACCGTCGCCAACAACGGGGTGCGCCTGCAGCCGCGGCTTATCGACGCGTTCATCGACCCCGACGGCACCGAGCACAAGGTTCCGGCCGGCAAGGCCACCAAGGTGGTCTCCGAGCCGACGGCCAAGAAGCTCCAGAAATTGCTTGAGACGACCGCCGTGGAGGGCTCCGGCAAGTCCGGCGCCCTCGAGCAGTACCGCGTCGGATCGAAGACCGGCACGGCCGAGGCGCCCGGCGCGAACGGCGGCTACGACGGATACACTCTGTCCTACGCCGGAATCGCGCCGATCGAGGATCCCGAATACGTTGTGGTCGTGACGCTGCAGCGTCCGAAGGGGGACCTCTACTACCTGATTCCGGGGGAGTCGTTCCAGAAAGTCATGAAGCAGGTCCTGAACTCCAACAACGTTCCACCCTCTACAGGTAAGCCAGAAACTTACCCGGTTGAGTACTGAATCCGGGAGAAAACCGAAGTGTCAATCAACATGGCCTCAAGCGCCGCCGGCCTTGAGATGAGGCCCACGCGCGTTGCGCCGGTCTCCCTCCGCGATGCCATCCTCTGCCTCGGCGCGGACCTGCAGGACATCACCCTCGACGGGGCCCCCGCGGCAACCGCGGCGGAGGCCGGCATCGCCCTCACCGGGGTTGCCGTCGACTCGCGCACGGTGCTGCCCGGTGACCTCTACATCGCCGTCCCCGGCGCCCAGCGCCACGGAGCCGACTTCGCAGCGCAGGCCGTTGCCCGCGGTGCGGTCGCGGTGCTGACCGACGCCGAGGGTGCGGCCCGGCTGGAAGGGGCGCGGGCCGCCGTCAACGTTCCGGTGTTCCAGGCGCACTCGGCCCGGCGCCTCGTCGGCCCGCTGTCGGCGGCCGTCTTCGACAGCCAGCCGGTGCAGTCGGAGCGGCCCGTGCTGTTCGGGGTGACCGGCACTAACGGCAAGACCACGACCACCTACTTCATCAACTCCCTCCTGCGCGCCCTCGACCGCTCGACCGGGCTGATTGGCACCATCGAGATCCTCGCCGGCGCCGAGGCGATTCCCAGCACGCTGACCACCCCCGAATCCCCGCAGGTCCACTCCCTGCTCGCCCTGATGCGCGAACGGGGGCTATCCGCCGCCGCAATGGAGGTCTCCTCCCACGCACTTGAGTTCGGCAGGGTGGACGGGGTCCGTTTCGACGTCGCGGGATTCACCAACCTCACCCAGGACCATCTCGACCTTCACGGCGACATGGACTCCTACTTCGCGGTCAAGGCAGGGCTGTTCTCCGGCGACCGGACCGGCACCAGTGTCGTCACCGTCGACGACGCGTGGGGCCAGCGCATGGCGGCCGCCGCGACCGGGCGCGTCCTGACCCTGAGCACCGAAACGGAGGCAGCCGGCGGGCAGCCTGCCGCCGACTGGCAGGTCAGCCGCGTGCAGGCCGAAGGCCTCGGCCACCGGTTCGCGCTGTCCGGGCCGAACGGGCAGGAGCTTTTCCTTTCCACTGGACTTCCGGGAACCTTCAACGTGTCCAATGCCGCGCTTGCCGCGGTGATGGTCCTGGCTTCGGGAGTTTCCGTCGAAGCCGTGCAGCGCGCAGCCGACGCCTCGAATCCGTTCACCGTCAGCGTGCCCGGCAGGATGCAGCTGATCAGCGAGCGCCCGACCTCGATCGTCGATTTCGCCCACAACCCCGATGCCCTTATCCGCACCCTGCAGGCGGTCCGCCGCCCGGAGCCGGGCTCGCGGGTGATCGTGGTGTTCGGGGCGACGGGCCAGCGCGATGAGACAAAGCGCCCGATCATGGGGGCCGTGGCCGCCCGGCTCGCCGACGTCGTCATTGTCACCGATGACGATCCGCACGACGAGGACGAGGCTGTGATCCGCCGCGGCGTCCTGGATGGCGCCCTGGCCGCCGTGCGTGCCGAGAACCTGAAAAGCGAGATCCTCGAGGTCCATCCCCGCGCCGAAGCGATCGACAACGCCGTCGCCATCGCCGCGCCCCAGGACACCGTGCTCGTGGCCGGGCGCGGCCATGAGGTATGGCAGGAGGTCAAGGGGGTCAACCTTGCCCTGGATGACCGCGTGGAGCTCGCCGCCGCTTTGACAAGGCACGGATTCTCTGTGCCCGGCGTTGCCGCGATAGAGTCCTAGACCGTCATGATTGAATTCAGCGCAGCCGAAATCGCGGCAATAACGGGTGGCCAGCTTTCGAGCGGTGCCCGGGACACTCCGGACCTGACCGTCACCTCGGCCGCCACGGATTCCCGGGAGTCGGTTCCAGGGGGTCTGTTCATCGCCAAGCCCGGCGAGGTCTCGGACGGGCACCTCTTCGTCGGCCAGGCCTTCGCCAACGGGGCCGTCCTCGCCCTCACCGAACGCCCCGTCGATGACTCCGGCTCCGGCGGTCCCGGGAAGGACTTCCCGGCCGTCATCGTCCCCGACGCCGTGCTGGCCATGGGCCTGCTCGCCGCGGAGGCCGTGCGGCGCCTGCGCGCCAACGCCCCGCTGACGGTCATCGGGATCACCGGGTCGGCCGGAAAGACAACAACCAAGGACCTGCTCGCCGGACTGCTCGGTCCGTTTGGACCAACCGTCGCGCCCACCGGCTCCTACAACGGCGAAGTGGGTGTTCCGCTCACCGTCTTCAAGGCCGGCTACGGAACCCGCTACCTCGTCATCGAAATGGGCGCCACAAAACCGGGCCACATCCGCTACCTGGCGGACATGGTAAGACCGGACATCGGGGTGGTGCTCGGCGTCGGATCGGCCCACGCCGGCGAATTCGGCGGCGTCGAAAACATCGCCAAAGCCAAGGGCGAACTGCTCGAAGCCCTCGCCCCCGAGGGCACGGCGGTCATCAACGCCGACGACGAACGGGTGCTTGCGATGCGCGCCCGCACCGGCGCACGGAAGCTCTACTTCACCTCCTCCACTGACTTTTCCGCATCGGACGGGGCCGCCCTCGCGGCACGCAACGGCACCACAACGGCGGAGGGACACCCTGAGTTCACCCTCGAACTGCCCGACGGCAGCCAGCATCCGGTTCTCTCGCCGCTGATCGGGCTCCACCACATCACGAACCTGCTCGCCGCCGCCGCGGTGGGCTGGGCGGTCGGGGTTCCGGGGGAGCGCATCGCCGAGGCCCTGCGCAGCCAGAAGGCCCAGAGCCGGTGGCGCATGGAACGCACCGAGCGCCCCGACGGGGTCACCGTCATCAACGATGCCTACAACGCGAACCCGGAGTCCATGCGCGCAGCGCTGCGGACCCTCGCCGAGCTGGGGGCTGGACACCGCAGGACCTGGGCGGTGCTCGGCGAAATGCTCGAACTGGGGGAGTCCTCGATCGACGAGCACGACCGCCTGGGCCGCGTCGTCGTCCGGCTGAACATCTCCAAACTGATCGTGGTCGGCGACAACACCCGCGCCCTCTACAACGGCGCCGTGCTCGAGGGCTCGTGGGGCGACGAAGTCGTGCACGTGCCCGACGCCGAGGCTGCCGAGCGCATCCTGCGGGCGGAGCTCGCTCCGGGGGACATCGTGCTGTTCAAGTCCTCGAACGGGGCGGGGCTGCGCCACCTGGGGGATCGGATAGCATTGCTCCCTGACGCCCACCCGTCACCGGGCGGAACGCCCCCGCAGCCAGCGGACCAAGCTCAGCCTGCGGCACCCAGCCAGGGCGATTCAACTCTCCGAAGGGGCCCGCAGCTGTGATCGCTCTCCTGATCGGTTCTGCCTCCGCGCTGTTTTTCGCGCTGGTGGGCACTCCGGTCTTCATTAAGTTCCTCGTGCACAAGGGCTACGGCCAGTTCATCCGCGACGACGGTCCCACGGCGCACCACACCAAGCGCGGCACCCCCACCATGGGCGGCGCGGTCATCGTGGGCTCGGTCCTGCTCTCCTACTTCCTGACCCACCTGATCATGGGGATGCTCGACGGCACCGGCGGGCCGACCGTCTCGGGTCTTCTCCTGCTGCTCCTGATGGCGGGAATGGGCCTTGTTGGGTTCTTCGACGACTACATCAAGATCTCCAAGCAGCGCAGCCTCGGCCTGAGCGCCGCCGCCAAGATCACCGGGCAGTCCCTTGTCGGCATCCTCTTCGCCGTGCTCGCCCTGCAGTTCCCGAACAGCCAGGGGCGCACGCCGGCGTCGACAGCCATTTCGTTCATCCGCGACACCTCCCTCGACTTCGCCTTCGCGGGCACTCTCGTCGGCGCGATCCTCTTTGTCCTGTGGTCGAACCTGATCATCACCGCCGCAACCAACGGGGTGAACCTCACCGACGGGCTCGACGGCCTTGCCGCCGGTGCGTCGATTCTCATCTTCGCCGCCTACATGCTCATGGGCATCTGGCAGTCGAACCAGAGCTGCGGGTCGCTCGCGGTGCCCGGGAACGTCTGCTACGAGGTCCGGGATCCCCTGGACCTCGCCCTGATTGCGGGGGCCATGTGCGGGGCCCTGGTCGGGTTCCTCTGGTGGAACACCTCCCCGGCGAAGATCTTCATGGGCGACACCGGCTCCCTGGCCATCGGCGGCGCCATCGCCGGGTTCGCCATCCTCTCCCGGACCCAGCTGCTGCTGGTCATCATGGCGGGCCTGTTCGTGCTGATCACCCTCTCGGTCATCATCCAGGTGGGGTACTTCAAGGCGACCGGCGGCAAGCGGGTCTTCAAGATGGCCCCGCTGCAGCACCACTTCGAACTCACAGGTTGGGCGGAGGTCACGGTCGTGGTGCGCTTCTGGATCCTCGGCGGGCTCTTCGTGGCCGTGGCCCTTGGAATCTTCTACGCGGAATGGGTGGTGGGCTGATGGCCGGCATGCACCGGGCACCGTCCCGGCTCGACACCCTCACCACCTGGGACGCCGACTGGAGCGGGCTGCGCGTCGCCGTTGCGGGCCTTGGCTCCACCGGCTTCTCCGCGGCCGACACCCTCGTGGAGCTCGGCGCCGACGTCGTCGTCGTCGACGCCTCCGACTCCGAAGCGAACCGCGCGAAGGCCGACACGCTGCGGATCGTGGGCGTCCGCGATGTGCTGCTCGGCGAAGCAGCCGCGGCCGAGGTGCCCCACATCGGCGGAGCCCGGCCGGAACTGATCATCGCCTCCCCGGGCTGGAGCCCCGCCCAGCCGCTGCTGGCGGCCGCCGCCGCGGCGGACATCCCCATCTGGGGCGACGTCGAACTGGCCTGGCGGGTGCGGATCCGTGAGGGCCGCCCCACCGCGGAATGGCTGACGATCACCGGCACCAACGGCAAGACAACAACCGTCGGCCTGACCGAATCGATGCTGCTTGCGGCGGGCAAGCGTGCAGTGGCCGCCGGGAACGTCGGCACCCCGATCCTCGACGTGATCCGCGACCCGCAGGGCTTCGACTTCCTCGCGGTGGAGCTCTCCAGCTTCCAGCTGCACTGGACCGAATCGCTCTCACCCCTGGCAAGCGTGTGCCTCAACATCGCCGAAGACCACGTCGACTGGCACGGCAGCTACGAGGCGTATGCAGCGGCGAAGGCCAAGGTGTACGAGGGAACGAAGATCGCCTGCGTCTATAACGCCGAGCAGCCCGAGACGGAGCGGATGGTCGAAGAAGCCGACGTCGTCGAAGGGTGCAGGGCCATCGGATTCACCACCGGAACACCCGCGGTGAGCATGATGGGCGTCGTCGAGGACCTCCTTGTCGACCGCGCGTTCATCGAGCAGCGCAAGGACTCGGCAGCCGAGCTCGCATCGGTGCGCGAACTGGGCGACGTCGTTCCCCGCCACCTCGTGGCGAACGCCCTGGCGGCCGCGGCCCTCGTGCGTGCCGCCGGGATTCCCGCGTCGGCCGTCCGCGAGGGGATCCGCACCTACCAGCCCGGCGCGCACCGCATCCAGGCCGTCACCTCGCGCGGCGGCGTCCTCTGGGTCAACGACTCCAAGGCAACGAACCCGCACGCCGCTGCCGCCTCGCTGTCCGCCTTCAAGTCAGTCATCTGGATTGCCGGAGGGCTGTCAAAGGGCGTCAGCTACGACGAACTCGTGCGCGGGCACGCCGGCCGGCTGAAGGCGGTGGTGCTCCTCGGCGAGGACACAGCGCCCCTCGCCGACGCGCTGCGCCGACACGCTCCCAATGTGCCGGTGATCCTTCCGGCCACCGGTCACACTGGAACAGGGCAGCCAGCAGGCGGCTCCGCCGATCCCAGCGGTGACGCCGTCATGGCACGTGCCGTCGCCGAAGCGGCGCGGCTGGCCAGCGACGGAGACACCGTCCTCATGGCACCGGCGGCCGCCTCAATGGATCAGTTTTCCTCATACGCCCACCGGGGTGACTCCTTCATCGAGGCAGTCCGCGCGGTCGTGGAGGGGCAGGCGAAGACCGCGAAGGAGTTCTAGATGGCGACAACGCCAACCCGCCCCACCGGGCGGAAGCCGGCCCGGCCGCGGGCAGCCGGCGGCGGAAGGCCATCGCCGGCCGGCGGGCAGGCCGTCCTCGACGGTGAAGCAGTCCCGGCGCCGGCCGGCGGCACAAACGGAGCCGACCGCCGCGAACCGGAGCACCACGGACTGCTCGGCACGGCCCGGCGCGGCTGGAAGTTCCTCGAGGGCACCGGGCGCATGCCAACCGGTGCCACCTACTACCTGATTCTCGGTTCCGCGCTTGCCCTGACCGCCATCGGCCTGCTCATGGTGCTCTCCGCCTCTTCAGTCGAGGCGATCTCCGAGGGCAAGGAGGAATTCGACCTCTTCCTCAAGCAGTCGGTCTGGGCCGCCGGCGGGCTGGTCCTGATGTTCCTCCTTTCAAGGCTTGGCCCCCGCGTCTACAAGATGCTTGCCTGGCCGGGACTTGCCACTGCTGTCGTGCTCCTGGTGCTCGTGCTGGTGATCGGCGTGAACATCAACGGCAACCAGAACTGGATCATGATCGGCAACCAGTCGTTCCAGCCCTCGGAGCCGGCGAAGCTCGCACTGGCGCTGTGGTTCGCCACAGTCCTCGAGCGCAAGAAGGGCCTGATCCGGAACTGGAAGCACGCGCTCATTCCGGTGGTGCCGCTGGGCGGCCTTCCCATCCTGCTCGTGCTCCTTGGAGGCGACCTCGGCACCGGCATGATCCTGATGATGGTGATGGCCGCGGCCCTGTTCTTCGCCGGGGCGCCGCTGAAGATGTTCACGCTCGCCGGTGTTGTCGGAACCCTTGTCGCCGTCCTGATGGTCTTCACCAGCTCCAACCGCGGCGGGCGCATCAGCGCCTGGCTGCGGCTGAACTGCAACGACGGCGCCGACCTGTGCCTCCAGTCCGACAACGGCCTGTTCGCGATGGCCTCCGGCGGCCTGTTCGGCGTCGGGATCGGCCAGAGCCGCCAGAAATGGAACTGGATCCCCGAAGCGCACAACGACTTCATCTTCGCGATCATCGGCGAGGAGTTCGGCCTCATCGGGGCCGGCGTCGTCGTCGCACTGTTCGGCATCCTCGCCGTGGCAACCATCCAGGTCGCGATGCGCTACAGCGATCCCTTCGTACGCATCCTGATGGGCTCGATCCTTGTCTGGATCATCGGGCAGGCGTTCGTGAACATCGGCATGGTCACCGGACTGCTCCCCGTCATCGGGGTTCCGCTGCCGTTCATCTCCTACGGAGGTTCGGCGCTGACGTTCACCCTCGGGGCCATCGGCGTCCTCCTGTCCTTCGCCCGCAAAACGCCAATGATCCCCGACAAGCCCGAAAGAGACCCAGCAGCTCCATGAAATCGCCCTCACCGCTTTCCGCCGTCCTGGCCGGCGGAGGCACGGCCGGACACATCAGTCCGCTGCTGGCCATCGCCAACGCCATCACCGAGCGGGACCCCTCCGCAACCATCCTCGCGGTGGGCACCGAAGCGGGAATGGAGACCCGCCTCGTCCCGGCGGCCGGGTACAAACTTGCGACAATCGACAGGGTCCCCATGCCCCGCCGGCCCTCAACCGACGCCATCAAGCTGCCCTACAGGCTCCTGCGGGCCGTCCGCCAGGCCCTCGGGATCCTTGCATCGGCACGGCCCGACGTCGTGGTCGGCGTTGGCGGCTACGTCTCGACGCCGCTCTACCTCGCAGCGTGGCTGCGCCGGGTGCCCGTCGTGATCCACGAGGCAAACGCCCGCCCCGGGCTGGCCAACAGACTCGGCGCGCGGATCGCCCACACCGTGGCCGTCGCCTTCCAGGGAACCCCCCTGCGCAAGGCCCAGTGGGTCGGCATGCCGATGCGGCGGGAGATCTCCGGCCTCGACCGGGCTGCGGCGCGCGAGGCGGCCCGGCGCGCCCTGGGACTTCACCCGGAGCGCCCCACGCTCATCGTCACCGGCGGATCCTCCGGCGCGGCAAGCATCAACCGTGCGACCGCCGACGCCGCCCCCGGCCTCTGCGCCGCCGGCGTCCAGATCCTCCACATCACCGGGCGCGGGAAGTCCGTCAAGGACGACGACGGCGCGAGCCTGAGTGTTCCCGGATACCACCAGGTGGAATTCGTTGACGGTATGGAAAACGTCTACGCGGCGGCCGACCTGCTGCTCGCACGCGCGGGCGCGGCCACCGTCTGCGAGGTCAGCGCCGTTGGCCTTCCGTCAATCCTGGTGCCCCTGCCCCACGGCAACGGCGAGCAGCGGCTCAACGCCGAAGGCCTCGTGGCGGCCGGGGGAGCGCTGCTCGTCGACGACACGGCGCTGAACGGGCAATGGCTCAGCACCGAGGTGCCGCGCCTGCTGCTCGCCCCCGAGGCCCTTGAGGCAATGGGCCGCGCCGCGGCGCAGCAGGGCGTGCGCGATGCGGATCAGCGCATGGCGGCACTGGTGATCGAGGCGGCGGGACGCACAGCATGACGGCACAGAACGAAGCACCGGGCGGCACTGGGGCACCCTCGGCGGGTGGCGCCGGACGGGTGCACTTCATCGGACTCGGCGGGGCGGGAATGTCGGCCGTGGCGCGGATCCTTCTCGGCCAGGGCATCCCCGTGTCCGGTTCCGACGCCGCCGACTCCAAGGCGCTCCGCGCCCTGGCCGCGCTCGGAGCCACCGTCTCCGTGGGGCACAGCGCCAGCAATGTCGAGGGTGCCGGCACGGTGGTGATCTCCTCGGCAATCCGTCCCGAGAACCCGGAGCTCCTCGAGGCACGCCGGCGTTCACTGACGATCTCGCACCGGTCCGAGGCGCTTGCGGCGGCGATGGCCGGCCAGACCGTCATCGCTGTGGCGGGCACCCACGGCAAGACCACCACGACCGCGATGATCACCGTGATGCTCTCGGCTGCCGGGCGCGACCCGTCCTTCGCCATCGGCGGGGATGTCGCAGCCCTCGGCGTGAACGCCCGCTGGTCCGGAGGAGACGTGTTCGTTGCCGAGGCCGACGAGTCGGACGGCTCGTTCCTGAACTACAGCCCGCAGATCGCGGTCGTCACCAACGTCGAAGCCGACCACCTCGACCACTACGGGACGGCCGCGGCGGTCACCGCCGTCTTCGAGCAGTTCGCCGGGCTCCTTCCCGACGACGGCGTCCTCGTCGCCTGCGCCGACGACCCGGGCGCCGCCGCGCTCGTTGCCGCCGCCGGCGAAGGCCGGCGGGTGCGCACCTACGGGTATTCGGAAACAGCCGACATCCACATCGGCTCAACCCGCGCCGTGGGCAGCACCTCGAACAGCGTCCTGTCCTTCGCCGTCGACGGGCTTGACGCCCAGCAGGAACTGCAGCTCAGTGTTCCGGGCCGGTACAACATCCTCAACGCCGCTGCGGCATTCGCCGTCGGCCTCGAACTCGGCGTCGACCCCGCCGTTGCCGCCGAAGGGCTTGCCTCATTCTCCGGTGCGGCGCGCCGCTTCGAGACCCGGGGAACCGGAGACGGCGTGAGGGTCTTCGATGACTACGCGCACCATCCCACCGAAGTCCACGCGGCGCTGACCGCTGCCCGGACTGTCGCAGGCGGGAACGCGGTCCACGTGCTTTTCCAGCCCCACCTCTTCTCCCGCACCCGCGAGTTCGCTGAGGGCTTTGCCGCGGCGCTCGACCTCGCCGACTCGGCGACCGTCCTGCCGATCTACGCCGCCCGCGAAGATCCGGTTCCGGGCGTGACGAGCGCGCTGATCACTGACCGGCTGAACCGTCCCGGCGGCTACGTCGAGGACCGGGAGGCCGCCGTGCGCTCGGTGGCCGGGCGTGCCCGGCCCGGTGACATCATCCTGACCGTTGGTGCCGGCGACGTCACCGCGCTCGCCACCGACCTGGTCAACCTGCTTTCGGCCCGCGCCGGGGAGGAACGGGACGGCCGTGACAGCTAAGACTCCCGGCGGGCACGGGGGCGGTCCGGTCCCGGGCATCCGGGCCACCTCGGAGAAGGTCACCCTGCTGGCGGGCCCGGCCCACGACACCGCATCCGCAACGGTCCTCGAGTTCCCCGAGCCGCCGCGCAGGCGCAGGCGCCGGATTTTCCTGCTGACGGCAGCGGGCCTGCTGCTGCTTGTCGGCGGGCTCCTTGCCTACCTCGTCTTCTCGCCGGCCCTGGCGCTGAAGGAACTGAGGGTCCAGGGGAACTCACTCGTGTCCACCGCTACCGTCACCGGCGCGCTGGAGCCCCTGCATGGCCAGTCCCTGACCTCGATCTCCGACGACGACGCGCGGCAACTCCTCTCCGGGCAGACGGCCGTGGAGGACGTATCGGTTGCAGCCGAGCCGCCGTCGACGCTTGTTGTGACAGTCAAGGAGCGGGTGCCCGTGGCGGTCCTGCAGAACGGCAAGGGGTTTGTGCTCATCGACTCCGAAGGGCGCGCGCTGAAGAAGGTCAAGGACCGCAAGACCGTCAAGCTTCCCCTCATCGACGGCGGGTCCGAAGCGGTCAACTCCGAGGTCTTCTCATCGATCACGGCGGTTCTGGGGGACCTGCCGCCCAGCATCCTTGCACGGCTCAACCACGCCTCCGCCAAGAGCGTCGACTCGGTCAGGCTCTCGCTGACCGGGAACCAGAAGATTTTCTGGGGGAGCGCGGACAGCAATGCCGCGAAGGCCCGGGTGCTCGAGGCGCTGCTCCGGGCGCCGGCCACCACCCCGCCGGTCAAGGAGTTCGACGTGAGCGCGCCGGACCGTCCGGTCACGCGGTGAGCGGGGCACGGCGAAGCACCAATAAGGCTTTAACGAAAGAAACAAGGCGACACGCGGCACCGGTCATTGCAGTTGGCTTCCGGTGCCCATAGCGTCTCAAGTAGGAGTTACTTGACATAACATTAACTCTCAACCAGAGGGTTAACGTTTGCCGGGTGAAGGTTGACACCGGTTTCGGCCGGATGGACCCAAGACAGTGCACAGATTCGAACAAGGGACACAGGACGTGGCAGCACCGCAGAATTACTTGGCCGTCATCAAGGTCGTCGGCATCGGCGGGGGCGGCGTAAACGCCATCAACCGGATGATCGAGGTGGGACTCCGCGGCGTGGAGTTCATCGCTATCAACACCGACGCGCAGGCGCTGCTGATGAGCGACGCCGATGTGAAGCTCGACGTCGGCCGGGAACTTACCCGCGGTCTTGGCGCCGGCGCCGATCCGGAGGTCGGCCGCCGGGCCGCAGAGGACCACTCCGAGGAGATCGAAGAGGTGCTGCGCGGCGCTGACATGGTCTTCGTGACCGCAGGCGAGGGCGGCGGCACCGGCACCGGCGGCGCGCCCGTCGTTGCCCGCATCGCGCGGTCCCTCGGCGCGCTGACCATCGGCGTCGTCACCAGGCCGTTCACCTTCGAAGGCCGCCGCAGGTCCAACCAGGCCGAATCCGGCATCGATACGCTGCGTGACGAAGTCGACACCCTCATCGTGATCCCCAACGACCGGCTGCTGTCGATCAGCGACCGCAACGTGTCGATGCTCGACGCGTTCCGCTCGGCCGACCAGGTGCTGCTCTCGGGTGTCCAGGGCATCACCGACCTGATCACCACCCCCGGCCTGATCAACCTCGACTTCGCCGACGTCAAGTCCGTCATGCAGGGTGCGGGCTCGGCCCTCATGGGCATCGGTTCGGCACGCGGCGAAGACCGCGCCGTCAAGGCCGCCGAACTCGCCATTGCCTCGCCGCTGCTTGAAGCCTCGATCGACGGCGCCCACGGCGTTCTGCTCTCCATCCAGGGCGGATCTGACCTCGGCCTCTTCGAGATCAACGAAGCCGCGCGCCTGGTCCAGGAAGTGGCACACCCCGAAGCGAACATCATCTTCGGTGCGGTGATCGACGACGCCCTCGGCGACGAGGCGCGGGTCACGGTCATCGCCGCCGGCTTCGATCAGGTCGATGCAACAAGCCAGCCGGCGGTTCCCGCGGTCAAGCCCGCCGCGGCGCCGACTGTCGGAAGCGACTCCGGACGCCCGGTACAGTCGGCGCCGGCCTCCGCCGGGCTCGGCACCTGGTCGCAGCAGCGCTACCAGCAGTCGAACGCTGTGCCCGCCGACGCCGGATTCGACGTCGACCTCCCCGCGGTGGTCGAGCCCGATCTCTCAAGCGGGCGCTCGGACGACCTCGATGTGCCGGACTTCCTGAAGTAGCGGAACCGCCGGCGCGAAGAATGTTCTTGTGGCGCGGCGACGTGCGGCCCGGGCTGCACGTCGCCTTCACTGATGTCGGGGCGGGAAACCTCTCACTCTCCGTGGGCGACCGGGCGAGTGCCGCGGCCAGCCGCGAGCGGCTTGAGCGCTTCATCGGCGTGCCCGAGGGCGGCCTGAGGTTCATGAGCCAGATCCATTCGAATATCGTTGCCGAAACCGGCGGCTCCGCCGGACCCGGCCGTGCCGGTGGGCCTCCTGAAGCGGACGCCCTGGTGAGCCCGGACGGAACAGAACCCCTTGCCGTGCTCGTCGCCGACTGCGTGCCGGTGGTCCTTGCCGATCCGGACGGGCGGGCTACCGCCGTCGTCCATGCCGGACGAAAGGGCGTCCAGCTCGGGATTGTCGCCAACGCCGTGGGACGCCTCCGTGCCCGCGGGGCCGGGGACCTCGCGGCGTGGATCGGCCCCGCCGTCTGCGGAGCCTGCTATGAGGTGCCCCAGGACATGGCCGACGAAGTTTCGGCCCTTGTGCCGGCGGCACGCTCCACGACCCGGAGGGGAACCGCGGGCCTCGACCTTCCCGCCGCGGTGCGGGCGCAGCTGCAGGCGGAGGGCGTCGTCGTGGAGAGCCCGATCCCGACCGCCGCAGGCTGCACCTTCGAGAACGCCAAGCTCTACTCGCACCGGCGCGAGCCCGGCGCCGGCCGCATCGCAGGGCTGGTGTGGCGCTCGTGAGCGGTGCCGATCCCGCAGCCGACCCGGGCGCCCGGGCCGCCGTCCTCGCCGAGCGCCTTGCAGCGGTGCGCAGGCGGATCACGGAGGCGTGCGCCGCCGCCGGACGGCGGACGCAGCCCGAGCTGATCGTTGTCACCAAGTTCTTCCCGGCTTCCGACGTCCGTGCCCTCTATGAGCTCGGGATCCGGGACGTCGGGGAGAACCGCGACCAGGAGGCGGCGGCAAAGGCAGCTGAAACCGCCGACCTTCCCCTCAATTGGCATTTCATCGGCCAGCTCCAGAAGAACAAGGCCAAGTCGGTCATCCGTTACGCCGCGGCGGTCCACTCGGTGGACAGGGAACAGCTCATTACGGCGCTGGCCAACGCTGTGGCAGCCGACGCGGCCCGGCGGGCCGGCGCCGGGGAGCCTCCCCGAGCGCCGCTTGGCTGTTTCCTCCAGGTGGACCTCGATTCCCCGGCGGCTGGAACCTCCGGCAGGGGCGGCGCGGCACCCGCGGACGTCCCGGGCCTGGCCGCGGCCGTCGACGCCGCCGAGGGCCTTGAACTGAAAGGGGTGATGGCCGTGGCTCCCCTCTGCGGGGACCCGCACGAGGCCTTCGCCCGGCTCGCGCTCATTTCGGAACGGGTACGTGCAGCCCACCCCTCGGCTGCGGCGGTTTCCGCGGGGATGAGCGGCGACCTCGAGGCGGCCGTTGCGGCCGGCGCGACACACCTGCGGATTGGTTCTGATGTACTCGGTCCACGTCCGGCGTTGCGGTAGCGTCTCAGCTGGAACGGTAGTGCGACCCGCGCCGCGGAGGCGGGTTTCGGCTCCAGGTCTGACCACAGTTGTCCACTCTCTCAATGACAGGAGTTACCATGGCTGGCGCACTGCGCAAGACAATGATTTACCTTGGGCTCGCCGATGGTGACGAGCACTACGAGCCAGAGCCGAAAAGCTTGAACAGGAACGAGGATTACTCAGTGGATTATGACCGTGACGAGCGCCGCCCCGATCCCGCACCGGCCGCCAAGAGCGTACCCAGCGAGGAATACCGCGCCCCGGTCACCCCGATCAAGCGGGTACAGTCTCCACGAGAGGACGCCGCAGTCCTGCGCCAGATCACCACGGTCCACCCCCGCTCGTACAACGACGCCAAGGTGATCGGTGAGAGCTTCCGCGACGGCATCCCGGTGATCATGAACGTCACCGACATGGGGGAGTCCGACGCCAAGCGCCTCGTTGATTTCTCCGCCGGCCTCGTGTTCGGGCTCCACGGCAGCATCGAAAGGGTCACCAATAAGGTGTTCCTGCTGTCGCCGTCGTATATTGAAGTCCTGGGCGAAGACCAGAAGGCCAGCGAGGCGCAGACAAGTTTCTTCAACCAAAGCTGACACTGTCTGCCCGTCCGAGCCTGCCGCATCGATATAAGGCCCTAAGGACTGGAACGTGAGTTTGGTATTTGCCTTGATTTACCTGGTGTTAATGCTGTTTCAGGTGGCATTGATCATCAGGATTGTGTACGACGCCGTCCAGATTTTCGCCAGGGAGTGGCGCCCGCGGAAGCTCGCCCTCGTTGCGGCCACCGGCGTCTACGCCGTCACCGACCCGCCCATTCGTGCCCTGCGCCGGTTCATCCCGCCGCTGCGCATCGGCGGGGTGTCGCTTGACCTGGCCTTCCTCGTTTTGTTCATCGCCGTCGTGATCCTCATGGCGGTCTCCCAGGGCCTCGCAACACCGTAGCCCGACACCGTTTAGTCTTCGAGTCCTAAAAGATATACGCTGAATCACATATTGATGTGAATCACGTGGTTCATTTCCCAATTCGGTACCGCAGGCTTGGCTGCCTCACGGCAGGCCAGTCCTTTATCCACTATGAGGTGACCAGATGGCCCTGACGCCAGAAGATGTTGTCAACAAAAGGTTTCAGCCCACTAAGTTTCGTGAAGGCTACGACCAGGACGAGGTAGATGATTTCCTCGACGAGATCGTCGTCGAACTGCGCCGTCTGAACCAGGAAAACGAGGAACTGCGCCGCAAGCTCGCCGAGGCACCCTCGGGCATGTCGCAGAACACTGCGGTTCCCGCCCCTGTCGCGGCCAGCACCAAGACCGAAGAGGTCCGGGAAGAAGAGAAGCCCGAGCCCGTCAAGGTCGAGGCCAAGGCCGACGACGCCGCTTCAGTGCCTGCAACTGTCGTCTCCCCGGCACCGGCCGGCGCCGGATCCGCGGAATCCGCAGCGGGTGTCCTCGCCATGGCGCAGCGCCTTCACGACGAATACGTCAACGCGGGCGTGGAGCAGCGCGACAAGATCATTGCCGAAGCGCAGATCGAGGCAAGCAGCCTCGTCAACGACGCCCAGAACAAGAGCCGCAAGGTCCTCGGCGCCCTGGAGCAGCAGAAGACAGTGCTCGAGCGCAAGGTTGAGCAGCTCCGCAGCTTCGAGCGGGACTACCGCTCACGCCTTAAGGCCTACATCGAGGGCCAGCTGCGCGACCTCGATTCGCGCGGTTCGGTGGCTTCCGAAACCGCCGACGCCTAAGCGGATCTGACTGGCCCGCCGGCGGGGTTCCCCGACGGCGGAGCGGAAACGGTACCGGATGAAGGCCGGCCGACGGGGGAACCCGGCGGCCGGCCTTTGCCGTAACGTTGGAAACGATAAATCAACATCCACCGCGTACATGCCGCCGCCGTGCGGAAGCATATGCACCAGGCACGAAAGCACTATGAGCGAGCACATCCCGGCAGACGGAACCCAGGCGGGGCAGAAGCGGTCAGACCGCAGCGCAGCCACGCACAGCAAGCGGCTCAGGGCCCGCTACGCGGTCCTGCTGTGCCTGTGCACCCTCACCGCATACATCTTCGACCAGCTGACCAAGGCATGGGTTGTCGCATCGATGACCGAGGGTCAGGTGACGGAGGTGCTGCCGCCGCTGCTCAACTGGCACTTCATCCGCAACCCCGGCGCCGCGTTCTCCATCGGCACCAACGTCACCTGGCTGTTCACGATCGTCATGGTGCTTGTCTCGGCCGCGATCATCTCGCAGATCCGCAAGGTCGCCTCCTGGGGCTGGGCCGTCGCGCTCGGCCTTGTCCTCGGGGGAGCGCTGGGCAACCTGACCGACAGGATCTTCCGCGAACCGTCCTTCGGGCAGGGTCACGTTGTCGACTTCATCGCCCTGCCCAACTTCGCCATCTTCAACATCGCCGACTCCGCCGTCGTCAGCGGCGTAATCCTGATCTGCCTGCTGACCCTCCGCGGCATCGGCATGGACGGCCGGCGCAGCAACGACCAGGCCGAAGCGGCCGACGGCACCGCGACGGGCACAGCCACCGGCCCCGGGACGGGCACAACGGAGGGCCCGGATGAGCGCTGACGCCAAACAGGGCAAGCCGGCAGTGTTCACCGTCCCCGACGATCTCGCCGGTTCCCGCACCGACGCCGCGCTTGCCCGGCTCGCCGGCGTGTCCCGGTCCGTGGCCGCCGCTTGGGCCGCCGACGGGAGGGTGAGCCGCAGCGGTGAAACCCTGGCCAAGGCCGACCGCGTGAGCGCCGGCGCCGAACTCTCCGTCGTCGTCCCCGACCCGACCGACCCGCTGCGGGTGATTCCGGAAGCGGTCGAAGGCATGGGCATCCTCCTTGACGACGACGACTTCGTTGTCGTCGACAAGCCCGTAGGTGTTGCCGCCCATCCCTCTCCGGGCTGGGTGGGCCCCACCGTCGTCGGCGCACTGGCCGCTGCAGGCTTCCGGATCTCAACCTCCGGCGCACCGGAGCGCGCGGGCATCGTCCACCGGCTCGACGTCGGCACCTCCGGCGCAATGGTCGTCGCGAAGACCGAACCCGCCTACACCGCCCTGAAGCGCGCCTTCAAGGAGCGCACTGTGGGCAAGGTCTACCACGCCGTCGTGCAGGGCCTGCCCGACCCGCTCGAAGGCACGATCGACGCCCCCATCGGACGGCACCCGGCGCACGACTGGCGCTTCGCCGTTCTGGAGGACGGGCGTCCCTCGATCACCCACTACCAGGTGCTTGAGGCGTTCGGCCGGGCGAGCCTTGTCGAGGTCCACCTCGAAACCGGCAGGACCCACCAGATCCGCGTCCACTTCTCCGCCCTGCGCCACCCCTGCGTGGGCGATCTCACCTACGGCGCCGACCCGCGCCTCGCCGCGGAACTCGGGCTGACCCGGCAGTGGCTGCACGCCCACCGGCTCAGCTTCGAGCACCCGCGCACCGGGGAGCCCGTGGTGTGTGAGAGCCCTTATCCGCTCGACCTCGCCTATGCGCTCGGGGCGCTTTCCGGCGGCCGCGACTAACACGCCAGGGACGGCCGTGGGGCTCCGGGGAACCCGGCTGGCCTAGAATGGAACGGTGGGTTCAACAGCTGCAGCAGATCCGTCCTTCGTCCACCTTCACAATCACACCGAGTACTCGATGCTCGACGGAGCGGCGAGGCTGACCGACCTTTTCAGCCACACCGAAGAGCTCGGCATGAGCGCGCTGGCCACCACCGACCACGGTTTCGTGTTCGGGGCGTTCGACTTCTGGAGCAAGGCGCGCAGCGCCGGCATCAAGCCCATCATCGGCGTCGAGGCGTACCTCACCCCGGGCACCGCCCGCACCGACCGCACCCGCGTGCAGTGGGGCGGGGGAGGGCGCGACGACGTCTCCGGCGCCGGTGCCTACACGCACATGACCCTGTGGTCGGAGTCGACCGAGGGAATGCACAACCTGTTCCGGATGTCGTCGCTGGCCTCCCTCGAGGGCTACCTCTACAAGCCCCGCATGGACCGCGACCTGCTGCAGACCTACGGCAAGGGCCTCATCGCCAGCACGGGCTGCCCCTCGGGTGAGGTCCAGACGAAGCTGCGCCTCGGCCTGTACCGGGAGGCCATGCAGGCCGCCTCGGACTTCCGCGACATCTTCGGCGCCGAGAACTACTTCTGCGAGCTGATGGACCACGGGCTCGACATCGAGCGCAACGTCCAGGCCGACCTCATCAAGCTCGCCCGCGAACTGGGCCTGCCGCTTGTCGCAACGAACGACCTCCACTACACCCACGCGGAGGATTCCAAGGCGCACGCTGCGCTCCTGTGCGTCCAGTCCGGCTCCACGCTCGCCGATCCCAAGCGGTTCAAGTTCGACGCCGACGAGTTCTACCTCAAGTCGCCCGCCGAGATGCGGGCCATCTTCCGCGACTACCCCGAGGCCTGCGACAACACGCTGCTCATCGCCGAGCGCTGCGACGTCGAATTCAACACCAAGGCCAACTACATGCCCCGGTTCCCCGTGCCCGAGGGGGAAAACGAGCAGTCCTGGTTCGTCAAGGAGGTCGAGACGGGCCTCGCGTACAGGTACCCGGCGGGCATCCCGGACGACGTGCGCAAGCAGGCCGAGTTCGAGGTGGGCGTCATCACCCAGATGGGATTCCCCGGCTACTTCCTTGTCGTTGCCGACTTCATCAACTGGGCCAAGAACAACGGCATCCGGGTGGGCCCCGGCCGCGGCTCCGGCGCCGGTTCAATGGTGGCGTACGCCATGCGCATCACCGACCTCGACCCGCTCAAGCACGGGCTGATCTTCGAGCGATTCCTCAACCCCGAGCGCGTCTCCATGCCCGACTTCGACGTCGACTTCGATGATCGTCGCCGCTCCGAGGTGATCCGCTACGTCACCGAGAAGTACGGCGACGAGCGTGTCGCAATGATCGTGACCTACGGGACGATCAAGGCCAAGCAGGCCCTGAAGGACTCCTCCCGCGTGATGGGCTACCCGTTCTCGACCGGGGAGCGCCTGACCAAGGCCATGCCGCCGGACGTCATGGGCAAGGGCCTTGCCCTTGCCGATGTGCACAACAAGAACGCCAAGCGCTACTCGGAGGCGGAGGAGCTGCGCGAGCTGCTCAAGGCCGACCCCGATTCGTCAAAGGTGTTCGAGACGGCGCTGGGCCTTGAAGGCCTGAAGCGCCAGTGGGGCGTCCACGCCGCCGGCGTCATCATGTCCTCGGACCCGCTGATCGACATCATCCCGATCATGCGCCGTGACCAGGACGGCCAGATCATCACCCAGTTCGACTACCCCACCTGCGAGGGGCTCGGACTGATCAAGATGGACTTCCTGGGGCTGAGAAACCTCACGATCATCACCGACGCCGTTGAGAACATCAAGGCGAACAAGGACATCGACCTGGTGCTCGAGGACCTCGAGCTCGACGACAAGGCGTCCTACGAGCTGCTGGCGCGCGGTGACACCCTTGGGGTGTTCCAGCTCGACGGCGGGCCGATGCGCTCCCTGCTCAAGCTCATGCGCCCCGACAACTTCGAAGACATCTCCGCGGTGCTCGCGCTCTACCGCCCCGGCCCCATGGGCGTTAACTCGCACACCAACTACGCGCTGCGCAAGAACGGGCTGCAGGAGATCGAGCCGATCCACCCCGAGCTCGAAGGCCCGCTCGAAGAGATCCTCGGCGGCACCTACGGCCTGATCGTCTACCAGGAGCAGGTGATGTCCGCGGCCCAGAAGCTGGCGAACTTCACCCTCGGCCAGGCGGACATGCTCCGGCGCGCCATGGGCAAGAAGAAGAAGTCCGAGCTGGACAAGCAGCAGGCCGACTTCTTCGCGGGCATGAAGGAGAACGGCTACTCCCAGGCCGCAATGGACAAGCTGTGGACCGTCCTTGAGTCCTTCTCCGACTATGCGTTCAACAAGGCCCACACCGCCGCCTACGGGCTGATCTCCTACTGGACCGCCTACCTCAAGGCCCACCACCCGGCCGAGTACATGGCGGCCCTGCTCACCAGCGTCGGCGACGACAAGGACAAGCTGGCGATCTACCTCAACGAGTGCCGCAGGATGGGCATCACCGTCCTGCCCCCGGACGTCAACGAGTCGAGCGTCAACTTCACCCCCGTCGGCACCGACATCCGCTTCGGCATGGGCGCCATCCGCAACGTCGGCGCGAACGTGGTCGGCGCGATGGTCGCCGCCCGCACCGAGAAGGGCGCCTTCACCTCCTTCAGCGACTTCCTGCAGAAGGTCCCCGCCGTCGTCTGCAACAAGCGCACCATCGAATCGCTCATCAAGGCCGGTGCCTTCGACTCCCTCAAGCACCCCCGCCGGGCGCTTGCGATGATCCACGAGGAGGCCGTCGACTCGGTCATCGTGCTCAAGCGCAACGAAGCGGCCAACCAGTTCGACCTGTTCAGCGCCTTCGACGACCCCGGCGCCGGCAGCAGCCTGTCCGTCGAGGTGCCCGACCTGCCCGAGTGGGACAAGAAGGACAAGCTCTCCTTCGAGCGCGACATGCTCGGCCTCTACGTGTCGGACCACCCGCTGCAGGGCCTCGAGGGGATCCTCAGCCAGCACGCCGACTCCTCCATCCCCTCGATCCTCAGCGACGAGGGGCCGGCCGACGGCGCGATCGTAACAATCGCGGGAATGATCACCTCCCTGCAGCGCCGGATCGCCAAGAACAGCGGCAACGCCTACGCCCGGGCGGAGGTTGAGGACCTCGCCGGCTCGATGGAGGTCATGTTCTTCGGCCAGGTGTACGGGCCGATCTCGGCGGTGCTCGCGGAGGACCTCATCGTCGTCGTGCGCGGACGCCTCCAGCGCAGGGACGACGGCGCGGTGATGCTCAACGCGCAGGAACTCACGGTGCCCGACCTCAGCGAGGGCCACTCCGGCCCGGTCGTGATCTCAATGGCCCAGCACAAGGCCACCGAAGCCGCGGTCACCGCCCTGGGCGAGGTCCTGCGGACCCACCCCGGGACCAGCGAGGTGCTGATCCGGCTCAACGGCTCACGGAAGATCGAGGTGATGAAGCTCGGCGTCGACCTGCGGGTGAACCCGACACCGTCACTGTTCGGTGACCTCAAGGTGCTGCTCGGGCCGGCCTGCCTCGACGCCTGAGGCTGCTTCAGATGGTGTACTCGGTGGCTGCGGGGGTGGCGTAGCTCCCGCCCGAGTACAGGAGGGGAACGCCGTCGACGCCGACCGCGCCGGCAACGACCTCTGCCACAACCACCGCGTTGTTCTCGAAGGACAGCCGCAGCGAGATCCGGCCCACAAGCCAGCCCGACACCCCATGCAGCAGCGGGACCCCCTCCGGGCCCGGGCTCCAGTGGTCCCCGCTGAACCGGTCGGACGTGCGGGCGAACCGCTCGGCCAGCCCCTCGTGGTCCTGGGCCAGCATGTGGACACCCACGAAGTTCGTGTTCGCCACCGCCGGCCACGACGACGACGTGCGTGCCATGTTGAAGGTGAAGCGCGGCGGGTCCGCCGACAGCGACGCGAGCGAGGTCGCGGTGAAGCCGAACGGCATTCCGTTATACGAGGCGGTCACGACGGCAACCCCCGCCGCGTGGCGCCGAAACACCTGGCGGAACGCCTGCCCGTACTGCGCAGGGTTTTCAAGAGCGGTCTGATCGTTCACGTTGGTCCTCCGCTTGTTGCGACCCGATTCAATATGGCTGCGCCCGCTGCCGGGCGCACCCTGTCCACCCTAGGCGGGTCAGGCGGAGGCTCCGCTCTTTGTTAATGTAGAAGTCATGCGCCCCGCCCGTCAGCCCGCTTCCCGTTCCGGCACCTATCCGCCCGCAGTGTATGCGCTTGCCGAGGACCGGACCGCCGTGCCGCCCGCGACGCTGCTCTGGTGGGCCGGGTCGGCCGTGGTGCTGGGCGTGCTCCTCGGCGTGGTGTGGTGGCTCGGCGCTCCGGGCGGGTTCCTCTTCGGCGATCCGCTGAGCCCCGACTCATGGCTGCTGCGCGACCTCACCCTCGCAGGCCTCGAAGCCGCGGCCGGTGTGGTTGTGGGAATGCTCCTCGCCGCCCGCCTTGAGCTGCCCGGAGTTGCCGCGCGCATCGCCGCCGCGGTGGGAGGGTCGGTCCTCGGCTCGGCCGCCGCGGTGTTCACGGGGCAGTCCCTCGCCGTCCTGGCCGGCCCGCACGGCAACAGCGCGCTGCCCGGATCCTCGTTCCTGCTGCGCTCGCCCGGAGTGGCCGCCATCTGGCCGGCCACCGTCGCCGGCATCGTCTTCTTCGCCGTGCTCTTCAGCCTTGTGGGGCGCAGCAGCCGCAGCTAGCCCGCAGCGGGGGAGCCCGGCTTTCGGGCGTGCCGGCGGGCGCCGGTAGACTTCAAAGGTGGAATCCTCAACCGCCCCCGCCTTTGATGCCTTCCGGACCCTCGACCTCCGGGGCAGGCCGCTGAGCGCAGGTGAGCTTCGCAGGATTCTGCCGCGCGCCGCAGCCAGCGAACACTCCTCCGAGGCGGCCGTGAGCCGGATCCTTGATGACGTCCGCACCCGGGGCCTGCCGGCGCTGCGCGAACTCGCCCAGAGGTTCGACGGCGTCGAGCAGGATCACCCGCGCGTTCCGCAGGCGGCCCTCCGTGACGCGCTGGCCTCCCTCGACCCTTCGGTGCGCGATGCCCTCTACGAGGCGATCGCCAGGGCGCGCGTGTTCGCCGCGGCCCAGGTCCCCGCCGATGTCACTGTCGGCATCGCCCCGGGGGCGACCCTGACCTCCCGCTGGGTGCCGGTGGACCGTGTTGGGCTCTACGTGCCCGGGGGGCTCGCCGTGTATCCGTCGTCGGTGGTCATGAACGTCGTCCCCGCCCAGGCCGCCGGCGTGCCGTCGATCGCCCTCGCCTCTCCGCCCCAGAAGGAGTGGGGAGGCCTGCCGCATCCGGTGATCCTGGCCGCTGCGGCAATGCTCGGCATCGAGGAGGTCTACGCCATCGGCGGTGCGCAGGCGGTTGCGGCGTTCGCGTACGGCATCGGGGGAGCTTCGGGCCAGGAAGCCATCGAGCCGGTGCAGATGATCACCGGACCGGGCAACGTCTTCGTGGCAACGGCCAAGCGCCTCGTCCGCGGCGTGGTCGGCATCGACTCCGAAGCGGGAACCACCGAGATCGCGATCCTCGCCGACTCCTCCGCCGATCCGGTGCTGGTTGCGGCAGACCTGGTGAGCCAGGCCGAGCACGACCCCCAGGCCGCATCGGTGCTGATCACCGACGACCCGGAGCTCGCCGCTGCGGTGCGCCGGGAGCTCGGCGTGCAGGCGGCGGCCACGAAGCACGCGGACCGGGTGCGGACCGCGCTCGGCGGACCCCAGTCCGGGGTGATCCTCGTTGACACCGTCGACGCCGGAATCGACGTCTGCAACGCCTATGCCGCCGAACACCTGGAGATCCACACCGCCGATCCTGCCGCTGCGGCGGCCCGGATCCGCAACGCGGGGGCCGTCTTCCTCGGCAGTTACAGCCCCGTGAGCCTCGGTGACTACTGCGCCGGCTCGAACCACGTCCTGCCCACCGGGGGAACCGCGGCGTTCGCCTCCGGCCTCAACACCACCACTTTCCTCAAGTCGCTCCAGCTCGTGGACTACGACAGGACGGCCCTGGAGGAGGTCAGCGCCTCAATCGTTGCGCTCTCCGCCGCCGAAGACCTGCCCGCCCACGGCGACGCGGTCAGGGCCCGCTTCCCGGGCCGCAGCTACTAGATGTGGTAGTAACACGCTTGTAGTTTACCCATATCTGCTTCTAAACTTGCTGTATCCGGTCCGCACAGCGGCTCGCCGGAACCTGCGGGCCAAGAGCGGAGATTGGAGCATATTATGCACTGCCCCTATTGCCGCAACGCCGATTCGCGGGTTGTGGACAGCCGCCTGGCCGACGACGGCTCGGCGATCCGCCGCCGCCGCCAGTGTCCGGGATGCGGGCGCCGGTTCAGCACCGTCGAAACGACAAGCCTCAGCGTCATCAAGCGCTCCGGGGCAGGTGAGCCCTTCAGCCGCGGCAAGGTGATCAACGGGGTGCGCAAGGCCTGCCAGGGCCGTCCGGTTACCGAAGACGACCTCGCCCTGCTTGCCCAGGAAGTCGAAGAATCCGTCCGGGCAAGCGGCGTTGCCGAAATCGACGCCCACGAGGTGGGCCTGGCGATCCTCGGACCGCTTCGCAAGCTCGACCAGATCGCCTACCTGCGCTTCGCCAGCGTCTACCAGGGCTTCGAGTCGCTTGAGGACTTCGAAGAGGCGATCAGCACCCTGCGCGAGCAGCAGCAGGAAACGGCGGCGGTGCCCAGTGGGGCGCAACGGCCGCTGACCGCCCACTGAGGCGGCCCATCAACCCCGGTGGTGGCTGCGGAGGGGAAGCCGACGCCACCACCGGTTCCACTCCTACTTCTTGGTGGTCGCCGGAGCCAGCAGCAGCGCCGCCTGGAGCGCACCGCCGATGATCCCGGCCTGGTTCTTCAGCTGAGCCGGAATGATGGGGGTGCGCAGCTTCAGCGCCGGAAGGTACTCGGAGCTGCGCTTGGAGATTCCGCCGCCGACGATGAACAGTTCGGGGGAGAAGAGGAACTCGACGTGGGAGAAGTACCGCTGCAGGCGCACCGCGTACTCGTCCCAGCCGATGCCGTCGCGCTCCCGGGCCACGGCTGACGCCTTCGATTCGGCGTCGAACCCGTCAATCTCGAGGTGGCCCAGTTCAGCGTTGGGAACCAGCTGTCCGTCGAAGATGAAGGCCGAGCCGATCCCCGTGCCCAGGGTGATCACCAAGACGGTGCCGGCAACGCCCTTTCCGGCGCCGTAGCGGACCTCGGCGAGGCCGGCGGCGTCGGCGTCGTTGATGACATGCACGTTGCGGCCAAGGACCCGGGTGAACAGGGCATCGACATCGGTGTCGACCCAGCTCTTGTCGACGTTGGCCGCGGAGCGGGCGACGCCGTGCTGGATGATGGCCGGGAAGGTCACGCCCACCGGCACCTCGGGGCCGGGCCCTTCGGGACGTGAGGAGAGCTCGGCGACGATCTCCGCCACCACCGCCGCAACCGCCTCGGGAGTTGCGGGCTGGGGGGTCGGAATGCGGTACCGCTCGCCGACGATCTCCCCCTTCACCAGGTCAACGATGCCGCCCTTGATGCCGGTTCCGCCGATATCGACACCAATGACGGTGGCGGGCAGCTTCTTGCCGAGCTTCTTCTTCTCGATGTCCTTGGCCATGCTTCTCCAGGTGTAGGTCGATGGCCGGCCCGGCGGCTGCGCCGGATCCTGCCGTTGGGTGGTCGGGTGCCCGGCGTCCAGCGCGCGGGCGAAAACTCAGGGGAGGGTGAGGATTTCCGCGCCGGTGTCGGTGACAAGCAGCGTGTGTTCGAACTGGGCGGTGCGCTTGCGGTCCTTGGTGAGCACTGTCCAGTCATCAGGCCACATGTCCCAGTCGATCGTGCCAAGGGTCAGCATCGGCTCGATCGTGAAGACCATTCCCGCCTCCATCACGCGGTTGTACGCAGGCGCCGCGTCGTAGTGCGGAATGATCAGCCCGGTGTGGAAGGCCTCGCCGACGCCGTGCCCCGTGAAGTCCCGCACCACTCCGTAGCCGAAACGGCGGGCGTACGACTCGATGGTCCGCCCGATGACGTTGATCTCCCGGCCCGGCGCCACAGCCTTGATGGCGCGGTTCAGGGCCTCCTTGGTCCTTTCGACGAGGAGCCGCGATTCTTCGTCGACGTCGCCGACGAGGAAGGTTGAATTCGTGTCTCCGTGGACGCCGTCGAGGTATGCGGTGATGTCGATGTTGAGGATGTCGCCGTCCTGGAGGACGGTGCTGTCGGGGATCCCGTGGCAGATCACTTCGTTCAGCGAGGCACAGATCGACTTGGGGTACCCGCGGTAGCCAAGGGTCGAGGGGTAGGCGCCGTGGCCGACGAGGAACTCGTGGCCGATTCGGTCCAGTTCATCGGTTGTGACCCCGGGCTGCGCGTGCCGGCCCACCTCGGCGACGGCCTGCGCGGCGAGCCTGCTCGCCCTGCGGATCTTCTCGATGATCTCCGGGCTTTTCACCTCTGAGCCGGTGAACGGGACGGGCGCCTTGCGCCCGACATACTCGGGGCGCTTGATACCTGCGGGTACTGCGAGCCGTGGGCTGACCGTGCCGCGCCGGAGTGTTCCAACGGGTGCGGTCGCAGGAGAGTGGGACATACCCTTGATCTTATAGGCGGTAGGGTTCAGAGCTGAAAGCCGGGCCTGCGGTCGGTTTCGCTCAATGACGCGTAAGGAGAAGACGGTGCCCCAGTACTGGTTCAATGTCCGCACCCACGAGGTCGAGGTCGACGCCCAATCCGACTGGCGGCAGCTGATCGGGCCGTATGAAACCCGCGAAGAGGCCGAACGCGCGCTCGAGAAGGTCCAGCAGCGCAACCGGGCGTGGGACGCCGACGAGGAGGACTCCTTCTAGCGCCGGTCACGGCCCCGGCGCTAGAAGGAGTGCTCGGGTCCGGGGAACGTTCCCGCGCGCACCTCGTCGGCATAGGTTGCAGCCGCCTGCGCCAGCATCGAGCGGACGTCGGCGAACTGCTTGACGAACTTCGCCTGCCTGCCGCCGCGAAGACCGGCCATGTCCTGCCAGACGAGCACCTGGCCCGTTGTCGCGGCCCCCGCCCCGATGCCGATCGTGGGAACCTCAACCGCTGCGTCGACCTCGGCGGCGACGTCCGCCGGCACCATCTCCATCAGCACGCTGAACGCCCCCGCCTCGGCGAGTGCGACCGCGTCGTCGATAACCTTGCGTGCCGCGTCCCCCCGGCCCTGCACCCGGTAACCTCCGAGGGAGTGCTCGCTCTGGGGCGTGAAGCCGACATGGGCCATGACGGGGATGCCGGCCTTGACGAGCGCCGCCACCGTCTCGGCGAACTCGGCGCCGCCCTCCATCTTGACGGCGTGGACCCCGCCCTCCTTCAGGAGGCGCACCGACGACTGGACGGCCTGTGCCGGTGAAACCTCGTAGCTGCCGAAGGGGAGGTCCGCGACGACGAGCGCACGCTTGGCCGATGAGCTGACGGCGCGGGAGAACAGCACCATCTCATCGAGCGTGATGGGCAGTGTAGTCGCGTGGCCCAGAACATTGTTGGCCGCGGAGTCACCGACAAGCAGCACCTCGACCCCGGCCTCGTCGAAGATCTGCGCCGCATACTGGTCGTACGCCGTGAGCATCGCGAAACGTCTGCCCTCGGCCTTGGCCTGCCGCAGGTGGTGGGTGCGGATCTTCCGGACCGGCAGCGCGGTTCCCGCCGCGTTCTCTGCTGAAGCCGATGGGCCCGAACCGTAGGGGGCTGGAATCTCTGCGGAACTCATAAACCCGAGCCTACTTCACACCGGTGGGGCATCCGATGCCCGCTGATCGAGCAGTGTTCCGGACGCGGTCCTGGGCCGCACCCCGGGGAACGCGCCGCGGTGGAAGGCTTTCCCGCTCCGGTGTCAGTAGAGTGAACCGTGGGTTCCCGCGCAGGAAGGGGACCGGTTTCGGCAGGAGACGGAAACAGCGGCGGTAGGAAGAGGGACTTGATGAACCGGCAGCAGGAATTTGTACTGCGCACGATCGAGGAGCGGGACGTACGGTTTGTGCGGCTCTGGTTCACCGACGTCGTCGGTTCCCTGAAGTCGGTCGCGCTGGCTCCGGCGGAGGTCGAGGGCGCGTTCGAGGAGGGCCTCGGGTTCGACGGGTCCTCAATCGAAGGGCTTGCCCGGGTCTTCGAATCCGACATGCTTGCCCAGCCCGATCCCTCGACGTTCCAGATCCTGCCCTGGCGGGGAGAGAAGGAACAGACCTCGCGCATGTTCTGCGACATCCTCACCCCCGACGGCCAGCCGTCGACGGCCGACCCGCGCGGGGTGCTGAAGAAGACCCTCGCCAAGGCCGCCGATATGGGTTTCACCTGCTACACGCACCCGGAGATCGAGTTCTACCTCCTGAAGTCCGCGGACCTCGGTCCGGACGGGCAGCCGGTCCCCGTCGATCAGGCCGGCTACTTCGACCACGTGCCCGGCGGTGTGGCCCAGGATTTCCGCCGCACGGCCGTGGCAATGCTGGAGTCGGTCGGCATCAGCGTCGAGTTCAGCCACCACGAGGGCGGGCCGGGCCAGAACGAGATCGACCTGCGCTATGCCGACGCCCTGCAGACGGCGGACAACATCATGACGTTCCGCACCGTCATCAAGGAGGTCGCGCTCACCCAGGACAGCTATGCGACGTTCATGCCGAAGCCGTTCTCCCAGCACCCGGGCTCCGGCATGCACACCCACTTCTCCCTCTTCGAAGGGGACTCGAACGCGTTCTTCGAAGCAGGCGCCGAGTTTCAGCTGTCCAAGACCGCACGGCAGTTCATCGCCGGCATCCTCCGGCACGCACCGGAGTTCACGGCCGTGACAAACCAGTTCGTCAACTCCTACAAGCGCCTGTGGGGCGGCGGCGAGGCGCCAAGCTACCTGTCCTGGGGGCACAACAACCGTTCCGCGCTGGTGCGGATTCCCTTGTACAAGCCGAACAAGGGCCAGTCCGCGCGGGTTGAATACCGCGGGATCGACTCCGCGGCGAACCCCTACCTCGCGTACTCGGTGCTGCTCGGCGCCGGCCTGAAGGGCATCGAGGAAGGGTACGAGCTTCCGTTGGCAGCCGAGGAGGACGTGTGGAGCCTCACCCCGGCGGAGCGGCGCGCCATGGGCCACGACCCGCTGCCGGCGAGCCTCCACGACGCCATCCGGGCCATGGAGGATTCCGAGCTTGTCGCGTCGATCCTCGGAGAGCAGGTTTTCGAGAATTTCCTGCGCAACAAGCGTGCGGAATGGCACGATTACCGCATCGAGGTTACTCCCTACGAGCTGCGCCGCAACCTGGGGATCCTCTAACCGGAACCGGACGTGGGGTACGCATGAGCCTGACGAGGAAACTGATCAGTTCCGGGTTCACAGACCTGGAGAAGAGCACGCGGTTCCTTGATGCCCCGGAGCTTTCCGGCATCGATGAGGAAGTGCTCTTCGGCGCGCTGACCAACGCCGCCAATCCCGACCTGGCCCTCCAGTCATGCGTGCGCCTGCTCGCCGTCCAGCCGTCACTGGCCGGCATGATCGGGGCCGATTCGGCGCGCACCACGGCCCTGTTCCGGCTGCTGGGCGCCTCGGAGGCGCTGGCCGAGTTCCTGATGCGCCGCCCCGAACACCTCGACGCGGTCCAGGCGCCCGGCCCGAGCGCGGCCCCGGTGCCCGCCGAGCGCCTCCGCGCGTCGCTGCTGGAGTCGGTCGGTGCCGATCCCTCCTCCGATACGCCGGTCGCCGCGCTCACCGGTCCCGAGGCGCAGCTGCAGCTGCGCGTGCGGTACCGAAGGCACCTGACCGAGCTTGCCGTGCGGGACCTCTCCCATCCGTTTCCCGTCGACTACCTGCCCGTTGCAGCCCGCGAGCTCGCGGACATGGCCGCCGCCGCCCTCGAAGCCTCCCTTGCCGTTGCCCGCGCCGAGCTTGCCGAAACCTACGGGCACGACGACGTCGCAGCCGTGAGCCTCGCCGTCATCGGCATGGGCAAGTGCGGCGCGGGGGAGCTAAACTACATCTCGGACGTCGACGTGATCTACGTGATCGATGCGCCAGGGCTCGAGGAGGCCCGGGCGGTCCGCATCGGCACCGGCCTCGCCAGCGGCATCTCCCGCGGGGTCTACTCGCCAGGGCCCGAACCCGCGCTCTGGGAGGTCGACGCCAACCTGCGGCCCGAAGGCAGGGACGGCCCGCTCGTGCGCACCCTCGAATCCCACATGAGCTACTACGGGCGGTGGGCGCACACCTGGGAATTCCAGGCGCTGCTCAAGGCCCGGGCCGTCGCGGGGGACCGAGACCTCGGTCGCCGCTACGAGGAAGCCGTTGCACCACTTGTGTGGACCTCCTCCGAACGTGAGGGCTTCGTCGAATCGGTCCAGGCCATGCGCCGCCGGGTGACCGACAACATCCCCAAGCACGAGGAAGCCAAGCAGCTCAAGCTCGGCAGCGGCGGCCTGCGCGACGTCGAGTTCACCGTCCAGCTGCTGCAGCTCGTGCACGGCCGGGCGGATGAGAGCCTGCGGGTGCGCGACACCGTTTCGGCAATCGCCGCGCTCAGCACCGCCGGATACATCGGACGCGCCGACGCGCTTCATTTCGGCGACGCCTACCGCTACCTGCGGGTTCTGGAGCACCGCATCCAGCTCACCCAGATGCGCCGCACCCACCTGATGCCCGACGACGACGCCTCCCGACGCGCCCTCGCCCGCTCCTCCGAGGGATCGATGGTCACCGTCCGCCCGACGGCGCAGAGCCTTCTCGACAAGTGGCAGCGGACGCGCCGGCTCGTCCAGCGCCTTCACGAATCGATTTTCTACCGGCCCCTGCTCAATACCGCGGCGAACCTCAGCCTCGAGGACGTGAAGCTGACCCCGGAGGCGGCGCAGGCGCGCCTCGCTGCCCTCGGCTACTCCGACCCCAAGGGCGCAATGCGCCACATCGAGGCGCTCACGGCAGGGATCCGGCGCCGCGCCGTCCTCCAGCGGCAGCTGCTGCCGATCCTGCTGGGCTGGTTCGCCGAGGGCGTCGACCCCGACGCCGGGCTCCTCGGATTCCGCCGGCTCAGCGAGTCGCTCGGCGAAAGCCACTGGTACCTGGGCATGCTGCGCGACTCGAAGGCGGCAGCGGAACGGCTCTGCAACGTGCTTTCCTCAAGCCGGTTCATCACCGACCTGCTCGAGGTCTCCCCTGAGTCAACGAAGTGGCTCGGCTCGGACCCGGAGCTCATGCCCGAGAGCTTCGACTCCCAGTGGCAGGAAATCCGGTCGAAGATGTCCCGGCATCCGGACCCGCAGGGAGCGATGCGGCTGATCCGGCTCATCCGCCGCCGTGAACTGCTGCGCATCGCGGTCGCCGACAGCGCCGGCCTGCTCACCCAGGCGGAGGTGGGCAACGCGCTGGCCGATGCCGACCGCGCCGCGGTGCTCGGGGCCCTGCACGTCGCCGAGAACGCGGTGTTCAGCGCCGAGGAGCGCATCACCGACGTCGTCGTGGTGGCGATGGGGCGCCAGGGTGGTCGCGAGATCACCTACGGGTCCGACGCCGACGTCCTCTATGTCCACCGCCCGCATCCCGGTTCCGACGAAGCGGCCGCGCAGCGCCAGGCGGAGAAGGTTGTGGGACAGCTCGGCTCCTACCTCACCCAGCCCTGCAAGCCGCCGGTGATGGCGGAACGGGTGCTCGAGATCGATGCCGCGCTGCGCCCTGAGGGCCGGCAGGGGCCACTGGTGCGTTCCCTGGATTCGTTCCGGGAGTACTACAAGCGGTGGTCGCTCATCTGGGAAGCGCAGGCGCTGCTCCGGGCACGTCCGCTGGCCGGCAGCGACGAGCTCGCCGCCGACTTCATGGCGCTGATCGACCCGATCCGCTATCCGCGGACCCTCGGCCAGGCGGATGTGCGCGAAATCCGCAGGATCAAGGCCCGCATGGAGGCCGAACGCCTGCCCCGCGGCGCCGACCCCTCACGGCACCTGAAGCTCGGCAGGGGAGGGCTCAGCGACGTCGAGTGGCTCATCCAGCTCCTGCAGCTGCAGCACGCCGCCGACCTTCCCGAGCTGCGAACTCCGTCAACCCTCGAGGCGATGGCCGCCATCGAGGCGGCCGGGCTGCTCCCGGCCGCTGACGTCGGAACGCTGCGCAAGAGCTGGCTGCTGGCCAGCCGGGTGCGTGCGGCGAACGTGATCTGGAACGGGCGCCACTCGGACCTGCTACCGTCCTCCCGCCGGGACCTTGAGGCCGTGGCGCGGTGGTGCGGCTACGGCTCGGGGCAGGGCGCGGTCCTCGAAGAGGACTACCTCCGGCTCACCCGCCGGAGCAGGGCCATCTTCGACCGCAACTTCTACGGCACCTGACGTTCACCGGCGTTTCTGCCCACCGGCTAAGGACGATCGCTGGGCAGGGCGCGACATGCCCACCGAACAGGTCCGTTCGGTGGGCATGCGCGTCAGCGCACGGCGTCGAAGCGCCTGGCGAACTCCGGGATGAGCGAGCGCATGTACGTGCCCGTCACGTGGTCCTCATCGAAGTAGACCTGGACGCCGCCGATCGCGGCATAGCAGCGGCCTCCCGGGCAGAACTGGTCGGAGAGGTCGAGCACCTTGATCCTGCTTGATCCTTCAGCCCGTGCCGCCTCGGCAAGAGGGTCGACGGCGAGGGCTTCCGAGCCTTCCGTGGAACAGTTGCGCGGGGTGTCCGGGTTCTTGGAGAGGCACTCGGCTGTGGTGCGGTCAAGGGTGAGGGGAGTGTCGCGCACCACGTAGACGTCGCTGCCGCCGTCGGCCCACGGCGTGATCCGGTTCGCAAACCCCGTGCGGTACTGCTCAAGCTGGGGGCGGCCGCTGCCGTCGTCGATCGTTTCACCTGCGCCGAAGGAGGAGACGAAGACCATGTCAGGCTTTTCCGCCGTGATCCGCTCCGAAACAGCCCTACCCCATTTCCCGCACTTGTCGTCGAACTTCGGATCATTCACGGGAGTGCCCTTGAACGCGATTCTCCTCGCATCAACGATCGGGCACCCGGGGAAGAAGCTCCTCTTCAGTGACCAGTTGTTCTGGCGGGCAAGTTCGGTTACCACCGACTGCCAGTGCTCGGCGTGGGAGTCGCCCACAAGCCACACCGTCACCGGGTTTTCCGCACCCTTGGAGAAGTCGCACTCGGTCAGCAGCTTGGTTTCACTGACGACAAGAGGATCACTTGCCGACTTGCACCCGGGCGCGGTGCTCCACGGCGCATCTGCGGCGCTCACCTCGGCCACTTCGGGCGGACCAAACGGATCGGGGCAGTTCTTGCCGGCGGTGAGGCTCTTGGCTCCGAAACACGGCCCGCCCGAGGCCTTGTCCAGTGCGGCGCTCTGGGCTCGCTGCAATCCGCCAGCATTGATCACCATTGCACTGGAGACCACCGACACAACTGCCATCGCCGCAGCGGTCAGCACCAGGATGCGGCGGTGGGGTGAATGGGCGAGCAGCCTTGTCCGCCCCGGATCCTCGATGAGCTTCTTGGTCAGCACGGCGAGCACCACCGAGGCGCCCAGGAGCATCAGCTTGTCCCACCGGCCGAGGTCCCGGTCCAGGATGCCTGGCGCGAGCACGATCAGCGGCCAGTGCCACAGGTAGAGGGAGTAGGAGATATCCCCGAGGAACTGCACCGGTCTGGCCGACAGGAGTGCGTTGGGCGACCAACGGGGGGAACGCGGCCCCGACCACAGCACCAGCATGGTGCCCGTAACCGGGACGAGTGCTGCCGCCCCTGGAAAGAGGGTCTCCTCGTTGAAGGTCAGCGCGGAGAAGAGGATCAGCCCGCAGCCGAGCCACTGCGCCGCCCCGCTCAGCCGCAGACGCCCGTCACGGCGGTAGGAGGAGACGACCGATGAACCAAGCGTGCCCAGCAGCCCTCCGGCCGCGAATTCCCACACCCGGGCCGGTGTCACGAAATATGCTTCACTTCGACTTGCGTAAGTGAAGTAGATGCAGAAAATGAGTGAGGCAATTCCTGCCAGGGCCAGCCCAATACGAACGATCGGTGCCTTCCGCAGGCGAAATCGGTGCGCGAAAAGGAATAACCCGAGCAGGAATACCGGCCAGATCAGGTAGAACTGTTCCTCCACCGAAAGCGACCAGTAATGCTGGACCGTCGTGGCCGCCGCATTCTCGGCGGAATAGTCGATCGATTTCGCCGCCAAAAGCCAGTTCTCGAGGTAGACGGTTGCGGCAATCGTTTCCTGGGCAATCGTGGTCCACCGTGGAAAGGGCAGGAACACCCAGGCGGCGGCGAGGGAGGCAAGCGAGACGGTGAGTGCAGCGGGCAGGAGCCGTTTGATCCGCCGGACGTAGAAGGCGGTCAACCGGACCCGGCCCGTGCGTTCAAGCTCCCCGAGGAGGTGCTTGGAGATGAGGAAACCGGAAATGACGAAAAACACGTCAACCCCGATATAGCCGCCCGGAAGCCGGGAAGGCCAGAGGTGGTTGATCACCACAAGGCCCACTGCGATTGCCCGGAGCGCTTGGATGTCTTTCCGTGGGGCCTTGGCGGCCGCTGCCCGGCGTGGTCGCTGCTGCGTCAGCACGGCGTTATTGATCATCGGGGCTCCCTTCGTCGGGCTGGGGTGTCGGGACGAAAAGGAGCGAGTACGAAAATTCAGGGGGGTGAATCAGGCAGCGCGATACGACGTAAGCCTCACCACCGTCCGAGTAGTTTTCCGGGCGGGTGCAAGTCCTTTTGATGACGAAACGAGTATAGACAAGAACGCTTCCCGGCCTCGGGACCCCACGATGCCCGTGTCGCCAGCCTGCTTTGGACGCCAACGGCGCACGCCCCGCTCCGCGGGACGGCAGCCAGCTCGCCGGGGATCCACTCCTTCCCCGGCGTTCAGCACCCTTCGCCTGCCGACTGCCTTAGTCCGGCGGTAATTACTTGGTGCCCACGGTAATTACTCGTTAATGGGAAATCCACTACTTGATAGTTCCAAAAGCAACGTTTTTTCATTGCCGCGGTCTTCTCACCGTCCGTAGGGTCGGCAATGCCCCGCTCCCGCGGGCGTTCATTGAATAGGGGATTTCATAATGCGGTTTTCTTCTCTTGTGGCGGCAACGACCCTTGGCCTGGTCGTTTCGCTTGCCCCCGCTGGCCCTGCCCTCGCCGGGCCGGCCGAGCGCCAGGCGGCCTGTACAGCCCTCGGCGGCACCCTGTCGGGCAACGGCTCCAACCAGCGGTGCACGACGACCATTACTGTTGTTGGCCTCGACACTCCCTCCGGAGAGCCGACGGTGGCCTTCGGGCCCTCCCGGGCATCCGGCGAAGCGACCACCGTCGACACCTCGCAGCCCGTCCGGCAGCCCAATCCTGAGATCACCACCGAAGATCGCAACGTTGATGAACCTGTGAGCGTCACGACCGAGCGCACGGGCACTCCCGTCGTCAGCGAGGAAGACCGCGACGCCGGCGAAGCAACAAGTGAGTCGGTCGTCGTCGCCGGCACTCCCTCCTCCACCACCCGGACCGAGAACGGAACGCCGACCAGGACCGAGACGCCGACGACCACGAACTGCCGCCGCGTCAACAACGACAACGCCAACCGGTCGGTTGAAAAGTGCGACCGCGCGGTGCTGACCACGACCACGACCCCGACGACGGTGGTCACCACCACAACCACGCCCCGCGAGCGCGTCACAACAAGCACCCAGCCGCGGGAAACGCTCATCACGACGACCACGCCGGTCACCAAAGTGATCACCACCACGCAGCAGCGTGAGTCGTGCACGACGACGACCTTCCAGACGGCGGTCGCCACGGCCACCACGCAGCCGACGGTCCGGACGGCCACGACCACCCAGCAGACCACCCGCACGACGACGACCACGACCACGGTCTACAGCTTCACCAAGGACGATGTGCCCGTGCCCGGCACGCCTACAGTCACCCGCACGCCAAGCGCGGGTACTCCCGTCACCACCACCGCCGACGTCCCGGGGGAGCCGGTCGTCACCAGCGGCTCGCGGCCCGGTGACCCGGAGTCCGAGACGGTCTGCACGGCCACCGCGCCGGTCATCACCGTCGAGGACGGCGAGACGACGGACCGGGTGATAACCGCCACGGCGCCTGCCGAGCCCGTTGTCACCGTTGCCCGTGAGGACATCGATCCCCTGGTCGTCGACACCGAGGCGCCCGGGACCCCGGTCGTGACAACCAGCATGCGCACCACGGGTGAGACCTGCATCAAGAACCCGTCGAACGCAGAGCAGCGGCGCAACCGGTGCTGACGCATCCGGCTTAGCCACAGTGTGAACGGAACGGCCGCCCACCGGTATGGTGGGCGGCCGTTCCGTCGTTGGAGGGTGCCGTCAGGGCCGGCCAGCAGTGGATGGCGTCAACAGCCCCAGCGCGCACGGGCACCCGTGCGGGAATCAGCCCGACTGGCAGGATCCGTAAAGGACCACAATGTGAATCTCCAGGATTCCAAATGCTGGCCGCTTGTGACCAATGGGGATATTGTGAAAGACGTTCCCGTTGCTGAGGTCTCTGAGCAACGGTAACGGAGCCCGTCCGGCCACCTGCACCACGCCGGGCGGGTTCTCCTTTGCCCGAATGTTTTCTCTTGACGGCTGGCGGAGCGGGGACTAAGTTACAACCAAATGGTTGTAGATATGCTGAGCGATGCCGAGATGGACCGCCTGTTCCAGGCGTTCGCCGATGCGACCCGACGCGATATCGTCGCACGGGTCATCACCGGGGAGTATTCGGTGTCCGGTCTTGCGGCACACTACGCCATGAGTTTCGCTGCTGTGCAGAAGCACGTGGCGGTGCTGGAGCGCGCTTCCCTCGTGACCAAGGAGAAGCGTGGAAGGGAGCAGATCGTGCGGCCGGATCTCGATGGTGTGCGGAAGGCGCGGCGGCTGCTCGATGAGTACGAGCAGATCTGGCGGCAGCGCGTCGACCGGATGGCTGAAATTCTCGCTGAGGAACAGGAGTAGTCCCATGACGTTCATTTCTTCCCATCAGGACCCGGAGGCCCTTAGCCTCACCTTCATCGCCGAGTTCGACGCCCCCGTCGAGAGGGTGTGGCAGGTGTGGGAGGACCCGCGCCAGCTCGAGCGCTGGTGGGGTCCGCCCACCTACCCTGCCACCTTCGGGCGGTACGAGTTCGTCCCCGGGGGTGCCGCCAGCTACTACATGACCGGTCCCGAGGGCGAGAAGTTCCATGGCTGGTGGCGGATCACGGCGATCGATGCCCCCCGCCGCCTTGAGTACGACGACGGGTTCGCCGATGAGAACGGGGAGCACGATGCCAAGATGGGGGCAACGCACAGCGTCATGACGCTTGAAGCCGTCGAGGGCCGCACCCGGATGACCACAGTGACCTCCTTCGAAAGCGCCGAGCAGTTGGAGCAGATGCTGGCGATGGGCATGGAGGAGGGAATGAGGGAGGCGATCGGGCAGATCGACGCCCTGCTGGCCGAGCCAGCGCGGACCTGACCTGACCCCGCCAACGAAAGAGCCCTGTCACCCGCTGCTGCGGGTGACAGGGCTCTTCTGGTTCGAACGCGATCGGCGGTTTGGCTAGACGCCGTAGTACAGCTCGAACTCGTAGGGGTTCGGGCGGAGCGCCAGCGGCAGGATCTCCGTCTCGCGCTTGTACTCGATCCAGGTGTCGATGAGGTCCTGGGTGAAGACGCCTCCGGCCTGAAGGAATTCGTTGTCCGCCTCGAGGGCGAGCAGCGCTTCCTCGAGGGACCCGGGAGCCTTCTGGATGTCCTTTGCTTCCTCGGCGGGGAGCTCGTAGAGGTCCTTGTCGATGGGGTCGGCCGGTTCGATCCGGTTCTTGATCCCGTCAAGGCCGGCCATGAGCTGCGCGGCGAAGGCGAGGTACGGGTTCGACGAGGGGTCCGGCGCGCGGAACTCGATGCGCTTGGCCTTCGGGTTGGAACCGGTGATCGGGATCCGGATGCCCGCGGAGCGGTTGCCCTGGGAGTAAACCATATTCACCGGTGCCTCGAAACCCTTCACCAGGCGGCGGTAGGAGTTCACCGTCGGGTTGGTGAACGCGAGGACGGCGGAGGCGTGCCTGAGCAGGCCGCCGATGTACCAGCGGGCAACATCGGACAGGCCGGCGTAGCCGCGCTCGTCGTAGAACAGCGGCTCTCCGCCGTTCCACAGCGACTGGTGGCAGTGCATTCCGGAGCCGTTGTCGCCGAAGATCGGCTTCGGCATGAACGTTGCGGACTTGCCCCACGCGTTGGAGACGTTCTTGACGATGTACTTGAACTTCTGCAGGTCGTCCGCAGCGTGCGTCATCGTCGTGAACTTGTAGTTGATCTCTGCCTGGCCGGCGCCGCCGACCTCGTGGTGGGACCGCTCGACCTCAAGGCCCGCACGGTCAAGCTCAACGCAGATCGCGTCGCGCAGGTCCGCCTGCTTGTCGACAGGGGAGACCGGGAAGTAGCCGCCCTTGAACGGGGTCTTGTTGCCGAGGTTTCCTCCGACCTCCTCGCGGCCCGAGTTCCAGGGGGCCTCGATCGAGTCGACCTTGTAGAAGCTTCCCTGCGGGGAGGACTCGTACTGGACGTTGTCGAAGATGTAGAACTCGGCCTCAGGGGCGAAGAACGCCGTGTCGGCGATGCCCGACGACGCGAGGTAGGCCTCGGCGCGCTCGGCGACGCCGCGCGGATCGCGGTGGTACGGGTCTCCGGTGCGGGGGTTGACGATCGAGAAGTTCAGCGCGAGGGTCTTCTCCACGCGGAACGGATCGATGAACGCCGTTGTGGGGTCCGGAATGAGCTGCATGTCGGACTCCGCGATGCCCTGAAATCCGCGGATTGACGATCCGTCAAACAACTGGCCGTTGATGAAGAAGTCGGCGTCGACCGATTTCGCCGGCACGTTGAAGTGCTGCTGGACCCCGGGGAGGTCGGTGAATCGGACATCGACGAACTTCACATCTTCGTCAGCGATGTATTTGAGGACTTCGTCCGCATTCTTGAACATCGGTTTTATGCTCCTTACGCATAGCGGGGGTAACGGCCCGGCGCTGCAGCGTCTCTCCACTGTGAGCAGGGGTGAACGCTGGCAGTACTTCTGCTGCCGCCGACAGGTCACAACTCTAGGAGCACCCAGTTTCCCGTTAGTGTCACGGTTGTTTCCGGCACGTTACTTAATGGTGGCTGCACTTTCAGCCTAGCCTGATTTGGCACCCGTCCCGCACCCGCCGGGGGCCGCCCCGGTCCTCGGATACGGCCGGGGGTGCCCGGCCGGCAGCGGTTCGCGGTCCCCGGACGCGGCGGCACCGCCGTCCGGGTCGAGGGTAAACTGGGCCTGTGGTGAACAGAAGCGACGTCGGGTCCTGGCTTGAAGGGCCGCCGCCGATCCAGGAGTGGCCGGGCAAGCGGCTTGGCCGTCCCCAGCACGGTCCGGGTTCGATCGCACGCTTCGGCCGGAGGTTTGGGGCGCTGGTCATCGACTGGGCACTGTGCTCGGCGATCTCGGCTGCATTCTTCGGCTGGGACGGATTTGCCACAACCTACATCTTCCTCATCGAGCAGATCCTGCTCGTCGGGTTCTTCGGCTACAGCATTGGCCACCGGGTGATGGGAATGCAGGTGCAGACCCTCGACGGACGCCCCGCCGGCTACCTCACCGCCGTCATCCGTGCCGTGCTGATCTGCCTGGTGATACCGGCAGTGATTTTCGACCCAGATCAGCGCGGCCTCCACGACCGCGTCCGCGGAACGGTCCTCGTCCGCATCTGATCATCTCCGGCCCGTCCCCGACATCCCATCTCCGGTACGTTCTCGACATCCACAGTGCAGTAATGACGGCCCCGAGAGGGTTTTTCCTGTCATTACTGCGCAGTGCATGCGATCCAAACAAAATGGCGGACCCTGCCGAGCCGTAGCTCAGCGGAGTCCGCCACCTGACTGGAGCGAGGGAGCGTTAGCGGCCCTTCATTGCCTTGCGGTCGGGGCGCGCCTTGAACGGATCGACGCCCTTGGGGATGGGCAGACGTGTTCCGAGGGCGTTCAGGCGCTTGTTGACGGCCTGAACCTCCTGCTTGGTGAGCGTCTTCTTCAGTTTCTGAGCTGTGCGCGCCACCTTGGCAAGCGGCACCTGCCCTTCGCCGCGGCCGGCCTGGATGATGTGAACGGGAACGTTTGGCAAGATACGCGCCATCTTGCGGCGTTCGTCGTCGGCGAGCCGCTTGACGCGGGTGGAAGGGCCTTCGGTCACCAGGACGATTCCGCACCGGCCGATTGCCCGGAACACCGCGTCCTGGGTGCGCGGGTTCATTGCCACCGGCTGCTCCTCGAGGATCCAGCCCCGGCGCAGCACGCTCAGTGCGGCACCTGCAGCACCCGGTTTGCCCTCGATCTGGGAGAACGCGGCGCGTTCTGCACGGCGCGAGAGGATGAACACCGCGGCGAGGAACGCCAGCGGGATGGCGATGATGAGCAGCGTCACCACGTTCTGGATCAGCAGGCCGATGAGCAGGCCGACAGCGATGATGCCGAGGAACGCAGCAAGCATCAGCCAGACGACGTTCGGGTCGTTCCGCCGGGTCATCTTGAAGACTTCGATGATCTGCTTGGTCCGCCCCGTCTTGGCGGGCTTGTTCGCCTTCGGCTTGCGGGAGAAGAGGCGCCGTTTGGGCGCGGGGGAACCTGCTGAATCGATGCTGTGCGACATAGTGGCTCAATTCTACGTGATGCCGGATACTCATTTGCCCGCGGAAGGGGGCAGTGCCTGGTGGGGGCCGGCTACCCGGCTTTGAGGCTCGAGGCCTCCTGCAGCGTTGAGCCCGAATCCTCGATATGGGCAAGCTCCGGCGGCAGTTCGAAGCCCTTCTTGCGCATGGCACGCGCCCACAGACGCCCGGCCCGGTAGGAGGAGCGCACCAGCGGCCCGCTCATGACCCCGAGGAAGCCGATTTCCTCCGCCTCGTCGCGCAGTTCGACGAACTCTCCTGGTTTGACCCAGCGGTCCACCGGAAGGTGCCGCTCGCTGGGGCGCAGGTACTGGGTAATGGTGATCAGGTCGCAGCCGGCGTCGTGAAGGTCCCGGAGGGCCGACGAGATCTCCTCCCGGGTCTCACCCATGCCGAGGATGAGGTTCGACTTCGTGACCATGCCCTGGTCGCGGCCCTGGCTGATGACGTCGAGGGACCGCTCGTAACGGAAGGCAGGGCGGATGCGCTTGAAAATGCGGGGCACCGTCTCGACGTTGTGGGCGAAAACCTCGGGAGCCGCTTCGCAGATCGCGGTGATATGTTCGGGCCGGCCGGAGAAGTCGGGGATGAGGATTTCGACGCCCGTGCCGGGGTTCATGCTGTGGATCTGCCGGATCGTCTCGGCATACAGCCAGACGCCCTCGTCGGGCAGGTCGTCGCGGGCGACCCCTGTCACTGTGGCGTAGCGGAGGTTCATCGACTTCACCGACTGGGCCACCTTGAAGGGCTCGCTGCGGTCAAGGGGCTGCGGTTTGCCGGTGTCGATCTGGCAGAAGTCGCAGCGGCGCGTGCACTCCGAGCCGCCGATGAGGAACGTTGCCTCCCGGTCTTCCCAGCATTCGAAGATGTTCGGGCATCCCGCTTCCTCGCAGACCGTGTGGAGCCCTTCCTTCTTCACCAGGTTCTTCATCGAAACGAATTCGGGTCCGATATTGACCTTCGCCTTGATCCAGTCGGGCTTGCGCTCGACCGGGGTCTCGGCGTTGCGCGCCTCGATGCGCAGCAGTCGGCGTCCCTCGGGTGCCAGGCTCACAGTAAAGCTCCTTTTGGCTGGTCTGCGCCAGCGTTGTCGGTTGATCCGTCGGAAAGGGCGCTGGCCGTGGCATCGAGTACCAAGGCAGCTTCATTCTTGCGCAGTTCTTGTTCTACCCGCGCCACCACGTCGGCGGGGTTCACGGTGCGGCCGAGTTCAGCGGAGATGCTTGTGACGCCGGCGTCGGTGATTCCGCAGGGGACGATCTGCTGGAACGGCGCCAGGCTGTTGCTGCAGTTGAGGGCGAAACCGTGCATTGTGACCCGCCGGTTGACGCGGATTCCGATGGCGGCGATCTTCCGGTCCGGCCCGGTGGCGTCAGCCGCGATCCAGACGCCCGAGCGGCCCTCGATGCGGATTCCGGTAAGCCCGTAGTCCCGAAGGACGGCGATGAGCACGTCCTCGAGGATGGTCACGTAATCGGCCACCCGCGTGGGCTCGGGCAGGGCAACGATGGGGTAGCCCACCAGCTGACCGGGACCGTGCCAGGTGAGCTTCCCGCCCCGGTCAACGGCGACGACGGGCGTGCCGTCGAACGGGCGTTCGTGGTCTTCGGTGCGTTTGCCTGCCGTGTAGACCGCTGAGTGTTCAAGGAGCAGGACCGTGCTGGGGGCCCGCCCGTCGATGACGGCCTCGTGAAGCTCACGCTGGAGCTTCCATCCGGTTTCATAGTCAACGTAGTCCGGATGCAGGCCAACCCGGGCGAACTCGAGAGTCATGGGATAAGGGTAGACCCCCGTTTGGAGTCGTGGCGACGGAACGGGCGCGCCGGCGCCCTGTGGATAACGCGAGCGGGAATCTGCCCGTTGTACTAGACCTGAGCGCATGGACGCGTTTTGGGGCGATGGCGATGTGCCTGAGTACACGGTGGACACCCCCGTGATCGAGTGTGAACCGCCCCAGGCCGAGGGGTTCGCCACCGGCCGGCTGCTTGGCCTCGGCGGCGCGTCGGAGGTCTGGCTCGTGACCGCCGAGGACACCGGGACGCGGTACGCACTGAAGGTGCCGCATCGGGAAAACGGCGCCCGGCGCATTGACCGTGAGGCGGCAGAACGCGAGGTCGGGCTGCTTGGAGCCTTCCGCCACGACCACCTCCTGAAGGTCCACGACGTCCTCCCCACGACGCGGGGCCCCGGGGTGCGGCTCGACTATGCGCCGGGCGGTTCGCTCGCCCAACTGATCGGGGCACGCGGACCCCTGCCGGTGGGAGAAGCCGTGACGGTGCTTGCCCCGATTGCCCAGGCGCTCGGCCATCTCCACGCCGAAGGCGCCGTCCACGGGGATGTTTCGCCCGGCAACATCCTCTTCACGGAGGAGGGCAAGCCGCTCCTGGCCGACCTCGGATTGGGGCGGTGGCTGGGGGAGGGCGGCCGGGAAGCCTTCGGAACGCCCGGCTTCGAGGACCTCCGCCCCGGTGCGGCGGGCCGCCCCGACTCCGATGCCGACGTGTTCTCCCTCGCCGCCGTCGCCTGGTTCACCCTGACCGGCAGAGTGCCCCGGCCCACTGACCAGAGACCGCCGCTGCCGTTGCTTGTACCGGAAGTGCCCCCGCGCATGGCGGAGCTGATCGAACAGGGCCTGGCCGACGACCCGGTCCGACGGCCCCGGGCCGACGCGTTCGCCCGCGGCTTGCTGCGCGCGGGCACGGCGGTTCCGGTGGACCTCGTGGCGGCTGTCCACGAGAGCGTCCTGCCGCAGTTGCGCACCCGCCGTTCGGTGCTGCTTGAGGAAGGCAGCAGGAAAAGGGGGAGACGGGGCGGCGGCCGCCGTGGCCTCACGGCCCTCCGGGCAGGCACGGGTTCCCGCGCCGCACCCATGACCCGTCCCGGTGCCCCTTCAGGCTCCGGGCGGAGTGGGCGGAACGGGCGGATCCGCAGGGCCGCAGTGGGTGCCGGGCTGGGCGTCCTGCTGCTGGGCGGGGTGCTCGTGGCAGGCATCGGGTCCGCCGGGCAGGACCGCACGCTCGGGCACCCTGCGGAGGCAGGCAGGCCGGTGCCCGGCCCCGAACCGCGATCCACCGCCGGGCCGCCGCCCGCCACCGAGACGAACCCGGGAACCGCGACGAACCCGGGGACCGGGCAGGCTACATCGACGGCAGATGGCGCCGTCATGCCCCCACACGCGGCTGCCGCGCCCGACGGCGCAGAACCGCCCAGCCTGGTGGAACCGAGCAGGTTCGAACCAAGCAGGTCGGAACCGAGCAGGTTGGAACCGAGCAGGTTGGAACCGAGCAGGTTGGAACCAAGCAGGTTGGAACCAAGCGGCTTGTCGCCGAACCCTGCAAAACCGGGCCGCGGGCGAGATCGCACCACCGGCATGGCCCCGGGCAGCCCGGGATCGGAAGGCAGCCGGTCGCGGAAAGGCCAGGGCCTGCGCGGTGCCCTGGCTGCGTCGGATCCCCTTCGGGTGCTTCCCGCCCTTGCGGCGCTGCGTGCCGAAGCGTTTGCGCGGGCGAATCCACAGCTGCTGCAGCGGGTCAATGTCGCGGGTTCACCCGCCATGGCGGCCGACCACGAGGCGGTGCGCGCGCTCGCCGCCGCAGGGCGGCACCTTGAGGGCCTGACGGTCGGCATCACCTCGGCACGGAGCGTGCCAATGGGCGCTGCGGCATCCGGGGGCCAGAGCCGCCCGGACCCCGGGCAGGACCACGGAGCGGCGGCCGGAACAAGCGGGACGGCCGCCGCAGTCGCCGCGACGGCGGCGGTGTCGGCCTATACGGAGACCGCCGCCGATGGTTCTCCCACTGCCAGCCCGGCCGCCGCAAGCCAGCAGCGCCTGGTCTTCGTCCTTCACCACGACGGCGACACCTGGAGGATCTACTCGGTCCATGAGCAACCAGGGGCGCGGTGAACGTCAGGCGCGCCGCACCCAGGCCGCCAGATCCTCAAGCGTGCTCTGCCCGAAGGTGAACCCGGAGCGTTGCAGGACCTCCGGTTCCATGCGCGCGCTGACCAGCAGCAGTTCGTAGGCAAGCAGACCCATCGTCCGGCGCAGCAGGAACTCCGGGACACGCAGCCGGGTGGGCCGGTTCAGCTCCTTGCCCAGTGCCTCAACCAGTTCCCGCAGGCGCGCCGGCTGGGGCGCGGCGAGGTTTACCGGCCCTTCAACGGAAGAGGTAAGGAGGTATTCGACGGCGCGGACCTGGTCCTCGAGGGTGATCCAGGGCCACCACTGGTCGCCGCTGCCCAGCGGACCTCCCGCGTAGAGGCGAAGCGGGAGCAGGAGCGCCGGCAGCGCCCCGCCCTGCTTAGCCATCACAATGCCGGTGCGGGTCGTGACGGTACGGACCGGGGACGGCGCGCGGCTGACTTCGGCTTCCCACCGGCGGCAGATGTCCGCGAGGAGGGTGTTCCCCGATCCGGAATTCTCGCTGAGCCGTTCGTCCCCGCGGTCGCCGTAGTAGCCCGATGCGGACTGGCTGATGAAGACCGCAGGCGGGCTGACCGCCTTCCGCATCGCATCCACGAGGGTGCGGGTGGGCCTGATCCGGGAGGAGTAGAGGACCTCCTTGTAACTGCGGGTCCACAGCCCGCCTGCGATCCCCGCTCCGGAAAGGTTGATGACGGCGTCGGCGGCCTCCACCGCCGACTGGTCGAGCGTTCCGGCGGCCGGATCCCACCGGCTTTCATCCGGTCCCTTGGGGGCCCGCCGCACCAGGCGCGTGACGGTGTGGTTCTGGGCAAGGGAACGGACAAGGGCGGTGCCGATGGTGCCCGATGCTCCGGCGATGAGGATGCGCATTGTCCCATCGAACCACCTGCGTCCAGCAGGGGGAACAGGCGGGCAGCACCGCGTGCTCCGGAGGGCGTCGGTGCGTGTGGTTATGATCGGTCAATGGGTTCCTCAAACTACTTGCGCTTTCCGCACCTTTCCGGTGATCTGGTCACCTTCGTCGCCGAGAACGATGTCTGGGTCGCTCCGCTGGCCGGGGGCAGGGCATGGCGGATCTCGGCGCTGCAGCTGCCGGCGCGCAGCCCGCGCTTTTCACCCGACGGCGCCGTGATCGCGTGGACGGTGGTGCAGGCAGGGGCTCCCGAGGTTGTCGCGGCCGACGTGGACGGGGGCGGCTTCCGCCGGCTCACATACTGGGGCCACCAGAGCACCAGGGTGAAGGGATTCACGCCCGAGGGCGAGGTGCTGGCGACGAGCGCCTACCGGCACGAGGATCCCCGCCTGTCCTGGGCATACCGTGTGCCGCTCGACGGGTCGGCGCAGACGGTGCTGCCTTACGGACCGGTCGATACGATTGTCAGCGCTCCCGCGATCGGCGACGAGCGCACCACCGTCATTGGCAGCGTCATGACCCGTGAGCAGGCCTGGTGGAAGCGCTACCGCGGAGGAACAGCCGGGAAGCTCTGGATCGACGCCGGCGGCAGCGGTGACTTCACCCGGTTCCTGCCCGAACTCGACGGGAACCTGACCGACCCCATGTGGGTCGGCACCCGCCTCGCCTTCCTGTCCGACCACGAGGGCTACGGGAACCTTTACTCGGTCGACGTGCGCGGAACCGACCTGCGCCGGCACACCGACAACGAAGACTTCTACGTCCGCCATGCCTCCACCGACGGCTCACGGGTGGTCTTTGAATCGGCAGGCGAACTCTGGATGCTGTCCTCGCTCGAACCCGATGCGGCAGCCACACGGCTCGACATCCAGCTGGGCTCGGCTTCAACGGCGCGCAGGCCGCACCTGCTCAATGTCAAGCGCCACCTGACCGGAGCCGTGCCGACGGCCTCCGGGACCGCAAGCGTTGTCGAAAGCCACGGGACGCTTCACTGGCTGCTGCACCGCGACGGGCCCTCCCGGGTGATCGACGCGACGCCCGGAGTGCGTGCGCGCCTTGGACGCCCACTGGGCGCCGAAAGCGTGGTCTACGTCGCCGACCACGGCGGGGAGGAGTCGCTCTTCGTCCGGAAGGTCTTTGAGGGCGCCGGCGCAGGGCCGCTGCCGCAGGCCGCCGCCGATCCGCGCGCGAACGGATCCTCAAACGGTTCCGCCCCGGCAACCGATGACGCAGGCGAAACCGCTGCCGAGCCCTCCCTGCCGCTGCCCGTGCCGGCATCTGGTGCGGTGCGGCTGCCCGCCGGCGAGGGGGCACTGCGTTCCGCCGCCGACCCGCAGCCTCGCGCCGAGACCGCATCCGCCGAACCCGCAACCAACGGTGAAACCGATCCGGGTGTCGACGCCGTCGCGGCCCAGGACCGGTCGACCGCAGGTGCACTCCAGTCGTTTCCGTTCGATGGACCGTTCCGGGTCAGTGAACTGGCGGCCAGCCCCGACGGGCGCAAGGTCGCCGTCGCCGGGGAGGCCGGGGGCCTCCTGGTGCTCGACGTCGAGGCAGGCGAGCTTTTCACACTGGCCTCCTCGGCCCACGGGGCGATCGACGACATCTCCTTCTCCGCTGATTCGCGCTGGATCGTGTGGGCCGAACCGGTTGCCAGCGAAGGCTCCCGCACCCGCGTCCGCGTCGCCATGGCCGAGAAGCAGGCACCGATCCACGACCTTACCGACGGCCGGTTCCGGGACCACTCACCGGTCTTCACCGTCGACGGCAGGTTCGTCGCGTTCCTCTCCGACCGCAGCTTCGACCCGGTCTACGACACCCACCGCTTCGACCTGAGCTTCCCGGCATCGACCAAGCCTTTCCTTGTGGCGCTCGCCGCCGAAACTCCGTCGCCCTTCGGCCCGGCTGTGCACGGGGCACCCGACGCGGGGGAGTCAAAGTCCGAGGAATCCGGAAACGGCGCGGGCGAACCGGTGAAGGTCGCCGTCGACCCCGAGCGCATCTCGGAACGGATCATCCCGGTGCCCGCCGCGCAGGGAAGCTATGAGTCGCTGGCCTCGGTCAAGGGCGCCCTGCTGTGGACCGCGGGGGAGAGCGGCGGCGTCACCGGAGACGGGCGGGCCACGCCCGCCGACCAGGCGCCGGCGCGGCGCCTTGAGCGGTTCGACCTTGCCCGGCGCTCCGTCGACATCCTCGTCGCGGAGGCCGACTCCTACCGGGTGAGCGGTGACGGCAGCACTGCCGTCGTCATTCGGCAGGGACGGGTCACCGCGGTTCCCACCCGCGGCAAGGTCGACGCCGACTCGCCGGACAAGGTGGATGTCGACCTTGACCGGGTCCGGATCCTCCTCGATCCGGTGAACGTGTGGCGGCAGGCATTCACCGAAACCTGGCGGCTGCAGCGCGACTTCTTTTGGACGGAGGACATGGGCGGCCTCGACTGGGAGGAAGTGAAGTCCCGGTATGCGCCGCTCGTCGAACGGATCGGATCCCACGACGACCTCGTCGACGTCCTGTGGGAAGTCCACGGGGAGCTCGGCACCTCCCACGCCTATGTGAGCCCGGCGCTGACCGCCGAACCGGGAGGGCACCAGGGCTTCCTCGGTGCCGACCTGGTGCCCACGCCGCGCGGGTGGGCCGTGCAGCGCATCTTCGCCGGTGAGTCCTCCGACCCGCAGGCGGCCTCGCCGCTGACCGCTCCCGGCGTGGCCGTGGCGGCCGGTGACATCATCGAAGCAGTCGACGGCATTCCCGTGCCGCCGGCGCACGGCCCCTCGGTGCTGCTCACGGCCGCGGCCGGGCGGACCGTCGAGCTGACGGTCACCCGGTACGACGACGGCGCCGGCGCCCAGAGACGCCGCGTTGCCGTTGTGCCGCTGCGCAGCGAGGAACGGCTCCGCTACCAGAACTGGGTGAGCAGCAACCGCGCCATCGTGCATCAGGTGTCCGAAGGGAAGTTCGGGTACCTCCACGTCCCCGACATGGTCGCCAACGGCTGGGCGCAGCTGCACCGCGACCTCGACCGCGAGACAGCGCGGGATGCCCTGATCGTCGACGTGCGCCGGAACCGCGGCGGCCATACCTCCCAGCTCGTCGCCGAGCTGATCGGCCGGAAGGTGACCGCATGGGCCTTCCCCCGCGGGGAAGAACCGGGAACGTATCCGGCGCACGCGCCGCGCGGACCGGTGGTTGTCCTCGCCGATGAGTTCGCGGGCTCCGACGGCGACATCATCACGCAGGTCGCGAAGCTGCGCGGAATCGGGCCCGTGATCGGCACCCGGACCTGGGGCGGCGTTGTGGGCATCGATGGACGGTTCAGCCTCGCCGACGGCACGGGAGTCACCCAGCCGCGCTATGCCTTCTGGATGACCGGCGGCGTGGGATGGGGAGTTGAGAACCGCGGCGTCGACCCCGACATCGAGGTTGCCTACCCACCTCACGCGTATGCGGCAGGGGAGGACCCGCAGCTGGAGCACGGCGTGGGAATCCTCAAGGAGATGCTCGGTGAGCTGCCCACCGATGTTCCACCGGCCAAGCAGGGCTACCCGTCGCGCCGGCCCGCTCCGCTGCCCGCGCGTCCGGGGGCCTGAGCCTGCTTCTCGCGGCCCTGCGGTGGTGGAACGGCCGCGGGTCCGCGGGTCCGCGGGGCACCCGGCAAGCGGCTGAGGCACTGGGTGCCGCCGCATCAGCACGGTGCTGGATGAAACGGTGCCGGATGAAACGGCGCCGGATGAAACGGCGCCGGAAGAACACTGCCCAGATAAAACACTGCCCAGACAAACCACTGCACAGACAAACAACAAGGGCGGCGTTCCCGTGAGGGGAACGCCGCCCTTGTTCGTGGTTCACCAGGAACCGGTGCTTAGCGAGGCTACAGGCCAAGCTCCGATTCGAAGGCCCCGCCCTCAAGGCGGGCCTTGAGGGTCTGCAGGAACCGTCCGGCATCAGCGCCGTCCACCAGGCGGTGGTCGTACGTGAGGCTCAGGTACATCATGGAGCGGATCGCGATCGTGTCTTCGCCGTCGGCGTCGGTCACGACGATGGGGCGCTTGACGATCGTCCCGGTGCCGAGGATCGCCACCTGGGGCTGGTTGATGATCGGGGTGTCGAACAGGGCGCCGACCGACCCGAAGTTGGTGATCGTGAACGTCCCGCCGGCGAGCTCGTCCGGCCCGATCTGATTGTTCTTGGTACGGGCGCCGACGTCGGCGATCTTCTTCGCCAGACCGCCGAGGTTGAGGTTGCCCGCGTCGCGGATGACCGGAACCAGCAGGCCCTTCTCGGTGTCCACGGCGATCGCGAGGTGCTCGGCGTCGTGGTAGGTGATTTCCTTCTTTTCCTCGTCGAAGGAGGCGTTGAGCTTGGGGTGCTGCTTCAGCGCTTCGGTCACGGCCTTGGAAATGAAGGGCAGGAAGGTGAGCTTGGCGCCGTTCTGCGCCTGGAAGCTGTTCTTCGCCGTGTTCCGCAGCCGCGCGATGCGGCTCATGTCGACCTCGATCACCTGGGTGAGCTGGGCGGAGACCTGGAGGGACTCCCGCATGCGCTTTGCGATGGTCTGCCGGATCCGAGGAGCCTTCTCGACGGTTCCACGGAGCTTCGATGCCTCAACAGCAGGCGCTGCGGCCCGTGCAGGCGCTGCAGCGGCGGGTGCGGCGGCCGGAGCTGCCGGTGCCGCTTCCTTGGCCTTCAGGGCCTCGGCGGCGTCCTCCACATCCTGCTTGCGGATCCGTCCACCCACACCGGTTCCGGTGACGGCCGAAAGGTCAACGCCGTGCTGGTTCGCCAGGCGGCGGACAAGCGGGGTGACGTACGCCGAGGCGTCGCCGCCAGCGGGCGCGGCCGGTGCCGGGGCGGGTGCGGCGGGTGCCGCTTCCTTCTCGGCGGCAGGCTTCGCGGGTTCGGGAGCTGCCTCTTCGGCGGGCTCAGAGGTGGTCGGTGCCGGTTTTGTGGCACCGTCGGAGGCAGGCTCGGCCACGGCGGTCTCGCGGGTCTCGGCTTCGCCGGCCGCAAGGGGTTCGCCGCGGGGAGCCTCAACCTTCGCCGGTGCTGAACCGCCGGTGCCGATGACGGCGAGCACGGAGCCCACCTCGGCCGTTTCGTCCTCGTTCACGCGGATCTCTTGGAGCTTTCCAGCCACGGGGGAGGGGATTTCCGTATCAACCTTGTCCGTTGAAACCTCGAGCAGCGGCTCGTCGACCTCGACGTCGTCGCCCACAGCCTTGAGCCAGCGGGTGATCGTGCCTTCGGTGACGCTTTCCCCGAGCGCAGGGAGGGTCACTTCGGTTCCGGCATCGCTTCCGGACTCCTGCGCCGCAGGTGCTTCCTCCTGGGCGGGTGCGGCCGGCTCGGCAGCCGGTGCCTCTTCCTGTGCGGCAGGTTCCTCGGCCTGCGCCGGCGCTTCCTGCTCCTGAACCGGGGCCGCTGCGTCTGATCCGCCCGATGCGCCGTCGCTCGAACCGCTTCCGATGCGCACGAGCGGCGCGCCAACCTCGGCGGTCTCGTCCTCGGCGACGAGGATTTCCTCGATGACGCCGGCGATCGGTGAAGGGATTTCCGTGTCCACCTTGTCGGTGGAAACCTCCAGGAGGGGCTCGTCAACTTCGACGGTGTCGCCTACCTGCTTCAGCCAGCGCGTCACGGTTCCCTCGGTGACGCTTTCACCGAGAGCGGGTAAGTTCACGGATTCAGACATATTGTCCCCGTTTCTCCTTATTAGATTCGTTCATTGGCAGCTGTGCCACCAGTGGTGCCGGGTCAGCTGAGGTTGCTGGTGCGAATACCTGCGAGCTTAGTGCAACCCGGATTTCTCCGGGCTGCAGGCCGCTTCAGGTGGTGGGTGCTGCTGGTTAGCTGTGGAGTGGCTTGCCGGCCAGGGCCAGTGCGGCTTCTCCGAGTGCCTCGTTCTGGGTGGGGTGCGCGTGGACGAGCTGGGCGACGTCCTCGGGGTAGGCCTCCCAGTTGACGATCAGCTGGGCCTCGCCGATCTGCTCGCCCATGCGGCTGCCGAGCATGTGCATGCCGATGATGGGCCCGTCCTTCTCGCGGACGAGCTTGACGAGGCCGCCGGTTCCGATGATCGAGCTCTTGCCGTTGCCTGCCAGGTTGTACTCCTGGGTCTCCACCCGGTCTTCGCCAAGCTTTTCCTTGGCTGCCTTTTCGGTGTAGCCGACCGACGCGATCTCGGGCTCGCTGTAGGTGACCTTGGGGATGTTGAGGTCCTCGACGATGACCGGCTTCAGGCCTGCGATTTCCTCGGCCACGAAGATGCCCTGCTGGAACCCGCGGTGGGCCAGCTGCAGGCCGGGGACGATGTCGCCGACTGCGTAGATGTTGCCGACGCCGGTGTGGAGGCGCTCGTTGGTGATGACGAAGCCGCGGTCGAGGGTGAGCCCGGCCTCTTCGTAGCCGAGGTCGGCCGTCACGGGGCCGCGGCCAACGGCGACGAGCATGAGGTCCGCCTTGAAGGTCTTGCCGTCCTCGAGGGTGGCTGTGACGCCGTCGTCGTGCTGCTCAACGGCCTTGAAGCGGGTGCCGGTGTTGAACTTGATGCCGCGCTTCTTGAAGGCGCGCTCGAAGGCCTTGACGATCGTCGCGTCCTCGTTGGGCACGAGGGAGGGGAGGGCTTCGATGATTGTGACGTCGACGCCGAAGGACTCCCAGACGGAGGCGAATTCGCAGCCGATGACGCCGCCGCCGAGGATGATGGCGCTCTTGGGAACGCTGTCCATCTGCAGGGCCTGGTCCGAGGTGATGACCTTGCCGCCGATCTCAAGCCCGGGGAGGGTGCGTGAGTAGGAGCCGGTGGCGAGAATGACGTTCTTGCCGGTGTAGGAGATTCCGTTGACCTCGACCGTGTTCTGGGAGGTCAGACGGCCGGCGCCTTCAATCACGGTGATGCCACGGGACTTGATCAGGCCCGTCAGCCCCTTGAACTTGCTGGCGACGATGCCTTCCTTGTAGGCGTTGACGGCGCCCATGTCGATCGCCTCGAAGGTGGCGTTGACTCCGTATTTGCCTGCCGAGCGGGCGCTGTCGGCCACCTCTGCAGTGTGCAGGAGCGCCTTGGTGGGGATGCAGCCGTTGTGGAGGCACGTGCCTCCCAGCTTGCCCTTCTCAACGAGGCCAACGGTGAAACCCAGTTGGACCGCCCGGAGTGCGGCGGCATAGCCACCGCTTCCCGCGCCGAGGATCAGGATGTCGAATTCTTGCGCAGCTGCCGTATCGGCCACTTTGACGCTCCCTCGCGTAAGCAGTGACGCGCCGAAGCGCGTCGGTGATTGATTGTGCCAAATTGCTTGGTGATCAGGCTTTACCCTATCCCCAGATTCCGCCCGCGACCACCTGAAATGGGGCAATGTCGGGCGCTTGTGGGCAGACTCACGCTGCTGCCGGAGGCGGTGCCCCGGCAGCAGCGGCGGGGTCTAGGAAGCGCGTTCCAGGACGTCCTCGACGTAGGCGAGGAGCGTGCGCACTCCCACACCCGTTCCGGCCTTGGGCGTGTACCCGTAGGGCGAGCCCTCATTGAAGGCCGGCCCGGCGATGTCCAGGTGCGCCCACGGAATCTTCTCGCCGTCGACCTGCCCCACGAACTCCCGCAGGAAGACCGCGGCGGTCATCATTCCGCCGGAACGTTCGCCGATATTGGCGATGTCGGCGACCTGGGAGTCGAGGCTGGCCCGCAGTTCCTCGGGCAGCGGCATCGGCCAGAACTGTTCACCGGAGCGGTCGGCGGCTGCCTTGACTGCGTCGCGGACACCCTCGTCGCCCATGACCCCGGAGACCCGGTTGCCCAGCGCGACGACCTGGGCCCCGGTGAGGGTGGCGATGTCGAGAATCGCGTCGGGGCGTTCCTCGCTGGCGGCGGCCAGGCCGTCGGCCATCACGAGGCGGCCTTCGGCGTCGGTGTTGAGGACCTCGACGGTGCGTCCGCCGTAGGTTGTCAGGACGTCCTCGGGCCGCTGCGCGGTCCCCGAGGGCATGTTCTCGGCCAGGCACAGCCAGGCGGTGACCTTCGCCGGAAGCCCGAGCTCGGCGACGGCCAGCAGGGTGTTGAGGACGGCGGCCGCGCCGGCCATGTCGAGCTTCATTGTCTGCATGCCGGCGGCGGGCTTCAGGGACAGTCCACCGGAGTCGAAGGTGATGCCCTTTCCGACGAGCGCCAGGTGGACCTTGGACTTGGTGGGGGAGTATTCGACCTTCACCATGCGCGGCGGGCGCGACGAGCCCTTGCCGACGCCAAGGATTCCGCCGTAGCCGTCGCGTTCGAGCTTCTTCTCGTCCATGACCGTGACCTTGACGGGAAGGCCCTTCGCAAGGTCCTTCGCCGCCTGGGCGAAGGTCTCGGGGTAGAGGTGGCTGGGGGGCTGGTTCACCAGGGTGCGCGTGGCGTTGACGCTCTTGCCCAGTACGGCGGCCCTGCGCAGGGCCGCCGGCAGGGCGGGATCGTGCGCTGCCGGCGTGTGGATCAGGACGGCGCCAACGCCGTTGTCCTTCGGGGGAACACTCGAGCCGTCGGCGCCGAGGTTGGAGCGGTAGCCCTCGTACGTGTAGGCACCGAGCGCTGACCCTTCGGCGACCGCCGTAGCTTCCCCGACGGTCGGTGCAGGCAGCGCAACGACGACGGTGCCGGTGCCCTTCAGCTGCCGCAGCGCCGCTCCGGCAGCCCTCCGGAGGGTCTCGGCGGAAAGCGCCGTGCCCGGCTTCCACGCGCCGACCCCGGTGAGGACGAGGGAGTCGGATCCGGTGTCGGGCAGGCCAGGCATCCTTCGAACCTCATCGGCAGCCCCCGTGATGCCCAGCACCTGGAGGGAATCGCCGAGCGCCCGCGCGGCCTTCGCCGACAGCGGGCTGTCAAGCAGCACCGGCCCCTCGGGAGTTTTGCCGACCCCGATAACCAGGGCGTCACTTGGTATTTTCTTCAGGTCTTTGGCGACGGCCGTCAGGGTGGGCTCGCTTGGCTTCATCACGAAGGTAATTCCTCATTTCCAGATGAGATTCCAGGGACTGGACTGATTGGGGATCCGGTGCAGGGCAGCACGGAGCCCGTACTTTGATCGTAGTCTGTCGGTCGCCGTGCAATTGCACCCGCGGAATGAAAGCGGGGGCGGTCGGCGTTGAAGAGACGAGGAAGAAAAGGACGCGCGCATGAATGCGCGGAGTCCATCCGCAGGGAGGAAGCAATGCTGGATCCACGCACACTGTTTGATCTGAACACCGAGTTGAGCCCGGAGAACCTGTTGGGACTGCCGCTGCTCGTGAGCCTCGGCGGATTGTCCGACGCCGGCCAGGTGGTGTCTCAGGTCGGCGAAGAGCTGTTGGATACCCTCGACAGCGACCCGGTGGCGATCTTCGATACCGACCAGCTCGTCGACTACCGGAGCCGGCGCCCGCGGATCGTGTTCGACAAGGACCATCTCCGGGACTACCAGGCGCCGTCCATCGAACTCCACCGGCTTTACGACGGCCTGGGCGAGCCGTTCCTGCTGCTCACCGGCCTGGAGCCGGACCTGCAGTGGGAGCGTTTCGTGGCGGCGGTCCGGTCCCTGGCCGTCGAGTACCAGGTCCCGCACGTCTCCTGGATACAGGGAATCCCCATGCCCGTTCCCCACACGCGTCCGATCGGCGTCACCGTGCATGGCAACCGCGAGTCCCTTATCGAAGGAATGAATGCCTGGCGGCCCGTCATGGATGTTCCTGCATCGGTTGGGCACCTGCTCGAACTGCGGCTGATTGAGGCCGGCTTCGCCGTCGTTGGCTACGCCGTGCATGTTCCGCATTACCTCGCCGAGGCCGAATATCCGCCGGCTGCGGTCGCCGGTCTCGAGTACCTCGGCGCGGCAACCGGGCTGATGCTTCCCACCGACCGGCTGCGGGAGTCGGGCCGCGAGGTCGAGCGCCAGGTGGCCCGGCAGGTCGACGGTTCGCCCGAGGTGCAGTCAGTGGTCAGTTCCCTTGAGCAAAGCTACGACGAGCGGGCGGGAAGCGTCGAGCGGCGTTCCCTGCTCGTCAAGGACAACAGCGAGCTCGTCAGCGCCGAGGAAATCGGCGCCGAGGTCGAGGCCTACCTCGCCAGCCCGCAGGCCGAAGAGGAATCAACGCTGCTTCGCGATAACGGGTCCGAGCCCGACACCGACCGCGGCGATGGCGTGCCCCCGTCGCTGTAGCAGCTGCTCCAGCCGGGGATCCTAGCCAATCAAGGCGAGCAGGATCCCCGGGCCGGTGACCGCGCCCAGTGCCGCGGCTGCGAGGATGCATCGCGTCAGGACCTGCTTTCGCCACGCCGCCCGGGCGCTGGCCAGTTCAAGTGGTGCGCGCTGCATCACCTCGTAAGTCAGTGCCATCCGTTCCTGGTCGGTTCCGGCAAGCGGCGCGGTCCCCGAAAGCAGACTGATACGTTTCGACGTTTCATCGGCAGGCCAGGATCCGGCCCCCGGGTCCGCATGGCCGTGTCCCGCGCCGGAGCCCAGCGGAGGCACCAGCCAGTTCATGCGCACCCCCTGCAGCGTGGTGACGGCGGCGCCAATCGGATCCGCTTTGACAAATCCGTGCTCGCTCCACGCAACCTTGGCCCGCTCGACCTCGAAGCTGAAGCCCACGTCGGCTCCCTTGTGCCTGATCAGCAGCTCAACGCGCTGCTGGCCCGATCCTCGCCGCGAGGAGGGAAAGCCCTGCGGTGCGAGGCGGATCTCCGCCACGTGGAGCCAGTGAAATGCGGCAACGACCCGCGGTGCTGCCCCTCCGCCCAGCAGCAGGACGCCGTTCCGGTCGGTGAAGACCGTGAAAAGTTCAGGAAGGCCTGCCACGCCGGGCCGGACCTGCCTCAGCGCCTCGAGGAATCGGGCATCCCGGCGGCCCTGCAGAACCGTGAACGGAGGCAGCTCGCGTGCGATCGAAAAGAAGGCGAGCGAGCCGCGCGCGTACCGGCTGCCCAGCACAAGGGCGATGAGCCCCACCGCGAGGACTTCAATCCCAATAACTGCAAGGAGACCTCGCCACGCCCCGAGGGGTGGGCCCTCGAAGAGCGCCTCGATTGCGGTCCAATGCGCGGCAAGGCATGTCAGCACGGCCGCGGGGATCAGGAGCGCCGCGAGGATCAGCGAAAGCCGCCGGTCGCGCAGTTCCGGCTCGCGCTGCCGGACGTGCTGCTCGAACGCCTCGCCTGCGGTCCGGGGAGCCGCCGGGGAGTCGACGGTGTAGACCGACCCAGGTGACGCCCGGGAGCCACCCGCGCCGGACGGCGTTCCACCCGGACGGCTTCGCCCGGCGTAGTGGAACGCGCCCGCCTGCTTGCCGCGGGCCGCCTTCCCCGCCCGCATCAGCAGCACCCTGGCGAGATACATCAAAAACCGACGAAAGCCGGTTAGGGCCGCGAATCCGCCGGCCAGGAGCAGCGCAAAGAGGAGGTAGTCATTGCCCGCCATCGAAGCGAGCGCGGCTACCAGCACCCCAAGCACGATGATCAGCGCGACGATGCGCGCACGACTGCTGCCCATGATCCCCCAAACATGTCAGCGGGCCGGTTTTCGCCTCCGCCGCTCCGAGTGTAACCTCAAGCTCCGCCATCGTTGCAGGTTTGCAATGCCGCGCCAGGCGGGCAGCCCGGCCGGCCGCGCTACCCTGAGGCATGAAATCGCCAGTGCTTCCCCGCCCGCTCCGATGGCTCGCGGTTTCCGCCGCGCTCCTCCTGGCGGGATGCGGGCAGCAGGGCGGGGCGGCCCCGCTTGCGTGCACCGAAATCGGCGCCCACGACGGAGTGAGCGTGACGGTCGCCGCGGACACCGCCGACACCGTGACCGCGGTTGAGCTCGAAGCCTGCTGGAACAACCAGTGCCGGCCAGGGGACGTCGAACTTCATCCGGGAACCTACATCTCAAACGAAGGCTGTGACTCCCTCACCTGTTGGGCGGAGTCGAGCCCCGACGGCACAAGCGCCGGCTTCGCCGTCATCGAGGGACTCCCGGAAGGCGACCTGACGGTGAGAGCAACAGTCAGCCACTCCGACGGCACGCAAAAGAGCTGGGAGGCGCAGGTGAGTACGACGGCGGTGCACCCGAACGGCGAGCAGTGCGAGCCGCACGTGCGGCAGGCCGGCGTCCTGCTCGACGCTTCAGGCCTGCGCAGCGCCTGATCGCGTCCGCCGCGCCGGCCGGAGTGCGCAGGAGGGGGCTCCTCCACCAATAATGGAGGGGTGAGCGGATACCGGGCATGGCTGGTGTGGGGGACAGGGGTGGTCGCCTACCTCATTGCCGTGACCCAGCGGACGAGTTTCGGCGTCGCGGGGCTCGAAGCGACGGAGCGCTATTCAGCCAGCGCCTCGGCGCTCTCCATTTTCACGGTGGTGCAGCTGCTCGTCTACGCGGCGCTGCAGATTCCCGTGGGGGTGCTGGTGGACCGGGTCGGTCCGCGTTTCCTCATCCTCGCCGGGGCGCTGCTCATGGCCTTGGGGCAGGTGCAGCTTGCTTTTTCGGAGACGATCACCGGCGGAATTGCAGGGAGGCTCCTTGTCGGTGCGGGCGACGCGATGACCTTTATTTCGGTGCTGCGGCTGCTTCCCGCCTGGTTCGAACCCCGCAGGATCCCCGTGCTGACACAGTGCACCGGCATCATTGGGCAGCTGGGCCAGGTTGTGTCGGTGGTTCCTTTCGCCGCACTGCTCGGCGCCGCCGGGTGGAGCACCGCGTTCCTCTCGGCCGCCGCGATGTCGGCGCTCGCCGTCGTCCTCGCGGTGGCACTCATCCGCGATGCCCCGCAGCGGCAACCCCGGGCGGCTGCAGGCCTCCGCCAGACCGGGATCTCCCTGGCACGGGCCTGGCGCCAGCCGGGCACCCGCCTCGGGCTGTGGTCCCACTTCACCGTTCAGTTCCCCGGAACGGTGTTCGTGCTGATCTGGGGCTACCCCTACCTGGTGCGGGCCGAAGGGGTGGACCCGGTTGGCGCGTCGGCGCTCATGACGCTTTTCGTCGCCGTGGGCATCGTGTCTGGCCCGCTGCTTGGGCTCTATGTCTCCCGGCACCCCCTGCGGCGTTCGACCATGGTCCTGGCCATCGCGGCAGGGATCGCATGCGCCTGGCTTGCCGTCCTGCTCATGCCCGGGACGGCGCCGCTGTGGCTGCTCGCCCTGCTTATCGTGGCGCTGGCCCTGGGCGGCCCCGGGTCGATGATCGCCTTCGACTTCGCGCGCACCTTCAACCCGTCGTCGCGGATGGGCACGGCCACCGGCATCGTGAACATCGGCGGTTTCGCTGCCTCGCTGATCGCCATGTACGGAATCGGGCTGATCCTTGACTACCTGTACGCCGCCGGCTTCTCCGGGAACGACCTCTACGCCCTTGGCTCGTTCCGGATTGCGATGGCCTTCCAGCTCGTCATCCTTGGTGCGGGTGCGGCCGCGATACTGATCGTCCGGCGCACGGTGCGCCGCCAGATGGCCGAGCAGGGTGTGGTCGTGCCGCCGCTCCGGGAAGCGCTCGCCCGGGAACGCGCCCGCCGGCGCGCCGAACGGGTCCGGCGCAGCGCTGAGGGAAACCAGACGTAGGCCGGTGATCGAGGCATTCCTTGCGGGCGCAGCCGCAGGCTATGGGATCGCCGTTCCGTTAGGGGCGGTGGGCGTGTACCTGGTGTCCCTCGGGGCGCGCCGCGGCTGGAAAGTGGCCGCGGGCGGGGGACTGGGTGCGGCGGCGGTCGACGGCGTCTACGCGGCGGCGGCGCTCCTGGCCGGCGCGGCCGCGGGGTCGGTCATCGAACCCATTCAGGTACCCCTGCGGGTCGTCTCGGCCCTGGTGCTCGCGGCGGTCGGACTGATCCTGCTGCGCCCGGCGTTCCGGCCCGACCAGGCGGCGCGGGCAAAGCCCGCAGGAGAGGAACGCTCCGTGAGCCCCGCCCGTGCGTTCCTCGCCGTTGCGGGGCTCACCCTGACAAACCCGACGACGGTCATCTACTTCACCGCCCTGATCGCGGGACGGGCCTTCAGCGCCGTCGAATCGGTTCCCGAGCGGGGCCTGTTCCTTGCCGGGGTCGTTGGCGCATCGGCCAGCTGGCAGCTTCTCCTCGCCGGCGCCGGGGCGTCATTCCGCCGCGTCCTGCTTGGCAGGAGGGGTCGGCGCCTCACGGCACTGGTCGGGGGATCGATCGTGATGCTCCTGGCAGTGAAGACCGCTGCCGGGGCCTGACCTCCACGGTTCTCAGGCGTTGGGGAGCTCAGGCCCGGCTGGACCGCGGCCGCGCATCGCACGGCCGGCCCGAAGCCCGGTCCACAGGAGGACAACCACAACGAGCCCCGTCACGACAAGGCCCAGCCCGGAGTAACCGAGAACTGTCAGGACCGGCCCGGCGAGCGCCCCGCCCAGCGCCCCCGCCACGTTCATCGACAGGTCGGAGACGCCCTGGAGGGCCGAGCGGCTTTCCACCTCGACGGATTCGGCGACCAGCGCCGACCCGGCCACGACCGAGGCGGACCAGCCCAGGCCCAGGAGGATGAGGCTGACGGTGACGGCCGCGGCGGAATCGGCACCGGCCCATGCCAGCAGCAGTGCGCCGAGCAGCAGCACCTGACCCGTGAGGATGCCGGCCGTCCTTCCCGCGCGGTCGGCCAACCAGCCGAACACGGGGGAGAGGGCGTACATGCCGGCAACGTGAAGGCTGATGGTCAGGCCGACGACGGCGAGCGTGGCGCCATGGTCGCGGAGGTGCACCGGGGTCATCGACATCAGCGCCACCATTGCGGCGTGGCTCAGTGCCACGCTGACCACCGCGTAGCGTGCCAGGGGGTTGCTGCGCAGGATGGAAATCCCGCCCTGCCGGGACGCCTGGTCGTGAACGGGGCCACGGAGGCGGAGCGCGGTCAGCAGGGGATCCGGGCGCAGGCCCACCCGGTATACGACAGTCGCGGCCACCTGGGCGGCAGCGGAGAACGCGAAGGCTCCAGACAGCGGAGGCAGTCCAAGGTAGGCCCCCAGCGCTTCACCGGGCTCGAACAGGTTCGGGCCGAGGACCGCCCCGATCGTGGTGAACCAGACGACGAGGGACAGGTCCCGGCCGCGGGTTCCCGTCGAGGCGAGATCGGTTGCTGCAAACCGCGCCTGGAGGTTCGTCGCCGAGCCGGCGCCGAGCAGCATCAGCGCGATGAGCAACAGCGGGAAGCTCGACAGCCCTGCCGCGACGATGGCCAGCACAGCGCCGGTGCCTGCGATCAGCGCCCCCGAGGACAGGGAGATCCCGCGTCCCCGAGCCTGGGCGAGGCGTGCCAGCGGGACAGCCAGCAGTGCGGCTCCGAGGGTGCTCATTGTCGCGGCCATCCCCGACCAGGCGGTGGAACCGGAAATCTCGGAGGCAAGCAGGGCACCGAGCGACAGGGTGGCACCCATGCCGATCCCACCAAGGATCTGCGCCGCGGCAAGGATACGAACCACGCGCCGCTGCAGGGGATCACCGCCCGCCGTTGCCAGGGCCGCGTCGATTCCTTCGGCGGGGCGCCGCGATGTCGGCTGGTTCCCGCTCATATCGTCCTCATGTACCTACTAATACACGCAGAGCGTCGAAACCGGCCCGTCTCCGGCCGCCGCATCCCGAACACCGTTCAAAGGTTCTCCACATAGCCGTCGGGTGCCGCCGCGGCGGGAGGTCAACGGGGAATGCTCAAGGGATGGCAACCGACTCTCCGCCCCTGCGCATCACGTCTCCGGCCGACATCCTCGCCTATATTCCCCACGCACTGGGCTTCGGGCCCGTCGAGAGCCTGGTCATGGTGACCCTCTCCGGGCGGACCATTGGTGCGACGCTCCGTGTGGACCTGCCGCCTCCCGGCGATGATCCCCGGGCATTCGCTGCGGGAGTCTGCTCCTACCTGTGCTCCGACGAGGGAGCCGACGCGACGCTGATGGTCCTTTATACCGACGAGGGCTGGAACGCTCCGGCCACCCCTCCGCGCCAGGCGATGGCAGAGGCCCTCGGGCAGGCACTTGCAGCGGCGCGGATGCCGCTCAAAGACGCCTGGCTGGTCTCGGCGACCCACTGGCGGGAGTATTTCTGCGTGGACCCGGACTGCTGCCCGTGGCCCGGCCGCCCCGTGACCTCGATCGAGGAGAGCGCGCTCAGCGTGGAACTGATCTTCGGGGGCAGCAGTGTCTCCGCCTCCGCCGAGCTCGCCGTCGACCGGGCACTCGCCTCGGCGCCCCCGGACCCGGCCCTGCGCGAAACAGTCGGGCACCGCGTCAGCGCCTACGCGCGCGCCTGCGCCGGGCGCTGGCAGACGGAACCTCAGTTCCTTGCCACCCTTAAGGCATGGGATGAACACATCGCCCGGCCCGACGCCGTCGAGCCGGGCAAGCTGGATCCCGACACCGCGGCATTCCTGCTGGCGAGCCTTACCTCAAAGGCGATCCGGGACTCGGTGCTCGTCCTCGCCGGCCTAGGGTTTGACGCCGCCGTCCGGGGTGCCCGCGCCTGTGCGCTGCTGCAGAATTCCTCGCCGGGAGGACCCCGGCTGGATCCTGTGGTGCCCCCGCAGCCGGCACCCGGGCCGGCAGGGCCCCGGGCGCTGGAACCGGAGCAGCCGGCGCTGCCCTTGCCGCCGGCACCCGGGCCGGGTGCGGCGTCCGGCGGCTCCGATCCGGTGCCCCTCGACCCGCGCGGGTCCGAGGAGGCGGCCCGCGTCTTCGCCGAACTGCTCGCGGGACGGTACGAGGGCAGGCCCCGCTGGGAGCGCGTCGACGCCGCCTCGGCCCTGCTGCTCCAGCTCGGACGGCTCTCCGCGGGGGAGGCGGGTGCCGCGGCCTACTCGATGCTGGCGTGGTTCGAGTACGCCCGCGGGCGGTGTTCGCGGGCATGCGCCTATCTTGATCACGCCGAGGCAACCGAACCGGGCTACCGGCTCGCCCGGCTCCTGCGGGAACTCATCCTCAATGGCGGCGTGCCCCTGTGGGCGCGGCGCCGCCACTCCGCGTGGGGGCCGGGGGCGGATGCGGCCCGCGGACGTCACCCCGGGCCGCGCCCCTAGCCGGGGGCAATTCACGTGCACCGCCAAAGCGTGAGACAATCTAAACGAGACCCGGTGGGGTCCGTGCATCAAATGGAGCCGTGTTGGCTCCGGTGTCTGTTGCGTGAAGCGCAGGTACCGGGAACAGCGCAGTCCGAGGAACGAGTCCTTTCTAAGGACTCCAGTCCCCGGTTTCCGTCTGAAATCAAGCACGGACTTGACAGGGTCATAGTGGTGTTGTCCCCTTGACGGCACCGCACACCGCGTCTGAAAGGTTCTCTGTGTCGGTCAAGAAGACAGCAGCGCCAGTTTCACTGGAAGCTGGCCCCACCACAACAAAGCGCAGGGCGGCCGCTCCCAAGAAGGCCGCCCCCAAGGCTGCCGCAGCCAAAACGCCGGTGAAGGCTTCACCCGACGCCACCAGCCCCGTCGACGCAGTCGATGAGATTCCTGAGATCCCCGACGCACCGGCGGACTTGGACATCGAGGAAGTAAAGACCGAGGCCGCCGAGGCGGAAACGGGCACCACCACCGGATTCGTCTATTCCGACGCGGACGACGACGACGCCCCCGCCCAGCAGGTCGTCTCGGCCGGAGCCACCGCCGACCCCGTCAAGGACTACCTCAAGCAGATCGGCAAGGTTGCACTGCTCAACGCCGAGCAGGAAGTCGACCTCGCCCTGCGCATCGAGGCCGGACTGTTCGCCGAAGAGAAGATCGCCGCCGACCCGGACATGGATCCGAAGCTGCGCCGCGAACTCGAATGGGTCATCCATGACGGAAAGCGCGCCAAGAACCACCTCCTCGAGGCGAACCTGCGCCTCGTCGTCTCCCTGGCCAAGCGCTACACGGGACGGGGAATGCTCTTCCTTGACCTGATCCAGGAAGGAAACCTGGGCCTGATCCGTGCGGTCGAAAAATTCGACTACACCAAGGGCTTCAAGTTCTCCACGTACGCCACCTGGTGGATCCGACAGGCGATCACGCGCGCCATGGCCGACCAGGCGCGCACCATCCGCATCCCGGTCCACATGGTCGAGGTCATCAACAAGCTCGCACGCGTGCAGCGCCAGATGCTCCAGGATCTGGGCCGGGAGCCCACCCCGGAAGAGCTGGCCCTCGAGCTCGACATGACCCCCGAAAAGGTCGTCGAGGTCCAGAAGTACGGCCGGGAACCGATCTCACTGCACACGCCCCTGGGCGAGGACGGCGACTCCGAGTTCGGCGACCTCATCGAGGACTCCGAGGCCGTGGTTCCCGCCGACGCCGTCAGCTTCACCCTGCTTCAGGAGCAGCTCCACTCGGTGCTCGACACGCTCTCCGAGCGCGAGGCCGGCGTCGTCGCCATGCGCTTCGGCCTTACCGACGGCCAGCCGAAGACTTTAGACGAAATCGGCAAGGTCTACGGAGTCACGCGCGAGCGGATCCGGCAGATCGAATCGAAGACGATGTCCAAGCTGCGCCACCCGTCGCGGTCACAGGTGCTGCGCGACTACCTCGACTGACAGACCCCGGCGCAGCCGCCCGGTCACAGCGCAGCCGCCCGGTCACAGGGCGGCCGATAGACACAAGGAAGGCCCCCTCCGCGGAGGGGGCCTTCCTTGTGTCTATCAATGCCCGTCCACACCCGGGCCGCCCCGAACGGAGGGGGCCCGGTGGAATCCGGACTCAGGCTTCGCTGACGACGGGCTTCTCGTTGAGCCGCTCAGTCTCGTCGAGCCACTCAGAGGTGAGCGGCTTCAGGTTGGCTTCGACGCTGCGGGCGTGATGGCCGCAGAACAGAAGCTCTCCACCGGAGGACGAAAGGACCGCGCGCACGTAGGCCTGGGCTCCGCAGCGGTCGCAGCGGTGCTGGGCAGTTAACTCTCGGGTTGCTACTGCAGTGGTCATGAATGCCTCCTCATGTGGATCGTGTATTCATATAACCATTATTCGTTGCCGATCCTTCGCAGGGTTGGTGGTCTTTCGCTCCCGGCGTACCCGGGCACTTTCTTGACTTTGTGGCCGCAAGCTACTGATTGGCCGCCGTCTCGGGCTCGTTTCGCTTCTGCCAGGGCCAACGCCCTGTGATCTCGAGCTCAAGCGAGAAGCTGAGGAAGGTGCGGATCAGTACCACGAGAGCAAGGACGCCCACGGATTCGAAGGTGGGTGTCACGGCAACCGTGCGGATGATGTCGGCGGCCACAAGCAGCTCGAGCCCGAGTAGGATCGACCGGCCGAGGCGGCGGCGGTAGGTCTCGTAGGTGTCGGCGCGGCGGCGCAGCAGGGCCCCGGCCGCGAGCACTGTGGAGACAGTAGCTCCAATCACAATGGCGATCACGCCCGCAGCGTCGACGGCCTTGCCGACGGTTTCCATGGTTTCAAGGAAGTCCATTGTTCTCCTCACAGCGCTGGCATTGTGGCTCGACCCTACAGTCCGGGCGGCACCGCCGGGCCAGCCTGCGCCGAGTGGTCGGTGGCGGGTAATAAGCTGGTCAGTGGTGTCCGGCGGCCGCTTTCGGCGGCCGGGCCCGCTCATAGTGCCGCAACCCGCCGAGGAGATCGCCCAAACGTGACCCCACTAAGTTCCGACTACACCGCCCGCCACCTCTCCGTCCTCGAGGGCCTTGAGGCGGTCCGCAAGCGGCCCGGTATGTACATCGGCTCGACGGACTCGCGCGGGCTCATGCACTGCCTGTGGGAGATCATCGACAACTCGGTCGACGAGGCACTCGCGGGCTTCGGCCAGAGCATCACGGTGATCCTCCACGCCGACGGCTCCGTCGAGATCCATGACGACGGCCGCGGCATCCCCGTCGACGCCGAACCGAAGACCGGGCTCAGCGGCGTCGAGGTCGTTTTCACGAAGCTTCACGCAGGCGGAAAGTTCGGCGGGGGTTCCTACACCGCCTCGGGCGGCCTCCACGGCGTCGGCGCCAGCGTGGTCAACGCTCTCTCGGCCCGGCTCGATGCCTTCGTCGACCGGGGCGGCAAGACGTACAAGATGTCCTTCCGCCGCGGCGAGCCCGGCCGGTTCATCGATGGGAAGTCGGTCTCGCCGACGGCGACGTTCGAGCCGTTCCTCGACAGCTCGCGCCTTGAGGTCGTGGGGACAACCAAGCGCGGCGTGACCGGCACCCGCATCCGGTACTGGGCGGACCGGCAGATCTTCACCCCCGACGCCAAGTTCTCCTATGAGGAGCTCGAGGCGCGGGCCCGCCAGACGTCCTTCCTGGTGCCTGGACTGCGGATCACCCTGCGCGACGAACGGCGGCTGCCCGGCACGCCCGGCGAGGCCGGACCGGTCGAAGAGGTCTTCCAGCACGACGGCGGCATTTCCGAGTTCGCCGAGTTCCTCGCCGTCGACGCCGCAGTGACCGACGTGTGGCGGATCCAGGGCTCCGGGCGGTTCAGAGAGTCGGTGCCGGTGCTCGATGACCGCGGCCACAGCCATATGGCTGAAGTGGAACGCGACTGCGACGTCGACATCGCCCTTCGCTGGGGCATCGGGTACGAGACGACGATGCGCAGCTACGTGAACATCATCGCCACCCCCAAGGGCGGCACCCACCAGAGCGGTTTCGAGCAGGCGCTGCTGAAGACCTTCCGCAAGGTCATCGAAGCGAACGCGCGCAAGCTCAAGGCCGGCAACGACAAGATCGAGAAGGACGACGTCTTCGCCGGTCTCACCGCCGTGCTCACCGTCCGGCTCGCCGAACCGCAGTTCGAGGGGCAGACAAAGGAGATCCTCGGCACCTCGGCGGTCAAGGCGATCGTGGCAAAGGTGGTGGAGAAGGAGATTACGGCACGGCTCAACTCAACGGCCCGCGGCGACAAGACCCAGTCCGCGCAGCTGCTCGAGAAGGTCGTGGCCGAGATGAAGTCGCGTATCTCGGCGCGCGTGCACAAGGAGACCCAGCGGCGCAAGAACGCCCTCGAGACCTCCTCGATGCCCAGCAAGCTGGCCGACTGCCGGATCGACGATCCCGAACGCTCCGAACTGTTCATCGTCGAGGGCGACAGCGCCCTGGGAACCGCGAAACTCGCCCGGTCCTCGGACTACCAGGCGCTGCTGCCCATCCGCGGCAAGATCCTCAACGTCCAGAAGGCCTCGGTGGGCGACATGCTCTCCAACACCGAGTGCGCGGCCCTCATCCAGGTGGTGGGGGCCGGGTCGGGCCGCAGTTTCCAGCTCGACGCCCGGCGCTACGGGAAGGTCATCCTCATGACCGACGCCGACGTCGACGGCGCGCATATCCGCACCCTGCTGCTGACGCTGTTCTTCAGGTACATGCGGCCGCTGGTCGAGGCGGGACGGGTCTATGCGGCTGTGCCGCCGCTGCACCGCGTCGAGGTGATCAATCCCGGCTCGAAGCCCAACGAAATGGTCTACACCTACTCGGAGCAGGAGCTGCACCGGCTCCTTGCCGCCATGGAGAAGGCGGGCAAGCGGTTCAAGGAACCGATCCAGCGCTACAAGGGCCTTGGCGAAATGGATGCCGGCCAGCTGGCGGAGACAACAATGGACCCCCGGCACCGGACGCTGCGCCGCGTGCGCATCCAGGAGGCGGAGTCGGCGGAGCGGGTCTTCGAACTGCTGATGGGAAGCGACGTCGCACCGCGCAAGGACTTCATCGTGGCCGGCGCGGCGACGCTCGACCGCGAGCGCATCGACGCCTGAGCCGGGCGGCCGGGCCGTGAGGGCCGCCGCCTGCGTCAGCCCAGCAGTTCCGGGGCGATCAGCACAAGCGGCGGCACGACGAGCAGGAGCCCGGCGGAGCCGAGCGCGGCTCCGCGCTGGAGGATCGACAACGGCTTCAGCGGTGTGAGCAGCCGGCGCAGGCGGTGAACGGTCGTGTGGACCGCGTCCTCCGGTGCGCCCTCCCCGGCCGGCGCCAGGGGCTGCAGGTTTTCGACGGCCGGGGCCGACGCATCGGGCAGCGCGCCGGGGGACCCGGAGGCGACAACCGCGATGGCACGCACCAGCGCCGCCTCATCCACCCGGCGGAGTGCCTGGTCGTCCGCGAGCATTTCGATGAGCTCGGTGACTGCCGCCTGTGCCAGTCGGGTCGTCGGCAGCCAGGGCAGCGCCGCCCGCCACGCGGCGAAGGCCCAGAGCAGGAGGTGGTGGCGCTGCTGCAGGTGCGCGTTCTCGTGGATGAGGACGGCGTCGAGTTCCTCCTGGGAGAGCAGCTCAAGGAGCCCGTCCGACAGGACCGTGACCGAGCGCGACCCGCCGGGCAGGCAGTACGCCACCGGGGCCGGATGGTTGATCACGAGGGTGGCTGGGCTGTCGTGTGCCGGTGAACTCAGCAGCCCGAGCATGTCCCGGTGGCGCCGGCGCTGCCGCTGGATCCGCACATAGGTGAGCATGAGGGTGAACACGAGGTGTGCTCCGAGCAGGGTTGCCGCGCTCAACGCGAAGACGTGCACTACCCCGAGGGTTTCAGCCGGACGCCCCTCGGCCAGGACGAGCCACAGCCCGCCCGCGGCGGAGAGCAGGTTGTCCCCGAGCGGTTCAAGGCCCCACACCAGCATCGCGCCGATCATCGAGAGCCCACCGGCGAGGGCGATTGACTGCCAGAGGATCATGGCGGTGAACGGCGACCTGGCCGGCCATGCCGCACGGGAGAGAGCGATGGGCACCGGCCACGCGAGAAGCACCGCGAGGGCGGCCAAGAAGTATGACGCCCAGAACACGGTGTGCTAGCTGCCGAGCAGCTTGCGCAGTGTCTGCGCTTCGGCCTCCGAGACGCTGCCGATGAACCGGGCCAGGACCGCTTCACGGTCGGGAGCCGTGGCGAACACTTCGTGCATCAGCTCGGCGGTGTGGTCGGCACGGCTGGTGACGGCCTTGTACCGGTGCGGCCTGCTGTTGCGTTCGCGCTGGACGAGGCCCTTTTTCTCGAGCCGGGACAGCACGGTCAGGACAGTCGTGACCGCCAGTTCCCGGCCGGTTTCGGCTCCTTCGGGAACGAGGGCGATGGCGTCGCGCAGCTCATTTGCGGTGATTGCTCCGGGGGTTCCCCACAGCAGGTCCATTACTGTCCGTTCGAGGTCTCCAAGTGTTGCCATGATCTTCCTTTGACGAAATCCGATGTCGCGTGTCGGCGGTGCCGATCACCTAAGGGGGGAGCCCCGGGACTGCCTATGGGTATAACATACCGCGTTTCGGCCGACCTTTCTACACCTCGTAGAATCGCTCCGAAAATTGTTCTACGCTATGTAGAAGAAACTTTTCTACGAGCTGTAGAAACGATGCCGCGGGAGCGCGGAGAACGTGAAAGGGCCCTATGGAAGCCTTGGAGATTGCCCGGTGGCAGTTTGGAATCACAACCGTCTACCACTTCCTCATGGTCCCGCTGACCATCGGCCTCGGCCTGCTCGTAGCGGTGATGCAGACCCTCTGGTACCGCACCGGGGAAGCGGCATACCTGCGGATGACGCGTTTCTGGGGAAAGCTCTTCCTCATCAACTTCATCATGGGCGTGGCCACCGGGCTGGTCCAGGAGTTCCAGTTCGGCCTTGCCTGGAGCGAATACAGCCGGTTTGTCGGTGACGTCTTCGGCGCACCCCTGGCCATGGAGGCCCTTCTCGCCTTCTTCGTGGAGTCGACCTTCCTCGGCCTCTGGATTTTCGGCTGGCAGCGCCTGCCCAAGCTGCTCCACCTGCTGTCCCTGTGGGCCGCCGTCCTGGCTTCGGTCCTCTCCGCCTACTTCATCCTCGTGGCCAACTCCTGGATGCAGCACCCGGTCGGGTACGCACTGGTGGACGGCCGCCCCGTCCTGAACGACGTGTGGGCGGTGCTGACCAACAACACCGCGCTCGTGGCCTTCCCCCACACCGTGTTCGGCGCCCTCGCCGTCGCCGGGGCGTTCCTGCTCGGCATCAGCTGGTACCACCTCTGGAAGCGCCGCAACGACGGCATCGACACCGTCGACGCGGAGGGCAGGGTCCAGGCCGGCGCCGGCACCCCCGCTGCCCCGTCCCGGGACGCGACCGACCACCGCGTCTGGCTGCGCTCGGCCCGGCTCGGTGCCGTCGTCGCCATGATCGCCTTCGCCGGAACCGCCGTCTCCGGCGACCTGCAGGGCAAGCTCATGTTCGAGCAGCAGCCCATCAAGATGGCCGCCGCGGAGGCCGCCTGCCACGACGGCACCGGATTCTCCGTACTCTCCATCGGCAACCTCGGCTCCCAGAGCTGCGACGACATCGTGGCACTCATCGAGGTGCCCGGGGTGCTCTCCTTCCTGGCCAACGGCGACTTCACCACCGAGGTCAAGGGCGTGAACACCCTGGTGCCCGAATACCAGGAGAAATACGGCACGCACCTGCCGGACAACCCGATCTACGGCGAGCGCGCGGGCACCGAGATCGAGTACCTCCCCGTCCTCGAGGTCACCTACTGGGGGTTCCGCATCATGATCGGCTTCGGCGCGGTCGCCGCAATGGCGGCAGCCGCCGCCTTCTGGGTGCTGCGCAAGGGCACGGTCCCGCAGTCGCGGTGGCTCATGCGGCTCGCCGTCTTCGGCATCCTCGCCCCCTTCGGCGCCAACGCCGCCGGCTGGATCTTCACCGAAATGGGCCGCCAGCCCTTCGTCGTCGCACCCAACCCAGACTTCGCCGGCATCGACAGCGTCTTCATGTTCACCGCCGCCGCGGTCTCGCCGGGGGTCACCGTTGCCGAACTCCTCACCTCCCTCGTGGCCCTCACGCTCGTGTACGCGGTGCTGCTGGTGATCGAGGTGCGGCTGCTCTTCACCTACGTCCGGGGTGGGGTGGCCGCGGCCATGCCCGAACTTGCCCACACCCCGGAAACCCACGACGACGGCGGCGCACACCGCGCCGACGACGGCGACGTCCTCTCCTTCGCGTACTAAGAGCCGTCCTCCGCGGCTGAGACAGAAAAAGGTATCAACGCATGTCCGAGGCACTTCCCACCATCTGGTTCGTCCTCATCGCCGTCCTCTGGGCCGGCTACCTCTTCCTTGAGGGCTTCGACCTGGGCGTGGGCATGCTGATGAAGCTCGTCTACCGCACCGATTCCCAGCGCAGGGTCCTGCTGAATACCGTGGGGCCGGTCTGGGACGGCAACGAGGTCTGGCTGATCACAGCCATCGGCGCCATGTTCGCGGCGTTCCCCCTCTGGTACGCCTCCCTGCTGTCATCGCTCTACCTGCCGTTCCTCGCAGTGCTCCTCGGCCTGATCTTCCGGGCGGTCGCCTTCGAATGGCGAGGCAAGGTCGACAGCCCCGCATGGCGGAACCGCTGGGACTGGGCCATCGCGCTGGGTTCCCTGACGGCCGCCGCCGGCATCGGAGCAGCGCTGGCCCTGACCACGACCGGGCTTCCCATCAATGCGAACGGCGACCGCGAAGGGGGCCCCTTCGCCTGGTTCAGCGGCTACGCACTGCTCGGCTCCGCCGCCGTCGTCCTCTTTTGCCTCGTGCACGCTGCGGCGTTCCTGGCGCTGAAGACCGACGGCGACGTGCGGCACACGGCGCTGCGGGTGATGCGGCGGCTGCTGCCCGTCGCGCTGCTGCCGATGCTCGCCTGGGCGGTCGTCGTGCAGGTCCGGGGCGGAACGCTGCTGACCGCCGCCGCACTCGTCCTTGCCGGCTGCTGCGCCGTCACCTCCCTGCGCTCGGCCCGCCGGAACCGCGACGGCCGGGCCTTCGCGGCGCTGGGCTCCGCCATGGTACTGACGATGGGCGCGATCTTCTCCGCGGCCTTTCCCGTGGTGCTTCCCTCGACCCTCGATCCGCTGTTCGACCTGACGGTCGACACCGCGTCGTCCTCCCCGTACACGCTCACCGTCATGAGCATCGTGGCGGCCTTCGGGCTGCCCCTGATCCTGGCTTACCAGGGCTGGACCTATTGGGTGTTCCGCCGCCGGATCTCCGAGCGCAGCATCCCCGCGGCCCACGCCGTGACCCCGCTGTGAGCACCCCGGGGGTGCGGACCGGAACGGAAAGGCCCCGCCGGAAACCTCCCGAAGGTCCGGCCGGTCCGGTCGGGTCGGCGCCGGCGGTGTACCTGCTCGGCGCTCTCGCCGCGGCAAAGGCCGCGGGGCTGGTGCTCGTGGCCCAGACCCTCGCCTCTGGGCTCGCCGCCCTCGCCGACGGGCGGCTGGAGCCGGGAACGCTCCTGCTCGAGGGCGCCGCCGGCGTCGCGCTGCGCACCATTGCGGCCTGGGGCCAGGACGTCACCGCCGCACGGCTCGTTGTCGGTGTGAAGGAGCGGCTGCGCAACGCCGCCCTGGAGCGCATCGTCGGCGACGGCGGCACCGCCGCCCTCCCGGCAGCGGGTACCGGCGGGCACACTGTGCCCGGTGCTCCCGTTGCCGCCGGCACGGGGGCCCTGAGCGTGCTGCTGACCCGCGGCCTCGACGGGCTCGACAAGTACTACACCCAGTACCTTCCCGCACTCGTCACCTGCGGCGTCGTCCCGCTGCTGATCGGCGCGCGGATACTCGCCGCCGACTGGGTCAGCGCCGTCATCATCCTCTTGACAGTTCCCCTGGTCCCGGTGTTCATGATCCTGATCGGGCTCCACACCGAGGACCGCACGCGGGATGCCGCGGCCGCCCTGGCACGCCTGTCGGACCACCTGCTCGAACTGGCCAGGGGCCTGCCGGTGCTTGTGGGCCTGGGGCGGGCCGCGCAGCAGACCCGGGCACTGCGCGACATCGCCGACAGCTCCTCGACGCGCACCATGGCAACACTGCGCACCGCGTTCCTTTCCTCACTGGCCCTTGAGCTGATCAGCACCATCTCGGTGGCCGTCGTGGCCGTCTTCGCCGGTGTGCGGCTGATCCACGGCGACCTCGGGCTCGAAACCGCCCTGCTCGCGCTGATGCTGGCACCCGAGTGCTACACGCCGCTGCGCGAGGTCGGGGCCGCCCACCACGCCAGCGAGGACGGCAGGGAGGCCGGCGGGCGCGTCCGCGCCATCCTTGAGGCTCCCCGGGCCAGCCGCGGACGGCACGGGGCCCCGGCGCCCGTCGCGGTCCGGGATCTCACGGCCCGCTTCAAGGGAGCAGGTGCGCCGCTGTTTTCGGGACTCAGCTTCACCCTCGGGGAGGGAACCATCACTGCCCTCACCGGCCCCAGCGGGAGCGGCAAGTCCACCCTCATGGCGCTCCTCGCCGGCACCACTGCCGCGCCTCCCGGGCTGGAGGTCACGGGCACGCTCTCCGGCGCGGCGCCCGGTTCGGTGGCCTGGGTTCCGCAGCACCCGGAATTCCTCCAGGACACCGTGGAGCAGGAGCTCGCCCTGTACACCGGGCTGCCCGTCGGCCACCGCGCGCTCGCCGACGGGCTCGCCTCGGTCGGCGGGCAGGGCCTGCTCGGCCGGCGGACCGGCGAGCTGAGCCCCGGCGAGGCGCGGAGGGTCGCCGTCGCTCGCGCCCTCCTGCGCACCCGGCACCAGCCCGGGGTAGGCCTGCTGCTGCTCGATGAACCCACGGCCCATGTCGACGCGGCGTCAACGGAAGCCATCCGCGCGGTGTTGCGCGGGCTCCGCGGGAGCGTCACGGTGCTGTTGATCGCCCACGACGAGGAGACCGCAGCACTCGCCGACGCCGCCGTCGTCCTGGGCGGGCCCCCTGCCGCGGCCGGCGGTTCGGCCTCCAGCGCGGCGCCGGGTGCCCCAGGGACACCCGGCACTGCCGTTGCCTCCGGGCAAGCTGGCCGTTCGGACTCCGGCAGGATGGGCGCCGCAGGTCCGGACCCGGCGGCCGACGGGCGTCCGGCCCCCGCCGCAGTGGACAGCGAACCCCCGGTGCATCCCGGGCCCGCCGCCCGTCTGCGGACCGTCCTGAGCCTGGTCCGGCCGTGGGAGCCGCGTTTCCTCGGTGCCGCAGGCCTTGGCCTCGGCGCATCCCTTTTCGCCGTGGCACTGACGGCCCTGTCCGGCTGGCTGATCGTGCGGGCGGGCGAGCAACCACCCATCCTGTACCTGCTCACCGCCATCGTGGGGGTGAGGTTCTTCGGCATCGGACGCTCCCTGCTGCGCTACTGCGAGCGCCTCGCCCTGCACCGCGCCGTCTTCGCCCGGGCTGACGAGGTGCGCCTGCGCGTGTGGGAGGGCCTCCTCGGCCGGTCGGAGTCCTGGCGCACTGTCTCCCGCGGATCCGGCGGCATCGAGTCCCTGGTGGGGGACGTCGACGAACTGCGCGACCTGACTCCCCGTGCGGTCCTGCCGCCGCTGACGGCGCTCTTGACCGGAGCCGCCGCCATCCTGACCACTGCGCTGCTGCTTCCTGAGGCGCTGGGGTGGCAGCTTGCGTCCGCTGCAGTGGCGCTGGGTGCGGCACCGGCAGCAGCGGTTCTGGCCGACCGGGCCGCCGGTGCCGCAAACCTGGCGCGGAGGGCAGAGTCACTGGAGCACACAGCGCGGCTCCTGCGCGCCGCCCCCGACCTTGCGGTGAACGCTGCCGCGGGCAGGGCGCTGGACCGCTGGAAGGCGCTCGATCACGCTGCCGCCCGGGGCCTGCGCCGCGTGGCCTGGGCTGCAGGCACGGGCCAGGGCCTCGTCGTGCTCGCCTGCTCCGCCGGCGCACTCGGGGTGCTGTCGGTGTCCGGCGGAGTGCCGGCCGAAACCGCAGCCGTCGTCGCCCTGATGCAGTTGGCGTTGATCGAACCCTTCGGGGCGGCGGCCGCTGCGGTGCAGCACTGGGGGCCGCTGCGGGCGGTCGCCGCACGGATCCATCCCATCCTTGCGCCGCGCCGCACCCGGCAGGACGGCCCAGCGCACTCCCAAACCCGGACGGTGTGCGCCGGGCGGAACGCCCCCCGCCGCGGCCGCTCCGGAAGCCCGCGGCATCCCGGGGAAAAAATTCGATCGGGAGAAGTCCACTCCGCGCGGGAGGGGCAGCCTGGTCCCGACGGCCGCACGGGCACCGGACCCATTCGTTCCCTCGCACTGCAGGACGCGGCGGTCGGCTACGGATCGGACCGTCCGGTCGTGTCGGGGGTCTCCCTCTCCCTGGCGCCGGGCCGCTGGACGGCCCTGACGGGCCCTTCGGGCAGCGGCAAGTCGACCCTGATCGGAGCCATGCTCGGGTTCCTGCCGCTGGCCTCCGGAAGCCTCCTGGTGAACGGCAGGGCGGTGGCCGGAGGGGAGCCGGTGCTGCGCAGGATCGCGTGGTGCCCCCAGGAGAGCCATCTCTTCAACTCGACCATCCGGGCCAACCTGCAGCTCGCACGGAACGACGGCTCACCAATCCCCGAAGCCGAACTCGTGCGGGTGCTGCACGCCGTGGGCCTCGGGTCCTTCCTTGACCAGCTCGAGGACGGCCTCGACGCGCGGGTGGGAGCGGGCGGCAGCCGGCTCAGCGGAGGACAGCGGCAGCGGCTCGCCGTCGCGCGGGCACTGCTGACCGACGCCGACGTCCTGCTGCTCGATGAGCCCACCGCGCACCTGGATTCGGCCGGCGCCCGCGCGCTCCTGCACGACCTGCGGCTGGGACTGACCGATAAGGCAGTGCTGCTCGTGACCCACGACGTCAGTGAGGCTGCCCTGTGCGAGGAGGGGGTGCGGATCGGAGGCGAGACCGGCGGGGATGTTCACTCCCGCGGGGGTGACCTACGCTGGGCGTATGAGCGCGTCTGAGACTTCCGCCCTGCCCGACTCCCTCTCCTGGCGTCCCATCACGGCGGAGGACATCGACCAGTGGCATGGTCTGATCCTGCGGATGGCGGCCGAGGACAAGCCCGACTGGATTGAAGAGCGCGTCGACCTGGAGCAGGCCCTGGCGTCCTCGAAGAACGATCCGCGCAAAGACACCATCCTCGGCGTCGACGCTGAGGGCACCGTCCGCGCGTTCGGAAGGGTGCTCATGAATCCCGGCTCCGTCAAGACCCACAGCGCCGGCGGGGTGGATCCCGCGTGGCGGCGGCGCGGCATTGGGCGGGCCGTTTTCGCCTGGCAGCAGCGCCGCGCGCGGGCGCGCCTCGCCGGCGCGGGCGTGGCGGGCGGGGTGCTGCGGACCTACGTGGAGGAGAGCAACCCCTCGCACGTGGCGCTGCTCAAACTCACAGGGAGCACCGTCGTCAGGTACTTCACCGAAATGACCCGCCCCCTCACTGAACCGATCCCGGAGCTTCCCTTTCCGGCGGAGCTGGACCTCGTGACCTTCAACGAGGCCATCTCGGAGGAGGTGAGGCTCGCGCACAACGACGCCTTCGGGGACCACTGGGGCAGCGAACCGCGCGACGAGGAGGCATGGGGCTTCGTCACCGCCCACCCCGAGTTCCGGGCCGACTGGAGCCTGGCCCTCGTGGAGCAGCAGACCGGGGCGGTGGCCGCCTACCAGATGGCCAGCTACGACCCCGGCTCGATTGAACTGCTCGGCCGCGCCGAGGGGTACACGGACCTGCTGGGGGTGCGCCGCGCCTGGCGGGGCCGCGGCCTTGCCCCGGCGCTGCTGGCGGAGGCAATGAAGCGTTTCCGTGACGGCGGCATGGACAGCGCCGGCCTGGGCGTTGACACGGAAAACCCCTCGGGCGCCCTTGGCCTGTACGAGCGGATGGGCTACGTTCCCACGCAGCGCTCGCTGGTGTTCGACCTCACGGTGACCTGACCCGCGCCGGGCGCACCCGGAAACGACGAACGCACCCGGAAATCCGGGTGCGTTCGTCGCTTTGCGGTGCGAAGGGCGTGATCGGCTGCGGCTAGGCCGAGGGCGCGCCGTCCTCCTCCGCCTGCCAGGCCAGGCCGGGGCCGACGGCCTCGATCTGCTGGGTCAGCGCGATCCCCGAGCCGTCGCGGCGGCCGTGCTCGGTCGGCAGGGCGCGTGCGACGCCGTTGGCCGTTGCCGCCTTCGCCGGACCGTGGCCCGCCCAGGCAAGCGCAAGCGCGTCCTCGCCGCGCAGGAACCGGTGCGCCCGCACCCCGGCGGTGGCACGGCCCTTGGCCGGGTACTCGGTGAACTCGGTGACCTTTACGGAACCGTGCGAGGTGCCGGGCAGCGCGTCGCTGGAGGTCGCGAGGGTCACGACGACGGCGGCGGGGTCGTCGGCGGCCACCGCGCCAAAGAACACAACGGTGTCGCCCACTGCAAGCTTGATGCCGCTCATCCCTCCGGCGGTGCGCCCCTGCGGGCGGACAGCCGAACCGGCGAAGCGCAGCAGCTGCGCCTGGCGGGTGATGAAGACCAGCTGGTCGTCGTCCCCGGCGGGGGCGATGCCGACCACGGAGTCCTTCGGCTTGAGCGAGATGACCTCCCAGTCGTCCCGGTTGAGCGGGTAGTCGGGGGAGACCCGCTTGACCACGCCCTGGGCGGTGCCAAGGGCCAGCACGGTGTTGAGCGGGGCAAGGCCCACCAGGGTCTCGCCGCGTTCGAGCGTGATGAATTCCCGGGCAGGCACCCCGCCGGCCAGGTTTGGAACCCCGGCCGTGGGCGGCAGGGACGGCATGTCCATCACCTGCAGCCGGATCATCCGGCCGGCGGAGGTCACCGCGGCGATCTCGGCGCGGGCGGTTGTGGCGATGATCGACCGGAAGGCGTCATGCCGGATCCGTTGTCCCTCCCCGAGCGGTTCGCGGTCCCCGGTGCGGGCGAGCTGGCCCGATGTCGAAAGGACCACCCAGCACGGGTCGTCGGCGATCTCGAGGGGAAGCACCGCCTTGGCGCCCCGGCCGGCGGCCTCGGGCAGCGCCGAGCCCTTCAGCGGGGCCGCTGCCTCCGATTCGAGGAGCACCGTGCGACGGGGAGTGGCGAACTCAGCGGAAATGACCGCGAGCTCATCGGAAACCAGTGCCCGCAGCAATTCCTCGGAGCCGAGGATGCGCTCCAGCTCCTCGATCTCCCGCCGGAGCTGGTCCTGCTCCTTCTCAAGCTCGATGCGCGAGTACTTGGTCAGCTGGCGCAGGCGCAGCTCGAGGATGTAGTTCGCCTGGATCTCGGAGAGGTCGTAGATCGACATGAGCCGCTCCCGGGCAGCGGCCGCCTCGTCGGAGGAGCGGATGATCTGGATGACCTCGTCGATGTCGACAATGGCGATCAGCAGTCCCTCCACGAGGTGGAGGCGGTCCTTCTTGCGCCCGAGCCGGTAGGCGGTGCGGCGGCGCACAACGAGGATGCGGTGGTTGATGTAGACGTGGAGGAGCTCGAGCAGGCCCAGGGTGCGCGGCTGGCCGTCGACAAGGGCAACGTTGTTGATGCCGAAGGAATCCTCCATGGGCGTGTGCCGGTAGAGCTGGGCGAGGACGGCGTTGGGGTTGAACCCGTTCTTCAGCTCGATCACGAGGCGCAGGCCGTGCATCCGGTCGGTGAGGTCGACGATGTCGGAGATGCCCTGGAGCTTCTTGGCGTTGACGGCGTCCTTGATGCGCTCGATGACCTTCTCGGGGCCCACCGTGTAGGGCAGCTCGGTGACGACGAGCCCGGTGCGGCGCGCGGAGAGCTGTTCAACCTCAACCTTGGCGCGGGTCTTGAAGGAGCCGCGGCCGGTCTCGTAGGCGTCTCGGACCCCGGTGAGGCCCACGATCTTGCCGCCGCTGGGCAGGTCGGGTCCGGGAATGAAGCGCATGATGTCGTCGAGCCCGGCGTCGGGGTTCGCGATGAGGTGGCGCGCGGCGGCAATCACCTCGCCGAGGTTGTGCGGGGCCATGTTGGTGGCCATTCCGACGGCGATGCCGCTCGCCCCGTTGACCAGGAGGTTCGGGAACGCCGCGGGGAGCACCTCAGGCTGCATCAGCTGGTTGTCGTAGTTGGGGACGAAGTCGACGACGTCTTCGTCGAGGTGGTCGGTCAGGCTCAGCGCCGGGGCGGCGAGCCGCGCCTCGGTGTACCGGGGGGCTGCGGGGCCGTCGTCGAGCGATCCGAAGTTTCCGTGCCCGTCGATCAGCGGCAGGCGCAGCGAGAAGTCCTGGGCCATGCGGACCATCGCGTCGTAGATGGCCGCGTCGCCGTGCGGGTGCAGCTTGCCCATCACTTCGCCGACAACGCGGGCCGACTTCACATGCCCGCGGTCGGGGCGCAGCCCCATGTCGGTCATCATGTACAGGATGCGCCGCTGCACCGGCTTCAGGCCGTCGCGCGCATCGGGGAGCGCACGCGAGTAGATCACCGAATAGGCGTACTCGAGGAACGAGTCCTGCATTTCGGATTCAACATCGATGTCGATGATGTTCTCGGTGAAGTCTGCGGGCGGGGCTGAATTTTGGCGCTTGGCCATGGCGGTGGTGGTTCCTCAACTTGGATCTGGGGCTGTTTCTCGCATGGGCAGGTCCGCTCTACTGACGGTTGCGGAGGATGCCCACTACGCTGAGTCTATGGTGGCAGACGGACATTACCCCGAATATTGGGAGGCTGATGTCGTCCTGCGGGACGGCGGAACGGGGCACCTGCGCCCCATTGCCCCCTCCGACGCCGACGCCGTCCAGGCATTCCACGGGCGCCAGTCCGAGAACTCGATCTACCTGCGGTTCTTCACCTACAAGGCCAAGCTCAGCGAAAAGGAGCTCAAGCGCTTCACCGAGGTCGACCACCACGACCGCGTGGCGTTCGTGATCACCCGCGGAGCCGACATCATCGGGATCGGCCGCTACGACCGGCTCGACGACCCGACCGAGGCCGAGGTCGCGTTCAACGTGTCGGACTCCTACCAGGGCCGCGGGGTCGGCTCGATCCTCCTTGAGCACCTCGCCACGGCCGCCCGCGAAAACGGGATCCGGCGCTTCTCCGCCGAGGTCCTTCCCGAAAACCGGAAGATGATCAGCGTCTTCGCCGACGCCGGCTACGAGGTGAAGCGCCACTTCGACGACGGCGTGGTCATGCTCAATTTCGACATCGACCCCACCCGCAAGTCCCAGGCCGTCATGGAGGCGCGCGAACACCGGGCCGAGGCGCGCAGCGTCGCGAAACTGATGACGCCGTCCTCCATTGCGGTGATCGGCGCCAGCAGGAAATGGGGGACCGTCGGGTACTCCCTGCTCGAACACCTCATTGAGGGCCGGTTCACCGGGACCGTCTACGCGGTGAACCCGGAGGCCTTCGAGCTTCAAGGCATGGTGTCGCACGCCTCCCTGGCGGAGATTCCCGGGCCCGTGGACCTTGCGATCATCGCCGTCCCCTACGACCAGGTGGACAAGGTCGTGGGGGAGTGCGCCGCAGCCGGCGTCCGGGGCCTGCTCGTCGCGACGGGCGGCTACGCGGAGGACACCGAACAGGGCCTCGCCCGTCAGCGCGGGCTCGTCCACACGGCCCGGGCGCACGGCATGCGGGTTGTGGGGCCGGCCTCGCTGGGGCTCGTCAACACGGACCCTGCGGTGCGCCTCAACGCGTCGATGGCGCCCGCGCTGCCCCGGCGCGGCAGCCTCGCCCTGTTCAGCCAGTCCGCCGGCCTCGGGGTGCTCCTCTACTCGGCGGCCAGCCGGCGCGGGCTCGGCGTTTCGTCGATCATCTCCGCCGGCAACCGGGCCGACGTGTCCGGCAACGATGCGATGCAGTACTGGGAAGACGACGCCGCGACCAGCGCCGTCGGCCTCTACCTCGAATCGATCGGCAACCCGCGCAAGTTTTCCCGGATCGCACGCCGCCTCGCCCAGACCAAACCGGTGATCGTCGCGAAGTCCGGGACCACCGGAATGCAGCTTCCCCCAGGGCATGCCGTGCGCGTCACGCAGGCCCCGGCCGGGGCGCTCGACGCGATGCTCCGCCAGTCCGGGGTGATCCAGGTCGAGACAACCGAACAGCTCATGGATGTCGCGCAGATCGTCGCCTCGCAGCCGCTGCCGGCCGGCCCCGGGGTCGCGGTATTCAGCAACTCCTCGGCCCTCGGCAAGGTCGTCGCCGACGCGGTTGCCGCCCACGCCATGACCGTTGCAGCCGTCGTCGCGGACCTCGACCTCGACGCCGGGCAGTCGGTTGCCCTTCCCGCCCTCGAGGCGGCCCTCACAGCGGCCCTGGCCGACGAATCGGTCCACTCGCTCATCCTGGCCACCCTCCCGGCACGCGGGCTCACGGCCGAGGCCGTAGCGGCGCGGCTTCAGGCCTGCGGGGAGGCCTTCGGCAAGCCGGTTGTTGCATCCTTCACCGGAATCCTCGACGCGGCACTGCAGCTCGACGGCCTCGTTGCCGCCCAGCCGCAGGCAGGGGCGGAGGCCACCTCCAACGGCCGGCGCCAGGGCGACGGGCCGGGAACCGCCGACGACGCCCGCGCCGGCACCGACCTGCAGCGCGGCGTGCCGTGCTTCGCCAGCCCGGGTGCTGCCGTGTCGGCCCTTGGCGCGGTGGTCGGCTACACCGCCTGGCGCTCCCGCGACCACGGCGAGTTCACCGACGTGCCCGGCACCGACGCCGACGCCGCCGACGCCCAGCTCGAGGCCATCCTCACCCGGGTCACCGGCGTCGGCCTCACCCGGCTCACCGGCCCGGAGAGCGCTGCCCTGCTGGCCACCTACGGCATCGACCTGCTGCCCTCGGAAAGCTTCGACTCCGCCGACGACGCCGTCGCCGCGGCCGAGCGCCTCGGGTGGCCGGTGGCGCTCAAGACGATGGACGAGCACCTCCGGCACCGACTCGACCTGGGCGGAGTGCGGCTGAGCATCGACAACGCGGAGTCGCTGCGCCGGAACATCCTGCAGATGGAGAAGGCGCTTGCCCCCTTCGGCAGCTTCGGCATGGAGGTTCAGTCAATGGCACCCTCAGGGCAGGCGTGCACCCTGCGGGCGATCGAGGACCCCCTGCTGGGCCCGGTGCTTTCCTTCGGCCTGGCCGGTGACGCGGTGAACGTCCTCGACGACTGGGGGCACGGCGTGCCGCCGCTGAGCACCGTCAACGTGGCGGACCTCGTGCGCTCGCCGAAGGCCTCGATCAAGCTCTTCGGCTACCAGGGGCTCCCTCCCGCGGACGTTGCGGCCATTGAGGACCTGGTGGCCCGGGTGGCGCTGCTCAAGGACCGGCACCCGGAGATCGCCCTTCTCGAATTCAACCCGGTCCTTGTCTCAACCGCGGGGCTGTCTATCCTCAGCGCCCGCATCGAAGTGGGCAATCCCCGCCAGCGCACCGACAGCGCCCGGCGTGCGATGCGCGACTAGGCCGGACAGGACCGCGGGTTAGGCAGAGCGCGGGCGGGTAGGGGAAACTGGACTAATGACCCTCTCGCTTTCCCCGCAGCGCCGTGACCTTGACGCCTCACTTGAGCGCGCGGGCTTCTACCCGCGCCTCGTGGCGGACGTCGTCCACGACGCCCTCGACGGCCGCGAACCCCTCTCGCACGTTGTCCACCTCGAAACCCACTTCGAACGCACCGAGGTGCACCGCCACATCACCGTGCTGGTGCTGACCGAGGACATGCTCGTCATCACCCACGTCGATGACCAGCAGCTCGACGACGCCGGTGAGCAGGTCACAGCCCAGATCTCCACCGAATCGGTGCCGGTCAGCCAGATCCGCTCCGTGGTCCTGAGCTACCTCTACGCGCAGCCCCAGGACTACAAGCCGTCGGACCAGGCGCGCGAGATGACCCTGGCCATCGCGTGGTCGGGCGGCCAGCGCCTCGACATGGGACCGGCAGCGTGCGGGGACCCCCAGTGCGACGCCGACCACGGGTACACCGGCACGATCGCCCAGGAGGACATCGTGCTGCGCGTCAGCGCCGAAGCCGACGGCGTCCAGGCCGTCCAGAACGCCAAGTCGTTCGCCCGCGCACTCCGCAAGGTGAACACCGCAAGCTCGGTTGCCCCCGGCGTCGTCCTCACCTCCGAACGCACGGGCCGGCGCCAGCCGGGCTTCGGCGGGCGCTTCACCCGGGCCCACCACGACCGGTAGGGCCGATGACGACCCTTTCGGTGCACCGCGAACCCCTTCCGGCGGCCCCGGCCTACGGGAGCGGAACAGTGGCCGAGGTGATGACAAGCGCGGCCGCGGCGCTGGGCCTCGAACAGTTCTCCAATGCCCTCAGCCTTCCGGCCGCCCGGCGGGTCTGCGTCGTCATGGTCGACGGGCTCGGGCTTTCGCTGCTGAGGAAGCGCGGCGGCCACGCCCCGTTCCTGCGCGGACGGCTCGAGGGCTCCCGTACCCTCAGCGCCGCGTTCCCTTCGACGACGGCCGCCTCCCTGGCCAGCCTCGGCACCGGACTGCCGCCGGGGAAGCACGGCATGGTCGGTTATGACGTGCTAGACCCCGCCCAGGACAAGGTGGTGAACATGCTTGGGGGCTGGGACGCCGGCGTTGACCCGTTCACGTGGCAGCCGCACCCCACGGTGTTCGAACGGGCCGCCTCGGAGATTCCGGTGGTCACGGTCAGCCAGCCGCGGTTCGCCGATTCCCCGATGACCCGGGCCGCCCTGCGCGGGGGAACGTTCAAGGCCGCGGGCACCGTCCAGGCGCGTGTGCGGGCGGCCGCCGAGCTGCTGGCAGGATCGCCGACGATGCTCATGTACTTCTACCTGAACGACCTCGACAAGGCCGGGCACCGCCACGGCAGCGACTCCGCGGACTGGGTGGACCGCCTCGAAGACCTCGATTCCGCGATGCGCACCCTCGCCCGGTCGGTTCCCCCGGACACCCTCCTGCTGCTGACGGCCGACCACGGCATGGTCGACGTAGCGCCCGAGGCGCGGTTCGACTACTCGGCCGATCCCGGCCTCGTCGACGGTGTCGCACACACCGCGGGGGAACCCCGGATGGTGCATCTGTACTGCGAGCCGGAGCTTTCCGCGGACGGGCGCGCGCAGCTGCGCCAGCGCTGGCAGGACGCCTACGGGCGCCACGCGTGGGTGCTGACCCGCACGGAGGCGGTCGAGGCCGGCCTGTTCGGCCCGGTCGATGAGCCGGTGCTGCCGCGGATCGGCGACCTGCTCATCGCCGCACGGGAACCCATTGCCCTGTACGACACGAGGCGGGTCTCCGAGGCCGCCCTCGAGGTCGTCGGCCAGCACGGGTCGATGACGCGCGCCGAGCGCGAGGTTCCCCTCCTGACCCTTAACCGACCCGCCGGCAAGCCCAAGGGTGCCGGCACCAAGAACACCGCCGGGAGGCAGAAGCGTGGCTGAACTGGTTTTCTTCAGTGGAACCATGGATTGCGGCAAGTCGACCCTTGCCCTGCAGATGGATCACAACCACCGGGCGCGTGGGCGCAACGGAGTGCTGTTCAGTTCCCACGACCGGGCCGGCGAGTCGATGATTTCGAGCCGGCTGGGGTTGAGCACCGCAGCCGTCGAGGTGCTCCCGGCAACGGATTTCTGGGTGGAGATCACCGGGCGCCTCACCCGGGGCGCCCGGGTGGACTACCTGATCTGTGATGAGGCGCAGTTCTACACCGGGCAGCAGATCGAGCAGCTGGCCCGCGTGGCCGATGAGCTGGCGATCGACGTGTTCGCCTTCGGCATCACCTCGGATTTCCGCACCCGCCTGTTTCCCGGCTCGCAGCGGTTGATCGAGCTGGCCGACCGCATCCAGACCCTCCAGGTCGAGGCCCTGTGCTGGTGCGGAAAGCGCGCCACCCACAATGCGCGCACCGTTGACGGCGTCATGGTTGTCGAGGGGGACCAGGTTGTCGTTGGCGACCTGGAGCAGAATGCGCTCACGGACGCCGGTGCCGCAGGTTCCGCGACCGCAGCGTCCGGGGCCGGCCCGGTCACGGGTTACGAGACACTGTGCCGCGGGCACCACATGCGGCGGCAGACCGCCCGCACCTCGAACACCCTGGTGGGCAATGAGATGCCGCTGCCCTTCGACGCACCGCCCGTTGGCGAACCCGTCCGGATCTAGGACGGACCTGGACCGGTTTAGCCAGGTCCAGACACATCCAGGCACATCCAGCCTGATTAGCCTGACTCAGCCGGGAAGACGGCACCCGACAGGGTCTCCGCCCTAGGGCGGGCGGGGATCGCCAGGGCGGGCGGGGATCGGCGGGCTCTGGAGACCGCAGCCAGCGAGCCCAGCGGCGCCCGTGCGGCAGCGGGTGGTGGCCGCGCCGGACGCTAGTCGCCCTTGGTGCCGAAGACGATCTGGTCCCAGCTCGGGACGCTCGAGCGCTTCGGCTTGATCCTGCGGTCCGCTGCCTCCTCGGCCTTCCCGCGGCCACCCTCGGGCTTTTCGTCTCCGCCCTCGGCGCGCCGGCTGTCGGAGCCCTGCGCCTCCCGGGGATCTTCGGACGTCCCGGCCTGCCCCGCAGGGGTCTCTCCGGTCGGGCGTGCGGGCCGGGCGAAGATGCTGATCTCGCGCGTGTCGGTGCTCACGCCGTCGTAGAGCCGCGGCGTGCCGTCGGAGTGGTGGCTCAGCTGCTCGTCGTCCTCGTGCTCGGGCAGCGGGGGAGCCAGGCTGAGGCCGGGGGCTGGGGACTCGGCCGTGGGCGCCGGCTCGTCACCGTTGTCGATCCCGTCGCGCGGATGCGCCGCCGGGATGCTGCCGCGGGTCAGGAGTTCGGCGAGGGTGTCATCGCCGTCCTCGTCGACACCAATCCGCTGGCCGCGCCGCGAGCGCAGGACATCGAGCAGGCCGTCGGCGTCGTCGGCGGGGATGGGGGCCGCCTCCTCTTCCTTTTCGGCCTCGAAGTCAAAGACCCGGTCGGCCACGGCGCTGAGGCGCCGGGCGGGAAGGGGGCCGTCGAGCGGTTCGAGCTCGCTGAGCAGCTGCGCCCAACGGTTGGCATTCACGACGGTCTTGCGCGACGGGTTGAAGGTCCACTGGGCCGGGGGCTCCTCGCCGACGTTCACGGCCGCGCCCTCGGGAAGCGTGAAGCGGGCAACGACGTTCCAGGCACCGTCGGTGCGCCGCCAGGAGTCCCATTCGACGCTCTCTGGGTCAACCCCGTACGCCTCAAGGCGGAAGGCGACCATTTCGCCGAGCTGGGCCGGGTTCTCCCCGAAAGCGGAGCGGTATCCGTCGTGGGAGGGAAGGGCCGAGGCAACCTCGACCTTCTGCGCGAGGTAGGCCATGTAGTCGCGCTCGGCGCGTACCGGCCCCTCATAGCGCAGGATCGAGGAGAGTTCGATGCCGGTTTCGTCGGCGATCCCCTGGGCGGTGGCGCCGCTGCGGATCCGGGCCTGGATTTCCCGCGGCGTCAGGTGCGCACCCTGCCCGGTGGGGCCGGCGGGCGCAGCGGGAGCCACCCTCGTCGACTGCCGGGTACCAGCCACGCGGAGTGCTTCATTGATCGGCAGACGGAAGGTTGACCCTCCATCGCCGCTTAGCAGCAGATGTTCGCCATCCTCATGGACACCCACCAGGCGTAGCTCCTGCATTAAATATCCTCCAGCCGACGGTCATTACTACCTAAAACTGTGCCATTGAATGCCGGGCATTCCTACTACACCCGCTGGTGTGGCGCGGATCTTCTGATCCCGGAGCGGGATTAGCCGCGCCAAGGACCTCGATGATGGTGCAGATGTGGGTATTGTTTCCCCAGCACCGGACCGCCGCTTACCTGCGGCCGCCGGGTGCGTCAGGACTCTTCGAGGAACCGGGGGAAAGAGGATTATGGCCACCGACTACGATGCGCCGCGACAGGCCGAGGACGATGTCAGCGCGGACTCCCTTCCGGAGCTGAAGGCACCGGCCCCGAAGACGGTTCTCGTTGACGAGGACGAAACCGAGATGGCCGACTCGTTCGAGCTGCCCGGGGCCGATCTTTCGAGCGAGGAGCTCGCGGTCCAGATCCTGCAGGCGCAGGCCGACGAATTCACCTGCTCCTCGTGCTTCCTCGTGCGGCACCGCTCGCAGATCGCCCGCGAAAAGAACGGTCAGCTGTACTGCAGCGACTGCGAAGGCTGACTCCAGGGCGACGGGATTGACAGTCCGGGACGGACCCCTAGGACGTCAGCGCCTTGACCAGCTTCTCGGGGTGTTTCGAGGAGGTCAGCCAGTACGGCGTGCGGTCCTCGGGATCCACGACCTCGATCCGCACCACCGGGGAGATCCATCCGCGGATGCACAGGTAGGCGAGGCCGTTGAGCCCGGGCCCGCGCTGGTGCGTGGCTTCGTCGCCGGTGAACATCTGGACGGCGCCGAGATACTTCCGCTCAATGCTCGCCCTGCCGACGGTAAGCGTCGTGGGGGTGACGAGGATGCGCGGGGTTGAGAGGACCAGCAGGGTGGCCAGCACCACCGCGATGATTGCTGCGGCGGCGAATCCGACGGCGAGGTCGATGGGGGCGAAGGTCACGATCGACGCGCCCGCGACCCCCGCTGCGATCAGCCAGATCCACAGCGAGGGCCACAGCTTCTCCTCGTACAGTGCGACGTCCTGGACTGACCCTTCGGCGGTTGGTGGCATGGAACTACCTTTGCACTTTTTCGAGGTTCTTTCATCCCGGCTCCCACGCCGACCGTGCCGCTCAGGCGCTAAAGTGGAAGGCTGTACGCTGAAGCGGCCAACCCACCACACCGGGCTGGCCCGCGCGCGGGCCGCGGGGGCCGGATGCCGCTGCCGGGAAATTCATTCGACGCACCATGTTGGAGACGCACGTGCTTGAGACGCAGCAGGACCTGGCAGTGGAGATCGTGATGCTCGACGCCGGTTTGGAACCGCCCGCCTACGCGAAGCCCGGTGATGCCGGAGCGGACCTGCGGAGCCGCATCGACTTTTCGCTCGCCCCGGGGGAGCGCAGGCTCATCCCCACGGGCGTGTCCATCGCCCTGCCCGAAGGCTTCGCGGGCTTCGTCCATCCGCGCTCGGGGCTCGCGGCCAAGCACGGGCTGACCATCGTCAACGCGCCGGGCACCATCGACGCCGGCTACCGCGGCGAGATCCTGGTGTGCCTGCTGAACACCGACGCTGACCAGACGGTCCACCTTGCCCGCGGTGACCGCATCGCGCAGCTCGTCGTGCAGCGCGTGGAACGGGCCGTCTTCGTGCCTGTTACCGCTCTATCCGAGTCGGTGCGCGGCGCCGGAGGGTTCGGCTCAACGGGCGGCTACACCGTCGTCCCGCCCGCTGCCCCGCAGGCCCCCGGTGAGTGACGTGCGCCCCGGCGCGGCCTCAGCCGAGCCCCCCAAAGCCCGGAAGCGCACGATGCTTTCCTGTTCCACACCTCCACAGAAAGGGACCCAGCAATGGTTTTTGGGCGCCTGAAGAAGAAAAAGCAGGATGCTGAAGCATCCACCCCCGACGCCGGGACGGACGGCACCGCGGCCCCTGATGAAGCGCCCGCCGGCGACGCCGCTGAGCCCGTTTCCGCAGCCGCAGGCTCGACGACGGACACCGACCGGAGCATCACGGGGCCGTTCGACTCCTCGGAGAAGGACTCCGACCACGGTTACATCGACCTTGGCGCGCTGCGCATCGGCGCCGCCGAGGGGCTCCAGCTGCGCCTCGAGGTCGAAGAGCGCACCAAGCGCGTCATCGCCGTAACCCTCGACCTCGGAGGCTCAACGCTTCAGCTGCAGGCATTCGCCGCGCCCCGCTCCGAAGGAGTGTGGGACGAGATCCGCCAGCAGATCGGCGTGTCCGTCGGGTCGCAGGGCGGAACCATCGAGGAGCGGCAGGGCAACTTCGGCACCGAACTCATCGCTAAACTGCCGGCCCAGACCCCCGACGGCCGCAGCGGCGTCCGGATCGCGCGCTTCGTCGGAGTCGACGGTCCACGTTGGTTCCTCCGCGGCGTCTTCGGTGGCCCCGCCGCCATCGACGCCGACGCTGCGGCGCCCGTCGAACGGCTGTTCCGCAGCGTCGTCGTGGTGCGCGGGGACCACCCGCTTCCGCCGCGGGAGCTGCTCCAGCTGCGCCTGCCCAAGGAAGCCTCGCCGACGCCGCCGGCTCCGGAGCCGGCCCGTCCCGGAATCGATCCGCTCCAGCGGGGCCCCGAAATCACCGAGATTGGCTAGCTCAGCCCGGCCAGGACCGCACCGGGCCACCCGGCAGGAGCCGGGTGCAGGGCCCGGCATCGGCCGTGGGCGGGTGCGCGGGCGGGGGCTGATCGACGGCGTCACCATCCAGCCCCGCTCGGCGGCACCGCGGTTCACCGCGATCGTGCGGATCGAAGGCGATCCGCGGCTCGAGGGAGCACGCGTGCGCCTGGTGTGGATGGGCCAGCGGCGCGTCCCGGGAATCGAGCCGGGCGCCGAAATCGCCTTTGAGGGCATGGCCAGCGCTGTGGAGGGCCTGCCAACCGTGTACAACCCCCGCTATGAAATCATCGGACGCCCTGAGGCTCCGTAGTGAAGAGGCACTGTAAATGAACGAGGACCAGCACACCGAAGGCCCCTCAAGCGCGGGCGGCGCCGGCGGGCAGCCGACGCCGGAGGCCCTGGCATCCCAGTACGCCGCCCGGTCAGGGGTACGACGCAACGCGCAGGGCCACATCGACGTCCTCTCCTCAATCGGCGGAGTGCAGGGACTCGCCGAGAGCATCGTCCCCGGGCTCGTCTTCACGGTGCTGTTCACCATCACCCAGGACCTGAGGCTGTCCCTCATTGCCTCCCTGGCCGCCGCGGCCGTGTTCTCCGCGATCCGCCTGATCTCCCGCAAGCCGCTCACCCAGGCCCTGTCCGGGCTTGTCGGCATCGCCTTCTGCGCCTTCGTCGCCCTGCGCACCGGCAACGCCGAGGACTTCTTCCTTCCCGGCTTCTACATCAACGGCATCTACATCGTGGCAATGGTGGTGTCGATCGCCGTGCGCTGGCCCGTCGCCGGCCTCCTCTTCGGATTCATCCGCGGCGAGGGCATCGAGTGGCGCAAGGAGCCGGCCCGGGTGCGCGCCTACGCCATCGCGACCTGGATCATCGTGTCGGTTCTGGCACTGCGGCTCGCCGTCCAGCTGCCGCTCTACCTTGCCGGAAACATCCCGGCCCTTGGCTCGACGCGCGTGGCGATGGGCCTTCCGCTTTACGCCCTCGGGCTGTGGCTGGCCTGGCTCATTTCCCGCCCCGCTTCGGTTCCGCCCGCCGACCGGAGCTGACGCCGGCCGCCGGGTTTTTCCTTCCTACTGATCGGCGTCCGGCCTGCTGCGGGCGGAGAGGGCCCGCCGGAGCTCGTCTTCGACGGCGATGGTGGCGAGGAAGAACAGTTCGTCACCGGCCTCGACCACGTCGTCGCTGCTGGGGGTGATCGGTGACTCGTCGCGCAGGATCGCCACAACGGCGCAGTCATACGGCAGGCCGAGCGACCCGAGCCGGTGACCGATCATGGGGGAGTCCTGGGGAACGGTGAACTCAACGATCGACGCGACGCCTGTCTGAAGGGTCAGCAGGCGCACCAGGTCACCGATCTCGACCGCTTCCTCAACCAGGGCGGTCATCAGCCGCGGCGTATTGACGGCGACGTCGACCCCCCACGAATCATCGAACATCCAGTCGTTCTTCGGGTTGTTGACCCGCCCCACCGTGCGGCTGACGCCGAACTCGCTCTTCGCCAGGAGTGAGACGACAAGGTTCACCTTGTCGTCTCCGGTTGCCGAAACGACGACGTCGGCCTCGTCGAGCTGTGCGTCCTTGAGCGTTGTGAGTTCGCACGCATCACCGATAAGCCACTTTGCGCCCTTGAGCCCGCTCCGCGCGATCGCTTCGGGCTTCTCATCGATCAGCAGAATCTCGTGCTTGTTCGAGAGCAGCTCGCGGGCAATCGACGACCCGACACTCCCGGCACCGGCTATGACAACCTTCATTCGGCTTCCTCCTCGGGTGGCTTGGCGAGAATCCGGCCTATTTCGTCGGTCGCCGTCGTTTTCATCATGGCGTGCAGGATGTCACCCTGCTGGTAGCTCGTCTCGGCGGTGGGCAGGACGCCCTCCCCGAAGCGGGTCAGGTACGCGATCCGGACCCCTGCCGCCGCTTCGATGTCCTGCAGCGAGTGGCCCATCCAGGCATCATTGAGCACAAGCTCGCCGAGGATCAGCCGCCCCGACGTTTCGCGGAAGTCACCGCCGATGCTCTGCTCGGGAAGGATCCGCCGCAGCACCTGGTCGGCGCTCCACCGCACGGCGGCGACGGTGGGGATGCCCAGCCGCTGGTAGATCTCGGCCCGGCCGGGATCGTAGATCCGGGCCACCACGTGGGGGACGTGGAAGGTTTCCCGCGCCACGCGGGTGGCAAGGATGTTCGAGTTGTCGCCGCTTGAGACGGCGGCGAAGGCGTAGGCGTTCTCGATGTCCGCATGCTTGAGGGTGTCCCGGTCGAAGCCCACCCCCGTGACCTTGCGGCCGCCGAAGGAACCACGCAGCCTGCGGAAGGCGCGGTCGTCCTGGTCGATGATCGCGACGCTGTGGCCCGATTCATCGAGGGTGTGCGCGAGGCTGACACCCACCCTGCCGCACCCCATAATCACGAAATGAGCCACCGAAAGGCACCCCTGTCTCCTGCGTCGCCCGGCGCCAGGCCGGTTGTTTTCCCGGCTTGATCCCGGCGTATCGCCGGGCCGTGCACGGCTGCTGACGGCCTTCGGCGGCTTGAGGGGAAAAGCTCCTCCCCGCCGCGCCGACGACCGCCGTACACCCCAAGCCTAATGGCTGAGGTGCCGCGCAAACGCGCTAGTCTTTGGGCTGTGCTGACTTTTTTGGGAGCCACCAAGCGCGTCCTGGTGGGCAGGCCTTTCCGCAGTGACAGGCTGAGGCAGCAGACCCTGCCCAAAAGGTGGGCGATGCCCGTCTTTTCGGCGAATGCGCTCTCCTCCGTGGCGTACGCGCCCGACGAAATCATCCTGACCCTCGCCCTGGCCGGGGTCGCGGCGGTGACCCTCGCCCCCTGGGTGGGCCTTGCGGTGATCGTTGTGCTGCTCGTGGTGATCGCCTCCTACCGGCAGGCCCTCCACGCGTACCCCTCCGGCGGCGGCGACTACGAGATCACCCGCCGGAACCTCGGCGGCAGGGCCGGTGCAGTTGTGGCCTCGGCGCTCCTTGTCGATTACGTCCTCACTGTGGCGGTTTCCGTCTCGGCGGCCGCCCAGTACCTTGCCGACCTTGCGCCGGGGCTCGCGCAGATGCGCGTGGCCGTCGCTGTGTGCGGCGTGGTGGCGCTGGTGCTGCTCAGCCTCAGGGGATTCACCAACGGTGCCCGCGCCATGGCGGTCCCGACCTACCTCTTCGCCGCCGTCATCCTCGGCATGTGCGCCGCCGGGCTCTTCCAGAAGGCCGCCGGAACGCTCCAGGCGGCTCCCACGGCCGGGTTCGAGATCCTGCCCGACGCCGCATACGACGCCGGCCTCGTGGGGCTCGGCGGCGCGCTGCTGATTCTCCGCTCCTTCTCAGCCGGGGCCGCCGCGCTCACCGGCGTCGAGGCGCCGAGCGCCAACCTGGCCCGCTTCGAGCCGCCCAAGGCCCGCAACGCCGCAACGACGCTGCTGGTGCTTGGCGTGGTGGCGGCGGCAATGACCGCCGGCATCATCTACCTCGCGAACGCCGCAAGGGTCCACGTAGTGCAGAACCCGGCCGCGCACCTGCGCATCGACGGCCAGCCCGTTCCCGAAAACTACGTGCAGAGCCCGGTCCTCAGCCAGCTCGCCGAGGTGGTCTTCAGGGACGCCTCCTTCCCGTTCTACCTCGTGGTGGGCACCACGGTGCTTGTGCTGCTGCTCGCCGGGCAGGCCGCCTTCAACGGCTTCCCCGCCCTGGCCTCCGTGCTCGCCGCCGACGGCCACCTTCCCGCCCAGCTGAAGACCCGGGGGGACCGGTTGACCTTCAGCAACGGAATCCTCGCCCTTGGCCTCGGCGCGGTGGTGCTGATCCTGATCTTCAAGGCCGATGTAACGCAGCTCGTCCAGCTCTACATCGTCGGCGTCTTCGTCTCGTTCACCCTCAGCCAGCTGGCCCTGATCAAGCACTGGTCGCGGGAGCTGCGCAGCACCGTCGGCAAACAGCGGCGCCTGCGCATGCACCGCTCGCGGGCAATCAACATCCTTGGCTTCGTGCTGACGGCCGCCGTCCTCGTCGTCATCCTGATCTCCCGGTTCGAGTACGGGGCCTGGATCGCGGTGCTGGCCATGGTGGTGCTGTTCGCCATCATGAGCAGCATCAAGGCCCACTACGACCACGTGGCCACCGAGCTGGCGATCGACGACGCCGAGTCCCTGCGGGCACTGCCGGCGAGGGTCCACGCCGTCGTCCTCGTCTCCCACGTGCGGAAGCCGGTGCTGAGGGCACTGGCCTTCGCCCGCGCGTCCCGGCCGTCGCGGCTCGACGCGATCACCGTCGACATCGACCCGGATCAGACCCGGCGCATCCTGCAGGACTGGGAGCGCTACGACCTCCCCGTCCCCATCACGGTGCTTGCGGCGCCCTACCGTGACGTCATCCCTCCCATCCTCGAATACATCAGGACGATCCGCAGCGAATCTCCGCGGGACCTGATCGTCGTGTACATCCCCGAATACGTTGTGGGCAAGTGGTGGGAGCAGCTGGTGCACAACCAGACGGCCCTGCGCATCAAGGCGCGGCTCCACTTCGTCCCGGGCGTCATGGTTGCCAGCGTCCCCTGGCAGCTCTCGTCCTCCGCAGACGCCAACGCACCCCAGGAAGTGAAATGAACGCGCAGAGCCAGGAAGCAGACCTGCTCGAGGTGACCGTCGAGCGCGCCGCCCACGGCGGCCACACCGTTGCACGGCACGAAGGGCGCGTGGTCTTCGTCCGCCACGCGCTCCCCGGCGAGAGGGTCAGGGTCCGCCTGACCGAGCAGGAACCGGGCGCCAGCTACTGGCGGGCGGACACCGTCGAGGTCCTCGCTCCGTCCGAGCACCGGGTTCAGCACCCGTGGGCCCCCGCCGATGCCCTCGCCGCGGCACTGCACGGACACCGACCGGTGGGCGGGGCGGAATTCGGTCACATCGCGCTCGCTGAACAGCGGCGGCTGAAGGGGGCGATCTTCTCCGAGCAGCTCGCCCGGATCGCACGGATGGACCGCGAGGTGCAGGCCGAAGCCGCCCCCGGCGAGGCACCCGACGGCCTGGGCTGGCGCACCCGCGCCGCCTTCGCCGTGACCGCCGGAGGCCGCCTCGCCATGCACGTCCACCGCTCCGAGGAACTGGTGACCGTCACCGGAATGCCGCTTGCGGTCGCAGCCGTCAACGAGCTGCGGCTGTGGGACATCGACTTCTCCGGAATGGAGCGGGTTGACGTCGCCGCCGGTTCCGGCGGCGGGGAACCCCTCGTGCTCCTCGTCCCACGGGCCGGGTCACCGGCACGCCGGCCCGCCGCCATCGCCGCGCAGGTCACCGGTGCGTCGGTGGCCGTCCTCGACAATGAAACGGGGACGATCACCCGCCTCAAGGGCCGGACCTGGCTGTCCGAAAGGGTGGGCCGGCACGAGTACCGGGTCACCGGGCCGGGGTTCTGGCAGATCCACCGGCAGGCACCCTCCGTGCTCGTCAACGCCGTCATCGAGGGGCTCCAGGTGGCCGAGGGCGAGCACGTGGCCGACCTCTACGCCGGAGCAGGCCTGTTCACCGTTCCGCTGGCGGCCGCAGCCGGCAGCTCCGGATCCGTGCTCTCGGTTGAGGGCTCACCGGGCACCAGCCGTGACGCCCGGCGGAACCTGCACGGCCAGGACCAGGTCAGCATTGTGCAGGGCCGCGTCGACAAGGTGCTGCACGGGCACAGCGGACCCCTCGACGTCGTCCTCCTCGACCCCCCGCGTGCCGGTGCCGGCAAACGGGTTGTCGGGCAGATCATCGCGGCGGCCCCCCGCACCGTGGGTTACGTCTCCTGCGACCCGGCCTCCTTCGCCCGGGACCTCGGGCTGTTCACCGCCCAGGGCTGGACGCTCGAGTCGCTGCGGGTGTTCGACCTGTATCCGCACACCCACCACATGGAATCCTTCGCCGTCCTCGCCCCGCCCGCCGCCGCTTGATCCGGCCGTGCGCCGCCCGCGCGGACGTGCCTTCACCGCCGGGCGGAAGCCTGTCCAGCCCGGGCTCCGGCCGGGTCCGGGCACGTCCGCGCGGGGCGGAACGTTAGAGTTAAGCACTGACTGGCGATGTCGTCGCCGCACCGCACTAACTGAGGAGGCGCCGATGGGACTCTTGGGAACGATCCGCAGCCCGCAGGACCTGAGCAGGCTTTCCGGGAACCAGCTCAAGTCCCTTGCCCAGGAAATCCGCAACTTCCTGGTCACCAACGTCTCCCGCACCGGCGGCCACCTCGGCCCCAACCTCGGCGTCGTCGAACTGACGCTGGGCATCCACCGCGTGTTCGACTCACCGCGCGACAGCATCATCTTCGACACCGGACACCAGGCCTACGTCCACAAGCTCGTCACGGGCCGGCAGAACTTCGACACGCTGCGCCAGCAGGGAGGCCTCTCGGGCTACCCCTCCCGCGCCGAGTCGGTCCACGACATCGTTGAAAGCTCCCACGCGTCGTCGTCGCTGTCCTGGGCCGACGGCATCTCCCGGGCGCGCGTCCTGAACGGCGAAGGCGACCGGTACACCGTCGTCCTCGTTGGCGACGGCGCACTCACCGGCGGTATGGCCTGGGAAGCGATCAACAACATCGCCGCCGACAAGCGCCGGCGCGTGGTGATCGTCGTCAATGACAACGGCCGCTCCTACGCTCCGACCATCGGCGGCGTCGCCGACTACCTCGCCTCGCTGCGTCCGGCCCTCGACTCGGTGCGCACGCACCGGGCCTACGAGCGGACCCTCGACTGGTTCAAGCGCCAGCTGCAGAACGGCGGCACCGCCGGGCAGTTCGCCTACAAGAGCCTCCACGCGACGAAAAAGGGCGTCAAGGACTGGTGGGTGCCCCAGGGCCTCTTCGAGGACCTCGGCATGAAGTACGTCGGCCCTGTCGACGGCCACGACCTCGGCGCCGTCGAACAGGCGCTGCACCTGGCCCGCAACTACGAGGGCCCCGTGATCGTCCACGCGATCACGGAGAAGGGTCACGGGTACGCGCCGGCCCGAGCCCATGAGGCCGACCAGTTCCACGCCGTCGGGATCATCGACCCGGGAACGGGGGAGCCCGTCGAATCGGGTGCCCTGCAGTCCTGGACTTCCGTCTTCGCCAATGAAATCGCGGACATCGCCGATGAGCGCCCCGACATCGTGGGCATCACCGGTGCCATGCTCATCCCGGTTGGGCTGCACCGGTTCGCCGCGCGGCACCCGGACCGGGTGTTCGACGTAGGCATCGCCGAACAGCACGCCCTCACAAGCGCCGCGGGCATGGCGTTCGGCGGGCTGCACCCGGTCGTCGCCCTTTACGCCACCTTCCTCAACCGGGCCTTCGACCAGCTGCTCATGGACGTCGCCCTGCACAAGGCGGGGGTGACGATCGTGCTCGACCGCTCCGGAGTGACCGGGCCCGACGGCGCGAGCCATCACGGCATGTGGGACCTGGCAATGCTCCAGGCCGTCCCGGGGCTCCACCTTGCGGCGCCGCGGGATGCTTCGCGATTGCGCGAGGAACTGCGCGAGGCCGTTGCGATCTCCGACGCCCCAAGTGTCGTGCGCTACTCCAAGGGAACGGTCGGGCCTGAGGTTGAAGCCGTCGAGCGCCTCGAGGACGGCGTGGACGTGCTCGCCCGGCGTCCTGCCGGATCACGCAACAACGACGTGCTCATTGTCAGCGTTGGCGCAATGAGCGAACTGGCCCTCGACGTCTCGGCCCGCCTCGGCGCCCAGGGCATCAGCTCGACGGTTATCGATCCGCGCTGGGTCCTGCCCGTTCCCCGCTCCGTCATCTCACTCGCCGCCGAGCACCGCATCGTCATCGTCATCGAAGACGGGGTCCGGGCCGGCGGCGTCGGCTCCCGGATCCGCCAGGAGATGCGTGCAGCAGGCGTCGACACCGCGCTGAACGAGGTAGGGCTTCCCGTCGAGTTCCTCGACCACGGCTCGCGCGGCGAGGTGCTCGCCCGGGTCGGCCTCACCGCGCAGCAGGTGGCGCACGACGTCGTCGGCCAGGTCCTTGGCACAAAGGTCCCTGTGGCACGCCCGCTCGCCGGCCACCAGACCTCCACGGCCCACGAGTCATCGTCCGGGCAGGAGTCCTCGACCGGTCAGCTGCCGCAGCTCTGAGCTACGGCGTCCGCTCATCGAGGACGCACAACCAACGCGTCGGGGCCCGCTTAGTCCGTCCGTTGTGCGTTCTGGATGCGAGGGAAGGTGCTGTCACCCCACCAGGGCGTCGGCAAAGCGCAGGAACACCGACGCCGCTGCCGCCAGAAGCAGCACCGTGATGATCACCCAGGCCCACTCAGAGACGAAGCCGGCGGCGCCCCGTCCCACCGGTAGGACCCCGGAGGAGGCATTGCGTGCGGTGACCCGGACGGTGAGCACGATCATCACCGCCCACACCACCATGCAGTAGATGCACAACAGTGAGATCTCAAAGAGCGCTTGGTACCACAGCCATGCCGTGAAGAGCGCTCCGGCGGTCACCCCGCCCTGGAACCACAGCCAGTACCAGCGGTTCAGGCGCGCCCCGGCGAGCAGCGCCATGCCGGTGGTGGCCACCACGGCGAACGCGACGATCCCGAGCAGCGGATTCGGGAAACCGAAAACCTGCGCCTGCCAGGTCCGGAACACTGCGCCGCAGGAGACGAACGGGCTGAGGTCGCAGCTCGTGACGTACCCGGGGTCGGCGTAGACGGCGAGCCGCTCCAGGGTGAGCTGCGCGGAGGCCAGCCAGCCGAGAATCCCGGCGATGATCAGCACCGCGGCGAACCGGCGGTCGGAAGGTGGTCCGCTCCCGCGCCGGGGCTCCGGGCCCGGCCCGTCCTGTGAAGTGCCCCGCCCGGGGGACGGGGAACCTCCCTCCCCGGAGGGGTGCTGCATTTGGTGCGCCATGCGTGTTCCCTGATCCTCAAACCGGCGGGCCGCGGGGGTCTTCCGCCCGCGGCCGGTCCCGCGAGTCTAGCCGCCCGACCGGCGGTTTTTCACGCCGGTATGAGACAATTGCGGTGGCTGGTGCGGGAACCACATTCCCGTTCCGGTCCAGTGACAGGCTTCCACTCTGCAGGCGATGCTTCCGGCACACCGGCCCACCAATCCCGGTGGGGGTGATCGGAATCCGCCGCGCAGACGCACCGTGAAGACCACGGATGAGTTGGAAAAGCGCCGCTGGTCTTTGAGTGATGCCGCACCCCATTGCCGGTGCGACCTCAAATGACACAATGACGACTTCCGGTCGCCGCAAGGGCGTAAGGCCCGCGGACGGCCGACATACTGCCCCCTTGGGCGCTGGAATGTGGCCGGTGCCGCAGGGGCTGGAGCTTAATACATGGATCAGTCAGAACAGCAGTCGAACGAACAGGCAACAGCGGCGGACAGCACGGAGCAGGTGGCCGCGGCCCCGCCCGCCAAGAAAGCGCCACGGGTGCGGCGTGCGGCATCGTCGCCCGCCGGCGCTCCGGCCGCCGCGGCGCAGCCAGCCGCCGACACCGCCGCAGCAGCCACCACCTCGGCTGCCACCACTGCCGCAGCAGCCACCACCGCCGCGGGTGCCGACACCTCAGGTGCCGAGTCACAGCCGGAACCGTCAGCCGAACAGCCACGCCGCCGCCCGACCCGTGCACGCAAGACAGCCGAAGCACCCGCGGAGACCCCGGCCGGCCAGCCTTCCGAGGTCCCCGCCGCGCCTGCATCCGGGGACTCCGCGTCCGAGGCCACCGAAACCGCCGCTCCCGTGAAGGCCAAGGCCACGCGGACCCGCCGCAGGGCCGCAACCGCCGAGGCCGGCCCCGCCGCGTCCACGCCGCCGGCAACGGAAGCCATGGCCGAGCCCGTGGCCGAAGCAGCCGCTGAGGCAGCGGCCCCGGCCACACCTTCCGAGGACGCAGACGCCGAAGCAGCGGCCACCGAGAAGCCGGCCCGCGCACGCCGGAGCCCCCGCGCCCCACGTGCGACCCGCGCCAAGGCGGCGGAGCCCGCTGAGGAGGCCACCGGCCCGTCAAGCGCACCGGAAGACGGCAAGCCGCTCGACGACGCCGAGGAGGCCACCGACGCCACCGCCGGTGCCGCGGAAGAGACCCCGGCAGAGGCCGCCGAGCCCAGCAGCGTGCCCGCCTTCGCCGATCCGTTCGCCATTCCAGAGTCCCCGCTCGCCCTCCTCTTCCACGCCCCCGACCTGAGCGCGGCGGTTCCCGCGGTGAGGGTCACCGCCGCATCCCCGGAGGACGCAGAGGATGACGACGACGACGCCGACGCCGAAGACGGCGGCCGACGCCGCCGCCGCAGCCGTCGCAGCCGCGGACGCAGCCGCGCCGACAACGGCCAGGACGACGCAGGCGACGACTCCTCCGAGTCCCTCGACAGCGAGGACGGCACGCCGCGCGCACCGGCCGAGGGAGCCGACGGAGTGACCTCCCGGCGCCGCCGGCGGCGCCGCCGCGGGGATCAGGACCTCGAACTGACCGGTGGAGAGGGCGATGATCCGCCCAATACCATCACCCGGGTCCGCGCCCCGCGCCAGAGCAGCGAGGCGCCGTCCGACAAGGTCACCAGCGTCAAGGGCTCAACCCGCCTCGAAGCGAAGAAGCAGCGGCGGCGCGAATCCCGCGACACCGGCCGGCGCCGCCAGGTCATCACGGAAGCCGAATTCCTGGCCCGGCGCGAATCGGTCGACCGGCAGATGGTCGTCCGCCAGCGCGACGACAGGATCCAGATCGGGGTCCTCGAGGACGGCATCCTCGCCGAGCACTTCGTGTCCAACACGCAGCAGGATTCGCTGATCGGCAACGTGTACCTCGGCAAGGTCCAGAACGTGCTGCCGAGCATGGAAGCAGCATTCATCGACATCGGGCGCGGCCGCAACGCCGTGCTCTATGCCGGCGAGGTCAACTGGGACGCCGCGGGACTCGACGGCCAGCCCCGGCGGATCGAGCTCGCGCTCAAGTCCGGCGATTCGGTGCTCGTTCAGGTCACCAAGGACCCAGTCGGCCACAAGGGTGCACGGCTCACCAGCCAGATCTCCCTCCCCGGCCGCTACCTTGTGTATGTGCCGGGCGGATCGATGACCGGCATCTCCCGCAAGCTGCCCGACGTCGAGCGGAACCGGCTCAAGCGCATCCTCAAGGACCGGCTTCCCGAGAACGCCGGCGTGATCGTGCGCACCGCCGCCGAGGGCGCAAGCGAAGAGGAACTGACCCACGACATCAACCGGCTGCGGGCCCAGTGGGAGGAGATCGAGCGTAAGTCCTCCTCGACCAAGACCCTTGCCCCGGAGCTGCTCTACGGCGAGCCCGACCTCACCATCAAGGTGGTCCGGGACGTCTTCAACGAGGACTTCTCCAAGCTCGTGGTGTCGGGCGAGGAAGCCTGGGACACGATCGAGGCATACGTCATGTACGTTGCCCCCGACCTCGTGGGCCGCCTCGAGAAGTGGACCTCGAACGAGGACATCTTCACGGCAAGCAGGATCGACGAGCAGATCCAGAAGGCCCTTGACCGGAAGGTTTACCTGCCCTCCGGCGGTTCGCTCGTCATCGACCGCACCGAGGCGATGACCGTCGTGGACGTCAACACCGGAAAGTTCACCGGCAGCGGCGGAAACCTCGAAGAGACGGTGACCAAGAACAACCTTGAAGCCGCCGAAGAGGTGGTGCGCCAGCTCCGGCTGCGCGACATCGGCGGGATCATCGTGATCGACTTCATCGACATGGTCCTCGAAGCGAACCGGGACCTCGTCCTGCGCCGCCTTGTCGAGTGCCTCGGCCGCGACCGCACCAAGCACCAGGTGGCCGAGGTGACCTCGCTGGGCCTCGTCCAGATGACCCGCAAGCGCATGGGTACCGGGCTGCTCGAAGTATTCGGGGAGACCTGCGAGCACTGTGCCGGGCGCGGCGTCGTCACCCAGGACGAGCCCGTCGAACACCGCCGTCACGCCGTCTCAACCGAGAACCACCAGCAGCACCTCCGCCAGGAGAAGATGTCCCGCAGCGAGCGCAAGCGGAGCCGCGGACGCGGATCCGAGCAGGCCGAGGAGCAGCAGGCGCAGCCGGTGGCTGAGGCCCGGGTCGACAGCCCGGAGCGGGCAGCGAAGGCCGAAGCGGCACGTGCCGCCCTGGCCAGCATCGCCGCGGCGACCCACGCCGCCCATGAGGGCCACGAAGACGAGGCCGCACCGGAGAACACTGTCGAGGTGTCCGGCGCCGTCCTGACCATCAACGGTGAAACGGTCACCCTGCCCCGCGCGGAGGTGTCGGTCACGGCCGATGCCGAACGGCCGAAACTCACTCTGGACAGCCTCGCGGAGGCGTTCGACCGGAAGCCGGGCGACGCACCCGAAGCCGGCACGCGGCGCACGCGCAGCAGCCGGAGGGCCTCCGCGGCGCGCGTCGAGGTCACCGGCACCACTGAGGCGCAAAACGCCGACGCCGGTGCCGCCGACGAAGGCGCCGTCCGCAGCGCGGAAACCGACGTCACCGGAACCGATGCCGGAACCGATGCAGGAACCGATGCAGGAACCGATGCAGGAACCGGTCAGCGGACGACCAGGCCTGCGGCCAGCCCTGCGGCCAGCGAGCAGCCGGCCCAGCAGCCCCGCCGGAAGGCGAGGCGCCGGGCGGGCAGTGCCCAGGGAACGGCCTTGAGCGCCGCAATCGAGACCGTTGCGGATTCCCCGCAGGGGGAGGGGCGGCAGAACGGCCAGCAGCACGTGGCACGTGCCGGCGGGCCCGTCCAGCGTCCCGCGGCCGACGAAGCCGAGCCGATGATCCTCGGGGTAGGCATCCCGGCCTCGGAGCTCTAGACCCGCGCGCAGCCCCCGGGGCCGGAACCCGAACGGGTCCGGCCCCGGGTCGGCAGGTTACCGGCTGACGCGCTCCGGCGCGCCGCAGCCTGGCCTAATTTGCGGGAAGGTGCTCCGCTGGCGTAACCTTGATCTTCGGTGCGATCGCCTTCCAACCGGTGTTTCCGGGGTGTAGATCCACAGCGCAGACACGGTGTTTGATGCGCGTCCTCGAAGGATGCCAGCCCAGTGCGCAATCAGTTTTTGAAATTAGTTGTCAAGAATGTCGAGAGAAGTGAGTTCCCAAGTGGTGTACGCGATTGTCCGCGCAGGCGGCCGCCAAGAAAAGGTTTCCGTTGGAGACCTCGTTACCCTTGACCGCGTCACCGGTCAGGCAGGAAGCACCTTTGCGCTGCCTGCCCTCCTTCTGGTAGACGGCGACAAGGTTACCTCAGCAGCGAAGGACCTCGAGAAGGTTACTGTCACTGCCGAGATCGTCGAGAATCTTCGCGGCCCGAAGATTGTCATTCAGAAGTTCAAGAACAAGACCGGCTATAAGAAGCGCCAGGGTCACCGTTCAGAGCTGACCCGAGTCAAAATTACAGGCATCGCGTAACCTTCTTCAGGTTGCTCGGTCGGTCAAACAGTATCTTCAGCGAAGGCAGGCATAACTCATGGCACATAAGAAGGGCGCGAGCTCCACTCGCAACGGCCGCGACTCAAACGCGCAGTACCTCGGCGTAAAGCGCTTCGGCGGCCAGGTCGTCAAGGCTGGCGAGATCATCGTCCGCCAGCGCGGAACCCACTTCCACCCCGGTGCCAATGTTGGCCGCGGCGGGGATGACACGCTTTTCGCCCTCGAGGCAGGTGCCGTTGAATTCGGTACGCGCCGCGGGCGCCGCGTCGTGAACATCGTTGGAGCAGCCGCGGAGTAATTCCCGCTTCCAACGCACGATGCTCCAAGCATTGAGGTGGGGTGAGCCGAAACGGCTCGCCCCGCCTTCTTTTAAGCCGATTAGACCCGGCACAGTGAAGCATTTTAGAAGGAGATCAACGTGGCCAGCTTCGTTGACCGAGTAGTCCTGCACGTTTCCGGCGGCACAGGCGGCCACGGCTGCGTGTCCGTCAAGCGCGAGAAGTTCAAGCCCCTCGGCGGGCCCGACGGCGGCAACGGCGGCGACGGCGGAGACGTGATCCTGCGGGTCGACCCGCAGACCACCACCCTGCTCGACTACCACCATGCCCCGCACCGGCACGCCACAAACGGCGGCAACGGCATGGGCGACTGGCGCGGTGGCAAGAACGGCGAGACGCTCATCCTTCCCGTCCCCGACGGGACCGTCGTGAAGTCCAAGGACGGCACCGTCCTGGCCGACCTCGTCGGAGAAGGCACAGAGTTCGTTGCTGCCGCCGGCGGGCAGGGCGGCCTGGGGAACTCCTCGCTGTCCTCCCAGAAGCGCAAGGCCCCCGGGTTCGCCCTGCTGGGCATCCCCGGTGATGAGCGCGACGTCGTCCTCGAGCTGAAGTCGATTGCCGATATCGCCCTGGTCGGCTTCCCATCCGCCGGCAAGTCGAGCCTGATCGCCGCGATGTCAGCTGCCCGGCCCAAGATCGCCGACTACCCGTTCACCACGCTCGTGCCGAACCTGGGCGTGGTCCAGGCCGGCGCAACCCGGTTCACCATCGCCGACGTCCCCGGGCTCATTGAGGGCGCCAGCGAAGGCAAGGGGCTCGGGCACCACTTCCTGCGCCACGTTGAGCGCTGCGCCGCTTTGGTCCACGTCCTCGACACGGCCGCGCTTGAAACGGACCGCGACCCGCTCAACGACCTCGCCGTCATCGAACGCGAACTCGACAAGTACGCCGTCGACATGAGCTTCGCCGGGTCCGACGGCGAAGTCGTTCCCCTGAACGAGCGCCCGCGCCTCGTGGTGCTGAACAAGGTCGACGTGCCCGACGGCCGTGACATGGCCGCCTTCGTGCGCCCCGAACTCGAGTCGCGCGGCTACCGCGTGTTCGAGGTCTCCGCAGCGAGCCACGAGGGGCTGCGCCAGCTCGGGTTCGCCATGGCCGAGATCGTCCAGGCCGCCCGCGACGCCGTCAAGGCCGCTCCGCCGAAGGTCGCGCCCCCCGTGCTGCGCCCCCGCGCCGTCAACTCCGCCGGATTCCGCATCCGCAACGAGGAAAAGGACGCCCTGCCGCTGTTCCGGGTGCTCGGGGAGAAGCCCGAGCGCTGGGTCAAGCAGACCGACTTCACCAACGACGAAGCGGTCGGCTACCTCGCCGACCGGCTCGCGAAGCTCGGCGTCGAGGAGCAGCTGTTCAAGGCCGGCGCCAAGCCCGGCGACACGGTCGTCATCGGTGAGGGCGACGGCGTCGTGTTCGACTGGGAGCCCACCATGATGGGCGGTGCGGAGCTGCTGGCCGGTCCGCGCGGCACCGACCTGCGCCTTGCCGAATACGTCCGCCCCACCCGCGAGCAGAAGCGCGAGGAGTACCAGGAGCGCAAGGAGGCCAAGGCCGCCGCCCGCGCCGACCTCGAAGCCGACCGCAAGGCCGGGATCTGGACCGAATCCGTCAACAAGAAGAAGCAGAGCCCGGCTGTACGGCAGCCGGACGACGCCGGAGACCAAGCGTAGGGGAGCCATGGCCGCTGAACACCCGCTCACTGAGCGTGCCGGGCTCAGGGATGCCGGCAGGATCGTGGTCAAGGTTGGATCCTCTTCCCTGACCTCGGTCACCGGCGGGATTTCCACCGCGGCCCTGGTGAGCCTTTCCAACATCCTCGCCGCGCGCAGGATCGCCGGCACCGAGGTGATCCTGGTGTCCTCGGGCGCCATCGCCGCGGGCCTGGCGCCGCTGGGGCTCTCGCGGCGTCCGGCCCAGCTCTCGGCGCAGCAGGCGGCGGCGAGCGTTGGGCAGGGCCTGCTGATGGCCCGCTACACCCAGGCCTTCGGCGCCCACGGGGTCACCGTGAGCCAGGTGCTGCTCACCGCGGACGACCTCATCCGCCGGTCACACTACGCCAACGCGCACCGGGCCATGGAACGGCTGCTCAATTTCGGCGTCGTGCCCATCGTCAATGAAAACGACACTGTGGCGAGCCACGAGATCCGCTTCGGCGACAACGACCGGCTCGCCGCGCTCGTGGCGCACCTGGTCAAGGCCGACGCCCTGATCCTGCTCTCGGACGTCGACGCGCTCTACGACGGTCCACCGAAGGAAGGTGCCCGCCGGATTTCCCGCGTGGATTCCCCCGCCGACCTTGAGGGCGTGACGATCGGCCGGATCGGCAAGGCCGGAATCGGCACCGGCGGGATGGTCACGAAGGTCGAGGCTGCAACGATCGCCGCGGAATCGGGAATCCCCGCCCTCGTCACCTCCGCCGCCAACGCCGCGCAGGCACTCGAGGGGGCCGACGTCGGAACCTGGTTCAGCGCCAACGGCAGGCGCCAGCCGATCCGTCGCCTGTGGCTGGCCCACCTCGCCCGCATCCAGGGCACCCTCGTCCTCGACGACGGCGCAGCCAAGGCGGTGGGGGAGAACCACCGCTCGCTGCTTCCCGCCGGCATCGTCTCAGTACGCGGGGACTTCGAGCCCGGCGATCCCGTCGAGATGGTGACCACTGCAGGCAGCGTTGTGGCACGGGGCCTCGTCAACTACAGCTCAACGGAACTGCCCGCAATGCTCGGCCGATCCACGCGCGACCTCGCGAAGGAAATGGGGCACGAGTACGAGCGCTCGGTGGTCCACGTCAACGACCTTGTCGTCATCTAGGGGCCGATCAGCGCGCGGCACGCCGGGCCGGCCGCCGGCCCTTCCGCATGCCGGACTCCACAGGAGCGACGGCGCACCCCTCGCTAGACTTGGGACATGACTGACACGAACACCGCGCCCGGCGTCATGGCCCGCAGCACCACAGCGGACGCTTCCCCGCAGGAGGCCCCTTCCACGGAGCCGCCCGCCGGTAACCGGAATGACGCTGCGGTGGAGGTCACAGCGGCCGTTCACGGCATCACCGACCGCTCCCGGGAAGCATCCCGGACGCTGGCCTCGGCAACGCGCGCCCGCAAGGACGCGGCGCTGCGCAGGATCGCAGCAGCCCTCGTGGAGCGCCAGGACGCGGTCCTCGCCGCGAACGCCCGCGACGTCGCGGCAGGCGAGGCGAAGGGCACCTCCGCCTACCTGCTTGACCGGCTCACCCTGACCCCAGCCCGCGTCGCCGGACTCGCGAGCGCCCTTGAGGAACTCGCCGTCCTCCCCGACCCGGTGGGAGCCGCCGTCCGCGGGCAGACCCTCCCCAACGGCGTGCGCATGCGCCAGGTGCGGGTGCCCCTCGGCGTCGTGGCGGCGATCTACGAGGCGCGGCCCAATGTCACGGTCGACATCGCAGGCCTCGCCCTGAAGAGCGGCAATGCCGTGATCCTTCGCGGCGGCAGCGCCGCGGAACACACTAACGCCGCACTCATCGGGATCATCCGCGATGCGCTGCAGGAGCTGGGCCTTCCCGCCGACGCCGTGCTGAGCGTCGACGCGTACGGCCGCGAAGGCGCCGCGGCGCTCATGGCCGCACGAGGGCGCATCGACGTTCTCATTCCCCGCGGCGGGCGGGAGCTGATCCAGACGGTGGTGCGGGAAGCCGCGGTGCCCGTCATCGAAACGGGCGAAGGCAACGTCCACATCTTCCTCGACGCAACAGCCGATCCCGAAATGGCGGTACGCATCCTGCTGAACGCCAAGACCCAGCGCCCCAGCGTGTGCAACACGGTGGAGACCCTGCTGATTCACCGCGATGCCGCCGCGGCGCCCGAGGTGCTTCGGCGCCTGAGCGGGGCGGGTGTGCGGCTGCACGCGGACGAGCGGACCCGCGCCGCCCTCCCGGAAGGGGTCTCCGCCGCAGCGGCAACCGACGAGGACTGGGCCACCGAATACATGGCACTCGACCTCGCTGTGGCAACGGTCGATTCGGTCGATGAGGCAATGGATCACATCCGGCGCTGGAGCACCGGGCACAGCGAAGCGATTATTACGAACAGTCTGGCCAGTTCGGAACGCTTCATCGCCGGGGTCGATTCGGCCGCCGTGCTGGTCAACGCGTCGACGCGCTTCGTTGACGGCGGTGAACTGGGCCTCGGCGCCGAGGTGGGCATCTCCACCCAGAAGATGCACGCCCGCGGGCCCATGGGGCTGACCGAACTGACCACCACCAAGTGGATCATCCAGGGGGAGGGGCAGGTACGCGAGTGAGGCGTGTGCACCCGGCCGTTCAGGCAACGCGTAACATGGTAGGGAACCTCCGCGCCGGCCTGGGTGCCCCGGCGGGCCGACAATAGATTCAAGGGGAAAAATATGCTCACTCATTACGCCGACGCCGTGCTTCTCGCAGGCGAGGTCGCGGAGCACGCCGAATTGCCGATGCCGGCTCTCACCTACGCCCTGATTGTCATGGGAGGCCTCCTGGCCCTCATGATCGTCACCGTCTCCTTTTCCAACCTCGGCAACCGCCACGAAGCGACGGAAGAGCACCTCGACCCCCACAAGCAGCACCCCAACAAGCACGACCACGGCCAAGCCCGGCGCTAGATACCTTGGGTGATTCGACGGACAGAGGGAAGCGGCCGCCCATGGGCGAGCCCAGAAGGCACCGGGACGGGCGTCCCTGGCGGCTGGGTGTCATGGGCGGAACATTCGACCCCATCCACCACGGCCACCTCGTCGCCGCGAGCGAGGTAGCTGCGGTCTTCGACCTTGACGAGGTGGTGTTCGTCCCCACCGGCCAGCCGTGGCAGAAGGCCGACTGCGATGTCAGCCCCGCCGAGGACCGGTACCTGATGACCGTTGTCGCTACGGCATCGAACCCCGACTTCACGGTAAGCCGCGTCGACATCGACCGGCCGGGGCCCACGTTCACGATCGACACCCTGCGGGACCTGCGGGCGCAGCGTCCCGAGGCCGAGCTGTTCTTCATCACCGGGGCCGACGCGATGGCCCAAATCCTCTCCTGGAAGGACGTCGAGGAGCTGTGGTCCTTGGCGCACTTCATCGGGGTGACCCGCCCGGGCCATGAACTCGACGGGGGTGGGCACGACGTGAGCCTCCTTGAGGTTCCGGCCATGGCCATCTCCTCGACGGACTGCCGGCGGCGGGTCGCACAGGGCGAGCCCGTCTGGTACCTGGTTCCGGACGGGGTGGTGCAGTACATCGGCAAGCACGGCCTCTACCGCAGCACGGGTGAGGCTCCCGTCGGCACGCCGACCAACAGTGCCCCCCTGGGGGCGACGCACCGTGGCGGCACATCCGGTGCGGTCCAGCAGACAAGCGGATGAGAAGGCAATGAGCAAGGCTAACGACGACGACCCCACCATCCGCGCCAACGCCGAGGCCGCGGATGCTCCTGGGGCCTCATCCGACGCCGGCAACACCTCCGGCGGAGCAGCAACCGACGCGGCGGGGGAGGTCCGGCGAAGCAGGCGGGCAGCCCAGACGCCCGTCGACGCGCCGGCCTCCGCCTCGCCGCGGGAGCGGGTTTCGCTGGCGCGGGCACGCGACCGGGAAGCCCTCCGCACCTACCGGGCGCTTGCCGAACAGTCCGGCACGCCCGACGCCGTCGTCCGCGAGGCAATGCCCACCCGACGGCAGCTGCGCCTGCAGCAGCAAGCCGCACAGACCGGGACGGAGCCCGCCGATCCGGCATTCTCCGCACCAGCCCCGGTGTCCGGCCCGCCTGCCCCCGCTGTTGGTGCGGGAAGCACGCCTGAGCCCGGTGCGCCAACTGTGAAGGTTGGCCCCTCCGGTTCGACCGCCGTAAAGCCGGCGGAGGTCTGGGACGGTGTTGAGCGCCGAAGGGAAATGAACGGAGTACGGCCAGGCGGACGGAGGGACCGGCGCCGCCGGCTCGACACCGCGGACCCCCAGACCGATGCCTCCGCCGAGGCCCGGGCCGGCGCACTTCCGACCGGAGACCTCAGTGTGGAACAGGCCCTTGCGGCCCATGAAGCGATCATCGGCCAGGCCCGGAATCAGGTCGCGATGATGGAGGCCGCGAACAACGACGACCCCTTCGCCGTCGACCTTGAGCTCCTCGCCCAGCAGAAGGCCCTCGCCGAGCGTGCCGCGGTGCTCAACAGCAGGGCGCAGAAGATCCAGCAGCTTTCGGAAGAGAACCAGCAACGCCGTCCGCAGGTCAACGACCCGACGACGGCGCACAACCTCTCGATCGTCGCCCCGGCCGAGTACGTCCGCGTGCCGGGCGTCAACCGCCCGGTACTCAAGGCTCCGACGACGTCCCACATCCCCGTGGTCACCGGCGCGCCTGCGCCGCAGGCCCGAAACGCCGACCCTCACGGCGGCAGCCCCCGCTCCGACAGACGCTCCCGCGTGCTCGCACGCGCGGAGTCGATGGCGTCGGGGCAGCCAGCCGACGGCGGCACGCCGGTCCATGCCAGGGCCGCGCACGGACTCGACCCGCTCGACGCAATGACTGCCGGGTTGGCGCGGGTCAAGCGCACGAAATATACGCAGTATTCAATTCTCGGGTTGGGTGTCTTGGCACTACTAACCGGAATCATGATGATTGTCGGCAGCTTCGGCGGCTGACCACACACAAGGAGATCAGTGAGCGCTACCGAATCGTCCATCGGGATTGCCCGTACCGCGGCACACGCCGCGGTGGACAAAATTGCCCAGGACATTATCGCAATCGACGTCAGCGAACGGCTGGCGATCACCGACGTTTTCCTCATCGCTTCGGCGCCGAGTGAACGCCAGGTTAATGCGATTGTCGACGGCATTGAAGAAGAGCTTTCGAAGCAGGGCCTCAAGCCGGTCCGGCGTGAGGGACGCAGCGAGGGGCGCTGGGTGCTGCTCGACTACGCAGAGGTTGTCATCCACGTGCAGCACGAGGAGGACCGCGTGTTCTATGCCCTCGAGCGCCTCTGGAACGACTGCCCCTCCGTCGACCTTCAGCTTGAGGGATCGCTGCAGAGCTCTCCTCAAAGCACCACACCTGCCGCCAGCCCCGAGGCGGAGTGAATCGACACACCCATGACGACCCTGCCGCGCGCAGGGTCGTTTTTTGGCGGCATGGGCGCACCGCATGGAACCACGGCGGGCGGTTCCAGGGCCAGGAAGACATAGCACTCGACGCCGTAGGGAGGCGCCAAGCCGCCCGTGCGGCGGTTCTGCTGGCGCGCCTGGACCCCGCCCGCATTGTGTCATCCGACCTCAGCCGGGCAGCCGATACCGCGTACGCCCTCGCCGACCTCACCGGTCTCGACGTGGCGCTGGATAAACGCCTGAGGGAAACCGCCGCCGGGGCATGGCAGGGGCTGACCTTCGACCAGATTGACCAACGCTTTCCCGAGGAAAACGCCGCCTGGCGCGGTGGCGACCCCACGGTGAGGGCTGGGGGAGCGGAGAACCGCGAAGACGTGGGGCAGCGCATGCTTGAGGCGACCACGGAGGCAGTGGGCGCCCTGGAACCCGGGCAGCTCATTGTCGTCGTCAGCCACGGGGGTGCCATCCGGGCCGGAATCGCGGCAATGATGGGTCTTCCGTCGTCGACCTGGGGTGCCCTGTCGGGAGTCTCAAATTGCCATTGGTCCGTTGTCGACGAACAGGTGCGCCGGCCCGACGCACTGTATTCGTGGCAGCTGCGGGAGCACAATGTGGGTCTCGGATCCCTTCCCGCCGAGCCTTTGGAGGGCTGAGATCGGCGTTTTGACGCCGATTTTGCAGGGACGGGAAAATTTACTAAACTGAACAAGTTGCTCCGGCCGGTAAGGCGGAAGCGGCAAGGATTGGGGCTGTGGCGCAGCTGGTAGCGCACCTGCATGGCATGCAGGGGGTCAGGGGTTCGAGTCCCCTCAGCTCCACCAATTAACCGCCAGGATCAGGGAAATCTCCCAGGTCCTGGCGGTTTTTCGTTGACGGAAACGGGCTCGCGGAAACTAGGTGACCATCCACCTGCCAACTACACCAGATCCTCGAGCACACCGACAGCAACGGCCAGGCCGTTCTCCTTGCGGATGTTGCCGCCCACTTCCCGTGCGTGGCCGCGCAGCGACTCCGTGAAGCTCAGCGCCTCCCCGAGCCGGGCTGCGGTCAGGTGGCGGAACGGAATTGGTTCTGGTGCAAGCCCCCGGCGGTGGAGAAGGCGCCCCCAGAACGGCTGGTCGGCAATGAAGGGAACCACAACCGAAGGGACGCCCGCACGCGCGACGGCGTGCACGGTTCCCGCTCCGCCGTGGTGCAGGGCCGCCACGGCCCGCGGCAGAACGTGTTCATGGACCACCGATTGACGCACGAGCACATCCTCACCGTGGTGGGTATCAGGGACCTCAAGTCCTCCCCAGCCGGTGGTGACCACCACCCTCAACCCCTGCCCGCGGGCCGCGTTGATGACCACCCTCGCCCGCTGCTCCGGGTCACCGGCCTTCATCGAACCGAATCCGGCGTAGACAAAACTGCCTCCGGCCGTGAATGCCTCGAGCTCGGGGTCCGGCTCCCCGGGCGGCACCACCTTGTCCCAGAACCCGGTCAGATGCGCGTCTGCCGGCCAGTCACGCGGCCTGGTGAGCAACTGCGGACTGATCGGCAGAACCGAGGCCCGGCCCCGGGCGGGCGGCGGGGGAGCGGCAGGCAGGGCCCTGCACGCCGTCCTGATCTCCCGCCGGAACATCCCTGCGGCGAGGGACACCGCCTTGTAGGTGAGCGGATTGAAAGGCCCCAGGTCCGCCGTAACGATACCGGGTGCCGGAAACTCCCGCGTTGGGGTGAGCGAGGGGACCGATTCGACGACGACCGATGGGATCCCGAGCGACCCGGCAACGTGCGGTGCAGTGAGGATCTTCGGGTGGTAGACGACCAGATCGGGCGAGAAGGCAAGTGTCTTCTCGACGGCGCTCGTGAGCATGCGCTGCACCGCCGGACGCAGCACCGTCCGGAACGCGCGTGCCGCGGCCACCGGGGCAACGCCCTGGTCGCTGATGAGCTGCGCGAAATCGACGTTGAGGCTCACCACGTCGAGGTCCGTCGTCGCAGCACCGGAATGATCCGGTACGCCGAGGCGAACATCGTGCCCCCTTGCGGCGGCCGCGTGCGCCAATGCTACGAAGGGCTCCACGTCTCCGCGCGAGCCTGCGGTGAGCATCATGATTTTCATCGGTACCCGCCCCCTGCGACGTTCGTTTTCGACTTGAACCGCACAAGGGTATCGTGCGGAAAAGCGACAGAGACCGCGGCGGACATGAGCAGGGGACGGACCACCGGTCCGTCCCCTGCCTTCTTACTGACGCCTATCCGGCCAGTCCGGCCTGGTCAAGGTGCCTCTTATTTGTGGTGATGACCGCCATTGTCGCATTCAATCTTCACCTTATTGCTCTTGTCCCAGCCGTCTTTTTTGCTGTAGGTGTAAGCCCGGTAGTCGTTACCGCACTTGGCCTTCTTGCTGTTGAACTTGAAATCACCGTGGTGCGTGCGCACGTAACGCTCGTCGATTACCTTGTCCTTGCCCTTGTGATTGGTCTGGACGATTTTCACGTATACCTTCTTGGCATCGTAATCTTCGCCGATGACCTTCAGCTTGCCGTCGCGGTTGACCTTCAACGTGAGTTCTTCACCGTCGTCGTGGTGGTGTCCTCCTGTGGTTGCAACCTGGACGGGGGCAGCAACTGCGGGAGCTGAAAGGCCCATGCCCGCGAGCAGGCCAAACAGCGTCCCGGCAACAAGGATGAACAACCGCCAGCTGAGGGATTTCTTCATGATCGGGTTCCTCTTTCGTGAATGCCGGACAAATGTGGATCAGGCATACGCCTTCGTGACCTGCGGGCTACGTCGGGATGTCCGGCGATTCCTTCCGTGTGGCGCCCGGAAAAGTGCACACGGATCAGTTACGGATCCAGGCTTCATTGCCGGGGCCGCTCAGCTCTGCGCGCACGGATTCGGTTTTCAACTTGTCGGTACGAACTTCCCCAGCAAAGCCGTTCCTCCACCGCCTCAAGTGGTGTAATGCAAAGTTAAGTCGCAGCCTGCCGTGAAAAAAAGGGCCAATAGTCCCTAGCTTCGGGCCCCCGCGGACACGTCATGGAAAAAGGGCTGGAGGATCAATTGATCCGACGTCCGCGCGGTCGGAAAACAATGACAGGAAGCGCGATTTTGTGCTCCGTTCACCCTTTATTACGCAATCGATGGCGATGTTTACGCTGCGGTTCAACGCCCGTTGCGCAATGGCCATATGAGCACGGAAGAGTCTTTTGGGTCAGCAGTGACTGACGCGCAATTTAGATAAACCTTCCTATCGAGGAGATTGTCCGTGACGCCTTTGGCTGCACAAACGAGCACACATGATCGACAAAAGCAGTTCTTCCGTTCCGTCCTTGCCGGTTCACTCACGCTCGCCGCCCTCTCCGCCGGGGTGGGCCCGGCATCAGCGCAGGCACCGGAGCACACCCGCGACATCACGGTCATCGCGCACCGGGGGGCCTCGGCCGACGCACCGGAGAACACGCTCCCCGCCGTCGACCTGGGGGCGGCGGTGAAGGCGGACTTCGTCGAGATCGACGTCCAGCGGACCCTGGACGGCGAACTCGTCGTCATCCACGACACGACCCTTGGCCGTACCACCGACGTCGAGGAGAAATTCCCCTCCCGCGCACCCTATCGAGTCGCTGACTTCACGTTTGAGGAGATCCAGACGCTTGATGCCGGGTCCTGGTTCGGGAGCCGTTTCGAAGGAACAAAGGTCCCCACACTGCAGCAGGTCCTCGACACCCTGCACGGCAGGGCGGGCCTGTTGCTTGAGGTGAAGAGCCCCGAGCTGTATCCGGGAATCGGTGCCGAGATCGCCGCCGAACTTGATTCCGAAGGGTGGCTCAACGCCAATGCCCGAGCCGGGCGGCTCGTTGTGCAGTCCTTCGACTGGAATTTCATGCGCGAGTTCAACCGGATCGCACCCGAGGTTCCGGCCGGTCTGCTCGGCGGCCCGCCAAAGGCGGCTGAGTATGCCGAACTGTCCACCTGGGCGGACCAGATCAACCCGAGCAACACGCGGGTGAGCCGGGACTTCGTTGAAACCGTTCACCGGTACGGGATGGAAACCTGGCCGTACACCGTGGATGACCCGGCCCGCATGCGCACACTGATCGGGCTCGGGGTCGATGGGATCATCACCAATAAGCCCGCCGTTCTCGCCGACGTCCTCAAGACGGACGCGAAGGCTGCACGGTAAACGACCAGTCTCACTGGAGCCATCGGCCCGGTGTCGGACGTGCCGCTGATTGGCGGCACCTCGCGGCACCGGGCTTGTCGCGTCAGGGCCAGATGGACCGGTCCGCGGCGGTCCTGTGATCCTGTGCAACGGTTGAGTGACAATCGGGACAAATTCATTTATTGGGACACACCTCGGTCGGACAATTATCGGATCATCCGCAGCTAGAGGAGGTTGTGATGCGCCGTCCCAGACCGTCAACCATCGTCCGCTCCGGAGCCCTGGGGCTTGCCCTGCTCCTGGTGTCCTGCGGGCCGCCGGCATCGGAGCCCGGCGCGGATCCCGGGAGCAGCCCGGCGGCGATCACGCCTGCCGGCGGTTCAGGCGCCACGCCGTCTGCTTCGCCATCGACAGCAGATCCGACGCCGGCCACGGAGTCCCCCACGGAGCCGGCGGCTGGCTGGACCACGTACACGACGACGGACGGCAGCCTGACCTTCGACCATCCCGACACGTGGACCCTCGAGGAGAAACCGGAGGACGCCGCGCCGGGCGGGGTTTCCGTCGAGGTGGTTACCGATAGGGGAAAGCCCGCCGCGACGCTGCGCACCAACATGGTCACCGGGGCCGAATGCACTGAAATGTACTACTACTCCGTGGTGGACTCCGAGCCGCTGCCCGCACTGGCGCAGGAGGGGGGAGTGCCGCGCTTCACCTTCGAAACCCGGACCGACAACACGCAGACGGACCCGAAGAAGATGATCGTCGCAATGTACGGGATCACCTCCGGTCCGGAGCCGACCGGGGAGAAGGCGTGCCCCATCTTCCATTTCTTCACCTGGCCGCCCAGCGGTGCAACGTTCTCCGGCATCTATGATCCCTTCGACACGACACCGGGGAATCCAATGCATGTTGACACACCCCAGGCCTACACGGAAACCCCCGAATACAAGGACATCAAGAAAATGATCACCTCCCTGCGGCCGGCCGGCTGAACCACAGACAGCACACGCCGAACACGGCCGGGCATGGCAGACTGGGGAGCATGTCACCGAGTCCTGCCGAGCAGCCAGTCGACCGTCAGCCCGAAGAGAAAAGGGTAATTGAATCAACGCCGCCCGAACCTGAAAAGCCGGGCGCCAACGTTCCCGGGGCTCAGATCAAGGAACGGACCCACCTCGGGATGCGGCTCGACGACGCCTGGCTTTCCTTCCAGCGGAAGCTTGCACGCAAACGGGGCCACGTCGAAACAGTCATCCCGTACACCGGCTACGGCACAACGAGCTGGGTGCGCGTACTCGCCCGCGTGGTTCTTGCCCACCCGCGCGACAGCGGGCCGATTGAGGGCACCGGCCCGCTCAAGCCGTTGAAGGAGGGGATCCGCGGCTGGAGGAACTTCACCAGCGCCCCGGTGCAGAACGCCGTCGTGAAGGTGGTCGTCAACGGATCCACCTTCGAAGTGCAGGCCGACCACGGCGGAGTGATCGATGTCCGCCTCGACGTCTCCCTGACGCCCGGGTGGCACACCGCGCGCCTTACGTCAGGGGATTCCCGGATGGCGGAGGCACCTATGCGCGTTGTCGATGACTCGGTGGACTTCGGCGTGGTGTCCGATATCGACGACACCGTCATGGTGACCGCGCTGCCCCGCCCGTTCCTTGCAGCCTGGAACACCTTCGTCCTTGACGAGCATGCCCGTACCCCCACCCCGGGCATGGCGGTGCTCTATGAGCGCATCACACGCAGCATGCCCGCTGCTCCGGTCCTCTACCTTTCGACCGGTGCATGGAACGTCGCGCCCGCGCTTACCCGCTTCCTCTCCCGCAACCTCTACCCAGCCGGGCCGAAACTGCTCACCGACTGGGGGCCCACCCGCGACCGCTGGTTCCGTAGCGGCCAGGACCACAAGCGCACTTCGCTCGAACGCCTGGCCGAGGAGTTCCCCTCGGTGAAGTGGCTGCTGGTCGGCGACGACGGCCAGCACGACGAAGCGATCTACGGCGACTTCGCCCAACGCCACCCCGACAGGGTCCGCGCCATCGCCATCCGGCAGCTGTCAATCAGTGAAGCTGTGCTGGCAGGTGGACGCTCCAAGTCCGACCACACTGCCCAGACCCCGGGCATCCCCTGGATCTACGCACCCGACGGCGCCGGCATGTCCGACCAGCTTGAGGCGCTGGGCATCATCGACAAGGACTCCCACGCCGAAGGCGGGCACTAGCCCTCCACCGGCTGAGCCGGGTGGGTGTCAAGCCGGATGGTGAGCAGGATCCTCCGCAGCGCCATGCCGGAGGCCGCTGCGGCGTCGATCCGCTCCTTCTCAGCAGCGCTCGCATGAACGCCCTGCATCAGCGCATCGACTGCCGCCTCGGCCCGGATGAGGCAGTCATCGTGGGCGTCCCACACCTCAATCGCTTCGGCGGTGAGGCCGATGGCTGCGGCCAGCGGAGCGGCGAGGGACACGGGAAGCGGCGCCCGGGTTTCGGAACGCCAGATGGCGTCAGAGACGACCTCCGTCATGTCCTCGACGTAGAAGGCCACCCGTTCCATTGACTGGAGCGCGTGGTAGTCGGCATCGACGTCCCTGCGGTGCCGGCGCTGCCGGAGGTTTCCGCGTCGGCTCGCGTCGGCCAGCTGCACCGCCGCGCGAACCTCCTGGCTCAGCCCGAGCAACCCGTTGCTCCGTGAGGCCCACTCCTCATGCTCGGGCGGCCACTGCTCCTCCATGGCCGCCCCCATGTCCCTGAGCTGGCGGGCAAGTGCTGCCCGAAGGTCCTCCAGCCCCTGGGCCGCACCATTGAGGTGAAGCGGCGGGAACACCAACGCATTGACCGCCAAGCCCACGCCGACGCCGACGAGCATCTGCAGCGAATACCCAAGCGAATAGTTCCCGGCGTTGTCGCCGCCCAGCAGCAGGACAAACAGGGCCGCCATCGGGATCCAGTCCCTGCCCGCGCCAAGCCGGGGCAGCCCCGCCAAAAGGACCCCGGCGCCGACCACCAAGGCCACTGTGACGCTCGAGGCGTTGCCCAGGAAGATCACCGGAAAAGCGAGGAGGATGCCCACCGCCAGCCCGGTCAGCGTCTCAACTGCCGTCCGGGCGGACCCGGCGACGGTCGGGTACATGCTGACAAGCGCACCGAGCGGCGCGTAGTAGGGGTAGGCGGATGCGACGCCGGGCACCAGCTGTGCGACCCACCAGGCGATGCCCGCGGCCAGCGCCGCCTTGAGGGCGAGCTGCAGCCGCGCGTGGCGCAGCACTGTGGAAAGGCGTCCCTTCAGCCGGGTACGGGCCGGAATTGGAAGTGTAGCCATCGGGCCAGTATTGCAAAGCCGGCTGGATTGCCCCTGAATACGGATCCGGCGCTGGCGGCTTCTGGTTGACTTGAGGCGTGATGCGAATGGCGCGCCCGGGCGATCTCCACAGGCTCCGGGCAATCGAGGCCGCGGCCGGCGAGGCGTTCCGCAGCATCGGCATGGCTGCCATCGCCGACGACCCGCCGCCGGAGCTCGACCACCTCGCGGTCTTCCAGGAGGCCGGGCGCGCATGGGTTGCCACCGACGATGCTGACACGCCTGTTGCCTACCTCCTGGTGGGCGAGGTGGACGGGCACGCCCACATCGAGCAGGTCACCGTCCACCCGGATCACGCCCGGCTCGGCCTCGGGCGGTCGCTGATCGAGGAGGTTGCCCGGTGGGCCGAGGACGCCGGTCTCAAGGGTGCAACGCTCACGACCTTCGAGAACGTGCCGTGGAACGCACCGTACTATGCCCGGCTCGGCTTCGAGCGCGTTCCCGAGAGTGAATGGTCCGAAGGAATTCGGCGGATCATCTCCTCCGAAGCGGCACACGGGCTGGCGGCATGGCCCCGGGTCGTGATGCGAAGGCGCTGGCGGTGACGCCCGGCGGTTCAAGCCTGCCGGCCGGCGCCTTCCGAGCGGCTGCCGCGCCAGCGGTTCACACGGCGCAGGACATCCAGCGCCGTCTTCGGCGCCGGCCTCCGCAGCCCGGCGCGCACGTGCTGGATCGCCGCGTTCCACAGGGCGTCGTTGTAGGTCGGGTAGGGATGCGTCACGGCAGTGAGGTCGCGCGTCGTGAGTTTCCGCTCCACGGCGAGGGTGAGTTCCCCAAGGGACTCCCCGGCGCGCGCCCCGACGATGGTGCCACCGAGAATCCTTCCCCTCCGGTCGATGATGATCCGCGCGAACCCCGGCGTCCGTTGCTCGGTGATTGCGCGGTCGTTGTCCGCAAAGTGGAAGGTCGATGTGGTGTGCCAGGGCCCGGCGGGCTCTGTGACGCCCACGGCGGCGACCTCCGGCGAGGTGTAGGTCACCCGGGGCATGGCCCTGCTGACACGGCGGCGGATCCCGAGCACGGCATTGAACGCCGCGGTGCTTCCGTGCACGCCGGCGAGGTGGGTGTACTGCGGATAGGCAGTCACGTCACCGGCGGCCCAGATGGAGGAACGGGACGAGCGCATTGTCGCATCCACCAGGATCCGGCCCGATCCGTCACAGTCGACGCCGGCGAGCTCCAGCCCCAGGTCCTCGGTCCTCGCGCGGCGTCCGACGGCGGACAGGATGACGTCGGCTCCGAAGGTGCGGCCGTCCCGGGTGTGGACGGTGCTGCTGCCGTCGTCGTGGTTTTCAACGTGGTCGATCCCGACGTGCTCAATAACCTGGACGCCGTCCGCCTGCAGGCTCGCGCGGACCGCGGCCGCGGCGTCGCCGCCTTCCCGGCGCAGCAGCGTTGATCGGGTGAGGATTGTCACCTGCGTGCCGAGACGGGCAAACGCCTGGCCCAGCTCGCAGCCGACGGGCCCGCCGCCAATAACGACGAGGCGGCCGGGAAGGTCCTCGAGTTCCCAGACGGTCTCGGAGGTGACGACGTTCGCCGCACCCAGTCCCGAAACGTCGGGAATCAGGGGAGAGCTGCCGGTCGCGACGAGGGCCTGCCGGAAGCGGATCCTGCGGCCGTCGACGTCGGCTTCGTGCGGGGAGGTGAAGCGGGCGGTGCCGGATAGGACCGCGACGCCGGCCGCCCGGAGTGTTTCGGGTGAATCGTCGGGTTCGATCGCCGCGATCGCTGCCGAGACGCGTGCCCTGACGTCGCCGTAGTCATCCCCCTCCCCGGTGAGGGTCCGCCTCCGCTCCGACGCCGCAGCCGCCCACAGGAGGGTCTTCGACGGAACGCACCCGGTCCACAGGCAGTCTCCGCCGGTGCGCAGCCGCTCCACGAGCGTCACGCTGGCGCCAAGGCCGGAGGCGGTCGTGGCTCCGACAAGGCCGGCGGTTCCACCGCCGATCACCAAGAGGTCGATCACTGCATCGGGAGAGTCCATCGGATCCACCTTCTCAACGGCTGCTCGGGATCCCAGCCTATGCTGTAGCTGTCGTCCGCCGGCGGCCTGGTGCCGGCCCAATGCCAGGAGTGAGGCCGATTCCGGACAAATACACAACTTTCGCCCCCTTCTATGACCTCCTCTCCGGTGAGTATCCGGTCTACCGTGTTGGACGCCTGCTCGGCATTGGGGCGCTTGGCCTGCGGCCCGGTTACCAGGTCCTCGACGTCGGATGCGGCACCGGGCTCAACTTCGGGCTCCTGCAGGAACGCATTCAGCCAGGGGGAGTGATCGTTGGCATTGACCGCAGTGCCGACATGCTTGCCCAGGCCCGCCGGAAAGCGGTGCGCAACGGCTGGACGAACGTGATCCTGCTGCAGGCCGACGCCACGGAGGCCGGTCCGGAGGAGCTCGCGGAACGGGTGGCGGCTGCGGGGGCGCGGCCGCGCTTCAATGCGTCCCTGGCCACCTATTCCCTTTCCCTCATGCCCCGGTGGCAGGCGGCGTGGGAGACGATGCTTGGGCTCAGCGCGCCGGAGGCAATGCTGGGCGTCGTTGACATGCAGGAGCCGGTTGGCCGCTTTGCCCTCGCCGCACCGCTTGCCCGGGCCGCCTGCCGTCTGGGCGGAGCCGACATCACCGCACACCCGTGGACGGCGGTGGAGCAGGACTGCATCGAGGTCGTTGCCCGGGCCGCGCGCGGCGGACACCTGCAGGTGCGGGTGGGCCGCCGCGCTTCGTAACCTACGGCTGGTTCTGCAGCAGGCGCCGAACGACCAATCCGCCCCCGGTCAGCAGGGCGGCGCTGGCCAGCGAGCGCTGGAGGGTCCTCCGCTTCCCGCTCCAGCCGCCGGTCACCCCGGCGGTGTCGGGGTCGAGGGAGGAGGCGTAGAGGTTCCCGCTCGTGTCCTCAGCGGGCTCGGTGCGGGACAAATGGGTCTTCTCCACCTGATGGGCCATCATCTTTTCGACCCGCCGCGGGTTGAACCGGTGCTGGCGGACGAGGGATCGGCCCAAGCGGCCCAGGACCACTTCGGGGCGCGGCGACGCGGCGAGGCCCACGAGGGCGGAGGCAACCTTGTCAGGACTGTACACCGGGGGCATAGCCACCGCCCGGCGGCCCGTGTAGTTAGCGGCCTGATGGAAGATCGGGGTATCGATGGTCGGCGGGAGCACCGTGCACACGTGGACCTTCCGGGCCTTGTCGAGCAGCAGCTCCGAGCGCAGGCTCACCCCGAGGGCACGGACCGCGGCCTTGGACATCGAATAGGAGGCGGTGTACGGCTGCGGAACCTCGCCCACGATCGACGAAACATTGATCAGCGTGCCCGAGCCCTGCTCCCGCATCCTCGCCAGGGCGGCCCGCGCACCGTAGACGTAGCCCTTGATGTTGACGTCGAGCACCCGGTCGAAATCCCTGAGCGGCACCTTAAGGAAGGGGGAGAACAGCGTCACGGCGGCGTTGTTCACCCACACGTCGAGGCGCCCGAACTCGGCAACGGCGCGGTCGGCAAGGGCATCGACGGCATCGGCGTCGCTCACGTCGGTGGGTACGGCCAGCGCCCGCCCCCCGTAGATCTCGCACTCCTCCACCAGGGAAAGGAGCGCCTCCTCCCGGCGGCCGGCGAGGACGAGCAGTGCGTTGGTCTTGGCGAACGCGAGCGCGGCGGCCCGGCCGATCCCGCTCGACGCGCCGGTGATGACGACGACCCGCTGTTTCTTGCCCACTGGCTTTCCTCTCGACGCTGCATCATCCGCATGCGGCAGGAAGCCGGCATGCCCGTTTCCGAGGCTAGCGAGAGGCCCGGAGGCCGACAACGTTTTTCCCGGCGGAAAGCCTGCTGGAATTTACGAGGGAATGTGCTTGGGCTCGATGCTTTGTTCCTTGAGGATGTCGGCCAGCTGGTCCATGAACAGGCGCACCCTCGTACTCTGGCGGTCACTGGTCTGCAGGGCGAAGATACTGCGGGCCAGGCGGATCTCGGGAACGTCGAGCGCCACGATTCCCGGAGGCCGGTTGAGCATTGCCAGCTCGGGAACCAGCGCCGCCCCGAGCCCGGCGGCGGTCATCTCAAGGCTCGCGTTGAAGTCGTCGCAGTAGGCGACAACCCGGGGGTGCAGGTTGCAGCTGGCGAAGAGCCGCTCGATGACTGTGGCATCTGCGGTGCCGGGGTGGTGAAGGATCCAGGGCATGTCGGCGAGCTGGTCGGCGCTCACCGGCGATCCGGGGCGGATGCCCCAGGCCGCAGGAAGTACGACGCGGAAGTCGTCGTCGCCGATCCACTGCCTGCTCACGCTCGTGGGCCAGGCGAGGCCGGCCTGGCCCACCTGGTAGACCAGTGCGAGATCGAGCTCGCCGCCGGTGCGGAGCCCCTGGATGGTCTGGGCCGGCTCGGCGACGTAGACCTTGAGGTTGATGCCGAGCATCCGCCACTGGGGCGTGGAGAGCAGGCGCGGCAGGGCGTAGGTGGCAAGGCTGGGGAAAATCCCAAGCCGGAGTTCCTGGGCGGTCTCCGACTGGGTACGGGTGGCGGAGGCCAGCAGCGCGTCGATGTCGGTGAGCACCTTCGCCGCGTGGCGGGACATGACTACGGCGGCCTCGGTGGGGACCGCGCTGCGGGCACTGCGCTCGAACAGCCTGGCCCCGGTGTCCTTCTCCAGCGCGGACATCTGCTGCGACACCGCCGACGCCGTGTAGCCAAGAGTGGCGGCGGCACCCGAAAAGGACCCGTGGCGGATGACTTCGAGCAGGGTCCGCAGATGAACCGGATTGACCACGCGCCGTCCTTTCCCTGCCTCATCCAACGCCCGCAATGCAGCGGAGCAACCGCTGCGCGGTTCGACTCCGAACAATAGCCGATACCACCGAGCGTTTTTCCCCGTGTTACCTCCTGCTCGCGGTGCTGATGATTACGCTCTGGCTCCACGCTGTCCTCGGCCCCGGGCCGCACCGAGAAGTCCAGGAGGCAGTGAGATGAGCACTCCGGTTATCCGTGCCGAGTCGGGAGCTCGCCGAGCGCCGCATTGCCGAGGCGGGCGCGGGGGGCCGGGTACGGATCGAGCTCAAGGATTACCGCGAGGTCGAAGGAGAGTACGACGCCGTCGTGTCGGTTGAAATGATTGAGGCCGTCGGCCACGAATACTGGACCGTCTACTTCGAAACCCTCGACCGCGTCCTCGCCCCGGGCGGGAGGGCGGGCATCCGGGCCATCACCGTGCCGCACGAGGCGATGCTTGCGGCCCGCGGAAGCTACACCTGGATCAAGAAGTACATCTTCCCGGGCGGCTTCATCCCCTCGCTCCGGGCCATCGAGGAAACTACCGAGCGTTTCACGAGCCTGCAGGTGCGCGAACGGCTGTCGATGGGCGACCACTACGCGCAGACGCTGCGCCTCTGGGAGGAACGCTTCAGTGCCCGGCACGACGACGTCGCGGTCCTGGGATTCGACGAGACATTCGAGCGGATGTGGCGGTTCTACCTTCACTACTGCCGGGCCGGATTCCAGGCCGGCTACCTCGACGTGCACCAGCTCATCCTCGACCGCAGGGCATAACCGGCGTTCACGGCCCCGGCGGGAACGGCACCATTTGCGGGCCGCGGCGGGGAGTCCGGGTGGAGACCGGCGCGGCTGTGCGTAGCTGCTATTGGCCCTGTGCTATTGGCCCTGTCGGTCGCGAATATGCGGGTATAGATTAATTGGGACGAGCGGACCTTTGTACATTTTCCTGCAAGGGTGGTGCCGGAAAAGGCAAGGGTTCGCATAAGCATTCCTCAGCCGCGTCGAAGGAGCCGGCAATGGCACCCCTGATCACCCTTTTAGTGGTTACCCTCGTGCTCCGGGGAGCCGGCACAGCGGGAGTGCGGGCACTGAGGTCATGGCGGGTGTGCGTGCGGGGCGGGCTGGCAGCCATGTTCCTGCTCACCGGCACGGCACACTTCAACGACATGCGCGGGGACCTAATCGCCATGGTCCCACCGGTACTTCCATACCCCGGACTGCTCGTCACCGTCACCGGCATCCTGGAGCTCCTGGGCGCAGTGGGGCTGCTCCACCGGCGCACCGCGCCATGGGCCGCGGCAGGACTCTTCCTGCTCCTGCTGGCGATGTTTCCCGCGAACGTTTACGCAGCCACCGCCGGCCTCACCGTCAGCGGCAGTCCCGCTACCGAACTGCTTCCCCGCACCCTCATCCAGTTGGTCTTCCTCGCGGCAGTGCTGTTCGTTCTGGAGCCCAGCATCCGTGGGTACCGGAACCGGCGGACCGGAGCAGAAGGAGGGCCTCCGCGCCGCGTCCCGCGCCGGAGGTCGGGTACCACTCGGGGGAGCTGAGGGCGAGCTTTTTCGTTGCCCTGCGACACGCCGAAGAAGACACGACACAAGCAATTTTTTGCTGTGTGCAAGTACTCCACAGGGTGTGCACTCAGGGGTGCGAAAGTGCGGAAATCCGCGGGTCGGGGAGGACCCTGCCTGTGGATTACATGTGGACTCAGGGCCGCCAAAATGACATACTTGTAATACATCATCTTGGGGTCTGTATCGGCAGCCCGCACTAGATGTAGTATCTAGATATCGAATCAACCGCTGGCCGGGCAGGAACCACAGGGCCGGAAGTTCCCCGGAATTTCCCCCTTTTCGGGACGCTCCACCAACACCCGCAGACACAGCAACACAGCAGGACTAAGAAGGGGACAGGGACATGACCGTAACGGTTTACACCAAGCCAGCATGCGTGCAGTGCAACGCCACTTACCGGGCTCTGGACAAGAAGGGCATCACCTACCAGACCGTGGACATCTCACAGGATCCCGCGGCGCTGGAACGCCTTCGTTCAATGGGCTACATGCAGGCTCCGGTGGTCATCACCGATCAGGATCACTGGTCCGGTTTCCGCCCCGACAAGATCAACGAGCTGGCCGAGCTGGCCGTCACCTCGGTCGCCTGATTTCCCTGCTCCTTCAGGACCAGGCCGGCCCTCACCGCCGATCATGACCACCACCGCGGATACCCTGACACCCCGCTTGGAGCAGCACGCTCCCGGCGGGGTTACCGATGCGCCCCTGATCTACTTTTCGTCGGTCTCGGACAATACGCACCGGTTTGTCACCAAGCTGGACGCACAGGCGGCCCGGTTGCCGCTGCTCACGAAGGAACCAACCCTTCGGGCACTGAAGCCCTACGTGCTGGTCCTGCCCACCTATGGTGGAGAGTCCGGCAGGGGAGCGGTGCCGCGGCAGGTCATCAAATTTTTGAACAATGAAGAAAACCGCTCACTCCTTCGCGGAGTTATCGGAGCGGGTAATACAAATTTCGGCGAAACCTACTGCCTGGCAGCGGATATCGTCGCCGCCAAATGCGGGGTTCCCGTTTTATATCGGTTTGAACTTATGGGGACGTCAGAGGACGTAGACCGGGTACAACAAGGATTGGAAGAGTTTTGGAAATGAGTGTTGCAGAGACGGACACGGCTGGAGCGACAAAGCACAGCATCGATGCCCGCTACAAGGACCTGGGCTACCACGAGCTCAACGCCATGCTCAACCTGTACGGGCCTGACGGAGAGATCCAGTTCGAGGCCGACAAGGAGGCCGCGCACCAGTACTTCCTGCAGCACGTCAATAACAACACTGTCTTCTTCCACGACCTCGAGGAGAAGCTCGACTACCTCGTGAAGAACGAGTACTACGAGCGGGAGACCCTCGACCAGTACACGATGAACTTCATCCGCGACCTCTACAAGCGTGCCTACGGCAAGAAGTTCCGCTTCGAGACCTTCCTCGGCGCCTTCAAGTTCTACACCTCGTACACGCTCAAGACGTTCGACGGCAAGCGCTTCCTCGAGCGCTACGAGGACCGCGTGTGCATGGTCGCCCTGCACCTGGCCAACGGTGACGAGACGCTCGCCACCCAGCTTGTCGACGAGATCATCGAGGGCCGCTTCCAGCCGGCCACACCCACCTTCCTCAACGCGGGCAAGGCCCAGCGCGGCGAGCTGGTCTCCTGCTTCCTGCTGCGCATCGAAGACAACATGGAGTCCATCGGGCGCTCCATCAACTCGGCCCTGCAGCTGTCCAAGCGCGGCGGCGGCGTCGCCTTCGCCCTGACCAACATCCGCGAGGTCGGCGCGCCGATCAAGCAGATCGAGAACCAGTCCTCCGGCGTCATTCCCGTGATGAAGCTCCTCGAAGACAGCTTCTCCTACGCCAACCAGCTCGGTGCCCGCCAGGGCGCCGGCGCGGTGTACCTTCACGCCCACCACCCGGACATCAACCGGTTCCTCGACACCAAGCGCGAGAACGCCGACGAGAAGATCCGTATCAAGACGCTCTCCCTCGGCGTCGTGGTTCCCGACATCACCTTCGAGCTGGCCAAGCGCGACGAGGACATGTACCTGTTCTCCCCGTACGACGTCGAGAAGGTCTACGGCATGCCGTTCTCCGACGTGAACGTCACCGAGAAGTACTACGAGATGGTCGACGACGCCCGGATCAAGAAGACCAAGATCAAGGCGCGCGAGTTCTTCCAGACCCTCGCCGAGATCCAGTTCGAGTCCGGCTACCCGTACATCATGTTCGAGGACACGGTGAACCGGGCCAACCCGATCGAGGGCAAGATCATCATGAGCAACCTGTGCTCGGAGATCCTGCAGGTGTCGGAGCCCACCACGTACCACGACGACCTCTCCTACGCCGAGACCGGCAAGGACATCTCGTGCAACCTGGGTTCGCTGAACATCGCCAAGACCATGGACTCGCCGGACTTCGGGCGCACCATCGAAACGGCGATCCGGGCCCTCTCGGCCGTGTCGGTGATGTCCAACATCACCTCGGTCCCTTCGATCGCCAAGGGCAACGAGCAGTCGCACGCCATTGGCCTGGGCCAGATGAACCTTCACGGCTACCTGGCCCGCGAGCGGGTCCACTACGGCTCCGAAGAAGGCCTGGACTTCACGAACATCTACTTCTACACCGTGGTTTACCACGCCATCCGCGCCTCGAATCTGCTGGCCATCGAGACCGGCCGGACCTTCGGCGGCTTCGAGAAGTCCAAGTACGCCTCGGGTGAGTTCTTCGACAAGTACACCGACCAGGCCTGGGTTCCGGAGACCCCGCGCGTTGCGGAGTTGTTTCAAAACGTTCACATCCCCACGCAGGAGGACTGGCGTGCGCTGAAGGCCTCGGTCATGGAGCACGGCATCTTCAACCAGAACCTGCAGGCCGTGCCTCCGACAGGATCGATCAGCTACATCAACAACTCGACGTCCTCGATTCACCCTGTGGCCTCGAAGATCGAGATCCGCAAGGAAGGCAAGCTGGGCCGCGTGTACTACCCGGCTCCGTACCTGACGAACGACAACCTGGAGTACTACCAGGACGCATACGAAATCGGCTACGAGAAGATCATCGACACGTACGCCGCGGCGACGCAGCACGTGGACCAGGGCCTGTCACTGACCCTGTTCTTCAAGGACACCGCGACGACCCGCGACATCAACAAGGCGCAGATCTACGCGTGGCGCAAGGGCATCAAGACCATCTACTACATCCGTCTCCGCCAGCTCGCGCTGGAAGGGACCGAGGTAGATGGTTGCGTCAGCTGCATGCTTTAGGCAACTAAATTGGGTGGGTCATTCCGAGGGAATGACCCACCCGCCAGACATTCCACAACGAAGGCATTGAGAAAGCCGACTGCAGGTATTGCATCGAAGACTCAGCCGAAACAAGTTTTACCTCAGAAAGCGAGTCGGAGTCATGACCGAAAAACTGAAGCTTCTCAGCCATGTTGAGGCCATCAACTGGAACCGTATCCAGGACGACAAGGATGTCGAGGTCTGGAACCGGCTGGTCAACAACTTCTGGCTGCCGGAGAAGGTTCCCCTGTCCAACGATGTCCAGTCCTGGGCAACCCTGACTCCGGACGAGCAGCAGCTCACCATGCGCGTGTTCACCGGGCTCACCCTGCTCGACACCGTGCAGGCCACCGTTGGTGCCGTCAGTTTGATCCCCGACGCCATCACGCAGCAGGAAGAGGCGGTGTACACCAACATCGCGTTCATGGAGTCGGTGCACGCCAAGAGTTACTCCTCGATCTTCTCCACGCTGGCCTCCACCAAGGAGATCGACGAGGCGTTCCGCTGGTCCACCGAGAATGTGAACCTTCAGAAGAAGGCGCAGATCGTGACGGACTACTACCGTGGCGATGACCCGCTGAAGCGGAAGGTGGCTTCCACTCTGCTGGAGAGCTTCCTGTTCTACTCCGGGTTCTACCTGCCGATGTACTGGTCTTCACGGGCGAAGCTGACGAACACGGCGGACCTGATCCGCCTGATCATCCGCGACGAGGCCGTGCACGGCTACTACATCGGGTACAAGTTCCAGAAGGGTCTTGAGGGCCAGTCCGAGGCGCGCAAGCAGGAGATCAAGGATTACACCTACGAACTGCTGTTCGAGCTGTACGAAAACGAGGTCCAGTACACGCACGACCTCTACGACTCCGTCGGCCTGGCCGAGGACGTCAAGAAGTTCCTTCACTACAACGCCAACAAGGCGCTGATGAACCTGGGCTACGAGGCGATGTTCCCCTCCACCGTGACCGATGTGAACCCGGCGATCCTGTCGGCGCTCTCGCCGAACGCTGACGAGAACCACGACTTCTTCTCCGGTTCGGGCTCGTCGTATGTGATCGGCAAGGCCGTCAACACCGAGGACGACGACTGGGATTTCTAAGGTCTTTGTGAGAGGCGTGCGAGTTGACACACTGATGGCCAGCTGAGCTTGTGAGTTTGAGATGACAAGTTAGTTGGCCAATTGACAAGTCAGTTCGCCAAATGACCGTGTGAGATGCGGACATGATCCTGAACGGACGCACCTGGTAGGAGGTTTTCGACCAGGTGCGTCTTTTCGTTTAACCCATGAACCGGACGGTGACCTCATCACAAGACTGAATCGAGAGGCCAGCTATGCGCGGCTACGGAGCGAAGTCAGGCCATAGCGATGATAAATCCGGCACGCGGTCATAGGGTGGGCCAGTGAGGACCCTGTCAAGGCTGGTGAATGATGCCACCCCCCCCCGCTCACCCCAGGCGTGACCGACAAATCTTATGACTGACCGGCCGGTCCACGGGTTCGTGCTGCTGGCTATTTTCCCCTCGGACGGCGCTGCCTGGTGCCCTGCCGGGCATCAGGAGCGGGAAGTGTTGCTCCCGGGGCCTCTAGTGTTGTCGCCATCGTTTCCAGTCCCAGCCCGGCGTCTGTAGTGCGCGCGTCTCGGTCCCGGAAGAGCAGCAGGAAGGCCACCAGGACGACGGCTGCAATAGCGGCGGGCACGAGCCAGATTTGGCGCCACTCGTGGTTGTCGGGGATGGCGAAGTTGTCGACGATGGGTCCGGCCAACAGCGAGCCTATGAGAATGCCGATGCCGTACGTGGCGAGGGTGATGAGTCCTTGGGCGGCGCTCCGGAACCGGTCGCCGGCGAACCTGTTCGTGTAGATCTGACCCGCGACGAAGAAGAAGTCGTAGCACACCCCGTGCAGGAGAATGCCCAGCAGCAGCATCCAATACAGGCCGCCGGTGTCGCCGAAAGCGAAGAAGACGTAGCGCAGGGCCCACGCCGCCATCCCGATGGCGAGGGTCCATTTCACGCCCCAGCGCTTCAGCAGGAACGGAAGCACGAGGAGGAAGACCACTTCGGAGGCTTGCCCGAGGGACTGGACTGCGGCTGCGGCGTCGACGCCTACCTCATTGAGGAAAAGGTTGGTGAAGTTGTAGTAGAAGGCGAGCGGGATGCAGATGGCGATGGATGAGAGGAAGAAAACCAGGTAGGAGCGGGACTTGAGCAATCCGAGGGCTTCGAAGCCGAGCATGTCACCGATGCTGGACTTTCCGCCCTTTCGGGACGGAGGCGTCGCGGGGAGGGTGAAGCTGAAAATCCCGAGAAGCAGCGACGCCGCGGCTGCCATCTGGAAGGTCAGCGACAACTGACCGCCTTGTTCCCAGCCGAGCCAACCGATGGTGACGCCGGCAACGATCCAACCGATCGTGCCCAAGACGCGCACTGCAGGGAACTGCTTCTCCGGATCCTGCATCTGGCGGAATGAAATCGAGTTGACCAGTGCGAGCGTGGGCATGTACAGGATCATGTAGGCCAGGATGACCGGAAAGAAGGTGCCGAAGTCTGTCATCGTCGAGGCGAACCAGAGTAGGGCGGCTCCGGCGATGTGCAGGACCCCGAGGATCTTTTGCGCCGCAAAGAACTGGTCGGCGATTAGCCCGATGATGAGCGGGGCCGCAATCGCTCCCAGGGACTGGGTCAGATAGGCCAGGCTGATCTGGCTGCCGGAGGCCGCAAGGCCCTGGCCCAGGAAGGTCCCCATGGTGACGAACCAGGCACCCCAAATGAAGAACTGCAGGAACATCATCAGCGAGAGCCGCAATCGGATCCCGCCGGCAATACTCTCGTTGTTTTGGTCGGCGGTCGACGGCGTATCAGCATCTTTTCCCTGACGCGGGTCTTGGCTCGCCGAGCTTCGGTCTTGTGTCATGACATCTCCTAAGAAACGATGAGCGGGCGCAGCGTTCGGTGGGCGACGCGCAGTCCCGTCTCGATCCGGTCTTCTGTGCCACCCCACAGCGGGTCTTCGTGCTCGACGGACAGCACGAAGTTGAACCCGCCTTCGTAGAGGGTGTCGACGACCCGGGTCCAGTCGACCTGGCCCAGTCCGGGAACGCGGTACCGCCACCAGCCCACGTCCCACGGGTCGGGCCGGTTGACGGAAACGCCGGGCCAGCCGTAGCGGTTGCGCCGGTCCGGGAACAGCTCGATGTCCTTGGCTTGTGCGTGGGCAACCCGGTCAACGTATGGGCGCAGGGCGGCAACCGGATCGATGCCCATCCACATCAGGTGTGATGGGTCGTAGTTGAGGTAAAGGCCGAGGGAAAACATCCACTCCCACAGCTCCGGCGAATAGGCGAGGTTGCCCGGGTAGCCGTCGGGGTGCCAGCCCTCCATTACGCAGTTCTCGATAACGATCTTGACGTCCTGTTCGCCGGAACGCTCCACCAACGGGGCAAACACCTGCTCCGCCTCGGTGAGATTGTCCGCGACCGGCTTCGACGGATCCCGACCGATGAAGGTGCCGACCGTGGGACAGCCCAGCAGCGCCGCCGCCCCGATGCACTTCTCCACGTGCCGGTTGATCTGTGCCCGCTGCTCCGGGTCCGGATGCAGGTTGTTGTCGTAGAACGACAGCGACGACAATGTGAGCCCGTGCTGATCGAATACCTCGAGGACCTGATCCGCCTTACCCTGGTCAAATTCGCTGACGTCGATGTGGCTCGCAGTGAACGGTCGGTTCCCCAACGCCGGCCAGGCAGCCACTTCCAGCGCCTCGTAGCCATTCTCACCGGCCCAGGCTGCTATCTCCGCGAGACTCCATTGCGGCAGGCATGCCGTCAAAAAACCGAGTTTCATGCCGCCACCTCCACCCATGTCCGGTGCGCGGAGTCGACGACGGCTTCACTCAGGACGGCGGCACGCAGTCCGTCAGCGAAGCCAGGCAACCCGTCCGGCGGACGTCCCGCGATGGCTGCGAACGTATCGGCCACAAATGAGTTGAACGAGTCCTGGTAGCCCTGAGGATGTCCGGCCGGCAGCCGCGTGTACCGCGCCCCCGCCGCCGAGAGCGTGTCCGGTCCACGCGCAACAATGTGGCTCTCGGCCTGCCCGCCGACCCACAGCCAGTCCGGTGACTCCTGGTCGAAGGCGTACGACGCGAGTGTTCCGTCAAAGGAGAACCACAGCCGGTTCTTCCGCCCCGGCGACACCTGGCTGACCACCACCGAGCCACGCGCTCCGCGATCGGTGTCAAAAAGCACCACCGCGCCGTCCTCAGTGCCGCCCGCGACCGGGCCGCCGTCGCCACGACCTTCAGGAAACGCGTGGCCCGTCGACGCGGTCAGCGAGACAATGCGATGACCGGTCACGAACTCCATCAGGTCGCACCAGTGCACTCCGATGTCTCCAAACGCCCGCGAGGTCCCGCCCAGGGCCGGGTCCACCCGCCAGTTCGTGGTGTCCCGGTTGGCCAGCCAGTCCTGCAGATACGACCCGTGCAGGAGCCAGAGCCTGCCGGCCTCACCGGCAGCGATTCTGGCCCGCGCTTCACGCACCGTGGGGTAGAACCGATACACGAATGGCACCGTTGCCACGACTCCGGCCTCGTCCGCTGCAGCCACCATCCGCCGGGCCTCATCGACGGTCGTGGCCAGTGGCTTCTCGCAGATCACCGGCTTGCCAACTCGCAGGGCCAACTCCGCCAACGCGGCGTGCGAGTGGTTCGGTGTGCAGATGTGCACAACATCGACGTCGTCCGACTCCACCAGGGCCTCTGCCGACGGGGCGCCCCATGCCGCGCCAAACCGTTCGGCCGCAGCGGCGGAGCGCTCGGGGGAGGAGCCGGCGACGGCGGTCACGACACCACCCGCCGCGCGGACCGCGCGGGCGTGTACTTCTCCGATGAACCCCGGTCCAATGATTCCCGACCGCAGGCCTCCGACGCCGGACGTCCCAACAGATTTGACCGTAGGAGACGTCGATTCAGCCTCCATGAGGGCAACTTAGGTATAACGCCCGCCGATGTCAACGACTGTCGCGGCTACCGACGGCAGGGGGTAGCAATTATCGGGGGCCGGAAAGGGCCCCAAAGAGGAATGGATTTTCCTCAAGTTCGGAGTATCATTCTGGGCGCGTTCCTGCTGGCCGCAGGCCATCGCTAGGATGAGCCGTGATGCCCGGACAGGGCGCCTGCCTTTTACGAAGACCGAGACTGCGTCCCGAAGGTTCACCGCAGTGAAACCTCTGTACTCCTTGCACTGGAGTACGACGTAGCTGCCATCGACCTGGCGACCTGTGAAGTCAATGCCATGTTGCACCTGTCCTTATGTCCCGACCTGCGGAATTTGATGCCATAACGCCCGAATTGGCTCCTGCACACCGCCAGCATCAATCTCTCGAAGCGGCCCCCACCCTATGCTTAGGACCCTTCAGATTGTCCCGCCATTGAGGAGGGTTGCCGGTCATCCGTGGCTATTCCGAAGAGACCGGCGGGTGCTTGCATCGGGTGCCTGACGGTGTCCCTATTGCCCATCCCTCAGCGGGCGCTTTGCGGGCGGGTCCAATGCGGTTCCGGATCGATTCTCACTATCCGGAGCTTATGTTCCTGGTCGATGGGCTCCCCGCTTTGACTAGGATGGCGAACCGCTGCTGGTCGCCTCCGCTGTTGTTGTTATCCGCGGGAGGTCACCACGGCCCGTTCGGAAGTCAACATGCCCTATTGGCGACGTAGTTGGGTAGGATCACGCGACGGGCTCGAGAAACTCGAGCCGGCATGGCTGCCCCCGGGGGGAGGTGGGCCGGCGCTGAAAGCTTGGTGGGATGAGGCATCGAGGTCGGGGCCCTACGCTGACACCCGGAGTGAAGGTGACATCATTCGCTCGCTCTGGCGTCGGAAGACCCGCGAAGCCCTCGTCACGGTCACCCGGGGTGGGGATGGGTGGACGCACGTGAAGTTCGTTGGGCCGATTTGGGCCGATGTGCGCGTGGAGCTGGAGATTCACCGCCTGGGGCGGTTGTTCGGGGCTTTTGCGAAGCCGGCCTGACGCAGGGTGCAAGGTGAACCCGTTCTCGGCCCGGCCCATTACCCAGCCGGGAGAGGTAGGGCCGGCGGAAGCATCAACGAGACGACTCCGGCCAACGCCTTCCGCTACGTCGGAGGCCAGTACTACAACGCCACCGTCCTCTACAAGATGGGAGCCCGCTACTACGACCTGGCCATGGGACGTTTCACCCAGCTGGACCCCTCCGGTCAGGATCCCCACTACACCTACGCCATGCACAACCCCTGCAACATAGTTCATCCGACCGGCTTGGATGCCTTTGAGGACTCCGGTGGCTGGGGTTGCGTCTCTTCGTACGCTGGATCGGTTTTATCAGTGTTGACCCTTATCGGAGCTACGGTGTTCGGCGGCCCAATTGGGTTTGGCGTTGCCGCACTTTCATTCGGCATGTCTACCTGGGGAACACTAGTAAGCTGTAAATAAGGAGGATCCTTCGGTGATAATTTTGCCGGGTTTGCTAGCAATCGTTTCGATCGTAATGGTCTTCATTGGTGAGGGGGTTCTCGTAAAGGCCCTAAATGTCGTTCTCCTTGCCCTGAGTTTGTTCCTTATGAGGTACTACCACAAACGCAAAAATGGCACACCGCACCGCGATTAGTAAATAACATGCCGACCTCCGGCGCGAGCACCGTAGACGCCTCTTTTCCGTGTAAGCCAAGAGCCGGACTTAGCCTCTGCAATTTTTCGAGGTGGTTTGCATGACGGGTAAAAAAGCGAAATCCGAGAAGAATCGTGAATACTGGATCCGGTCCGCCCGGCACGGTTACGGTTCGGTTCGTTCTGCGCGGCGGCGATCGGGCTTATCGCCTGGGTGGAAGGTGGGACTCCCCTGAAGGTGGCTGCCCTCCTGGGCTTAGCTCTCGTATTGTGGGCGATCAACATTTTCCTGAGCAGCAGATTGCCCAGCTGGAAGAGGTAGGGCCGGCGGAAGCATCAATGGCACCGAAGCGCAGGCCAAGGCCTTCTGCTACATTGGCGGCCAGTCCCGGATGGTGCGAGAAGCTGTAGCTAGAACGGGGAGGGGAGATGGTAATCGAGTACCTGATTTACATCGTGGTGGGGGTTGGTGTAGGCATCCTCACGGAGAGGCTGAAGAGTAGAGACGATGAAATCTTGCTCTACTTCACGGGGATACCGTTTGCAGTGGCGTGTGCCGTGATGACCAGAGTGCACGGCTTTTGGCCTCCAGTGATCTCCCTACTCATCTCCTGGCTCACCCAATCGCTTCTGACCCGCCGGCGTGCGGAAACACCCGATGACAGATCACGGAGCGAAGCCCGAGGCGAATCGTGAGTATTGGATCCGGGCCGCCTCTCGAGCATGAAAGGGTGACGAATGCCTACTACCGCGGACGATAAGCAGCGGAAGAGCAAGCGATGACCGTTGTCGCCCTGGCTCTCGTCTCGGTAATTTGCGGCACTGCGCTAACTCTCGTCATTGCAGCGTCGAAGGACGGATCAAGCAGCACGGTCGCGCTCCTCGCGGTTTCGTGCGCTGCCTTGGTGATCGTCTGCCGACTGATAGCACATCTCATCAGATTCAAACGAGAGTCCCAGTCAGCTTCAAGACGATCGCTCAACCTGTCAATTACGGCGTCGGCGATATGTGCAACAGTTGCCGTTGTGGTTATCCTTGCAGGCTTCTCTCCATACCTCGCGGGGTTGGTCTTGGCGCTGAATTCCATGTTCATTCTGTTTTTCATACTCGACAGGAGCAAGAGTTTGGACTCAGCTAAGTCGGCGGGGGAGTAGTGCTCAGTGGCAAAGTCAGGGCGAAGCTCTTCGTCTTTGTTGGCCCATCTCGGCGGTCTTTCTACGTTGGCCGGGCCGCTGGCGTATCGACGGTGGCTAGTTGGACTCGGTGGCCGCCGTGCTCGACCACAGGTCGGCCAGTGTTTCCATCCCAGGGCTAAGGATGTGACGTCATCAACGCATCAAAATTCGAATACGCTAAACGCGCCTCACTGTCGGGCTTCGTTTTATTCTTCCTAGGTGTGTTGCTGTATTGCATAGCAGGACTGTCGGGGAATGATTCCTCAACCCTTCTGAATCTTGCTTGGTCCCTGAGCTCAGTCGGACTGCTTGTCGGTGCATCCTGGCTTGTCGTCTACATCATCGGAAATGGAACCGGCGAGAGGTAGCGTGAGAGCCTCCGCCGATACCTCACCGCTGGTGTCGCAGGGTGCAGACTCGGCGTGGACCTGGGCGAAGGCAGCGCCAGTGTCTGGGACGACGAAAAGGAGTGCTGATGGCTGATGCCTGATCGAGACCGACCACGCTCGGTCTCGCCGACCCAGAGATTCGCTGCCCGGATAGGTCCGTGGGTAGCTGGCGTGATGGTCTTCTTCTCGACAGTCGTACTAATCTCCGGTGAAGTGGCACGAGGAATACTCCTGATGCTTCTCTCGCTCGGCATGGTCGCGGCAGCGGTGAACGCACGTCGCCTCGTCCGAAACAACGGAACCGAATAAGCCCCACTATTCGATAGGAGGCTGGAGCCGCTCTCGGCAGTATCTTGATAGCCGGATGTGCAGCCGCGGCTGGAATCGGGTGTGCGATCGAAGCAGCAGTACTTGGCGGAGCATTAGGAGGCACGCTGGAAGGTAAACCAGACGAAGAAGTTTTGGAAGGTGCCCTCGCCGGCGCCGCCATCGGCAGCATAACTGTGGGAGTGGGAAGATTCCTTGGGCCGACCATCAATGCCACGTAGGGCAAGCTACGCAATCGTGATCGTCGTCCTGTTGTCGCTCGTTGTCACATGCGTGATCACGGAGAACGTTGTCCTCTTGATCCTTATAGGTATACCAATGTTCGTGATCGGTTTCGTCATGAGTCGGAATAGCCGATCGTGAGGAAAGTAAAAGCGCATGGCGGTGTCTTCTCAACTAGCCGTCGAGCGGGCGGCTGGGATTGGGGATTTGCCATGAGAAACCACAAGGCTGTCTTTGCTTTCACGGGGCTCCTCTTGATTCTTGCCTTAGGGATCGCAGGGTTCCTGCAGCCGAGCTTCATCCCCGTGATGATCTGGCTGATGGGTGCCGTAGCCATCGTCACCCTGGTGGTGTTCACACTCCTGAATCGGTCGGCAGGCAACAACGACCAGTCGAGGTGGTTTGCATGACGGGTAATAGAGCGAAATCCGAGAAGAATCGTGAATACTGGATCCGGTCCGCCCGGCATGGTTTACGGTTCGGTTCGTTCTGCGCGGTGGCAATCGGGCTTGTCGCCTGGGTGGAAGGAGGGACCCCCTTGAAAGTGGCTGCCCTCCTGGGCTTAGCTCTCGTATTTTGGGCGATCAACATTTTCCTGAGCAGCAGATTGCCTAGCCGTGAAAGGTAGGGCCGGCGGAAGCATCAAGCGGACGACTCCGGCCAACGCCTTCCGCTTCGTCGGCGGCCAGTACAACAACGCCACGGGCTCTACAAGATGGGAGCCCGCTACTACGACCCTGTCCTGGGCCGCTTCACCCAGCTCGACCCTCAGGCCAGGACCCCCACCACGCCGACGCCATGAACAACCCATGCAACATGACAGCCCCCACCGGTCTTGTTAGTGACGGCCGTTTCTGGTCAGCCGTAGCCTTTGGTCTCGGACTTCTGGCTTTCGCGATCTCCGCTGCTTCTGTTCCGGTCACAGGACCAGTTGGGTTTTCCGTTGCCGCCGCACTTGTTTAGGTCTAGCCGGAGGAGTTATCGGCGTAGCAAGTACAGTGAAAGAATGCGATCAAACCCGGTGAATAAAGCTCTGACCTTGGTTATGGCACTAATTTTCATTCTCGGAGTGGGCATCGTGATCTTCGGGGAAGACGCCGAGTTTCGTTTGGCTGGTTGGCTGCTTCTAGCTTGCGGATTCCTTGGGGTGGCATCTCAGATGGTGCCTCGAAAAAAGCGATAGTACATCAGAGAACACGCCGCGCGCCTTCGAGCGGCGTGTTCTCTGATGTACTATCGGCGCGCCGTTCCTCACTGCGCGAGCGAGGAACGGTGAAGTCACCCAAGCAACGCCGAATCATTACCCATAAAGAGAGCGGGGTCGGGCTGGGGCACGGCGGCGGCTGCTCCCTCATGCATAACTCTTATGGCCCGATCGGTTAGGTGAGTGGGATTTGTCTGAGCACCTGATTTTTGGTCTAGCAATGATTACGCTCGGGGCGCTGGCCTTCCTAGCCCAAAATAAAATGTTCAGGACCGGAGACAGGGTGATCAAGCAAATCTCGCCGGGTAAGGACCGCACCGCTTTCATCAAACGCCAAAGAATGATGTACCTCGTCTATGGCGTGATGGTTTTCGTGGTCGGTGTTGTCTTCGTCATCGACGGACTCTAGGTCCGCTATGCTCAGCTATCCCGCCTACCTGCCGGGCGTCGTCGCCTAGGCCGGGATCGCCATGATCCTTTTGAGGGGTTCCCTTGCCGAGTCCCAGATTGCCTTGCTGATCGCGGTTCGGGTTTTCCGGGGTGACCCCAAAACGGTGCTCCCGGTCCTCCAGCGGGTGATCATCGTCGGAGGAATTCTGTTCGCCCTGGCCGGAGCTTTACTCGTCGCTGACCCACTGATGGAATGAGCGGTCAGCTCGTTTGGGTGCCGCCCGGCAACGAGTTCATTAGCAGTAGCTGTCTACTGGTGCGTGAAGCTGTAGCTGGAAAAGGAGGGGAGATGGTAATCGAGTACCTGATCTACATCGTGGTGGGGGTTGGTGTAGGAATCCTCACGGCGAGGCTGAAGGGTAGGGACGATGAAATCTTGCTCAACGTGACGGCGGTTGCGTTTGCAGTGGCGTGTGCCGTGATGACCAGAGTGCACGGCTTCTGGCCTCCAGTGATCTCCCTACTCATCTCCTGGCTCATCCAATCGCTTCTGACCCGCCGGCGTGCGGAAGCACCCGATGACAGATCACGGAGCGAAGCCCCAGATGAATTGTGAGTATTGGATCCGGTCCGCGCGGTACGGTTTGCGGTTGGGGTCGTTAGGGTCGCTTGCAATAGGACTGATCGCTTCGATGGAAGGTGGGACGGCGCTGAAAGTGGCTTCCCTCTTGGGTTGGGCTCTGGTTTTGTGGGTGATCTCTATTTACCTGACCAGGAGACTGCCCAGCCGGAAGCGGTAGGACCTGCGGAAGCATCAACGGCTGCGACGCGCGGCGCCATAGACGGCGTACGGCAAGGAGCATTCGGATGCCCCTTGAGTGAGGTTGCCCTACAGAGGAAACGACAGGTGAGTGGTTGGATGTTCAGCGATAGATCAAAGCCCCCAGGGATCGTTCCGGAACCATCAGACGGGGCAGCTTCTCAGAGGATGAAGGTTCCAATTGTGCTACTCGCTTTAGTAGCACCGGCTGTTCTTGCCGCGATTTTTCGGCTTATGAGTGATCACTTCGGTCTCCCAGCAGCAGCGATATTCACCTTGCTGGTATCGGTGCTTTTAGGCACTATCGTTACACTCGCCCTACGGAGGAAGCGGCACGGATCAGAGCCGAAGTGATTGGTAGGGACTAGATCCATGAGGCCTCGGCCGGTGTCCGCGAAAATTCGAAGGAGGTGGGGGCTATGTCGGATTCAGCCGGGACCGTCGTCCTGGGGTTGTGGATTTGCTGTCTGGGACTCGCATTGTTTTTCCTCGCCTCCCCCTGGGCGCGGCTTGCGGGATCGATGACCGGGCTGATGAAGCGAAGCTCACAGGACCTCGAATTCGCGAAAAGCCGTCTGGCTGCCTGCGCCGTCCTCAGCCTCGGTCTACCGATCGCCCTGTTGGGTGTCTTCGGGGGATCCCTGTCCGCGGTGCTGCCCAACCCCAAAACCTACTGGTGGGCCGGGCTAATCATGATCGCCGTGGCAGTGTGGGCTATCCGCGCCAAGGAAACCGTGGCACGGCCTCTGACGCGGTGCGGCATCCCGGTGCTCTACCGCTCCCTGCGGCCGTCCGAGCGCTGCTGGGTGCTCTCGCGAGTCATCTTCGGCGTGGCCCTGATGCTCGCCTGGGCCGGCATCGTGACCATTTTGCAGGTCTTCGCTTGACCAGCCTGATGGGGATCGTCATTGCACTGGAGCTCCGCTATGTCCTTCAACGCAGGGGGAAGTGCTTATGGCCGGCGTCGTGATTGCCGTATTTGGAGTGGTCCTGATCGTTCTGAGGCGGCCCTACAGGAAAGCTATGCTGAGGCTTTTCACTGATTACCCCTTTATGAAAAATCGGGCGCAGACTGCGGAGCGGCTCATTGCCCGAGGAGTTTGGCTATTTGGAGGCTTCTGCATCGTTCTTGGTGTAGTGCTGGCGTTTCGAGCATTGCTCTAGCTTTCGCTTCCCGAGCCGCGGCCCTGCAGCACGGCAGCACCGCAGAGACTCTTTCGTCCGTAACTGGGTGTTTCGAGGTACTCGCTTAGAAACGAGCCGGTTGGCGGCAGCATGGGTGGAGTCATCGGTGCTGGTGTCGGAGCGTACGAACTCGGCGCGGATCTGGGCGCAGGCAGTGCCAAGGTCTGGGACGAAAAGGAGTGCTGATGGCTGATGCCTGATCAAACCGACCGCGCAGCTGGCGCTAGGATCGACGGCAGGAGCGAAAACGGGATCAACGAGGCCGCTCTAACTGGCTTTGCAATGGGCGCAATATCGGGAGCCGGGGCAGGAGCCCGCGGCGTTTATCTCGATCGAATTGCGTCGATGACGTCAACAGCAGAGGAGGTAGCAAAATCAAGAGATTGCTTATCAGCATAGGATTTCTGGTCATGATTGGCATCTTTGTCTGGTTGTTGTCGCGAGATTACGGGCTAGTCGGCGGGGCTGTCACGGTCATCGCCATCATGCTCGGCGGCCAGTACGCAGTGCGATGGGGGAGCGAACGCGCAAGGCAAAATGAGGCGAATCTGCAGGATTTGATCAACGGCCGAAAGAACCGGGTCACGGATGAAGACTCCTGATTCTCGCGTCGGTGATTGCGGGAATCATGCATGAATTCGGCACTGCTGGTGATCGTCGCGATGGAGACTATGTCGGCGGGTGCGCAATAGGCGCCGGCTCTTTCCTTCTCGGCGCAGGCATCTCACGATTGGGCGACAATGCCATTGACTAGGAGGCCTGCATGAGCACCACTGCAGCAGCCGCACTGACCGTATCAATCGTTGCGGTCATCGCCGGATTCACCTTCTTATTCAGATACGCCAAAGCGAATCGCCAGGGACGACAAAATGACGCACGCCGGGCCCTTCAGATAGCGACCCTCATCTTGCCGGTGTGTTTCGCAGCCATCGTGATCCATGCCTATGAGACAGGAGTTCGCTTATGATCAATGACTCCGCGACGCCATCGAGAAGCGGGAGGGAGAAGCCGACGCAGTATCGGTCGCAAGGGCTTGTGCCTGGATTGATCGGCCTCATCCTCATGATCTTGATCGGGATTGTGGTTTTGGGGCCCAGCGGGCTGGCCACTGCTGAGTGCATCGGAATGGCATCGCTCGTCGCAGGTGCCTCGGCAGGCGGTACCATCACTGCAGGCTCGCAACTCTGAGCGTTCTACACCGGACTGTGGGCCGCGTCTCTTGCAATTGAGGCTGCCGGTCTCTTTCTTGGGACTATGAGGGCCGGCATGGCGGCCGAGGAGGAACGCAACGAAGATGGTTAACCGGGATTCCAACGAAAAGAGAGACCTGCACTGGTCCCAAACTGATCGTGCTGGGATAGTAATGAGCGTAATCGGTGCAGTCATCCTCGGCATCATTACAATTACCTCCTTCACCTCAGGTGACACAGTATGGGGATTCGTAATGGTGGCGGTTACGTTCATCCCGATAACCGCACTCATCCTTAAGATAAGGCGATAGAAACAAAAAAAGCTCTCCAACTGATTACCAGCGGAATAACGGTTTCCCACGGCTGATACTCCCTCAGAAGGTTCCAGCAGGTATGACCATTTGTGCCAAGCCGGAAGAGGCATGCACCTCGGGCGAGGTGCATGCACACGACAGGATGGGTTGGTACATCGATGCGGAACTCAATCGGTAGCCGGCGAACGATCGGAACAGAACATTTGATCACTGATCGAGCAAACAAGGACCGCACTTCAAATGTTGGCGGGTCCGTGGAGGCTCCGCGATGAAAAAAACGCAACGCGGTGCATGCCAGCCGCCAGGGACGATCTCACAGCACCTCCGGCGCCAGTCGGAGTCACTGAACATCACTGGACGTGAACTCAGTACATGGAGATTGATCTTGTTGACTTTCCCTCCGCCAGTGGGATGGGTTGTCTACGAATTGTTTGGGTTTTTGCCCGGGGTTCTAGTTGGAACTGTCCTATATCTCTGCATGGCCTGGTTCGTCCTTCGTGGTCACCGGAAGCGCAGGAGGGAGAGGGCTGGGCTGCCGACCGACACGTAGCAATTGAGTGCTGGACAGGTTGTAGATTGGCTTGGCTCTCGGGCCGGCTCACCTCTCGTCGCTTGTTGCCCAGTGGCCTGCAGTCCCAGGGACAGCGCCGACGGGACACTTCGAGCCATGTGGTGAGAGCCGACAAGCTGCTGTGTGACGGCTGGGCCTTGCCACGGGAACAGGGTCGAGTGCCTGATCAGCGACGTGGTGTCGTCCAGGTTCTTTGCGGCGAGTACCGGGGCTTGCCGCCTCGCTAGGATGTGCAGGGCTATGACTAGCCCCCAAAACCGCGAGCATTGGGTCTGGTCCGCCCAGTACGGTTTACGGTTCGGTTCGTTCTGCGCGGTGGCAATCGGGCTTATCGCCTGGGTGGAAGGTGGGACGCCCCTGAAAGTGGCTGCCCTCTTGGGCTTAGCTCTCATACTGTGGGCGATCAACATTTTCCTGAGCAGCAGATTGCCCAGCCGGGAGAGGTAGGACCGGCGGAAGCATCAAAGGGACGACTCCGGCCAACGCCTTCCGCTTCGTCGGCGGCCAGTACAACAACGCCACCGGGCTCTACAAATGGGAGCCCGCTACTACGACCCTGTCCGGGGCCGCTTCACCCAGCTCGACCCCTCCGGCCAGGACCCCCACTACAGCTACCCAATGAACAACCCGGTGAACAACACGGACGCCTCAGGCCTTGCTACCTGCCAGTTCAACAACAGCTGCGACTGAGGCGCATACAGCGATAATTGGGCATCGGGCGGTTCTGACTTCTCGAACCATCCTGACAACAATTTCGCATGTCGGCTGGAGACGCTCGCGTTCTGGGCAACTCCTGTCCTCGGCGCTCGTAGTCTGATGGCCGGTGCCACGAGAGTTGAATGGAGAGGATTGGCGAAGGTAGCGACGGCCACCGGTATTAGTAGTTGGTTCGGAAGTCTTGGCTGTAACTACTTGTCGTCTCCGACATTCTGGTAATGAATGTTGGAGCGGGCGTGGGCCATTCAGCCCCCGCCCGCCTGTTTCCGAGGAGTCTTCAATGACGTATAGACGTCGTATCGCCTTCTTAATCGCGCTGGCTTCGCTCACGTCTGCAGTCCTAGTACTCCTTCCGAGGCTGGCCCCCGGCTCCCCTGAAGAAGCCAGACGGGTCGACTTGGGCTCACTCGGGTTGATCACTCTTTCCCTTATGTTCGCCGTGATGCTTGGGCTCAGGAGATCTACCGTATTCAAAAGAACCAGTAAAACGTGGAAGAAAGTCGTGTTGGCGTTGCTCCCTGTTGCGGGCTTAGCGTTGATCCCGCTCGTGGGCTTCAGTATCGGATTCCTTGGATGGATTCTCTCTGGCGTCACTTTCGGCTTTTGCTTGCTATGGTTCGACTTCGACTCAAGTGGATCAGACTCGGGGGATGCAAACCACGGCCCGAATCGAAGAGCAGGGTAGTCTGCATAGCCAGCCAGTGAGGCGTGTTGAGGAAGGAGTGGTTCAGGACATCCCACTTCCCCTCACGAGCAAGGAGAGGCTGCGGTTGAAGCTGAATCTACAGGGCCAGATCGCCGCCATGGGTGGGTTCGCCTTCCGCAAGTCCTTGACCGAGGAGCATGAAGCGGACCTGCGCGCTTTATTGCTAGGGATGTTCGCATGAAGCGCCAAGGCTTGGGCCCTGAGGCCTTGAACCCATTTTGGACCTGTCTGAAGGAGGAATCTGAGCCCGAGGAGAAGGGTTCCCTCCCGGCCGCGCTCGGTCTCGCCGACCCAGCGATTTGCTGCCCGAATAGGTCCGTGAGTAGCTGGCGTGATGGTCTTCTTCTCGACAGTCGTACTAATCTCCGGTGAAGTGGCACGAGGAATACTCCTGATGCTTCTCTCGCTCGGCATGGTCGCGGCAGCGGTGAACGCACGTCGCCTCGTCCGAAACAACGGAACCGAGTAAGCCCCACTATTCGATAGGAGGCTTGAGCCTCAGCGGCAGTGTCCGTGTCTTCGCGTTCTTCTCTTGCGGATAGGAGCTTCATGTACATCTCATTTGCACTGGCGTTCATCGGTTTATTGGCCATGACGATTAATATCGTCTGGGCGATGCGCAATCCTGGGAATAGTGGGGAACCCCTCGGCCAGGAACGAAAGTTCCGGATGATGATCCTGCTTCTTGGGACGGGGCTGTTCATCTCGCCATTCCTGTATCTGGCCACCAGCTAGAATCCAGCTCCCGCAGCGATCCGGAGTCTACTCCCGGCCGTTGGCTCCGCGGCGCCCCCGATCTAGGCACCATGGTTGTATTCGATGACTCGGCTGGGTGACCGGATCGGAGTCAAGTGATGGGGCGGAGAGTTGGCCGCCGGAGCACGCTGACTTCGGTGGTCTGGCAGGATCGACCAAGCCGCGAGTGGAACCGGTGTAAACGTAGGCTGAGGAACAACATCGGCACACCTTCATTTGGCGGTTCGACAGCGCATAGGAGCTGATGATGAAGTTTAGGCTTGCGATAATGATTCCCGTTCTTCTGGCGATGATCGCGCTCGGTGCCTCCGGCGCTTTACACACCAACCCAGCGCTCCTCTTCGTAATACCGCTCCTTCTTGCCTTAGGCGCCGGTACCGTAATCGTGGTTGAGCGGTCGCGTCGACGAAGGAGCGTCGCAGAGTCCGGCGGGGAGCTGAACCAGCCCTAGGCCTTGGGCCAGGGGAACAGTGACGTGTGCCTGGTCAGGGACATGGTGCCGTCGGTGTTTTTCGCAGAGACCGGACTGCTCGTGGCTGCCGGCGGCATGGGCGATCGCCGCCAGGACCAGCTCAAGCAGCTCCCGGTCCAGACTCGGCATCACCTCCGAGAGGCTCACCTCCGGTACGCCGCCGATCGAAGCGGCCAGTAGCAGGAACCGCCGTTCGCCGCTGGAGAGGCCTCCGATGTGCTCCGGGATCGCCTCGAAGTCGATGTAGCTGTGGCTGCCGCCCTTGAGGATCCACAGGGTCGCCCCGGAGCGCTGAAGCGGCTGCTCGGTCGCCTTGATTGACGTCTGAGCACCCTTGTACGCGATCCTGAACGAGGTCGTGGCCATGGAGGACGCAGCATAGGGGGACTCCCGGGTTGCCGGCCCGCGGCTGTCCCATGACCTCCACCTTTCTAGGGGGCTTGTGCAGGAATTCGCTGTCTCGTGTCTAGGCTCGAGTGATTTTGATTGGGACATCGGCGCAGGCGTCGGCCCAGCGGATGAGCGCGGCCCGTTCGCTGGTGTCGACCTTCATACTCCACCGGATCCTTACCGCCACCCTCTGGGCGATGTAGTAGCAGCGGATGGCCGGCGGCAGCCACTTTTCCGGGCCGCACGCCGACTTCGCCTGGTTCAGTGCGTTTGTCTGCGCGTTGAAGGACCTGCCGTCGCCCATGTCGTTGTGGAACGCGACCCGGCGTGCCTGCGTCCAGGAGCGGGCACCGGACCCCCCGGGCTTGATGCACCGGGACCAGATGGTCGATCTGCACCGGCGTGGCCAAGGTGTGGATCTTGGTGTCCTAGGTCGTCACCCACCGGCCCCGGGCCACGGCGCACTGCTTGGCCGAGGTGTAGCCGACAGCAACTTGCTTTCCAGCATCAGTACCTCGGAGCGGAAGTTTTGGCAGTCCCTGTTGAGGTCCGCCCACTCCCCGAAGTGCCGGTCCCCTGTTGGAAGGCGTGCACGGCTTCTCGAACTGGGGCCATGCGGTGCATGAATATTAGGTGCGAGAAGCTTCGAGAATCTGCGCCAAGGGTTCCCGGAGAATGTCAATTCTTGCGGTCCTTTGGCCTGGACAGGGGAAGCACCTCCCCGAATGCTCCGGCCTGGGGCAGGATATGAGGTGTGGTCAAGAAAACGCCCGATGAGGCAAGCTCCCAGGTCCTATCCAAGAAGGACTACGAAAAGGAACTCCTGCGGTTGCAGGAGGAACTGGTCGCCTTGCAGGAGTGGGTGCGCAAAACCGGGACGCGGCTGGTCGTTATTTTCGAAGGACGCGACACAGCCGGTAAGGGCGGAACGATCCAACGCATCAGCGGTGCGCTCAACCCGCGCTCCTGCCGGGTTGTTGCACTCCCGGCGCCGACGGAGCGCGAGCGTTCGCAGTGGTACTTTCAGCGCTACATTGCCCATCTGCCGGCGGCCGGCGAAATGGTGCTGTTCGACCGGTCCTGGTACAACCGGGCCGGGGTGGAGCGGGTGATGGGCTTCTGCACTGACGAACAGTATGCCCAATTCGCTGACACGGTGCCCATGCTCGAGGAGGCACTGATCTCCGATGGGATCGTCCTGGTGAAGTACTGGTTGAGCCTTTCCGACTCCGAGCAGCGCCGTCGATTCCAGAGCCGCATCGATAACCCGGCTAAGCGTTGGAAGCTGAGCCCCATGGACCTTGAGGCGCAGGCGCGCTGGGTTGACTACGCCGAGGCCAAGGACAAGATGTTTGAGTTCAGTGACACCGAGCGCAGCCCGTGGTGGGTGGTGGACGCCGACAACAAAAAGGAGGCCCGGCTCAATCTGATGGCCCACCTGCTGTCGCTGTTGCCTTACGAGCAGCCGGAGTTGCCGGACATCGAGTTACCCGAGCGCCAGAACCGCATCTACAAGCGACCACCGATGGACCGCCAGCGGTTCGTGCCCCAGCATTACGAGATCGAAAAGTCGGAAAAAGCGCCGAAGGGCAAGAAAAAGGAATCCGCCCAGCATAAGTCCCGCTGAGTGGATCAATCGTTGACTGCTGCGGCGAGGGAGATGCCCCAGCCCGCATGGGGAGCTGCGTGGGAAGTCTTTCAACGAGGTGCCTCTTCTCGCTTCTAGTCGGTCTTCTCTCCGGCCGCTCCCATGTTGGTGGATCCTCCACCGCGACGGCTGACCCTGCAGTGGGTATGTGGTGTACTACGTCACGTTGCAACTCGACTGAAGCGGGGGCCAGTGGTGCCACGGTTCTAGTCGTGAATGTTGTCTTGGAGGTAGCCGATGATCCATTCCCGGAGTTGTGCGGTGGTCCAGTCGGGGGGGTGGCGACGAGGAGTACTTCGCGGTCTTCCCGGACGACGCCGGTGATCCCGTCGTCCTTGGCTAGGGTCTTGACGAGCCGGTCCACCACCCGGGAGTGCTCGTGGGCGATGTCCTCCCGCAACGACACCTCAAGTTCACGCCCCCGCACTGCATCCTCCCCCAGGTCCTCCACCTCGACGAGCGGTTCATCCGCGCCCGCCGGATCCTCCTCCGCGCCGCTGTCCCCGGCGTTCAACTCGTCGATGGTGGTGCGTGCGTAGCGCTCGATCCTGTCCACCGGCACTTCACGCAGCCCGAGGAGCAGGGCGCGCGCTGCCGACGCGGGAATCTCGGGCAGGAAGTTGTGGTTTTCACCGGTGCCGCTGACCAGGACCGGGTGGTTGTTGTAGGCGTAGCGTTTGACCCGGTGGCGGGCGGTATCCCACCGCGCAGAGAGTGCATGGCCGCGGATCACGACGGCGAGGTAGGACACCAGCCCGTCCAGCAGGACCAGAGATTCAAACGACAGGACGCGTTCTTCCTCCATGGTGTACCGCTCCCACGACGGCCAGGCTTCCCGCGGCACCGACGCCGGATCTGTGGCGCCGGGGGAAGTGGGCCCGGTGAGACGGGCGAGGATCCACCGCCACAGGGGGATCAGGCTTTCCACCGTCTCGTCGAGCAGGGAGCCGGGATCCCGTCCCTCGGCGGTCAGGACATCCCGCAGGCGCTCCAGCGCTGCACCGCGTTCGTCAAGGAACTCCTGGAAGGCGGCCGCGGCCTGGGCTTGGGACAGATTCAAATAATGAGTCATGGCAGGTGGATAACGTAGGCGACGCCGTTCTGTTCCAGCAAGTCGAGCACCCGCGGGTCAGCGCCGAGAGAGCTCTCTGCCCTCTCTGACTTGGTGCTCCAATATCACTCCGGGGTCTTTCGTTGTTGCGCGCATTTGGCCAATGACGGGTGAGAACAGACCCCCGAGGTACTGTGCCTCGTTCACAATTCTGCTGGAATGTCCCGCATGCGCGCCTGCCCTTTTGTGTGCAGGGGGCAAAGGGCCCCTCAGCGGGACGCCTCGAAGAGGACGAGCACTGAGTGTCCGTTGTCGGCCGTGACGCCATGAATGACCGAAAAGCGACCAAGGGGACGGAAGCCGAAGGTCTCGTGCATGCGTATGGACGCCGCGTTGTGCTCGTTCGCGAAGTAGTAAGCGCTCTCGGGACGGGACCAAATCCACTCCAGTCGGACACGGGTTAGTGCTGATGCCACGCCCTGACGCCTGTGGGAGGGATCGACCAGTACACCTCCTAGGTAATGGCCGGCAGGGGCATCATCGTCAGGAATTGCGTGGAAGTGCGTTTTCGCGATGCCGACAAGAATGCCTTCAACTTCGGCGACGACCACGAGCCGCTCAGGCGTTGACGTGAGCATGTCCGCACCCCAGTTTCCCAGGCCACTGGCAGTACTGATGTCGCACACGTCTTCCACGTCGTCTGGATTGGCCCGGCGTATGAGCATCTGCTGATCCTACTCATGAGCGATGTCCCCGCCCGTTAGTCCAGCTTTCCAGCTTCCGGTTCGAAACCGGGCGTTCGGATCGTGCCGGCGTGATGGGATGATCGCTCTATGCCAGAAACCAGGATCCCCGCCGGAGTCCGCGCAGTGGTGTTCGACGTGGGGGAAACCCTTTTTCGATGAGTCCCGCGCCTGGACGAATCAGGCGTGCTGCGGATTCTCAAGGAATTGAGCAAGCAGACCTCTACCCCGATGCGCTCACCTGTTTACGGGCGGCCAGCGACGCCGGCCTCGTGGTCGGGATCGCCGGCAACCAGCCCACCCGGGTTGAAACGCAGCTGCGAGAAGCGGGCTTCGATGCGGACTTCGTCGCATCCTCCGCCGCGGCCCATGGGGACACATCCACGCCCAACGCCCGGAAGTCGACCTCGCCGATATGAGGATCGAGGCCCTGACCGAGCTGACAACAGCGTTCACCTGAGTCGGACCATGCCCACTGCCTAGTCCTCTGCTCGTCCAGGGCTGCCTGCAGGAGCCGGATGGCTTTGGGTCCAACTCCGTGAAGCGTTGCTAGATGGCTGAAATCGACTGACCTTGGATCGTCCATGGTCTCTATGCCCGCCTGTGCCAGAGCCCGGATAGCTGGGGTGCCGATGTTTGGAAGAGGGGCCGCTGTGCTCGTACCTCGAGCGTAAGCGCAGTGCGCGGCGAACCGGCGCCCTCACCCATGGCCAGGGCTTGCTGGTGCCTCTGGTTGCCCCGTGGCACCGAACCAAGAGGAGTGCGTATGGGAATCCTTATTGAACGAAGATGTAGCGCTCCCGCGTCAGAACGGATGGTTCTGGATCCACTGCGTGCCGGCCATAACGACGGCGGCCGTGGCAAGCGCAGCACGTACCGTGTTCGCTGCGGTCCAACGCCGCTGGTAGACCGGCCAGAAGCTGACACCGTCGCGTTCGAGCCTGCGGTTGAGGGGAACGTTCACCACCATGGTCACCACCGTGCTGGCGAGGGAGGCGCCAGCAAGGGCCAGGTCCCCGGCGGCTCCGCGTGACGCTGCTGTCACAGCCAGTCCAAGAGCCGTACCAGCAGCGGCGCCGAAAACTAGGATGAACGGTCCACGTTCGGCTGCACGGTTGATCGCAATCATCGTGGTCGACGCAACCTCGTCATCGACGCGACGTAGGGCGGGCATCACCATCACGGAGAATGCCGTGTAGACGCCACCAACGAGACCGGCCCCCGCCACCGCGGCGACCTGGATCATGACCAGGCCCCTGACGACGCCGCCGCCCGTGCGTAGGTGCTGAACGATGCTGCCGGCCGCCCCAGCAGTTGTTGGACGCCGGTGCCGAGGGAAGCATTGCGGCCGTCGAGGATCTCTGTGAAGAGGTGGGCGAGGGGTCCGGCCTCGTCCTCTGGTATGCCGTCCGCGGCCAGGTCGGAGACGAAGGTCGGGACGTCGACAGCCTCGAAGGCGACGCGCCGTCCACAGGCGGCAGAGAGGACGGCGGCGGCCTGAGCGAAGGTGAGCAGTTCCGGGCCGGACAGTTCATAGGTGGCATCCTCCGGAATCGTCCGGGTGAGGGCGAGGACCGCCGCGTCGGCGACATCGTCAAGATCGACGAACGCTTCGGGCACGTCGGGTGCTGGCAGCTGCAGGCGGCCCCGGCGGACAGGGCCGGTGAGGAAGTTCTCGGAGAAGTTCTGCTGGAACCATGAACACCGTAGAACCGTCGTCGGCACGCCCCCTTCCCGCAGGGCCGCCTCGCTGGCCCGGGCTCCTTCCTCGCCACGGCCCGACAGCAGAACGAGCCGCCCAACGCCCTCAGCGGCGGCAAGCCGGCCAAGGGCGGCCATCTTTGCGGGCACTCCGGGGAAGGCAAGATCGGGGCTGAAACATACGTAGGCGGCCGACACCCCGTGCAGCGCGTCGGGCCAGGTGCCGCGCAGGTCCCAGTCGAAGCCCGTGCGGCGGGAAGCCAGCTGCACAGCCAGTCCGAGGGCATCAAGCCGGTCGAAGATACGGGATCCGGTGCGTCCGGCACCACCGAGAATTGAAATAGTCATGAATCCAGTAGACGCCCGCGCCGCTGGATGAAAAATGGGCAGGGCTCGCCACAACCTTCGTCATCGTCTAGGGTCTTCCCCATGGACCCGTTGACGCACTTTCTCGACGGCCCCCGTGCTGTGCGGGCCTTCGCACTGTCGATGCATATGAGCGCCCCCTGGGGGATCAACGTCCGCGACAACGCCGCCCTCACTGTGCTCGCTGTGACCGGCGGTCAGGCCCGCATTGATGGGGTGCTGCTCGAGGAGGGCGACGTTGCCCTCATCCGCGGTCCCGAACCGTACGCGGTGACCGATGCCGCCGCCAGCACGCCCTCGATCGAGATCGGCCCCGGGCAGGAGTGCACCACTGCGGACGGACATGACCTCCGCGAGGAGTTCCGCCGCGGCATCCGGCGATGGGGGAACTCCGACCATGGCGAAACCTCACTTCTTGTGGGAACGTACGAACGTCCCGACGAAGCCGGCGGGCTCGTCGCCCGCGCGCTTCCCCGGCTCGCCGTCGTTCGGCGCGAGCGTGCCGATGGGACCCTTGTCGGTCTGCTTGCACGTGAAATCTCGCACGACGACCCCGCTGCCCAGGTCGTCGTCGATCGCCTCCTCGACGTCCTCGTCGTCAGCACCATACGACGCTGGTTCGAGAGCCCTGGCCGTCCGACTGAACCTACCTGGCTTGCGTCGAACGACCCGGTCGTCCTGGGGGCACTTGAACTTCTGCATGCTGAACCGCACGCCCCCTGGACCGTGGAAAGCCTCGCACGCCGCGTCAACATCTCGCGGGCCTCCCTTGCCGCCCGCTTCCGGGCAAGCGTCGGAGAACCTCCGATGAGCTACCTCACGCGCTGGCGCCTGACACTCGCAGGCGACCTGCTGCAGACTCCGACCGCCAGCGTCGCGCAGGTCTCCCGCAGCGTCGGCTACCACAATGCCTATTCATTCAGCACAGCCTTCAAAAGGCACGTGGGAGTCACGCCTTCCGAGTTTCGCCACCGCCGCCCGGTTCTGTCGGGTGGAAGGGCGGACCGGCCGGACTAATGCACAAGATGCGTCCGGCTGACGGATCGACGTACGGTCAGGTCTTGTGCAGTTCCTCGGCGAGCATCACGATGATGCCGCTGGGGCCGCGGACATAGGTGAGCCTGTAGACGTCACCGTATGTTGCCACGCCGCGCAGCGGATGGCAGCCGTGCTTTGCAGCGATCTCGAGGGCCTCGTCGAGGTCGTCAACCGAGAAGGCGACGCGGTGCATGCCGATCTCGTTGGGCCGGGTGGAATCCGTCTCAATCGCCGCGGGGTGGAGGTACTCGAAGAGCTCGAGGCGGCCGTTGCCGTCCGGTGTCTGGAGCATGGCGATGTTGGCGTGGTTGCCGTCGAGGCCGACGGCGGTGTCGGCCCATTCTCCACTGACCGTGTCGCGGCCGAGGACCGTGAGCCCGAGGTCGGTGAAGAAGGCGATGGTCGCTTCGAGGTCGCGGACGGCGATGCCGACGTTCTCGAGTTTGATGGGCATGCGCCACACGCTACCAAGCCGCGGCGGCCTCTTCCTGCAGTATTGCCCTTCCGAGGTGGGTTTGATCATCGCCGTGTGGGGAGTAGAGCGATGTGATGTGGTTGTGCCGCCGAGACGGACGGTCCTCTTTATCTCTCACGCCCCCGCGGAGGCCCGTGCTGCCCAGACGGTCACCGACGCGGAAATCCCTGCGCGGACACTTTGTCAGGCAGAGGCAGCCGGTTCTGGCAGCGGTGAGCAAGGCGTTCTTCGCCAAGAAGGATGCCGTCGATGAGCCGGCGCTCACCGTGGAGGTGAGAAACGGCTCCCACTACCGATCCTCTATCGGGCGGAATTTTGGGCGGAGGCACCTGAACCAGAGGCAAGAGAGTCCAAATGACGGGCGAGTACCTTCATCGCCCAGCTGGTGTCTTCGTTCTGGCCATGTCGGATGAGATGGAGAGCGAGCCCATCGATAACGGCGTGGGTCCGTGCGGTCTCGGTTTCAGGATCTAGTGCGCCATATCCGGGATCGGTGGCGAGCAGCGCGAGTATTTGACGGCATCCTTCCTGGAGGTCGCGGTGGGCGCGGTCGTAAGCTGGCCGGAGCACGGGATCGGTCAACGCAAGGACCCCAACGGAGAAAAACACCTCCATCTCCACCCGCCGCTCGGTGTCGAGCGGTAGGAGCTGGGACAAGTAATCCTCCGCGGTCCGCCGGATCGATGTCTGTGGCTGGATCGCGGCTATGCGGTCAGTGACCTTTTGACGAACGAGGTCAAGCACATAGGCGCGCAGCGCCTCCTGTGTCGGGAAAAGGTACCGCAGTGAACCGGCAGCGATGCCAGCCTCCGCGGCGACATTGCGAACTGAAAGCTTGGCGATCCCGTCTCGGACAACCACCCGCCAGGCCGCCTCGCCCACGGACCGCTCCCGGAGGGTTCTGTCGATCAATTTCGGCACACGAGTATATTGGCACATCTGTGTGATAACTTCGTAACACAGTTGTACCAGCAAGGGGGAAGTCGTGATTCTGGCTCTAATCATCGCTTGTGAGATCGGCTTCTGGGTCGCCATCGTTGCCGGGCTGGCCGCCCGGTATATCCTCCGAGCCAAACGCCTCGGCGCGGCCCTGCTCCTGAGTGCCCCATTGATTGATCTGGTGCTCCTGGCCGCGGTCACAGTGCACCTGGTCTCGGGGGCGACGGCTTCCTGGCACCACGGGCTGGCGGCGATCTATATCGGGTTCTCCGTGACGTACGGCCACCGGATGATTGCTTGGGCGGACACGCGTTTCGTCCACCGATTCGCAGGCGGACCCGCCCCGCTGAAAGTAACGGGGCGGCAGTACACACAGCGGTGCTGGGGCGATTTCATGCGGACCCTCGGCGCCGTGCTCATCGCAGCAGGCATTCTCGTGCTGATCACCACGTGGGTCAACGACCCAACCCGCACCGAAGCACTCACCGGGTGGAACCGCATACTGGGGATCATTGTCACGGTCGAATTCATCTGGGCACTCAGCTACACCATCTGGCCCCGCAAGCCAGCTCTATCGTCCGGCCATAACACCTCCGCCGCCTCCTCCTGACCGAAGTGAAATCATCGAATCAACGGAGGTGGCTCCCATCTCACCTGTTTTGGGCCCGTCGGATTGGAGCGAAGGTCTGGACGGGCTCTTTCATCAGGAAGTCATTGATGAGCAAATTGCACAGTTCCGGCTTCTCGACAAGCAGGCCATGGGATGTCCCGGGGACGACGGCCAGCTCGGCGTTCGGAAGCGCCCGGTACATCTCCAACGCGTGCTCAACGGAGACCTCGTCGTCATCGCCGACCATGATCAGCGTCCGTATCGCCACCTTCGCCAAGTCCTGAACGGTGTAGGCGGGGCCGGTGGCATGCATGTGATCAAGCTTGCTCAGCACGAGATCGAAATGATCAACACCATCCGGTGAGAGTTCTCCATATCCCTGGCGGATGAAGTCGGGAACCTCTCCTCCGAGAACGCCGTTCATCCAGCCGTCGCGGTGAAATACGCCCGCAACACACACAAGACGACGGACAAGGTCAGGACGCCGCATCGCCACTGCAAGGGCGACGACCGCCCCGTCGCTGCACCCGATGAGGGACACCGGTTCAGCAACGTGTTCCTCGAGGAACGCGATGGTGTCTTCCGCCATCAACTCATAGGACATTGGCCCCTCCACGTCCGGCGAGCGTCCATGACCACGACGCTCAGGCGTGTAAACGTGGAAGTAGGGGCTCACCCCCTCGACGGTTGCCTGCAAGGCACGCGCATCAACACCGCCCGGATGCAGGAGCACGGCCGGAGGGCCCTGCCCATACTCAGCGAACCAGGTTTGTTCGACTGGGAGCGACTTCTCGGATCCCGATTCCTGCATCAGTGTCTCCTCCTCCTGATAGTAGCTACATCCTGCCTCGACAGATCAGCGGCGCGCATGAGCTGGGTCTTTTGCGACAGCGAAAAGAATGTCTTGCCCCAACGGACGGTCCCGGCAGGACATTGATCATCGACCCCTCAGCATGGCAAATGAACCGCGAACAATACGTCCTATTGAAGGACTATCCAGGCGCTCCTGCAGGCACTGTCGAATCCTGGACCTCGATCCGGACCTCTGTAGTGGACTCCGCACCATGAGCCAAGGACGGGACGAGTTGGGAGCGGCCCAGTGAAAATTCCGCCACCCTACCCTTCGCGTGATAACTGGCTGTAAACAGCACCAATGATGTCATCGACCTTGAATCGAGCTGCCAGTATGAAACCTTCGCGAAGCAGTGCGGGGTGGACGGTGACTCGCTAGGGTTCCAACCATGGACACTCAAGCGCGACGCACGGATCCCAAGCGCCGGGTGGTGATTGCGGCCATCGGTGCAGGTGTTCTTGCGGCGCTGTTGATCGGCGGGACCTCGGTACAGAAGTCGGGCCCTAATTCCAATCGCGACCCGTGGAACCGTGCAGAAAACCCCTGACCCGGGGGAGGAGAGGCCTTGGACCGAGGAGCGCATGAGGAAGGCGTCTGCGGAACCGCTGCCTGGGCCCTTCGGGTAGCACCGGGACAAAACCAGTGATTGCTCTTCTCGTCGGCTGGCGGTCAATTCAACATCGTCCTGAGTGGGACACCGCAGGCTTCGTGTTCGAGCGCGTGCGCGGCTTCGCGGACCGGCCGGCCAACCCCTGAACCGTCCCTCCGGGAGCACCAGTGAGTAACCTACAAGCTTCCTCGTAAGGTCATGGTCCGAGGTTGCAGGTCGCTGAGCAGGGGCGGTTCTTTCGTCCGAAGCGGGTTGTATGTGCAGGTGCGCGTGCGGCCCTGCCCTCAGTGAATGAGGGGCTACACGCGTGTGGCATCCTAGTTTTCAGGAGGGCGCACATGATCGATCCGAGGATCGCGACGTTCATAATATTGGCTCTGGCGGTTGCGGGTTTTGTGACCAATCGGGTGCCACTCGTCGCCGTCGCGCTATTCGTGCCCATGGCGCTATGGGCGACGGCCGTGCTCCCACTCGATGAGGCACTGATGGGCTTCAGTGATCCCCTTGTTTTGTTCATCGCGTCGCTATTCGTGCTCAGCGAGGCACTGAATGCCACTGGGATTACCGCGTGGATCGGTCAGTGGTTCGAGAAGCGTTCGTCACTTGGCCGCTCCGGGTTGCTCGCGACCATGACCGGGGTTGCCGCGCTGCTGGCGGCTGTAATCAGCATCAATGGCGCCGTCGCGGCGCTTCTTCCGGTCGCGGTGATCGCCGCGGCTCAGGCCGGTATCGTTCCTTCGAGAATGCTAATTCCGCTTGCGTTCGCATCCAGCGCGGGGTCGCTGTTGACTCTCACGGGGACACCCGTGAATATCATCGTTTCCGAGGCCGCAGCCAGTGCCGGCGGTCGGGAGTTCGGATACTTCGAGTTCGCGTTGGTTGGGATCCCCCTAGTGCTGGCTACGACCCTTCTTGTCGTGACGCTCGGCGAGCGCCTGCTTCCGGAGCGCGTTCCCGAGAGGCTCGCCGATACTGCGACCGATCCGCGTGATCGAGTACGTGCGTGGCGGCAGAGCTACACGGCGGATCTCGACGCAGGACGCATGTTCACCGGGGGCACCGGAGTCGTCGAGGTGCTTATTGCTCCTCGTTCCACCTTAATCGGACGGATCGTCTGTCCCGGGATGACGACGCGCGACGAAGGCCTGGTCGTGCTCGCGCTCCGCCGAGGCGACAGCCAATCGGTGCGCCCAAACACCGGTCTGCCCCCCGGGGCACTGGCCCTTCAGGCCGGCGACGCAGTCCTCGTGCGCGGCCCATGGGATGCACTCCACCGCTACACGCAGTCGCCCGATGTGATTGCGATCGACTCCTCGCGAAGCCTGCAACGGGGCGTTCCGCTCGGGCGAGGATGGAAACGCTGCCTGGCGGTGCTCATCATCACGATTACCCTGCTGGCAACCGGGGTCGTCCCCCCGGTGATCGCTGGGCTGATTGCGGCGTGCACGCTCGTGGTCGCGCGCGTGATCACCGTACCCCAGGGTTTCCGAGCGGTCTCGTGGGACACCGTCGTTCTGATCGCAGCGCTCATCCCTCTATCAGGGGCGTTCGTTTCGTCGGGGGCCGCCGACGTGATCGCAGAGTTCGTGTTCCGGCTCATCGGCAGCGGCTCCCCGCACCTTGCGCTTCTCGTCGTGTGCTTGCTGACCGTAGCAATCGGGCAGTTAATCTCGAACGTCGCGACAGTGCTCGTGATTGCCCCCGTCGCACTTACCTTGGCGCAGACACTCGGGGTCAGTGTCCAGCCGTTCATGATGGCCCTGACCGTCGTGGGCGCCGCGTCCTTCCTTACGCCGATTGCGACACCGGTGAACCTCATGGTCCTGCAGCCAGGCGGTTACCGGTTCGGCGACTACTGGCGCCTCGGCCTGCCGCTCACGCTCGTCTTCCTTGCCGCCGCGGTGCTGTACGTGCCGATCATCTGGCCGTTCTGAGGGCCCACACCAACGGAACGACCGCCGGCGGGTGCCTGGAACGCCCCGGGGCGAGGGCTACAAGACGCAGGGGCGCGGTTTTTGCTCTCACCAGCCACCGGACTGTCGTACGCACCACGGCCGTCGTCTCAGGGGCCGACGGGCGGTCCGCACGCCCATGCAGTGGTCCGACGAACCCAATGGGCATCTCGCACGCCGATCTGTCGAAGCTGCCGCTGCCGGTCGTCGAGGGAGGTTCCTCTCCCGTGCATGTCAGCGTCTCCGCCCAGCAACACGACCCCGATTCCCTGCTCAATATCACCCGCAAGCTCATCGCCGCGTACAAGAAATCAACCGAGATCGGGTGGGGCCGGTTCGAGCTCCTCGAGCAGGAACAACCCTGCGTTATTGCGCACTCGCTCACCGGCTCCACCGGGCAGGTCGTTGCACTTCACAATTTTGCGGCCGGCGCCTGCACAATCTCCTTCACACTCGCCGACAGCGAAAACGTGACACACCTTGTGGACCTGCTCGGTGACGAACCGGTCAGCCTCGGGGACAACGGGAGAATCGAAATCAATCTCGACGGGTTCGGATGCCTCTGGGTGAGAATCGTTCGAGCTGGGAAAAAACGGATCCTCTGATCACAGTCAGGATAGGTGCCGGACTTCACTCAGAGGAAGGGTCGCAGGGGCCTGAGAACCGTTTCGGCGAACCAGGCGGCGGGGTGGCGTTGTTCCCACAGTTGGGAGGACAATTCCAGGCAGTTCGCGCTGTCGGTCGCAAAAATTTCCTCCATGTCCGCGGCAAAGTCCGGATCGTGGACGATCAGGTTGCTCTCGTAGTTGAAACCGAGGCTCAGCCGGTCAATGTTCGCGGTGCCCACGATGGACCACTGCCCGTCCACGGTCGCGGTCTTGGCGTGGATCATGGCGTGGCGGTAGAGAAGCAGCGTAATCCCTTCGGACAGCAGCGTGGAGTAGAAGCCGCGCGAGAGCCAGTCGGCCAGCACATGGTTCGAGTTTTCCGGCACAATCACCCTCACATCGACGCCGCGCCGGGCTGCCTCGATCAGCGCGGTGAGGATCTGCTGGTCCGGGATGAAGTAGGCGGTGGTGAGATAGATGTGTCTCCGGGCGCGGTGGATTGCGTCCAGATAGACACTGCGGATGGGGTAAACCAGGTTGGCGGGGATGTTGTTGACGGCATGCAGTTGCGAATTCCATGCCGCTGGATGCAAGTGCGGCAATTTCGGCTGCGGCCCCCAGGGATGATTCCACACGGCGGTGAAGGAATGCCCCAGTTCAAATGAGGCCGGTCCGGTGAGGCGGACGTGGGTGTCGCGCCACTGCGTGGCATACAGGGACCCGATGTTGTATCCGCCAACAAATCCAGTTTCATCATCAACCACCAGTAGTTTGCGGTGGGTCAATCCGGTGGCGCGCAACGGGGTGAAGAGCAGACGCCGGCGCACGACAGGAAAACGGAAGACGTGCACGGCGGGGTGAAAACGGTAGAACGAGGAGGGCACCACCAGGTTGCCGAAGCCGTCATAGATCAGGTACACCTCGACGCCGCGGTCTGCAGCGGCGTTGAGCGCGTCCCGGAACTGCCGGCCTACGCCGTCATTCTTCCAAAGGTAGGTCTCCATCAGAATGCGGTATTGCGCGCCCTCGATGGCGGCGAGCATGTCGCGGTAGAGATCCTCCCCGTAGGTATGAATACGGGTGCCCGTGTCGCCCACCATGTGCTCGAACATGCCAGGCCGGGGGAATCGGGAGCGCCGCACCCGGGATCGGCGCTTGAGCGCGTCCGCGGCGATCAGCGTGGCGATCACGGTCGCCTGAACCGCGATAAAACCACCGAGGGCGCGCAGGGCCACGGTGCGCAGGGTACGCGGTTGCAACAGGGAAGTAGCATCCACCGGTTCAGCCTATCCACGCCCGTCGACGGACTGCCAGCGATCTGCCGGCCGCATACCATTTCGGATCGCTTGATCCGCTACTCAAAGCCTCCCGCCGCTGGTCTCGAATCCGGAGTTCCCGGCGGTCGCTGGCATTCAGGCCGTACCATGAATCGGTGACTCATTCGTCTGAAAATCCCCCAGAATCCACCCAGGATAAGGCGGCGAAGGACACACCGCCGCGCAGCGGCCTTGCGGCCGCGGTCCTGCGCGGGGGAGAGGAACCCGATCCGCGGTTTACCTTGGCCAACGAGCGGACCTTCCTTGCCTGGACCAGGACGGCGCTGGCTCTGCTGGCCGGCGGCATCGCAGTTGAGGCCTTCACCTCCGGCCTCTTCCTGCCCCAAACCCGCACCGTCCTTGCCGTCCTGCTGCTCGTCCTGGCCATGATCGTTGCCCTCGGTGCGGCTGTGCGCTGGCTGCGGGTCGAGCGGGCCATGAGGCTCAAGAAACCCCTGCCGCTGCCCGCCCTCGTTCCTGTGCTGGCCTTGGGTGGAGTTCTCGCCGCCGCGGTCATCCTCCTTTCCGTTATCACGCGGATGTCTTGACCGTGCAGGGAAAGAGGACGGCCCGCACCGTATGGACCCCTCCCGACCCCGGTCTGCAGCCCGAGCGTACGTCCCTGGCCTGGCACCGCACCACTGGAGCGATGATTGTCACCGGGGCGCTGTTCCTGCGATGGGTCCCCTTATACGGATGGGTTCCCGTGCTGATGATGGCTCTCACGCTCGGTGCAGCGGCCTCCGTGGAGGTCAGCCAGGTACGGCGCTACCGCCGCCACGCCAATGGAATCCACACCACGCAGATCGACGCCGATGTCATCGGCGTCGGGCTTACAACCTTCGGCGTCATGCTCGTTGGAGCATCGGCGCTCTACACCGTACTTGCGCTGCCCCTCCGCTAGCGGCCCGCCGTCAGCAGTAGGGCGCGGTACCCAGCCCCGATCGACGGCGATCCTCCAGAACATCGCCCGCGACATCCAGCAGCGGCGTGTTTCTGCGCCGCCCCAGCATAACGGTCATTCCTCTGTTGAGGATCGCCACCATGACCAGGATCAATACGTCCACCGTCCTGATTCGGCCGTCGACGGAGCGCAGGAGCAGTATTACCGACAGGGCTACCAACAAGGGCAGGTGGAAACGCATCAATTGGTGCTTCACCGCCAACGGAGCGATGGGTACCGAGAGGCCGGGGATGAGCGGGATGTTGGCGATGTTGCTGCCACCATATTGCCCAAGGCCGGTTCGGGCTGCACGTCATCACCCAGGCTGATCGTTCCCGGACGGATCCTGGAGGCACGCCACCGAAGCGGTCACCCTCCTGCCACCACCGTCGGTCATGATGATTTAGCCCGATGCCTCGTCGCAAAAAGCAATGAGTACCGATCCCTTGACGGAGAGCAGGGAAGGGCAAGTACCGTGCTTTCAGGCAAGCTCGGTAATTCGCTGACCATGAGCCGCTACGGCTCCTGGACGGAGCGGCAAAGCACTCCAGCCGCACCCTGCGTCTCGCACCACACCTTTCGAGGAAGGCGCCACTGCAATGATCGGTGACGTGCGGCATTGCGAACGCCATCTGGCCAGCGGGAACCACGGGTTGATCGGCCGCGGGCGCACCCCCGCGCCGGTGGCCCAGGACGGGTCGGCCGACGGGTTGTTGCCTCCGTGCTTCGCCGGCCTTGGAACCGGGGCCGAGTGGTGATGCAGTCCCCGGCCCTGCCTCTGGTCCTGCTGGTGGTGCTCACACTGGCCGCACCGTTGCTGGTCCGGGGGCTCGGCCGCAACGCCGGGTATCCAATTGCTGCGGGCTTCCTCCTCGCCGCCGGGTTGGTCGTGGCGCAACTGCCGGAAGTGACGGCGGGCGCAACCCCCACCGCCACCTGGGCGTGGATTCCGTCGTTGGAGGTGCATTTCGCGCTGCGCCTGGACGGATTGGCGTCGCTGTTTGCTCTGCTCGTGCTCGGGGTGGGCGCCCTGGTGATGGCCTACAGCGCCCGCTACCTTGAACCAGAGGCCCCTGCGGTCCGGCTGTACACCCTGCTGACCGGCTTCGCCACCGCAATGCTCGGGCTGGTCATGGCCTCAGACGTGCTGACGCTGTTTCTGTGCTGGGAACTGACGACGATCTGCTCCTTCTTCCTCATCGGCGGAAAGGGTACCACCGGAGCCAAGCCGGCCATGCGCGCGTTCCTCGTCACCGGGGCGGGCGGGCTGGCCCTGCTGGGAGGACTCGCCGTCCTCACCGCCGGAACCGGCACAACGGACCTCTCCGCCGTACTGGCCAACCCTGAGCTGCTGCACTCCTCGGGGTATGCCCCTGCGGTAGAGGTGTTGATCATCCTCGCGGCGTTCACCAAGTCCGCCCAGCTGCCGTTCCATTTCTGGCTGCCCGGGGCGATGGTCGCCCTCACCCCGATCAGCGCCTACCTGCATGCGGCGACCATGGTCAAGGCCGGCATCTACCTGCTGCTGCGTTTCGCACCGATTTACGGTGACCAACCGGTGTGGACCTATGTCCTGCTGACCGTTGGGCTGGCCACCGCCATCGTCGGGGCGCTGTTCGCGCTGCGCCAGCATGACCTCAAAGCGCTGCTGGCCTACTCGACCATGAGCCAGCTGGGCCTGTTGGTCGCCGCGACTGGCGTCGGCACCCCCGCAGCTCTAGGGGCCGTCGCCACCCACACCTTCGCCCACGGGCTGTTCAAAGCCACCCTCTTCATGCTGGTGGGCATCATCGACCGTGAAGCCGGCAGCCGGGACATTCGAAAGCTTTCCGGGTTGCGCCGTGTCATGCCGGTGACCGCCAGCCTGACCGGCATCGCTGCCCTGTCCATGGCTGGGGTGCCACCCATGCTGGGGTTCGTGAGTAAGGAGACACTCTACGAGGCGTTCCTGGACGCCCCCGGACGCACCGGTGGACCGGCGTGGGTGGGATTCGCTGCGGCGGCCTTCGCGGTGCTGGCCGCCACCCTCACCTTCGCCTACGCCGCGCGCATCTTTGTCGGGGCTTTCGCCGGGCCACTGCTCCAACGCGAACTGTACGAGCCCTCCAAGATTTTCCTCGCCCCCGCCGCCGTGCCGGTGGTGATCTCCGTGGTGCTGGGTATTGGAGTCGGCGTACTCACCCCCTTGGTCAACCGCGTCGTCAGCGATGTCGCACCCCAGGGGCAGGACGCCACGTACTATCTGGAGTTTTGGCACGGGTTCACCCCGGCACTGGGCCTGTCCGCGGCGACCCTGGCGTTGGGGACGGTGCTCTACCTGCGCCGGGATCGCATCGATCGAAGCCTGCAGCGGTGGCACATGCCAGTCACCGGCGCCGGAGCCTTCGACGCCCTCTATTCAGGAACCCTGCGTCTTGGGGCGGCGGTGGGGCGTCCTTCCCAGACCAGTTCGACCGCCGGGCAGCTGAGTCCGGTCCTCGGCGGGCTGCTGGCCCTGGCCCTAGTGGCAGTGATTGCTGCGCCAGTGCTGCCACAGCAGCTGGAAACCACACGTCGTGAGGACTGGTTCGTCATCGCCCTGTTGGCTCCCACGGTGTTGATGCTGGCACTCACGCGGTCCCGCTTCGCGGCGGTGGCGCTGTTGGGCGTGGTGGGCTATTTGATGGCCGTGTGGTTCCTGTTCGCGGGAGGCCCCGACCTGGTCCTCACCCAGTTGCTCGTGGAGATTCTCACGGTTCTGATCGCCGTCCTGGTCCTAAGGCAGTTGCCCGCGACCTTCGCCCGCCCCACCCGGCCGCGCGGGGCCGCGACCGCGGTGGTGGCCGTTGCTGCCGGGCTGGCCGCCGCCGCAGGGGCGCTGGCCCTGACCGGGCAGCGCGATCTCTCCGCCACGGGGCAGTACCTGCTGGAGGAGGCACAGGCACAGACCGGTGGAACGAACGTGGTCAACACCGTTCTGGTCGACTTCCGGGGCCTCGATACGCTGGGGGAGGTCACGGTGCTGGCCATGGTGGCCGTCGGCGTCGGCATACTGCTGCACACCTGGTCGGCTAAGGATGCCGAGCGGGAGCCCCGACAACCCGTGCTGCTCACCCGGATCCAAAGGCTGCTCTCACCGGTACTCGTGCTCTTCGCCGGATACCTCCTGCTGCGCGGCCACAACGATCCCGGGGGAGGGTTTATCGCCGCTTTGGTCACCGGTACCGCCGTGGCCCTGCGCTACCTGGCCGAAGGGGCACGAGGCATGGTCCACCTCCGCCGGGCTGTCCCATGGATGCTGGGAGTCGGCATCGGGCTGGCCGTGCTCACCGGGCTCGGTGGCCTGATCTGGGCCGGGTCCTTCCTGACCGGCGGTGCAGTGGCGCTGGGTCCGGTCAAACTCACCGCTGCCCTGGTCTTCGACGTCGGGGTGTTCCTTACCGTCCTGGCCCTCGTCATCCGCGCCGTCGACCGTCTGGGGAGGCCCGCATGAGCGCCGCCATCGTCGTGGGCCTGCTGGCCGCCGCCGGGGTCTACATGGTGTTGCAGCGGGAACTTGTCCGGGTGGTCTTTGGCTTCATGCTGCTGGGACACGCGGCGAATGTGATCCTGCTCGCCGCCGGAGGGCTCCAACGGCGGCAACCACCCCTGGTCGGGGACGGCGTCCCGGCCCAGGCCGCCGACCCCCTGCCGCAGGCCTTCGCGTTGACGGCGATCGTCATCACCTTCGGCATCACCATCTACCTGCTGGTGCTCGCCCTGCGCACCTCCGAACGCGCCGATGACGACGCACCCTCTCCCGAGGACGATCCCCCGGGCGTCGGCACGGCTAAAGCGACGCCCCGGGATGCGTCATCGCGGCCGGATATGTCCGGGCGTGCCGGGCCCGAGCAGGAGGGCCGATGAACGCTGTGCTGGCCCTGCCGGTCGCCGCCCCTATGCTCGGCGCCGCCGTACTGCTGCTTGTCCCGGCTCGGTGGGTCCACCGGGCGGTCGGTTTCACCCTCACCGCGGTGGTATTGGCCTTCAGCCTTCTGCTCCTGACTCAAACGCGCGGGGGCATCGTCGTCGAGCAGATCGCCGGCTGGCCGGCGGGCATTGCCATCCCACTGGTGGCCGACCCGCTTTCCGCGCTGTTGCTGGCGATGTCCGCGGTCGTCGTGCTGGCCTGCACCGGGTTCGCCGCCGCCACCGGATCGGACGCTCATCCGCACTTCTGGCCACTGGTGCTCGTACTCACCGCCGGGGTGTACGGGGCATATCTGACCGGGGACCTGTTCAACCTGTTCGTGAGCATCGAAATCATGCTGGTGCCTTCCTACGTGCTGCTGACCCTCCAGGGTGGACGCGACCAATTGGCGGCGGCCCGGGTCTATGTGCCGGTGAACCTGCTGGCCTCCACCGTCCTGGTCGCCGGAGTCGGTCTGGTGTACGGGGCTGCGGGCACGGTGAACCTCGGTCAGTTGGCCGGACGGGCCCTGGAGTCTCCATTGGTGGCCGTGGCCGCCGGGGTGGTGATGCTGGCCCTGGCGGTGAAGGCCGCCGTCGTGCCCGTGCATGGGTGGCTGCCCCGTTCCTACCCCCACGCCCATCCGGCCGTGCTGGCCCTGTTCAGCGGACTGCTGACGAAGGTCGGTCTCTACGCCTCGCTGCGCGTCTATGCGGTGGTCTTCGACGGGGACCCGCGCTACCACCTGCTGATCGTGGCCATCGCGGTGATCACCATGGTTGTGGGCGTGTTGGGGGCCGTGGGGCAGCAGAGCATGCGTGAGATCCTCAGCTTCCACATGGTCAGCCAGATTGGATACATCGTCCTGGGCATCGCCCTGTTCGGGATCGCCGGACTGGGCGCGGCAATCTACTATCTGATCCAGTACGTGCTGGTGAAGGCCTCCCTGCTGCTGGTGGCAGGGGCGGTTCACCACGGATACGGCACCGACCACCTCGACCAGCTCGGGGGACTACGCGCCCGTGAACCCTTGCTGGCGGTGGCCTTCATCGGAGCCGCCCTGTCCCTGGCCGGGCTGCCCCCGTTCTCCGGGTTCGTGGCGAAGTTCGCCTTGGTCGTGGCCGCCGTGAGCGAGGGACAGTACGTCGGTGCGGCGGCCGCCGTCGCGGTGAGCCTGTTGACCCTCACCTCCATGGTGAAGATCTGGCTCGGCACCTTTTGGGGTGAACCACCGGAACAGCAAAGACAACGACGCCGGGTGCCTGTCGGAGCTGCCCTCCCGGCCCTGGTGCTCACGGTGATCTCCCTGGCCCTCGGCGTGGGCGCTGAGGTGCTGCTGCCCTGGACCGAACAGGCGGCCACCGCCCTGCTGGACGCCACGGAGTATGCGCAGGCTGTGGGGGGCGCCCAATGAACCGGCTGTTACGCCTGCCGGCCCGGCTGGGGCGGCTGCTTTGGTTCCTCCTGTGGTACCTCGGCCAGCTCATCAGCGCCAACGTCTCGGTCGCCCGGCACGTCCTCGCACCCCGGCCCCGTGTCGTGCCCGGGATCGTCCGGGTGCCGCTGCGCTCATCCCGCGAAAACCCCGTGGCCCTGCTGACGGCGCTGGTCACGCTCACCCCCGGCACCCTGGTCCTGGAAGTGCACACCTCGCCTCCGGTGATGTACGTGCACGGTTTGCACGCTCCGGACGCCGAGGCTCTCCGCCGCCAGATCCAGGACATGGAGAAGCGCATGCTCGACTCCGTGTTTCCGCAATCCACAGGAGCATCATGGTGATCCTCAATGCCGGGTTCATCCTGCTCGGCCTGACCCTGCTCGCCACGCTGTGGCGCATGGTGGTAGGACCCACCAACGCCGACCGGGCAGTCGCCGCCGATGTGGCCTACTTCGTGCTCATCGCGGTCATTGCACTGGCCGCAGTGCGCTTCGACGAGCCGATGTTCTTCGATCTGGCGCTCGTGGCCACCCTCGTCGGGTTTCTCGCCAGCATCTCCCTGGCCCGACTCGTCGATCGGAACTCCCCATGACGGGCATTGCCGAGGTGCTCAGCGTGCTCCTGCTCCTGCTCGGCCTCCTGCTTATCGGACTCGCCGGTTTGGGACTGGTGCGGTTGCCTGACGCCTACTCGCGAATGAACGCCGCCGGCAAGGCCGCTGGACTGGGCGTCGTCTGTGTCCTGGCCGGAAGTGCCCTCCTGGTTGCCGATCTCAGCGCCCACTTTAAGGCCCTTGCCGCGATCATCCTCCAACTCATCACCGTTCCGGCCGGAAGCTTCGCACTCTCCCGCGCGGCATACCGGGTGCACACGCCCCTGGATCCCAGCACTGCCTACGACGAACTCGCCCCGGACCTCGGCAACCTCACCGAGGACAGCTCCAATTCCGAACCGTGAGCGCTCACCCTGGCTCTCCGGCGCCCGGCAGCACACACGACCGCTCCGGTCATGCCGCCCCGGCTACCTCACCGTCATATGCACCCGGCGACCACCTAGAAAAGACCTAGGAAACCGTGTCAACGTGCACGGTGCGGGGCATGAGGTCCTGGGTTACGCCAAGGGCTCCGCGTTCCCGGAACGGCTGTCAACCCAGGCCTGCGCCTGGCGTACGGCCTCCCGTAGGGAAGAACCGAGGATCTCCTCGCCGGGGACGAGGACCAACTCCTCGTCAAGCGAGAGCCGGTCAGCGCGCCGGATCTTCTCCGCAAGGTCGGGCGTCATGCCGCATAGGTAGAGCCGCCCGCCGTGCCTGCCGAGTTCCTGGGCGTAACCGGCGATTTCTTCAATGAAGGTCGCACCGATTTGGCTGTTGCCGCGGATGCGTAGGACGACCGCAGCGTCCTGGGCGGAGTCAGGCTTCGGAAGGCGTTCTCGCAGCGTGCGCGCCGCAGCAAAGTAGAGCGGGCCATAGACGTCAAGGACGGTGACCCCACCGGAGCGCAGCGCCGACGGGGCTTCCTTGACGTGGATCTGCCCGTCGCCTTCGCGGACAAGTTCGTGCACCTCGGTCAGCTGCCCGGCCTGGTAGATGAACAGAACGAGGGTCAGCACTACGCCCAAACCCACAGCCACCGGGATCGAGGTAAGGAGGGTCGCAAGGAAGGTGATGGCCATGGCCCACCGCGCGGTTCCTCCCACCCGCCAGATCGAACCCATGTCGGCGAACTTAATGGCCTGGAAACCTGCGACCATCATGATCGCGGCAAGCACGGTCATTGGAACCCGGCCTACCAAGTTTGAGGCGACCAGGATGATGGCCAGCATGGCCAGACCGTGGAACACCATGGCGAAGCGACTGCGTGCCCCGACCTGTGCGTTCAGCGCGCTCTGGCTCACTGAAGCGCCGGTAGGCATACCGTTGAAGAAGCTGGCGGCCGTGTTACCCAGCCCCTGGGCGAGCATGTCACGGGAGGTGTCGGCGCGAGAACCATCCGGATTGCGGATGGCCTGGCTCACGCCCGCGCCCTGAATGGCGATGACAACGGCAACGGCGAATGCCGAGGCCACCAGGCCCGGGGTGATCTGGGTCGGATCGGGAACGGCGAAGGGGGGCAGCCCGGAGGGGATTTCACTGATGTCCTGGACGAGTTCAACACTGCCCGGCTGCCACCAGAAGGCGATCAGGCTGGGCACGGCCAGGGCGAACAAAGATGCGGTGTTCGCAAGCGGCGTGCGTCCCAGGCCAATCATGATCAGGAGGGCGATGGTCCCAATCAGGACAGCGTTCCAGCTGAACTGTCCCAAGTGCAGGACCAATTCGACGAAGGCTCCCAGACTGGTGTTCGCCTCGGTGGTGTACCCCGCAAACTGCGCCGCCTGATCCATCACGAGGACCGCCGCCACGCCCGAGAGGAAGGCCGTCATCACCGGGTAGGAGACGTACCGGATGAGCTTGCCGGCGCCGAGCAGGCCGAAGGCCACGAGGAACAGGCCGCTGAGTGCGACCAGCAGGAACAGGGCCGGTCCGCGCTGCTCCTGCGGGAAGGCGGCGATGGCTTGCCCAGCGGCGAGGGCGGAAGCGCCCGTTGTGGCGATCTGCATCAATTGGGAGCTGGCGAAGAACCCGCCCACGGTAGGGGAGACGACGGTGGCGTAAAGGCCGTAGACGGGGTTTACCCCGGCCAGCGCCGCGGTAGCCATCCCGGAGGGGACGCTCACGACAGCATTGACGGTCCCGGCCAGCGCGTCTCCAGGCAGATCCTTCAGTCGGGGCAGGAACCCAGACGATGTCCTGGCATCCTCCGGCACGTACCCTCCCGATCCCGGAACGTTTACGGTCTGTGGTCATATTATGCGTCCTGCGCTTGGAGCGCGGCGTTTTACCGGCCGGGTTACACCTGACGCAGAGACGTCGTCGCCTGTAGTATGAGCCGATCGACACCGGTCCGGACCGGGACAGGGTCGCCGGACGACCATGGATGGGCGCAGTGTTCGAATTCTTCCAGACCCTGGGATCGTGGGCTGTGACAGTGTTCGTGATCACCTCCATGCTCAACGTAGGTCTGACCCAGAAGGCCGCACGGCTGCTCGCGCACCTGACCAACCGGGCGTTCCTGCTGCGCATGCTCCTACTCAACCTCGTTGTGGTGCCGGCTCTGATGATCGCCGCCGTCGAGCTGGCAGACCTGGAACCCATCTACGCGGCGGGTCTGGTGTTGTTCTCCCTTGCAGCAGGGGCCCCATTCCTTATCAAACTCACCAACATCTCCGAGTCGGACGTCGCCCTGGGAGCCACAGTGCTGCTGGTCCTGATGGTCGCCACGGTGATCGTCCTGCCGGTGCTGCTGCCCCTCGCGCTGGAGGGACTTGCAGTGGACACCTGGGCGGTCGTGAGAGGACTGCTGACACAGATGTTCCTGCCGCTTGCTGCAGGAATGCTCGCGGTGCAGCTCGTGGAGGGCCTCGTCACCGTCGTACAGCCTTGGGTCGCGAGAATCTCCACCATTGCCCTGTACGTCCTGATCGTCGCAACCATTATTGGATACCTGCCCAGCATGGCCGACCCCGGGCTGTGGAAGGCCCTTGGCGTGGGCATGGTGGTGCTGGTATTGGCACTGTTCCTCGGGTGGACCATGGGCGACGGCCACGACCATCTCCAAGACGTCGGCGGGCTGAGCACGGCTCAGCGCGGCACCGCCGCGGCGCTGATCGTCGCCCAGGACAGCTTCGATGACCCCCGCGTCCTGGTGGTCATCATCCTGCTCAATACCTTCTGCGTGGTGATGCTGATCATTGCGGCGAAGCTGATGAGCAGGGACAACAGCTTCAGTTTTCTGATCCCCGCGGCCGCAGACAGCCCGGGGAAACCTTGGGGTAACGGATAAGGAGGACGCAACCGTGAGCGTTGGCCGCGACGAACGACCGAACATCCTAGCGCTGTGCATGGACCAGTGGGACGTGCACATGGACCTGCCCCCGGGGGTGGAACTGCCGGCGATCCAGCGGCTTGTGGGGGCCGGGGTGAGCCTGGGCAGCCAGTACTGCACGGTGCCGCAGTGCACCCCGTCCCGGGCCACCATGTGGACGGGGCAGCACGCCAAGAACGTCGGTTTGTGGGACAACACGAACTTCGCGTGGACCGATGTGCTGGACCCGGATATCCCCACGGTGGGCACGATGATGCGGGAGCAGGGTTACTACACCGCGTTTAAAGGCAAATGGCACCTGTCCCACCCGGAGCACTCCGCGGAGGCGTTGGAGGACTACGGTTTCTCGGACTACCAGTCCTGGGGAGATAACTGGGGCGCCCCGCTGCACGGTGAAATGCTCGACGGCGCGGTTGCCTTCGAAACCGTCGACTGGCTGCGCCACAAGCGCCCGCAGGACCGGCCCTGGTTGCTGATCTCCTCAATGGTGAACCCCCATGACATCATGTTCCTGCGTGCGGGCGAGGAGGAGCATGCCCACGCCAACGGCACGATCGCTCCGCTGACCCACGGGCCGCAGGATCTGGGCTTTATGCGCAAATACGACGTCGAACTTCCCGCCAATTTCCACGATGACCTGGACGCCCAACCCTTTGGGGTGCGCTCATACAAGCGCAACACCGAGTGGAACTACGGCCGGATCCCGACCGGTCGGCAGGACCTCTGGAAGGTCAGGAGGAACTACCTCATCAACTGCCTGCGCATGGTCGATGTTGAATTCCAGAAGATTCTGGAGGAATTGGACCGCCAGGACCTGTGGCGCAACACCGTGGTGGTGCTCACCTCCGACCACGGCGAAATGAACGGAGCGCACGGGATGGCACAGAAGGGAGCCATCCCCTTCCAGGAGGCCTCGATCGTGAACATGACGGTGGTTTCGCCGCACGGGCCCCGCGGGATCCACTCCGACGCCGTCGGCTCCCACCTGGATCTGGCCACGACCTTCCTGTCGTGGGCCGGACTGGATGGAACCGGGCTCCGTGAGCGCTATCCGGCGTTGAAGGGCCGGAACCTGCGGCACTTGTTCGAGGCTCCCGGGTGGGCGGAGCCACCGCGCGGCTCCGCCTCCATTCCAGGTGACGGTGCGCTGACCAGCTGGGATGGGCTCAACATGCTGGATCCGGAATGGGCCATCCAAGGCGCTCTGGGTGAGTTGTCCCAGCTGGGCGACGGGCCGGCCAAGACACTTGAGGACTGCCTCGCAGCCGGCAGGAAGTATGGTGCCCCGGACATGGACAAACGCACCTTTTTCCGTGCAGTCTCCGACGGACGGCACAAGCTCGTGCGCTGGTTTTCCCCCACCCGGTACGGCACCCCACGCACGGTTCAGCAGTTGCACGCCACCTCCGACGTGGCCCTCTACGACCTGCTCAACGACCCCGGCGAGCTGCAGAACATTGGGGATCCCTCACACCCCGACTACGACGAGCAACTGGTCGGGTCGATGCTTGAGAAGCTTGTGTACCTCATCGACACCGAATTGGGTGGGGACGGGCCCCCTTTCGACCTGCATCTGTTCGGGACCCGGGAGGTCCGCTACCGGCGCGAGGACATCGAGTCGGTAGCATCGGGCGGAGGTCAGCCCACCAAGCCCGGTCCCGCGGCCGCGCCACGGAATGGAGACGCATTCTGAGCCCCTCAGCTTCCACAGTCCCGCCAGGGATGGTCCGGATTCCCGGCGGCACCTTTTCGATGGGCTCAGAGGATTTCTATCCGGAGGAACGGCCCGTCCACACCGTGGGCGTCTCCTCCTTCCTGCTGGACCGTGCTCCCGTGACCGTGGAGCAGTTCGCGCGGTTCATTGAGGACACCGGATATCTCACCGTGGCCGAGCGGGCTCCGGATCCGCAGGACTACCCCGGGGTTCACCCGCGGCTGCTGGTGCCCGGCGCGCTCGTCTTCACCGGCACCGGGGGACCAGTGCCCCTGCGCGATCCCTCACGGTGGTGGTCCTGGGTGCCGGGGGCCTCCTGGCGGCGCCCCGAGGGATCCGTCGCCAACGCCCTCCACGACCGGTCCGACCACCCTGTCACCCAGGTGTCCCTGGATGACGCCGCCGCGTACGCGGCCTGGGCGGGACGACGCCTGCCTACCGAAGCCGAGCACGAGTTCGCCTCCCGCGGGGGAACCGCTAACACGTCCTATGCCTGGGGCGACCAGCGGTGCCCGGACGGCAAACATCTGGCCAACACCTGGCAGGGACCGTTTCCCTACTGGAACACCGGCGAGGACGGATGGCCCACAACCTCCCCGGTGGGCACCTATCCGACCAATCCCTACGGAGCCTTGGACCTGATCGGCAACGTCTGGGAGTGGACGGCCGACCGGTGGACCAACCGCCACCCGCAGACCGGCTCCCCATGCTGCGTGCCTTCCAATCCCCGCACGCCGCACACCGGCCCGACACACCCCCGCGATCGCTTCGTGGTCAAGGGCGGATCCCACCTTTGCGCCCCGGAGTACTGCCTGCGCTACCGCCCCGCCGCGCGGCAGCCTCAGGACCGCGACACCGCCACGACGCACATCGGATTCCGGTGTGCCCAGGACGACCTTGACCACCGCTGAACCCTCGGGGCAGCCGGTGAAGGTGATGGGCTGTCATGCCAGAATGATGCCATGTCTTCGACATCGCCCGGCGCCGGGCGTTCCAACGGCCCGAAGCCCGATCGAAACCCTGTCCCGCTGCCGGGGGGTCCCGCAGAGCGGGTGAGCATGCCGGTGCGGGTGGCCGCTGCATGGTCATGGCGGTTGATCATCATCCTTACCGCCGCGGGGCTGTTGGGATACCTGCTCTCGACGCTCACAGTGGTCATCATTCCGGTTCTCATCGCGGGCCTGCTGGCCGGCCTGCTTTTTCCCCTGGTGAGGTGGCTGCGCAGCAAACACATACCCAATGGCTTCGCTGCACCGATCGTCCTGCTGGGCCTGATCGGCTTCGTGGTGGGGTTGCTGGTGGTGGCGGGGCGGCAGATCGTGTACGGCTTCGCGCAGTTGTCAGACAGTGTGGTGGACGGTACCCGGCAACTGCTGGGCTGGCTTGAAGATGGGCCGCTCGGCCTCAGCGCGGACAGTATTGACGACTGGATCAACGACGTGGGCGCCACGATCCAGAACAACAGTGAGGCCATCTTGTCCGGGGCCGTGTCCTTCGGCTCTACCGCAGGCAGCATCGTCACAGGCCTTGTGATTCTGCTCTTCACCCTGCTGTTCTTCCTCCTGGACGGGGAACGGATCTGGCTGTTCCTGGTCCGCCTGTTTCCCCAAGGCGCCCAACCGGCAATCAATGGTGCAGGCCGGCACGGCTGGACCGCCCTGGTGCAGTACGCCCGGGCCCAAAGCCTGGTAGCCGCCGTCGACGCCGTGGGGATCGGACTTGGCGCGGCCCTCCTGGGGGTGCCCCTGGCCCTGCCGATCGGCATCCTCGTGTTCCTGGGCGCGTTCATTCCCATCGTCGGGGCGGTCGTCACGGGGGCGATGGCGGTGTTGGTGGCGCTGGTCGCCAACGGGACGACGACCGCGTTGCTGATGCTCGCGGTGGTGCTGCTCGTCCAGCAACTCGAGAGCAATGTCCTGCAGCCGCTGCTCCTGGGCAAAGCCGTGTCCCTGCACCCGCTGGCAGTATTCCTCTCGGTGGCCGCCGGCTCCATCCTCTTCGGCATCGCCGGGGCCCTCTTCGCGGTACCGGTAGTGGCGTTTTTCAACAGCCTCGTCCGGTACCTCGTGGGCCGGCAGTGGACAGACGACAACATTCCCTGGCAGCCGTACTACTACCCGTGGGAAATCAAAAAGCACGCCCGACGCCATGAACTGACCCGGGAACAGGTCATGGCCCGGTTCCAGCGCTTCCGGCGCAACCCCGCCGCCCGATAGCCGATTCTCATCTGGGCCCGCGATGTGCTCACACCCGGGAAAGCGGGCGCCGCCTCGCACCCTGAGGCGGCCTCGGGGAGCGCTGGTGGTATGGCCTTGGCGAGGAACGGTTGATGATGCTTTTCGCTTCAAGGAGCCGGGCCCGCCGGGAGAGGCTGCGCAGCGCTTCCCGGGTGTCGGATCCATCCCACCAGTCCACCGCCATTCCGTCGGAGAAATGCAGGATGTAAAAAGACTCGAACTCCAGGTACGAGTATGTTGCCGGGGCGCCGGGCAGATCGCCGGTGTGGGTGCCCGCCCAGCGGACGCGCGCTGCGATTTTGTCTGTCCCGCTGACGGTGTCCTGCACCGTGGCGGTCAGATCCGGCATCGCGCTGCGGAGGGTTTTTGCCCAGTACTTGATGCCTCGCAGCCCACCGCTCTGGCCGAGAATGAAGCTGTGGTCGGTGATGTCATACCTGATGAGCGGGTCGAGGGCGTTGAGGTCACCGGCGGTGATGGCGGCAATGATTGCCTCGAATCTGCCTTCCAGTTCAGAGCGTGGCACGGTCATCCTCCTTTTCGGCATGGGCGGGGCTGTCCTCCTGGTCCAGGGACCGGTGTTGGGCGAGTTGATCAGCGAACCGGACCATCAGGGATCCGAGGGCTTCCCGGTCCTCCTTTGACCAGCTGGAGAGGACGTCATCCAAGACGGCCGCCCCGGCCGCACCGATGCGCTGTTGGACCTCCAGGCCGGCGGGGGAGGTGCTCAGCAGCGTGGCCCGTCGATCCGTGGGGTCGGGCTCCCGGACGATGAACCCCCTGTCCTCAAGGCGGCGGACCTGCGGGGTCATCGTCGATTTATCCACCCCCTGGGTAGCCGCGAGGTCAGAGATCCGCGTCGGTCCGTTCTTGGTGAGGAATTCAAGCAGTCCGGCATCCGCCGGGGACAGCCTGACGCCAGCGGACCCGTACAAATAGCGGCGCACATCGGGCCGGCTCGCCCAATGGGCCAGCTGCGCAAATCCGTGCCGCACCTGCACCCCGGGAGTCTGCTCCTCCGCGTCTGCGCTCGTGCTCATCTGCTCAGGTTCCATGAAACCAGCATACCCGATATTTGGTATTGCCAACCAAACTAAACGCGGATAGTATGGTTTTACCAACCACATCAATCATTCGAACAGAAAGGCACCGCCATGTCGCACTTTTCCTCCCCGGCCCCGGCCTCCAATACCTCCACTTTCCCTACATCCAGTGCTGGAATCCAGGACCAGCCCGTCAATGGAGCATCGGCTGTGCTGCGCGAGTTCACGGACTACGCGCAGGCCCAGCGGCTCGTCGACAGCCTTTCGGACAGCAAGTTTCCGGTCGAGCACGTGCGCATCGTCGGCCTGGACATCCGCACCGAGGAACAGGTCACCGGGCGCATGACCAAGGGCAGGGCAGCCCTGGTCGGAGCGGCGGGAGGCGCCTGGTTCGGCCTGCTCTTCGGCCTGCTCCTGGGCATCTTCGCCCCCGGAGTGATCTGGCTGACCGTCATCCTCGGCAGCGCCGTCTTCGCCGCGTTCTGGGGGGCGGTCTTCGGGTTCGTAACCCACTGGGCAACCCGCGGCGGACGGGACTTCAGCAGCGTCAAGAGCATTAAAGCCGCCCGGTACGCCGTCATGGTCGACACCCCGTACTACGCCGACGCCCTAGCAGTGGCCACCAAAAGCTGATCATTGAGCGGGTCCGCCCGGGAAACCCGCGTCACGATCCCTGGGCGGACCGGCGGGCAACCGTGGCACAACGTTCCGGAAATGAAGGAGCTGAACTGGTTTCGAGGACTCGTCGGGGCCCATCACGAGCACTTGGCTTCCGGATCCATCCCAGCTTGCTCCCACCAGGGTGTCCACATGACGGGCAAGGTGATCGACGCTCCACCCTCCTGCACCTCACCGCAGACAACCTCACAACTCCAACCATCCCCATGCCCCTAGGATGGAAAACCATCACCAAGCGCGACTGCGTTGATGCGCCGGGAGGACAGGTAATGAACCCCCAGGAACACGATAAAGTCCATGTTGACCGCGTGCATGCAGGCACGGTCTGGGCGAGGGTCAGTTCGGTGCGCACCCCCGGAACGCGTGCGTTCCTCCTGATTGCGGGCATCGGAGTGTCGTCCCACTATTTTGAGCAGCTCGCACCGCACCTGAAAGAATACGGTCCGGTTTACGCCCTGGACCTCCCTGGCTTCGGCGGTGTCCCTCATGGAGGGAAAGCCCTGTCCATCCATGACTATGCGGACATTGTCGAACGTGTCCTCATTGAAACGAACCTTCAGGACCCCGTGATCGTCGGGCATTCCATGGGAACGCAGATTGCCGTGGATCTCGCTGCCCGTCGCCCCGACCTGAGCACCTTGGTCTTGATCAGTCCCGTCATCGACCCGGAAGCGAACCGGATCTTCACCCAAGCAGTGCGGTTCGCACGAGCCAGCTGGCACGAATCGCTGCGGGTGAAGTTCCTCGCCGTCGCCGCCTACCTGTCCTGCGGATTCTCCTGGTTCTTCCTCGTCCTACCCCAGATGATGAACTACCGCATCGACCAGACCGCCCAGCGGGTTAATGCCGACACCCTAATTGTCCGGGGTGAGCACGACGCCGTCTGCCCCCGGGACTGGATCGATAAGCTCACGTCCCTCATGCACTCAGCCCGATCACAGGAAATTAACGGAGCAGCGCATTCAGTCATGCACGCCTATGCCCGGGAAGTGGGGCGCCTCTGCGTCCAACACGCCGGTCTGTCCACCGCCCACCCCCCTGAAATGAAACCACCACTGCCTGGTGACACCCAAGAGCAGGGCTTTTCCATGCCGGAAAAAGCATCAGCAATAGCGCGGGAGATCAAAGGCGCGGTCATCGAGATCGCGGGAAACATCCAGGACGACGACGCGAAAGTCGCAAAGGGGCGCACCGAACAAGCGGCCGCCCGCGAGCAAGTACAGCCAAAACCAGCACCATCCCAATAGTGGCCGCATCGAGCACTAACTAGGTGCGCACCCAGCGGTGCGTGCCGGAAGGGAACTCGAACAACGCAATCCGGAAGCCAGGAACCTCAGGGGGCAATGCTCGCCGGTCGACGTAGGGATTCAGGTCCACGGTCCGGCACTTGATGCCCATCTGCCGGAGTGCAGCGGCAATGCCGTCAGGGGGCAGCAACTGCGGGTAGCGGTTCATGGTCTCGTCAAGCATGTCGTTGACCGCCGCGGGGTCAAGTGATTCGAGTATGCCGACGCTGTCTTCGCGGATCGCTGCGTAAACAGCCAGCTGGGCGTCGCCGGGAGCTGCACCGATTTCATTGGGAACGGGCTGGACCGACACGGTTGTGGCCTCGCCCGGTTGCTGCATCCGCACCTTGTTTTGTACGCGGCCATCACGCATCAGCAGGTCCAACTGCTCCCGCTCGGCGGGACTCATGTTGTCGAGAAACTCTTGCATATCGGGTGAGCCCGCCGCGGGCGCGCTGACCCAGCGCCCTGGCTCGACCTCGGTCATCCCCATCTCAGTGAGGTATTTCGAGTCCTCCGGGGAGGGGTCGTCGGCAGTCACGGCTCTCCTTCGGTTGAATTCGAATGATCCTACCAACGGTGAGCGGCCGTCCGGCGTCGAATCGAACGCAATCCGGCCGTCCCGACCAGTGCCGTCCCTGGCACGGTCGACTGGTGAAACGCTCGCGCCGTGCCCGACTGGGTGCACTCCGGGTTGCCAACTCACTGGATTAGTTGGACCAACGCTAGTACGATACCGGCCCGAATTATCCTCTGCGTGTCAGTCCGGGCCGCAGATCAGTGTCCTCGGTTTGTGCAGTCGGCACCGTGTCGATCGAATTGCCTGCAGAAATCTGGCGCTTGACCTGCTCAAGCTCCACTCTCAGCTGGTCAACGGTGGCCCGGTATCTTTCGAAGTCCGCCTTTCGACGTCTGGCCACGGCGAAACTGACACCGGCGGCGAGAATGGCAAGCGGAAAAGCCACAAGCAGGGCCCAGCCGGACCCGGCAAAGAACTCAAGCGCTGTGGGAAGTGCCTGCTTGAATACGCGGAACTCGTTCACCCCACCGACCACCTCGTTGAGAGTGGAGTCCAGGGGCCCCAGGAACTGCCCAACGACCGGCGTCTCGGAAAATGACGGAGCGCTCAGCGGCCGTTCTCCCTCTGCAGACCAGCGCGAATCACGGAAATGGTTCAGGACATAGATACCGGCACCCGCGTTGAGGGCCGCGAAGAGCAGGACCGCACCGAGCGCAGTCCAGTGAAGCCTGCGCGGACGCCACACGCCGGCCACGAGCGCGAAGACGGTGGGCGCGACCCAGCAAAAGACACGTAGTTCGTCGCGGCTTAGGCCAGCCAGTAGATCCAAGGAATCCCCCGCCCTCACGGTTGGAATCAGTACCAGTTCCGGTCCCCAGCGAGCCTAGGAGGCGGGGTCGGAACCATGTTTCTCCGGCCGATAGCCGGCGATCGCGGCGCGGACATCGCCCTCTTCGTGCCCGCCGTTCTTCTTGCCGAACGGCAGCACTTTCACCAGCGGGTGCACGATAGCCATGACGACGAGGCCCCAGGCGAGTCCGAGGACGGCCGAGCACAGAGTGTTCACGAGCCAGGCGAGGAAGCTGCCCACCACCGCGATTCCGGCAAAGGGATGCTCGAGGACGTGGACCAGGTCATACGGCGCGTGCCAGCCGAGGTCGTACGCCCCCTGCAGCATGATGTGACCGCCAACCCACAGCATGGCGATCGTCCCGATGAAGGTGATCGCGGCCAGCACGGCGGGCATGCCCTTGACGAGCAGCTCGCCGAAGCGCTTGGAGCCCGCCGAGTCTTTGGTGGTCAGGTGCAGGCCGATGTCGTCCATCTTGACGATGAGCCCCACGGCGCCGTACACGAGCACTGTGATCACGATCGCCACGACAACCAGGATGAGCGCCCGGGCCCACAAGGAGTCACTGGCCACTTCGTTCAGTGAGATGACCATGATCTCGCAGGACAGGATGAAGTCGGTGGTGATGGCGCCCTTGATGACCTTGGTCTCCGCCTCCGGGCCCCGTTCGACCGCCGGCGCCTCTTTGTCTGCTGCGTGGTGGCCGCGGACCTTGTGCCAGACCTTTTCGGCACCCTCGTAGCAGAGGTAGGTGCCGCCCGCCATGAGGATGAACGGGATGATCCACGGGATGAAGGCGCTGATGAGCAGCAGTGCCGGCAGGATGATCAGCAGCTTGTTCCGGAGCGAGCCCCAGAAGATCCGCTTGATCATAGGCAGCTCGCGGGACGGGTCCGCCCCGGACACATACTGCGGGGTGACGGCGGCGTCGTCGATCACCACGCCGGCGGCCTTGGTCCCGGCCTTGGCGGCCCCGGCAGCGACGTCGTCCACCGAGGCGGCCGCTATGCGGGCGAGGGCTGCGACGTCGTCTAGCAGAGCGACTAGACCGCCGCTCACAGGTCGCTCCCGCACTGCTCGAGCGCGGACTGCTGGTCGTGGAGGCGACGGTAAAGGTGCGTGATCGGCATGCTCCGAGTATACGGTGGCGGGCAGTCCGTCGACGGGGATTGGCGTCCGTTCGAGCTGATTGCGCGATGGAGCCGGACGGACGCTTGATGTTAAGGGACCAGCATGACGTCCTCGCCCCGGAGGTTGGCACGGAAGCCGTCGTCCTGGACGGCGACGTCCCGGAGCACGAGGCCCTCGGGCAGGCCTTCAATGTCGTGCTCAATGGTCACTAGCCCGCGCACGACGGCGGCGGTGGCGTCGGAGAGAAAGTCCGGCCCGCCAAAGTCGATCGAGCGCGGCTCGACAACGAGCCTGCCCGACTCGACCTCGACTGTGCCGGTCGCGGTGACGCGAAGTTCGCGGCCCAGGGCCTCGACGGTGCGAAGCACCATGGCCTGGCCGCCGTCCGCGGCGCGGACCACGGCTCCGCCACCAAGTTCGTCGGCGACGTCCTCGAACGGCACGGTCGCGTCTACGGCGAGCCGCGCGGCGACCAGCCCGTCCGGCCCCGTGACAACGTCCCGCCCGACGGCCCGGACGTCGCGGAGCGTCGAGCCCGCGGAAACCACTGTCCCGGCGTCTAGTTCAAGGTCGGCGAGCCACACTTCGTCATCGCGCAGGTCGGCGGGAGGCTGTATGCCCGGCGGACGCCCAGCGCCCACCGTCGACGACGGCATCGGCCCCGCCGCGCCCCCACCGGCAGGGTCACTTACCACCCACCAAAGGATCACAACTGTGACCCCCAGGGCGAGGACCATCCCAGTAGCACCGATCAGCCAGTCCTTCACACGCGTCCAGTCCATGAGCACAGTCTGATGGCTCACGGTCCGGGGCGCGAAACCCGGCAAGCCGGCCTAGATCCATTCCCGGAGCCGCAATGGCGGCTCCTCTCCTCCGGGACGCTGCACCAGCACCTGGTTGACGCCGTTCAGTCCCCGCTCGAACCCGAGTGCGCTCGTTGCCATGTACAACCGCCACACCCGGGCCCGACCTTCGCTCGTGAGGCGGACCGCCTCATCCCAGTTCTTTTCAAGGTTGTGCACCCAGGCCCGAAGCGTCAGCCCGTAGTGCCGGCGCAGCGCTTCCACGTCGAGCACTTCCAGCCCGGCCGATTCCAGGGCTCCGAGCATAACCGCGAGGCTGAGCATTTCACCGTCAGGAAAGACATAGCGGGGGATAAAGGAGTCGGGATCCGGCGGCATCTCACCGGCGTTCCATGAAATGGCGTGGTTGAGCAGCCGCCCGCCGGGACGCAGAAGACCGTACAGGTGGGACGCGTAGTTGCCGATCTGCTCTCGGCCGACGTGTTCGGCCATGCCGATAGAGCTGATCGCGTCGAACGGACCGTCGTGAACATCGCGGTAATCCTGAACCCGGATTTCGATGCGGTCGGCGAAGCCGCCGTCGGCCGCCCGCTTCCGCCCGAGGGCCGCCTGCTCTTTCGAGAGCGTGACGCCCACGACGTCGACGCCGTACTTCTCTGCGGCGTGCAGGGCGAAACTGCCCCAGCCGCACCCCACGTCGAGCACCCGCATGCCGGGTCGAAGGCCAAGTTTGCGGCAGACCAGGTCAAGCTTTGCCTCCTGTGCCGCGTCCAAACCGACCTTTTCGTCTGCCCAGACAGCGCAGGAGTAGACCATCGACGGACCGAGCACGAGCGCGTAAAAGTCATTGCCGACGTCGTAATGGTGGGAGATTGCCGCGGCGTCGCGCTCCTTGGAGTGTTTCCGGCCCGAGCGGGCGACGTCCATTTCCTCTGGCGGTGGGGCAGGCGGAAGTCCCAGCGCACCAACCCGGACGGCGGCACGGAGCAGTTTCACACGCTCGCCCAAGGTGGGCGGGCGGAAAGCCTTCAGTTCGGCGAATTTGCCCACTGAGCTGAGCACCGAAAAGCTCTCGAAGAGGTCACCGGGCCCGTCAATGTCTCCGGCCACATACGCACGGCTTAGCCCGAGCTGATTGGGCGACCACAGCATTCGCCGCAGTCCCCTCCGGGAACGGAACTCAATCACGGGGGCAGCGGCGGGCCCCGCTTCTGAACCGTCCCAGGCCCGCAGCCTCAGCGGAATTTCCTGGATGCCAAGAACAATTCCCAAGGCCTCCGCCAACCGTGGTGCCACTCCCGATCTCTTTGCCATGCCCCCCTGTCTACTACGACTTGCCCGGGGGAACCAGAGGCAGTTCGGCGTAACTGTGAGGAGGCAGGAGGTTCTTCGTTAACGGCGCTGCGGGTGGAGCTCTCGTCCATGCGGCCGTTGCGTCATCGCCGACCGGGTTCGACCCTGGTAGAGGCGGTGGTAACTGGAGGGCGTGGTGTTGAATTCGCGCATGAAGCGAAGCCGGAAGTTGGCGGACGTGCCCAGACCGGTCCTGGCGGCAACTGCCTGTACGGTCAGGTCGGTTGTTTCCAGCAGACGGCATGCCTCGGCAATGCGCTGGCTTGTCAGCCAGCGCAGGGAGTCGTTCCGGTCTTGGTCAGGAATTTCCGGGCGAAGCTGCTTGGCGCCCAGCCGCGTGGACGGCCATGTCGATGACTGTCAGTGGCTCGGCAAGATGTTGTATGGCCCAGCGACACGTTTCTTCGAAGTGGATCGTAGGCGCAGCTAAGGGGCGTTCGATGAACTGTGTCTGTCCGCCCTCGCGGTGAGGGGTCACGACCATCCGCCGGGCAATGCGGTTGGCGGCTTCAGTACCGTGGTCGGTGCGGACAAGGTGCAGGCACAGGTCGATTCCGGCCGCGACGCCGGCGCTGGTGCTAACAGAGCCCTCGTCGATGTACAGCACACCGGCATCGACGGCGACTGCCGGATACAGGGTTTGCAGACGTTCCGCGTTTCTCCAATGGGTTGTCGCGCGCTTTCCGTCGAGGAGCCCGGCGGCCGCCAGTGCGAAAGCGCCCGTGCAGACGGATACCACCCTCGCACCATTCGCCGAAGCGTTCCGAAGTGCTTGGGATACCTCGCGGGGAGGGTCGGCGAGCGGGCTGAAGCCGGGCACCAGGACGGTGTCAGCCGAAAGCAGGGCCTCGAGCCCTTCAGCGGCATGGATGGCGTAACCGGTCGTCGTTCGGACCAGGCCGGGTTCTGCGGCGCAGACCGCGAAGGAGTACAGCTGCCGCTCATCCTCGTGGCCGAATACCTGCGCCGGAATGGCAAGGTCGAACGCGACGACCTCAGGCAGGGCCAGGGCAACGACACGGTGCATGAGGCCACTGTACCCACGGACGGAGCAACGAAATCCATTGCTGCAGAATCCTTTTCAAGGTGGTCATTTTTACCCCTCCCGTCCGCTGCTCCGGCTTGGCAGTCTTATCCGATGTCCGAATTTCAACCTTCCGATGTGCAGGATATTGACCCCCCGGTGATTGCCACTCCCACGAGCCCCATAGCCGAGGGCCATGATGGTTCCTCCGGCCCTGATCCCTTACCGAGGGGACCGATTGGGTGGATTGTGGCCGGCTCGTTGGCTGCCGGGTTGCTTGCTGCAGCGCTGCTGGCTGCCGCACCGTTCATTCCGGCAACCGAGAGCGGAATCACCGGCGCCATCCTGATAGGACTTGCGCTGGGATGGGGCCTGGTGGGGGTGCTATCGGCGGGACTTACGGATCAACCACAAAAGTGGGCCTTCGTTCCGGCGCTCCTTATGGGACTGGGCGGGTTCCTCCTGGTGGCCTTCGGTTCCCCGATGCGCGGGGTGCTCGCGTGGGTGTGGCCCCCCACCTTCCTGGGGCTGGCGGTCTGGATGATCGTCCAGGCCAATCGGCGGCTTCACAGCCGGAGCGGGCGCTTCCTGCTCTACCCGGTCTTCGCGGTGCTGGTTCTGGGTTCACTGGCCGGCGGCCTCGAAACCGTGCGCGGAGCAACGGACGCGGCAGCCTCTCCGACGCGGGGTCAGGTGATCGACGTCGGGTCTGCGTCTACGACCGGGCGGGCCGCGGGTGGAGCGATCCGGCGCCCAAACTCCAGGACGGCGCGCAGGTCGCGGCGGACCTTCACACGTTGCTGCAGCACGGGAACGAGCCCGGACCGTACGTCTTGGCCGGGCATTCATTCGGCGGCCTCTACGCACTCACTTTTGCCGCCCGTTATCCCGAGGAGGTGGCCGGACTGGTCCTGGTGGACTCGACGGCACCGGCACCGGCATCGGCACCGGCACCGGCATCGGAGCAGGAAGCAGAACCGGCCCCTCCCACAGGCCCAGGCTCCGAAGACACGACGAGCCGGATCTCCGCCCTGAGCACGGCCGCCGCGCGGCTCGGTCTCGGCCGGCTGCTGGGAGTGGCCACGCCCGGCCATCTGGGCAGCACGGTAGTCGAATACCTGCAGGCGGGATCCTCGGTACAGCAGGCTGCCGCTCTGAGGAGCTTCACCGACAAGCCCCTGCTCGTCCTGACCGCAGGCACGGGGAGCCAGCCCGGCTGGGCCGCTTCACAGGAAGCCCTCGCAGCACTGTCGACCAACAGCCTGCACCGCGTCGTCGACGGATCCACCCATGCGTCGCTGATCACCACCGACCGGGAGGACGCAGCCGCGACCACCAGGGCGATTCTAGACGTCGTCTGCGCCTTGCGGACTGCAAGCTCCGTGAATTCCGGGTGCTCGCCGGAGAAATAGGTGCTCCGGTGCTGAACCTCCCGACAGGTCCTGGGAGGGCCGGGTCAGCGGGCGAGGGCGTGGACGATGTCCTCGTGGGAGAGCCTGCGCTCGCCGACGTAGTACAGGACAGCGCTTACGGGCAGCTCAGTATCCCAACCGGGGTTAATGATTGTCCCCTCGTGTTGGACAGCGAGCACCGTGGTGATGAAGTTCCGTCCCAAAGCCTCCTGGATCTGTCCAAAGTTCACCCGCGGCAGCGCCTCAGGCAGCCGCGTGCTGTACGTGTTCCGGCCGCCGTGACTCATGAGGTCGGCGTAGACGACGGCGATGCCGGGATCTTCCAGCTCTTCAGTGGCCAGGCGTGGTGAGTGCCACTGTACGCAGCGGACGTTGGCGTCGACATAGGAGAAGCTGCGGGCGCGGCCCATATCGCGCAGCGTGACGACCGTGTGAGCCTTGGGGTTCACATGCGTGACGGCCACCGTGACGGCGAGTGCTTCGTTATCGTCGCGGGCGTCGATGAGTACGCGCGCGGCCCGGTCCACCCCGGCACGGCGCAGCACGCTTTCCTCGGCAAGATCACCCCGGACGAAGCCAAGATCGGGCTGTTCGGGCATCGGATTCTCCCGCACGTCCTCCCCGGCACACAGGACAACCGCATGGGCATTGTCAGCGGTGATCTCCTGTATCAGCCGCTCCGTGCGCCCTGGCGTATAGCCCACGATCACGAGGTGGTCCGACATATTCACATCCCGGTTGCCCTTCATGCGTTGTCCCTTCGCATTCTCGATCGCCATGGCGATCCTGGTGAACAAGGTGGTCAACGTAACGATGCCGCCGACAATGACATAGATCCCGACGAGGCGACCGCCGACCGTCGTTGGAAAGAAATCGCCGTATCCGACCGTGGCGGCGGTGACCAGGAACCACCACCAGTAGCTCTCTGCCGAAGTGATTGAGTTGCTGGATGGTTCGGCCCAAACCATGAGGGGCCAACTGGTGAGGAACACAGCGATGATGATGAACGCCGGCAAGACCCAGAAACGCGCACGCCCGAGCTGGCGGATCAGACGGAACAGTACAAATGGCACCCCTGCGTTCCTTTCCTTTCGCGGGACAATACCGTCTGACCCTACCCTCCAGAATCCGCCCGGACGCTGCCCAAGCCCGTCGCTGTGAAAGCAGGACGGGCCTCACCAGGGCCTTCAGCTGCTCCTCAGCCGATGTCTCCGGCCAGCACGTCCACGTGCACGTGGTCGAGGTGACGCAGGATCTCGTTGCCGGGCTCGGGTGCGTCGTAGTCGTGCCACTGCCCGCGAGGGATGTGTGCGCTCCAGAACTGATCGTCGAAGATAACGTACTGGATGTTCAGGTCCTCAGCATGGGCGACCAGCCAGTGAGCGAGTATCCACCCCTCACGCCGGTTCTCCTCGGTCACCGGCCGGAAGAAAATGTCGATGGCCCGGCCGTCGTAGTGGGTCGAGTCCCCTCCGTGCCCTTGATCGACGCCGCCTGGGGCAAAGCCGCCCAGACTCTGGTCGCCGAACGCCTCGGTCATGGCTTCGCGCACCTGCTCGGCGCGGGGCGTCAGCCCGGAGGCGGTCAGCTGCTGTTCGGGCAAGCCGTTTGCGGCTGAGCCTCGGCAGGTCAGGCTGGGACCTGCGTCTTCGGAAGGCCCGTCGGCCAGCCGCTGCAGCGCCGTTTCATCGATGCTGGATGTGTCCGGGGCCTCCATCCCGCGGGCCAGGAGTGCCACAGCCGTTGTGGCCAGCTTTGCCTCTTCACGGTTGAGCCCGACTTCTCCATCGGCGGTTTCGACGGTGCATTCCGAACTTCCCAGCAACGAGCCGTCCCCGGCGCGCATGCTGTTGAGCAGGCTGGGCCCGAGGAGCACCAGGGCTGACGCGAGTATTCCGAGCAGGAGAATTCCCAGAAGTGGCCGAGACGGGCGAAACCGGCTCCCAGAGCGCTGCACGGCGATTCTGCTCACGTTCACACAGCCCTTTCATTGAGGTGAGGTGCTGCAGCCAAGCGGAGGAGGGAGCAGCTCAAGCGTTAACTCGATCGCTCAGTTGATGGTTCCCAGACAACTGACCTCTCCGAGAAGTGACTAACGCCGTCGGAGCGATCCTAGAGGCATAAACACAATGGGTGGCGCGGAAATTCGTCCCGCACCTCCCACAAAAAGTGAGGAGCTTTCGACTGAAGAGTTGCCCCCGCCGCTAGTACCCTCCTAGTCTTGGGCGCTAGTGGTGTTTCCACCACGCTCGGCTGTCTGTCGCCATCGCACCCACAACAGAACATCACTGTCCGGTGTGAGAGAGGACCTCGCATGGAGCTCCAGGGGTTCAAGGCGCTTGTAACCGGTGGCGGCTCCGGGGTGGGCCTGGAACTGGCCCGTCAACTGGTCGCGGCAGGCAGTGATGTGCTCATTGTTGGCCGGGACGAGGCACGCCTCCACGCCGCCGCGGCGCGCATTCCGGGCCTTCGCACGCTGGCGGCTGACCTTGCCCGCGCGGAGGATTTGCCGGGGATTGTCGATACCGTGGTGGAGCAGTTAGGTGGGCTCTCGCTGCTGGTGAACAACGCCGGGATACAACTTAACTATCACCTGACCACCCGGCCGGCGCCCCAGATGCTCACCGATATCGACCACGAGCTGACCATCGATCTGGTCGCTCCGATCAAGCTCACCGCCCTGACGCTGCCGCACCTGATTCAGGCACAGCATGCCGCAATCGTGAACATCACCTCCGGCCTCGCTATTTCGCCCAAGCGCAGCGCAGCGGTTTACGGAGCGGCCAAGGCCGGGCTGCGCACGTTCACGAAGGCCCTTCGCTACCAGCTGGCCGTGGATGCTCCCACCGTCAGGGCCGTCGATGTCGTTCTGCCCCTGGTCGACACGCCAATGACCGCAGGCCGCGGCACCGGCAAGATAAGCGCCGAGCAAGCCGCCCGCGAGATCCTTGCCGGATTGCGGGCTGACCGGTCGGAGATTCACGTAGGAAAAGCGAAAGCGTTCATCCTCCTGCACCGTCTCTCGCCCCGCCGTGCCGATGCTCTCCTCGCCGACGGCTGACTCCGGTCCTCACGGTTATTTCCGCCCGTTCTTCTTCCCGTCGACGTCCTACTGACGCGGGCTCGCTCCGTTTTCTGGGTCTGATAGTGGCCAGGCGCTGACGTACCCGCATCCGATGTTCCGCCACCTCCCGAGTAGCCGGCCGACCCCGCAGGGCTGGAAGCGTGACGATTGGATGACGAACTGATACCGGGCCACCATCCGAAGCATCCGGGCGGTAGGCTCCGCAGCAGAGGTTCCGATATCGGCCGTCGCCACCTGAGGGGGTCCGCATGCGGACGACGGGGGAACGGGCCATAGTCCCTCTGCCTTTGATGCTCACTGGTTCGCCGACGCCGCGTCCGCCGGCGGCACTCCCGCCCGGGGGTCGGGCTACTAGCAAACTCGGCCGCGGAACACACTGACCATCCTGCCCAGCAGCACATCAGAGGAGAACCGATGATTCCGGAACACAGCCCGCGCGCCCTGAAAAATCCTATGCATGCCGGGGTCGCCAGGGTCTTCAAGGTCAAAAGGCTCTCCGATTTCGAGGCCGGTGTCCTCGCCAAGGGGTACGTGACCCGCGAGGAGTACGAGGAAGCGTACCGGCGGTACGTCGCCAGAATGACCGCAGCAGGCTTCACCGTAGACGAAGTGGTGGATGGCAACGGCTATTTTGTTCGGAACTATTCATCGAGCCGGAGGGATGAGCTCTTTACAAGAGGGGATCCCGCCGCCGAGGTGGCACGCCTCGATAGGGAGGAACGGTCCCTCTCCCAGGCATGCGAAGCGGGCACTTTCCAGCTCATCGGCCCGATCTTCAGGGAGCAAGCCAAACCAACCGGACAGTACGACGACTAAACCGGCCAGTCTTGGGCAGTGCTGAGCTACTAGGGCGGCCACCGGCGACGAAGGAGGAGGGCGCCGCCCGCATGAGAGGGTGTAATCACCAACCCACTCGAAAGGCACGAGCATGGCACAGCCCAAGAACCGGAAGTCCGGTTTAGCCCTCCCCGCGGAGCTTGTCTCCCGCCGCGCGGCATTTGCCGCCTCCGGCGCCGCCGGCGTCCACGCCGACCAGAAGGCGCGAAAGCACCAGACCGGCAGGACCAACCGCATCGGCTCGCGCTCATCCCGCGTCCGCGCCGCAATCCGCTTCGAGTCGCGATGAGCCCAGGACACCCGTTTTCAGCCACCAAGCCCACCGGCCGCCCGGTGGGTTTTTTAGTGACCGGACCGTCCTGAGCGGTCCTTTCCGAGGCCTCGGAGAACCTGCTTCTACAGGTGTCGACGGGCGGGGGACCGGGGTAGAAAGCAAGCAGGACATGCAGATCGAACTCGTCCTCGACCAGAGCCCCCCACATCGGGAAAGAGGGTCCGCGGGTGGCACTTGCTGAACCCCGCCCCGAGGCGGAAACTGGCTACGAGGTGCCCTTCTGGCCGGCAATTGACTGGTGTCCGGCCGGGTGAACCGAGCAGATACTCCGCGGCTCAGGATCAGGGAGGTTTCGGTGTCGGACTTTGCTAAGAAGCGGCCAATCAAGGATCGGGAAATGGTGCAGGCAGAGGAGATCGCCGATGCGGTCACGGCCGGGGGCTTCCTCTACGATGACGGAGCCACACAGACCTTCGATACGAGTGGTGCGACAACCTACATCGAGCACGGGTCGCCAACGCTGGGTGAGTGGTACATCGATGACAAGGGACGGTTTTGTTCCTTTTGGCCGCCGAGCTACCGAGCGTGTTATGAGCTGAGATGGCTCGTGGAGGACGGGGAAGTTGTCGGTCTCGAGTTCACCGAGGTCAACCGCGGATCAACTTTCACGGGACGCTACTCGTAGACGACGCTGGTCCCGGCGCACCTGCGCAACCCATTCGGTGAGTGTGCCTCGCGGTCCCGCCGCGGTCCCAGGTGCGGTCGGGCATGGCCTGCGGCGTAGAAGGGGCACTCTCACATATTCCGGTTCTATTGGTCTGGGACACATGCACGAGGAGACCGGTTGATGGTTGTTCTGTATGGTTTGCTGGCAATCGTTTCGATCGTCATGATCTTTATCGGTGACGGCCTATTCCTAAAAAGCCTCTACACGGTGCTCCTGGTCATGAGCCTGATTCTGGCCGGGTACTTCTTCAGGCGCAATAAGGGAACGACGCACTGATGCTGGCCGGCAACACGCCCACGTCGGGCGCTAGCCCCGCGGACGTTTATCTACAGCACGAGGGGAGCCCTGCGTATCGGTCGCGGTGGGAGACCCTATTGAACCCGAACCCCGCCTTGGCGCTGGACTGTGCGACTCACCGATCGGCGCTTGAATTCTTGCGGGAGCCGGGCCTGTAGGTGCTTACACCTCCTGGGTCGAGCTCCATAAACCACTTGCCTTCGCTGGCGGTCGATGCCGCTTCCCAAGCAAGCGCCATAACGAACCGAACCGCAAACCGTACCGTGCGGTTCAAGTCATCATCTGTTATGGGAATTGCCTCCTGAAATTGCGAGGGCGGGTTGCCGATTCCGATCGCTTTGGTCCACCTTCTTCGGCTTCTCACAATGCAGGGTGTACTCGGGGCGGGGCGTCGGCGATACTGTGGGCGTGGAGTACGTGTCCAGAGTGCCGCGACCGCCGCTGGACGGGCTGATCGACGACCTTTACTACCTGGAAGGTGCGCCGCCGTACGCCCGGCTGACGCTGCCGCCGATGCCGGCGGCGTTGCTCATCGTCAACCTCGGGGCGCCGTTTCGCATCCGCGCCGGCACCGACATCGAGACGGCCGAGTACGCCGACGGCTGCGTGGTCACGATGCCCACCCGCGCGGTGGAGTTCGGCTACCCACCCCGGACCCGGTCCGTCGGCGTGCACTTCAAGCCGTGGGGGCTGGCGCCGTTCCTGCCAATGCCCGCGGCCGAGCTGTGTGACCGGCCGGTGACGGTAGAGCAGATTTGGGGTCGATCCGCCATCGCCGAGCTGCGAGACCGGCTGGCTACGGCCGAGGGACCTCACGAGATGCTGACGCTGCTCGAGGAGGAGCTGATGCGACGGTTAGGCGACGCGGCCGGCCTGGGGCTGGTCCGCCATACGAGCCGCATCATTGCTGCGACCGGCGGGGCAGTGGCTATCGACGACCTGAGGGTTTCAGCCGGTGTCAGCAGTACTCACCTGGCACAGCGGTTCAAGGCGCTCATCGGCGTCACGCCGAAGCGGTTGGCCCGCACCTACCGCTTCGCCGCCACCGTGTTCGCGATCAACCCCGCCGAACCGATCGACTGGGCCGACCTCGCCAGCAGCGCAGGCTACTTCGATCAGGCCCACTTCGGCCACGAGTTCCGGGCATTTACCGGGTTAACACCGACACGGTACGTCGAAGTCCGGCGGCGGTTCCTGCGCGAACATCCCGGCCACGTACTGGACAGCTGGCCGCTGCCGACCGATTGATTTCTTACAAGAGCGACAGCCCGCGAAACTCTAACCTGAGGGCATCCCAAGCAGAGGAGCGCCAATGGGCAAGGTAGTCATGTACAGCTCGGTGTCGGTAGACGGCTTCATCGCAGACGAGAACGACCAGCCCGGACCGCTGTTTGACTGGTTGCTCAGCGGTGACGTGCCGTTGGACGAGAGCGGCGAGTTGAAGGTCTCACAAGCGTCCTACGACTACACCCGGCCGTACTGGGACCAGATCGGGGCGACTGTCGTCGGCCGTCACGTCTTCGACATGACTGACGGCTGGGGCGGGAAGCCCCCAGGAGGGATCGACCACGTTGTCGTCGTGACGCACCGGCCGGAGCCCGAGGGCTGGGAGCCGGAGGCGCCGTTTCACTTCGTCGACGGCGTCCGAGCAGCCGTGGCCAAGGCGCAGGAGCTTGCGGGTGACCGCATCGTCGAGGTCTCCGCCGGCGACGTCGGTGGCCAGGTGCTTGCCGCGGGCCTGGTCGACGAGGTGCGCATGGACGTCGTACCCGTCGTGTTCGGGTCCGGCAAGCGCTACTTTGGGCCGGTCCACGCGCAGCAGGTGTTGGAGGAACCTGACGTGGTGATTCAGGGCAGCCGGGTGCTTCATCTGCGCTATCGGGTGCGCCGTTGACCGATCAGAGCGGGTGCGCGAAGAAGTCCACTGCGAGCGGATTTGCAGGAGTTCCGCTGATCCTGCGAGTGCTACAAGCCCCAACTAAGACCTGCCATGTGGCGGCCCAGCGCGCCTACGCCGCTTCGGCCTCCGGGTTCTCTCGTGCGTCGGTGCGCACTATGGTTCCGATGACGTCATTGAGGGCCTCGGTGGAACTCGGGTGCGTGTAGATGGACTCCTGCAGCTGCGTCGCCGTGGTTCCGCTGCGCATCGCGAGGGCAACCACGTTGATGATTTCCTGCGAGTCGACGCTGAGCAATGCCGCACCGAGAATCAGGTCGGTGTCGAGGTCAATGATGAATTTCATCATGCCTCGGATCTCTTCGACGATGTAGGCCCGCGGCATCGCGAAGATCTCACCGACATTTTGACTCCCCACCTTAATCCGGTGGCCGGCAGCCCGCGCTTCCCTCTCGGTGAGGCCGACGGTCGAGAGCGGCGGCGAGATGAAGAGGGTGCGCGGGACCGAGTGGCGGTCGGCGGTGCTGCGCTTTCCCTCACCGATCAGTTGGTCAAGCACGATGCGGGCGTCATCGAGCGAGACGTAGGTGAACTGGGGCCCGCCGTTGACGTCACCGAGCGCGAAAATGTGCGGCTGGCTCGTCCGGAGGTGCCCGTCGACCACGACGGCACCCCGGGGCGCGGTGGTCACCCCAGCGGCGTCGAGACCGAGCCCCTCCGTCGCCGGAGCCCGGCCAGTCGCCGGGAGCACGGCATCTGCTTCGACCGTGTATCGCTTGCCATCGCGTTCGTAGGTGACGACGGCGCCGTCCACGCCATCCCGGATCTCGAGCACGTTGGTGTTCGTGACGATGTTGATGCCCTGGTTCTCAAGAATGCCGATGGCGACCTGGGCGACGTCGTCGTCTTCGCGGCGGAGGATCTGGGATGTCATCTCGAGGATCGTGACTTCGGAACCGAATGTCCGGTACACGGCGCCGAGTTCAAGGCCCAGGTATCCGCCGCCGATGATCACGAGGTGGGCGGGAAGATCGGTCCTGTGAATGAGGTCGGTGCTTGTGATCACGTGGGCGCTGTCCCGGATGCCCGCGATATCCGGGACGATCGGCTCTGAACCGGTGTTGATCAGGATTGTGTCCCCCGTGACGGTGACCTGGCGGCCGTCAACGTCGACGCTCACGGTGTGCGGGTCGACGAACGTCCCTTTGCCGGTGAGGATCGTGAGGGAGTCGTGCGCGTCGAGGACGTTGTAGTTCACGTCCCGGAAGGATGAGGTGAGCTGGTGCACGGTGGTGACCGAGCGGCGATACCACTCCCGGGCGGAGTCCTCCTCCCGACGATTGTGCGCGTGGTAGACGAGCGCCTTGGTCGGCACGCAGCCGACATTCGGGCACGTTCCGCCGTACATCAGCGGGGATTTCTCGATCAAGACGACCCGCTTGCCGAGATGCCCGAGCGTAGACGCAGCGGTCTTGCCGCCCTTGCCGAAACCGATTACGACGACGTCGGCGGCGATGGTTGCGGGTGTGGTGTCCATCACACAAGGATGGCCCGCTGCAGCCGGTGCGCACCAGAACAAGTCTGCTTGTTTCTGTTCAATCTCCCCATTCCGCTGCCGAGCGCGAAGATCAAGGCCCCGCCCTGGCGGCAGTTTCTAATCCGGCGGATCCTGCCCGACCAGCCCGTCCACCGACTCGCGGATCAGGTCAGCATGACCGTTGTGGCGGGCATGCTCCTCAATCATGTTGAGCAGGATGTAGCGCAGGCTGGGAAGCTCAATGGTGGGATCGGATGCGAATGTGCCCCGGCGTGCCGGACCGCCGGCCGTCAACGCCTCGGCAAACAGCGCGCGGGAGCGGACCACGGCGCCGCGCCATCGTCCGTAAAGCTGTTCGGGAGTCTCCTCGCTGGCCGTGCGCCAGTCCCAGTCGGCGTCGTTGTCCCAGTCCACGGCGTTCCACGGCGGGAGTTGTGGATGGCCATTGGGAGCTTTCAAGATCTGAGTAGGAACGTCATCAATAAGTCCCGGACAGGGTCTTCAAGGGTTCGGGGAGTGGATTGACCGAGGGTTAGCGTGCGATTGCTTGGTGGGCGCGAAGGATGCTGGGAACGACGCCCGGGAAGCGGCGGTCCAGGTCTTCACTGCGCAGCTTCACTGCGTGTTCGCGCCCGCTGACAGCCGTTGAGGTGATCCCGGCTTCCCGAAGGGTTTTGAAGTGGTGGGACAGTGTCGACTTGTGAATGTCGAGGTCGTACTCACCGACGCTGCAGGGGTGATAGTTGCCGTCTGCCAGGCGCTGCACGATGTGTAGCCGGACCGGGTCCGCGAGGGCTTTCAAAACCGAGATGAGTTTGATCTCGCTGCTTGTTGGCTCGGGGAAGGCCTCCGACTGCACGAACCCCTGATTGTTTGACATATATGAAACCATAGCCCAGCATTTAATTGTTTGATACACGTCGAACCGACTCTCGGGGCATCGTGCTCGATGTGACCAGCTCCGATCAGGCATCGAGTGCAGGAAAGGCACTGCAATGAAAGAACTATTGACCACTCCCTTTGATGCGCGCGCGACCGCCGCGGACGTGCTCACCGGAGTCGACCTGTCGGGCCGGAACTACGTGGTGACGGGCGGCGCGTCCGGCATTGGGGCCGAGACCGTTCGCGCACTGGTCGGGGCGGGTGCGTACGTGACCATTGCTACCCGAAACCCGGCATCAGCTGACAAGCTCGTGGCTGACCTGAGCCAACGCCCGGGTGCAGGCGGAGCGCGTGCTGAATCCGTGGACCTCGCTGACCTGCGCTCGGTCACGGCTTTCACGAAAGCGTGGGAGGGGCCACTCGACGGGTTGGTTGCCAATGCCGGGATCATGGCTCTCCCGGAACGGAACGTCACCCTCGGCGGGTGGGAGCTGCAGCTCGCAACCAATTACCTGGGCCACTTCGCCCTGGCTGTAGGGCTGTATCCCCATCTTCGGGCGGCCGGAGCCGGACGCGTCGTCACCATCAGCTCCACTGCGCACCTGCGCTCGGCGTTCGATTTTGAGGACCCACATTACGGTCGCCGGGAGTATGACCGATGGGGCGCTTACGCGCAGTCCAAGACGGCCGACGTGCTCCTTGCCGTAGGAATTACCCAGCAGTGGAGCGGTGACGGCATCACGGCGAACTCGTTGATGCCCGGCTGGATCACGACCAATCTGCAGCGACACCTCGACGACGCAACCCTTCGTGCCTTGGGTGCGATGGACGAGGATGGAAACCGCATCGAGGGAGCACATTTCAAAACGCCGCAGCAGGGGGCGGCAACTTCGGTCCTTCTGGCTGCTCACCCCGCACTCGAGGGAGTCAGCGGGCGCTACTTCGAGGACAACCAGGAAGCTGAGACCGTCGCCGACGGGGCAGGCCGCACCACCGGGGTGGCGCAGCACGCGCTTGATCCGGAAGCCGCAGAGCGCCTGTGGAACCTGGGATCTGGAGCCCTTCGATAGGCCTTCCGTGCCGGACTACGGCGCGGGGAATCCGCCGCACACCGGTGGAACCACGGCGGCACTCCTGCGGACGGGAACTCCGCGGAGCGGCAGGAGATCAGAAGGCAGGGTTGACACCCGGTCTGCCCGGGTCGGCTAGATGAGCCTCCAGCAGTGCGCCCGGCCACGAGGCCGGCGGTGCTTTGGCGGGGTTCCGCAATGCCTGCGTCACCACTGCACCACCCAGTTCCTGCTCGATCAAAAGTCGAGGATGCATCGCTTCGGCCTGGGATCGATGACGGCCCGCGTCAGGCATCAGGGTCTCATCGCCGAAGTCGGTGCGGACCCCGAGCCGGAGGTAACGGGTGAGCGGCCCACGCCGCTCGGCGATCTGCGGGGAGGTGTGAAGGGCGATCGCTTCCCACACAGCGTCGACGCGGTACGTCTCCCAGCCCTCCGTGGCAAGGAAAGCTGCGGCTGCGTCAGCGCCTTCAATCTCGAACCGGAGAGGCCCATCGTATTCCTGCGCGGTGCCGGCGTCATGGAACAGTGCGGCTATCTGCAGGGATTGGGAATCGACGACACATCCTTCATGCTCGGCGATTGCCACCGCGTATTCGAAGACCCTCAAGCTGTGATTGATGATGGCTGGGTGGAGGCGGTGGGATAGGACGTCCTTCACCGCACGGACCAGGTGATCGTCGCTGCTCATGCGGGGGAGCATAACAGGAGCACACCTCTGCCCGGCCGCAGTGCTCGTCGCACGCGGGCCGCACGATCTCAGGGGTTCAGGCTTCTCGGGTAGGTCAGGACGGCGTCGACGCGCCTGCTCGTATTGCCTCCCTTTTTCGGCATAGAGAAGGCTTTCGACTGCTACTACGGCGGTGGTGATGAGTGCTGCAGTGATGAGAGCGGCAAGTGGAGCGAGCTGCGTGCCAGGTGGCACAAGCACCACGAGCACCACAGCTGCGCCCAGGCGCCACTTCTTCCATTCACCTCCGACCCTTCGCCAGAACACTGCATTTCCCACCAGGTACAGCGCCGGCCCCCCGAAGAGGGCGAATGCCCCGACCAGCCTGAAGTCTCCTACTTCCTCCACATGTGCCAAGGCATCTTCGATGCCGAGGGCAGTCAGGACGATGCCTGCAACCAAGGGCAGGTGCAGGTATGTGTAGGCATCGATAGCCGCAGAGGCGCGTGCATGTCCGCGCAGGGCCGCAAAGCGGTGTTCTGCTGCGATAGCGGTGACGTCGAATGAAGCCACCACAGGCCGATGGAGAGGCCGACACCGGCCGTGGCCCCAATCAGGACGGGTATGCTGACGGGCTCCTCGGACGCACCGACCCCCATGGCCACGATGGATTCTCCGAGCGCGAGGATGATGACCAGCCCGTACCGCTCGGTCCAATGGGCGGCCGAGTGGATCCGCCAGTTGCCGTGCCGCGAGGTGAGGTAGGTAAGGCCGGAGTCGATGGCCACGCCTGCGAGCCAGAAGTACGTTTGGGCGGGACCGCCGATCAGCGCTCCGGTGATAACGAGCGTTGATCCAAGCCCCATCGCTGCGGGCATTTTGCCGACCTGGCGCCGCAGCGGCTTGTCGTCGCCGGCGGCGTAGGCGTACAGGATGAGGTGCAGCAGGCGTACAGCGACGGAGGACAAGGCAAGAACGAGGGGACCGTGAAGCCCACCCTTGAGATCCTCGAAGGCTTCAGGGTAGCCAGAGCCGCCATGAAGACGGCAATCATGACGGCGGGTAAGCCAAACCGCATGATGCCCTCGTCGACGTGTGTCGGGTTTGCGAGCCAGGAAAAGGACACCCATGACCACCACAGCAGCCCGAGGATGATGAGGCCCTGCACGACAGCGAGGAACGAGTGCTCGTGCGCCATCAATGCGGTCACTTGGGTGAAGGCGAACACGAAAACGAGGTCGAAGAAGAGCTCAAAGGTGGTGACGCGGTGGGATTCCGTCCGAGATGCGTGCCGCGGGCACGCTCCTACGCAGCAGAGGCATGGGAAACAGAATAGAGGGATGATGACGCACCCTCAAAGGTGAAGACGCTACCGAGGCATAGCCGATGATCGGGCGGGCCCCGAGGTCCCGATTCCGGTGCTTGCGATTGGCGGACCCGTCGAACAGATCACCCGCCGTCACCGCGGTGGGGTTGAGCCCGGAGTGCCCAGAGTACGGCGTGCACCAGCCGCGTCCCCTTGCTGCAGTCGGCCCATGGCTCCGAATGCGCTGATAACGCAAATAGCCGCAGCGACGGCGAACGCCGGGCCGAAACCCAGTGCTTCGATCAGCGCACCGATCAGCGTTGATCCCACCGCTTGTCCGATGACGAGGCTTGTGAACAGCACCGAGGTGCCGGCGGCACCGCTGGCCGCAGTTTGTGCTGCCCAGATGATGAGCACTGACGATGCCGCGGTATAGGCGAGTCCGAACACCGCCGCCGCGCTGAAGCTGAGGGCCGCACTTTGCGGTGCTATAGCGAAAGAGCCGGTCGCGAGCGCAACGGCCAGTACCGCGACCCGCCACGTCGTTCGGACGGTGTGCGTCGCCAACCAGGAGGCCGTGAGCGCGGCGGCGGCTCCTCCGATGCCCAGTGCTACCCACGCGGTGGCAGAGGCTTCGACACTCAGTCGGCCCTGCTCCTCGAGGAAGGTCCGGCCATGGACCCAGATCGCCGAGGAGCCAATACCGAAGATGAACGCTGCTGCGATGGGACGCTGGAGCAGACGCGGCCCCGTTGTTCCGTGTGGTGACCTCGTGGTGCGGGGTGGCAGGGGACTCCGGCGGGAGGCAGATCGCGAGGCATCCGCGCGCAGCACGCCGATCATCGCAGTGAGCGCAATAGCAGCAATGAATGCCCATGCAAGGCGCCACGAGGATCCCAGGACCAGGGCGAGGACTCCGGCAGCGACGACGCCGAAACCCGTCCCTGAGTTCACGATCGATTGCAGCTTGTCCTGCGCGTCTGCTTCGGCATTGCGCTGCACGAGTTCCACCAGCGCGGGCGATGCGAATCCGGCACCCATGCCGGCGAGCAGGACGGCTCCAACGAAGGTGGTTGTGCCGGGTGCGGCGGCGATAGCCGCACTTCCCAGAGTGGCCGTCAATCCGGCCAGGGCGGTAACAGTGCGGGGGTGGGTTGGCGCGTAGCGGAAGCCAAATATCGCCGATACACAGTATGCAGCCGAGGCGCCGGAACCCAGGAGACCGCCGATCGTCGGAGTCAACGCGAAAGCTTCCGAGAAGGCGGGAAGGAAGAGTCCGTACCCGAGTCTTGCCAAGCCATACGTGGCGGCAATGAGCGCAACGCATGCCGCTGTGAACATCGGGCCCGCATTGGTCTGCTGTGTATGTAACGACCGTTTCATTGAAACGAACGTTATAGGATGGGGGCATGAAAGTACATCCCAGCGCACGGGAACGATTGCTTGACGCCGCCGACGATCTCGCCTTCACGCAAGGGGTTGCTGCAACGCCCGTGGATGAGATCCTCCGGCATGCGAATGTGGCCCCGGCGACGCTATACGCGCATTTCGGCAACAAAGAGGGCCTGATCGCTCAGGCGCTTGAACGTCGCCTGGTGCGGTGGGATGAGACGTGGCAGCTGGCCGTCGATGACGCTTCCACGCCAAAGGAGAAGCTGTTGGCGGTTTTCCCAGCCCTCGATCGATACCGGACGGGGGCGACTGCTGCCCGGTGGTGCGCGTTCCTCGGCGTAGCAGCGGAATCCTCCCATCAGGGACAGGAACTCCAGGACGCGCTCTCCAGAGACACACAACTGCTGATGGACCGGTTGACGGAGCTCGCAGTCCCTCTCGTCGGCGCGGACGGCGCAGACTCCCTGGCCGCGCAACTGGTTCTCATCTACACCGGTGTGCTCGGGATGATTCTGCGCGGAATGAATACCGAAACCGCGATCGGCCTCGGACGTCAAACCGCCGGCACGGCTATCGACACCGCTGCGGCTTCCACCAGCTGACCCAGGGGTGTCCCATGAAAGTGATACCCGACGGCCGCCGAGTGTTCTCCTTCCTTCTCGATGAAACGGAGTCCTGATTCGACAATCCGCGGTGGGAAACTACTCCGCGGGAAGACAGTTCGGCAAGGACCCGGAGGGTTGCAGTGTCCATTTGGCCTCGGGCTGATGGATCGCATGGCAGGATGACGGAATGACGGTGTCGGAAGAGACGCTCCTCGAAGGTCCAAGAGCACGCCGGCTGTGCCTCGAGCTGGCCCTGGAGCTGAATCCGGAACTGAGGGGCCCGGTGATGTATCTCAGCAGCGGCCTCGACCCCTCCGCCGGCACCTCACGCACCACTGTATTTTTCACCACCATGGACGAAGACGGACTGGCGCCCGAATCCGGCTGGCCCCCCGATTCGATGACGGTCGATGAGCTTGCCGTAAGGCTCAGCACCTCCCGGGCAAGCACCCCAACCGGGCACCAGATTGAGGCAGCGCTGGAGGCATCGGTCGGCAATGCCCGCTACTGGCAGGAACCCGACGGCGAAGACACCCTCGCAGCGCTCGCAGTGATCCGCGATGCTCTCCGTCCATTCGCCGTGCAGGTCATGGCCTCCAACGTCGGACAGTCGTTCACCCAACCGCGCCAGCGCGAGCAGTGGCACATCGACTGGCGGTCAGTCGAGGACCCGGCCCCCCTGCCCCGCAGTACGCGCGAGACGCTGGTTGCGTGGGCGCGGGGTGCGCGGATCGAAGAGGTACGGGCCGGGCGCGACCGTCCCCGGGATCCCCGCGCACCCTGGTCCGGGACGTGGTGGTCCTTCCCGCAGGGTCTTCTGCAAACCGTCAGCCGGGTGCCGGCGGGACTAAGCCTATTGAGGACGCCATGGGAGAGGAATGCGCTACGGTGATCCCCGTCCGTGGCACCGGCCGCACCTTCGAGGTCGCAGACGAGGATGACTGGGCCGGCCTCTGCCGGAAATATCCGCTCGACGTCACGTCCTCGCGCCGCCACGATTGGTTCCGCACGACAGGGCGTGAGGGCACGTGGCTCATCCCGGACTGGGAACGGGTCGCGGATGACTGGGACGCTGTCCACCTCACGGTTCTCGGCTATCTCCGATGCGCTACCCGCGCCCTGCGCATCGACGCCGACCGTGCCTCCGTCATTGCCGGGTGGAATCCTGATACCACGATCTGGCTCACCGACGTCGCCCGCGAGTGGGTGGAACCGCGGCAGGCATGGCAGCGCCCGCATGACGATAACGGCTGGATTCGCACCGGCTGAGACCCAGTGCCTACCGGCACCCTCCCACCCGCTACTTCCGAAAGGAAAACCAGATGCAGACAGTCACCCTCAATAACGGCGTCGAGATGCCGATCCTCGGCTTCGGCGTCTACCAGATCCCTGACGATGAAACCGAGAAGGCCGTTGCGGACGCCCTTTCGGCCGGTTACCGGCTCATTGACACCGCTGCGGCCTACGGGAACGAGGAGGCCGTCGGCCGGGCAATCGCCAACAGCGGGATCCCCCGCGAGGAACTGTTCATCGTCACCAAGCTTTGGGTGCAGGACGCGGGCGAACAGAACACCATCGACGCCTTCAACACCTCCCTGCGGCGGCTCGGTCTGGACTACGTCGACCTCTATTTGATCCACCAGCCCTACGGTGACTACTACAGCGAGTGGCGGGCCATGCAGGGCCTCTATAAGGACGGCCGTGCCAGGGCGATCGGCGTCTCCAATTTCCACTCCGACCGCCTCGTAGACCTCATCACCAACAACGAAGTCACCCCCGCGGTGAACCAGATCGAAAACCACCCCTTCTACCAGCGTGTCGATGACCAGCGCATCATGAAGGAGCACGGCGTCCAGATCATGTCCTGGGGCCCCTTCGCCGAAGGTCGAAATGACCTGTTTAGCCACCCTGAGCTCACTCCGATCGCCGAAGCCCACAGGGTCTCCGTGGCTCAGGTGGTGCTCCGTTGGCTGATCCAGCGCGACGTCGTCGTCATTCCCAAGTCCGTGAACCTGGACCGGATCGTGCAGAACTTCGATGTCTTCGGCTTCACCCTCACCGAGGATGAGATGGCCCATATCGCGACCCTCGACACCGGCGCGTCCCAGTTCTTCGACCACCGCGACCCCGGAATGACCGTGCGGCTGGGATCAGTCCGCGTCAGCTGATTCTCGCTGGGCCGATCTGCCGCCAATCATTTCTGCCACTTCCATTGCCAGCAGCCGGGCGGAAACGGAAGGATGACGACATGTCATTTCAGGCGTACCTCGACACCATTGAAGACAAGACGGGACTCACGCCCCGCCAGCTACTCGACATCGCGAACAGTAAGGGATTCGACGAGCACAACGGCAAAGCCGGCGAGATCCTCGAATGGCTCAAAGCCGACTATGGCCTGGGACGCGGCCACGGCATGGCGCTCGTTCACGTGATCAAGAAGGGCGCCGTAATCGACAAGAAACACGTCGGAACAACCGGCTCGCACCGGGACGAGTCCGAGACTTTGTGGCTTGACGGAAGGGAGAGCAAACCCTCATGACCACCGTTACCGACCGCGAGCAGCTCCGCCAGAACAACACCGGAACGGCCCTGTTCGTCGGGGCCGACCACGGTGCCGGCGTCTCGTTCTTCTGGGTGGACACCATCCCCGGCAGAGGGCCCGACACCCACTGGCACCCCTACACCGAGACGTGGGTGGTGCTGCGGGGCGAAGCAGTCATTGAATCCGACGGGGAAGAGCTCCGCGCCGGTACCGGCGCGATTGTGACGGTCCACGCAGGCGCACGCCACCGGTTCCGCAACAGCGGTACCGAGAACCTCGAGATGATCTGCATCCACGCATCCCCCGAAATTGTTCAGGAGTTCGTATCTCCTGCACCGAGTGGACCCTAGGCCACATCCTCATCGCTGGAGCGTCCAGCGGAACCGGCGTCAACCCCGCTGCGGATCATCCCCTCAGCGCGATTGCCTCTCCGACCCAGCGGGCGTAGCGCGCCCACGGATCATCTACGCCCGCGGCGAGTTCGGCGATGTGCCGCTCGAGTGCGGGCGACGGCATGAACCACTCCGAGCGGTCCAGCCGCGAGGCCGCGAACTGCTCGTGGCGGCGGTGCTCCACGAGCCGATCCCCCCGTTCGAACGCCAGTACCTCGTCGTGCCAGAGCCGCGCGAGCCGCTGGCGGGGGTTCGCGGTCGTCCCGATCTTGATCCGGTTTCGGAAGCGGATGTAGTAGACGACGTCCACACGCGGGGGCGGCAGTCCCTCGTCCACGATGTCCCCCACGCGCCACTCACATGCCGCGCATGCCCAGCCGGAGGGATACCGGACGCCGATCCGCGACCCGCAGGCCCGGCAGGGGGCCGGCATCGCGTCGGTGGTGCCTACTTCAGCGTCCGCCCATTCCATGACGGCGGCCACGTGCGCCGAGCAGAGTGCGAACGGTGAGGCACCGGCGGGCCGGCCGCACGGCTGTCCGTCCTCCCCGGGCAGCACGCATCGGCGGTCACTCTGCTTCATTTCGAACACGCATTCGATGCTGCCGCTTCTTTCAGACTCATGCAAGCCTCACGGGGGAGCGGAGGTTGGGCCCCTCACGAGGCAGTGGGACCGCCTCGTTCCAACTGAATCCGGGAACCGCTGCTTCAGCCTGAATGGATCGAAACCGGCTCGTACACGATAACCGAGCCCGGTGCCGGCGCGCGGCAGGTCAGCTGGTTCGGTGGGGCGCGGCGGACCCGCAGCTCGACGTCGGTCTGTGCGGGGTGGGGCGGGGGAGCGGTGAGGCGGATCCGCCAGAGATCACCGTGGCGGGTGGTCCCGGCGACCGTATAGTCCCGCCGTCCGGCCGGGCCGAACCGTTCGAGCACAGCCGCGACAGCGGCCTGCTGGGGCTGGAGGAGATCGGTGTAGCCGCGCAGGTGCTTCGCGTGGATGGAGTCGGCGAGGTGCCCTTCGACCGTTGCGACTGACGACTCGGCGTCGAGGCCGCCGTAGTAGACGCCGTCGGGCGCGACGACGACATTGGCCGCGAACCGGTCACCGCCCACGTGCGAGCATTCCCACACCAGCTCTGGCCAGCGTTCACTCAGTGCACGTCCAATGGGCCGCCCCCGCAGCGCGCAGCAGGTGTCGTGCAGGCCATGGGTGCAGACCAGGAGGACCGGCGGGTGGCCGAGCTCGCCCGGTCTGCTGAGGGCAGCGGCAATCTCCGCCAGATCCTCGTCACGCGTCCACGACCCCCATTGCTGACGATGGGCGCCGGACCCGTCATGGCGCAGGACGGCCCATCGGTTGGGGCCGTCGCGTCGACGGCGGCCGGTCCGCCGCACCAGCAGCACCCGCGCCCGCGCCGCCTGAGCGGCGGAGATCACGAGGGCTTTCGTCTCAGGCTCGAGGGCGAGGCCGTCGAAGCTGTTGAACGGCCACCTGCCGCGATACTCGACGAGGACCCAGACGACGTCGTTCGGCGCTGTGCCGGCCATCGGGTCGCTCCGCAGCCGGGCACCGTCGGCGCAGAAAAAGCGTTCCATGGCGGTCGTCACCGTCCCGCGGGAACGAGAACCCCCGCGCGCAGCAATCTCTCGACGAATTCGCCGCCGAGATCGTTCGCGGTGCAAGCCCCGCCGTCGAGCAGGCGCCTCACAGACGGCAGATCGGTCTCTGGGAAATCAAGCCAGCCCACACGGGTGGTCAGGCGCGATCCCTCAAGCCGCGCTTCCAGCGCACCGCGCAGCCGCACCACGGACTCGGGACCCAGACCTTCGACGGCCGCGAGCTGGGCCAGCGGTCCCAGCGGTGCCGGGCGTCCCTGGCCCCGACTGGTGCGGTGAAATAAAGGAGCGGAATCGGCGTCGGCGACGGCGGCGGCCAGGCGTTTGCGGACGATGTCGACGTCCCCGGCCGGTCCGTCGATGCCCAGCGGCAGCGTCCGGCGCATCTCGGGATCATCGTGGAGCATCGCAAGTGCGGCCTGGGCGAGTTGTTCGGCCAGTGCGTAGCGGGTCCAGCTGTGGATGCCGAGCGTGAGGTGGATGGAGACCTCGCCCTGCGCCTGGGCGGCATGCAGCCAGCCACGCGGGAGGTAGAGGACATCGCCCGGCTCGAGCACGATGTCGATGTAGGCCTCACCCTTCGCAGCGTCGGCGACGGCGGAGCGACGATCGGTCCACACCTGGTCACGGAGGGGGTCGGGGAGGACCGGCTCGTGGATGATCCAGCGCTTGGTGCCCTGGATCTGCAGAACGAAGACATCGTGGACGTCGTAGTGATCGTCGAACCCCCGGTTCTGGGGCGGGGTGATGTAGGCATTGGCCTGCACCGGATGTCCGAGCTCGGTGCTCAGCCGGGCGTTGAAGTCCGCGATCGGTTCCCACGTGCGGTGCAGTGCCTGCAGGACGAGGGTGGCGCCGTCGGCAAACTTCCGCCACAGGGCGGTGTCATCGAGTTGGTCGGAAATGGTGGCACCGACGCCGGCCGGGGAGGTGAAGGAGGAATCGGGAAATGTGGAGCCGCCTTTGGCGACACGGAGGAAGGGCGTGCGCAGTCCCCGGCGGGAGACCAGTTCGTCGACGGCCCCGGCGGAGAACAGGTCGGAAAAGTCGCCCGCGCCGCGCGTGAGCAACGCTGTCCGCCCCCAGACGTCACGCGCGAACCTCTCGCGGTCGATGTCGATCAGGCGTGTCTCCAGAACCCCAGCGCCGGGGCGCGTGAGGTCCTCAGGAGGAGTACTCAAGCTCAGATGCCCGCTCCCGCGTCGGCTCCGCCGTCGGCGCCACTGTCTGCTCCGCCGTCGGCGCCACTGTCTGCTCCGCCGTCGGCGCCACTGTCTGCTCCGCCGTCGGCGCCACTGTCTGCTCCGCCGTCGGCGCCACTGTCTGCTCCGCCGTCGGCACCACTGTCGGCGCCGCCGTCGGCACCACTGTCGGCGCCGCCGTCGGCACCACTGTCGGCTCCGCCGTCGGCACCACTGTCGGCGCCGCCGTCGGCACCACTGTCTGCTCCGCCGTCGGCACCGCCGTCGTGGGCACCGGCCACGCCACTGTCCGCCGCGATCTCCTGTTCGCTGGGATCCTGCTGTGGTTCAGTCATATTTCCTCCTGGGAGTTGAATATTCCTCGTGCCTACCTGATTACCCCGGGCGGCCCTTCGTTGACGCTTCTCGTGTTCACACTATCGGTACAGATGATCCGAGGGAACAGGTCCTTCGGCTGCTGAATGTGCTCACCTGCTCAGCCAGCTGAGCTGCAGTGCGGCTAAAGAGGTGCCGGGCGATTGGTACTTGGTTCACATTGCACTGAAAGTGCATTATGCTGCACTCATGGATGAGGGTACAACGTCTCTCGCGTCGGCGATCGGGGACCGCGTCAGGACGGAACGGCAGTTGCGACGGTTGACGCTAGACCAATTGGCGGTCGCGGCCGGAGTGAGCCGCCGGATGGTGGTCAACGTGGAGCAGGGGCTTGTGAACCCCAGCGTAGGCACGTTGCTGCGGATCAGCGACGCCCTCGGGGTTGGGTTACCTGCGCTGGTGGAACCTCCTCGACCGAAGCCGGTGAAGATCACCCGCAGAGGGGATGGTGCTGCCTTGTGGGCCGGCGCGTCCGGTGGCCGCGGGGTGCTGGTGGCGGGGACCGAATCGCCGAATGTGGTTGAGCTTTGGGACTGGACACTGGAGCCAGGGGAGCAACACCGAAGCGAGGCCCACTCGGCTGGCACCAAGGAGCTACTTCAGGTCCGGCAGGGCTCGATAACCATCGAGGTCGCCGACCAGTCGATTGTCCTCGGCGAGGGTGACGCGATGACCTTCCCGGGCGACGTCGAGCATTCCTACGCCAATCCGGGCCAGCAAACCGCCAGGTTTTCCCTGGCCGTCTTCGAGCCTGGAGTCGGGTCGGGGCACAAACCGGAGACCGTCAATGTCTGAGCGGACAGAACTTCAAGGATTCCTCGACGGCGCCCAGGTGGATGCCGCCGTGTTTTCTTTGCGCCCCGATTACCGGGCGCTGCTGGTGGCCGCCGACGGACTCGTCCCCGGCACGAGCGATGCTTACAGCGAGGAGTTGCTCGAAACGGCGGAGACTACCGCACGACAAGCCCTCACGGATCGATCCGTCGACAGACTGCCACATGTTGCAGCGTGGCGCGAGGCGTACCAGGGGTTCGGGGCGAAACCGAACCGCACCCGCAACAGCTTGGAGGCACTCCTGCGCCGGGCGGCGTCCGGGTTGCCCCGGGTGAATCGTCTGACCGACATCTACAACGCCGTCTCGGTGCTGCACCAGGTCCCGCTCGGCGGCGAGGACCTGATGCGCTATTCCGGGCCGCCGGCGCTGGTCCGCGCAACCGGACGGGAACCCTTCGACACCACCAGTAACGGTGAGCCCGTCACCGAGCATCCCGACCCCGGGGAAGTGGTGTGGCGCGATGACGCCGGCGTGACTTGCCGGCGCTGGAACTGGCGGCAGGGACGGCGCACTCAACTCACCGACGAAACCACAACGGCGCTGTTCATCCTCGATGCCCTCGCACCCCTCACCGATGACGCCCTTCTCGCGGCGGGGGACAATCTCGCGGCGCATCTGACCCGGCTGGGCCCGGATGTTCAGATCACCCGCCGACTGGTAGCTCCCGGCATCGGGTCCGGGATCGAGCCATGACCGACCGCGCTCCCGCACGGCTTCCCGTCCCACCATGGGGGCTCGCTGTGGCGGCGATGCTCTCGGTGCAGCTGGGCTCGGCGCTGTCCGTGGGCCTGATCGGGTCGGTCGGGCCCGCCGGCACGGCATGGCTTCGGCTCAGCATGGGAGCGCTGATCTTCCTGGTTCTGGCCCGTCCGCCGCTGCGCCAGGTGCGCCGCCGTGACGTACCCGTGCTGCTTGGGCTGGGGGTGATGACCGGGCTCATGACTGTCGGTTTCCTCGCCGCGCTCGAATACATTCCGCTGGGCACCGCGGTCGCCATCGAGTTCCTCGGTCCTCTGACCGTCGCCGCGGTGCGCAGCCACAGCTCGCGCACCCTGATCTGGCCAATCATCGCGCTGGGCGGAGTGGTGCTGCTGACCGAGCCCTGGCAGGGGACGGTCAACCCAATCGGCCTTCTCTATGCCGGACTCGCCGCCATCGGGTGGGCGCTATACATCGTGCTCAGCCAACACGTCGGGGACCGCTTCAGCGGCATCTCGTCCCTCTCCCTGACCATCCCCGTGGCCGCGGTAACCGCTGCCGTCGTCGGGATTCCCCAGGCGGCAGGACACCTGAGCTTCGAGATCCTCGCGGTGGCAGCAGGACTGGCCCTCCTCCTGCCCGTGCTGCCGTTCGCGCTCGAAATGCTCGCCCTGCGGCGCATGACGGCCAACGCCTTCGGAACCCTGATGGCGCTTGAGCCAGCGATAGGGCTGCTCCTTGGGCTGATTGTGCTGCACCAGCAACCCTCACTTGTTCAACTGCTGGGGATCCTCCTCGTTGTCCTCGCCGGCGCCGCCGCGCAACGAGGAGGACGCCGCAGAGGAGCTGTCCAGCACCCATCCATCCCGAACGAAGCCGACCCGGTTGGGTAGTCCATGGCGTGGCTGATACCCGTCATCGGCACGAGTGCCGCCGGCAGAGTACCGCCTGTGGCAGCCGGCATTAGAAATGGAGTCAGCAGATGTTTACAGGTCTGAGCGCCTTTCCCCTTACCCCGCTCGCTGACGATGCGGTGGATGAGCCCGCTTTCATCCGCCTGGTGGCACGGCTGAGCGACGCGAAGGTCGATTCGATCACTGCGCTTGGTTCCACCGGCTCCTACGCGTACCTGAGCACCAAGGAGCGTGCCCGCGTCGCCCACCTGGCGGTCGAGCACGCCGGGCAGACCCCGGTCATTGTCGGCGTCGGGGCGCTGCGGACATCGCAGATACTCTCGAACACCGACCAGGCGCAGCAGGCAGGAGCCTCCGGTCTCCTGCTCGCCCCGATGACCTACCAGCCCCTTACCGACGACGACGTGTTCAATCTCTTCAGGACGGTCACCGAATACTCGCCGCTGCCCGTCGTCGTCTACGACAACCCCGGCACCACCCACTTCACCTTCACAACCGAGCAATACGGACGAATTGCGGCGTTGCCCGGGATTGCATCGATCAAGATCCCCGCCGTTCCAGCGGATCCCGGGCAGGCCCGGGCGCGCATCAACGAGATCCGGTCGGCCATCCCTCCGCATGTGACGATCGGGGTGTCCGGAGACGCTGCAGCGGTTGCGGGACTGGCTGCGGGATGCGACACCTGGTACTCCGTCATTGGAGGAACCCTGCCGATCCTTGCCCTGCGACTTTCCCGGGCCGTGGAGGAAGGACGGATCGCCGACGCCGCTGCCGAGTCCGAACGGCTCACCCCGTTGTGGCAGCTCTTCACCGAATACGGCGGAAGCATCCGCGTCGTCGCCGCGATCGCAGAACTGCTGGGACTCGCCCCGGACAACAGCCTCCCGCTGCCCATTCAGGGATTGAACAGGAATCAGCGGGTGCGCGTCTCCGAGGTCCTCGATGAACTCGGGCTCTTCGAGTAGCTCACGGGCGGCGGCACCGCTCCAAACGAAAGTGTGGCTAGTAATCCTCTGACTCAACGCGTGCCGTTTCTCGGGTTTTCTTCGGGAACCCCTTTGATGCCCGTGCCCACCAGGCATCGTTGTTACCTACACACGCTCGGTTGTGGGACTTCAGGGAGCGTTCCGAGGAGAGGACGTGCTTTCGCTCCTCACTCGGAGCTGTGGCCCGGAACCGACGGTTCTTTCCGAAAGTTTGTGCCGCTGGGTGTAACTTCCCACGGCCGGGCGGACACTACAGGGTATGGGGGACAAGAATCCTGACGACGCAGGCCTGTGGTCGAGGAGCCTGAAGGGCAGCGGTGACGCCTTCGGCGTCCTGTTCGACCGGCACCATGACCGGGTGTTCCGGCATGCGCTGCGCATGACGCGGAGCCGGCCGGATGCCGAGGATGTGAGCGCGACAGCATTCCTTGAGCTATGGCGGCGCAGGGCAAAGGTCACCCTGGTCGAGCGGTCGGTGCTGCCGTGGCTTCTGGTGACAACCACCCATTGCGCGATGAACCTGCGCCGCTCCACGGGGCGGTACCGGCGCCTGATCGACTCCATCCCGCGCTCGCCGTCGGCAGCGGACCCGGCCGATGAATACCTGAACCAGAACCCGCTGGAGGGCCTCGACGAGCAGCTGGCCCTTGCCATGCGGGCGCTCAAGCCGTTGGATCTACAGCTGTTCACCCTGGTGGTTTTGGAGGGATATGGCATAGCCGCGGCCGCCGGGCTCCTGAAGCTGACGCCGGAAGCGGCGAAGACCAGGCTTCACCGGGCCCGGCACCGGATTAAGGCCGGATTGCCGATACGGCCCGCTGCCGCCCCAGTTCATCTCGTCGAGGAGGGAAGACCATGAGCCCGCACCCCATGGATGAAACCTTCAGCCAGGGGCTGCGGGCGGTCCTGGTGCGCCGCGTGAACGACGCCGCACCGAACCGGGCCCTGCGGCGTCACCGCTGGTGGGTCGGAGCGGGGATCTTCGCCGGCATAGGCCTGGCCGGCGGGGTCGGTGCGGCAGCGGCCGGATTCCTCACCCTCCCCGGCGGGGACATCACCACGGAACTTGCCGCCCCGGCCGAGGGCGTCCACACCGGAACGCACACCGTGGATCTCGGGCCGGCGCCCGACGGCGCAACCCACATCTCCACGGAGCTGACCTGCCTGAGCGCCGGCACCCTGTACTGGGAGGACGGGGCGTCCATGGGATGCACCATCAAAGACGTCGATTCGCCGCCGGCCCTATACGCGCTGCCGCTCAGCCCCGGACAACATTCGACCGAGATCCGCACCAGCGCCCCGGACGTTCGGTACCGGCTCAACGCCACCTACGTGAACCAGACCGCCACGGAATGGGCGGTGAACGAGAACGGTCAGACCTACGGCGTCGCGAATGAGCAGGGCTCGCCGGACCTCGTGGCGGTCATCGCCACGACGGGGGAGCAGGGCTATGCCTACCCGGCGGACCTCGACGTCCAGCCGGACTTCAAGAGCCCCGAAGAGGCACTCGCCTGGCAGGAGGCCCACCAAGGCGAGACCTTCTCGGTGCCGGTGTATGACGCCGATGGGAGAACCGTCATCGGCGAATTCATCATAGGAGACGGCACCCTAGGAGATCCGTAACCCGAACTACTCCGCTCTTGGGATGGTATGCCAGGACTCGCACGCCGGTGCCCTGATACGGGTCGAGGCAGGACGGTCCCTAAGATGAGGCATGGACATCTCCGACGCACTCTGGACTGTGGCGGGGGCCGGGCTCATCCTGCTGATGCTCGCAGACGTTTTCCACACGATCCTTTACCCTTACGGGTCGGGGCCGGTGTGCCGGACCATCATGCGTGGATTCTGGCTCTTTTCACGAAGGGTGAGGGGGCAGTCCTCCGCCGTCGCAGCACCTTTAGCAATGGCCGCTGTCATCGGCGCGTGGGCGGGCCTGGCCGTTGTCGGGTGGGCTTTCCTATACCTGCCGCACCTGCCCGAAGGATTCATCTATGCCGACGGCGTGCCGCAGCAGGGTGGCCTTGCGGAAGCGGCATACATTTCGATGGTTACGCTCTCCACCGTGGGGTTCGGTGAAATCGTTGCGGGAAGTGCAGTGCTTCGGCTGCTCACTGCGTTCCAGGCCGTAACCGGTTTCGGGCTGTTGACGGCCACGGTGTCCTGGATTCTGCAGATGTACCCGGCTCTCAGCCGACGCCGGGTTCTCGCCCACGACCTGAACCTTTTCAGGGAAGCAACCGGTCCGGAAGGACTGTCCCCACTCGATCCCCGTCATGCTGCCGGGCTCCTTGAGTCGTTGGCCCGACACGTCGCCTCGGTGAGCATTGATCTGCTGAGCTTTTACGAAAGCTACTATTTCCACGAGGTGCAACAGAGGGGATCCCTCCCGGAAACCATCTCCTACGCCCAGGAACTGGCAGGCGAGGCCCAACGCAGCGAGGACAGGGAACTCCGTTTCGCCGGACGGATGCTACACGCAGCACTAGAGGATCTCGCGGAGGTCCTTCGCGGAAAATTCGGGCATTCAGGCGATACCTCGTCGGCGGTCTTCGACAGCTACACGACGCACCACCGACACCGTCGGGTCCGCGACTCCCACACCGCTTGACGCCAGGCGTGAACCCTGCCTGGTGGGATTCCAAGGTGGCTGAACCAGCCGTTGGCGGGTCCATACCCCGTAGGGATCAGCTTGGGGCTTTGGCCAATCCACTGATGACGTCCGGGCCACGGCGTTGTGGAAACGGGATCCGGTCGAGGTCGGCGGCAGCGATGACAGTCGCGGCCCCCGCCTTGGCGCGGGCCTGCGCGGCCAGCTCCTCGACGTCGTCGTACCGGGATGAAAAGTGCGTCAGTACCAGCGTTCCGGTGCCGCCGCTGGCCGCTAGGGCGCCGGCCTGACCGGCCGTGAGGTGCCGGTACTGCTCCGCGAGAGCGACATCGTTGTCGCTGAAGGTTGACTCGGACACCAGCACATCGGTGCCTTCCGCCAGCTCCTCCGCGCCCGCGCACGGTGCGGTGTCCATCACGAACGCGAAGCGCCGGCCCGGCCGGTGGACGCTGACATCCTCCACCCGTACTCCGCGCAGGTTTCCCGCGCGTTGTAGGTGCCCGACGTCGGGTCCTGCGATGCCGGCGGCCGCGAGCCGGTCCGGAATGAAGCTCCGGCCGTCCGGCTCGGTCAGCCGGTACCCGTAGGCCTCGATGCGGTGAAGCAGGGGGCGCACCTCAAGATTTTCTGCGACCGGCCCGGCGGCCGCGTGGGGATGGAGCCGGAGGTCCAGTCCCGGGGTGGCCAGCGCTACCAGCGACCGGACGACATCTTCGCCCGACGCCGGGTAATGGAGATGGACGGGGTGCCCGGCGCCGTCGAGCACCATCCGGGAGAGCACCCCGGGCAGCCCGAAACAGTGGTCTCCGTGAACGTGCGTAAGGCAGATCCGTGTGATGCGGCTCGCCGATACTCCCGCGAGGATCATCTGGCGCTGCGTTCCCTCGCCCGGGTCGAAAAGAAACCCCTCGCGCTCCCACCGAAGGAAGTACCCGTTGTGGTTGCGCGTCCGGGTGGGAACCTGGGAGGCAGTACCGAGGACGACGAGCTCACGCATCGCCCCAGTCTGCCATCGTGCGGGTGCCGGCGCGACGGTCCTCGCCGCCGAGCGGAGGGGCAGCCGCCGGCATTGCTGGCACGTCCTAGGGTTGAAGGCATGAATGACGCCGCCGACTTCATCGACGAGTCCCTTCAATACGAAAGCACCTGGGAGCGCGCCGAGGATTACGAACGGCGCCTCGGGAGCGTGCTCGGGTACTACGGGGCGTCAGTGGGGGCGGTCCGCGGCACCATCCGCAATGCCGCCCGACGCTATCCGGGGCTTTCCCACGACGAGGTCGCGGCCCTCGCATCCGAGCTCTGGTCCCGGCCCGTCTTTGAGCGCCGGCTCGCGGCGGTGGTGCTACTGCAGTCGAACCTTGCCTTGCTCCGTTCCTCTGATCTCACACGCATCGAGGGCTTTCTGCGCTCGGCACCCCTGCGCGATGTCGCGGATCCGTTGGCGGTCGACGTCGTCGGGCCCCTTCTCCTTCGGCTCGGCGGGCAGGACGCCCTGCGGGCCCGGGCTGTCCTCGAACGGTGGGCGGCGTCTAACGACGCGTGGCTGCGCCGCGCTGCGGTGCTTGCCCACCTGCCCGCCTTCCGGAGGGGGAACGGCGACGAGGCCGCCTTTCGGCGCACCGTACGGCCGGTGACGGGGGCACAGGACGGGCGGGTCGAGGAGGTGGAGGAGGCGATTCACCTCGTCCGGAGAGCTATCGGCACCTAGCGAACTTCTCGTGGTGGGTTGATTCCGCCGAGCAGGGCAGCGTTGGGAGGATCGGGTGGCCCCGCGACCGGGTCGAGGCCGCCGACGTGTCAGTGAGCCGCCAGAGCGGTTTCCGCCGTGTCAACGGGGGCGCGGGAGGTGAGGAACCTGACCCAGGTGTACCCGATAAGCGCGCCGAGAACCTGTGCTCCGATGAACAGGGGCGCGGAGCCGGGGGCAATGCCGGCGAAGGTATCTGTGAACATCCGGCCGATGGTGATGGCCGGGTTGGCGAAGCTGGTGGAGCTTGTGAAGAAGTAGGCGGAACCGATGTAGGCGGCTACGGCTCCTGCGGCGAAATGCGCGCGGCCCGTGCGGGCGAGGGCGAAGATGACGAAGATCAGCCCCGCGGTGGCAACCACTTCAGCGACCAGGTGGCCGGGGGTGATCCTGCCGGTGGTGCTCCACGCAGCGGCCGGAAGGTCGAACATGAGGTTCGCGAGGACGCTGCCGGCGATGCAGCCGATGACCTGCGCTGCGATGTACTGGGCGAGGTCGCGCCGGCCGCGCAGTCCGAATGCGTAGTCAACGATGGACACGAGCGGGTTCAGGTGGGCGCCGCTGAGCGGGCCGAGCACGGTGATGAGCACGAAGAGCCCGAAGGCGGTTGCGACAGCGTTGATGAGCAGCTGCAGGCCAGCGTCGTTGGAGAGGCCGGCGGCGGCGATGCCGGAGCCCACCACAATCGCCGCGAGGGCGGCGGAACCGATCAGTTCAGCGGAGGCGCGGCGGAAGGTGGCTGCGGGAAGAGTGGTCACCGGGAAAGCATATGCATAGACTGCCATCTATGCGTATTCCGGGAACGGCTGCCGAACTGCGACTGCTCGCCGACCCGACGCGCGCGCGGATCATGTCGCTCATCATGGACAGCCCGGACGGCAGGCGGCAGGTCGGCAGCCTGGCCGCCGAGCTGAAACTTCGGCAGCCCACAGTCAGTCACCATGTTCGTGTCCTGCTGGAGGAGGGCCTCCTGGACCGGGAGCCGGACGGCCGCAGTGTCTGGTACTCAATTCCCCCAAGCCAGGCGGACCGCGTAGCGGAGGTGCTCAAGGGCGAACAGGAGACGCCGGTGACCGATGCTGTGCTCGATCGCATTTCGACCGACCTTGCCGGACGGTTCGCCGGCACCTTCGCCCCTGAGACCGTCGCCCGCTATGTCCGGGAAAGCCACGCCCTGCTCGCCGGTGGCTCCGGGGCCGCCCGCCGCCTTTCCTCACGCACCTCGCGCTTCGCCGCCGACAGGCTCTCGGCGCTGGCGAAGCAGGGTCTGCCGGGGCCGGACCGGGTGCCCGAAGTGTTGTTCGTCTGTGTGCAGAACGCAGGCCGGTCACAGATGGCGGCGGGCATCCTGCGCCACCTCGCGGGGGACCGGGTGCGTGTGCGCACGGCGGGGTCGGCCCCGGCGGACGCCGTGCGCTCCGTGATCGTCACTGCTTTGGATGAGATCGGTGTGCCGATAGGGGGTGAATTCCCTAAGCCGCTCACCGATGAGGTGGTCCGCGCGGCCGACGTCGTCATCACGATGGGGTGCGGGGACGCCTGCCCGGTATATCCGGGGCGGCGCTATCTCGACTGGGACCTCGAGGATCCTGTAGGCCTTCCGCTGGCGCGGGTCCGCGGCATCCGGGAAAACATTGAGGCCCGCGTGCGGGAATTACTGACCTCGCTCGAGATGAACCCCCGGTGAAAAACTGCGCCGCTGCTGGCCGATATATAGATGTACATCTATGCTTTGGGTAACCGAGAGTAAGGAACCCCCATGACCGACAAACCGACGGTGCTCTTCGTCTGCATCCATAACGCCGGCCGCTCCCAGATGGCCGCGGGCTACATGCGCGAGCTCTCCGGTGGGGCCGTCGAGGTCCGCTCCGGTGGCTCGGAGCCCGGTGACCAGATCAATCCAATGGCGATTCAGGCGATGGCCGAGGAGGGCATCGATATCTCAAAGGCTGTCCCGCAGTTGATGACCACCGAGCAGGTCCGCGACTCCGACGTCGTGATCACCATGGGATGCGGCGACGTCTGCCCCGTCTTCCCGGGGAAACGCTACGAAGACTGGGAGCTCACCGATCCCAAGGGCAAGTCCCTTGACGAAGTCCGCCCAATCCGTGACGACATTAAGACCCGCATCCAGAAGCTGCTGTCCGAGCTGCTTCCGTCCGGGTCCCGGTGAGAAAAAGCGCATAGGCGCCGCTTAGCGGATTGCAGCGTTGAGCCGGGCGGCCTGGCGCGTCAAGTGGTCGCGTTCGGGGAGGTTCGGCGCCTTCTGGGCTGCCGCCGCATAAAGCTGCGCAGCGGTCACCAAGTCACCCTCCTGCTCGTGCAGGTACGCCACGGCGGCCGTGTGGCGGGGGAGGGAGGGGTCGAGCTGCGCCAGGTCGGCCAGGCCTGCCAGCGGCCCGTCGGCCTCGCCAACAGCGACGGCCCGGTTGAGCCGCGCCACCGGGCTGTCCGTGAGCCGCACCAGCTCGTCGTACCACTCGACAATCTGCACCCAATCGGTCTCCTGGGCCGACCCCGCGTCGGCGTGGAGCGCGGCGATCGCCGCCTGTGCTTGATACTCGCCCAGGCGGTCACGGGCCAGGGCCCTCTGCAGAAGGTCGACACCTTCGGCGATCAGCCTGGTATCCCAGAGACCGCGGTCCTGCTCCGCAAGCGGCACGAGACTGCCGTCGCCGCGGGTGCGCGCAGGACGCCGAGCGTGGTGGAGCAGCATGAGCGCCAGCAGCCCCGCCACCTCCTCGTGGTCGATTCGAGCCGCCACCTGGCGCGTCAGGCGGATCGCTTCGGCAGCGAGATCGAGTTCACCCGTGTAGCCCTCGTTGAAGACGAGATAGAGGACCCGCAACACCGTGCCCACGTCACCGGGCTGGTCGAACCGGACGCCTGCGAGGGTCCGCTTGGCCCGGCTGATGCGTTGCGCCATCGTGGCTTCAGCAACCATGTAGGCGCGGGAAATCTGCGCCGTCGTCAGGCCGCCGACAGCACGCAGCGTAAGTGCGACCGCCGAGGACGGGGTAAGGGACGGGTGGGCGCATAGGAAGTAAAGCTGGAGTGTGTCGTCCGCTGCCTCTCCCGGTCCGGGGGAGGGATCGGCCCCGAAGCGCTGCTCCCGCTGACGCCGCGAAGTATCTGCACGGACAGCATCAAGGAACTTTCGCCAGGCGACGGTGACCAACCAGCCCTTCGGATCCCGCGGTGGTTGCTCCGCCCAGATCCGGACGGCTTCGACCAAGGCCTCCTGCATCGCGTCCTCGGCCGACGCGAAGTCAGCTCCTCGGCGGACAAGGACCGCGATCACCTCGGGAGTGAGGGTCCGCAGGAGGACCTCATCCATCGGCGCTACTCCGTGACAGTGGGAGGCATGGACAGGAAAGGGCGCAATTCGAGCCACTCGTGGATCGGTTTTCCGCCGGCGCCCGGAGCCGCGGACAGCTCACCGGCCAGAGCGAGCGCGCGGTCATAGCTGTCGACGTCGATCACCATCCATCCGGCGATGAGGTCCTTGGTCTCCGCGAACGGGCCGTCGGTGACAGGCGGGCGCCCCTCGCCGTCGTAGCGGACGAAGGTTCCCTCGGGGGAAAGGGCCTGGCCGTCGATAAACTCTCCGGTGTCCTGTAGCCGGGCGGCGAAGTCGTCCATGTATTGGATGTGGGCCGAGATCTCCTCGGGCGTCCACTGGTCCATCGGGACGTCGTTCACCGTTGCCGGTGTACCGCGGTAGTGCTTTAGCAACAAGTACTTGGCCATCGTGGTCTCCTTGACGTTGCGACACAGCCCATTGTGGCCGTATTCACTCCAAGGACGAAGCAGCGCGAAGGTTCTCGACATTTGCAACGGAAAACTTTCGGGCCAGTTCCCAAGAGCCGAGTGCGGCCGCCGGAAGGAGCGTGGTGTCATAAAGCCCGTGCGGCCGCCACATCGTTGACTGCCCCATCCGTTCCTGCCAGCGTTGCACTTCAGGTGGTCTCTTGATGTCTAGGAAGGACGAACTTCGATGACGACTACTGAAGGTGTGGCTCCACCGGACCTCTCCGCGCGCGTTACCCGTACGCACACCACGCGGGTCGACGGGCACACGGTGTTCTACCGTGAGGCAGGAGACCCTGCCAACCCCACCGTCCTGCTGCTTCACGGTTTCCCCACCTCGTCGCACATGTTCCGCCGGCTCATCACGGACCTGGCAGCGGATTTCCACCTGGTCGCTCCGGACATGATCGGCTTCGGGTTCTCGGATGCGCCGCAGGTCGACGGGTTCGAATACTCCTTCAAGCACCTGACCGAGATCACCGTGAAGTTCGTGGATCAGCTGAAGTTGGAAAAGTTTGCCGTGTACATCATGGATTACGGCGCGCCCATCGGGCTGAGCATTGCCAGCAACCAGCCGGAGCGGGTGAGTGCCCTGCTGGTGCAGTCCGGGAACGCCTACATGGAGGGGTTCACCCCGTTCTGGGACATCCTGTTCGCCCACGCCAAGGACCGGCCCGCCAACGAGGCCGGCGTGCGGAAGTACTTCCTGCCCGAGCGGACCAAATGGCAGTACACCTTCGGGGTTCCGGAGGACCGCCTGGACCGCCTTTCGCCGGAGACCTGGACCTTGGATCAGACCCTGATGGAGCGTCCGGGCAATACGGAGATCCAGCTGCAGCTGTTCTGGGACTACCAGTTCAACCTCGATCTCTACCCGGGGTTTCAGGAGTACTTCCGCACCCATCTTCCGCCGACCCTGATCACTTGGGGGAAGAACGATCCGATCTTCGGGGCCGAGGGGGCCAAGGCCTATCTCCGCGACCTCCCCGACGCCGAGCTGCACCTGCTCGACGGAGGTCACTTTGCCCTTGAGACCCATGGAGACGAGATCGCCGGGCTCATCAGGGACTTCCTCAGGCGGAAAGTGGCCTGACCCTTCGGAGGACCTAACCGTCTGGAGGGCGATGACAGGGCGCCGCTGAAGGCCTCACCGGCGATGCTCGGCCGATTGATTCCTGGAGATGGAGGCCGGCCATACCTGCGATCACATGCCTCAGATTTGCCTTTGTTTAGGAGAAAACCATGGAAACGCGCCCTCCATTGCCCCCGTTCACTCTTGAGACCGCTGTTGAGAAAGCGCGCAAAGCCGAGGATGCGTGGAACACCTGTGATCCGGTAAAGGTATCGCTGGCCTACACGGTGGACAGCCGGTGGCGTAACCGGGACACCTTCCTCCAGGGCCGCGACGAGATCGTCAAATTCCTCACCGCGAAGTGGAACCGCGAGCATGAGTACCGCCTCATCAAGGAACTGTGGGCCTACACGGAGAACCGTATCGCCGTCCGTTTCGTCTACGAATCCCACGATGCGTCGGGACAGTGGTTCCGCTCCCACGGGAACGAGAACTGGGAATTCACGCCCGAGGGATTGATGCGGCACCGGCATGCCAGCATCAATGATCAGGTCATTGACGTAGCCGACCGTCTGTTCCACTGGGACCGCTCCGGGCGCCGCCCAGCCGACCACCCCGACCTGACCGGGCTCGGACTGTAGGAAGGACCCTCACGCGCGGGCGGCCAAAACGATCCGCCTGCAACTTCCAAGGGGAAGCGGCTGATGCTGAAGGGTCGGGAATCAGTCGGGGTCGACGACGCTCGAACTAAGCTTTCCGTCGCACGTGGTCGTCGAAGACGATGGTTGCGGTGAGTGTGGCCGGCTCCTCACAACCCGGACCGGGGCGGGGTGCCCTGGTCCGGGTTGTGGGGTGTCAGGCGGTCCAGCCGCCGTCGTTGGAGATGGTGGCTCCGGTGAGGTAGTTCGCCGCGTCGCTGGCGATCCAGGCGACGAGGGCTCCGACGTCGGCGGGGGTGCCGAAGCGCTTCAGGGCCGTCATGCCGGCCATGATGGGGGCCGCTTCGCCGTCGGCGGGGTTGCCGTCGGTGTCGATCGGGCCGGGCTGCAGGAGGTTGGCGGTGATGCCCCGGGCCCCGAGGTCCCGGGCCAGGCCCTTGGTGAAGCCGACCAGGGCGGCCTTGCTCATGCCGTAGATCGCACCGCCGGTGAAGGGGATGCTGAGGGCGTTGATGGAGCCGATGGTGATGATCCGGCCGTTGTCGGGCAGGTGCTTGAGGGCTTCCTGGGTGGTGTACACGGTGCCGCGGATATTGAGGTCGATGGTGGCCTCGATGTGCTCGTCCGGGGTTTCCGTGAAGGCCTCGAACCAGCCGCCGCCGGCGTTGTTGACCAGGATGTCAAGGGAGCCCAGGGCATCCACGGCGTCCCGGACGCCCCGGCGGGCGGCATCGGGGTCGGCCGCGTTGGCGCGCACGGCCACGGCCCTGCCCCCGGCGGCGGTGATCTCCGCGACCAGGGCCTCGGCGGGGCCGGGGGAGTTCCAGTAGGTCAGGGCGACGGTGGCGCCCCGGGCGGCCAGGGAGCGGGCGATGCCGGCTCCGATGCCGCGGGAGCCGCCGGTGACGAGGGCGGTCTTGCCGGCGAGGCTGGTGTTCTCGGACATGGGGGAATTCCTTGCGTTGGACGATTATTTTGTACGACTTAGACAAGAACCAGGGGCTTCCAAATATTCCCCGCTTCTGCGGCGTTCCGTCGCTTCCCTTCCCGGGAGGAGCCGCATCTAGGGGCACGTCACATTTGTGCCGATTCAGTCCGCCTTGTGTCGAGGCAGTGGCTTCTTTGCCACCATTGCCTCACCGGGCGTGCCGGAGTGATCGAGCTTGGCCGGCTGAACCGGATACCTGGAACCACCTGTGGGCAACGATGAAAGGCGCAATGATGAGCTTTGTCACCACCAAAGACGGGACCGAAATCTTCTACAAGGACTGGGGGACGGGCAGGCCGGTCGTCATGGCCCACGGCTGGCCGCTGAACTCTGACAGCTGGGAGTCCCAGCAACTGTTCCTTGCCAGCAACGGCTACCGGGCGATCGCCCACGATCGGCGCGGCCACGGAAGGTCGACCCAGACATGGGGCGGCAACGAAATGGACACCTACGCCGACGACCTCGCCGCATTGATGGACTCCCTGGACCTGACGAACGTCACCCTGATGGGCTTCTCGACCGGGGGAGGGGAGATCACGCGGTACATTGGCAGGCACGGCACGTCCCGTCTTGCCCAGGCCGTGCTCATCTCCGCGGTTCCGCCCCTCATGCTCAAGACAGATGACAACCCCGGTGGTGTTCCCATCGAGACATTCGACGGGCTGCGGGAGAGCTCGCTCGCCGACAGGGCACAGCTCTACAAGGATCTGGCCGCCGGGCCGTTCTTTGGCAACAACAGGGTTCCCGGGGCGGCCAGCGAGGGTGTGCAGACGTCCTTTTTGAACCAGGGCCTTGCCTCGGGACACCGGAATGCCTATGAGAGCATTGCCGCGTTCTCCGCAACGGACTTCAGGGAAGACCTCAAGAAGTTCGACGTGCCGACCCTCGTCATTCATGGTGATGAGGATCAGATCGTTCCGTTCGAGGTCGGCGGGAAGGCGTCGTCGGCCATGATCGACGGAGCGGTTTTCAAGGTGTACGAGGGGGCGCCGCACGGTCTGGCGGACACGCACAAGGATCGGCTGAACCAGGACCTGCTTGACTTCCTCAACACCGTCGGCTGACGGCGGCCTGCACGCTGCCTGAGGTGGGAGGCGTCCTCCCACCTCAGGGCAGGTCACTGTTCGAAGGTTCCGATTATGCGTGCGCGTCCAAGCGTGTGGCCGAACAGGGTGAAGCCGAGCAGGGCGATTCCGGCCTCCGGGGGCAGCTCGAGCTTCTCAACATCGATGGCGTGAACCACGATGTGGTATTCGTGGGGGCCGTGGCCGGCGGGAGGTGCAGCGCCAACATACCCGTTGAACCCAGCATCGTTCCTCATCTGGACCGCGCCCTGCGGCAGCGCCGCGCCATCCTGGGTTCCTGCGCCTTTGGGCAGGGAAGTGACATCAGTGGGGATGTTGAAAACGCCCCAGTGCCAGAACCCGCTGGCCGTCGGCGCATCGGGGTCGTAGACGGTGACGGCGAAGCTTTTAGTTCCTTCGGGGAATCCCCGCCAGGACAGCTGCGGAGAAACGTCCTCCCCGCCGGCGCCGAAAACGCCCGATGCCTGGGGTAGGGCGAGTGGCTGGAGGTGTGCGACGTCGTTGCTGGTCACCTCGAAGTTGGGCACTGCGGGCAATTCGGCGTAGGGATCGCGTGTCATATCTGTCTCCTTATTGGGTGGGTGGTTAATGGCTTGGCGGGCAGGCGCAGGGGTGGCGGTGGCTGTCGTGATCATAATTTAGGCGGCTCGAGCCCCATCCGCAGCCCCGGCGGAATCCCCTGGTGAGGGGATCGGGGACGGGAGCAGGACAACCCGGCCGCGTGCGGAACCATCGGCGACGAGGCGCTGCGCCTGTGCGGCCTGATCAAGGGGGAAGGTTGCCCCCACGCGCGGCAGGAGCCTGCCGTCCTCGGCCAATGCGGTCAGGTCCAGCAGGTCCTGGAGGACGAGGCGAGCGTAGACGGTCGTCGCGCCAGGGGCGGTGTCTGCAATGGTCGCCACGCGCACCTTCTCCGAGCCGACGGCGGCGGTCATGCCGAGCGAGCCGTGCCCCGCTGCGTCGAAGACGGCGTCGACCCCAGCCGGTGCGAGGTTCCTTATCGCCTGAACTGCGCGCGGCCCATAGGGAACGGCCTCCACGCCGATCGAGGCGAGATAGGCGTGATTCCCCTGCGACGCCGTGCCGATGACGCGCGCACCCCGGGCGATCGCAATCTGGCTGGCGAGGGACCCCACGCCGCCGCTGGCTCCATGGACGAGCACGGTGTCGGATGGCGTGACGCCGAGTGTGTGGACGATGGACTGGTATGCGGTCAGCCCGCCCAGCGGCAGTGCGGCCGCCTCGACCCAGGTCAGGCACGCGGGTTTGCGGATGAGTGTTCCAACCGGTGTCGCAAGCATTTCGGCATATGTTCCCTGATGGAGGATGGGCTGGCGCGTATATCCGAGCACTTCATCTCCGGGGGCGAATTCTGTTGCCCCTGGTCCTGCTGCTTCGACGATTCCGGAGAAGTCCCAGCCCGGGGTCACCGGAAAAACGGTGTCCATTGAGTCCTTCATCGCTCCATGCTGTATGGCGACGTCAGCGGGGTTCACGCCCGCGCCCCTGACCCGGACGAGTACCGAATCCTGGGCCATCCTCGGTGTTGGCGCCTCTTCGAGAGTGAGCACTTCGGGTCCGCCGAAGGACCTGTACACCATTCGTTTCATTCTTTCCTCAGATTTCCGTTCGGTGCGGCGTGGCCTGCACCGGGGCACAGGCGCGGAGGGCCGCTGGTGCGCTACGCCCCGGGCAAGGCCATCGGCAGGTCGAGCAGGACCCGGTGATGGATGATCTTCCATTCACCGTCAATCCGGCGCAGGTCCGTGTCGTAGTAACCGGCCTCGATTGGCGTGACTGTACCTTGGGCGCCCAGCACTCCGGCGGGCCAGCCGTCCCGGGGCCGGACCGCTCCCTGAACCTTGAAGACAACGAACTGCGCATTGAAGTGCGCTTCATCCCCAGAGACTTCAATGATGTGGTCGACGGGCAGATGGTGGCTGGACTCGCCGGGCGCAAGGGGCGCCATGAAGTGCTCAACGGCATAGGCGACGGCCGAGCCTCCCACCATTGGTGGGCCTACAGGTGAGTAGGTATTGGATGGTGTCTTCTCGAAGATCTCAATGACGGCGTCGTCGGTGAACAGCGCCCCTTGCCCGGCGCCGTCGCGGCGGTCGGTCGAGCGGGTGTAGCGGGCCATGACTTCTTGTACTTGCCGTTCTGCGCTCACGCTGGGTCCTTTTAGTCGTTGGAGGGCGGAGGAAGGACGCAAGCCCCTTCTCCAAGATGGTCGAGACTATCATGCATTTACCTGATGTTCTCAGGTAATCGATTGAAGGTCTCATGTATACTTGCTCAATGACTACCCAGCGGCCCTTTACGGCGGAGACCTTGAGTGGAGACATGGCCCGGGGCCAGTTCCCGGAAGTGCGATTCGCCATGCTGGAGTTTGTGGGCCAGTTTCTCCTCGATTTCGAGCGCGCCGCCGAGCGCGCCGGCCTGACACTGGCCCAGGCGCGGGTCCTTGGATTCGCCGCCCTGAAGCCGTCCTCCATGCGGGAGATCGCCGAGCAGTTCGGCTGCGATCCGTCCAACATCACAGCCAAGGCCGACAAGCTTCTTGAACTGGGGCTGGTGCGCCGGTTCGCGGATCCCCGCGATGCCCGCATCAAACTGATCGGTGCAACGGACGCGGGCTTCGAGATGTCAAAGAACCTCTGCGAGAGCCGCGAGTGGCTGGCTGAGGTTCTGGGTTCGCTGACAGACGACGAACTGACAACGGTGCGTACCGCCCTTCAGCTGCTGACCCGACCCACTGCGGCGATGCAATCCCCACCGGAGAGCCAGCCGGTTCCCCTATGACGCATCGGTCCAGCCGGGAATACGCCTTCTCGGCGGCCTACGGCCAGATGGCGAAGGCCGCCACGGCGGACGCGAGGGCGAAGTAGAGGAGGGCCAGGGGTATCGAACGCGGGATCGTGCCGGTCGAGAGCTTGTCATAAATCCGGCTCAGCCGCCGACGGACCTTTTCGCCATGCATGACGCCGAGCAGGAGCAGAAGCAGGCAGGGCAGGCAGTAGATGAATGAATACCCTGCGAGGATCAAGAGCCCGGTTCCGAGGGCTGTGTCGGCTGCAACCATGCGCTCGATCGCGATGAAGTAGGGGAAGGCATTGGGCAAGTCCGCTCCGGTCATCACAACTCCGAGGGGGAGCGCCGTCCCGGCCGTGAACCAACGGGGGAGTGCGATGGCTTTGCGCTCCCTGGCGCGCAGACGGCGGCTGGCGGCAACAAGTATCGCGACCGCGGCCACGAGAAACACGATGCGGCGCAGCCAGCCAAGACCATCAGCCAGCGCATCGGCGGCGGTGGCGGCACTGGTGAAAATGACGGCTCCCAGAAGGAAGACGGTGAGCATCGCGCCGGCTGCGAAGGCTAGAGCCGACAAGACTGGCCGCTGGCGGACCGTCAAAAGAATCAGCGTTATCGCGACAATCGTGGCTGGGTTGAGGGAATCGAGTGCCGCCAGTCCGCCGATTCCTCCCAGCAGTGCCGGATTCACGGGTTGTCCTTCCAATCCGGTCGGCTCAGGAGGTCTATCAAGGCCCCAACATCCTGCACCGGCGTTCCCGCGACGGAATTCAGTACCAGTCCGTCACCGACCAGACGGACGATAAGCGCCTTCATCGGGCTGCCCAGTTCGACAGCAATAAGTTCCTGCCAATGAGCCGTCGCCTCCCCGGCGCGCCGGAGCACCGCATCCGCTCCCGGAGCCACTGCGCTGAAAGCCGTCAGCATTGCTCGGTACACATCCGCCTCCTGACTGCTCGGGGTCGACAGGCGCAGCCAGGTTTTCACGGCTTCCCCTTTAGCCGCCGCTGCCTCCATTGCCCGGTTCACCTCCTCGAGCGCGTCAACGGCCAGGCCTTCCACCAGTGCAGCACGCGAGCGGAAGTGGTGCATCAACCCGCCCTTGGAAACGCCGGCGGCCTCGGCCACCTGGTCGAGAGACGGTATCTGGCCGTCCCGGGCAGTTAGTTCGCGGGCCGCCGCCAGGATCTTCGAGCGAGTTGACATGCTGCGATCCTACCACCAAACCGACTAGTCGGTCGGTACCGTTCGTTCCGCGTCACGCCGCCGACGCCATGCCGCGCAGATAAATGTGGCCAGAGAACCTCGTCAGTGCGATCAGTGAGGCAGGATGAACCCATAGTTGGAGACCGGCGCAGGACAACAGCCCGTCCGGGCCGCCGCGGTCGGTGATCAAGGCAATGGGGGATGAGTAGGGCATGGGCAGAGGCGCACCTGTGGACGCTGGCGGGGATTGACCATGTATATGGCCAAGCGGATCGCCCACACCTCCGGTGCGCCCGAAGTCCGGGTTCGGCGCGCCTCGTTGCCCCTTCGTGCCTGCCTCCAGAAGGCCATTGCCGAAACGCGGAAAGGGTTTCTTCCACTCCTTCTCGCATCCTTGGTTCTCAACGGGGGGACCATTCTCCTGGCCCTCCCGGCATTGTCGGTACTGTTCAGCCTCGCCCTTGCGGCGGCGGGGCTGCCCCGGATCACCGACCAGAACCTCGGCGCAGTCCTGGCAAACCCTGTGGCGCTGTCATTGATGCTCCTGTTGATCGCCGTCGCACTTGCCGTGGTGAGCCTGCAACTGGTGACCCTGCTCGTCCTCGTCCACCGCCAGCAGGCCGGGCGGTCCCTGTTCCCACGGCACGTCGCCGGCGAAGTGGCCAGGGCAATCCGGGCGATCGCTCACTACCAATCGCCCCTGCTCATCATCTACGTCCTGCTGATCATGCCGCTTGGCGGATTCGGGCTGTTTTCAACGGTCACCCGTGGCATCGCCGTGCCGCTGTTCATCAGCGGCGAGATGCTCAAAGCTCCAGTGAGTGCGGCACTGTACGGATCGATCGTCGCGGCGCTGCTCTATGTGAACCTCCGCCTGATATTTACCTTTCCGCTCCTTGTCATTGAAGGAAAGTCGCCGGGCCGGGCGGCGGCCGGCAGCCTCGCAGCAACCCGCGGCCAGTCGTGGCGTCTTGCCGCCGCCATCGGCGTTATCGCCGCCGCCGCGACAGCGCTCTCTACGGCACTGACCGAGGCGGTGGTGCTCGCCGCCGCGCTTGCGGACCGTCTGGATCTACCGTTCGCCGCAGCCGTGGCAGCGGCGGGGTACGGCATTGCGACTGTGGGGGCTGTCGTCATTCTGGACTTCGCGCTCGTCGTGGTTCTTCACTCGCTCACCGCCGCCTACAACGTTGGCGCAGGCCCTGGTCCGCCGGATCCATCGATCGACGTGGAGGATCCGGCGCACAGGCCCAACCGACGGAGGTTCGCGCTTGCCCTGGTTTCACTCTTCGTTGTCGGTGCGGCGGCCGTGCAGTCGGTCTCGGTCCTCCCCGCGCAGGGCAGCGCGCCCACCGACCCAGGCTCCCCCGACATCGTTGCCCACCGAGGGTTCACGGCCGGTGGAGTGGAGAACACGCTCAGCGCCCTCACCGCGGCCAGGGCGGTCCATCCGGACTATGTCGAGATCGACGCCCAGGAAACACGGGACGGGCGGTTCATCCTTAGCCACGACGTAAACCTGTGGCTGGTCTCCGGCCGGAACGTCAACACCTATGAGCTCACCCTGGATGAGGCCGAGTCGATGACGGTGAGCGTCGGGGGTTTCACCGACTCAATGGTTTCCCTCATCGATTACGTCCTGCGCGCGGAGGAGCTTGGAGTGACGCTCCTGATCGAACTGAAGCTGCACGGGCACGAGTCCCCCATGGTGGTGGAGAGGTTGCTGGCCGAACTCGATTCGATCGGAGCCACCGGGAACCATATCTACCACTCGCTGAGCAGCAAGGTGGTGAACGAACTGAAACAGAAGCGGCCCGAACTCCGCGTTGGTTATACCGTTGGGGCCAACGTGGGAGCGCTGGACGAGGAGCCCGGCGACTTTCTGGTGGTCGAGCAGTCTTTCTTCACCGAGGAACTCGCTGCCCTCGCCAGGGGCAGTGGCAAGGAGCTTTGGGTCTGGACCGTGAACGATCCCGAAGCCATACGATCCTTCCTGCGGGTGCCGGTGGACGGCATCATCACTGATCGTCCGGACCTCGTGAGAAGCCAGCGGAAGAGCATCGATGACGAACGCGGGTCGGCTCCCCGGCTGCGCGATTCCCTCGACAGGTTCACGCTTTTCTAGGCACTCCGTCCGCTTGGGCCGGCCCGCGTGGTGGGTAAGCTCTCCGGCACGTGCGTGCGTCCGGCGGTGGCCCGCACTGGTTCGCCCTAGGCTGGATGCGTGCGCATGACTCGGTTGGTAGGGATGATGGAGCGCCGCCAGGTCGGCCTCTACCTGCTGGCCATCGGCATGGGAGGGATTTTCGGACGGGCGGTTCCGTCTGCGGCCGGCCCCCTCGAGCTGGTGATCAATCCTGTGCTAGGGCTGTTATTGTTCGCCACGTTCCTCGGGATTCCGTTCGCGGCGATCGGGAAGGCCGTGCGGGACTTCCGGTTCATGGTGACGGTGCTCGTGTTGAACTTCCTGCTGGTCCCGGGCGTTGTCTTTGCCCTGTCCCGCTTCATTGCGGGTGATCAGGCGCTTCTCATCGGGGTAATGCTGGTGCTGCTGACACCGTGCATTGACTACGTCATCGTGTTCTCTGGGTTGGCAGGCGGCTCCGGGGACCGGCTGCTCGCCGCCGCGCCGCTGCTCATGCTGGCGCAGATGTTGTTGCTGCCCGTATATCTTCTGCTCTTCATCGGGCCGGGCCTCGTTCTGGCAATCAGCCCCCGGCCCTTCATTGAGGCACTTGTGGTCCTGATCATCATCCCGCTCCTGCTCGCTGCTGCTACCCAGTGGTGGTCGCGGCGGGCAGCCGGTGGCCGCCAGCTCATGGCCGTGATGCAGGCTTCGATGGTGCCGATCATGATGCTGACCCTCGCCGTCGTCATCGGCTCGCAGATCGGCGGTGTTGGGAATGAACTTCGGTCCCTGCTGGCCGTTGTTCCGGTTTATGTTGCGTATCTGGTGGTGATGGCGCCCGTCGGAAGAGCCGCGGCACGGCTCGCCAAACTGGATCCGCCCAGTACAACGGCCGTGATCTTCAGCGGTGCCACCCGAAATTCATTGGTGGTGCTCCCGCTCGCGCTGGCGTTGCCGGAGGCGCTGAGCCTGGTTCCCCTCGTCGTCGTAACGCAGACCCTCGTGGAGCTCATCGGCATGGTCTGCTACGTCCGGTTCGTTCCGCGCATCACCGGAGCGGACCCCAGGGTGCTGCGCGGCTGAGGCCCGGCGTGCGCGAAGTGGCACTTCGGATCACCGGTCAAGAGTGTCCCAGCGGGGACGGAGCCCGTTGCTGGCCCAACCTCGGGCTGCCATCCTTGGGAAATCCGCACCGCTGGCAGCGAAGGAAGGGATGAACAATGCCGCTCTATCTCTCGAAGTTCAGCTACACCCCCGAGACCTGGGCCAGGCTGATGAGCAACCCAGAGGACCGCGGGAAAGCCGCCCAGGCGTACATTGAATCGGTCGGAGGAAGGCTGCATGGGTTTTGGTACGCCTTCGGAGCCCACGATGGTTACAACCTCTGGGAGGCCCCCGACAACGTGTCAATGGCCGCCGTGGCGATGGCAATCAGCGGGGGAGGCGCCCTCAGCTCGTTCGAAACGACGGTGCTGATGACCGTCGACGAAACGATTGAGGCCCTCCGAATGGCAGGGGAGGTCAATTACCGCGCGCCCGGCACCTGACGAGGCCCAGTCAGGCGAGTCCACCCGCCGCCGCCAGCGCCTGGAGCGCCACACCGTCGACGCGGGTCATGGACACGCCGACGCCGGCGAGGGCGTAGAGAGAGACCGGCACGAGAAGACACCACTCACGGACTGATCCTGCGTTTCCCAGCACGGGCACCGAGAAGTGCCCGTTTCTCCTCCACATCCAGCTCACCACCGGAAGCGATGCCACTGCCCGGGGTGGGCGCAGCCTGAGCGGGTAGAGGAGGTTGCAGCCGCCGGTGGTCATCATGTCGCCGACAATGTGGACAACGACGCCGAGGCCAACCGCAATCGGAAACCAGAACTGTTCCTCGGGCGCGAAGGCAGTGATGAACGCTCCGGCGGCCAGCCCCACGGCCCACGGCGACTTGCGCAGGTTGTCGGGGATGATCTTCAAGGCCTTGGCGGCGAAGGAGACGAGGAGTACCGTCAGCAGGCCGGCTCCCGGGTAGACGGTCCCGAAGGATTCGGTCTCCGCCGTCCATAGCCCGGCGATGAAGGCGACGGCCACGAAAGCGACGACGCCGATCAGGGAATGTGTCCCCCGGCGGTGTCCGCCGGAGATCTTGCCGATGCCGGTGCACACAAGGTTCGACAGCGGGGGCAGCGAATTGGCGATGGTGGCGTTGTGGTGGTCGGCATCGGGGAGGAGTGCTGCCCCGGCTGCGACAAGTGCGCCGGTGACGACACCGAGCGGGCTGACGTTGAGCAAGCCGAATCCGATGCTGAAGGACTCGGGCATGATCGCGATTGCTCCGCTCAACGGCCCAAGGCCCACCTCGATCTGGGTGGTGGCAGCAACCCAGGCAGCTGCGCCGCAGGCGGCGTGGTGGGCTCCCATCATGGCGGGTGGTCCTTCCTCTGGAGAATGTTCGTGCGGCCCAGGGTGCGCTGGCACAAGGGCTTCACCATCCTTCACGCTGCCACCGTCATTTTGCTTTTGGCCTTCGTTCCTGACCCTCAGGTGACGCGTGGTTTCAGCCGGAAGCCCTCCACCTGGGCAGGTGGAGGGCTTCCGGCGGTGCGGTGTGCTGACTAGGCGAAGCCGAAGACGGGCGGGAAGACCGCGACCACCACGGCAGCCCAGGCGCCATAGACCGGGAGGTACCGTGTCTGCCAGCGCTCAAGGGCGGTGAAGGGGCGCCTGCCGCGCAGGAATCCGACCGTGAGCCAGGCTGCCCTTATCAGGTGCACCAGCAGCAGGAGGTTCAGGCCGAGCGCGGCGATCTTGTTCGGGCTGAACCCGAACTCGGCGATGCGGGTCAGCATCGCGGTGAGCATCACCGCATCGACCGCGATGGCTGCGGCGACGAGGACCAACTGCAGGGCGTCGAACACGCCGGGAGGGGCGAGCGAGTCGCGGGCCGAAATCGAGTAGAGCAGCAGGCACAGGACAAGCACGAGAATCGCATCCATGAGGATGAGCAGGTTGCGGTCGACGTCTACCAGTCCGCCGGAGACCGTCAGCACAGCCAAGAGGGAGAGCAGCATCACGATCGTCAGCGGCGTGAATACCCGGGTGAGGACGGGGGCAATGTTCTCGACAACATTCTGTTTCGCCTCGACGAGCCAGGCGGCAACAAGGAGCGCCCCCGGGACGGCGAACGGAAGGATCCAGCCCTCAAGGGCCGGCTCGAGATCGATCCCGACAACCTGGAGGACCGCCAGAGTGAGCCCGATCAGGACGGCGCCGCCCAGTGCGAGAAGCGCGTAGTAGATGGCCAGCTCGCCGGTGAACCGTGCAAAGTCCATCCGTCGGGTGTCGGAGCGCCACCTCCCGCCGACGTACGCCACACCGGCCAGCAGCCACAGAACCACCGGGGCGTGCAGGACGGCGAGCAGCTCGGTGGAACCCCCCTGAGCGAAAGGGTAGGCGTTGAGCACGATGGCCAGCACCGCGAACGGCACGAGCAGCGGCAGGACCGCCCGGACGCCGAGCCGGCGCTTCCAGACGAAGTAGCCGGCGAGGAAGGGAAAGACGAGGAGACCGAGATTGCGGGCCAGCACTGAGCCCTCGCCATCGAAAAGGACAAGGCCCGCCTTGACCGCCACGCCCGCGCCGACGGCGAGAGCGAGAACGATTGCCAGCTCGCGCCACGGCGGTGTGCTTGTGGTTTCGGCGTCTTCAGGTACGAGCACCAGCTGTTTCCACAGCCGGTCGGAGTGCTCGCGGGCGAACTCCCGGGAGACTGCGTCGAGATTGCCCAGGCGCTTGATGGCGACGAGGAAGGCCTCCTCGTCGTCGAGCCCGGTCGCCTGTCGGTCGGCGACCTGTTCGCGCAGGTGGTCCTCCAACTCGTCGACGTCGGCGGGGGAGATCGCCTGACGCCGCTGGACGTACCCGCGCCACCTGTCGATCTGGGCCTCCAGCTCGGCGTGCGTCTCCATCACGCCCACCCCTCAACAACTGACGGCGGCCGCTGCGCGGTCTGCCACACCTGCCGCAGGGCATCGGCCACGACTGTCCACTGCTCCTGCCGGTCGGCGAGCGCCTCGCGGCCCGTTGGGGTGATCGCGTAGTGCTTGCGCCGGCGCCCGGCCTCGGATGTGCCCCACGACGACGACACGTAGCCGAGACGCTCCAGCCGGTGCAGCAACGGATAGAGCATTCCGTCGGTCCACTGCATGCCTCCGCCCGACAGTTCGCTCACCCTCTTGAGGATTGCGTAGCCGTAGAGGTCGCCGTCCGACAATATCCCCAGCACGAGCGGGGTTGCCGAGGCGGCGACCAGGTCCTTATCGATGCGCATGACGCCTCCCATACCTAGATCTACTAGGCATTGGACCATAGGAGTTCTAGGTATAGCAAACAGTCCCGGCGCAGGGGTTGCCGCCGGGTCGCGATCCCAGGGAGCAGGACCGAATCACAGCGGCGGAGCTACCGTTCCTGCAGGATGGACAGCACGTTTCCCGACGGGTCCTTGAACCAGGCGATGTACGGCCCACCTTCGCGCATGATGGCCTTATCGTCTTGGGGCATCTCGTCATAGCGCTCGAAACGCACTCCTCGAGCCACCAGCGCGTCGACGGCCGCGTCGATGTCCTCCACTTCGAAGTTGAGGATCGTGAAGCTGGCCGGGACGGCGTTGGGCTGCTGATACACGAGGGTGTCCCGCCCGCCGGCGAGGTGCAGCCACACGAAGCCATGCTCCTCGGATGTCTTGAGACCAAGCGTTTCACCGTAGAACCGGTGGGCCTCCTGCAGGTCGCGCACCGCGAGGCCGCTGAAGGCTTTGTTGTGGGTAAGCATCATCGCTTTCCTTTCAAATCGTGGGGCCTTGACGCCGTTTCCACCGTGGAACCGGGTGCGGCAGATACCGGTGCTATGACGCGGAAGCGATCCGAAGTCGTGGCTCCGGCCTGTTGGAGACAAGTTCATCCATGGTGATGCCGAGTGCCGAGCAGATTCTTTGAATGGTGAAGAATTCCGGTGAGGGGCTTCGACCCGTCTCAATTTTGCGGAGCGTCTCAACCGAGATCTGAGCCCTTCCGGCGACGTCGGCCATCGTCTGGGGGCCACGGGCGGCGCGCAGCGCCGAGCCGAGGTCCTGACCGCGCTGGATCTCGTCGGCAGTAAGTGGAATCCGGACCATGGCGTCCAGTCTAGTGGCGGTATAGTTATACCGGTAGTGGGAATTTTGGGACTGAAGGGGTGGCGGCGAATTGATTGAACTTCACACGGACAAGGAAGTCGCCGAGATGGCTGCCGCCGGGGAGTTCGTCTCCTCAACCTTGCAGGCGTTGAAAGCCCGCGCCGTCGTGGGGACGGATCTGCTTGAACTTGATGCACTGGCCCACGAGCTGATCCGGCAGCGCGGGGCAGAGTCGTGCTATCTCGAGTACGCGCCCACCTTCGGCTCCGGGCCCTTTGGGTATGTCCTGTGCACGTCGGTGAACGACGCCGTTCTTCACGGCAAGCCCCACTCCTATAATCTCCAAGACGGCGACCTGCTCAGCCTCGACTTCGCGGCGAACGTCGACGGCTGGGTGGCCGACTCCGCGGTCAGCTTCGTCGTCGGCAACGCCAGCCCGGAAGACCTTGAGTTGATCGAAACCACCGAACGCGCGCTGGAGGCCGGAATCTCCGCGGCAGTGGCAGGAAACAAGGTCGGTGACATTTCCTATGCAATCGGGAGCGTCGCACGCGAGGCCGGCCTCAAGGTGAATCTCGAATTTGGCGGCCATGGTGTCGGGCGCACCATGCATGGGGACCCGCACGTGCCCAATGCGGGCCGGCCGGGCCGCGGCTATCCACTGAAGCCGGGGTTGGTCCTGGCCATCGAACCCTGGTTCATGCGGGGTACCGATAAGCTCCGCGTCGATCCGGACGGATGGACGCTGCGCAGTGCCGATGGAAGCCGCGGTGCCCATTCCGAACACACGATCGCCATCACCGAGGAGCGCCCGATCGTCCTCACCCGGAACCGCAAAGTCAGCCGGCTCCGGACGTAACTCCCAAGCTGATACGTTTCGACAATGAAGGCCCCTTTATCCAAGGTCGACAACCTAGGCTCCGGCAGTTCCAGATCCCCGAATGCCATCCTGCGGTTCGCCGGGCTGCGTCCCGGCCGCTGGCGCAACGGGGCCGGCACCACCCGGGAAATCGCCAGCGCGGGCGACGCGACCGGGCACTTCACCTGGCGGCTGAGTATGGCCGAGATCGAGCAGCCGGGCGCGTTCTCCCTCTTCCCCGACACTGAGCGGATCTTCACGGTGGTCGACGGCGAGCGGGTTGTCCTTCAGGTCGAAGGAAGGAAACACCAGGTGCTGCGGAACAGCCCGTTCGGATTCCCGGGCGGCGCACCGGTCACGGCGAATCTGCCGGCGGGACCGGTGCGTGCCCTCAACGTCATCGCCCGCCCGAACGCCGTAAGGGCACAGGTGGCAATCCTCGACCTTCTCGACAGGCCAACCCACGAGGTGCCCCGTGGTTCCTTTGCCGTCCTGCTTTCCGGCCGGGCGGTTGTGCGGGTCGGCGGCACCGACGCGGAGTTGAGCACCTACGACACCGTCCGCGGCACGCATCGCGGCAGTGCCGGGATCACCGGCAGCGGTGTACTTGCCGTTGTTTCCTTCGAATATCGTGACGGCGGTGGAATTCCAGGGCTTTAATGGCCGGACGCGGGTCCGCCGGAATCGGCTCCGGTCCAGCCGCGGCGGCCGGGTCATTCAAACCCCGGGAACGGCCGGGTGAAGGAGGTGGCGGGGAGTGGATACCGCAGCGGCCTTCGAACGTGCGCTTGGCGAGATCGCCACCGACGATCAGCGGATCAGATACGGACGATACTTTCCCGGCGACCATTCGTTCATCGGCGTGCGGATGGGCGACGTTTTCAATCTCGCCAAGACCGCCTTGGCCATGCCGGTGCCCGAGTTGGAGAAATTGCTCGCGAGCCCAACCCACGAGGTGCGGGCCGGTGCCTGCTCAATCATGGGTAAGGCGGCCACGGCCAGGAAGGTCACAACCGGTCGGCACCAGGAACTCTACGAGCTGTACCTTCGCCGGCACGACCGCATCAACTCGTGGGACCTCGTTGATCTCGCCGCACACCAGGTGCTCGGAAGCTGGCTCCTCGACAAGCCGCGCACTCCTCTCTATGACCTCGCCGAGTCCGGATTCTGGCCCGAACGGCGCAGCGCCATCGTGGCCACCGCCGCGTTCCTCAAGCGAGGCGAGGTGGATGAAACCCTGAAGATCGCGGCAGTCCTCGCCGACGACAGCGAGGAACTCGTCCAGAAGGCCGTTGCATGGATGCTCCGATATGTCGGAGATATCGATCAACCACGGCTTCTGGCCCACCTCGACGAATATGCCGGCATGATGTCACGAACAGCAGTCCGCGCGGCCACCGAAAAGCTCGATAAGGCCATCCGCAACCCCTACCTCCGGCCACGCTGATCGCATGCGCGCAAGGTCGTGAAGCGCGATGTTTTCCGCACTGGCCATTGCCAAGATGGTCTGCGAGGAGTGAAGTAGGTCATACCCGGGCCGGAGTCCGGCCGCTGTTTCCCACGGAACCGCGTCCCAGCTGTGGAGGTCAACATGAGCACGACTTCTGAACCAGTAACCGATCCAACCCGCGAAGGTGACGAACCCGCGCTCAAACGCGTCCTCGGGCCCAAGCTCCTGCTGCTGTTCATCGTTGGCGACATACTTGGCGCCGGCGTCTACGCGGTCACCGGCACCATGGCCGGAACCGTCGGAGGGCTCGTCTGGCTGCCGTTCCTCCTCGCCTTCATCGTCGCCACAATGACGGCCTTTTCCTATTTGGAGCTGGTCACCCAGTATCCTCAGGCCGCCGGTGCGGCCCTCTACTGCCACAAGGCGTTCGGAATCCACTTCGTGACCTTCCTCGTCGCCTTCGCCGTCGTCTGTTCCGGCATCACGAGTGCATCGACCTCCGCCAACGTTCTGGCTCAGAACTTCTTCGGAGGCCTCGAGATCAACGGGTGGATGGGCGTGCCGGGGCAGGGCGTCATCACCGCCGTGGCTATGGGCTTCATGCTGCTGCTCGCGGCGATCAACCTGCGCGGAGTGGGGGAGAGCGTGAAGTTCAACGTTCTGCTCACGCTTGTCGAGATGATCGCCCTGTGCATAGTGATTGGCGTCGGCTTCTACGTCATTGCCCAGGGGGAGGGGAACCTCCAGCAGGTCACAGTGTTCTCCGACTACCAGGACAAGGGCCTGTTCCTCGCGGTCACCGCAGCCACCTCCATCGCGTTCTTCGCCATGGTTGGCTTTGAGGACTCCGTGAACATGGTCGAGGAAGTGAAGGACCCGGAGCGTATCTTCCCCCGCACCATGCTGACGGGCCTGGGCATCGCCGTGATCCTCTACATGCTGGTGGCCGTCTCCGTGGTCACCGTGCTTACCCCGACGGAGCTCGAAGGCATCCGGGAGGCCGAAGGGGCCGCACTCCTTGAAGTGGTGCACAAGGGATCCCCGGACTTCCCGATCGACAATGTCTTCCCGTTCCTTGCGGTTTTCGCCGTCGCGAACACCGCCCTGATCAACATGCTGATGGCCAGCCGCATGATCTACGGTATGGCCCGCCAGAACGTCCTGCCGCGGCCCCTGGGCAAGGTGCTGCCGGGACGCCGGACGCCGTGGGCCGGCATCCTCTTCTCGACCGTCCTCGCGCTCGGGCTCATCTTGTACGTCACAAGCGACCCGGAGAGCAACGTCGTCGCGAACCTCTCCGGCACCACGGCGTTCCTGCTGCTGTGCGTGTTCACCGTTGTGAACGTGGCCTGCGTCATTCTCCGGCGCAAGCGGGATCCCAATCGCAAGGTCTTCTTCACCTCCCCGGGGCCGGTACCCCTGATCGCGGCCCTGCTGTGTGCCTTCCTCGCCGGTCCCTGGGTCGGGCGGGACGTGATCCAGTACCAGATTGCCGGCGGACTGCTGGCGATCGGCGTCATTCTGTGGGCGATCACATGGTTCGTCAACAAGAGGACCAACACTGGCGGCGGTGAGCCCGCCGCCGTGCATGATTCCGGTCCCGGCTCCGATGCCGCGCCACCGCAGTCCGGTCACTAGGCGCTGACAGCACCTGCCGCAAGCCGGCACCGCAGGTTTTCGGAGGGCAGGTGTGGGCGTGGGGGTGAGCGTCGGCGCTGGCCAGAGTGAGGAACGGGGGCAAGGCTGGGCCGGGGGTACCCCCGTCCGTGGATTTGACTCTCGATCGGGCAGGCTGCAGGGTTTTAGGTCTGTCTTGTTCGTCACAACCCGCGCGGTCGCGGCGGTATGCACTGCATAGCGCCGCCTGCGGAAGGAAAACACCCCTTATGTCTGAACGCACCAGCAGCGCTGTGCCCGTTTCCACGGTGCACACCGCTGGCTCGAACGATCGAGAACCCCATCTCACCCGGGCGCTGAGCAACCGGCACATCCAGTTGCTCGCAATCGGCGGAGCGATCGGCACGGGCCTCTTCATGGGATCAGGCAAGACGATCTCCCTGGCCGGCCCGTCCGTCATCTTCGTCTACATGATCATCGGCTTTATGTTGTTCTTCGTCATGCGCGCCATGGGGGAGATCCTGCTGTCCAACCTCAGCTACAAATCCTTCAGCGACTTCGCCGGCGACCTGCTGGGGCCCTGGGCAGGGTTCTTCACCGGCTGGTCCTACTGGTTCTTCTGGGTGGTCACCGGTGTCGCCGACATCGTGGCAATCGCCAGCTACGTCGACGAGCTCGCACCCGGAACACCGCTCTGGATTCCAGCCCTGATCACGCCGGTCGTCCTGGTCCTCCTGAACCTCCCCACAGTGAAAGCCTTCGGTGAAGCCGAATTTTGGTTCGCCATCATCAAGGTGGTCGCCATTGTCGCCCTCATCGTCACCGGCGCCGTCATGATCGCCACCCACTTCACGTCGCCGAGCGGCCAGGAGGCCGCTCTTGCCAATATCTGGAACGACGGTGGAATGTTCCCCCATGGAATCTTCGGCTTCGTCCTTGGTTTCCAGATCGCCATCTTCGCCTTCGCGGGCATCGAACTCGTCGGCACCGCAGCCGCCGAAACGAAGGATCCCGAAAAGAACCTGCCCCGGGCGATCAACTCCATCCCCATCCGGGTGCTGCTGTTCTACGTCGGCGCGCTCGTCGTCATCATGGCCGTCAACCCGTGGCGCAGCATTGATCCCGCCACCAGCCCGTTCATCGGCATGTTCTCGCTCGCCGGGCTCGGGATCGCGGCAATTGTCATCAACCTCGTCGTCCTGACCTCTGCCGCCTCAAGCGCGAACTCCGGAATCTACTCGACGTCGCGCATGGTGTACGGCCTCGCGCAGGACGGCAACGCGCCGAAGTCTTTCGGCAAGCTGAGCACCCGCAAGGTTCCGCAGAACGCACTGCTTTTCTCCTGCATCTTCCTTCTGGCCGGACTGATCCTGCTCTACGCGGGCGATTCCGTCATCGAAGCGTTCACAGTAGTCACCTCGGTGGCCTCGGTGCTGACCATGTTCGTCTGGTCGATGATCCTCATCAGCTACATCGTGTTCCGCCGTCGCAGGCCCGCGCTGCATGAGGCGTCTGCATTCAAGATGCCGGGATCCGCGTTCATGCCCTACGTCGTCCTTGGCTTCTTCGGGTTCATGCTTGTCGCACTGGCCCAGGCAGCCGATACACGCCTTGCCCTGGTCGTTGCACCGATCTGGTTCCTGATTCTGGGCGTGGCCTGGTACTTCAACCGGCAGACGCCCCTGCAGCAGGCGCGGATCGAAGAGTACAAGGCTCTACGCGCCGGGCAGCTCGACCCCGTAGGTTGAGCCGAACACCGCTCTGAGCGTGCGGCCGGTAGCCCGGACGCACACCGTGAAGGACCGCTCCCGCATGGGGCGGTCCTTCATTGTTTACGGGGAGTACCAAGAGCCCGGCTGCAGCGGGCGGCGCCGCGTTTGTCGCCCGGGGCTTCCTATACTGAACCATGCGGTATACCCAAGAGATCCTTGTCAACCTTCCCCTGACCCGTTTCATCGAGATTTTCGATGATCCCGCCAACCTGCCCAAGTGGCAAAAGGGGCTGCTGTCCTTCGAACACGTATCGGGTGAGCCAGGGCAGCCCGGGGCCACCTCCCGCCTGATCTTCCGGCAGGGCAAAGGCACCATGGAGATGACCGAGACAATCACCCGGCGGGATCTTCCCCACCATTTCGATGGGATCTATGAGGCCAAGGGCGTCCACAACCTCACCCGGAATGAGTTCTCTGAGGCCGGCCCCGCCGCGACCCGCTGGGTCGCGCACAACGAGTTCCGCTTCAAGGGGCCAATGAAGGTTGTCGGGCTGCTCTTTCGGCCCATGTTTCCAAGGCAGAGCTACGGGTATATGAAGGCGTTCAAGAGCTTCGCCGAGCACCAGGGCCCGTAAGGCGCAATTATCAATGGACGATCGGTGGCACATCGACTTCCGCAGTCCGGTCGCTGTCCCGGCCGGTAAGGATCTTCGAGTCCGGCCACAGCGCCGCCCCGGCGTGGCCCAACAGCAGTTTGGAGTAGAAGACCGGGCCGAACCACGGGGCGGACGCTGATCGGCCAACCCTGGCATCGAGGGCGATCCCCAGGAGGGTCAGGGCGGCCGCCAGCGGGCGGCGGCGCGACGCGCGCCGGATGAGCGCCGTCGCGATGATCAGGAACCCGTAACGGCCCGCCGCGCGGCGCAATGTCGAAACGTCCGCCCCATCGTTCGGGTCGAGGGCCGCAAGGACAAACGGGTGAAGATGGAAGGAAGCGAATCTCAGGTGATCGGTGTCCCGCTGCCCTGGCCGTTCATACCAGCGCGCGCAGGCCAGGGTGTTGTTGGCCCAAGCTCCACCCCACAAATCGGCCGCAAGAGCGGCAATGACCAGGTTGCGGAAGCCTGACCGCGGTCCCTGCGAGAGGCGCGGAGCGATCAAGGCGCCGAGCGTGCCGAGTCCGAGAGACATAACGGTGTCGAAGCGTGTAGTCTCGGGGCCCACCAACGAGCCCCATGCCTGTTGGATGTTCATTTTCTCTCACCCCGCCGCGGTGCGCCTGCTCACTAGTGCCACAAACGAGCTTGCCACCGCGGGCAGCGGCTGCTCAAAGCAATCCGAAGCGTTTCCCCGTGGCCTGGCTGCCGCGCGCAGTTCGACCGTTCTGGCTTGCACCCTCACTACTTAGCGTTACTATGGACTAGTAGCTAGTAACACTGAGTAGGAGGTGACCGTTGGGCAGGCAGATGACGGAGATGCTCAAGGGGACACTCGAGGGAATCGTCCTTGCCCTCCTGAGAGGGCAGCCGGCGTACGGATACGAGATTACGACGCTGCTCCGGGGGAGGGGTTTCTCCGATATCGCCGAGGGCACCGTTTACGCGTTGCTCGTCAGGCTCGAGCAGAAGGGGCTCGTCGACGTCGAGAAGCGTCCGTCGGAGAAGGGACCCCCACGCAAGGTGTACTCGCTCAACAGTGAGGGTGAGAAGTACCTTGAGGATTTTTGGACAACATGGAGCTTCCTGTCCGAGCGGCTCGAACAGCTCCGAGAACGAGAGGGATGAGAGTGTTCATCACACGGATGATCGATGAGAAAAAGCGGTACAGGAAGTACAAGGCGCGCACGGAAGAGCTTCCGGCGGGCTACCGCACCGCTATCGGGGCGTTGGAGCGGTACTTGATGTACTTCGGGCCGGGGAAGAGCGACGAGCTGCTGACGATGTTGGAGGATCTGGGCGACCTCTTCGATGAGAGCGCGGCAAGCGGAACCCCGGTGGGAGCGATCGTGGGTGAAGATCCCGTGGAATTTGCCGAGGTGTTCCGTCTGAACTATCCGGCGGGTCAATGGATGATCAAGGAGCGGAAACGGCTCACCCAAGCAATTCAGAGCGTCACCGGGGGCGAGTAAGCCCATGAGCAGCATGGTCGCAGCAGGCCGAACCTTCGAGCCTGCGATCAGTGTGCGGGACATTTGTGTGCCTTCGCCGGAGGATCCGAGAAGTCCCGTCACTCATGTCTCGACGTAGAGGCCGACCAGCAGTTCGACGACGTCTCTGCGCGCCGCGGGCGGATCGGCCCTGGACCACGCGGCGTAGACGGGGACGGGAGGCGCGTCGCGGACGGGACGATAAACAAGGCCGCGGCGGCGGTACTGGTGGGCCGTGGATTCGGCTGTAATCCCGCGGGCCTTGCCGCTGCCGATGACCGTCAGCCAGTCGTCGACGTCGTTTGTGACTATGGAGTCCGCAGGCCGCCCGCCATCGGGCCACAGGTCGAGCTGGGTGCTGCCGGTGCGGAGGTCGAGGGCGATAGTAGAACCGGCAACCTGGGCGAGGGTGACGCTTCGCTTGCCTGCGAGGGGATCCTCGGCGGCCATCGCACAGTATCGTTTCTCCACCCCGATGAGCACGAGTTCGAAGACGGCGGGATCCGGCAGACGCCGCAGGATTGAGAAATCGCTCGTCCCTTCGGCCAGTCCCGCCGTCGCGGTGTTTGTCCTCATGAGACGGAGTTCCGTGTCCGGGAAGGCTGCAGCCCATCTGCGCTGAAAGTCCGGAGTATGTCGGCCGAGGGCGGACCAGGCATAGCCGATCCGGACCGTCTTCCCGCCGGACACCGCCTCATGGCGGAGGTCCTCAAGAATGGCGAGAGCGCGGCGGGCGTGGTGAACCGCGCGCTCGCCCGCAGGAGTCAGTTCGACACTCCGGGTGGTCCGCCGCATCAGCCGAACGCCGACGGCGCGCTCCAGGGCAGCGACGTTACGGGACACGGCAGCCTGGGAGATGCCCAGCTCTATTGCCGCATCGGTGAAGCTACCCGTGTCAATGACTCCGATGAAGGAGCGCAGGTGCCGCAACTCGAAGTCCATGCGCCGATTCTATTCATACATTTGGTGCATCAATGGCTCCAGTTATGCATTATGTGGATGCAGTGCGGCCATCCAGAATGCACCAATGGACAAAGTGGAGACCGGAGGCAGGGGCCGGGCGGCGGCGACGCTCGTGGCGAGTGCGCTCTCAAACCAACTCGGCGCCGCCAGCGGTTCTCTTGCGTTTCCAGGCATGGGGCCGATCGGTGTTGTCGCGGTACGCCAGTTCATCGCCGCGGCGGTGCTCGTGCCCCTGATCCGGCCGCGGATCCGCAGTCTGACCCGCCGCCAATGGTGGCCCATCCTTTTGCTCGCGGTTGTCTTCGGAACGATGAACCTTTCCCTCTACGCCGCAATCGACCGCATTGGGCTCGGCCTGGCAGTGACTCTGGAGTTCCTCGGGCCCCTGTCCGTCGCCCTGCTTACCCCACGGAGCAAAGGAAGCCTGATCTGCGCCGGGGTTGCCGGGGTGGGCGTTGTTGCAATCACCCGTCCGGAAGCATCAACAGACTACGTGGGCATCGGATTCGGCCTGTGCGCCGCCTTCAGCTGGGCCGCGTACATCCTGCTCAACAAAACGATCGGCAGCCGGGTGTCCGGCGTCCAGGGAACCGCAGCGGCTACAGGAGTCTCCGCAATGCTGTTCATCCCGATCGCCCTCATCGTCTTCATCGGTCAACGACCCGACGCCTTCGCCGTCATGTGCGCGGTCGTCGCCGGAATCCTCGCCTCCGTAGTGCCCTACGTCGCGGACCTTGTCACCCTGCGGCGGGTGCCCGCGAACCTCTTCGGGATCCTCATGAGCATCAATCCCGTCTTTGCCGCGGCCATCGGTGCGGTGGCACTCGGCGAGTCACTGGGGATCATGGAATGGGCAGGAGTCCTGCTCATTGTCGGCGCAAACGCTTCCGCTTTGCTCCTCCGCGGCAACAACCCAAAGCGTTAGGAGTCGGCGGGCGCTCCCGTGAACGATCATTACAGAAAGGAAACGACGGAACGGTCCGAGAGTGTTAAATTCCGTACATCGGGAAGTTTCGATCGAAGGAGCACGAGATGGCACGCATCACCGTTCTGGGCGGCACCGGCTATGCAGGAAGCGCAGTCGTGAAGGAGGCGCAAAGCCGCGGACATGATGTTGTCTCGGTGAGCCGCAATCCGCCGGCGGACCAGCTGGAGGGTGTCAGGTACATCGCCGGCTCGGTTCTCGATCCGGATTTCCTTGCCCAGGTGGTCGCCGACCGCGATGTCATCCTGGAAGCAGTCGCGCCGCGAGGGGACATGGTGGGAAAGGAGGAGGGCCTCGTTGAAAATCTGATCGGATTGACGGCCGACGCCGGCATCCGCCTTGGTGTAGTCGGCGGAGCATCCTCGCTCCTTGTGGCACCGGACGGCCCGAGGCTTTATGACATCAGCGACGTTCCGGACCAGGTCCGGCCCGAAGTTGAGACCGGTATCGCGCTGCTGGACATGCTCAAGGCGTCTCCCGAGAACCTTGACTGGTTTTACGTCAGTCCACCCATCGAGTTCGGCGCGTGGGTTCCCGCCGAAGACAAGGGCACCTACCGCCTCAGCGAGGATGTCGTCCTCAAGGATGCCGAAGGGAAATCGACAATCTCGGCCGCCGACTTCGCCCGGGCCATCGTCGACGAGATCGAGCGGCCCAGATACCGCCGGCAGCGATTCCACGCCGCCCACTGACAAGCACCACGGCGGCGTCTCAAAAGCACTTATCCTTGGCGATGGTGATTTCGTACTCGTAGCTCAGGGTGTAGCTCCGGAGCCCGGTGGAGTAGGTGAGCAGGGCGCCGCGCGCGACCCCGTCACCATCCTCGGGGCCGTTGGCCAACACGACCACGATATTGCCGGTGGTCCCGGCTGGAATCCCGCTTCCAACCGCCGGCTGGGCTGAAGCCCACCATCCGCTTTGCTCGTCATCGGGTGGAACGGTGGACCCGACGCCGAAAGTGGAGCCGGGACCGTCGGGCACCAGCATGAGGTGGGCATCGACGAGGTTCAGCCCCCGCGGCTCCAGCAGTTCAACCTTTTCAAGGGTGACGGGGTGCGGCGAGGTATTGGTCAGGATTAGGCCGACTGCCGCGTCACCCGCTGCGGGTTGCGGCGTGCACACCGCGGCGTGCGAGGCATAGGTCCTTCCCAACGGGCCGGGGTCGAGCACCCATATGGCGCCGAGGCCGACTGCAGTGGCCACCACCGCCCATACAGCCTTCCGCGACGGCCTGGGCGGCGCGCCCGGTGGAGCGTTCACGGGGTCAACGGCCATGGCAGTGTCGGATCGGTGCTTCGCGCTCATGTGTTCCCCCGATGCCTGGCCTGGTGGGCGCTGCGCTCCGGACGGCCAAAGTGAGCTGAAGCATAACCGCACCCGCGGAGAAAGCCTAGGGGCCCGGGCCGTACCCCGGCCCCTTGTCCGAGAAACGGGTATCGTGTGGCGGGTGGAGATGCCAACCCATTCGGGTTCCCTCCCGGGGCCCGGCAACGCCTTTGGACACCGCCCGCGGGGAACCGGGACGGGTGCACCGCAGCTGGCCGACGGCCGGCGCCGCCTTCTGTCCCGGCGCATCCGGATCCTGGTGGCGGCGACAATCACCTACAACGTCGTCGAAGCGATGGTGGCGATCAGTGCCGGGACGCTCGCTTCATCCGCAGCGCTGATCGCGTTCGGACTTGACTCCGTGGTGGAGGTGCTGTCCGCGGCGGCCGTCGCCTGGCAGTTCGCAGGACGCGATCCCGAAGCACGTGAGCAGAGGGCGCTGCGCCTGATCGCGTTCTCGTTCTTCGGGTTGGCAGGCTTTGTCGCGGTCGATGCAGTGCGGGCGCTGACCGGCGTCGTCGAAGCCCGGCACTCGCCTGTCGGGATCGCCCTGGCCGGAGCCAGCCTGGTCATTATGCCGTTCCTCTCGTGGGCGCAACGGCGCGCTGGACGCGAGCTTGGGTCGCGGTCCGCCGTCGCCGATTCCAAACAGACCCTGCTGTGCACCTATCTCTCCGGCGTCCTGCTGGCGGGGCTCCTGCTCAACTCCACGCTGGGCTGGTCCTGGGCCGATCCGGTGGCTGCGCTCGTCATTGCCGCGGTCGCCGTGAAGGAGGGCCGCGAGGCCTGGAAGGGTGATGCGTGCTGCGCGTTGCCGGTCCAGAATGCCGGACGCCTGCCCGCCCCGGACAGGCGGGGGATAACCGCCGCAATCCCCGGCCCGTCCACGGCTCCTCCTGTCGGGTTGGTCGTTGAGCCGATGGCGGGTAACCCTTCAGCGCGGTCGTGTTCCTGCTGCGCCGGCAGGCCGCTCGCCCCACCTGACGGCGGGCGGACCGCGCCTCGGGGAGGTCCGCGGGATGGACAGTGACACCGCTTCCAGCACCCCTGCGACACCGCCTCAGGGAGTGATCGGGCCCGGCTCCTCAGGCGTATGGTGCTTCGGTGACGACGTCGACACCGTGCTGGCGCTCGCGCGGTCCGGTTTCGACTGGATTGCCCTCGATGCCCAGCACGGCAAGTTTGATCGGCGCTCGCTGATCGACAACGGCCGAGCCCTCCAGGGTGCCGGCATGAACTTCGCGGTCCGTGTCGCAGGTGCCGACCCCGCCGGCATCGGCCTGGCCCTCGACGTCGGTGCCGCCACCGTCATCGTGCCCCAGATCGACAACGCCGACGAAGCCCGCCTGGTGGTCGAGGCCGGCAGATACCCGCCGCAGGGTTCCCGCAGCTGGGGCCCGCTGGCACCGCTGTGGGGGCGTGAGGCGCCAGCGCCCCACGCGGCGGCACCCCAACTTGCAGTCATGATCGAATCCGCTGCGGCCCTGGCGAACATCGAGTCCATCGCGGCCGTTCCCGGGGTCGACCTTCTCTTCGTGGGTCCGTTCGATCTCTCTCTTTCGCTGGGCACCACGGTCGACGCCCTTCTGGCCGACGAGGGTGGCCCCCTGGCCACGATCGCCGCCGCAGCCGCCCGGGCGGGGCTGGGCGCCGGTATTTTCGCCGGCACTCCGGAGCGCGCGGGCATGCTCCGCGCGCGTGGTTATGACCGCATCGCGGTGGCGACGGATGCCGCGGTCATCGCGGCAGGAGCCCGCGCCGTCCTCGAGTTCACACCGACGCATTCCCGCCCCGGCGGGCAACGGCCCTGATATCCTGCGCTTTCCTTCAGCCGGATGCGTCAGCAGCCGGCCCGGGCAACGGTTCGACGACGGCTCCCTCGCCGGGCAGGCCGGCATCCCGGATTCGGGAATCCTTGGAGCCCGGCGGCCACTCGCGGAAGCGCCGGAACGCGATTGGAAGACCGCGGGCAACCGACAGGTTCGGACTGTCCATCACCTGGAGGTGGACATGCGGTTCCGTGGAGTTGCCGGAGTTGCCGCACGCGGCAACCGCCTGGCCGGCCCTCACCTCCTCGCCGACGGCCACACGGATGGAACCGGCCTGGAGGTGGGCCAGACCCGCATAGGCCCCGGGGTGCCGCAGTGCGATAATGACATGGTTGCCGGCGACCGCGGCCGCTCCCTTCCGGAGCCGCCCGGACTGGCCCAACGCGTATGGCAGCAGGGCCAGCTGTGAACGCCGGCCGTCGTGGTCGAATTCGCCGTCGTGCACCCCAACAACGGTGCCGTCGCCGGGGGCCAGGATCGGCAGGCCGTAGGCGAAAAACCGCTCCCGTGGTTCGGAGGCGAGGAAAGTCCGCCAATCTGTGCGCGGTGAGGTCCGACGGCGGTCATCAACGGCAACGAAGTCGATGGCATAGCGCCCGCCCAGCAGGTTCGTCCCATGGCTCGGGACCCGCCTAGCCGGGCTGTTCTGCGCCAGCCACCTGCCTTCGAACGGCAGCGAAATCAACACCCCGCCAGATGCCGGGCCCTGTGGGGCCCGCCCTCCGGTCACGGGACGCATCCCCGTCGAGGCCCTGGAACGGACCGCTGCTCCGGACTCATCCGCACTAGCGCATCGCTGGCTTGGGAAGGTCATCCACGAGGTCGGCCAACGCGTCGACTCCGCGGGAGGCCTTGATTGCGACGGCCAGCCGGGCGGCTGTCTGCTTGTACCTGGGCGTGGACAGCACGGTCCGGACAGCTTTGGCGATGCCCTCGGGTTTTGGGCGGTTGGAGCGGAGGTTGATGCCCGCTCCTGACCATTGGACCCGTGCCGACACCTCCGTCTTGTCCTCGGTTTCCCCCGCCACAACCAGGGGTACGCCGTGGCGCAGCGCGAACTGGACACCCCCGTACCCTCCGTTGGTGACCACCACATCGACCTTGGGCAGCAGTTCGTCATACGGGAGGTAAGAGGAGACGCGCACATTGCTGGGCAGTGGGGGTTCCAGATCCTCGGCGGGCCGGCCGCCTGTGCTGACGACCACGAGGACGTCGTCGTGGGCCAGGGCGTCGATTGTTGGGCGAATCAGGTCATTGAAATCCCTGTTCGCCACGGTTCCCTGGGTCACGTGAACCACCGGGCGGCCCGCCTCGAGTTCGTCCCACCAGTCCGGCAACCCGCGGTCTCCGGCCGGGGAAGAGGTTCCCTTCACGCTCTGGGACACCGGTCCGACGAAGTGGACGGTGTCGGGCAGGTCCGAGCGGGGATATTCGAACTCGGAAACGGTGAACTGCACCACGTGGTCCGCAGCGCGGGGCCAATCCATGAAGAACGCAGGGAAGGGGGCGTTGACCACCTCATGGGACATGGCGTCCGCGTATTTCTGGACGGGCGCGAAGACAATCTTTTCGGAGACTGAGCGCAGGATCCGGTTCCGCAGCTGCCCCAACGGCCCGGGCATCGGTGGAATGCCGAGCCCGAAGGGAGCGGTGTCGCGGCTGGCCAGGCTCAGCGGTACGATGCCGCAATTGATGACGGCGGGCCGGTTGGCGTTCGGCTCGGCGACCAGGAGTGGGGCCCCCATGAACAGCGACTCGGCAAGGACGGCGTCGGCGGATTCTTCAGCCAGCAATCCCGTAATGGCCGCATGCTGGAACTTTCCCGCCCGCATGAAGATTTCCTGGAGGTCAAAGCGGATGCCCTTGGGCCCCTTGAGGCCAAGCCGACCGGGGAAAGCAGCGTCGAGATCACTGTCGTCGAAGTCCGCCTCTGCGGGAAGCGGCACGAATGTTGCCCCTGTGGCGCCGACCCGGTCCCGGTAGCGGCTCCCCGTCAGGAACCGGACCCGGTGTCCGCGCTTCACCAGGCCGGACGCCACAGCAAGCATCGGGGTGACGTGGCCGTGGACAGGTGTGGAACAGAGGATGAGGGATGCCATGAGGTGCTCCGACCGCTTGACCTTCTCGGATGTGTAGCTAAGTATTGCGCAGCAAGGGGGTCCGGAACACCCGGGTTCGCGTGGCCCGGACCGCCGCGCACTGTTGCTCCAAGTCTGTCTACGCGGCGATCAATCCTCCATGTGCTGGATGCGCAGTCCGATCCGTCGCTCAAGACTCCGGGTCGTGTAGTGCAGGGAATTCTGCCCGCTCATGGCAGACTGAGCGCGTCGACTGCGCACTGAAATCAGGGGGATATGTGGCGAGCACCGATTGCACGATGGCCGATGGCGTGGGACCAGTTCCACCGGCTTGGTGGTTCGCGCCCCGGCCGTCCACGCTCGCAGCAGGAGCACGGCGGTGGTCTTGATCCTGCCCCTGTTCGTGTACACGATTAACTCGATTGCCCGATATGTACCGGCGATGGCAATCGCGTGCGTGCTCCTGTCCGGGATGTGCCTCTGGGTGGTTTGGGCCAGAGTCCACGGCGCCAGGACCTCCATCCCAGCCACCGGAAGCCAATCATGACCGACATCCAGGGCCCCGCAGCGGCCGACCCGCGCAGGAGCCGCCGAAGCGCGTCCCTTTCCATTGGCGTGACGGCGCTTCTTGCAAGCGCCGTCCTCACCGGATGCTCACCTTCAGGTGAAGTAATCGACGCCGACTACGCCCAGGTCTGCCAGGACCGCACCACCGAGGAGCGGGTCGAGGACAGCAAGTGCAGCGAGGAAGGCCGGTCCTCGGGCGTGTACGGCTGGTACTTCTTCGCGATGGGGGCGCGCAACGCTGCCATCAGCAGGTCCATTCCTCCCGTCGGGTCCCAGCTCGCAGGGGGCGTCACCACGGTTCCGGCCGGCGCGTCGACTCGAAGCGGTCTGCCTGCCTCGGGGTCGTCGGCGGTCAGCCGGGGCGGCTTCGGTGACAGTGCCAAGTCGGGCAGCGGCGGCCGCTCCGGAAGCATGGGTGGCTGAGGTGAAACGCATCCCCTCCGTTCCGCGCCGCGACTGGAAACGGAAAATCGAAAGCCAGGGCCTCGTCTTTTCGACGACGGTCCTTCCCGACGGATCCTCCATCGAGTACTGGAACGAAAGCGCCTACTACCAGTTCGACCTTGCCGAAGTCGAGATGCTCGAAAAGGTCACCGAGGAACTGCACGGCATGTGCATCGAGGCCGCCCGTTACCTGGCGACCGGGGCAATGGGCAACATCGGCATCAGCCCGGAAGCCCTGAAGCTCGCAGCAGGGTCCCTTGCCCGCGGCGAACCCGGCGTCTACGGGCGCTTCGACTTCGCCTACGACGGCGTGAACCCGCCGAAGATGCTCGAATACAACGCCGATACCCCCACCGGACTGATCGAAGCGTCGATTGCGCAGTGGTACTGGCTGCAGGATGTAATGCCCCGCAACGACCAGTGGAACGGCATCCACGAAGCCCTTGTCCGTGCGTGGGAGAAGCAGCGCGGGGGCCTCGACGGGGCACGGCTGCATGTGGCGCACACCGAAGTCGAAGAGTCGGGCGAAGACTGGATGACCGCGGCGTACATGCTCGACGTCGCCAACCAGGCAGGGTGGGAGACCGTCGGCATCAACATGAGCGACATCGGCTGGAACGCCCGCACCAAGCGGTTCGTCGACCTTGACGAGAACGTCATCAGCAATATCTTTAAGCTGTATCCGTGGGAACACATGATGAAGGAGGACTTCGGCAAGAACATCCGCGACTGGCCGGTGATGACCCGATGGTATGAACCGGCCTGGAAGATGTTCCTCTCGAACAAGGCACTCCTTGCCGCACTCTGGCACCTCTACCCGGGGCACCCGAGCCTCCTTCCGTCCTTCCTCGACAGCCCCAACGGGTTGAAGGAATGGGTGGCCAAACCCCTCCATGGGCGCGAAGGGGACAATATCCGCATCCATGCCAAGGGCGTGGACATCGAACAGCCCGGCGACTACGGTGCCGAAGGCTGGTGTTACCAGGCATGGAGCCCCCTTCCGGATTTCGACGGCAACCACCCGGTTCTCGGCGCCTGGGTCGTCGACGGCGAATCCGTCGGCGTCGGCATCCGCGAATCCGACGGTTACGTGACCGACTACTTCTGCCGCTTCGTGCCCAACATCATCGACGCACCCGCCCCTGACCTGGGCAGAAAATGAGCGCGCCACTGACCCCTTCTGTGCGCGGCAAGGGTTTGTCGGCGGACGATCTCGGGCTGGCGGGGAGCGTTTCCGTAGGTCTGTCTTCGACCGCGCCGGTCTACTCCCTGGCGGCCACCCTTGGGTTCATCATCCTTGCCGTGGGCGTGCAGGCACCTGTGGTCCTGATCGCCGCCTTTCTTCCCATGCTGTTCACCGCATATGCCTATCGCGAGCTCAACAATGACACTCCGGACTGCGGTACCACCTTCACATGGGCCTCGCGGGCGTTCGGAAAGTTCACCGGCTGGATGGGTGGCTGGGCCCTGGCCCTCTCAGGGATCGTCGTTCTCGCCAACCTCGCGCAGATCGCCGGGCAGTATCTTTGGCGTCTGGTGAATCCCGGGCTGGCAGACAATACGCTGCTGGTGACGATCACCGGCGTTGCCTTCATCGCCGCAATGACCTGGACCAACTACCGCGGCATCGACCTCTCCGAGAAGATGCAGCGGACGTTGATCATTCTTCAGTACGCGGCCCTCGCCCTCTTCACCGGCTTCGCCCTTTACCGCATCGGGGCCGGACAGGCCTTCGACCTCACACCGGTCTCCCTTGAATGGTTCAACCCGTTCGCTGTGGACAGCCTGCAGTCATTCACCTATGCGGTGCTCCTGGCCCTGTTCATCTATTGGGGCTGGGATACCTGCCTCGCACTGAACGAGGAGACCCGCAACCCGCGGACCACACCGGGCCGGGCCGCTCTCATCTCCTCGGTCGTCCTCCTTCTCACCTATGTCGGGGTCAGCGTGGTCGTGATGGCCTTCGCAGGCACCGGATCCGTTGGACTGGGCCTCGGCAACGAGGCGAATGCAGCCGATGTCTTCTACGCAATCAGCGCGGCCGTTCTGGGCGACTGGTCCTGGGTGGTGGTGCTGGCTGTGCTGATCTCTGCCGTTTCCTCAACCCAGACAACGATCCTGCCCACCGCGCGCGGCACCCTCTCGATGGCCGCCCACAGGGCGCTTCCCGACCGCTTCGCCCGCGTCCATTCGCGATACCTGACGCCCACGTTCTCGACGGTGCTGATGGGAGTCACCGCCTCCGCCTACTACGTGGCGATGACCCTGATCAGCGAGGACTTCCTTGCCGACTCGATCGCCTCCCTCGGACTGTTCATCGCCTTCTACTACGGCCTCACCGGCTTCGCGTGCGTCTGGTATTTCCGGCGAACGCTGCGCTCGAGCACCCGGAACCTCGTGTACAAGGGAATCCTTCCGCTGCTGGGGGCGCTGATGATGACTGCTGCGTTCGTGCTCAGCGCAGTGGACATGCTCGACCCCGCCTACGGAAGCACCGTCTTCCTCGGTGTCGGGGGAACCTTCGTGATCGGTGTCGGCGCGCTGCTCCTGGGCGTCGGCCTGATGGCCCTCTGGTACGCCTCTGCGGGACGGCGGAAGGCCGCAGACCTGGCACTCGACGCATACGGCCCGACGCCCGGCTGACCACCGCTCCGGCGCGCGGGTGCGGTAGCCTGCCAGGGCTTACAGCGCGGAAACCAACGACGAGGCGTCAGTGCTCGTGCCGGGTTCCTTTCGGTTCCCCACCGGACCCGGGAATCAGCCGCGCGAGGCCGTCGAGGATCAGGCTCAGTCCGAAGTCGAACTCATCACCGAAATCGTATCCGGGCTTAAGCACGTGTTCGGTGGCGATCTCGACCATGTGGGGATACTCGCCGGTCGAGAAGAGTTCAACAATCGGTGCTGTGACCTCTGCCGCGGTGTCCCGCCCGTTGAACGGCAGCGCCGCTTCCTGGAGGGCGAATCCGTAGATGTAACTGTCGAGCAGGGCATAGGCGTGCGCCGTCAGCTTCACCGAAAAGCCCGCCGCCCGCAGGGTGGCCAGGGTCGCCTCGTGGTGTAGCAGTGTTGCCGGGCCGGGGGAGGATCGGGATTCGAGCAGTCCCGCCGCCCATGGATGGCGCTTGAGCACCTCGCGCATCGCATGTGCCCGGCGGTGCATTTCATCCCGCCAACCGCCCCCCGGGGAGGGCGGTTGGATCTCGCTGAAGACAGTGTCGACGATGCCGTCCAGGATCGCGTCCTTGTTGGCGACATAGTGGTAGAGCGACATCGGCTTGGTCCCCATGCGCCGGGCAAGGGAGCGGATGGTCAGTGCGGCGAGTCCCGATTCATCGGCAAGGTCTCGCGCACAGCCGAGGACCGTCTCCCGGCTGAGCGGAACGCGGTGGGCGGGGCGGTCCTGCGTATCCGATGTCATTGATCCTCCGGGCTATAGCGCTTTCGTACATTGTACGTTACCGTGTCGTACACTGTACGAATCTCTTGGATTCCTGAAAGGAACCAACCATGGAAGCTGACCGTACGCACTCCGCAAAGACCGCGCCTACCGCCACGCCTGCGGCCCCGATGCGGGCGATCGTGCAGGAAGCCTACGGCCCCGCGCACGTGCTGCATCTGGCGGAGATCCCCCGGCCGAAGGTCAGGGAGGACGAAGTGCTGGTCAGGGTCCATGCCGCAGGACTGGACCGGGGAACCTGGCATGTGACAACGGGGCTGCCCTACGCCCTGCGCCTTGCCTACGGCATCCGCGCCCCCCGGAATCCGGTGCCCGGCCTGGATCTGGCCGGAACGGTTGAAGCGGTCGGAGCGGCGGTCACGCGATTCGCTGTCGGCGATGAAGTCTTCGGCGTCGGGAAAGGCCCATTCGCCGAATACGCGGCGGCAGCTGAACGCAGGCTGGCCCGCAAGCCGTCCAACCTCAGTTTCGAACAGGCCTCAGTGGTTCCGGTCTCGGCAAGCACCGCGCTGCAGGCCCTCCGCGCGGCCGGACCCGTGTTGCCGGGGCAGAAGGTACTGATCCTCGGTGCCTCGGGCGGGGTCGGCACCTTTGCCGTGCAGCTGGCAAAGGCCTCCGGTGCCGATGTCACGGGCGTCTGCAGCACCAGCAAGATGGATCTTGTGCGATCTCTCGGTGTCGACCGCGTCATCGACTACGCCAGGGAGGACTTCGCGGACGGAGCCGAGCGCTACGACGTCATCATCGACATCGCAGGAAACCCCGCCCCAGCCCGGCTGCGCCGGGCCCTCACCCGCACCGGAACGGCGGTGCTCACCGGCGGCGAGGAAGGCGGGTCCTGGACCGGCGGGCTTGACCGCCAGTTCCGGGCACTTGTCCTCTCCCCATTCATCAGCCAGCGGCTCATGATGCTCATGGGCAAAGTGGGTACGGCCGACCTCGAACACTTGGCCGGGCTCCTGGCAGCAGGGTCCCTCACCCCGGTCCTGGACCGGACCTACCCGCTGGAGCAGGTTCCCGACGCCATGCGCTACTTCGACGCTGGCAAGGCGCGCGGAAAAGTGGCAATCACCATCTGATCCCGTCGGCTGCGGTCGGCAGCGCTCGGATCTGCTCTTCTTTTTTGAGCGGATTGCTGCGAGTCTGGGCCAATAGTGCCTCGGCTGGGGATCGGAGCAAGGAGTGCCTCCGCCCGGACGCGGCAGTGACCACAGGAGGAGACCAGCCATATGACCGAAACCGTCCTCAGCGTCGAAGCCGTCCTCGCCCGGTACTCCGATCCCGAAGCCTGTGCGGCGTCGTTGTTGTGCGATTCGCATGATCCGGCGGGCATCGCCTTCTCCATTGTCGAGGCCGACCTTTCCAGCGAGGACATCACCTACGGTCAGCTTCGTGAGCGCTCGGAACGGGGGGCCGCCGCCCTGGCCGGCCTCGGTGTCGGCCCGGGTGATGCCGTCGCTACCCTCATGGGCAAATCAGCGGATCTTGTGGTCATGCTGATGGCTATCTGGAGGCGCGGGGCAGTCCATGTACCCCTGTTCACCGCGTTTGCATGGCCGGCAATCGAATTCCGGCTGGCGTCCTCGAACGCCAAGGTTGTCATCACCGACGCCGACCAGCGCGAGAAGATCAAGGAACCGACCGCCGCCGTGGTCATCGTCGGCGGACGTGCCGAGGCGCCGGACCTCGCCCTCGCCCCGCTGCTTGAAGCCCAGCCGACCGGCATCCCTGCTGAAGCTGTCGGAGGTGAGGGGCCCCTGGTCCTCATCTTCACCTCAGGGACGACGGGAACGCCCAAAGGCGTCCCCGTACCCCTCCGGGCACTTGCCGCATTCCGCCACTACATCGAACTCGGGCTGGATGTCCGGAGCAGCGACGTCTTCTGGAACGCAGCCGACCCCGGGTGGGCGTACGGCTTGTACTACGGCATTCTCGGCCCTCTGGCGGCGGGAAGGCGGTGCCTGCTGCTGCACGCCGGCTTCTCGGCCGAACTGAGCTTCGCCGTCCTCGAGCGCTTTGGGGTGACGAACTTCGCGGCCGCCCCCACCGTGTACCGGACGATGCGGTCTAAGTCCGAGCTGATGACCGGGAAGCTGCGCCTGCGCAGGGCCTCCTCGGCCGGCGAGCCCTTGACACCCGAAGTGATCTCCTGGGCGGAGGAGACGTTCGGCGTCCCCGTCCGGGATCACTACGGGCAGACCGAACACGGCATGATGATCATCAACGGCTGGCATGACTCGATCCGCAAGGACCTGCGTCCCGCGTCGATGGGCCATCCCATGCCGGGTTGGCGCTGCGCCGTCCTCGAGAATGAATCCGACGAGGAGGCGCAGGCAGGGGAGATGGGGCGGGTGGCGGTGGATGCCCCGGCAAGCCCGATGATGTGGTTCAAAGGGTACGACGGTGCCCCGGAAAGAACCGCTGAACGGTTCAGCGCCGACGGCCGCTGGTACGTCACGGGCGATGCGGGAATGAGCGATGCTGATGGCTACTACTATTTTTCGGCCCGAGACGACGACGTCATCATCATGGCCGGATACCGCATCGGCCCCTTCGACGTCGAGAGCGTCCTGTCCACGCATCCGGCGGTCCTTGAAAGCGCCGTCGTCGGTGCTCCCGACGAAATCAGGGGAGAGGTGCTGGAGGCCTATGTTGTCCTGAACGAGGGAACGGACGGCGACGCGGCCCTCGTTCAGGAGCTGCAGGAGCTCGTCAAGACCCGGTTCGCGGCCCACGCCTTCCCGCGCAGAATTCATTTCATCGATGCGCTTCCGAAAACGCCCTCCGGCAAGATCCAGCGGTACGTTCTGCGGGCCCGGCGCGCTTCCTCGGAATAGAGGCCCCGGCGCAGGTCAAAGCAGCAGGTTTTTGCCTGCGCCTCGCCGACGCGTACGCTGTACTCCTGTCGAAGGGACAGGTTGGCGAAGTGAGAGGGGGTCGACGATGACCCAGCACACCCAGACCGAGCGGCGCGTGCGACTGAACCGGGACCGGGTGCTGCAGGCTGCGGTCGCCCTTGCCGACGAGATCGGCATCGAGTCACTCAGCATGCGCAGGCTCGCACAGGAACTCCACGTTGCGCCCATGGCGCTCTACAAGCACGTCGCAAACAAGGAAGAACTCCTGGGCGGCATGGTCGACGTCATCGTTGGCGAGATCGAGCCTCCGCTGGGCGCTTCCGACTGGAAGAACGCGGTCCGGTCGAGAGTGCTCTCGGCAAGGCGGGCCCTCCAGCGGCACCCGTGGGCGCGCCGGGCAATCGAGACCCGAACCAGCATGACGCCTGCCGTACTCGACTACGTTGAGTCGTTCATCGGCGCGTTCCTGGCCGGCGGGTTCTCCGTGGATCTCACCCACCACGTCATGCATGCCCTCGGTGGACGGATGTGGGGGTTCACCCAGGAACTTTTCGATGACCCTGCCGCCCCGAAACCTGAGGCGTCGCCGGATGCCGCACGGGCAAGGGCCGCCATGCTCGAGCAGGCGGCGCAGCGATATCCGAACGTGGTGGCCGTCGCCACGTCGATGCCGCACGACGAAGGTTCAGTGGTCGGTCACGGCTGTGACGACCAGTTCGAGTTCGAGTTCGCCCTCGACCTGCTGCTCGATGGCTTTGAGCGCCTTCATGCGAGCGGTTGGACATCGCAGGCAGCGAAACTGGATCGCCGATAGCAAGCCCGGGAACCCTGCCGGCTGCTCCGTGCGTCATGCTCCGGGAAGGGCACGGCGGCGGGCCGCGCCGTGAGGCACAGCCCGCCGCACTGCAGTCGTCCCGGGGGCGAGAACGCTCGCCTATTACGCAGGGACGGATTCGCTGCGTGCCGGTTCCGATGTGGCGTTCAGTGCCGTCAGCGCGGAAGGTCGAAAGCCCTTCGCAATCAGGTAGACGGCAAGGCACACCTCCCAGGCGAACACCGGGAGGGCGGCGATGACCGCCCATGCCGAAACCTGCTCGTAGAGCCCGAACATCTGGGCGGCTCCCGAGGCGAAGACCAGAGGGCCTCCCACGAGTCCAAGCACGGCGATGAACCGAGGCACCAGGCCCGAGCGGTACAGCAGGTACGCGAGCAGCAGAGTGTTTGTTCCACAGATGAAGCTCGGTCCGACAAGGAAGGTCCAGTTGTTGAATGCCACAAGCGCGCTGCCGAGGGCGATCGCATCGGGACCCGTTTCCGGCAGGTCCTGACGCAGGGTTACGAGCGCCAGAAGGGAAATGACGCCGGCGGTGATGACGGCGGCCTCGAATGTCCGCAGCGCAGCATAACCGAGGGCGGCGCCTTCGTTTTGCCGCTTGACCACGGGGAAGAGGACGACGCCTGTCCCAATGATTGCGACTGCGAGCAGCACGTCCAGGAAGGCTGCCAGAAGGATCAGCGTGTCCGGCCCCGGACCGGCAATGTAGTCGGGGTTGCTGAGAACCGGAACATAGAGAACCCGCGCCGTGATTGAAGTGACGTGGGTAATCAGGAAGAGGATGCCGGCGACGATGGCAATCCTTCGGGTTGAAGTCATTTCCCACTCTCTCCTGTAGCTGTGGTGTACGGCGTACACCATCGACATCAAATCTAGGTATACGCCGTATACAAGTCAAGAGCAGGAACGATTTGCGCTGCGGAGCCGCTTTCGTGCGGGCCTCACCGGAGCGGTGCCTTCCAGGACAGCACTGACATTCCGGCCCGTGCGGCCAGGTGCCCGGGGATGGCTCTCAGGATGGAATTGCGGATGCTGATGCCGGGCTTGCCGCGGAGATCCGCTCCAATTTGCCCGGCGCGGTGGGAGCGGCGGGCCATCCATTGGGTGCGGGGACGGCGCTGGTCATCGAAAATCTGCAACGCGGACGCGAGGGTGGCGCCGTCGTTGACCGCCCTGGCGATGAGTAGACCGACGCATACACCGTCCTCTAGGGACGAATTGGCTCCTTGCCCCATCGTCGGCACCATGGCGTGGGCGGCGTCCCCGATCAGGACGGTACGTCCATGAACGAAGGTCCCGAGTTCCGGCGCGAGCGCATAGACGTTATGGCGCATTATCCGGTGGCCGGGAGTTGCCTCAATCAGCGATGGCACCGGTTCAGCCCAGCCACGGAAGTGGTCAAGCGCATCAGCTTTCTCATCGGGCGAGTCCTTCTCTTCCGCTGAGTGGGTGTAGCCGTACCAGTACACCTGGCCGGCGCCGATTCTCACGGCGCCGAACTCCGTGCCGGGACCCCAGCGGACAACGACGCCATCGCTGACCAGGGCTGAATCATCAATGACGCCCCGCCAGGAGGACTTGCCGCTGTAGTGCGGTGTCGTCACCGGAGCCAACAGGGTCCTCAGGGCGCTGCGCAGCCCGTCGGCTCCGACAACGAGGTCCGCTTCATAGGAGTTGCTTCCGTCCTCTGAGCCCGTCCGAACTATCGCCCGTGGTCCGTCAGCCTGTCCGGGGTCGATAGAGGTGACCCGCACGCCGTTCACAAGGGTTGCCCCTTGGGCCGACGCCAGTAGAAGGCGATGCAGTTCCTGCCGGTGGATCCCGTAGAATTCCGGTGCTGGACTGGCTCCTCCGTTGCCGGGAATCCTTATCAGCCACCTGCCTCGTTCGTCCATGGTGCCGGCCATGTGAACCCGATGGCCGGCCGCCCGGGCAGCGGCGGCGGCACCCACGGCTGCAAGGGCGGACAGGCCGTTCGTTGTGAGGGCAAGGCCGGCCCCGACTTCGGCGAAGCTGGGGGCCTGTTCGAGCACCGTCACGTTCCACCCCTCGCGCAGGAGAGAAGCCGCGGCGGTGAGTCCGGCGATGCCGCCCCCGACGACTACCGCATTGTGTCCTTGCTCGGCCATGGTTCCCTCCCTCGTCCTTCATGGGCAATCGTAGGCGGAGGACGCCGGAGAGGTGAGCGTCGGCCCGGCTGGCCTTAGTGGAAGGGGGAGACGAAGGGAATCACTCCTGTAGGCACGCGGTTTTTGGAGAAACCCACGTAAGGTCGGGTTGTGAGCGGGAGTGGAGACGAGGTGCGGGCACGGGTGACAATTGCGGATGTTGCCGCAGCCGCCGGCGTCTCGCGGGGCACCGTTTCACGGGTCATGAACGGTGAGGCTTATGTGTCCGACCGTGCCCGCGTCGCCGTCGAGGACGCCGCGGCCCGGGTCGGGTACGTGGCGAATAAGGCGGCACGCGACCTGGCGGCTGGAAAGTCGCGGACCGTTGCGGTGATCGTCGATGAGGCCCGCACGCGGCTGACCGGCGATGCGAACACCTCGGCTCTGCTGCTCTCCCTCCAGGCGGGCCTTTCGGCACACCGCTACCGCGCGGTCACGGTACTGCTGGGAGCCGGCGACGACGACAGGAGCGCGGCCCAGTTCCTTCGGTCGGGGTCGGTCGATGGCGTGATCCTGTTGTCCGATGAACAGTGCCCACGGGTCCTGGAAGCGATCGAGGACACAGGGCTCCCCGCCGTCCTGATGTGTGAACCAACCCGTTCAAGTGGGCCCGTCTCAGTATCGATTGACGACGAGTCCGCGGCGCGGGACATCACCTCCATCCTGGTGGCGGCCGAACGCCGTCGCATCGCAATGATCGCGGTCGGTTTGAACACCGGCTATGGGCGGGCGCGCCTGCGCGGGTACAAGTCAGCCCTCGGGCCCCGTTTCAACCCCGACCTGGTCATCGAAGCGGCCGGTGTCACGTACGAGGCCGGCCAAAATGCCATGGAAGTCCTGTTGAAGCGGAATCCCGGCGTGGACGGCATTTTTGTCGCGTCCGACGTCGTTGCTGCCGGCGGCATGCAGACTCTGCTCGACATGGGTCACCGCATCCCGGAAGACATCAGCGTTGTGGGTTTCGACGGTAATGAATGGTCCGAGCGGAGTAAACCGGCCCTGACAACGGTAAGGCAGCCGTTGGCCGATCTCGCCAGGGAAGCGATCAGCGCGCTTCTCGGTCTGCTCACCGGCGCACCGGTCGCGAGCGTCCGGCTTCCGGCCCGTACATTGCACAGGGAATCAACCTAGCCGAACCCAGCACCAGCGCCTCTTGTGCCGAAATCATCACGTCGCTACGTTCGGCGACCCGACGTCCTGGATGTGGACTTCCGGGGCGAAGGCTGTCAGTTCTTTGGCTAATGGCAAGTGGTGCAGGTCCGGGTCGCCGAATTTGTATTCGATCAGTACGCGAACCCCGTTGAGAGTGGGGTCCACGTAGATGTCAGCGATCCTGCTCGATTCATCCGGGTCGTATTTGGACAGGAGTTTCTCCTGGAGGTCCCTCAGATAGCTCAGGGATTTTCCGTTCCCCTGATGCCCGATCAACTCGCCTTCGGGGTCAAGCTCGTTGCGGAGCGCCGCAAACTCTGCCTTGGACCAGGCGCTCTCCGCCGCGGTCCAAACCCGCACTGTCTCAAAGGACCAATCGAAGTGTGCGCCGCCGAACTCGTCGGGATGTTCTTCCACATGGCGCACGACTTGCTCGTACACGCCGCGGAGCTGGGCACTGGGGCCGCCTGCATCGTATCGATACGGGAGCACCACGCGGGCATCGTCGTGCGGCTCGGGAGGGGTATTCCTGTTCGGCAGCCCGCAGGCGGAGAGAAGCAGCGACACACAGGAAACAGCTACCAGGATGCCTTTCACGCGCTTCATCGCCACCCCATTCGGACGAGCACGGATGGAGGAGAATCCTTCAGACGTGCTGGTATGCACAGAGTCCGCCCGGCGGACAGATATGTCAATGGATCATCGGCCGCTACCGGGCTCCCTGTTGAATCTGCGCTTCTATTGGGTTTCGTCAGTGTCGATGACCAGTGAATACAAGGTGCCTGCCCGGGTTCTTTCCATCAGTTCGGCGTCGACTAGGTACCGGCGCAGCGTGACGTAATCCTTGGCGTATTTCTTCAACCGTTCATTGACGTCTTTTTCTGAAAGCTCTTCACCGGGCTTGAGGGCGTCAGCGGCGACCCACTTCAGCAGCTCGTACCGTTGACGCTGGTTCGCTGGATATTGATCGATCCTGCCATCCACCAGGAAGCGCTGAATCCCTTCACGTCTCGGTCCGTCGTCGTGCTCCTGCAGGAGTGACCGAAAGATACCGGAGTTCAGCACCCACCCGTTGTCGTTGAGCACCAGACCTGAGTGGGCGAGCTGTTCCATCGCTTTCGGGCGCTTTCCGGGCGGTACGGCCAGACCCCTGTTCCGGGCATCCTCCAACACCATTTCCGCGAAAATGATCCGAAGTTTATCGTTGCTCAGCGCTGCCAATACTTTTCGCCAGTTGTTCACAATTCCTTGCCTGATCTCCCGCTCGTCGCCGGCTGGGCCGTGGTGCGTCGATCCTACGCCGCACCCGCCCGGCTGGGGATGCTGGTTACCCGTTATCCCTTCAAGCTCGACCGTGAGCGGCAGGTGATGGACAGAGGTTATGTTGGGGCTATGGCATATGGCACCCCGGCTTCGCTCGTACGAAACGTTGAAGACTTGCCCGAGGAGGGTTGGAACGACGAGCGGGGCACCGTGACGTGGCGGACTCTGTTCTCCGCTGACAGCACGCCGACCTCAATGCTGGTGACAGGGGTCGCCGAGCTGCCCGAAAGGGGCTTCCTCGCCCTGCATCGACACGACCAGGCTGAAACGTACTACGTTCTCTCCGGCACTGGAGCAGTCACTCTTGAGGGCCAGGAGCACCAAGTCAGGGCAGGGTCAACCACATTCATTCCCGGCGGCGCCGAACATGGAATCAGGAATGATGGTCCGGTTCCGCTGGCATTCTCTTATGCGCTGGCCACAGACAGTTTTTCCGACGTCCATTACCGGTTCTCCTGACGTGTCATTCGGTTACAACATCAGCGATCGGACTCGGGTTTGGTCGAATCGACGGTAATACTCCTCGCGGGATTCTGTGCCGGGCTGATCAACGTTGCCGTTGGATCCGGAACCCTGGTGACATTCCCAGTGCTGCTGCTGTTCGGGCATCCGCCCCTGGTGGCCAATATTTCCAATAACATCGGGCTGGTCGCCGGAGGGCTTTCCGGGGCGTGGGGATACCGCCGAGAACTCGCCCCGAACAAGGACCTGCTTTTGCGGCTCCTGCCGGCTTCTGCAGCCGGCGGGATCGCGGGGGCTGTGCTGCTGCTCGTCCGCCCCGCCGGGGCATTCCACACGATAGTTCCAATCCTCATCACCCTCGGGCTGCTGATGGTGGCATTCGGGCCCACAATCCAGCGGCGCACAGCCCTCAAACGCCAGAACCATCCGGTGCGCGCCACCGGGAAAAATGCCGTCCTGCTGGGGGGCATTCTCGTGCTGGGCGTTTACGGGGGTTATTTCGGCGCGGCCCAGGGCGTCCTCGTCGTGGGCCTGATGAGTCTCACAACCGTTGTGGCGCTGCAGCAGATTAACGCGGTGAAAAACGTCCTGGTCACAGCCGTGAATGCAGTAGCGGCAGGGATCTTCGTGGTTGCAGCAGGGGAGTCAATAGACTGGGGCGCCGTCCTTCTGATCGCCTGCGGTGCGTCAATCGGAGGGTTCATTGGAGCGAGATTCGGGCGGAAGCTCTCCCCGCTTGTGCTCAGGGCTACCATCATCGTGGTCGGAAGCGCGGCCGTGATCCGGATGGTTTTCTTCAACTAGTTTCGATGCCTTCCTCGCTCAATCCGCGGGAGAACCAACTGCGGTTGTAGGGCCTCCATCCGCTCCTTCTGACCTATGGTGTCTTGATGAAGCTTCTTATCCTTGGCGGCACCGCATGGCTCGGTCGTGAGATTGCCCGCGAAGCGGTCGGGCGCGGACACGAGGTGACGTGCATGGCGAGGGGCGAATCGGGTTCGGTCCCCGCCGGTGCGTCACTCGTCCGGTCGGATCGGGACTCAGAGGACGGACTGGCTCGGGTGGCCGCCCTTCAGTGGGACGCGGTCGTGGATGTGTCCCGCCAGCCAGGCCAGGTCAAGCGCGCAGTCCGCGACCTCGCAGGGAGCCGCTACTACCTCTTCGTCTCCTCGGGAAGCGCGTACGCCAATCAGGGACCGCTGGGCCAGGATGAAGCTGCGCCGCTGCTCCCGCCGTTGGAATCGGATGTCATGGAAACGATGGAATCCTACGGAGAGGCAAAGGTCGCCTGCGAGCAGGCCGTTCTAGACGGATTCGGCCACCGTCGCAGCATGATTGCGCGCGTGGGGCTGATCGGGGGCCCCGGTGACATCTTCGGGCGCACCGGATACTGGCCACTACGGTTTGCGCACCCCTCTGTGCCGGACGGAACGGTGCTCATCCCAGATACCCCGACGTTGCCCACCCAGGTCATCGACGTGCGGGACCTTGCGGCGTGGCTCGTCCGGAGCTGCGAGGTGAGCCTCGGCGGCACCTATAACGCGATGGGCGAGACCGTGCCTTTCCACGAACACATCGCTGCCGCAAGGGCGGTCGCCGGTCACCAGAGCCCTGTGGTGAAGACCGGCAATGACTGGCTCCACTCGCACGGCGTCGCCGACTGGGCAGGCCCGAAATCCCTTCCGCTGTGGCTGAGCGATCCAGGCTGGCAGGGGATGAACGCGCGATCCAATCAGCGTGCCAAGTCCGCAGGTATGCTGCTGCGGCCGCTTGAAGAGACCTTGAGGGCCACCCTGCGGTGGGAGGAAGCCGAGGGCATCGACAGGCCCCGGCGCGCGGGGCTCTCGCCGCATGAGGAAGCGGAGTTGCTCGCCGAACTGGTCCCGGGCAACAACCAGCTCAGAAGGGAGCGACATGGTTGAGGTGCTTTTGTTCCACCACGCACACGGGCTTACGCCTGGTGTCCGCAGTTTTGCAGACATGCTTGCGAGGAGTGGGCATGACGTCCACCTTCCGGACCTGTACGAGGGCCGCTTCTTCGATGACCTCGAATCCGGGATTGCCTTCGCCCAGGAAACCGGGGTCGGAACCCTGATCGAACGGGGCCGGGAGGCAGCAGACACGCTGCCTCCCGGTCTCGTCTATGCCGGATTCTCCCTCGGCGTACTGCCCGCCCAAATGCTTGCCCAGACCCGTCCCGGCGCCAAAGGCGCCCTGTTCTTCCATTCGTGCCTCCCGGTCTCCGAGTTCGGTACGGCGTGGCCCCCGGCGGTGCCGGTGCAGGTACACGGCATGGACGCCGACCCGTTCTTCATTGGCGAAGGCGACGTCGACGCCGCCCGCGCCCTGGCTGAATCGTCACCGAACGCCGAACTGTTCCTCTATCCCGGTGGGCAGCATCTGTTCGCCGACAGCAGCCTTCCCTCGTACGACGGACAGGCGGCGGGGCTGCTCGCAGAACGCGTGCTGGGCTTCCTTGACCGCGTTGCTTAAGCGAATACTCGGCCGACGGGCCGGTCAGGGCACCGGAATAGACCTCGGCCGTCCAAACAGCGTCCGGACGCCGGGGGAGAACAGCACAGATTCTGGTGGGCCCTCGACGTCAAAACCGGCCGCCCGCACCAAGCGGTCCTCCAACCTGACCAGCGAGGCCGGATGAAGCGGCCACGGCCGGTGTGAGTTGGGGATGAAGACGGTTCGGCCAGCAATGCGAGCGTGAAGCCCGAACCGGGCGGTGAGTTCGAGCGAAAGGCGATCATCGGCCTGGCTGGCGGTGTCGGCTCGAACGACGAAGGACGACGTTGCCTGCCCACCGTAGCGGTCGACGTCGTATCCATAGGTCTGGGCGGCGCCGGTGCTCGAGGGCCGACACCGTGACCAAACGTAGGGGATCCCGAAGGCGCGGGCGGTATGCACAATGGCGAGCCTCGACGCATCGAGCGACACGAATACAACTCCCCGCGACCCGTCCGTCGCCTTTGAATATAGACGCACGTTTATTTCAGTGGTGGACCCGAAATAAGGAGCCGGGACGGCCGCGCCGATGCGAGTTCCGCCCATACGAAACCCGATCAGACCAACCCAGGTAGATCCCTCAAACACGTCCGGCGCGACGCCGGGCGGCATATACGGCGCCGCAGCGGAAACGGGAAGGCGCCAGTGAAGGAAGACTGTGTCGCTCCAGAATTGATCCAGGAACACGGGCCGGGGCAGGGGCGGTGCAGCCGGCCATGGGTCCGAGGCGTCTCGGCGATCCGATTGCATGCGGCAAACCTAACAGCAATACTGCCTGGTTTCCACAGATGCGAGCCGACGCTTATCCCATCCCGATATGCGGAAGTTTCAATCATTGATCGTTTTCTTGAATGCCTCTCATCGATGGGCCCTTGACTCAAATCGACCGGCCGGGTAACGCGCTAGCCGTTCGTGTTCTTTTCTGTCGGGTTGCAAAGATTTAATCGCTGCCGCCACGGCAGCGCGTGTCATCTATCCATTTGTTCGCGCGGGGAATTACCCCCTTATAGTCGGTCCGATGATGCCGGCCCTGGGACGCCGCTGGTCACGGCTGGGCAGGAGGTCAAGTGGAGTGGCGACGGTGCCCTTCCCGGTCCGGCCTGTTGCCCACAAACCTAGACGAACCGACAAAAGGGGGAAGAATATTAGTCAACGTCGTGGCCCATAAAACAATCCACGCAACGGTTCACCATTCCGCCGTCGCCCCCTTTCGGTCGGTGAGACGGCCATACTGGGATTTCACTCCCAATGTACGAGATATTTACCTGTGCCATCAGGCTGGTCATTCCCAATTCCTGCCGGCCGGAGAAGCGGTCGTAGCTCCAAAACCCCACCGCCAAAACTCCGTTGCGGCGGCTGTTCATCATCCTGGTCCTGGTGTTCACACTGGGAGTGGGACTTCCCCCGGCCGTGGGTAGGGGCACCGAGACTAAGAGCCACGCGGTCAAACCGACGGTGGTCCTCGTGCATGGCGCCTTCGCCGATGCATCCGGCTGGGCGGGTGTCATCGAGAGACTCCAAGCGGATGGCAACCCGGTGATAGCCCTGCCTAATCCGCTGCGCGGCATCATTGAAGACGCGGACTACCTGAGGTCGTTCCTCACGACGATTCCCGGTCCCCTCATCCTCGTCGGCCATTCCTACGGGGGTGCAACGATCACCAATGCCGCAACGGGCAATCCCGAGGTCAAGGCGCTGGTCTACATCAGCGCGTATATCCCGGAGGAGGGTGAGACCCTGGCCGAGGCTGGTGTGCTGGGCGGAGGGAAGACCGACACCGGCAACCACCTCATCGCGCGGCCGTACCCCGGCGCCCGGAAGGGGACGTTGATCTCTATATTGACCCGCTGTTCGTCCACGGACTCTTCGCACAGGACCCCTCTGCCCGGGAGGCCACGATCCTCGCCGCGACGCAGCGTCCCTTCACGGCCCGCTCCACCACTACTCCGTCAGGGCCGGCGGCGTGGAAGACCATTCCAAGCTGGGCATTGGTGGGCACCGAGGACCGTTCCCTTCCTCCGGAGGCGGAGCGGTTCATGGCGGAGCGCGCCGGTGCCACGACCGTCGAGATCTCCAGCTCGCGGCGCAACCCCAGTTCTGGATACCGCCCGGGCTCCTGCCTACTGCCCGGTGAAGACGATGCGATTGCCGTCGGGATCCTCAATCGCGATAACCCTTGAGGATGTGGCGGTTTCCACGCCGCGGTTCGGGATTGCGAGCTCATTCAACTGTGCGGCCCGTGCAGACAGGTCCGACTCGGCCAACACCATCGTTGAACGCCCTGCCCGCCCCGGCTCGGCCCAGACCTGGAAACCGGCGGAATCGATCACGTGCCACTCGAGAAGTCCGTCCATGGGGCGGGCATCGGGATCCCGCCCGAACAGTGCTGTGTACCAGGCAAGGGCCGCATCCAGATCACTGACCGTCATCTGCGCGAGGACATGCTGAACCGCCACCGTGCCACCTCCTCGAATCGACTTCCGTCAGCCTCGATAATGATCGGTGAGTGGCGGCGGCGCTAGGTGCCACCGGACCCGGGGACGGATTCCAACAATGAATTCCCAGACGATTGGTCGGTGGATCAGGGCCGGCCTGCTCGCCCTGCCCGTGTACGGGCTGCTCACCGCCTGGTCCTCGCTCAAGCCCCAACCGGATCAGGAGGTGAATACCGAGGCGTGGGCGGAATTCGTCAGTTCCCCTCAGTACCTCGTCAGCCATTTGATTGGCAGCACCGGTGGAACGATTATCGCGATTTTCGGCGTCTTCGCGCTGGGTGCATGGCTCGCACCGAGTAGGAGCGGGGCACTGGCGTTGGCAGCAATGGTTGTCACATCGGTGGGGCACGCGCTCCTGCTTGTTCCAGCGGTGATTTCCACCTTTGCAACGCCCGCAGTGGGACGTGCCTACCTCGAGGGCATTCCCGGCGTGATGCGCATCGAGTTCCCGGGAGCCATTACGGGAACCTACCTTCTCGGGCTGCTGCTCGCCTTCTTGGGCAACATCCTGCTGGGAACCGCTGCCTGGCTCTCGGGCACCCTTCCGCGTGGCGCCGCAGTGTTGTGGGTGGTTTCCGCCGTGATCTTCTATCCCCTCGGAGTGGTGCTGGGGATGGTGACCACCGGGGCAAGCCTGCTGACACAACCGATCGGAGCGCTGCTGCTTGCGGTGGCCGGGGGATGGATCGCATGGCACGCATTCCATCACGATCTCCTCACCCCGGCCCCCGCGCACGCGGGGGCCTGAGCCGTGCTGCACCCGTGTAGGCGCGGGGTCACGGTGCGGTCAGGTCACGTGTCCTTTCCGGCGGCCGCCGGGAGGATCTGGGCGAGGTCGTAGCGCACCGGTTCCTCGAGCTGGTCGAATCCGCACGATGTCGGTTCCCGGTCAGGGCGCCAGCGGTTGAACTGGGCGGTGTGACGGAAGCGCCGGCCTTCCATGTGGTCGTACCGGACCTCCACCACCCGTTCGGGGCGCAGGGGAGTGAACGAGAGGTCCTTGCCGACCGCCCACCTGCTGCCCTCGGCATTGCGCGGGGTGCGGATTCCCTCCTCCCCGCCTACCTCCTCCCAGGGATGGCCTTCGATGGCTGTGACGAGCGGCTGCAGTTCGGCGAACAGTTCACGCCGGCGGGCGGCGGAGAAGGCGCCGATCACCCCCACCGCCATGAGGTCGCCGTCGTCGGTGTAAAGCCCGAGCAGCAGGGATCCGACGCTCTCGGCGTCGCCCTTGTGGGTGCGGTACCCCGCAACAACACAGTCGGCGGTCCGCTCGTGTTTGACCTTGACCATTGTGCGTTTGTTGGGCTGGTAGGTGCCGTCGAGCGGTTTGGCGATGATCCCATCGAGCCCGGCGCCTTCGAACTGCTGGAACCACCGAAGCGCCACCTCGCGGTCGGTGGAGGCGGGGGTGAGGTGGACCGGTGGGCTGGCCGTGGCGAACACCTCCTCGAGCATCCGGCGGCGCTCCTCAAAGGGCCGAAGCGTCAGGTCGGCGTCGTCAAGGGCCAGCAGATCGAAGGCGACAATACTCGCCGGCGTGTCCTGGGCGAGCTTGGCAACCCGGCTCGCCGCCGGGTGGATACGCTGCTGGAGCACCTCGAAGTCCAGGTGCTCGCCGGTCACGACGACGATCTCGCAGTCGACCACGCACCGCTGCGGAAAGTTGTCCAGGACTGCAGCTATCACCTCTGGAAAGTATCTCGTCATGGGTTTGCCGTTACGTGACCCGATCTCCACCTCATCCCCGTCCCTGAAGATGATCGACCGGAACCCGTCCCATTTGGGTTCATAGCTCATTGCGCCGTCCGGCATGCGCGCTGCGGCCTTGGCCAGCATCGGCGTGACGGGAGGGTTGACGGGAAGGTGCATGCTGTCCCTTTCGAGTGGGGCGGTGGCCGGCGTGCCGCGGTCGATCAGTGTCCGCCAGGCGGTGACCCAGGCATACGCCGCGATGCCCGGAGCGCTGTGTGGTTACACCCTAACGAACCGGCCCGCCTCGGGAAGGGGGTGCAACCGGGACACTTGCCGCGGCCCCGGGCGGTCAGGGGGCGTCGAGGTTGCTTGCGCTGAAGGTGTCGCACTGATTGATGTCGCCGGTTGAATATCCCTCAAGGAACCAGGCCTGGCGTTGCTGGCTCGAACCGTGCGTCCAGGCCTCCGGGTTCACCTGGCCCGTTGCCGACTTCTGGATCCGGTCATCACCAACGGCCGATGCGGCCGACAGGGCATCGCGCAGGTCGGTGGTGGTGAATTCGCGCAGGAACGGTTCGCCCGTCTCGGGGTCGGGGGTGCTTGACGCGTGGGCCGCCCACAGCCCCGCATAACAGTCGGCCTGCAGTTCGACCCGAACGGCCCCGGATTCCGGACCCTGGGGGTCCTGCTGCCCGGCCTCAAGGGTGTTGGTCAGACTTTGGATGTGGTGTCCAAACTCGTGCGCGATGACATATTCCTGCGCCAGCGGCCCTCCGGAGGATCCGAACCGGGTTACGAGGTCATCGAAGAACTCGGTGTCGTAGTAGGTCTGCTGGTCCGCCGGGCAGTAGAAAGGGCCGACGGCGCTGGTGGCGCTGCCACAACCGGTGTCCGTCCGGCCGCTGAATAGGGCCACCCCGGGTTCGCTGTACTGCACGCCGTATTGGTCCAGGTAGGGCAGCCAGAAACTGTCGAGGCTCTCGGCAGTCGCGAGGATGCGGCAGTCGAGGCGCTCGTTGGCATCGGTTCCCGTCCTGCAGGACGTTATTGCCTCCTGGGCGCCCGCACGGCTGCCCTGGTCCTGGCCCGTGCCGTCCTCGAGCCCGAGCTGGCCCACCACTTCGGGACCAAACAGGAGGGAGAGGATCAGCACGAGGCCGCCACCGAGGCCGCCGCCAATGGCCACGCCGCGCCCCCTGCCGCGCCGGTCGCTCACGCGCGAGGGGTCGAGGCGGACGTTGTCGTTGAAACTCATTGACCAACCATAAGCCAACTGATGGTTTCTTGGGCAGTGCGAGTGAAGCGACCCAGCGAGGTGGTGAGGCGGTTCAAGGTGCGGCGGGAAAGAGGTGATGGTCGCCGTGGACGGTTCGCTGCGGCGGACCTCCGGCGTGCCATTGTGCCAGTGTCCGGCCGTTGCTCCAAGGGAAATTTAGCGCGGGCCTGCCGGCTTGCGGCACCCCGGGCGCCCCTGACAATAGGGTTACCGCCCCGCGGTCTTCCGGCTTGAGGGAGCACCGCGCGCGTGACCGGGCGGGCCGCCGACCCGAAGGAGAACTCCGTGAACCCGCTGCACTCGCTGGTCGATGCCCTTGAAGGATTCAAAGCCCTCGATACTGTCGCGGCGCCCGTGGCATCGGCCGTGGAAAAGACCCTGAGGCCGCGCGCCCTGCGGAACGCCCTGAGCGGCACGGCCCTGGGCCACCGGCTGCACCCGGTCCTCACCGACATTCCAACCGGCGCCTGGACCATGGCGACGCTTCTCGACCTGGTCGGCGGGCGGGACTCGGAACACTCGGCGGACCTCTTGGTGGGGGTGGGCATTGCCTCGGCCGTCCCGACGGCGCTCAGCGGAGCGAACGACTGGGCGGACACCGTAGGAAAGGACAGCCGGGTAGGGCTGGTCCATGCTGTGGGGAACAGCACCGCACTGGCCCTCTACAGCCTTTCGGCTGTGGCGCGTCGGCGGGGCAACCGCACCGCCGGCACCATCCTGGGGGTCGGCGGGTGCGGCGCCCTGCTGTTCAGCGCCTTCCTCGGCGGACACCTGAGCTACGCGCGCGGCGTCAACGTCAACCGCACGGCGTGGCGCGAGGGCCCCGCGGCGTGGACACCGGTCCTGACGGACGGCGAACTGGCTGACGGCGCGCGCCGCCTGGTGGAGGCCGACGGCGTGTCGATCCTGTTGTACCGCGACGGCGGAACCATCAGCGCCATGGACAGCGTGTGCAGCCACCTCGGCGGTCCGCTCGAGGAGGGCGAGATCGCCGACGGCTGCGTCACCTGCCCCTGGCACGGCAGTACCTTCCGGTTCGATGACGGGACCGTCGTCCGCGGCCCGGCGAGCAACCCGCAGCCCGTGTACGAGGCGAGGGTCGACGACGGCATGATCACCGTCCGCCGGGCCGCTGCGGAGGAGAGCATCAGCTCCTCCTAGGGCCGGAGCCTAGTGCGCCGGCACGGCCGAGGAGTCCGGCGCGTTTTTGGGCTTGCGCACGAAGATGGCAGCGATCACGGCGGCCAGGGAGATGACGGCTCCCCAGATGAAGGCCACCTGGATGCCGCCGGCCAGGGCCGCAGTCTCCGACTGCCCCGCGGCCGCCAGGTTGGCCGCCACGATGGTGGTCACCGAGATGAACAGTGCCGTGCCGACGGCGCCGGCGATCTGCTGCACGGTGCCGAAGACGGCGCTGGCGTGGGAGTACAGGTTCGGCGTCACCGAGCCGAGCGCCGAGGTCAGCAACGGGGTCAGCATCAGGGCCAGGCCCAGGCTCCAGACGATGTGGGCGATCAGCACGAGGTGGATCGGCGTGGTCTCCGAGGTGAAGCTCAGGGCCACGAAGGAAGCCCCGATCAGCAGCGCCCCCGGCACCAGCAGGAGGCGCGGTCCCCGGCGGTCGAAGACCCGTCCGGTCCACGGTCCGAGGACGCCGATCAGGATGCCACCGGGCAGCAGCAGGAGGCCCGCGACCAGCGGCGTCTCACCCAGCACGCTCTGGACGTAGATCGGCAGGAGGATGATTGTGCCGAACAGGGCCATGAAGGCGAGGAACGTGGTCAGGATCGCGAGGGTGAAGTTGCGTGAGGTGAACGTGCGCAGGTCGAGCAGTGCACGGTCTGCGCGCTGGAGCCGGATCTGGCGCGCGATGAACAGCGCCAGGAAGACGATGCCGGCTGCCAGGGGAATCCAGGCGGGAACCGCGGCTTCGGCGCCAGCCTCACCGAGCCGGCTGAAGCCGTAGACGATGCCGCCGAAGGCCAGGGCCGAGAGGATCACCGACAGCACGTCGATTGCACTCTTGCGGGGGGAGGTGACGTTCGTCATCTTGGTTGCTCCCAGGCTGAGGGAGACCAGCGCGATGGGCAGGACGAGCCAGAACATCCAGCGCCAGTCAAGGACGCTGAGGATGGCGCCCGCGGCGGTGGGGCCGACGGCGGGAGCCACGGAGATCACGATTGAGATGTTGCCCATGGTGCGCCCGCGGGAGGCGGCCGGCACCAGTGTCATGACCGTGGTCATGAGCAGGGGCAGCATGATTGCGGTACCGCTGGCTTGGATCACCCGCCCGGTCACGAGGGTGCCGAAGCCCGGGGCGAGGGCGGCAACGAGCGTGCCGAGGCTGAACAGCGACATGGCGACCAGGAACAATGGACGGGTATTGAAGCGCTGCAGGAGGAAGCCCGTGATCGGGATGATGACCGCCATGGTCAAAAGGAACGCGGTGCTGAGCCACTGCCCGGCGCCGACGGTGATGCCGAGGTCCTCGACCAGGCGCGGGATGGCCACGCCGGTGATCGTCTCATTGAGGATGACGACGAACGCCGAGACGATGAGCAGGCGGATGACCAGTCGGTCCTTCGCGGAGACGTCCGGCTCGGCCGGCCTTGGTGCCGGCTTCGGCTGGACTGTACCTGGAGACACCTGTGGTGACGTGCTGCGAGGCATGAGCTCTCTTTCTTCTAAGACGGCGCCTACTTTTGCTTCTGCCGCGGATGCCGCGGCGTCCCCTTTACTCCCGGGCGGGAGCGCCGGCGCTTGGCTGGGTCCAGTTTCGACAACCCGCTCACCGCCTGCTCTATTCCGGTGGGTCGAAACTGCCGCCGGCACGCGGTGCCGAACCGCACGCGGCGGGGCCGGCGGCCGGCTGCATTAGCATGGTGCGGGTGCGCCGGAGCACGGCCCGGCGCTTCCCACCTGCTGATTCCCGAAGGAGTAGCGCATGCCCGGCTCGTATTACCGCTCACTGGGGGAGGGCCGTTTCGAATCCACCGTCCACGCCCAGGGGGCCTGGAATCCCGACGAGCAGCACATGGCACCCGTGGCGGGATTGCTCGTCAAGTGCCTCCTCGACTGCGCGCCCCGCCCGGACCTGCAGCTCGCCCGCGTGGGCTTCGACATCCTGGGCATGATTCCCGGCGGCGAATTCGAGGTGGCCACGCGGGTCCTCCGCCCGGGACGCACGATCGAGCTGCTCGAGGCCGAACTGCGTGCGCAGGGACGCACGGCGGTCACTGCGAGGGCGTGGCGGCTGGCCCGCACCGACACCGTCGACGTCGCCGCCGTCGAGGACGCCGCAATGCCCGGACCGGACCAGGCGGGCCCCTACGGCGGCATGACGCAGTGGCCCGGCGGCTTCATCGAATCCCTCGAGTTCAGGGTGGTGCCCGGTCACCGTCCGGGCAGGGGTCAGATCTGGCTGCGTTCACCGCTGGAACTGATCGATGACGGGCCGACGCCCGACCTCGTGCGCCTGAGCGGCATGATCGATGCCGCCAACGGAATCGCCGCGCGCGTTCGGCCCGGCAAGGGCAGCTGGATGTTCCCCAACGTCGACCTCCAGCTGCACTTCCACCGCCTGCCCGCCGGCGAATGGCTCGGTCTCGACACGAGGGTGACATTCGGGCAGGACGGAGTAGGGGTGACCTCGAGCGTCCTCCACGATCTCAGCGGGCCTTTCGGCCGATCCGAGCAGATCCTTACGGTCCGGCAAATCTAGGGCGGACAATGCCGATGGAATGGTTGGCGCCGCCCTGTCGTTTGACTCTTTACGACGCCGCAGCGGCGCCGCACATCCATGTCGACAAGAGATTGAGGAATCATGGCCAAGGCAGTCTGGAACAACGAGGTCATAGCTGAATCTGCGAACACAGTGATGGTTGAGGGAAACCACTACTTCCCCGAGGATTCCGTCAAGAAGGAGTACTTTCAGCGGACCGACACGAGCACGACGTGCCCGTGGAAGGGCAAGGCAACCTACTTCACGCTCGAAGTGAACGGTGAAAAGAATGTCGACGCGGCCTGGAGCTACCCGCAGCCGAAAGACGCAGCCCGTAACATCAAGGATCACTTCGCTTTTTGGCGGGGCGTGACGGTCACCGAGTAACCCGCGCGGCTTCCGCCTGCTGCACCGCTGAATCACTACCGGAACGGAGACACCACCCATGGAGTACCGCAAGCTAGGCAACAGCGGAACGGCCGTCTCGGCCTTCACGTTGGGAACCATGACCTTCGGTGCCGAGTCGGACGAAGCCACGTCCCACCGCATCCTCAGTGACTACGCAGCAGCAGGCGGAAACCTCATCGACACGGCGGATGTGTACACGGCCGGTGCCTCCGAAGAGATCGTGGGCCGCTGGCTGGACAAGAACCCTGCCGAGCGGGAGTCGATGGTCCTCGCCTCCAAGGGCCGCTTCCCTATGGGTGAGGGCGTGAACGACGTCGGCCTCTCGCGCAGGCACCTCCGCCGGGCCCTCGATGCGTCACTGGCCAGGCTCGGGGTGGAACACCTCGACCTGTATCAGGTGCACTCCTGGGATCCGCTGACCCCGCTCGAGGAGACCCTTGGGTTCCTCGACGAAGCGGTGCGCAGCGGCAAGATCGGGTACTACGGATTTTCCAACTACACGGGCTGGCAGCTCACCAAAGCCGTTGCGGTTGCCAAAGCCCGGGGCTACAGCCTGCCCGTTACCATCCAGCCCCAGTACAGCCTGCTGGTCCGCGGCATCGAGGCGGAGATCGTACCCGCAACCCTCGACGCCGGAATGGGCATGCTGCCCTGGTCACCGCTCGGCGGCGGCTGGCTCACCGGCAAGTACAAGCGCGACACCGCCCCTACCGGGACGACGCGCCTGGGCGAGAACCCCAAACGGGGGATGGAGGCGTGGGAGAAGCGCAATGCCAGTGAGCGGACCTGGCAGGTCCTTGACGCAGTGGATGAAGTGGCAGGAGCCCGCAATGTGACGTCCTCCCAGGTGGCGCTCGCGTGGGTCGCGCAGCAGCCCGCCGTCACCTCTGTCATCCTCGGTGCCCGCACCCAGGAGCAGCTCGCCGACAACCTCGCCGCCGGCGCACTGAAGCTTTCAGAGGCGGAACTGGACCGCCTCGACGCCGCCAGTGCCCCTGCCTTCGACGACTACCCCTATGGTGCCCCCGGCCTCGAGCAGCGCAGCCGCAACATCACCGGCGGACGCTGACCCGGGCGCCGGCCGCCGAAGGGCTCAGCCGAGCACGGAGAGCGCACGTTGTGCGCTGTTGATGCGCACCGTCGTCATGGCTGGTGCGGACTTCACTTCGCCGTCGATCTGGTAAGGCATGGGCTTGAGGGTGGTGAACTCGTAGCTGCTCATGCTCGGCTGGTCGCCGAGCCCCTTGGTTGCTGCACGCAGCGCCGTCAGGAGCACCCGCCACTTCGCCATGTGCGGGAAGGTGATGACCTCGAATTTCCCGTCAGTCGGAAGTTCCTCGGCCTCGCTGAGCGTCGCGTACTTCGCCATCTCGGCGATGTTCGCGAACACAAGGCTGTCGAACTTCTTGTGCTTGCCGTCGGTCAGCCGGATCTCGAAGGGCTTGAAGCGGGCGAAGGTGCGCACCACCGAGAACATTTCGTTGAGGGAACCCTTGTTGCCTTTCTCGAGGTCGATTGCCACAACCGGTGTCAGCCCGAATCCGATGTAAGAATGGGCGTATTGGTCGGCAGACCCGTCGCCGATGTTGATGCGAAGCAGGTCGATCCTGCGCACCTGGCCGTCGGCTATCGCCTCGGCGAGCGGCTTCTGTCCGGTGACCCTCCGGTGGTCGTTCGCGTTGCCGGCGGCCATGACCGCGCACACGGCGTCGGCGCTTCCGCTCTGCATGACTCCGTTGACCACCTCGTTGTAGCCGCCGTCGCCGCTGACCGAAACCACAAGCGCATTGCCGCGGCGTGCCGCTTCGCGGGCCAACTCCACCGCGTGGCCGGCGTGTGCTGTAGGCATGGGTGTGATGTCCACCGGGTAGTCGAGCAGGTCGCGCAGCCGCCGCTCAAGTTCCGCGGCGAGCTTCGGGGCATCCCCGGTGCTGTTCGGGTTGAAGATGATGGAGATCGAATCGAACTGGTGTGCGGAGACCATGATTGGCTTTCTTTCGGAGCGGATAAGGGGCGGGGGACGTTAGGCGTCCGGGCTCATTCGGCGTTCCAGGACACCCTGCACAGGAGCAGGAACAACGCGGCCATGAACGTGCAGGAGATCAGGTGGAGCCAGGTTCCTGCGTCGTTCAGGGGCAGGACGTTCAGGATCGAGTCGTTGCGGATGAATGCCCCGTACGCTGCCAGGAACAGGTTGAACGCGGCGCCGACGACCAGGAAGCCCCGGGCGCCGGCATCAGTGCGCGCGGCGGCGATCCCCGCGGCGCCGAGGAGCAGGTTGACGGCGTTGTGAAGGACCGAGACCTGGACCAGGCCGGCAAGGAACGCGCCGGAGGAGCTTCCGGCAACCGACAGGTTCTCGATGCCGGTCGTGGAGCCCGGAACGAAGCCGAGCAGCCCGAGCATGAGGAACCCGGCGCTCACGGCGGCCGAGGCCTTCTGGACGCGGGTCCACCGGATCCCTCGCCTTCGGGCAACTGCATTCATGGCTTTCCAATCTCTGGTCACCGCCAGCGCGGAGGTGTGGCGACCTCAATCATAAGCGCACTTAGTTTTCACGCACCATCAGTGCTCCGCTAGATTGGCTGGATCAGCACCTTGTCGAGGGCCCGGCTGCCTCGGTGCGTGCCACAACCGGGAAGGAATTCACAACGCATGACCTCCGCGGACCCCGGATTGGGAAGACTTTCGCTGCTGCGCCAGGAGACATCCGAGGGGCCGGTCGCCGACCTTGCCTCCGGTCTTGATCTGCTCGGGGCCGTCGCCGCGGGAACCCGAGGAGCCACCCTGCGGTTCTATCGGCCGGAGCCCACCGTGGCCTTTGGGCAGCGCGACGCCCGGCTGCCCGGCTTCGCCGACGCCGAGGACAAGGCGCGGGCGGGCGGCTTCACTCCGGTGGTGCGGCGCGCCGGCGGGCGGGCGGCTGCCTATCATGGAGGCTGTCTCATCGTTGACCATATCGAGCCCGCGGCCGATGCCGTCGCGCAGACCCGCTCCCGCTTCGCCGAGTTCGGGGCGCTCTTCGCCGAGGCGCTGGCCGGCCTTGGCGTGCAGGCGGGAGTCGGGGAGATCCCGGGGGAGTACTGTCCCGGAGAGTTCAGCGTCCACGGTGCCGCTCCCGGGCGCCCGCCGCTGAAACTTGTCGGCACCGCCCAGCGCGTCATCGCCGGGGCGTGGCTGTTTTCCTCAGTGATCGTGGTTGAGGACTCCGCGTCAATCCGCGGGGTGCTCATCGACACCTACTCCGCGCTGGGCCTGGAATGGGACCCGGCAACCGCCGGCGCGGCCGAGGACCTCGTGCCGGGCCTGCGGGTGTCCGATGTCGAAGAAGCCGTTCTCGGCGCGTATGCGCGGCGGTCCTAGAGACCCAGCCGGCTCTTCACTTCAGCGGCAGAGGGGTTCGTTGCCGAGGTCCCGTCGGGGAAAATGATTGTGGGAACCGTCTGGTTTCCGCCGTTCAGGGAGGCAACCAGTTCTGCCGTCCCCGGGGTTTCCTCGATGTTCACTTCCCGGAAGCCGATGCCCTGGGCGGTGAGCTGGGACTTGAGCCTGCGGCAGTACCCGCACCACGATGTTGAAAACATGGTGATTGTTCCGTCGGCTGGTGTGTACTCCACGGTGCTCCCTTGAAAGAGGATTGTTGGTTATTCCTTCAATAATCCCAACACAGGATGCGTCCAATCGATTCCGAACCCCGTCCACTGGGTTCAGGCAGGGACGCCGGGGCCGGCGCTCAGGCGATTTCGACGAGGGTCACGGTGCCGTCGTCCGCGACGGAAAGACCTGGATTGTGGGCGACCTCCCACCGGAACCCGTCAGGGTCCGCGAAGTACCCGGAGTAGCCTCCCCAGCTCATCTGCGTTCCCTCCGCCACGATCGTTCCACCAGCGGAGACCGCCGTATTCAGCGCGGCGTCGACTTCCTCGGGCGAGTCGACGTTGTGCGCCAGGGTGAACAGCTGGGCGCTGCCGGGGCCGCCTCCGACCTCGGCGGCGAGGTGGTCGGCCCTGAACAGCGAGAGCAGCAGCCCGTGCCCAACCTGGAAGAACACCACCTCCCCGGGAACGTGAAGAAGCGGCTTCCAGCCAAGCCCGTCCGCATAGAAGCGCAGGGAGGCGTCAAGGCTCCGCACGCCAAGGGTAACGACGTGGATCTGAGGTTTCATTGCTCGATGCTCTCACCTCCGCGGCCGTTTCCGCGACACCCCCCGCGGTGTGCTCGGCGGGCACGTCGAACAGCAGGTGTGGCGGTTGTTGGTGGGCCTCGTACCCAACCGATACGATCGAGTGAACCGCGGCACGAATGCGACGAGCGCTTGCCCGGCCCCATACCGCCCGGAATCTGCAATGCACCACCGAAACCAGTTCCACTTCCCTAGGAGTCCACCGTGTCAGCGCCCCAACCGATAACCCTCATCGTCGATGGCGAAGAGAATCAGGTGACCGCGGGAACCACCGGTGCCGAGCTCTTCCGGGAACGGCGCGACGTCGTCGTGGTCCGGGTCGACGGAGAGCTGAAGGACCTCGACCAGGTGCTGCCTGGCGGGGCGCAGGTTGAGGCGGTCACCATCGACTCGCCCGAGGGACTCCAGGTGCTGCGGCACTCGGCCACCCATGTGCTGGCCCAGGCGGTGCAGCAGCTGCGCCCGGGCGCCCGGCTCGGCATCGGCCCATACATCACCGACGGTTTCTACTACGACTTCGATGTCGATGAGCCGTTCACCCCGGACGAGCTGAAGCAGCTCGAAAAGATGATGCTGAAGATCGTCAACGCGAACCAGCTGTTCGTCCGCCGCGAGGTGTCCGAGGACGAGGCGCGCCAGGCCATGGCCGAGGAGCCCTACAAGCTCGAACTGATCGGGCTCAAGGGTGATGCCGCCGACGACGACGGCGCGTCGGTCGAGGTTGGCGCCGGAGGGCTGTCGATTTACGGCAACGTCGACCGGAAGTCCGGCGACGTCGTCTGGGAGGATCTGTGCCGCGGCCCGCACCTGCCCAACACCAAACTGATCTCCAACGCCTTCGCGCTCACCCGTTCCGCGGCCGCGTACTGGCGTGGCAGCGAAAAGAACAAGCAGCTCCAGCGCATCTACGGCACCGCCTGGCCCACCAAGGACGACCTGAAGGCCTACCAGGAGCGGCTGGCCGAAGCCGAACGCCGCGACCACCGCCGCCTGGGCACCGAGCTCGACCTCTTCTCCTTCCCGGACGAGCTCGGCTCGGGGCTGCCGGTCTTCCATCCCAAGGGCGGAATCATCCGCAAGACAATGGAGGACTACTCCCGCCAGCGGCACACCGAGGACGGGTACGAGTTCGTTTACACCCCGCACATCACCAAGGGCCACCTCTACGAGGTCTCCGGCCACCTCGACTGGTACCGGGACGGAATGTTCCCCCCGATGCACGTCGACCAGGAGCTCAACGAGGACGGCTCGGTGCGCAAGCCCGGCCAGGACTACTACCTCAAGCCGATGAACTGCCCCATGCACAACCTGATCTTCCAGTCCCGGGGGCGGTCCTACCGCGAGCTCCCGCTGCGGCTGTTCGAGTTCGGCTCCGTGTACCGGTACGAGAAATCCGGGGTCATCCACGGCCTCACCCGGGTGCGCGGCATGACCCAGGACGACGCCCACATCTACTGCACGCGCGGGCAGATGAAGGAAGAGCTGACCGGGACCCTCAACTTCGTCCTGGGACTCCTCAAGGATTACGGCCTCGACGACTTCTACCTTGAACTCTCGACGAAGAACGAGGAGAAGTTCGTCGGCGCCGACGACATCTGGGAGGAAGCGACCCGCACCCTCGCCGAAGTGGCCGAGGAATCGGGGCTGAAGCTCGTTCCGGACCCCGGGGGAGCCGCGTTCTACGGCCCGAAGATTTCGGTCCAGGCCAAGGACGCGATCGGGCGCACCTGGCAGATGTCCACCATCCAGCTCGACTTCAACCTTCCCGAGCGCTTCGAGCTTGAGTACCAGGCTGCCGACGGGACGCGCCAGCGTCCGGTGATGATCCACCGTGCACTGTTCGGATCCATCGAGCGGTTCATGGGCGTGCTCACCGAGCACTATGCGGGTGCCTTCCCCGCGTGGCTCGCCCCGGTGCAGGTCCTCGCCGTGCCGGTTGCCGAGGCCTTCAACGACTACATGTACGACGTCGTCGACAAATTGAAGGCCGAAGGCATCCGGGCCCAGGTCGACGCCGGCACGGACCGCTTCCCGAAGAAAATCAGGACCGCCAGCAAGGAGAAGGTGCCGTTCGTCCTCATCGCCGGCGGAGAGGACCAGGAGGCGGGGGCGGTGTCCTTCCGCTTCCGCGACGGAAGCCAGGAAAACCAGGTGCCCGTCGACGAGGCCGTCAAACGCATCGTCGAGGTTGTGCGCTCACGGGACAAGTCAGTCTGATGCCGGACTCCCCGGCCGCTGGACCGAGCTATCCAGGAGACGAGGCGGTGACCGACGACTTCGAGATCGCCGGCGTCCCTGATGCCTTCCAGCGGCTGTGGACACCGCACCGCCTCGCCTACATCAAGGGCGGGCAGGATCAGGTGAAATCTCAGCAGGACTGCCCGTTCTGCATCGCCCCGACGCGCAGCGATGAGGAATCGCTGATCGTCCACCGCGGCGCCTCGGCCTACGTGGTGCTCAACCTCTACCCCTACAATCCTGGTCACCTGCTCGTCGTTCCCTACCGCCATGTGCCCGACTACACGGACATTGACGAATCGGAGACGGCGGAGTTCGCAGAGCTGACCCAGACCGCGATGCGGGTGCTGCGCAAGGTGTCCAATCCCGGTGGCTTCAACATCGGGATGAACCAGGGAATGACCGGCGGGGCGGGCATCGCAGCCCACCTGCACCAGCACGTTGTGCCGCGCTGGGGGGGAGACGGGAACTTCCTGCCGATCATCGCCCAGACCAAGGCGGTGACCCAGACCCTCGGTGAGGTGCGCCGGCAGGTCGCCGAGGGCTGGGCGGCCGACGAAAGCACAGCGGAGTCGGCGCCCGCCGACGGGCCGGCGTAGGCGATGCTCAACAAATACGCGCGCGGGTTCTTCACCGCCCTCTTCACCCCGCTGGCCAGGCTTCTCCTGCGGTGGAAGGTGACGCCCGACGCCGTCACGATCACCGGCACCGCCGGGGTGGCAGGCGGTGCTCTGGTCTTCTACCCCCTCGGGGAGCTCTTTTGGGGGACCCTGTTCATCACCCTGTTCGTCTTCTCCGACGTCGTCGACGGCATCATGGCGCGCATCCGCGGAGGTGGCGGCCCTTGGGGGAGCTTCCTCGACTCGACTCTCGACCGCGTTGCCGACGGCGCAGTCTTCGCCGGCCTCGCCGTCTGGTTCTTCACCGGCGGCGCCAACACCCCGATCGCGGTCGCGGCGCTCGTGTGCCTCGTCCTCGGGATGCTCGTCTCCTATGCCAGGGCAAAGGCCGAGTCCCTGGGATTCAGCGCCAACCTCGGCATCGCGGAGCGGGCCGAGCGCCTTGTCTCGGTGCTCGTTGTCACCGGGCTGACCGGATTGGGGCTGCCCCACGGGTTCCTCTTGGGAGTGCTGGTGCTCCTTGCCGTGGCGAGCCTGATCACGGTGTTCCAGCGGACTGCCGCCGTTCGCCGGCAGTCCCTGGTACACGATGCCGCCGGACAGGGCTGAGGGTGGGTTCAACCCTCCTCTCCACCACGGCACTGCTGATCGTCAACCCCTCCTCGGGCCGGGGCCGCAGCAGGCGGCTGTGGCCGGGGGTCCGTAAAGCGCTGCAGGCGAACGGCTTCGATGTCGCCGTCCACATCACCACGAGCCTGCCCGATGCCACCGCCGCGGCCGCCGGCGCCGGATCCGGGACCCTCGTGGCCTCCCTCGGTGGCGACGGGCTGCACGGAGCGGTTGCCGCGGGGGTCCGGGGGACCGGCTCGGTACTGCTGGTGCTTGGCGGCGGCCGAGGAAACGACACGGTGCGCAGGCTCGGCCTGCCCGTCCACCCGGTGCGCTCCGCCCGCCGGGTGCTGGAACTGGCCGTGCGGCCGCTCGATCTCGGTTCGGCGAACGGCGTGCCCTTCCTCGGGGTTGCCCACGCGGGTTTCGATGCGCTCGCGGCTGAGTTCGCGAACCAGGTCAGGCTTCCCCTCGGGCCGCTGAGCTACATCCTGGGAGGCGTCAAGGCACTGTGTGCCTGGCGCGGTGCGGAATTTAGCGTCACGGTCGACGGGACGCAGCACGTGTTCCCGGGGTGGTTCGTGGCAGCCGGAAACGTGGGCCAGTACGGCCGCGGGCTCTGCATTGCGCCGCACGCGGTGGTGGACGACGGCCGGCTCGATGTCGTTGCGATGGGCGCCGGCAGCCGGCTTCGGGTAGTCAGCGTGTTCCTGCGGGCCTTTCGCGGCGCCCACCTCGCCCAGCCCGGGATCCGGTGCTTCGCCGGGCAAACGCTGCGCATCGACGCCGCGCCCGGCATCAGCCTCTATGCCGACGGAGAACTGGTCGGCCCGCTCCCGGTCGACGTCACGGTGCTGCCGGCAGCGATCCTGGCGCTGGTTCCCCGCGCCAGCCCTGTCCTCCGCGAGCTGCCCGGCGACGTATCAGCGCACCTCTAGGACGGTCCACGCCCGAGTGCGGGCCCGGCACCGACCGCAACCGCCGGGTGCAGCATGACGCGGGGTGACGCGGCGCAGGAGCACCACCGTGAACGTCCGTGCGGCGCGGCCCGGTTGCGGAAGGCGCAGGCCGCCGACAGGCGTATCATGGAGGCGTATCTTCTACCAATCTTTAGGGGCTTTTTGTGTCCACCGTTGACGACAATTCGACAACTTCAGCGCAGACCGGAGGCAGCCGGGTCAAGCGCGGAATGGCCGAGATGCTGAAGGGCGGCGTGATCATGGACGTGGTCACCCCCGAGCAGGCACGCATCGCCGAGGACGCCGGTGCCGTGGCGGTCATGGCGCTGGAACGGGTGCCTGCCGACATCCGCGCCCAGGGCGGTGTTTCTCGTATGAGCGACCCCGACATGATCGACGGCATCATCGAAGCCGTCTCCATCCCTGTCATGGCAAAGGCAAGGATCGGGCACTTCGTTGAGGCGCAGGTGCTGCAGTCGCTCGGCGTCGACTACATCGACGAGTCCGAGGTGCTCACTCCCGCCGACTATGCCAACCACATCGACAAGTGGAAATTCACGGTTCCTTTCGTCTGCGGCGCCACGAACCTCGGCGAGGCCCTCCGCCGCCTGAACGAGGGCGCCGCGATGATCCGGTCCAAGGGCGAGGCCGGCACCGGCGACGTCTCGAACGCCACGATGCACATGCGGAAGATCCGCTCCGAAATCGCGCGGCTTTCCTCGATGGCCGAGGACGAGTTGTACGTAGCCGCAAAGGAACTCCAGGCGCCCTACGAGCTGGTGAAGGAAGTCGCCCGTGAGGGCAAGCTTCCCGTGGTCCTGTTCACTGCAGGTGGGATCGCGACGCCGGCCGACGCCGCAATGATGATGCAGCTCGGCGCCGACGGCGTGTTCGTCGGTTCGGGCATCTTCAAGGCCGGCAACCCGGCCGAGCGCGCCGCCGCCATCGTGAAGGCCACGACCTTCCACGACGACCCGGACATGGTCGCCAAGGTCTCCCGCGGCCTGGGCGAAGCGATGGTCGGCATCAACGTCGACGAGCTCCCGCAGCCCCACCGCCTGGCCGAGCGCGGCTGGTAACAGGCGCGGCGCCGTGGCGCCGGCACAACGAAAGGGAGGGGTGCAGCCGGCTGGCTGCACCCCTCCCTTTCGTTTTCGCGGAGACTAGCTGCCGCGTACGTTCCTGCCGTCGATTCCGTCCGGTTCGATCTGCTCTTTGCGGACTTCCTCGCTCACGGTTTCCTGTCCGGTCACGGTCTCCTTGTCGAGCCGCACGCGCTCGACGGGGACCGCCTCCTTCTGGACCACGGGGGTCTCCTTGTGGAGCACGACCTCGTGTTCCTCTTCGCTGATCGCGGGACCGGCAAGGGCCTGGTCGCGGTTGGCGTCGGTGATCGGCTCCCGCTCCAGGCGCACGCGCTCCTCCGACACCGGAACAGTCTTCGTCACGTTCTCGGTGACGACGTACTTGCGCAGGCGGACACGTCCCGATTCGCGTGTGGCGGTGCCGACGCGGAGCTGCTCCTCCGAGCGCGTCATGGCTTCGTCCGTCGTCGGGCCAGAGGTGTCGTGCCCGACCGCGTCCCTGGGGGCACCAGCGGTTGCGTCACGATCGGTGCGGGCAGTCCCGGTTCCGTTGGAGATGTCCGTGCCGCTCCGTCCGCCGAGGCTGTAGTGCCGGTAGAGACGGTCCTCCTCCTCGGGGCTCAGGTGGCCGTCGCCTTCGAGGTTCGGTGCGTCCTTGACGAGGTCCTTGCTGTAGGGGACCCGGATGTCGTCTCCATCGACCGTGGCCGCCTCAAGCGGGACAAACGATTCGGATGTTCCGAAAAGGCCCGTGTTCACAGTGACCCAGCTCGGATTGCCCGTCTCGTCGTCGACGTAGAGCTGGCCTACGGAGCCAAGCTTCTGTCCGTCATCGGTGTAGACCTTGCCCCGGCCCTCGGCCAGGCGGTTCAGCTGTTCGGAAGTAATCATGATTCCTCTCCTGCTGTTCACGGGAGCGGTGGCTCCCTTGCGTCCGACCCCACTCTAGGGGCGTGTCATGAAAATGACAAGCTAACTTACTACTAGAGTGTCAAGTGAATTTCCCGCGCGGACTTTCATCTATTCCCCCGCCCCTTTGAGTTGCGCCGAGGCAGATTCTTCGTATAACTAGTAAGTAGGCTGTCGAATAATCCAGAGGCTTCCGGCTCTGGGAAGCCGGTGCGGGAACGCGCTGGAGGATTGCTGAGACAGGACCAGATACCAGAAGGAGAAGTGAATGACGCACCACAACGCTGCAGGGGCAAGCACGCCCAAGGGACGGCGCGATGACCTCGTTGCCGAGGAACGGCGGCAGTTCGGCGGCATCAAGTTTGGCTCAGCCTTCTTTGGTTGGATGACTGCGACTGGCATCGCCGTGTTGCTCACCGCACTGCTCACCGCGGTCGGGGCAGGGGTCGGGGTGGCCAACAACGCGGACGCCGGGCAGGTGGCCGACCAGGCCAGTTCTGACCTGCAGACCGTCGGAATCGTCAGCGGCATTGTGCTGGCGGTCATCCTGTTCGTCGCGTATTACTGCGGAGGGTACGTCGCCGGCCGCATGGCCCGCTTCGACGGCGCCAAGCAGGGCTTCGCAGTGTGGCTGTGGGCCGTCGTCGTCGCTGTTGTTCTCGCCATCCTCGGTGCGGTTGCCGGGAGCCAGTTCAACATTCTCGGCAGCATCAACGGGTTCCCCCGCATTCCCATCAATGAGGGGGCACTGACCACGGGCGGAATCATTGCCCTCGTCATTGCCGTGCTGGTTCCCCTCGTTGGTGCAGTCCTCGGCGGCAAGGCGGGGATGCACTTCCACCGCAAGGTCGACCAGGCAGGCATCGAGCACCAGGCCGGCCTGACCCGCTCCTAAGCGGACCTGCGGCGGTATGCGGGCCCGGCTTCCCCTCGGGGAGGCCGGGCCCGCAGCCGTCCTCAGAGACCCATCCAAAACGTCTTGCCGCGCCCCACGAGGTTGAACCCCCGGGCCTGGAAGAACTCCGCCCCCTGCGGTGCGGCATTCACCGCAAGGTGCTGGGCACCGGAGGCCGCGGCGGCCTTCGCCGCCCGGCTGACCAGTGCCGTGCCGAGCCCCCGGCGCCGGTACGGCGGCAGCACCTCGACGGAAAAGATGCCGCCCAGACCGCGCAGCCCCACAACTCCCGAAGGGTAGAACGAATACGCGGCCCCCACGAGGTTTCCCTCAACCCGAGCCTCCGCGTGCCACGCCTGCCGGGGCTGGGAACGCACCACCCTCAGTTCCCGCGCCAGCGGCCCCCGGTAGTCCGGAACCTCGGTGGAGAGCGAGGCGGCGGCGTCGTCGTACCCCGCCGGGAGGCCCACCGGAGCGGCCATCCATGACGGCTGCCACCCTGGGTCGAAACCCATTCCCGACAGGCTTGTGCTTTTCACTGCGCCGTTAAGCCAGACCCCGACCGTCTTTGCCCCGAGGCGCGACCCCTCCGCCAGAGCCGGCCGAATGCCTGCCGGTGAGATCTCCTGGGGAAACAGGAGCATCAGTTCACGCCGGGCGGGAAGCCATGCCCAGGAGCATCCGTGGGTGGAAAAGGTCCTCCCGCCGGTCGCTGTGGCAAGCGCGGCGAACCAGGCGCTCTGCAGGTGCTGGCACTGGGCTATCGTGACCATCGGGTGCTAGTCCAGCCCGCGCCGCTTCAACAGCGGCCCGATCTCGGCGTCGCGCCCGCGGAAGTTGCGGAACGCCTCAAGCGGATCGAGGCTGTTGCCCCTGGAGAGGAGTTCACGCCGGAAATAATCCCCGTTTGCGCGGGTGAGCCCTCCCGAGGATTTGAACCACTCGACCGTGTCGGCGTCGAGCACCTCGCTCCAGATGTACGCGTAGTAGCCGGCAGCATACCCTCCGGCGAAGATGTGCCGGAAGTACCCCGTGCGGTACCGCGGCGGAACCAGGGCGAAGTCGAGTCCGGCCGTCTCCAGGGCCTCCCGCTCGAAGGCCTCCGGGTCCGTGATTTCCGTCCCCGCCTCGAGGCTGTGCCAGGCGAGGTCAAGCAGGGCCGCACCAAGGTACTCGGTAGTCGCGAAGCCCTCACCCCAGGTCCGGGCAGCTTTCAGCCGGGCGGTCACTTCCTGCGGCAGTTCCTCGCCGGTCGCATGATGGCGGGCATAGTTTGCGACGACCTCCGGCCAGAGCATCCACATCTCGTTGACCTGCGAGGGGTATTCGACGAAGTCCCTGGGCACGTTGGTCCCGGACAGCGAGGGGTAGGTGACGTTGGAGAGGAGTCCGTGAAGCGCATGGCCGAACTCGTGGAAGGCGGTCACCACTTCGTCGTAGGTGAGCAGGGTCGGCTCGCCGGGGGCCGGCTTGGGAATGTTCAGGTTGTTCACCACCACCGCGCGCGTTCCCTGAAGCGCTGACTGTTCAACGAAGGAGTTCATCCACGCGCCACCGTTCTTTGTGTCGCGCGTGTAGTAGTCACCGAGGAACAGTCCGAGCTCGCTGCCGTCCGCCTCGAACACCTCCCACACCCGCACCTCCGGGTGGTAGCCGCGCAGGTCGCTGCGTTCGGTGAAGGTGAGCCCGTAGAGCCGGTTGGCGGCGAAGAAAATCCCGTCGGAAAGGACGCGCTCCAGCTCAAAGTAGGGGCGCAGGGAAGCGAGGTCGACGTCGAACGTGGCCTGGCGCACCTTCGCCGCGTAGTAGGCCCAGTCCCAGGGTTCGATCGGATGCCCTGCCGCCTTCTCCAGTTCGGCGGCCTCCGCCCGTGCGTTGCGCACTGCCGGGGCGGTGAGCTCGCGCAGCCGCGTGCGGATTGCGTCGAGCGAGGGCGCGGTCTGGTCGTCGGTCGCCGCTTCGGCGAAGTTGGCGAATCCGAGGAGGGAGGCACGTTCGGCGCGCAGCGTGGCCATACGCGCGGCCAGCCCAAGCGTGTTGTTCTCGTTGCCGCGGAATCCCCGGGTCACCGAGGCTTCGTGGAGCCGGCGGCGTACGTCGCGGTTGGCCAGCAGTTCGAGGGCGGGCTGGGCGGTGGGGAGGATCAGGCCCAGGAGGTACTTGCCGGGGTGCCCCGCCGCTTCGGCGGCACCGGCCACCGCGGCAATGCCTTCGGGGGAGAGGCCGTCGAGTTCCTCCGCGCTGGTGAGCAGCACGGCGGCGTCGTTGGTGTCGCGCAGCAGCCGCTGCTGAAACTCGGTGCCGAGCTCCGACAGCTGGGAGTTCAGGTCCCGCAGCCGTTCCTGCGCGGCGTCGTCGAGTTCCGCGCCCGCCCGGACGAACCGCCTGCGGTATTCGTCAACGAGCCGGACCGCCTCGGCGTCGAGGTTTTCCGTCGGTACCTGCGAAAGCCGCTCGAAGAGCCGGCGGTTCAGGTAGATGTCGTCCTCGTGGCCGGCGACGCGCGGCCCCACGAGCTTTTCAATCTCCTGGATGGACTCCGTCGAGTCGGACCCCGTGCGGTTGTAGAACGCTTCTGCCACCCGACGCAGGGTGCTGCCTGCCCGTTCAAGGGCTTCGACGGTGTTCGTGAAGTCCGCGGGCCCGCCGGAGTCCACGATTGCGTCGATCTCGGCGAGGTGCTCGGCGAACCCGGCCTCGAACGCAGGCAGGTAGTGCTCGTCGCGGATGCTGCCGAAATCGGGGAGCTGGTACGGAAGCGTGCTCGGCTCAAGGAAAGGGTTGCTCATAGGGATCAACTTTTGCACGCCGGGGCGGGCGAGCGCATCAGGAGGACCGAAGGATGCGGCACGGCCGGTGCCGGCGGGTCACCTCGGCCGGGCGGCGGCATGCCGGCGGGCGAGTTCCGCTACGCTGTCGTCGACCTCGCCGGGTTCGAAGGAGCCGTACTTCCGTTCAACGGCCGTGCGGATGAGGAAATCGGCGATCGCCGGGTTCTTCGGAAGCAGCGAGCCGTGGAGGTAGCTGGCGACGACGTTGTTGTAGCGGGCGCCCTCATGGTTGTCCTCGGCGTTGTTTCCTTCACCCTTGGTCACCGTCGCAAGCGGGGCGACGCCCGTGCCGAGGAAGGTCTGCCCGCTGTGGTTTTCGTAGCCATGGATCTCGCCGAATTCCGGGCTCGTGGCAACGACGTTGCCGATCAGGCGCTGTTCGCCCCCGCGGGTCTCGAGATCGAGCACGCCGATGCCGGGAATGACGGTGCCGTCGACGGTGCGGAAGAACTTGCCGAACAGCTGGTACATGCCGCAGATCAGGAGCATCGGCTGGCCGTGGTCGGCGAGGGCACGCAGCCGCGGCGCGATCGCCTGGAGGTCCTGCTGGATGACCAGCTGGCCGCTGTCCTGGCCGCCGCCACCGACGATCAGATCGGCGTCCTCCGGGAAGTCATCGCCGGCGTTGTGTTCGGAGATCACGGCGTCGTAGCCGTTCCAGGCGAGGCGCTGCTTGAGCGCCAGGACGTTCCCCCAGTCGCCGTAGATGTTCATTTCGCGCGGGTAGAGCTGAACGATGCTGATTGTGCCCTTGGACATCAGGAAACCACCTCGACGGTCGTGATTTTCGAAAGTTCGCGGCGGATCGCCAGCATGGCCGTGTAGGTGCAGAAGATGCGTTTCGGTTGGCCGGAGCCGGCTTTGAGGAAGCCCCGCAGCGCCGACTGGAGGTCCACGTCGACGCCGCCCACCGCGACGTCGTCGTACTTGAGCCGCAGCGCCATGTCGTAGGCGCGCACCCCGGAGACCATGTCGACGCCGCCGGCGCGCAGGGAATCGAAGTCGACGTCCCACAGCCAGGACATGTCCCGCCCGTCGGCGTAGTTGTCGTTGATCGCGATCATTGTGGAGCAGCCCTGCGGGTCGAAGGACTTCAGGCCCAGCCGGAAGCCGCTGGGGTTCTTCACGAGCACCAGTTCCAGGGGCTGGCCCTCGACGGTGAGGCTTTCGCCGCGGCCGAAGGCCGGCTGGACGGCGGCCAGTGAGGCGAGCAGGGCTTCGCGGTCGACCGCGTCGCCGAGGACCACGCGTGCCGCGGTGAGGGCGGCAGCCGCATTGAAGACGTTGTAGACGCCGCGGAGCAGCAGGTCGGTCCCGACTGACTCCCCGGCGATCGAGAAGACCGCCGAATTCCCGTCCACCTTCTCGAGCACCACTTCCGCCGGCAGGTGGGAGGGCTGGGGGATCCCTGCGGCGCCGCGCAGTTCGTCGTCGTTGGGGAAGGTGCTCCGCAGCGAGGAATCGAGCCCGAAGTAGACAACGTGTGCGCCGCGGACTGTCTGGGCGATGCCCGCCACCCGCGGATCCTCACGGTTGAGGATGACGGTGCCGGTGGTCTTCGCGGCGATCTGCTCGAGGAGCCGGGTCGTCGCGTCGATTTCCCCGAACCGGTCGAGCTGGTCACGCAGGACGTTGAGGAGCAGCGAGTGCCGGGGCGCCACGCGGTTCACGAAGTGCACGGCGTGGGCCTCGTCCAGTTCAAGCACGGCGATATCGGCCCGGAGCCGTCCGCGCCAGTCCACCTCGCCCAGCAGGGCCGCAGCGACACCGCGGGTGAAGTTGCTGCCGGTGCGGTTCGTGAACACCTTCAGGCCCTGGCCTTCGAGCAGTTCCACGACCATCTTGGTGGTGGTCGTCTTGCCGTTCGTGCCGCTGACGACGACGACTCCGTGCTCAAGGGAGGACAGGGCCCGGCCCATGAAGCCCGGGTCGATGCGCTCCACCACGAGACCGGGCAGGGCGGAGCCGCCGCCGCGCAGCCGAGACGCGCGGCGCACAGCTTTTCCAACGAGCACGCTGAGGGGATTCATGCTGTTAAACCTAGCGCAACGGCGGGAGGACCGGCCGCCGGCCCGGATTCAGGAATCGCACGGCGTCCAACCTAGAATTGACCAATGGCCTCATCGATTCCTTCTTCAACCTCCGGCGTGCGCATCGGCGTTCTGGCGGTCCAGGGCGACGTCCGCGAGCACATCCGCACCATCGAAGCGCTCGGCGGCACCGCGACGGGTGTTCGGCGCCCCGGGGAACTGAAGGGCATCGACGGGCTGATCATCCCGGGCGGGGAGTCAACGACGATCGACAAGCTGACGCGGTCGTTCGACCTCGCCGGCCCGCTGAAGGACATGATCGGCGGCGGGCTTCCCGCTTACGGCTCCTGCGCGGGGATGATCATGCTCGCCAATGTGATCGCCGACCCGTCGACGGACCGCCAGGGCAACCCGCAGCAGACCTTCGGCGGCCTCGACATGGTGGTGCGCCGCAACGCGTTCGGCCGTCAGCGCGAATCCTTCGAAACGGACCTCGACTTCGCCGGGCTACAGGAAACGGGCGGTGCCCGTGGCGCGGATCCGGTGCGCGCCGTGTTCATCCGGGCGCCCTGGGTGGAGAGCGTCGGGGAATCGGTTCAGGTCCTGGCGCAGGTCCCGGCGGGGGAGACCCCGCAGCCGCACCACTCGCACGAGGCCGACGCCGCACGGTCCGAAGCGGTCGCTAGAATTGTCGCAGTGCGGTCAGGCAACCTGTTGGCCACCAGTTTCCATCCGGAAGTCACCGGCGAGCAGCGGGTCCATCAGTTGTTTATTCGAATGATCAGAGGAGAAGCGTAAGCATGTCGGGGCACTCTAAGTGGGCAACAACCAAACATAAGAAGGCCGCGATCGATGCCAAGCGCGCGAAGTCCTTCGCGAAGCTGATCAAGAACATCGAAGTGGCGGCACGGGCCGGCGGCGCGGACCTCGCGGGCAACCCGGGTCTTGAGCTGGCGGTGTCCAAGGCGAAGAAGACCTCCGTCCCCATCGACAACATCAACCGCGCCGTAAAGCGCGGCGCCGGGCTGCTCGGCGACGCCGTCGAGTACCAGACGATCATGTACGAGGCCCGGGGGCCGCAGGGCTCGGCCCTGCTCATCGAGTGCCTTACCGACAACAAGAACCGTGCTGCTTCCGAGGTGCGCCTTGGCATCACCCGCAACGGCGGCAGCGTGGCCGACCCCGGTTCGGTTTCCTACCTGTTCACCCGCAAGGGGGTTGTGACACTGCCCAAGAACGGGTTGTCGGAGGACGACATCCTGATGGCCGTGCTCGACGCCGGCGCAGAGGAGGTCAAGGAGGGCGCTGAGACGTTCGAGGTCATCTCCGAGCCGCAGGACCTGCGGGCCGTGGTCGCCGCCCTCGAGGAGAACGGCATCGAGTACGACACCGACGAGGCCGAGTTCGTCCCCTCGATGCAGGTGCAGCTCGACGTCGACGGCGCGCGGAAGTTCCTGAAGCTCGTCGATGCGCTCGAAGACCTCGATGACGTGCAGAACGTCTACTCGAACGCGGACCTCTCCGAAGAGGTTCTCGCGGAACTCGAGAGCGACGATTAGCACCGGCGGGCGGGCTCCGGGAGCCGGGACACCATGAGCTTCAGGGTGATGGGCGTCGACCCGGGGCTCACCCGGTGCGGTCTCGCCGTCGTCGATGTGGAACCGAACCGGCACTCGACGCTCGTCGCCGTCGGGGTCGTGGGAACAGAGGCCGGGCGCAGCCTCGACCAGCGGCTGCTGGTGATCGCCGAGGCGGTCGATGAGTGGCTCGACCTGCACAAGCCGGCGGTGCTCGCCGTCGAGCGGGTGTTCAGCCAGCTCAATGTCAGCACCGTCATGGGCACGGCCCAGGCGTCGGGCGTCGTCATCGCCGCGGCGGCCCGCCGGGGCATCCCGGTTGCCCTTCACACCCCGACCGAGGTCAAGGCGGCCGTCACCGGCAACGGCCAGTCCGACAAGGTGGCGGTGACCAAGATGGTCACGAAGATCCTTCGGCTCGACGCCCCGCCGAGGCCGGCCGACGCCGCCGACGCGCTTGCCCTCGCCATCACCCACGCCTGGCGCAGGGGAGTCGGACTGCAGGCCGCGGGCGCCGCAGCCGGAGCGGGAGCCGCCACCCCGGCACAGCGGCTGTGGGCCGAGGCCGAGGCTCGCGCCCGCCGCAGCCGCTAGGCCTCTCGAGCCCGCGCCCGGAAGCACTCCGCACCGGTGTGGCGCCGGGCGGAGCGCCCCGGTTGAAGGTAACGTAATAGAAAGTATGTTCGGACGCTGGTTCGGGCCGTCCCTACCCCACCTTCCTTGGAGCCCCCTGAAATGATCAGTTCCCTCCGCGGCACCGTCGCCCACGTCGGCCTGCAGTCGGCAGTGCTCGACGTCAACGGTTTTGGCATGCAGGTCCAGGCCACCCCGCAGACGCTGGCGACACTGAGGGTCGGCAGCCAGGCGCAGGTCTTCACCACGATGGTCGTGCGGGAGGACTCGATGACCCTGTTCGGTTTCGAGGACGCCGAACAGCGGGAAGTGTTCGACACCCTGCTCGCGATCAGCGGTGTCGGCCCTCGGCTCGCCCTCGCCGTGCTTGCCGTCCACGCACCCGAGGCCATCCGCATCGCCGCCTCCTCCGGGAACGACAAGGCGTTCAGCAAGGTTCCCGGCATCGGCCCCAAGGGTGCCCGCCGGATCGTGCTCGAACTCGCGGGCAAGCTCGTGCCGCTTGAGGCGCCGGGCGTTCCCAAGAACACCTGGCAGGGGCAGGTGCTCACAGCAATGATGGGCCTTGGCTGGTCGGAGAAGGACGCCGGCTCCGCCATCGACGCGGCAATCGCCGATGCTCCGGAGGTCGCCGCCACCGGCGACGTCGGCCAGATCCTCAAACTCACCCTCCGCCGGCTCGGCCAGGACGGCGCCCGGAGTTCGGTCCGGACGAAGAGCCTCTGATGAGCCCCTCCAAACACCCCGATGAAGCGCCGCTTGTCGCCGCCGGTTCCGATCCCGAGGACCGGGCGGTCGAGGCGGCGCTCCGGCCCAAGAACCTCGACGACTTCGTCGGCCAGAAACGCGTACGCCGTCAGCTGTCCCTCGTCCTCGAAGCGTCCCGGATGCGCGGGCGCAGCGCTGACCACGTCCTGCTCTCCGGCCCCCCGGGCCTGGGCAAGACCACCCTGGCGATGATCATCGCCGCCGAGATGAACGCACCTCTGCGGATCTCCTCGGGCCCGGCGATCCAGCACGCAGGCGACCTCGCCGCGATCCTTTCCTCGCTCACGGAGGGCGAAGTCCTCTTCCTCGACGAGATCCACCGCATGTCCCGGCCCGCCGAGGAAATGCTCTACATGGCCATGGAGGACTTCCGCGTCGACATCGTCGTCGGCAAGGGCCCGGGCGCGACCGCCATCCCGCTCGACCTTCCTCCGTTCACACTCGTTGGAGCAACCACCCGCGCCGGCCTGCTGCCCGGGCCGCTGCGCGACCGCTTCGGGTTCACCGGGCACCTCGAGTTCTATTCGACCGACGAGCTTGAACTTGTGCTGCGCCGTTCCGCAATGCTCATGGACATGAAGGTCAACTCGGCGGCCTTCGCCGAGATCGCCGGGCGGTCCCGGGGAACCCCGCGTATCGCCAACCGCCTGCTGCGGCGGGTGCGGGACTGGGCCCTGGTGCACGGCACCGACCTCATCGACGCGGGGAGCGCGGGTGCGGCCCTCGACATGTACGAGGTCGACGAAAAGGGCCTTGATCGGCTCGACCGCGCCGTCCTCACCGCCCTGATCACCAAGTTCAACGGCGGACCGGTGGGGCTTTCCACCCTCGCGATCGCCGTGGGCGAAGAGCCGGAGACCGTCGAGACGGTTGCCGAACCGTACCTGGTCCGTGAGGGGATGCTGGGGAGGACACCCCGCGGCAGGATCGCCACCGCCTCCGCCTGGGGCCACCTCGGGCTCGCCATGCCGGCCTCCGTTGCGGCGGCGATGCCCGAAGACCTGTTCTCCGTCCTGCCCGAGGACGGAGAAGCGGAGGATCTCGCCGCAGGGGACTGGCCGGGAAGCTGAGCCGTGCTTCACCGGAGGTGTTTCCCTTTACACTGGGAGAATACGCGGTGTGCGCCGGTTCATTACGCGCGCTTACGCCGACCCGAGTGATAGGAACGGAACTTCTCTGTGTTCGCAAACGTAGTAGCTACCGCCGGCAATGCCGCCCAAGAACAGCCTTTCGACATTTTCTCCATCCTGCTCCCGCTCGCGCTGGCGTTCCTGATTTTCACGATGTTCCGCAAGCAGCGCAAGGTCAAGCAGCAGGCAACGGAGATGCGCACCCAGATGGAACCGGGTGCCGAGGTCATGACCCAGTTCGGCCTGTTCGGGACGATCGTCTCGATTGACCAGGAGAACAACAAGGCGGTCATCGAACTCTCCCCGGGCAACACAGCAACGGTCCACACCCAGGCCCTGAGCAAGGTCGTGCACCAGGAGCCGAAGGCCGCAGACATCGACGACGCCGACGTTGACGCCCCCGGGCGCGCCGGAGCCACAGCGGCCGAGAGCGACCCCCTTGAGTCCACGCGGGTTGAGACCCCCGAGGAAACCGTGGAGCGGCTGAACCGCGAAAACAACAGGAACAAAGACAACTAGCATTCCCTTCCCGGCCGCTGCCTCGTGCCGGCGGCCGGAACGGATCGGCACGGCGCGCAAACGCCACATTCCAAAGGACAATCCCCAATGCCACGTACCGGCCCGGGCACGGCAGCCAAACGGACACTCGTCTGGCTGGGCGTACTTATAGCCCTCCTTTCAGTTCTGCTGGGAGCAGGATCCATCTGGAGTTCCGCGAGCTGGGCTCCGAAGCTCGCCCTGGACCTCGAGGGCGGCACCCAGATGATCCTGTCGCCGAAGCTCTCCGACGGCGGAACCGAGATCACCGACGAGCAGCTTGAGCAGGCCGTCGAGATCATCCGGCAGCGCGTCGACGGCAGCGGCGTCGCCGAAGCCGAAATCAACACCCAGTCCGGGCAGAACGTGATCGTTTCCCTCCCCGGGATTCCCGACGCGAAAACGCGCGAGCTTATCCAGGCCTCCGCGCAGATGGAGTTCCGCCCCGTGCTGTTCGGCGGCCCCGGGCAGGCGCCCGCGGCCGAGACGCCCACCCCCGAGGATGAGCTGCCCAAGCCGACCGCCGAGCCGACCAACGCGAGCGACCCGAACTGGATCACGCCCGAGGTGTTCAAGCAGTTCGAAGCCCTCGACTGCACGGACCCCGCGGCGCTCGAGCCCAAAGAGGAGAACGCCCCGGCGGACCAGCCGATGGTCGCGTGTGAACCCGACACCCAGGGCAAGTACATCCTCGGCCCGGTGGAGGTCCCCGGAACCCAGATCGACACGGCCAGCCACGGCCTCCAGCGCGGGAGCCAGGGCCAGGCCCTGAACAGCTGGGTCGTCAACATCGACTTCAACGACGAGGGCGCAAAGACCTTCCGCGAAGTCACCGAACGCCTTTTCTCGATCGGCCGGGGCGATCCCCGCAACCAGTTCGCGATCGTCCTTGACGGGCGGATCATCTCCGCGCCGACGACGAATGCCGTCATCCCCGACGGAAACCCGAGCATCAGCGGCAGCTTCACCGAGGAATCCGCCGCGGCCCTGGCCGAGCAGCTGAAGTACGGCGCCCTGCCGATCAGCTTCGAGATCCAGAGCGAGCAGCAGATCTCCGCAACCCTTGGAGCGGACCAGCTCCGCCTCGGCCTCATCGCCGGCGTGATCGGCCTTGCCCTCGTTGCCCTCTACTCGATGTTCCAGTACCGCATGCTCGGCCTGGTGACCATCGCCTCGCTCGTCGTGGCCGGCGTGCTGACCTACCTCGCCATCGCCATCCTCGGCTGGACCGAGAACTACCGGCTCTCCCTGGCCGGCGTGGCGGGCCTCATCGTTGCCATCGGCCAGACCGCCGACTCGTTCATCGTCTACTTCGAACGCATCCGCGACGAACTCCGCGACGGACGCGGCATGATCTCCGCCGTCGAGAACGGCTGGCGCCGGGCCAAGCGCACGGTGCTCGCCTCCAAGGCCGTAAACCTCCTTGCCGCCCTTGTGCTCTACTTCGTGGCAGTGGGCAACGTGCGCGGCTTCGCCTTCACCCTGGGCCTGACCGCGATCGCCGACCTCATCGTCGTCTTCCTGTTCACCCATCCGGTCCTGCGCCTCCTTGCACGCACCCGGTTCTTCGGCGAGGGCCACCGGTGGTCCGGACTCGACCCGGAGCGGCTCGGCGTCACCCCGCTCTACCGCGGCGCGGGCAGGTTCCGTGATCCGGCCGACAAGCCTGCCGCCCCTGTGAGCGCGCGCAACCGCGCCGCCGCCGGCGAGGCCGAACGCCGGATGACCATCGCCGAACGGCGCATCGCCGAGCAGCAGAAAGCCCTGGCCGGTCGCGGCCGCGGCGAAGAGAAAGAAGAGAACCGATGAACGGCAGCAGCTTCGCCAACTTCGGCAACGAGCTCTACTCGGGCAAACGGTCCTACCCGTTCGTCGCAAAGCGCAGGCTCTGGTTCATCATCTCCGCCGCCGCCGTGCTGCTCTCGCTGATCGTCCCGGTGGTCAAGGGCGGCTTCAACCTGGGCATCGACTTCCGCGGCGGATCCGAATTCACCGTGTCGGCCACCGAGAACACCGACGTCGCCGCCGGGGAGCGCGCGGTCACCGACGTCGTCGCCGACGTGGTGCCGCGGGTCACCAACATCGCCCCGGCAACGATGCGCATCCAGACCGAGCGCCTCACCGACGATCAGACGCTGAGCGTGCGCGACAACCTCACCACCGCCTACGGCGTCAGCGAGGAGCAGGTCACCTCGAGCTACGTCGGTCCCACCTGGGGCGAGGACGTCAGCCGGCAGGCTCTCATCGGGCTCATTGTGTTCGTCCTTCTCGCGGCGGTCCTCATGGCGCTCTACTTCCGGACCTGGAAGATGTCCGTTGCCGCGATGACCGCGCTCGTCGTGGTCATGGTGGTCACCGCAGGGCTCTACTCGCTGAGCGATTTCGAGGTTACGCCGTCGGCGATTATCGGCTTCCTCACAATCCTGAGCTACGCCCTGTACGACACGGTCGTAGTCTTCGACAAGATCCGGGAGAACACCGCCGAAGTCTCGACGACGACCAAGCGCACCTTCGCGGAGCAGGTGAACCTCGCCGTCAACCAGACCCTCGTGCGGTCGATCAACACCTCCGTTGTAGCGGTGCTGCCGGTTGCCTCGATCCTGTTCATCGGCGCCTACCTCCTCGGCGCAGGTACGCTGCGGGACCTCTCGCTGGCCCTGTTCATCGGCATCATCCTCGGCACACTGAGCACCATTTTCGTCGCCGCGCCGATGTACGCGGCGCTGCGCCTGAACGAGCCCGAAATGAAGAAGCAGGAGAAGAAGGTCAAGCACCGCCGGGCCCTCGAAGCCGCCGAAGCCTGAGGCGGTGGCCGGGTCCGCCGTCGGACCCGGCTAAACTTGATTGTGTGTACAGTGCGGCGGGCCCACCCCACGGGCCCGGCCTGTACAGAACGCACTCAAGATGAGGGGTGAACATGGCTGACGCGGGAACCTCCGCCGGGCGGCCCGAGGGCCGCACGGCACAGGCCGACGCCCCCAAGCGCCCTGTCCCGGGTCCGGTGGCGCCCTCGCTCACCGTCAAACCGGCGCCGACGGCGGCAAGCCCCGACCAGGCGTCGCCGGGACGCCGCGCCCGCACGCGGGCACGGATCGCCCGGCTTGCGGGCCGCGGCACAAGCGGATATTCGCCGGTCCTTGAACCGCTGCTGCGCACGGTCAGGGCGAATAACCCCAAGGAAGACCTCGACCTCATCCAGCGGGCCTACCTGGTGGCCGAGCGCAGCCACGAGGGCCAGATGCGCAAGAGCGGCGACCCGTACATCACCCACCCCGTGGCTGTTGCGACGATCCTCGCCGAACTGGGCATGACCGGCACCACGCTCGCCGCCGCCCTGCTCCACGACACAGTCGAGGACACCGCCTATACCCTTGACGAACTGCGCCGGGACTTCGGTCCCGAGGTCGCCATGCTCGTCGACGGTGTCACCAAGCTCGACAAGGTGTCCTTCGGCGACGCGGCCCAGGCCGAGACAGTGCGCAAAATGGTGGTCGCGATGGCCAAGGACATCCGGGTCCTCGTCATCAAGCTCGCCGACCGCCTCCACAACGCGCGCACCTGGCGGTTTGTCTCGCCTGAATCGTCGGCGAAGAAGGCGCGGGAGACCCTTGAGATCTTCGCGCCGCTGGCCCACCGGCTGGGCATGAACACGATCAAGTGGGAGCTCGAGGATCTTTCCTTCGCCGCGCTCCACCCCAAGGTGTACGAGGAAATCGTGCGCATGGTGGGGGACCGCACCCCGGAGCGCGAGAAGCACCTGAACCTGATCCGCAACCAGATTGACGACGACCTTCGCGCCGTGAAGATCAAGGCCACGATCACCGGCAGGCCCAAGCACTACTACTCGATCTACCAGAAGATGATTGTGCGGGGCAAAGACTTCGACGACATCCACGACCTGATGGGCGTGCGCGTCCTCGTCGACAGCGTCCGTGACTGTTACGCCACCCTTGGTTCGCTCCATTCGCGGTGGAACCCGCTGCCCGGGCGGTTCAAGGACTACATCGCCATGCCGAAGTTCAACATGTACCAGTCGCTCCACACGACGGTCATCGGACCCGGCGGCAAGCCCGTTGAAATCCAGATCCGCACCCATGACATGCACCGGCGGGCCGAGTACGGCGTCGCGGCGCACTGGAAGTACAAGAACGGTGCCGGGAAGGCCTCCGACGGGCCGGACAACGAGGACATGGGCTGGCTGCGCAGCCTCGTCGACTGGCAGCAGGAGACGGCCGACCCCAACGAGTTCCTCGATTCGCTGCGCTTTGAGATCAACGCCCGCGAAGTGTTCGTGTTCACGCCCAAGGGCGAGGTCATGGCGCTGCCGGCGGGCTCGACCCCCGTGGACTTCGCCTACGCCGTCCACACCGAGGTCGGCCACCGGACGATCGGCGCACGCGTCAACGGCAGGCTCGTGCCGCTCAACAGCGAACTCAACCACGGCGACTGGGTGGAGATCTTCACCTCCAAGGCCGAAGGCGCCGGGCCCAGCCAGGACTGGCAGGGCTTCGTCAAGAGCCCGCGGGCCCGGAACAAGATCCGCCAGTGGTTCACGAAGGAGCGCCGCGAGGAGGCAATCGACAAGGGCAAGGACCTGCTCACCCGCGCCATGCGCAAGCAGAACCTTCCCCTGCAGCGCATGATGACCCATTCGGCCCTGCTCACTGTCGCCCAGGAGCTGCGCCACCAGGACATCGCTGCACTCTATGCGGCCGTCGGCGACGGCCACACCTCAGCGCAGAACGTCATCGAGCACCTTGTCGCGCTGATGGGCGGGCACGAGGACGCCGAGGACAACCTCGCCGAGACCGCCGTCGCCACGCAGCCGCGCCGGCCGAAATTTTCCGACTCAGGCGTGACCGTGCGCGGTGTGGGGGACGTGTGGGTGAAACTGGCCCGGTGCTGCACCCCGGTTCCGCCCGATCCGATCGTCGGTTTCGTCACCCGCGGCTCCGGCGTCTCGGTCCACCGCTCCGACTGCCGCAACGTTGTCGACCTCCGCGACCAGCCCGACCGGATCGTTCCCGTGGAATGGGCTCCCACCCAGTCGAGCGTGTTCCTCGTCGAGATCCAGGTCGAGGCGCTCGACCGCAAGAGCCTGCTCTCGGATGTGACCCGCGTGCTTTCCGAGAACCAGGTCAATATCTTGGCCGCGAACGTGAACACCTCCTCCGACCGGGTGGCGATGTCGAGGTTCGCCTTCGAGATGGGCGACCCGAAGTACCTCGACCACGTGCTGGCGGCGGTGCGTCGCATCGACGGTGTCTTCGACGTCTACCGCACCACCGGTTCCCAGCGCCGCACCTAGGCCCGCTGTCCGGGCAGGCGGGCAACCTGAGCGGGCGGAGGGCCAGGGGGCCCGCCGCCCGCCGTCATTCCATCGCCGTCGTTCAACCGGCCTCCGATCGCACACCGTCCCGTGCACCGTCCTCACGTCCCACAGCGCGGCGCGTCCGACCGCACTGCGTCCAATGCACACCGTCCCGTGCACAGCCTTCATTTCCCGCAGCGCCCGGCGCGTTCAGCCGCCCCAGGCTGCGGTGCCCTGCCGACCGCACCCCCGCTGGCCCTGCGGATCCGCTCCAGGGCCCGGGTCCGTCCCGGAACCCGGCGCGTGCACGCCAGTGCCGCTTCGACAAGCCGCAGCGGGCAGTCGAGCGCCGGGTTCGAGCCGATCGCGCGGAGCACCTCAACGGCCGAGCCGTCGCACCCGTGCACGGCGATGTCCAGGGCTGTGCGCAGGGGCGTGGTCACCGGTACCCCGCCCACGAGGTTGATGTCGAATGGCCCCAGCGCAACCTGGTGCATCGTCGCACCACTAAACGGGGGCAGGGCAGTGGTGCGGCGGCGGTGGTCGGTGACGACGCTCACCAGCGGCGGCGGCGGAGCGCAGCCGTACACCCACGCCGCGCACTGGCGGCCCAGCGCCACCCTCGCCCGCAGCGGTGAAGGGACGGCGTTCGCCGCCGCCTGCGCCCGGCAGACCGGGTCGTCGGGTTGCCCGGTCCGGACGTACGACTGGCCATACACGCGCCGCACCAGGCCATCCATCGACATCGCCTGAAGCTCAACGGCGCTGAACAGGTCGCCGGCATGGAACAACGCGGTGCCCGGCGGTCCGGTTCCGAGCTCCGGAGGGCGTGGCAGGAGCCGGACCGGCTGGGTGCCGGCGGGGTCGAGCAGAGGCGGCATTGCTCCAGCATCGCCAACGGCGCAGCACTGAGAAAGCCCCTCCTCCCGAATGTGGAAAACGGGGGGAGGGGCACAGCGTGCCGGAGCGGGGAGGCTAGGAGAAGTCCTGGGCCGAGCGCTGCAGCATTTCCATCCACTGTTCCCGCGCGGCGAGGGCTTCCTCCGCGGCGGAGATGCGCTTGGCGTCTCCGGCTGCCCGGGCCGCGGCAAGGTCCTCGCGCAGGGAGGCAATGGTTGCCTCAAGCTGGCTCAGCGCACTGTTGGTGCGTGCCTTGGTCTCCGGGTTGGTCTTCTGCCAGTGCTCGTCTTCGGCGGCCTTGACCGCGTCCTCGACCGAGCGCAGCCCGGCGTCCATCCGCCCCATGTCCGCACGGGGAACCTTGCCCGCCTCTTCCCAGCGGTCACGGATCGACTGCAGGGCCTTCTTCGCGGCAGCGAGATTCCGCACCGGCACGAGCTGCTTCGCTTCCTGGAGCAGGGCCTCCTTGACCACGAGGTTCGCCCCGTACTCCTCATCCACTGCTTCATTGGCGCTCTTGCGCGCCTCGAAGAATCGGTCCTGGGCGGCACGGAAGCGCGCCCACAGGGCGTCGTCGTCCTTGCGGCTCGCCCGCTTTGAGGCCTTCCAGTCGTCCATGAGGCGGCGGTACTCGGCCGCCGTCGCACCCCAGTCGGTGGAGGTCGCCAGCGCCTCGGCCTTGGCGATCAACGCCTCCTTGGCCCGCTTGGCCTCGGCGTTCTCGCTGTCGAGCTGGGAGAAGTACGCGCGGCGGTGCCGGTCAAAGACGGTGCGTGCGGCACGGAACCGCTTCCACAGGGCGTCCTCGGTGCCGCGGCCCAGGCGGGGACCGTTCTTCTGCGCCGTCTTCCACAGCTCGAACAGCTCATTCATCCGCGTGCTGCTTGCCTTCCACTGGACAGTCGCGGGGTCGCGGGCTGCCAGTTCCTCGGCCTCGGAGACGATCGCTTCCCTCGCCGCGAGCTCCTTGGCCTTGACCGCTTCCTGTGCGGCCCGCTCGGCCTTTTCGAGCCCGCGGATCGACTCGGACAGCGCGTCAATGCGTGCCTCGAGGGCCGGGACGTCGCCGACGAGCTTGCGCTCCGCGACCTGGCTGCGCAGGTGGCCGGCGGTCTTCAGCATGTCCGACGACGGGGCCTTGCTCTTCACCCGCTGTTCCAGCAATGCGACCTGGCTCGCGACGTCGTCATACTTGCGCACAAAGTAGCCGAGGGCTTCATCCTTCGACGCATCGGGCAGCTGCCCCACCGGGTGTTCCTCCCCGTCGAGCAGCAGGAACACGTGACCGTCGTCCTCGACCCGCGCGAACTTCGCCGCTTCCTCGAGCGGCGTGCTGTGCACGGGAGGAACGGCGACCGGGCGCTGCACCTTGCCATGCGGACGCGGCGCAAGTGCTGTGGGCAGGGGAGCCCGCGGGGCGGGAACCGGCTGCGCCGCGGGTGCGGGTACGCTCCCGCCGGCGGGCGGAGCGGCTTCGGTGCTGTCCGCCGGCTCAGTACCGGGTGTGTCTGTCGGGGAGTCTGCGGCGGGGGCTACGTCGCCGATGGTCATTTCGTCGGATTGCTGACTATCTGTCACCGCTGGAAGTCTTTCGCTCGTTGGATGGCCAGGCACGCGTCCGGAGCCACTTACTTCAGAGATTAGGAGTCTATCGTTCCGGGAACCGCTGGCAGTCCGTTCGGCAGCGCGTCTGCCCGCTGTGTTTCGTTCTGCAACGAACCAGCGGGAACAGGGTGGCCGGTGTGACGAATGATGTGCTGGGGCGGGCAGGGAGGGCACTCCCGCGCGGGTTTCGCCGCGCGGGTCATCCCGCCCTAAACTGAGTGCCGCACCGGTGTATGCGCCAACCCAAGGAGACCCGCCCCATGGCACGTAAGGCATCATTGTCCGGCTTCCCGGAATGGCTTCCGCAGGAGCGGCTGATTGAACTGCACGTGCTCGACACCCTGCGGCGCGTATTTGAACTGCACGGCTTCTCCAACATTGAGACCCGGGCAGTTGAGACCGTCGGCCAGCTCCTGCGCAAGGGGGAGATCGACAAGGAGGTCTATGCGGTCTCGCGGCTGCAGGCGGAGGAGGCCTCGGCCTCCGAGGACGGCCTCGCCCTCCACTACGACCTCACCGTGCCCTTCGCCCGTTATGTCGTCGAAAACGCCGGCCACCTCGCGTTCCCCTTCCGCCGCTACCAGATCCAGAAGTGTTGGCGGGGCGAGCGCCCCCAGGAGGGCCGCGCCCGCGAGTTCACCCAGGCGGACATCGACGTCGTCGGTGACGGCGCCCTGCCGTTCCGCAATGACGTCGAGCTCACCCTCGTCATTGTCGAGGCACTCGGCGCGCTTCCCATCCCCGACTTCACCGTGCGCGTCAACAACCGCAAGCTCGCCGAGGGCTTCTATCGGGGCATCGGGATCACCGACACCGCATCGGTGCTGCGCAGCATCGACAAGCTTGAGAAGATCGGCGCCGCGAAGGTGGGTGACCTGCTCCGCGAGGAGCTCGGTGCGACGGACGAGCAGATCGAGGCGGCCCTTGCCCTCGCCGCGATCCGCACCCCGGACACGTCGTTCGTGGCGCAGGTGCGCGCCCTGGGTGTGGAGGACGACCTCCTTGAGCAGGGCCTTGCCGAATTGGAGGAGGTCATCGCCGAGACCTCACGCCGGGCGCCGGGCAGGGTCGTGGCCGACCTGAGCATCGCGCGCGGCCTCGACTACTACACAGGCACCGTCTACGAGACGGTGCTCGACGGCCACGAGGGACTCGGCTCGATCTGCTCGGGCGGCCGTTACGACAGCCTCGCCTCAAAGGGCAACCGCACCTTCCCCGGCGTCGGGCTCTCGATCGGCGTCACGCGGATCGTTTCGCGGATCCTCAGCCAGGACTTCGCCGTGGTGTCCCGCCAGGTCCCCACCGCCGTGCTCATCACCCTCGCCGACGACGATTCCTGGTCGCAGGCGCAGGACGTCGCCGCCTCGCTGCGCTCACGCGGCATCTCCGCGGAGGTCGCGGCGAGCGCGGAGAAGTTCGGCAAGCAGATCAAGTTCGCCGACCGGCGGGGCATTCCGTTCGTCTGGTTCACTAGCGCCGACGGGACCCACGAGGTCAAGGACATCCGCTCCGGCGACCAGACCGCCGCCGACCCCGCCACGTGGACGCCCCCGGCGGACGATCTGCTGCCGCAGGTCACCCGCGCCTGAGGCCGCACCGCTTAGCGACGGGCGCACCGCGCAATGACCGGCGCACCCCATAACGATGGGCGCACCGGATTAATCCGCTGCGGCAGCCGCTTTCCGGTGCGTTTCCGTTGGAACTTCAGCCGCGCTCGGTCTGCCGGCGGCGCCGCGTGAGTGCGATGGCGCGGACGGCGACACCCACAACGAGCACCGCGGTCATCGTGAGCACCGAGGCCGCGGGAAGGGTGAAGGCAAGCAGCAGGCAGCCCGCGGCACCGATGACGTTGAGCAGCCGCGGGGCGTACCACTGCCGCTCCCGGAGGGTGAGGGCCGCGGCGTTGGCGATGGCGTAGTAGAGCAGCACACCGAAGCTCGAGAACCCGACGACGGTCAGGACATCGGTGGTCAGCAGGAGCAAGATCACCAGCCCGGCGGTCGTCAGATCTGCCGCCCAGGGAACGCCGTACCGCTCCCAGATCCCTGCCAGGGCACGGGGGAGGTCGCCCTCGCGCGCCATCGCGAGGGTTGTCCGCCCCACGCCGGCGATCAGGGCCAGCAGCGCCCCGAGGCTCGCAAGGGCTGCCGCCACAACCACCGCCGTCCGGGCCACCGAGCCCGCGTCAGGGCCGGTTGACCCGCCGGTTGTTCCGACGGCGGTGAACACATCGCGCAGCGGCGCCGGCGATTCAGCAAGCGCCGCAGGCCCAAGGGCGGAGAGCAGAGAGACGGCCAGCAGCAGGTACAGCACCAGCGTGAAGCCGAGGGCGCCGAGGATCGCCGCGGGGATGTTCTTCCGCGGCTCGCGCACCTCTTCGCCCATCGTTGCGACCCGCGCGTATCCGGCGAAGGCGAAGAACAGCAGACCTGAGGCCTGCAGCAGCCCCGCCGCCCCGCCGTCCGGCGGCATCGAGCCGCCCGTGCCGGGCGCCGCCCACGCGGCGACGATAACGAACGCGAGCACCGGAACCACCAGGGCAACGATTCCGCGGGTCATCAGTGCCGTCCGGCTCACCCCGAGCAGGTTCACCGTGGTCAGGCCCACCACGGCCGCGACGGCGGCCGCCGTTGCAAAATCCGGCGCCGCGTAAAGCCCGAAGGTGAAGGCCATTGCGGCGCAGGAGGCGGTCTTCCCGGTCACGAAGGCCCACCCCGCGATGAACCCCGGCCAATGCCCCAGCTGGCGCCTCCCGTAGACGTAGGTGCCGCCGCTTTGCGGGTAGACGGTGGCGAGGGAGGCCGTTGCGGCCGCGTTGCAGTAGGCGATGAAACCCGCCAGCAGGACGGCGGCGGGAAGCCAGCTGCCTGCCGCCGCGGCAGCCGGTGCGAAGACGACGAACACGCCGGCGCCGATCATCGATCCCACGCCCACCGTTGTCGCGTCGAAGCCTCCCATGGACCGCCGCAGTCCCGGACCACTGCTCATCGGGGTTCCGCCTTCCACTGTCGTTGCCCGCATCCTCGGCCGGAATCCGCCGCCCCGGCCTGCTGGCGGGCGCCGCGGGGGATGACCGGTAAACTCGGACACGTTTGATCTAACACTAGGCAGGTGAACATTCGCCTGCGGTACTTCTGTAGGAAGGAATGCTGTGCTGCGCACGCATGAACTCGGCTCGCTCGGATCCGGGCATATTGGACAGACCGTAACCCTGACCGGCTGGGTGGCCCGGCGCCGCGACCACGGCGGCGTCGCCTTCCTCGACCTCCGGGACGCCTCCGGCGTGGCCCAGGTCGTCGTCCGCGAGGAGGAGGTCTTCTCCACCCTGCGCAACGAGTACGTCCTGCAGATCACCGGAACCGTGCAGAAGCGGCCCGAGGGCAACGAGAACCCCGCCCTGGCCACGGGCGAGATCGAGGTGATGGCCGACAAGGTCGTCGTCCTCAACACCTCCGACCCGCTGCCCTTCCAGATCGACGAACACGTCGAAGTGGGCGAAGAAGCCCGCCTGAAGCACCGCTACCTCGACCTGCGCCGCCCCGCCCCGCAGAAGAACCTCCGCCTGCGCTCCGAGGCGAGCCGGGTTGCCCGCGAACTCCTCCACAATGATGGCTTCGTTGAGATCGAAACCCCCACGCTGACCCGCTCCACTCCCGAGGGCGCACGCGACTTCCTGGTGCCCGCGCGCCTTGCCCCCGGATCCTGGTACGCGCTGCCGCAGTCACCCCAGCTGTTCAAGCAGCTGCTGCAGGTCGGCGGGTTCGAGAAGTACTACCAGATCGCCCGCTGCTACCGCGACGAGGACTTCCGCGCCGACCGCCAGCCGGAATTCACCCAGCTCGACATCGAGGCGAGCTTCGTCGAGCAGGACGACATCATCGCCCTGGGCGAGCAGCTGATCACGCGCCTGTGGAAGCTCATCGACGTCGAGATCCCCACCCCGATCCGCCGGATGACCTACGCCGATGCCATGGCCGAGTACGGCTCCGACAAGCCGGACCTGCGCTTCGGGCTCGAGCTCACTGAACTCACCGAGTTCTTCAAGGACACCGGCTTCGGCGTCTTCAAGGCCCCCTACGTGGGCGCCGTCGTCATGCCCGGCGGAGCCTCCCAGCCCCGCCGTACGCTCGACGCGTGGCAGGAGTTCGCCAAGCAGCGCGGCGCCAAGGGCCTCGCTTACGTCCTCATCGACGACGACGGCAGCCTCCGCGGCCCCGTCGCGAAGAACCTCAACGACGCCGAACGCGAGGGCCTCGCCGCCGCCGTCGGGGCGAACCCGGGCGACTGCATCTTCTTCGCCGCCGGCGAGAAAACCTCCTCCCGCGCCCTGCTGGGTGCCGCCCGCGTTGAAATCGGCCACCGCACCGGGCTCATCAAGGACGGCGACTGGGCGTTCGTATGGGTTGTCGACGCGCCGATGTTCGAGCCCACTTCGGCCGCCGTCGCCGCCGGTGATGTCGCCGTCGGCGCCGGAGCCTGGACCGCCGTGCACCACGCGTTCACCTCGCCCAAGCCCGAGTTCATGGACACCTTCGACACCGACCCCGAGAGCGCGCTGGCGTACGCCTACGACATCGTGTGCAACGGCAACGAGCTTGGCGGCGGGTCGATCCGTATCCACCGCCGCGACGTGCAGGAGCGCGTCTTCGCCGTCATGGGACTGAGCGCCGAGGAGGCGCAGGAGAAGTTCGGGTTCCTGCTCGAGGGCTTCAAGTACGGCGCGCCTCCCCACGGCGGAATCGCCCTGGGCTGGGACCGGGTCGTCTCGCTGCTCGCGGGCACCGACTCGATCCGGGACGTCATCGCGTTCCCGAAGTCAGGCGGCGGCTATGACCCGCTGACTGCAGCTCCGGCACCGATCACACCGCAGCAGCGCAAGGAGGCTGGCGTCGACGCCCGGCCGAAGAGCGCCGAAGCACCAAAGGCGTCGGGGGAGGCCTCGGCCTCTTAGGGCCCGGACCCTCCACCTTGTCGTTCCCGCCGCAACCGCGGCTGCCGCAACCCCATAGCGAAACTGCAGATCACCACGTCCTCCGGCCCGGAAGGCGTGGTGATCTGCTGTTTTGGGGGACTCCTTGCGCGTGGTCCGGCGCCCTGGGTTGAATGTGCACATGACCACGCTTTCGGCGCCCCATAACGTGGTGATTTGCTGTTTCGGGCGGACTCCTTCCTGCCGTTCGGCTGGGCGTGACGGGACGCGGCCGACCCGGATGGGCGGGCGCGTGATCGCTGTGGGACGAATTGTGAAGAGCCCGCATCCGGTTGTGAAATAATCTTCGGAGTACGTGCTCCGGGGTCGGTGTAATTCCGAACCGGCGGTTATAGTCCGCGACCCGACGGCAGGCTGCGCACCCGCGTTGTCAGCCCCGGTTGAGCCGGTGAAATTCCGGCACCGACAGTTAAAGTCTGGATGGGAGAAGCACGAACAGCAGGGCACCCTTACGTGCGCATTCGCGCCGAGGGGGCCCGCGCCACGGTTTTTGCCGCGCGCGGGCAGCTCTTTTGTCGTCACCCCGCAGCCGTTGAAACGGTTAAGGAACGACATGGATTTTCTTCAGTGGCTCTTCGAGGCCCGCATTCCCGTTGGCGGCGGATCGCTGCTGCTGCGTGAGGTCATCGGCAACGTTTTCGGCCTGCTCAGCGCCCTGGGTGGCATGCGCCGCCGGGTGTGGGCGTGGCCCGTCGGGATCGTTGGAAACGTCCTCCTCCTCACGGTGTTCCTCGGCTCGGTTTTCGGCGGAGCGGGAGCCGTGAACCTCCTCGGCCAGGCCGGCCGGCAGGTCATGTTCATTGCGGTCTCAGTGTACGGATGGCGCCAGTGGCGCCGCAGCCGCCACGACGGCGGCCCCGCCATCACCCCCCGCTGGGCCTCGGGCCGGGCGCGCATCGGCCTCGTCGCAGGCATGATCCTTGGAACCGTTGCCCTCACCCCCCTCTTCCGGGTCCTCGGCTCCTACGAGCCGGTCTGGGCCGACGCCTGGACGTTCGTCGGATCCCTCCTCGCGACCTTCGGGATGGCCAAGGGATGGGTGGAGTTCTGGCTGATCTGGGTGGCCGTTGACATTGTCGGCGTGCCGCTGCTGTTCAGCGCCGGATACTACGCCAGCGCGGTCATGTACCTCATCTACGGCGGGTTCACCCTCGTCGGATTCTTCGTCTGGTACCGCGCCCGCGGCCGGCAGGACGCAGCGGAAAAGACGGCAGTGCCCGGCGTTCCCGCCCGGCAGGCACCATGAGCGTGGCCTCGGGCGGTCCGGCGACCGGGTCCAGCGCCCGGACGGCGGCTGAGGCCGCAGCCATGGGCCTCGCTCTCGAACTCGCGGGCCAAGGGGTCCGCGGCGCGAATCCTCTCGTCGGGGCGGTGGTGCTCGCACCCGACGGCACGGTGCTCGGCACGGGCCACCACCGCGGTGCCGGAACCGACCACGCGGAGGTCGCGGCTCTGGCCGATGCCCGCGAGCGCGGCAACGCCAGTGTGGAAGGTGCAACGATGGTCGTCACCCTCGAGCCATGCAACCACCAAGGACGCACCGGACCGTGCTCGGCCGCAATCCTCAACGCCGGGGTCGCCAGGGTTGTCTATGCCGCGCCCGACCAGACCAGCGAGGCCGCCGGCGGCGCCCGGTGGCTTGCCGACCACGGTGTCCAGTGCGACGGCGGGCTTTTCGAAGCGGAATCCGAGCACCTCAACGAGCGGTGGATGCGCGCCGTCGCCGAAGGCCGCCCGTTCGTGACCTTGAAGACGGCGCAGAGCCTCGACGGCAGGGTGGCAGCCGCCGACGGCACAAGCCAGTGGATCACCGGACCCGAAGCGCGGCAGGACGGCCACTCGATCCGGGTCCGGGCCGACGCCGTCCTCGCCGGCACCGGCACCGTCCTTGCCGACAATCCGCGCCTCACCGCGCGGCCGGCCGGCGACGACGGCGGATCCGATCCCCTCCAGCGCGCGAAGCAGCCACGGCGCGCCGTCATGGGCCTGCGAGCGGTCCCCGAGGACGCAGCCGTGCGCGGTCCCGGGTTCGTGCACCTGCAGACCCGCGACGTGCACGAGGCACTGGCGCAACTGGCAGCCATCGGCGTCCGGCACGTCCTCGTTGAGGGCGGGCCCCGGATCGCCGGAGCGTTCGTGAGCGCGGGGGTTGTCGACGAGCTCGTCAGCTACCTCGCTCCGGTACTCCTGGGGGAGGGAACGCCAATGCTTCCCCCCATCGGCGTCGCCACGCTGGCCCAGGCCAACCGCTGGCAGTCCGACCCCGCGGGAGGACCCGCCGTGCTCCAGCTCGGCAGCGACGTCCGCCTGCGCCTGCGGCCCTCCGGATCCGCACCGCCCGGTACCACGGGCACCGAAGGCCGAAGTGCCCGAAACAACCCGCAAAACCCCGACGCCCCCGGGTACGCAGCCCACACCCCCCAGTTCTCCCAGGAGTAGAGCATGTTCACAGGAATTGTTGCCGAACAGGGCAGCGTCGTCTCACTCGACGTCTCAGCCGACCAGGAGAGCGCCGTCCTGGTGTTCGACGCGCCGTCCACCGGCGCCGACCTCCAGCCGGGAGCATCAATAGCCGTCAACGGCGTCTGCCTGACCGCCGTGCGCCGGGACGGCGGCCGGATCGCCGTCGACGTCATGGGCGAGACCCTGCGTCGCACGACGACGGGCCAGCTGCTCCCCGGCAGCCCGGTGAACCTCGAGCGGTGCGTCACCGCCGGTGCGCGCCTCGACGGCCACGTGGTCCAGGGGCACGTCGACGGACTCGGCACGCTGCGCGAGCGCGAGGACCTCGGCGCCTGGCACCGGCTGCGCTTCGGGCTCCCCGCCGGGCTCGCCCGGTACGCGGCGGAGAAGGGCTCGATCGCCGTCGACGGCGTATCCCTCACCGTCACCGCCGTCAGCCCTCCCGAGGAGGACGAACCGTGGTTCGAGGTGGGCCTGATCCCCACGACGCTCGCCGAAACCGGCCTGGGCTCCAAGGAGCCCGGCGACGCCGTGAACCTCGAAATGGACGTCCTGGCCAAGTACACGGAGCGCCTGCTCGGGTTCGCAGCGGCCACCGGCGGGCCGGGCAGCGCCGCCGGGGCGGACGACGGCCGGTGAGCGTCATGCCCGGGGGAGCGCAGATCCGCTTCGACCCCGTCCAGGACGCCGTCGACGCGATCGCCGCAGGCAAGGCGGTGGTGGTTGTCGACAGCGCCGACCGCGAAAACGAGGGAGACATCATCTTCGCCGCGCAGGCAGCGACCCCCGCCCTCGTCGGCTGGACGGTGCGGCACACCTCCGGGGTGCTCTGCGTTCCCCTTGAGGCGGCTGATGCCGACCGGCTCCTGCTTCCGCCGATGACCGCAGTGAACGAGGACGCGAAGGGGACCGCCTACACCGTCTCCTGCGACGCGGCCACCGGTGTCAGCACCGGCATCAGCGCCGCCGACCGCGCCCGCACCGCACGCGTGCTCGCCGATCCGGGCAGCGCCCCGGGAGAGCTGACCCGGCCCGGCCACGTGTTCCCGCTGCGCGCCGCGCGGGGAGGGGTCGTCGAACGCCCCGGCCACACGGAGGCCGGCATCGACCTGTGCCGGCTCGCCGGGATGCACCCGGCCGCCGTCATCGCCGAACTCGTCCACGACGACGGCGGCATGATGCGCGTGCCCGCGCTGCGCGCCTTCGCCGACGAGCACGGCCTTCCCCTGATCACCATCGAAGACCTCATCCTCCGGCTCGCACCAGCGCAGCCGGCATCAACACGAAGGAGCACCCCATGAGCGGGACCGGAGCACCCAGCATCAACATCAGCGACGTGAACAAGGGGTCTGCCCCGCTGCGGGTGGCGGTAATCGCAGCCAGCTGGCACACGGTGGTCATGGACGGGCTGCTCGACGGCGCCCGGCGGGCGGCCGCAGAAGCCGGTGTTGAAACCACCGAGCTGAGGGTCCCCGGCAGCTTCGAACTTCCCGTCGCCGCCGCACGGCTGGCCCCGCACTTCGACGCCGTTGTCGCCCTCGGCGTCGTGATCCGCGGCGGAACCCCCCACTTCGACTATGTGTGCTCGGCTGCGACATCGGGGCTGACCGAGGTCAGCGTCCGCACCGGGGTTCCGGTCGGTTTCGGCGTGCTTACCTGCGACAACGAACAGCAGGCGCTCGACCGCTCCGGGCTGCCCGGATCAAGCGAGGACAAGGGCCATGAGGCACTCAGCGCGGCCGTTGCCACCGCCGCCGCGCTGCGGCAGTGGCAGTCCTGAGCAGAGGCATCCATCACACCGGCCGGGGCCAGTGCGGGTACTTTTGCAGCGACCCAGTAACGTTGGCATGGTGAAAACCTTTGATTCCCTCTTCGAGGAGCTCAGCGCCAAGGCTGCGGCGCGCCCCGACGGCTCGCGGACGGTCGCCGAGCTTGACTCGGGCGTGCATGGGATCGGCAAGAAGGTCGTCGAGGAGGCCGCCGAGGTGTGGATGGCCGCCGAGTACGAATCGGTTGAGGAAACCGCCGAGGAGATCTCCCAGCTGCTCTACCACCTCCAGGTGCTCATGCTCGCCAAAGGCCTTACGCTTCAGGACGTCTACAAGCATTTGTAGCCGCGCCCACGGACGACGTCCGAGCGCGGCCGGAACCCTGCCCCGATCCTGAATTCAGAGCGAAAGACTACTTTCATGCTTCGTGTAGCAGTTCCCAACAAGGGTGCCCTTTCCGAGTCAGCATCAGCGATGCTCACCGAGGCGGGCTACCGCCAACGCCGTGACCCCCGCGAACTGGTCATGGTTGACCCCGAAAACGATATTGAGTTCTTCTTCCTGCGCCCGCGCGATATCGCCGTCTACGTCGGTTCGGGCACCCTCGATGTCGGCATCACCGGCCGCGACCTCTTCCTCGACGCGCAGGTCAACGCCGAGGAACTGCTGCAGCTCGGCTTCGGCGCCTCAACCTTCCGCTTCGCCGGCCCGGTCGGGGATTTCTACGACATCGCCGAGCTCGAGGGCAAGCGGGTGGCAACGAGCTACGACGGGCTGCTGCGCCACTTCCTCGGCAAGCGCGGCATCGACGCGACGGTGGTCCGCCTTGACGGCGCCGTTGAGTCGTCGGTGCGCCTTGGCGTCGCCGACGCCATTGCCGACGTCGTCGAAACGGGAAGCACGCTGCGGGCGGCCGGAATGGAGATCTTCGGAGACCCGATCCTGCAGAGCGAGGCTGTGCTCATCGGCCGTGCCGGCGTTGAGGCCCCGGCCGGCTTGGACGTGCTGATCCGCCGGCTCCAGGGGGTGCTCGTGGCCCGCCAGTACGTGATGATGGATTACGACATCCGCAAGGAACTCGTCGATGAGGCAGCGGCGCTGACCCCGGGTCTTGAGTCGCCCACCGTGTCTCCCCTAAGGGATTCCGACTGGGTGGCAGTGCGCTCGATGGTCAAGCGGAACTCGACGAACCGCATCATGGATGAACTTTACGACCTCGGGGCGCGGGCGATCCTGGTGAGCACGATCCACGCCTGCAGAATCTAGGAGCCAGCAGTGACAGTTGCAGTGCGCGTCATTCCCTGCCTCGACGTCGACGCCGGCCGCGTCGTCAAGGGCATCAACTTCGAGGACCTCCGCGACGCAGGCGACCCCGTTGAGCTCGCCCACCGCTACGACCGCGCCGGTGCCGACGAGATCACCTTCCTCGATGTCACGGCTTCCTCAGGCAACCGGGCCACCACCTTCGACGTGGTCGGCCGCACCGCCGAGGAAGTCTTCATCCCCCTCACCGTCGGCGGCGGGGTGCGGGAGATCGCCGACGTCGATCGGCTGCTGCGCACCGGCGCCGACAAGGCCTCGGTGAACACGGCGGCCGTCGCCGCGCCGACCCTGATCGACGACATCACCCGCCACTTCGGCTCCCAGGTGCTTGTCCTCTCACTGGATGCGCGGCGGACCCGGGACGTGTCAACCCCTTCGGGATTCGAGGTGACAACCCACGGCGGACGCCAGGGCACCGGAATCGATGCAATCGAGTGGGCAAAGGAAGCCGCCGACCGCGGTGTCGGGGAAATCCTCCTTAACTCCATCGACGCCGACGGGACCAAGAAGGGGTTCGACCTCGAACTGATCCGGGCGGTGCGCGCGGCGGTCTCGGTACCCCTGATCGCCTCGGGCGGTGCGGGGGCGCCGGAACACTTCCCGCCTGCGGTGATCGCCGGGGCGGACGCCGTCCTCGCCGCGTCGATCTTCCACTTCGGGCCCGTCGAAATGATCGCCCAGGTCAAGCAGGCGATCCGGGAGGCCGGGTTCCCGGTCCGCTGACGGCTGGGGGCGGAATTCCGCGGGCGAAACGGCTAGGGCCCGACCTCGGCGCTTTCGAGGAGGGCCACCGCGTCGGGCTGGCCCTCGAAGGTCACAAGGGCGTGCGAGGTCCTGCCGTGGGCGTGCATCACGAGCTCGCCGGGGTCACCGATGATCGCCACCGAGACCGGGGCGCGCTTGGCGACATGCCGCGGCCCGTTCGGGCGGACGAGCACAATCCCCAGGTCGACTCCGCGGTAAAGGATTGCAGCCCGCTTGATCAGTTCCGCCCAGAGGGCATCGGAATAGTCGCTGTCGAGGGCGCGCGGTGCCCACCGGGTTCCGGCGCGCCGGATGTCCTCGGTGTGGACGAAGTACTCGATCAGGTTCGCGTTCCGGTCCACCGCGCTGATTTTCAAGGGCGACACCGCAGAAGGCCCGGCGGAAAACTTACGCACCAGCTCCGCGTATTCCTCGGGCGTTGCGGCCTTCTCAGCGGTGCGTCGGACCGCCCGGTCCGAGATCCGGGCCAGCGGCTTGACCAACATTCCCAGGCCCGCAGCGGGGTTGTGCTCGCGCAGGTACAGGTGTGCCGCGAGCTCCTGGGTCTGCCAGCCGTCGCAGAGCGTGGGGCAGTTCGGCCCCGCTGCTATCAGCGTTTCGGCCAAAACCTCCCGGGACAGAGTTACGTAGCGCATCACTGCTGAAACTAGCACGATCTCCGCAGCCTTGGGCGTGTGCGGACATTGGTTGGGGGCACACTAGAATTAGGGGCGATGCCTTCCCTTGAATCAGTGAGCCCCTCCGAGCCAGCGCCCACGCCCTTTCCCGGGCTCGACCCCGCCATAGCCGCCGCGCTCAAGCGCGACGACGCCGGGCTCGTCGCCGCGGTGATCCAGCAGCACGACACCCTTGAGGTGCTGATGCTCGGCTGGATGGACGACGAGGCGCTGCGCCGCACCCTCACCACCGGACGGGTCACGTTCTTCTCCCGCTCCCGGCAGGAATACTGGCGCAAGGGCGACACCTCCGGCCACACCCAATGGGTGAAGTCGGTGGCGCTCGACTGCGACGGCGACGCGCTGCTCGTGCGCGTCGACCAGATCGGGGCGGCCTGCCACACCGGCACCCGCACCTGCTTCGACGCCGGGGACGTACCCGTGGTGGTCGGCAATGCGCAGAACCTCCAGCCCGCACAGGATCTTGAGCAAGCACAGGATTTTGAGCAAGCACAGGATTTTGAGCAAGCACAGGACGAAGGGAAGTAGGTCAATGCACCAGCTCGGCGCACTCAGCCCCACCCTCGAGGAGTTCCGGGTCCTGGCACGCGACCGGCGGGTCATCCCGGTCTCCCTGAAGGTCCTGGCCGACGCCGCAACCCCGATCGCTGTCTACCGGAAGCTCGCCCAGGGCCAGCCGGGCACGTTCCTCATGGAGTCGGCAGCAGGCGGGGGAGTGTGGTCGCGGTACTCCTTCATCGGGGCGGCGTCCCGGGCCACCCTGACCACGCGCGACGGCGTGGTGCACTGGCTGGGCCAGCCGCCCGCAGGCGTCCCCGTTTCCGGCAATCCCGTCGACGCCCTGCGCGACACCGTAGCGGCGCTGCGGACCGAACGCTTCCCGGACCTGCCGCCCTTCACCTCCGGGCTCGTCGGGTTCATCGGCTGGGAAGCGGTGCGCCACTGGGAACGCCTGACCAGCCCGCCCGAAGACGACCTGCAGCTTCCCGAGCTGGCAATGTGCCTGGTGACCGACATGGCCATCCACGACAATTCCGAGGGCTCGCTCACCCTCGTGGCCAACGCGATCAACTTCGACGGATCCGACGAACGGGTTGACGAGGCCTGGCACGACGCCGTCGCCCGGATCGAGGGAATGCTGGCCAAGCTCAGCGCCCCCAGCGACCTTCCAGTCTCCGTTCTCGGCGCGGAACTCCCACCAGGGCGCGAACTCATGGCACGGGTTCGGGAGCGGTGGGACGAGACGCAGTACCTCGCGGCGATTGAGCGCGGCAAGCGGGCAATCGTCGACGGCGAGGTCTTCCAGGTGGTGATATCCCGCCGGTTCGAACTCGACACCGAAGCCTCGGCGCTCGATGTCTACCGCATCCTGCGCACCACCAACCCGAGTCCTTATATGTACCTGTTCAGCCTCGAGGACGCCGACGGCCGGCAGTATTCGATCGTCGGATCCTCACCCGAGGCCCTGGTGACGGTGACCGGGGACGAGGTCATCACCCATCCGATCGCCGGATCACGCCCCCGGGGTGCCGGCCCTGAGGAGGACAGATCCCTCGCGGAGGAGCTGCGCGCCGACGAGAAGGAAAAAGCCGAGCACCTCATGCTCGTCGACCTCGCCCGCAACGACCTCTCGAAGGTCTGCCGCCCCGGCAGCGTGGACGTGAGCCAGTTCATGGAGATCGAGCGGTTCAGCCACATCATGCACCTCGTCTCAACCGTCGTCGGGCGCCTCACGCCCGGACGCACGGCGTACGACGTACTCGCTGCCACCTTCCCCGCAGGAACGCTCTCGGGGGCGCCCAAGCCGCGTGCGCTGCGGCTGATCGATGAGCTCGAGCCCCACCGGCGCGGCATCTACGGCGGGGTGGTCGGATACCTCGACTTTGCCGGCGACATGGACCTGGCCATCGCCATCCGCTCCGCGCTGCTGCGGGACGGCAAGGCCTACGTGCAGGCAGGCGGCGGCATCGTCGCCGATTCGGTCCAGGAAGCGGAAGCGCTCGAAACGGTGAACAAGGCCGCCGCACCGCTGCGCGCTGCGCTGATCGCCTCCGGGCTCCGCCCCGCGTCGACTCCGTCAGTCCCCGCCCCGGTGGAGGCGAAGTGACCGATCCAAGGCAGCCGCGCTGGCGCCGCCGCGGCGTCGTCGTGCTCGGCATCGTCCTCGTCGCCGCCCTCGCCTTCGGCACAACCACCCAGACGTGGCTCGACGTCCGCCTGCCCCAGGACACCGTGCAGCGCCCGGACCTCGCTGTCCCCGGAAGTGACGCTGCAACTCCGGTGACAGCCCTCGCCCTCGTTGCCCTCGCCGCCGCCCTGGCCGTATCCATCGCCGGACGCACGGCCCGGTGGGTGATCGCGGCAATCCTTCTGATAGCGGGAGCGGGAATCACCCTGGCCAGCTCCGCCGTGCTCGCCGACCCCCTTGCCGCCGCGGCCCCTGCCATCGGCGAGGCAATCGGGATCAGCGGCGGCGCCGGAGCCGTCGCCACGCCGACGCTCCTGCCGTGGTTTGCCGCCCTGGCCGGGGTGCTCCTTGCGCTGGCATCGGTGTGGATGACCGTCGCGGGCACGGGCTGGGGACGCAGCCGCCGCTACGAAAATCCCGCTGCAGGGGGAGCCCCGGGAAAGCCGGCCCCCGCGCCCACCACTGCGCATGGGCAGGACATCGACAGCTGGGACCGCCTCACCCACGGCGACGACCCAACCCGCTAGGGCGGCACGGCGGATCGGTCCCATCACAGGCACATGACCGGCCGCCACTAATGGCAGAATGTAGCTAGACATCACGAAGGAGAAGCACAATGGCAGAGAACACCAGTGCAGTCACGGACAAGAACTCGTCGGCGACCCACGCCAGGATGGGCGATGAAACCATCGGCCACGGCAACAGCCCGGCGGCGTGGACCTGCGTGTTGATCATGCTCCTGGGGGCCGCGGTCTCCTCGTTCGCCTTCATCTTCGCCAGCACCGAGGGCAACCGTGACAGCGGAACCGTGCTGTTCTGGGTCGGAGTGCTCGTCATGTTTATCGGGCTGCTCGTCGGATTCATCATGCGCCGCATCGGGTACGGAGTCGGCGGTTCAAAGCTGAAGAACAACGGGCACTAGGTGAGCGTTCTCGACGACATCATCTCCGGCGTCCGCGAGGATCTTGCCCCGCGGGTCCGGAACACACCCCTTGCACAGCTGCGCGAAAGCGCTGCAGGGCGCGCGGCCGCGCTCGATGCCCTTGCCGCGCTGCGCGGTGACGGCGGCCTCGAGGTCATCGCCGAGGTGAAGCGGAGCAGCCCCTCCAAGGGCAGCCTCGCCGGGATCGCCGACCCCGCAGCCTTGGCCGCCCGCTACCAGGCCGGGGGAGCAGCTGTGGTGAGCGTGCTCACCGAGCAGCGGCGCTTCAACGGATCCCTCGACGACCTCGATGCCGTCCGCGCCCGCGTCGGCATCCCGGTGCTGCGCAAGGACTTCACGGTTGACGAGTACCAGATCTGGGAGGCGCGCGCTCATGGCGCCGATCTCGTCCTGCTCATCGTCGCCGCGCTGTCCGATGCCCAGCTCGAACACTTCCTGGGGCTCACCCACGAGCTCGGCATGAACGCCCTCGTCGAAACGCACACGGCCGAGGAAGTGGACCGTGCCGCCGCCGTCCGGGCGAAAATCATCGGCGTCAATGTACGCAACCTGAAGACCCTCGACATCGACCGCAGCGTGTTCGCCGACCTCGTCGAGCGCATCCCGACCGGTGCAGTGACAATTGCGGAGTCGGGGGTCCGCGGTGTCGAGGACGTCGAAGAGTTCGCCTCCCTTGGCGCCCACGCGGTGCTCGTCGGTGAAGCCCTCGTCCGCGGGGACCAGCCCGAACGGGCGATCACCGAGTTCACCGCGGCCGGACGCCGCGCCCGGCAGGCCCTGCGCCAAAGCTGAAAGCGCCGCCGGCCGCTGCGCCGCACCTCCGAAATGGCCGGCTGCCCGCCGGTCCGCCTGATTTCCACAGAACAGGAAAGCCAATGACCGAGACTCACCGCACTGCCGGAGACCGGACCGCTGCACCGGGCGGCGGTCTCGACAATGGAACGGCGGATGCCTTTCTCGGCGCCGGCGAAAGCCTGCGCCACGCACCGGGCCCCTACTTCGGCGAGTACGGCGGGCGCTGGATGCCCGAATCGCTCATCGCCGCCCTCGACGAGCTCGAGCAAACGTTCGAGGCCGCCAAGGCCGACCCGGAGTTCGTCGCGCAGGTCCGCGAGCTCAACGCCAACTACGCCGGCCGGCCGTCGCTGCTCACCGAGGCGCGCAGCTTCGCCGAGCACGCCGGCGGGGTCCGGGTGTTCCTCAAACGCGAGGACCTGAACCACACGGGTTCGCACAAGATCAACAACGTCCTCGGCCAGGCCCTCCTCGCCAAGCGGATGGGCAAGACCCGGCTGATCGCCGAGACCGGAGCAGGCCAGCACGGGGTGGCGAGCGCGACCGCCGCCGCCCTTCTCGGCCTCGAATGCGTCGTCTACATGGGCGCCGAAGACACCCGGCGCCAGGCACTGAACGTTGCCCGCATGCAGCTGCTCGGGGCGGAGGTCATCTCCGTCACCAACGGCTCGCAGACCCTCAAGGACGCCATCAACGACGCCCTGCGCGACTGGGTGGCCAACGTCGACACCACCCACTACCTCCTGGGCACCGCCGCCGGAGCCCACCCCTTCCCGGCCATGGTGCGCTACTTCCACGAAGTCATCGGCGAAGAAGCGCGGGAGCAGATCCTCGAACAGACCGGGCAGCTGCCCAACGCCGTGTGCGCCTGCGTGGGCGGGGGATCCAACGCCATCGGCATCTTCCACGGCTTCCTCGACGACCCGGCGGTGCGGCTCTACGGGTTCGAAGCCGGCGGCGACGGTGTCGAATCGGGACGCCACGCGGCAACCATCACCCTGGGCCGCACCGGCGTCCTCCATGGGGCACGGTCCTACCTGATGCAGGACGAAGACGGCCAGACCATGGAATCCCACTCCATCTCCGCCGGCCTTGACTACCCGGGGGTCGGCCCCGAACACGCCCACCTCGCCGATATCGGCCGGGCCTCCTACGAGCCGATCACCGACCGCGAGGCGATGGACGCGTTCAAGCTCCTCTGCCGCACCGAGGGAATCATTCCCGCGATCGAGACAGCGCACGCCCTTGCCGGTGCGATCAAGGTCGGCCAGCGGCTCGCCGCGGAGCTTTCCCCGGGCGAGAGCCTCAAGGACAAGGTCGTCATCGTCAACCTTTCCGGGCGCGGTGACAAGGACGTCGCGACTGCGGCGGAATATTTCGACCTGCTCCCCGACGAGAGCGCCGAACAGGAAATCGCAAAGGAAGGTGAGCAGTTGTGAAGACGCTTTCATCGAAGGCCGCCGCAGCGATCGAGAAGGCGCGCTCCGAAGGCCGCACGGCCCTCATCGGATACCTGCCGGCGGGCTTCCCCGACGCCGCGACAACCATCGAGGCGGGCATCGCGATGGCCCGCAACGGCGTCGACCTGATCGAGATCGGCATCCCCTACTCCGACCCGGTCATGGACGGGCGGGTCATCCAGGACGCCACCGTCCAGGCCCTCGCCGACGGCTTCACCGTTTCCCAGATCTTCGACGTCGTTGAGGCAATCACCCGCGAAACCGACGCCGCTGTCCTTGTCATGACCTACTGGAACCCGGTCATGCGCATGGGCGTGAGGGAGTTCGCCGGACGCCTCGCCGCCGCGGGCGGTGCCGGGCTCATCACCCCCGACCTCATCCCCGACGAGGCAGGCGAATGGATGGCGGCCTCCGACGAATTCGGCCTTGACCGGGTGTTCCTCGTTGCACCCTCCACCTCCCCGGAGCGCATGAGGCGAACCGTTGAGGCAAGCCGCGGCTTCGTGTACGCCGTTTCCGTCATGGGCATCACCGGGGCCCGCACCTCGGTCGGTGCCGCCGCGCGTGCCGTCGTCGACGCCGCCCACGCCGCGGGCGCGGAGCGCGCCTGCGTGGGCCTCGGCGTCTCAACAGCCGCCCAGGTCCAGGAGATCGCCGAATACGCGGACGGCGTGATCGTCGGCACCGCCCTCGTTGCCGCCCTGCGTGACGGCGGCGTGCCCGCCGTCACCGCCCTTACCAAGGAACTTCGTTCCGGAACGAGAAAGACCACCCCATGATCCCGGCAGGCCTTCCCGGCGCCACGGCCCTCGTGCCCGCGTCAATCCCCAGCCCTCCTGCGGAATGGGCGAGTTTCAGCCTCGGCCCGCTCACCGTCCACGCGTACGCGCTGTGCATCCTCCTGGGCATCATTGTCGCCCTGTGGCTGACGCAGAAGCGCTTCGAGCGCTACGGGGGCAAACCCGAGGTCGTGTGGGATGTGGCAATCTGGGCGGTGCCCTTCGGCATCATCGGCGGCAGGCTCTACCACGTGTTCTCCTCACCGGATGCCTACTTCGGGCCGGACGGAGACCTCGCCCGGATCCCGCAGATTTGGCAGGGCGGCCTAGGCATCTGGGGGGCGGTGGCGCTCGGAGCCGTTGGAGCCTGGATCGGTTGCCGCCGCGCTGGGGTGCGGCTTGCCGCCTTCGCCGACGCCGCCGCGCCAGGACTGCTCCTGGCCCAGGCGATCGGCCGCTGGGGAAACTGGTTCAACCAGGAGCTTTTCGGTGCGCCCACCGACCTGCCCTGGGGCCTTGAGATCGACGCCGCGAACGCCAATTTCCCGGCGTCGGAGGCGCCCGGCACGCTCTTCCATCCGACCTTCCTCTACGAATCGCTGTGGAACCTTGCCGGAGTGGCCCTGCTGCTCCTCCTTGACCGGCGTTTCCGCCTGCGCGGGGGCCGCATGGTCTGGCTCTACGCCGCCTACTACACGCTGGGCAGGGTCTGGATCGAGGCGCTGCGCATCGACGACGCCGAAATGATCACCCTGTTTGGGATTACGCAGCGGCTCAACGTGTGGACAAGCATCGTCGTCTTCCTGCTTTCCGTCGCGGTCCTGGTCTACCTTTCGGTGCGGCGGCGCCCAGGCGCCTCCGACAGCGTCTACCTGCCCGGTCGGGCCCCGAAGGACTCCGCCGGGGAGCAGCCCGGTGAAAAGGACGGCGAGAAGGATGGGGAGACGGCGGGGGCCAAGCCCGTATCCGGGGAGGCGGCCGTAGATAACGGATCAGCCGCGAATGTCCACGGGGCGGGCGCCTCAGTAGCCACCGAAAATGATCGTGGTAATCTTTCCGAAACACAAGGCTCCTCAGCGACCCCCGGGTCGCAGGACCCCGCACTCGCGGAGCCTCGGGACTCGGACTCCCGGACGCAGTCCCCGGGTCACCGCCCTTAAAGGACGACAAAGGACCACGCTGTGGTGGCCCGCACGGTACACCGACCGGGCCACCATTCCAGTCCGTACCGCACAGTGCCAGGACGCGGAACGCTTGACGTTCCGCTTCCACCGCCCACCACCTCACCGGGTGGTCAAGGCACAGCCGCTGCAGCTGCACAATCGGCGCCCCGAGTTCTCCGACCGGGCGCCCCCGGGGCCAAGGCCGTCCCCTCCCGACGCTCCGTTATGGGGGAAGGACTCTTCTGATGACTGCTCGTACTACCGGAACAACTCCGGAGCCAGCCGCCGGCACCGAAACCGGCGTGCAATCACCATTCCAGCGCTTTGCCGCACTTCCGCCCGCCACCGGCCTCTACAACCCGGAGAACGAGAAGGACGCGTGCGGCCTCGCCGTCATCGCGACCCTGCGCGGCGAGCCTGGCCACGACATCGTTGACGCCGCGCTGACGGCGCTGCGCAGCCTCGAACACCGCGGTGCCGTTGGCGCCGACGAGGGCACCGGGGATGGTGCCGGGCTGCTCACCCAGGTGCCCGACGAGTTCTTCAGGGCCGTCGTCGACTTCCCGCTTCCTCCCGCCGGCTCCTACGTGGTGGGCACTGCCTTCCTCCCGTCGGAGAAGAAGGAAGAGGAAACGGCGCGCGCGGGCATCGAGGCGATCGCCGAATCCGAAGGACTCAACGTCCTCGGCTGGCGGGTCGTGCCGGTCGTTGCGGACCTTGTCGGAGCCATGGCACGTGCCTGCATGCCCCACTTCGTCCAACTGTTCCTGGCCCCCGCCGGAGACGGGCCCACCGACCTCGACGCGACGGCGTTCCGGGTCCGCAAGCGCGCACAGAACAAGTACGGCGTCTACTTCCCGTCGCTTTCCTCAAAGACGATGGTGTACAAGGGAATGCTCACCACCGCGCAGCTCGAACCGTTCTACCCCGACCTCTCCGACCTCCGGTTCAAGACCCGGCTCGGCATCGTCCACTCCCGGTTCTCCACCAACACCTTCCCGTCCTGGCCCCTGGCCCAGCCGTTCCGGGCCATCGCCCACAACGGCGAAATCAACACAGTCAAGGGCAACCGGAACTGGATGCGGGCGCGCCAGTCCCAGCTCGCCAACCCGCTGCTCGGGGATTCTCCGGAGGAACTGTTCCCCATCTGCACGCCCGGAGCTTCGGACTCGGCGTCGTTCGACGAGGTCGCCGAGCTGCTGACCCTCTCGGGCCGGCCGATTACCCACTCGATCATGATGATGATCCCCGAGGCGTGGGAGAACCACACCACCATGGACCCCGCACGCCGGGCGTTCTACCAGTACCACTCGATGCTCATGGAGCCCTGGGACGGGCCCGCAGCGGTCTCCTTCACCGACGGGCGCCTCGTGGGTGCCGTCCTCGACCGCAACGGGCTGCGCCCCGCCCGGTACTGGGTCACCGAGGACGGTCTCGTCGTCCTCGCCTCCGAGGTCGGAGTCCTCAACATCGAACCCTCGAAGGTGGTCCGGAAGGGCCGGGTGTCCCCGGGCAAGATGTTCCTCGTCGACACCGAGGCCGGCCGCCTCATCGAGGACGAGGAGATCAAGGCCGAGGTCGCCGCAGCGAACCCGTGGGCGGACTGGGTGAAGGAGAACCTGATCTCCCTCGAAGACCTGCCCGACCGCGAGCACGTTGTCCACACCAAGGCGTCCATCAACCGCCGGCAGCGCACCTTCGGCTACACGCAGGAGGAACTGCGCATCCTGCTCGGGCCAATGGCGAAGGCCGGTGCCGAACCACTCGGCGCCATGGGCTCCGACACTCCGGTGGCGGTGCTGTCAAAGCGCCCCCGCCTGCTGTTCGACTACTTCGTCCAGTCCTTCGCACAGGTCACCAACCCGCCCCTCGACGCGATCCGCGAAGAGCTCGTCACCTCGATGGGCGTCTCGATCGGCCCCGACGGGAACCTCCTGTCCACCGGGCAGGTCCGTTCGCGGCAGGTCGCGCTGAAGTTCCCCGTCATCAACAACGACGAACTCGCGAAAATCGCCAACCTGGAATCCGACGAGGGCGACCGCCTTACCGTCCGGGTGCGCGGGCTCTACCGGCACGACGGCGGAGAGGCATCGCTGCGCGCCCGGCTCGCCGAAATCTGCGAGCAGGTCTCAAGCGCCCTGAACCGCGGCGTCCAGTACGTCGTGCTCTCCGACCGCGACTCGAACGCCCAGTGGGCGCCCATCCCGTCGCTGCTGCTCACCAGCGCCGTCCACCACCACCTGCTGCGCAGCGCGAACCGTACCAAGACCTCGCTCGTCGTTGAGGCGGGCGACGTCCGCGAGGTCCACCACGTCGCCGTGCTGATCGGCTACGGCGCCTCGGCGGTCAACCCGTACCTCGCCATGGAGAGCTGCGAGGAGCTCGTGCGCAATGGCGACATCGTCGGCGTGAGCTCCGAGGCCGCGGTTGCCAACCTTATCAAGGGCCTCGGCAAGGGCGTCCTGAAGATCATGTCGAAGATGGGCATCTCCACCGTGAGCTCCTACTGCGGCGCCCAGACGTTCGAGGCGCTCGGGCTCGCCCAGGACTTCGTCGACGAGTACTTCCACGGCACGCAGACCCAGCTCGGCGGCGTGGGGCTCGATGTCATCGCCGCCGAGAACGCGGCCCGGCACGCCAGCGCCTACCCCGACGACGGCATCGACGATCCGCACCGGGGCCTGGACAACGGCGGCGAGTATCAGTGGCGCCGTGAAGGACCGCCGCACCTGTTCAACCCGGAGACCGTCTTCCGGCTCCAGCACGCCACGCGGGAGCGCCGGTACGACATCTTCAAGGCCTACACGCGGGGCGTCGACGACCAGTCCAAGGAGCTCATGACCCTCCGCGGGCTGCTGAACCTGAGCGGCGGCGGCCGCCCGCCGGTACCCCTGGACGAGGTTGAGCCCGTTTCGAGCATCGTCAAGCGCTTCTCCACGGGTGCGATGAGCTACGGCTCGATCTCCAAGGAAGCCCACGAGACGCTCGCGATTGCCATGAACCGCCTCGGCGGCAAGTCCAACACCGGTGAGGGCGGCGAGGATACCGACCGGCTCCTCGACCCCGAGCGCCGCTCGGCCATCAAGCAGGTTGCCTCAGGCCGGTTCGGTGTCACCAGCCTTTACCTGACCAATGCCGACGACATCCAGATCAAGATGGCCCAGGGAGCCAAGCCCGGCGAGGGCGGGCAGCTGATGAGCCAGAAGGTCTACCCGTGGATCGCCCGCACCCGGCACTCCACGCCGGGCGTCGGCCTGATCTCCCCGCCGCCGCACCACGACATCTACTCCATCGAGGACCTCGCGCAGCTGATCTACGACCTCAAGCGGTCGAACCCCTCGGCCCGGGTGCACGTCAAGCTCGTCTCCGAGGTCGGCATCGGCACCGTTGCCGCCGGGGTCACGAAGGCCAAGGCCGACGTCGTCCTGGTGTCGGGGCACGACGGCGGCACCGGGGCGAGCCCGCTGAACTCGCTCAAGCACGCCGGAGTCCCCTGGGAGCTCGGCCTCGCCGAAACCCAGCAGACCCTGATGCTCAACGGGCTGCGCGACCGCGTCGTCGTCCAGGTCGACGGGCAGCTGAAGACCGGCCGCGACGTCGTCATCGCCGCCCTCCTCGGCGGCGAGGAGTTCGGCTTCGCCACGGCCCCGCTCGTTGTCTCGGGCTGCGTCATGATGCGCGTGTGCCACCTCGATACCTGCCCCGTCGGCGTCGCGACGCAGAACCCCGAGCTTCGCAGCCGGTTCACCGGCAAACCCGAGTTCGTCGTCAACTTCTTCGAGTTCATCGCCGAGGAGGTCCGCGAAATCCTCGCCGAGCTTGGCTTCCGCACGCTCGAGGAAGCCATCGGCCACAGTGAACTGCTCGACATGAAGCAGGCAATCAACCACTGGAAGGCCGACGGGCTCGACCTCGAACCGATCCTCCGCGGCAATGAGTTCGGCGCCGACGCCCCCCGGCGCAACCTGTACAAGCAGAACCATGACCTTGACCAGCACTTCGACAACAAGCTGATCAGCATGAGCGCCGACGCCCTCGAGCACCGGTCCCCGGTGAGGATCTCTGTGGACGTCGTCAACACCGACCGGTCCGTCGGAACGATGCTCGGCTACGAGGTGACGCGCCGTTTCGGCCTCGACACCCTCGCCACCGACACGATCGACGTGACGCTCACCGGGCAGGCCGGCCAGTCCCTCGGCGCGTTCCTGCCCGTCGGCATCACGCTGCGGCTGCTCGGGGACTCGAACGACTATGTCGGCAAGGGACTCTCGGGCGGACGCATCATCGTGCGCCCCGACCGGTCCAACGTCTTCCCTGCCGACCGCAACGTGATCGCCGGAAACGTGATCGGGTACGGCGCGACGAGCGGGGAAATGTTCCTGCGCGGCCAGGTGGGGGAGCGGTTCCTCGTCCGCAACTCCGGGGCGACCGCCGTCGCCGAAGGCATCGGCGACCACGGCTGCGAGTACATGACCGGAGGTCAGGCGCTGATCCTCGGCAGGACCGGGCGCAACTTCGGTGCCGGAATGTCCGGTGGCACGGCGTACGTCCTGGACCTCGACGAGGCCAAGGTCAACACGCAGAGCCTCAGCAGCGGCGAACTCCGGCTCCTGGAGCCCGACGCCGAAGACGTCGAGATCGTCCGCCGCCTGCTCATCCAGCACTACGAGGAGACCGAATCCGCCCTCGCCGCCACCCTGCTTGAGCGGTTCGAGGACACCGTGGAGCGCATCACGAAGGTGCTCCCGCGCGACTACGCCGCGGTCCTGGACGCGAGGGCGGCCGCCGTCGAGCAGGGACTCGACCCGGACGGCGCAGAAGTGTGGACCAAAATCTTGGAGGTAACCGGTGGCTGACCCACGCGGATTTTTGAAGGTACGCGACCGCCAGACCCAGCCGCGCCGGCCCGTTCCCGTGCGCATCATGGACTGGAAAGAGGTCTACGAGGCCCAGGAGAAGGGGGTGCTCAAGAGCCAGGCGGGCCGCTGCATGGACTGCGGCATCCCGTTCTGCCACCAGGGCTGCCCCCTGGGCAACCTCATCCCTGAGTGGAACGACCTGATCTACCGGGACAAGGGCCGTGAAGCTGTTGAACGGCTCCACGCCACCAACAACTTCCCTGAGTTCACCGGGCGCCTGTGCCCGGCGCCGTGCGAATCCTCCTGCGTGCTCGGCATCAACCAGCCCGCGGTGACCATCAAGCAGGTTGAGGTCTCCATCGCGGACCTGGCGTTCGCCGAAGGCTGGGTTGAGCCCCACCCTCCCGAGCGCCTCACCGGGCGGACCGTCGCGGTGATCGGGTCCGGCCCTGCCGGGCTGGCCGTCGCCCAGCAGCTGACCCGGGCAGGGCACACCGTCGCCGTGTACGAGCGGGACGACCGCGTCGGGGGGCTGCTGCGGTACGGCATCCCGGACTTCAAGATGGAAAAGATCCACCTCGAGCGCCGGCTTGACCAGATGCGCGCGGAGGGAACCCGGTTCCGCACCGGCGTCGAAGTCGGCAAGGACATCAGCTGGGACCAGCTGCGGCGCCGGTACGACGCCGTCGTCGTCGCCACCGGGGCGACCGTTCCTCGGGACCTGCCGATCCCCGGCCGCGAGCTCGACGGCGTGCACTTCGCCATGGACTACCTCGTCCAGGCGAACCGGGTCGTCGCGGGGGACACGGTCGAGGACCAGCTCTCCGCCGAGGGCAAGCACGTCGTCATCCTCGGCGGCGGCGACACCGGTGCCGACTGCCTTGGCACCGCCCACCGCCACAAGGCGGCGTCGGTGACAACGCTCGCCATTGGCAAGCAGCCGCCGGCCGAGCGCGCCGCGCACCAGCCCTGGCCCACGTTCCCCACGTTGTTCGAAGTCGCAAGCGCCCACGAGGAGGGCGGCGAGCGCACGTACCTCGCGTCAACCGTCGAGTTCCTTGGCGAGAACGGCAAGCTGACCGGAATCCGCGTCGCCGAGACCGAGTACGTCAACGGCCGCAGGCTGCCCAAGGCCGGAACGGAGCGGGTCATCCAGGCCGACCTGGTGCTGCTCTCCCTCGGTTTCACGGGCCCGGAACCGGCCGGCATCACCGAACAGGTCAACGCCGAGTTCGACGAACACGGCAATGTTGCGCGCGACGGGTACTACATGACGAACACGCCGGGCATCTTCGCCGCCGGCGACGCCGGACGCGGCCAGTCCCTGATCGTCTGGGCCATCGCGGAAGGGCGCGCCTGCGCCGCAGCGGTGGACCAGTGGCTCATGGGATCCACCCGGCTGCCGGCACCAGTGGCGCCCACGGACCGTTCACTCGCGGTGCTCTAGGCAACTACAGGACTTTCCACCACCAATTCACGACTAGGCTAGGTTTATGAGACGCGCGAAAATTGTTGCAACATTCGGACCGGCGATCGCCAGCTATGAGAACACTCTGGCTGTGCTTGAGGCCGGTGTCGACGTGGCCAGGATGAACATGAGCCACGGGGATTACAAGGTCCACGCCCAGACGTACGAGAATGTCCGCAAGGCGTCGGCCGAGCTGGGACGCCCCGTCGGCATCTTCGCCGACCTGCAGGGACCCAAGATCCGCCTGGGCAGGTTCGCAGACGGACCTCACGCACTGTCCCGCGGCGACGTGTTCACTATCACCACCGAGGACATCCAGGGCACCCAGGAGATCAGCTCCACCACCTTCAAGGGGCTGCCCCAGGACGTCAAGGTCGGCGACCTGCTGCTCATCGACGACGGCAAGGTCTCCCTCCGGGCAACGGCCGTCGATGACGTAAAGGTCGTCACCGAGGTCGTCGTCGGCGGCATGGTCTCCAACAACAAGGGCATCAACCTGCCCGGCGTTGCTGTGAACGTGCCCGCGCTGAGCGACAAGGACGAGGAAGACCTCCGCTGGGCCATCAAGATCGGCGTCGACATGGTGGCGCTTTCCTTCGTGCGCAACGCCTCCGACGTCGACCGGGTCCACGAGATCATGGACGAGGAAGGACGCCGCGTTCCGGTCATCGCGAAGATCGAGAAGCCCCAGGCCGTCGAGGCGCTCGAGGAAATCATCGACGCGTTCGACGCCATCATGGTTGCCCGCGGGGACCTTGGCGTTGAATTGCCCCTGCAGGACGTCCCGATCGTGCAGAAGCGCGCGGTCGAGCTGGCCCGCCGCTGGGCGAAGCCGGTCATTGTGGCAACGCAGGTGCTCGAGTCGATGATCGACAACCCCCGACCCACCCGCGCCGAAGCCTCCGACTGCGCCAACGCCGTTCTCGACGGCGCGGATGCCGTCATGCTTTCCGGCGAGACGAGCGTGGGCAAGTACCCGATCGAGACCGTGCGCACCATGGCCGACATCATCGAATCCACCGAGAAGCACGGACTGGAGCGGGTTCCTCCGCTGGGCAGCAAGCCGAAGACCCGCGGCGGAGCCATCACCCGGGCGGCCGTGGAGATCGCCGACCAGCTCGACGCCAAGTACATCTGCACCTTTACGCAGTCGGGCGACTCGGCGCGCCGGCTTTCCCGCCTGCGCCCCAAGAAGCCGCTGTTCGCCTTCACCCCCGTCCAGTCGACGCTCAATACGATGTCGCTGATCTGGGGCATCCAGCCGCTGCTTGTGGAGTTCGTTGCGCACACCGATGAGATGACGGCGCAGGTCGACCGCACGCTCTTCGATTCGGGCCTCGTCGAGGTGGACGACCTCGTGGTGATCGCAGCCGGGTCGCCTCCCGGGCAGGCCGGCTCGACGAACTCGATCAAGGTGCACCGCGTCGGTGACATCACCGACGCCGGTCAGCGCCCCGACGAGCACACGTCACCGAACAGGGAAAAGGTCGGTCCCTGGCCGGTCAAGGGCAGGAAGTAGCCCTCGGCGCACCGCTGCAGAGACTGAAATACGGAAGGACCCCGCCCGGTGGGCGGGGTCCTTCCTCGTTAAGGTCGTGCGGCGGGTTGTGTCGGTGAAGCAGGTCCGGTCAGTTTACCTGGTTGATAATCGTCTCGGCCACTTCACGCATGCTGAGCCTGCGGTCCATCGAGGTCTTTTGGATCCAGCGGAACGCCTCGGGCTCCGTCAGCCCCATTTTGGTGGTCAGCAGGCTCTTGGCACGCTCAACGAGCTTCCGGGTTGCGAACTGCTCCTTGAGATCCGACACCTCGCTTTCAAGGGCCTTGATCTCTTCGTGGCGGGACATCGCGATCTCGATCGCCGGCATCAGGTCCGCCGGAGTGAAAGGTTTCACCACATACGCCATCGCTCCGGCGTCGCGCGCGCGCTCCACAAGTTCCTTCTGGCTGAACGCGGTCAGGAGCACCACGGGGGCGATGCGCGCCTTGACGATCTGCTCGGCGGCGGAAATGCCGTCCATGACCGGCATCTTGACATCCATGAGCACGAGATCGGGTTTGTGCTGCTGCGCCAGCTCAACTGCTTTCTCCCCGTTGTCGGCCTCAGCAACCACTTCGTAGCCCTCGCCCTGAAGAATTTCGACGATGTCCAGCCTGATCAGGGTCTCATCCTCAGCGACAATGACCCGCTTGGCTGGACGGGCGGGGGATTCCTTGGATTCAGACACTACTTGCTCCTCGATCACTACTTCCTACGCCGGTCGGAGGCACCCACCGGTTCTCTAAAACAGCCTATCGGCATGTAGAGTAGTTTCGCGCACCGGCAGCATTGTGACTGCTTCATCCACACCTGCCGGGCGCGCCGAGGGCCCGAATGGCGGAATTGGCAGACGCGCTGCACTCAAAATGCAGTATCGAAAGGTGTGTGGGTTCGAGTCCCACTTCGGGCACATGTTTCCCCTAGTCAGAGGCCCTTTTGCTCTCTGACTGTGGACAGCCGGCCCAATTCTGCGGTCCAGGTGCCGGTTTCGGTGGCTGGGTAGGGGTTTCGAGGGGCTCGGTGCCTCCTTTCTTTCGCGAAGCCCGGTTCGGGCTCTCTTACTACTTCATGGGGGAGTGGTGGGGTAGGTACATGACTTTGTGAGGGTGTTGACCCGGTCATCGTCCTCGCTGAGCAACTCAGGCTAAGTCGCTGCCTGGAGTCGGCGAGTCCTGTGCGCACCTTCACCACGAGTAAATATAGGCTGCGGCGACCCCTGGTCGGTTTGCTCGCGGCCTCACCGTCGTGTGCCAAGTATTCAATGATGGTTCGTGCGTAGCTGATTTCTGTTCCGAGCTTCGGCTAGTCGACGCGCAGGGTGGCCCCGACGTGGTTGTCGACGAGGGTGATGCAAACGAGGCTTTCGTGGGGCCAAAACCCCAGGGTGTGTCCGATGAAGCTGAGTACGTCTGCAGGCGTTTCGATCGTGAACCTTTCCATGGTCCTTCTCCTTCAGCGACCGGCGGACGCCGGCCGCGCCTGTCACATTTGGGCGTCGTTCTGATAGAGGAATCGCCGCTGGGTATGAGGGGCCGGAGTGCAACTTGGGGAACCGGGAGCGATTCAAAAGTTCGCGAGGAAACAAGCGACGAAGGAGCGCCGAGTGCAACTTTTGGATGGAAACCGGCGCAGTGCGCCCTGGTTGCGCGAAGGGCCCGCCCAGCGATGATGGGTATCAGAATGACATACTGCGGAGATGCAATTGTTCGTTCATGGGTGGTTCTAAGTGGCGCGGCATGACGTCGATGAGTATTGCTGGGCTTTCGACAACAGGGACTGCCCCCGGTTTTGACTCCTAACCTAGCGAGCGTGGGCTCATGGGAGGATCTTGATCATGCCGATGGCTTACGTGATGAAGCCCTTAGCGCGCGCTTCTGTGCGTGGGTCCACCGCGGCAGCGGCGTGATCCTTTGGAGACCGTGTGTTGGTTCAGATATGGACGGCAGGCATGTTGCGGCCGCAGTTGAGCATCTCCATGATGAGCATGTCGGGTGACTTAGGTGGGTACGTGAAGGCGGTCTACTGGTTTATGGTGGCCAGGTGTGTGCGGGACGGGCAGCGAAGCGTTGGGGAGGTTGTGCCGTGCCCAGGTGGGCAGGAGGCAACTCTGCTCGGTACCGACGAGTCGCAGGGTGGTCTTGAGCCAGGCCGTCCTAGTGGTCCTGAATAGCGTTGACATACTCAAAGCTTCTTGCCGCGCAACTTATATGAGTATCTGTAGACCGATGCGGGGAGGCGCCGAGTATCGTGCCGATGGGGAAGGCACCGTTCTGAACTGTCTGGGATGACCACTGTGAGAGCACTGGCTTGGGTGTGTGCCTGTTTAGTGGATGCTTTCCAGGAGCCAGCTCATCGCGTCGGGCTCTGAGGTGAAGTACTGGATGGGCGTAGCTGAGGTGTAGGCGAATGTGGTGATCACCATGCCATGGGATCCATGCCCAGGACGGCGGTCAGGCAGGAGCCGGTGTCGTCGATGAGCAAGTGCCGCGCGGTAGGAGTGATCCGCGGGACTGATCCGATATGGACCAGCAGCGGCCGTTTCCGTGCCGTGGACACAGCATCGACGGCACTAATGGTGGCCCGCAGGCGACGACCGTAAATGGTGGCTCCTGGTGCATAGCGGACGCGCAGGAAGGCATCTTCCACCGTCATTTTGAAGCGTGCCTCGAACCCAGCAGTCATTCCCACAGCGTCGCACAGGACATGGTGATTTCGACGTCGTCCCTGCAGTGGAAGGCACGGCGGTCTCCATGGGTCAGTGGTAGCACCCAAATCACGGTCGCGTCGTCTGTCATCACATCGATGACGGCCTTGTAGGGCCTTCCCTTTCCTTCCTGCACGATCAGCCGGTCGGGCGGCAGTAGATCAATCCAATTGTTCCGTGCGCCGTGGGCGGAAGATGGGCTGCGATGGTGGGCCGGGCCTTACTCGTCGCCGTATGCGTTGCTGCATTATTCAGTGCAGTCCCTTCCTAAGTCGGTCATCGGCTGGTACTGGGTGGGCCGGATAACGAGGAGTTGGTCGTATCCCTGGCTGGGTCCGATGCCGGAGAACGCAACGCCCTGTACGGGGCCGCTATCGGCGTCGTGATGCTGACCTCTACTCAATGTTTCGTTGTTACCGTGGCACCTGTTATGAAGGCGCCACTCCAACCGGGCCCAAGGGTGGCCGAGTCGGCGCAGGGCGCAGCGATGTGGCCTGTTGAGCACCCTGGATGCCATGGCGCAACGGGATGCGTAGGCTAATCGGATTGGAGGGGAGGAACCTGAATGGGAAGTTAGTGCAGGTGGCTTCCGCCGTTGATGTCGATGGTGGTGCCGGTGAGGTATGCGGCGTCATCCGAGGACAGGAAAGTGATGACGGCAGCTACTTCTTCGGTGGTTGCTGTTCTTCCCAGGGGGATGTCTTTGGCAAGCGCTGCTTCCTGATCGGAGGTACTGCCTACGCGGATGTTGGTGTCTACGGCTCCGGGGGTTACGGCATTGACGGTGACTCCGCTGTCACCCAGTTCGCGGGCGAGGGCCTTGGTGAAACCCAGGATCGCTGCTTTGGCGGCGGAGTAGGGTACTTTGCCGAATACGCCACCACCGCGCTGGGCGGATACGGAAGACATGTTCACGATTCGTCCCCACTTGTTCTCCAACATTTCGGGCAGGAACGCCCTGGTTACGAGGTAGGTGCCGGTCGCGTTGACGGCCATCACCTTGTTCCACAGCTCCAGTGTCGTTTCGAGGAAGGGCACCGGCGAGGTGATGCCGGCGATATTCGCCAACACACCCACAGGGGGGAGTTCTCCAGCGGATACCTGTGCCGACACGGCCTGATGGGCGCGTTCAACTGATGCTTCATCGGCCACATCAACGGCATGACCGAAGACCGGAACGTTGAATTCGCGTCCTATGACCGCCGCCGTCTCGACGGACTTGTTCTGATCGAGATCCAGGATGACCACAGCCCATCCTTCCCTGGCGTACCGACGGGCTGTGGTGACTCCAATTCCCCGCTCGGAAGTAGCCCCGGTGATGACTGCTGTGCGTTGGGTGACACGCATGATGCTCCTTAGATGCAGCTTATTGACGTCGAGACCGGAGGTGGTAGGAGCCTTCACCAACCACCTCGTGCAATCCTGTCGACTGTTGACAATGATGTGTGCACTGGATCACAATAGCGGAAGTACTCTGCTGACTGTCAACAGCAACGAACCATCTCCCCGTAAGGACTTCCAGTGAGCACCGTCGCTCGGCAGATGCGAGGCCCTATTTGGCATCCATGTCCCTGCTCACCAGCAGGGGCCCGCTTATCCCTATCACCAAGGCGATCGCCATCTCCTACGCGATGTGCCAGCACTACCTCGCAGGCGCCCACGGCTCATGATCCACCGAGCTTCTCCAGACAAACGCCGGGCCTCAGGTGATGAATGCCGGCTGGCCAATCAAACAGCCAAATTCGCACCCGTGCCAGTGATCGCCTAGCCGTAACTGTTCGGTCAATCTTCTCCAGAAAGAGTGAGCTATGAGTTTGACAAAATCCAATACATCGAGTGCCACCACGTCTCCCGCTCAGTTCACTGCTCGGGTGAACAAAGTGCGGGAATCCGCCTACCGGGCCCGCCACCACGCCTTAGATATGGGTGAGGTTCAGGGGCAGGGCTATGTTGGCCAGGCCCTTGGGTCGGCGGAGATGTTTGCCTCCGTCTATGCGGACCAGCTGCGGTACCGACCGGAAGACCCACACTGGGGCGAGCGGGATCGGTTCCTGCTCTCGACCGGGCATTACGCCATCGGTCACTACGCCGCTCTCGCTGAGGCGGGGATCGTTCCTGTCAGTGAACTTGGTACCTATGGTTCGGATGAGTCGCGGCTGCCGATGTCGGGGATGGCCTCGTACACGCCGGGCATGGAGATTTCCGGCGGGTCGTTAGGGCACGGCCTGACCGTTGCCGTCGGGATGGCCCTGGGGCTGCGGCTGCAGGGCTCGTCCGCCCGGATCTTCAACTTCCTCTCGGACGGGGAACTCGATGAAGGCTCGACCTGGGAGGCGGCCATGGGCGCCCACCACCACCAGCTGGGCCATTTGACCGCTTTGGTGGACATGAACGCGCTTCAGGCCGACGGCGCCACGAAGACCGTGCTGAACATTGAGCCAGCAGCCGACAAATGGGCGTCCTTCGGCTGGTTCACCCAGCGGGTGGACGGCAATGATGCCGCAGCGCTCCTGGAAGCGCTGGACAATATTGCCCGTGAAGCCAGCCCTGCCGGGCGGCCTTCGGTCATCCTGTGTGACACGAAGGTCGGCAATGGCGTTCCGCTTCTGGAGCAGAGGGAGAAGGCGCACTTCATGCGCATCGAGGAACACGAGTGGCAGATCTGCCGCGAGCAACTGACCGCAGGATACGAAGGAAAGGCTCCAGCATGAGCAACACCAGCGAGGCTCCCGACACCACAACAGCCACGAAACCGAAGTTGAAGACCTCGGCAATGATCGCCTCCTTCGCCGATCCGGGCCAGAAAACCGCCTCCGCACCGTTCGGCCATGCATTGGTCAAGGCTGCCGAGGCAGATCCGCGAATCGTCGGGTTGACCGCGGATCTTGGCAAGTACACTGACATGCACATCTTCGCCAAGGCGTTCCCCGAACGATTCTTCCAGATGGGAATGGCCGAGCAGCTTCTCTTCGGGTCAGCTGCAGGAATGGCCGAAACCGGGATGGTGCCCTTTGCCTCCACCTATGCAGTGTTCGCTGCCCGCCGGGCCTACGACTTCCTCTGCCTGGACATCGCCGAGCCCAACCTGAACGTCAACATCGTTGGTGGGCTTCCGGGCCTGACCACCGGGTACGGGCCCAGCCACCAGGCGACCGAGGACATGACGATCTTCCGCGGGATGCCTAATCTCACCATCGTCGACCCGTGCGACTCACTCGACATTGAACAAGCCGTTCCCCAGCTGGCAGCATCAGAGGGACCGACCTACCTGCGGCTGCTCCGAGGCAACGTGCCGACTGTTCTTGATGAGTACGACTACACGTTCGAACTTGGCAAGGCCAAAGAGCTGCGCCCGGGCCGGGACGTCCTGTTCATCTCCAGCGGCCTGATGACGATGAGGGCCTTGCAGGGAGCCCAGGAACTGGCTTCCCACCACGTGGATGTCGCCGTGATTCATTCGCCCACCATCAAGCCCTTCGACAGTGAAACCATTCTCAAGGAACTGGGCCAGGACCGCCTGGTCATCACTCTCGAGAACCACACCGAGATCGGCGGTCTATTCGAAACCGTGGCCGGCGTCGCTGTTCGGCACGGAGTCGGCCGACGGATCGTTCCCATCGCGCTTCCGGACCGTTTCCTTGATGCCGGCGCGCTGCCGACCCTCCATGAGAAGTACGGGCTCTCGACCGACCAGATCGTGCAGAAAGTTCTACGCGAACTTTCATAACGTTTCCCGGCCGAGCCCCTTCCCGGGGGCTCAGCCCTTTACCAAGAGGATTCCTTCCGTAAGATCGTTGTTGACAGCTAAAAGTCGACAGTTTTCAACAATGAAGGACTCAGCACGTTATGACGACACCACCTGCATCACTTCTGGGCGGACTGGAAAGAAGCAACCTACGTGAGCAAGCCCTGGCAGCGCTGCGGCGGGCCATTACGACAGGGGAGCTCACCCCGGGAACCCACCTGGTCGAAACCGATCTATCGGACAAACTGCAAATCAGCCGGGGAACGCTCCGGGAAGCCATGCGGCAGTTGCAGCAGGAAGGTCTGATTTCAGCCGGGGCCCGGGGAAGACTTGCTGTCCGTCGCCTCGACTCGGGTGACGTACATGACATCTTCCAGGTCCGCGCAGCACTGGAAGCATTGGCCGCCCGGTTGCTCTCCGACCAAAGCAACCGGGACGCGGCAATCAAGGAACTGGAACGAGGAATCCGACGGATGGAGGCATCCGCCGACGGTGATCTTGAGGAGCGTATCGAAGCGGACCTGCATTTCCACCAGACGCTCTGCACACTTACCGGCAACGACACACTGCTGCACTCGTGGAAATCGCTCGAAGGATCCATCCGGATGAGCATCATGTATGCCGGAGTTGACCAGGCTCTGAGCAACATGAGTGCCCACCGGCACGTAGGCATTGTGGAAGCCATCAAAACCGGAAATTCAATCGAGGCCATGCGCGCGGTTGAGGAGCACATGCGCGACACAACACAGACTCTGATCGGCGCCAACATGTAACTCCTGTTACCTGCCGGTCGGCCCCGACACAGAAGACCGGCATCAACAAAGGAGTACGGCATGTTCTCGAGGATTCTTGTAGCAAACCGCGGTGAAATCGCCATCCGCGCTTTTCGTGCAGGCCATGAGGCCGGTGCGAAGACCGTTGCGGTGTTCCCGTATGAGGACCGCAACTCGATCCACCGGCAGAAGGCCGATGAAGCGTACCTGATCGGGGAGGAGGGACACCCGGTGCGGGCGTACCTCGACGTCGCCGAGGTGGTTCGGGTCGCGAAGGAATCAGGGTGTGACGCCATCTACCCCGGGTACGGGTTCCTCTCCGAGAACCCCGAGCTGGCGCGGGCGGCGGCCGAGGCGGGCATCACCTTCGTGGGACCGCCGGCGGACGTGCTCGAACTTGCCGGCAACAAGGTCAAGGCCCTTGACGCCGCCCGGCAGGCAGGCATTCCGGTCCTGAAGTCCTCACGGCCCAGCGCGGACGTCGCGGAGCTGACGGCGGCCGCCGACGAGATCGGGTTCCCGGTCTTCGCCAAGGCCGTCGCCGGCGGCGGCGGCAGGGGGATGCGCAGGGTCGATACGCGGGAGGCGCTGCCCGCGGCCCTCGAGGCGGCAATGCGTGAGGCCGAGTCCGCTTTCGGGGATCCCACAATGTTCCTCGAGCAGGCGGTGCTGCGCCCGCGGCACATCGAAGTGCAGATCCTCGCGGATGCCGAAGGCAACGTGATGCACCTGTTCGAGCGTGACTGCTCCCTGCAGCGGCGCCACCAGAAGGTCATCGAGATCGCCCCGGCTCCGAACCTTGACGATTCGATCCGGCAGGCGCTGCACCGCGATGCCGTGAAGTTCGCCACCGCCCTGGGCTATGTGAACGCCGGAACCGTGGAGTTCCTCGTCGATACGGTAGGGGAGCGGGCCGGCCAGCACGTGTTCATCGAGATGAACCCGCGCATCCAGGTCGAGCACACGGTCACCGAGGAGGTCACCGACGTCGACCTGGTGCAGTCCCAGCTCCGGATCGCCGCGGGGGAGACTCTCGCCGACCTCGGGCTGAGCCAGGACACCGTGTACGTGCGCGGGGCGGCACTGCAGTCGCGGATCACCACCGAGGACCCGGCCAACGGTTTCCGGCCCGACGTCGGCAGGATCACCGCCTACCGTTCGGCAGGCGGCGCAGGGGTGCGCCTGGACGGCGGAACTGTCTACGCCGGTGCCGAGATCAGCCCGCACTTCGACTCGATGCTGGTCAAGCTCACCTGCCGGGGACGGGATTACCCCACGGCCGTAACCCGGGCCCGGCGGGCCCTTGCCGAGTTCCGGGTCCGCGGGGTCTCCACGAATATCTCCTTCCTTCAGGCGGTGCTCGATGACCCGGACTTCATCGCCGGCAATGTCGCGACGTCTTTCATCGATGAACGCCCCGAACTGCTCACCGCGCGCGTGCCGGCGGACCGCGGCACCAAGCTGCTGAGCTGGCTCGCCGACGTGACGGTGAACAAGCCCCACGGAGAGCGGCCCGCGCACCTGGATCCGCGGGAAAAACTCCCGACCATCCCGGACGACGCCAAGGACAAGGAGCTGCCGGCCGGCTCCCGCCAGCTCCTGCAGGAACTCGGACCCGAGGGCTTCGCCGCGCGCCTGCGCGCCCAGGAAGCCGTCGCGGTCACCGACACGACCTTCCGCGACGCCCACCAGTCCCTGCTCGCGACCCGGGTGCGCACCCGGGACCTGGCAGCGGCCGGTGCCCCGGTGTCCCGGCTCACCCCGGGCCTGCTGTCGGTGGAGGCCTGGGGCGGGGCGACCTACGACGTCGGGCTGCGCTTCCTCGGCGAGGACCCGTGGGACAGGCTCGATACGCTGCGCCGCGAGATCCCCAATATCTGCCTGCAGATGCTGCTGCGCGGGCGCAATACCGTCGGCTACACCCCGTACCCTGAGGCGGTGACCGAGGCCTTCGTGAAGGAGGCCGCAGCCTCGGGCATCGACATCTTCCGGATCTTCGATGCGCTCAATGACGTCTCCCAGATGGAGCCGGCGATCCGGGCCGTGCGGGCCACCGGAACAGCGGTGGCCGAGGTCGCCCTGTGCTACACCGCCGACATGCTCGATCCCAAGGAGACGCTCTACACGCTTGAGTACTACCTCAGGCTGGCGCAGCGGATGGTCGACGCGGGGGCGCACATCCTCGCGATCAAGGACATGGCGGGGCTGCTGCGTCCTGCAGCGGCCGCGAAGCTCGTCACCGCCCTGCGGGAACGCTTCGACCTGCCGGTGCACCTCCACACGCACGACACCGCCGGCGGGCAGCTCGCGACGCTCCTTGCCGCCGTCGACGCCGGCGTGGACGCCGTGGACGTCGCGAGCGCTCCGCTGGCGGGCACCACCAGCCAGCCCTCCGCCTCGGCCCTTGTTGCCGCGCTCGCCCACACCCCCCGGGACACAGGGATCGACCTCGACGCGGTCAGCTCGCTTGAGCCGTACTGGGAGGCGGTGCGTCGGACATACTCGCCCTTCGAAGCCGGGCTGCCCGGGCCGACCGGGCGGGTGTACCGGCATGAGATCCCCGGCGGGCAGCTCTCCAACCTGAAACAGCAGGCCATCGCCCTGGGGCTCGGGGAACGCTTCGAGGCGATCGAGGACATGTACACGGCCGCCGACCGGATTCTCGGCCGGCTGGTGAAGGTGACTCCGTCGTCGAAGGTGGTCGGGGACCTGGCGCTCCAGCTCGTGGGCTCCAACGCGGATCCGGCCGAGTTTGAAGCCAACCCGCAGAACTACGACATCCCCGACTCGGTCATCGGCTTCCTCAACGGGGAACTCGGTGACCCGCCCGGGGGCTGGCCCGAGCCCTTCCGCACCAAGGCCCTGCAGGGCAGGGCCGTCAAGCCGCGGACCGTCGACCTCGACGCCGCGGACGAGGAACGCCTCGCCGGGGACTCCGCCCAGCGCCGTGCCACCCTCAACCGGCTGCTGTTCGCCGGCCCGGCCGCCGAGTTCACCAGGATCCGCGAAACCTACGGGGATGTCTCGGTGCTGAGCACCGCCGACTACCTCTACGGGCTCCAGCAGGGCGGGGAGCACGTCATTGAGCTCGAGAAGGGCGTTCGGCTCATCGCCACCCTCGAGGCCGCCTCCGACGCCGACGAAAAAGGTGTGCGCACAGTCATGTGCACCCTCAACGGGCAGATGCGCCCGGTGCCCGTGCGCGACCGCAGCATCGCCAGCGACGTCAAGGCCGCCGAGAAGGCCGACCCTTCCAACACCGGCCACATTGCCGCTCCCTTTGCGGGCGCCGTGACGGTCACCGTTGAGGAAGGCGCCGCGGTCGGTGCAGGCGACACAGTGGCAACCATCGAGGCGATGAAGATGGAAGCGAACATCACCACACCGGTCGCCGGCACCGTCAAGCGGGTTTCGGCCCAAGGCGCCCGGCAGGTCGAAGGCGGAGACCTCCTCCTCGAAATCACACCGGAGGGTGGATGACCCCTTACGAGCAGCAGGAACAGTTGCCTCGGACCACGGATGGGTAGTCAGAATTCCGTGTGGAATCATGCATGGATCAATGAAGGAGTTGAAGTATCACCTCAAGACCTGCCACCCTTTGAAGGTCCAGTCCGAGCAGCAACGGATGATGGCTGACATGCGGGCTCAGCAAATCGTCCTGGTCGGAGACAGTATCGCTTACGGCTATGGAGTCGAACGAAGTGTGGGCTGGAGCGGACTGCTGCAGCGGGAGCACTTTCTTGAGGACCCTGAAAACAACCACTACTACAATCTGTCGATACCTGGCATCGGGTCGGCTGAAGTGCGCAGAATCATTCAGCTGGAAGTTCCCCTTCGAAACCCCGACCTTGTGCTGTTGGCTTACGGCATCAATGACACAAGGCGGATAGGGTCGCGGTCCGGGCCGTTACCTATGCCCATGGACCAGTGCGTCGAGCTCTTCACTGCCAATATTGAAGACATCAGATCACTGGGTAGCGAGGTGCAGACGATCGGACTGATCAGCCCGGACACATCCCGCACAATGCCGCTCCTGGGAGCCTACTTCGACTACAGTTCGGCACTGGAACTCGAGACGCGCCTGGCTGACGTATGCAAAGAACTGGCCGTACCGCGGGTACATCTGTGGAACCAGTTCGACGATCACCTGGATCAGCTTATGGATGGACTACATCCTGACAGCGCAGGCCATCTCGCGATTTACCACGCCGTCAGGGAACAACTCAACTAACACCGACGCCACGTTGGACCGCCGCCGGTGGGGATCTACGCCGAACAGTGTCCCTGATAATCGTCCTCATGGATGCTCCGGCGATGGATCAACGCGCCATCTGGGGCACTCAGTTTCGTCGTAACCGGTCTGTGCTCCCACATTGACAGCTCCATGGATCGGGCGTAGCTAAACCTAGGTCCATTCGCAACATCTCTGCGGAAATACTCAAACGGGGCACCGATCCGGGTTGAGAGGAGGTGTTGAAGGGATTGTCGCACACTCTTGCATCACCGACGGATGATGTGACACACTTCACGAAGCAGATCGTTAACTGTCAACGGTCAACGTGCAATCCCAGCCGTTTAGGAATATGACTGGACCACGGATGGGCACTCCTTCTTATCCACAGGTCGGGTTCCATCGCCAAGTGTTTCCCGCTGGCCGATCGTCTCAATGAGCACAGGGGCTCCGGACGAGAAGGCGCAGAACAGGCTTAGCTTTCACCCGCTGAGGACCCTGTCGCCTGAGCGGCCGCTCCCTGCCCTGCCCGACCAACGTCCGCCGGCACATCCGGCGCTACCTGTAATGGAGAAGATATGGACACGATCGTCCTGGTCCATCTCGCTGTCGCGGTCATCGGTATCGTACTGATGATCGTCTGGGTGAAGATCAATCCCGTCGTCGCTCTTGTCGTCGGCGCGCTGTATCTCGGTGTTGCGGCCGGGCTCGGCTTTGACGAGTCAGTAGCAGCCGTCAATGTCGGTTTCGGAAATCTCATGGCAGAAGTGGGCCTGATCATCGGCTTCGGCGTAATGATAGGCACCACGCTGTCGGCGACCGGCACGATGCAGCGCGTCGTCGACGGCCTGCTGAAACTCGTCGGACCGAAGCGGTCGCCCTACGTCTTGGGCCTCACTTCGGGCATCATCTTCCCGTCGATCTACTTCGACGTCGCCCTAGTGATCCTTGCGCCGATCGCCGGCGCTATCGCCAAGCGAACCGGCAAGAGCATCGCGACCCTGGCCGGCTCGCTGGCAATCGGTCTAGAGGTCGGCCTACTCATCGTCGTTCCCGGCGTTGCGGCGATCGCAGTCGCCGGACCTCTCGGCGTCGAGATTGGCACGATGTTGCTGTGGGGCGTCCCGTTGGGCATCTTCTTCATCATCTCCAGCATCTTTGTGCACGATCAGATGATGCGGAGGATGTTCAATCCGGCGACGGACCGGGACCCCAATTTCGACGACTCCATTTTCGGAGAATCGATCGAGCAGGAGCGCGCCCGCCTCGAAGTTCAGCGCGAGACTGGTCTCACCACGAAGGGCACCACCGAGGTCGCCGGCAGCTCGGCGGGCCCAGTAGTCCTGACCACACCAGCCCGCCAGCTGCCGTTGGTCATCGCGATGCTTCCCGTCATCGTGCCGATCATGCTCATCATCCTGGACACCATCACAGGCCTGCTGGGTCAGGAAATCGCCGTACTCGGTTTCCTCGGCAGCCCCGTCGTTGCCCTACTCATCGGCCTGATCGTCGGCATCGCCTTCGCGATTCCCGTGGTCAAGCGTGATGGCATTGATGACCTGCTCACCCGAGGCGCCCAGACCTCTGGTTCGATCCTCCTTTTCACCGGCGTTGCCGGGTCCCTGGGGCAGGTGATCACCGAGGTTGGTGTCGGCAACATGCTGGCAGCCCTGTTCGAGGCCAACGCCGCGATACCGATCCTGCTCACCTGGACCGTGGCCGCGGTCCTGCGCATCGCTCAGGGATCGGCATCGGTAGCCGCGATCACCGCAGCTACCTTGCTTGCCCCCATTCTGGGCTCAATCGATGCCCTACCGATTCTGATCTGGTTGGCCGCCGGTACCGGCGCGGCGTTCGGGGCGCACGTCACCGACAACACGTTCTGGATCTTCAAGCAAATGCTTGGATTCACGACCAAGGGAACGTTCAAGATCTACACCCTGGCGCAGTCCACCTTCGCCGTCATTGGGCTGGCCGTGTGCCTCCTGCTCGAGCTTTTCCTCTGATACCAGCACCAGTCCCAGACACCGTCAGGAAAGCGTCATGTCACCTGTTCCACCACGCCGCATCACCTTTATCGGTATCGGTGCCATCGGCCTGCCGATGGCAGAGCAACTCCTCGGAGCGGGATTCGACGTCACCGGCGTCGACCCGTTCGCCGACCAACGGGAGAAGGCGACCGGGCGAGGACTGCGCGCCGAACAGACACCGACGTCCGCGGCGGATGCGGATGTCGTCATATGCATGGTAGCCACACCAGAGCAACTACGAGCGGCGACACTGGGCGAGCACGGAGTCCTCCAACACATGCAGGACGGTAGCGTCCTGGTAGTGATGAGCACCGTCGGACCCCGCGCGGTACGCGAGGTGGCTAAGGAAGCCCCGCCGGCCGTGCGCATGCTCGACGTCCCCGTCACCGGGGGCGTCGCCCGGGCCGTCAGCGGGGAACTCATAATGTTCGCCTCGGGTTCCCCGACAGCGATCGAGGACGTATGGCCGGTCCTCGAAGCGCTGGGAACAATCATCGACTGCGGTTCGGAGGTTGGCCAGGGCCAGTCGTACAAGGCGGTCAACCAGCTGCTGTGCTCAGTGCACATCGCAGCGGCGGCCGAAGCACTAGCCCTCTCAGAGGAACTGGGCCTGGATCCAAAGAAGGTGCTTTCTGCCGTTTCCGGCGGCGCGGGGGGATCGTGGATGCTCTCCGACCGTGGCCCGCGCATGTTGCAAGGCCTTGAAGCTGAGGTGACAAGCACAATCGGCATCTTCGTGAAAGACTCCACCTTGGTGAAGGAGATCGCCGACGACATCGAATTCGACGCACCGATGATCACAGCAGCACAGGCGAAATACCGGGCAGCCAAAGAGGCCGGCTGGGAGATGAGGGATGACTCCCAGGTGATCCAGACCTACCGCAGGCAATGACACTGGGCCGCGAGTTGTGACAACGGCGGGCTGGACCCAGCCGTCGCAGATCAGCTCTAAGCCCCAGGTTCCATAAAGAATCGGCTAAAAGTGTTCAGACAAACCCGTTCGAGCAGTGGGCCGCTTCCGTAAACCGTCACGCAGGTCTCTCGATTCACCATGTCGCCGGAGCTCTGAAGTTCGGGAAGATCACTCGCAATTCCGGTTCCCCGGTTCGCCTGCAGCTAACGCGCCCGACTCCTCATCAGCACACCCGTCACCCACTGCCTCCCGTTCCCTAAGCCGATCCCTTACCGCAACGCGTCTGGTTAGCGCATGGCGTCGTTCAGCTGCTGCAGCCAGGACTGGAACTGCTCGGGTCCATCGAAGTGGGCGCCAGATATTCTGCTCACTTCCGGGGCGATGTCAGGGCCGTTGATGACCAGTGTGTGACCGCCGGCGGCTATTGCCGCTTCGAAGGCCGGCAGGTCACCACGGTCATCACCCGCATACGCGACCGCCTGAAGATTGCTTGTGCTGATGATTCTTCGAAGAGCGGTGCCCTTGTCCTGATCTAAAGGCATCCGGAGTTCCTCCACGAACTTCCCTGGCTCCCGGCGCAATCCGTGAATCTCCATCACTTCCCGGATGAGCGGAGCGATAAGCATCGTCACGCCGTCAGGGTCGGGTGCGCGCCGCCAGTGGACGGCGACGGCGAGGGACTTGTCCTCGACGTATATACCGTCGACATCGTCCAGCTCCCGGTGCAAAAGCTTGGTGGCTTGCTGAACGGCGCTCATCCACCGCTGGGCTTCCGGAAGGGCTTCGATGCCGTTGCCGGTGAGGTGTTCAAGACCGTAGGAACCATAGAGGTCCACTCCTGGAATGGCGGCCCGGTCAGCGAGGAAGCTGGCCGGCCGTCCCGAGAGGAGGGCGACGATAGAAAGCTTGGTCGCCAGGCTCGCCAAGATGTTTTCGGTACCGGGCAGCAGCTCGCTAGCATCCGGGTCGTCGGTGATTCGGGAGAGAACACCGTCGAAGTCCATCACCAACCCTGCGTTTTCCTTCGTCATCAGAAATTGCATCACCGCGGTCGCTGGATCCATGCACCCACCCTAGCCCGGTAGCTACCCCCCCCAGACAAACGGTGAATTCTTATCCGCAAGTGGATCTTCACCTGCCGTTTCATGGACCCCGATTATGAACAAACGACCGTGGGACTAGGAGGGATGCGAGGGACAGCGACTGCACTGCGGTGGAATGTATATAGCTCGATTTATGAATCGTGCGTTTCGACAGGTTGATGTGTTCGGTAGTGAGTCGTGCTTGGGTAACCCGGTGGCCGTGTTGCTGGAGGTGGAGGGACTCGATGACGAAACGCTGTGCCGGTTCTCGGTGTGGTCAAATCTGTCGGAATGCACCTTTGTGCTGCGGCCAGAGGCTCCAAGGGCGGACTACCGCGTGCGCATTTTCAGCCTCAGTATCGGACTGCCCTTCACCGGGCATCCTACTCTGGGCACCACGTGCGCCTGGCGGGACGCCGGGGGCATCCCGAAGACTGCATGCGTCGTAATGCAGTAATGCAGTAATGCGGCGCAGGCCGGGTGCCTGTGCGCATTGATGGCGAACGGCTCGCCTTCACCGCGCCGCTGAGGCAGCGATCAGGCCCAGCTGATGGTCAGACCCTGACTGCCCTGATTAAGATTTTTGGGGTCGACCGGCGGCGCGTCACCGCTGCCGAATGGCTCGACAACGGACCAGGATGGGTAGGGCTACTCCTCGACAGCGCGCACACAGTCCTCAGCCTGCGCCCTGACGCGTCAGCATTTCCCGGCCGCTGGGACATCGGCGTCATCGGACCTCACGAACAAGGCTTCGAAGCCGCGTTCGAGCTCAGAACGTTCTTCACCGAAGGCGCCGAGCCCCTGCGGGAGGACCCTGTGACAGGGAGCCTGAACGCAGCGGCGGCCGAATGGCTCATCGCCTCGGGCCGCGCCCCAGCTAACTATGTTGCCGCCCAGGGAACCGCAATGGGCCGACAAAGCCGAATCCACATCAGCACCGACGACGGCAAACAGTGGGTTGGAGGACGGGCCGAAGTTATCCTCTCCGGCTCCACCTACCTCTGACCTCCCACCGCCGAAGTTGAGGAGAGCCACGCACTGCGTTCATGGCAGGGTACCTCCCGGAGCGCTGGCCACGCCGGGACGCCACCGTGACGTCGTGCCCTTCGTCCAGCCGTACCGGCGTCATGATTGAGCCGACCAACCGGTGAACAAGCGGTAAGTCGTGTTTCATGCTGTGGTCCATGATCACCTACCACCTAAGGCGCCGGCGTCGAGAGCGGATTCCGAAAGAGCTGTAGCGCCACAACGCAGTGAGTACGGCAAGTGCCGCATTCGCGGATACTCTACCGCGACGAAGCGGGCTTCATACCTGTGCTCGGGATGAATGGGCATACCACTGAGGATGCAGGAGTTTAGATGCGCGGCGGTGGTGCGCAAAGGCTGATATCGGGAAGATCACTGGGGCCAGCCGGGCCACGGTGTACCGCTATCTCAGCATGCCGACGGCGACCGGCGCGTCCTGACCCGGGCAGAAGGCACGCACCAAGTGCGCCACCGCCACCTAACGCAGCAAAACGCCACCACTCATCATCGTGATTGCCCTGTGTGGGCGACCGTTCCTTGCCTGGCATCGTCTCGATTCTCAGGCGCTTGAGCTTTCTGCGCCGGCGCAGAAATCGACTAACCGGATCGGGGTGAACGACCACGGGCCCGCCCAACGGCACTGGCGGCACCGGCCAGGACGGTGAACACTGTCGCGAAAACGAGCGCTGACCAGCTGGCAAAACCTATGGTCGCGCCGGCGACTGCGGTACCGGCTGACCCCGCCGCGATTTTAAGGGCTCCCACCCAGATGAACACCTGGCCGCGCGCGGCGCGAGGCGCATACTCACTGCGAGCCGCCAACGTCGCTGCGAAGAACAACGCGTTCGCGATTCCGGCCAGACCAAACGCGACCAGCGATACCGGAAGGTTCGGGCCGAGGACGACCAGGATCAACGTTACCGCGACGAGAACAGACAGGGACGTCATCAGCCGATCGGCGTCACCGCGCAGCGGTCGGAGCATCAGGCCCGCTGATCCCAGCAGGTTACCGACGCCGTACGCGGCAACCAGCAGGCCGGCCACTGACGCGCCGCCCATCGCGGGGGCGACCGTGACCGCGTAAATCGGTAGCGCCGCGACCGAGAACGCGACCGTGACGGTCAGACCCAGGGTGCGCCGGAGTGGGCCGTGCCGCCAGATACTCGCCAGAGTCTGAATGGGCGACGGAACATTGATCGCCGGGTCGGGTGCTTCCTGGCGGGGGAGTGCGAGCACTGCCGCCGCGCCGAGGATGGCTGCTGCGGCCAGGACAAGGGTTGCGGTCAAGGGGTGCGCTACTGCCGCGATCCATGCCACCGCGGCCGGTCCGAGCGTGCCGCTGAAACCGTACGTGGCCACGTCCCAGCTCTGAGCACGGCGCTGGGCGCGTTGATCGGGTCCGGCGATGGAGGGCAGGCGGCTGCTGACGCCGCCGGTGAGCATCGGCCCGAAGACCCCGGAGACGAACAGCAGGAGGGCGGGCCAGAGCGCCCAGGTGATCGGCATGAGCAGTGCTGCGGCACCGAGCAGGACCCCATGGAGGACCGCGGACACGGCAATGACTTTGCGTCCGTCCCGGGCGGTGTCCAGGCGGCGGGCGATAAAGGGCCCGAGGAGATGGGGTGCGGTGATGGACGCACCGAGGAGCCCGGCGACCCAGCCCGGCAGACCGACAGCATGCGCCAGGAGCACGATGGCGACGACCGCACCGCCGTCGGCGCTGCGTACCAGCGTCGCGGCGAAGACGTACCGGCTAAGCGCGCCGCGTCGCTGACTCATCTCATCACCCGTCTTACCCGGGGCGGCAGGCCCGTGCCTACTGGTCAAGGCCGAGCTCATCAATGACCCCGGCGACCCGGTGACGCTGATCCTCGGTCAGTCCCTGAATGGGTAGTGGCAGGCTCGCGGTGGGCACCAGCCCCAAATGTTCTGCGATGGCGGCCACGACCCTGATGCTTCCTCCGAACTCGGTGAACAGTTCCCACAAGGGGGCGAGCCGGTGCGATTGGGCTGCGGCGTCGGACATCCGCCCCTCCCGGGCTGCCCGGGTGATTCTGGAGGCGAGGACCGGCAGGGTCCCGCCGATGACCGAGTACCAGGTGTCGCATCCGGCGGCCAGACCGGCAACAGCGCTGGCGTCCCCGGAGATGCCGATGCTCACGTGGTCGGGGAGGACAGCCCTGATGCTCTCGATGTGGGCCTGTGCCTGCCCGGGGTCCGCCGGTACGGCAGGGATCTTGAGGGATGCGATGCCGGGCAGCTCGGCGATGCGACCGTAGAGCTCAGGGGTGAACGTGAAGTGCGTGGTGCCGGGGTTGTCATACACGATGACGGGCAGCGACGAGTGTTCGGTGACGGTCCGGAACAGCTCGAACACATCGTCAGGGGTGAGCGGCTGGTACGTCATCGGCGCCAACAGCAGGCCTGATGCGCCGGCCTTCTCCGCGTTAACCGCGTTGGCCAGGACGTGGGAGGTCCGTAATGCTCCGATGCCGACGAAGACCGGGATCCCGGCGGCATGCTTAACAGTTAGTTCGGAGACGCGGTGTCGTTCCCCGGTGGTGAGATATGCGTAGGACCCGGTCGATCCGAGTGCCGTGATCGAATCAACCTCGGCCGCCGCGAGTCGGTCGACCAGACGGGCAAAGGATTCTTCGTCGAGGGCGTCCTGGTGAAGGGGTGTGAGGGGAAAGGCGCTGAGCCCAGTGAACATGTGATGACTCCGGGAAGTGAGATGCGGGCGGGGTGCAGGACGCGTGGCAGGTCCTGTGTGGTACATGCCTAGGGGGTGGGGCCGAGTTCGGGTGTGCTGCGTGCTGGTTCGAAGGATGGGGTTCGGCGGCCTCCGCTCTGGGCTGCCACGCCGGCAAGGACGACCAGCAGGATCCCTACGAACTGGATGGGGGAGGGCTGCTGATGATGAACGATCAGTCCGAGCAGGAGCCCCATGGCAGGCTCCAGCAACATGAGGGTTCCGAAGGATGTGGCGGTCATGCGGCGTAGCGCCAGCATCTCGAGCGCGAAGGGCAGCACGGGCAGCAGGACTGCCAGACCCGCAGTTGCTGCAAGGACCCCGAAGTTCATGTGGCCAGTCGGATCGGCCGTGCCGTAAGAACGCCGTGTCCAAGGCTCGGATGAAATTGGTGGCACATACCAGCAGCCCCCGGGCTGCTCTCGGACGGCTGGGATGATCTTGAGGAGTTCGTTCGTGACACCCTGCAGGGGCGAGGGCGGCTCGCCGGACCGGTGGGAAGCGATCTCCTCAACCCCAGGTCCGCCAAGTGGAAGTCCCTGATCCGCCAACCGGTCATGCCGAGTCTCCTTCGGAGCTTCCATGGAGTAACAAATCGTTCCTCTCGTCTGGGTGGAATCGGGGTGATGGGAACAGGTTGGGGCCCAGAGGGCTGGATGGAAGGTGAGCCGCGCCCTTCCAGGACGAAGCGCATCGTTATTGCCCCTGTACTGACTGCTCCGATGTCAGTGCGAGGTTCCTCCGTACCTTATCGGCGCCCGGACGAGTACGCGGCGTCGACTCCCGCTTCCGAAGGTTGTTGTACTCGTCGCAGTTGGAGAGTATGTTAGGACAAACTTTTCAAGGAGGAACAGTGCCACTCGTCCGTATCGATGTCAATCACGGTAGAACAGCCGAGCAGCGTCGCCAGATCAGCGACGCCATACATCAGGCAATCCTCGCGGAGTACCGTATTCCGGAACGCGACCTATTCCACATCGTCACCCAACACGGCGAGGGTGAAATCCGCGCGCAGGACGCGGGGCTCGGCTTCGAACGTACGGATGATGTGGTGATGATCCAGATCTTCACGCAGCGGGGCCGCTCCCAGGAGGCCAAAACCGCCCTGTTCGCCCGCATCGCGGAGGCACTCGAAGAAGTGGGCGTCGAAGGTGCCAACGTTTTCATCGGCTACGTGGAAAACGGGCCAGGGGATTGGTCGTTCGGCTTTGGACGCAGTCAGTACATGAACGGTGAACTCGCCGTTCCCAGCCACTGAGCAACGAGCCCGCACCAAAACTTCAATGTTCTAACAAACCGAGGGTGACGTGTCTCGGCGTTCGCCACGACGTAGAGAAATGAAAGGTCAGGGTTGATGGAGACTCACGAAGTATTGACGATCGGACGCATCAGCGTTGATATCTATCCGAACGACATCGGTGTGGATCTGGAGGAGGTTACCTCCTTCGGCAAGTATCTGGGCGGATCGCCCTCCAACGTCGCGGTGGCGGCCGCGACGCACGGGCGTCGCGCAGCGTTGATCACACGCACCGGGGAGGACCCATTCGGCAACTACCTCCACCAGCAGCTCCAGCGGTTCGGTGTGGATGACCGTTACGTGACCCCGGTTCAAACCCTGCCCACCCCGGTGACGTTCTGCGCGATCAAGCCGCCGAACGACTTCCCGCTGTACTTTTACCGCACGCCGACGGCACCGGATCTTCAGATCGACGCCGCGGAGGTGCCGTTTGGTGCCGTCCGTGACGCACAGGTCTACTGGTCCACCGTCACCGGGCTCTCGCAGGATCCGAGCAGGAGCGCCCATTTCGCGGCTTTCGAGACCCGGCCCGTTGAACAGTTGCGCGACGGACAGCACACGATCCTCGACCTCGACTACCGGCCCATGTTCTGGGCTTCCGAGGAGGAGGCCCGGGAGCAGGTCCAGAAGGTCCTCCGTCACGTGACCATTGCTATCGGCAACGACCAGGAATGCTCGGTCGCTGTCGGAGCGGGTACGCCCGATGAGCAGGCCGACCGTCTGCTCGCCGCCGGTGTCAGGATCGCCGTTGTCAAGCTCGGTCCTGATGGCGTCATGGCGAAGACGGCCACCGAGCGCGTGGTCTCCGCTCCAGTGCCCGTAGAGACCCTCAACGGGCTCGGTGCAGGCGATGCCTTCGGGGGAGCCTTCTGCCACGGTCTGCTCGCACGTTGGCCCCTGCAGCAGGTCCTCGATTTCGCGAACGCCGCCGGCGCCATCGTCGCCTCACGGCTCTCCTGCGCCGATGCAATGCCTACGTCCGCGGAGGTATTCTCCCTGCTGGCCGAGCGCGGCCGCGCCTTACCCGAAGAGGTCTCCCTGTGACTGACATCGATACAGCCAACCCGGCCCGCTACCAGCACCTGACAGCGATCCGGCTCGAGGACCCCGAAGCCGTGGCTCGTGCCGCTGCTGCCCGCAGGCCTCACCCGGGCCTCGCCGCGGGGTCGCAGAACTTCATCCTCGCCGCCGATCACCCCGCCCGCGGTGCGCTCTCCGTCCGGGGCGACGTGACCGCGATGGGAGACCGCCGGGAGCTGCTCGACCGGCTCCTCATCGCTCTGGCGAATCCCGCCGTGGACGGCGTCTTGGCGTCTCCCGACATCCTCGACGACCTGCTGCTCCTCGGCGCCCTGGAAGGCAAGCTGATCTTCGGGTCGATGAACCGCGGAGGCCTCTCAGGTCTCGTCAACGAGATCGACGACCGCTTCACCGGTCATACCGCTGCTGCGCTGAAAGCCCTCGGGGCCAGCGGCGGGAAGATGCTGACACGGATCTGCCTGGGGGACCCTGCGACGGCATCGGTCCTCGAGGCGACGGCGCGCGCTATCGACAGCCTCGCCGAGCAGAAACTCATCGCCATGGTAGAGCCCTTCCTTTCGGTCTGGGACGAGGGCCGTGTCCGCAACGACCTGAGCGCGGAAGCCGTGATCAAGTCCGTCGTCATCGCCGAGGCCCTCGGCGCGAGTAGCGCCTACACGTGGATGAAACTGCCCGTCGTGGCTGACATGGAAAAGGTCATGGCATCGACTACCCTGCCGACCGTCCTCCTCGGCGGGGACCCGACGGGAGCCCCCGACGAGGTCTTTGCCAGCTGGCAGGCCGCTCTGCGTCTGCCTGGCGTTCAGGGCCTGACAGTCGGCCGGACCCTTCTCTACCCGCCGGATGGCAACGTCGAGGTCGCGGTCCAGACCGCGGCGTCGCTTCTCGCCGCACCCGCCGGTACGCGTTCGACCAGCACGGGGGGAACCAACTGATGCAGACACACAGGATGAGCGTGGCGCAGGCCGTCGTCAAGTTTCTCAGCCACCAGTACACCGTGGACCGGGTGGGTAGCGAGGACTACCATGAGCGCCTGATCCCCGGCATGTTCGGCATCTTCGGTCATGGCAATGTAGCCGGTATCGGTCAGGCGCTGAAGCAGGCGCAGGCCGCCGACCCGTCCAGGATGCCCTACTACCAGGGCCGTAATGAGCAGGCCCAGGTGCACCAGGCCGTGGGCTACGCCCGCCACACCCGGCGTCGAGCGACGTTCGCGGTCAGCGCCTCGGTAGGACCCGGATCCACGAACATGCTCACCGGAGCCGCGCTAGCGACGACCAACCGACTGCCCGTGCTGCTGCTTCCCAGCGACACGTTCGCCACCCGTGCAGCGGACCCGGTCCTGCAGCAGCTGGAGCAGCCATACGCCTACGACATCTCCGTGAATGACGCGTTCCGGCCGCTGTCGAAGTACTTCGACCGCGTGTCCCGGCCGGAGCAGCTGTACTCGGCCCTGCTCAACGGACTGCGGGTGCTCACCGACCCCGCCGAGACGGGCGCTGTGACGATCGCCCTTCCCCAGGACGTCCAGGCCGAAGCGATCGACGTTCCCTTGGAGTTCCTCGAGGACCGCGAGTGGCGGATCCGCCGGCCGGAGCCCGAGGAGGAGGACATCCGCCGTGCGGCATCCGTCATCGCGGGTGCCAGGCGCCCGCTCATCATCGCCGGCGGCGGGATTTTGTACTCGCTGGCTACGGGGGAACTGCGTGCCTTCGCCGAGGCCACCGGCATACCCGTGGGATACACCCAGGCAGGTGTAGGGTCCATGCCCTGGGACCACCCATTGTGCCTGGGTGCCATCGGTTCCACCGGCACGACCGCTGCTAACTCTTTTGCGGCAGAGGCCGATCTCGTGATCGGCATCGGTACGCGATACGAGGACTTCACCACAGCCTCCCGCACCGCCTTCCAGAACAACTCGGTCCGGTTCGTGAACATCAACATAGCCCCAATCGACGCTTACAAGCACGGCACTTCCCTGCCGATCGTCGCCGACGCCCGGAAGGGTCTGATCAAGCTGACACAGGCACTCGGCGGGTACCGGGTGGGAGCCGATTTACTCGGGCAGGTCGAGACCGAGAAGCAGCGGTGGAACGAAACCGTCGACGCGGTCTTCGACACACGCCACACGCCCCTGCCCTCGCAGAACGAGATCATCGGCGCCACCAACCGCGCCATGGGCGGAAAGGACGTCGTCGTCTGTGCCGCGGGTTCCCTTCCCGGTGACCTCCACAAGATGTGGCGCATCAAGGACACCCATGGCTACCACGTCGAGTACGCGTTCTCCTGCATGGGCTACGAAATCGCGGGCGGCCTGGGCGTGAAGCGGGCAACACTCGCCGAACGTGCGGCGGGCGGAGCGCAGCGGGACGTCGTCGTCATGGTCGGGGACGGTTCATATCTGATGATGCACACCGAACTGGTCACCGCGGTCGCCGAGCGGATCAAGCTCATCGTGGTGCTCATCCAGAACCACGGCTACGCCTCCATCGGGGCGCTGTCCGAATCGCTGGGCTCCCAGCGCTACGGCACGCAGTACCGCTTCCTCGACGTCGAAGCCCACAGCTTCGACGAGGGCGAACGGCTGCCCATCGACCTCGCCATGAACGCCGAGAGCCTGGGTGTCACGGTGTTCCGGGTCCCGCCTGGCGACACCGTGATTGCCGATCTGGAGGATGCGGTCCGCCGGGCGCGATCCGCTCCCGAAGATGGAGGGCCCATTCTCATCCATATCGAATCCGATCCGCTGCTCGACGCTCCGTCATCGGAATCCTGGTGGGACGTCCCCGTGACAGGGGTGGCCGACCTCGACTCGACGCAGTCCGCCTACACCACCTACTCAAACCACAAAGCCCGCCAGCGCCCGTTGTTGGGCTGAGACGAGGAAAACTCATTATGAACACCATCAACCACTTCATCAACGGCGCCGAAGCGGCCGGATCCGGCAACCGCACCGCCTCCGTCTACAACCCGGCCACCGGAGCGGTCAGCGGTGAGCTGCGGCTCGCCAACCGGGAAGACCTGGACGCCACTGTCGCCTCCGCTCGTAAGGCTGCAGACACCTGGGGTGACATCTCCCTGGCGAAGCGCACCGCGGTGCTGTTCAAGTTCCGCGAACTCGTCTCATCCCACGTCGACGAACTGGCCCAGCTGATCACCGCCGAGCACGGCAAGGTCCTCTCGGATGCCAAGGGTGAGATCGGCCGCGGCCTCGAGGTCGTCGAGTTCGCCTGCGGCATCCCGCAACTGCTCAAGGGTGACTACTCGGACCAGGTCTCCACCGGCATCGACGTCTTCTCCTTCCGTGAACCCCTCGGCGTCGTCGCGGGTATCACGCCGTTCAATTTCCCGGTCATGGTGCCCCTGTGGATGGCACCCATGGCCATTGCCACCGGTAACGCCTTCATCCTCAAGCCTTCGGAGCGGGACCCTTCCGCGTCCATGCTCCTGGCCAAGCTCTGGAAGGACGCAGGCCTGCCCGACGGCGTCTTCCAGGTGCTGCACGGGGACAAGGAAACAGTCACCGGGCTGCTGACCCACCCCGATGTGGACGGCATCTCGTTCGTCGGCTCCACGCCCATCGCGAAGTACGTCCATGAGACCGCGACCGCGCACGGCAAACGGGTCCAGGCGCTGGGCGGCGCGAAGAACCACGCCATCATCATGCCCGACGCCGACCTCGAGAACGCGGCCGACCACCTGGCTGCAGCTGCCTTCGGTTCCGCCGGTGAGCGCTGCATGGCCATCTCGGTCGCCGTGGCCGTCGGCGATGCCGCCGACCTGCTCGTGAAGAACGTCGAGGAGCGCGCTCTGGCCGTGAAGGTCGGCAACGGCACCGCCTCCGATTCGGAGATGGGCCCGGTGATCACGCCCGCCTCCAGGGACCGGATCAAGACGATCGTCACCGAAGCAGAAGCAGCCGGCGCGGCCATGGTGGTCGACGGGCGCGACCTCGTCGTCCCCGGCCACGAAGAAGGCTTCTGGGTCGGACCCACCGTGATCGACCATGTGAAGACCGGGATGACCGCGTACACCGAGGAGATCTTCGGCCCCGTCCTCGTCGTGGTCCGGGTCGACAGCCTGGACAACGGCATCAAGCTCATCAACGCGAATCCCTACGGCAATGGCACCGCGATCTTCACCTCGTCGGGCGCCCACGCCCGCACCTTCCAGCGCTCCGTAACCGTGGGCATGATCGGCATCAACGTACCCCTGCCCGTGCCCGTCGCCTACCACTCCTTCGGTGGCTGGAAGGCCTCACTGTTCGGCGACAAGCACATCTACGGGCCTGAGGGTGTCTCCTTCTACACCCGCGGCAAGGTCGTCACCTCCCGCTGGCCCGAACCATCTGCAGCCTCCGGAGCTTCGTTCAACTTCCCCTCCCACGCCGACGACCACGCCGTGCGTCAGGATGGGATCGTCCAGGGGCTTCCTGACCAGTTGGGGCAGGGTGAAGAGGCAGTTCCGGGCCGTGCGGACGACGCTACGACGGGGCGGAACCAGCGTGACTGATCTCCCCTGCCACACCCGATCACTCATGACTCCAGACCAGAAAGAAACGCCGTTATGACTGAAGTAGAGAACAAGCTCATTATTGGCACGGCGCCGGACTCCTGGGGTGTCTGGTTCCCGGATGACCCGAAGCAGACACCGTGGCAGCGTTTCCTCGATGAGGTCGTCGAAGCCGGGTACTCCTGCATCGAACTGGGCCCCTACGGGTATCTGCCGACCGATCCGACCCGCCTGGCCGACGAGCTGCGCCAGCGCAACCTGACCATCTCCGCCGGAACGGTCTTCACGGCATTCCACCGCGGCCTGGACCAGTGGGACTCCGCATGGAAGCCTGCCCGGGAAGTAGCAGAGCTGACAGCAGCGATGGGCGGCAAGCACATCGTGGTCATCCCTGCCATGTGGCGGGATGATGTCACGGGTGAGCCCGTCGAAGCCGGGACGCTCGGTGACCGGCAGTGGAGCGATCTCTTCGAGGGGCACAACCGTCTGGGAAAGGTCCTGCTGGAGGACTTCGGGCTGCACCAGCAGTTCCACTCCCACGCCGATACCCACGTCGGCGCCCAGCAGGACATCGAGAAGCTGCTCGCCAACACCGACCCGGCACTGCTGAACCTGTGCCTTGACACCGGCCACGCCGAGTACTGCGGTGCGTCCAGCCTGCAGCTCATTCAGGAGCACCCCGAGCGGATCGGGTACCTGCACCTCAAGCAGATCAACCCCGAGATCCTGGCGAAGGTCAACGCGGAAAACATGACCTGGGCGGCAGCGAATCTCGCCGGCGTCATGACTGAACCTCCGAACGGGCTGCCGGATTTGCGGGCAGTGATCGAGGCGGTCGAGGCCCTGAACCGTCCGATCTTCGGCATCGTGGAGCAGGACATGTATCCGGTCGCCTTCGACGTGCCGCTTCCCATCGCCACGAGGACCCGCGACTACCTGCTCTCCTGCGGTTCCCGCACCCGCGTCAGCTGACGCCCCCGACGAATAGAAGGCAAATTTCACCATGACCACGAACCTTGGAATAGCAGTGATCGGTGCCGGGCGTATGGGTGCCGACCACATCGAGCGTATCAACCGGCGCATCACCGGTGCCCGCGTGGCAGCAGTCGTCGACGTCGACCTCGCGCGCGCCGAGGCCGCGGTCGCCGGAATCCACGGCGCGGTCGCCCTCACCAGTGCTGACGAGGCCCTCGAGCGTCCGGACGTCGACGCCGTCCTGATCGCCACCCCAGGTTTCCTGCACGAGGAGATCCTGCTCAAGGCCGTCGCCAAGGACCTGCCGATCCTGTGCGAGAAGCCGCTCACGCAGGATGCCGAGTCCTCCTGGCGCATCGTCCAAGCCGAAGTCGAACTTGGCCATCCGCGCATCCAGGTCGGCTTCATGCGCCGCTTCGACGCCCAGTACCGCACCCTCGGGAACCTCGTACGCTCGGGTGAGCTGGGCGAACTGCTCCTGCTGCACTGCGCCCATCGCAACCCCGCAACCCCCGCCAGTTTCACGAACGAGATGATCATCAATGATGCGGTCGTCCACGAATTCGATGCCATCCGGTTCCTCACCGGCGAGGAGATCACCTCCGTGCAGGTCCGCCTGGGCAAGGCAACGAAAAACGCCCACCCAGGCCAGCACGACCCCCAGCAGGTCCTCATCGAGACCGAGTCGGGGGTGTTGGCTGATGTCGAAATCTTCGTCAATGCGAAGTTCGGGTACCAGGTGACCACGCAGGCGTCCTTCGAGGACGGCATTGTCGACATCGGCGGCGACACTGGAGCGTACGTACGCAGCGCAGGCAAGTGGGGCGGCGCTGTCACCCCCGGGTTCGAGGAGCGGTTCGGTGCGGCCTACGACGTCGAGGTCCAAGCCTGGGTCGACGCCGCAATCGCCGGTGGCCTCGGCGGACCATCCGCATGGGACGGCTACGCCACGGCGGCCTGCTGCGAGGCCGGTGTCGAAGCCCAGCGGACCGGTGGCCGGGCGACCGTGAAGCTGGAGCAGAAGCCCGCCATCTACAGCTGACACGGCTGCTTCCCGGGGCCCGTGTTCCGGGAAAGCGGTGTGCTTCTGTCCATAAGATTTTGGAGAATCAATGAAGATTGCACTCGATCCCACCCCGTTTCATGCAACGCACCGATTGCTCGAGTTCCCCCGTGTGGCAGCGGACCTCGGGTATGAATACCTCCAGCTCACCCCTCACCCCGATTTCCTGCCGTTTTTCCGCCATCCAAAGGCCGACGACGGCCTCGTAGCGGACCTTCGGAAGGCATGCACTGAGGCAGGTGTCGGCATCGCATCGGTGCTGCCCGTGCTCCGGTGGGCCTCCCCGGATGAGGAGCAGCGCCAGGCGGCGGTCCGTAAATGGAAGCGAGCCATCGAGCTGACCGTCGGCCTCGGTGTCAAGGTCATGAATACCGAGTTTTCGGGCCGTCCGGAGCAGGCAGAGAAGTCAGAGGACGCGTTCTACCGTTCCATGGAGGAGCTGCTGCCCATCATCGAGCGGGAGGGCATCGACGTCCGGATCGACCCGCACCCGGATGACTTCGTGGAGGACGGGCTTGAGGCCCTGCGTGTGATCCGGGGCCTGAACTCGGACAACATCGGCTTCGTCTTCGTCGCCTCGCACACCTTCCATATGGGCCACTCCACCGAGGAGATCATGCAGGCCGCGGGCGACAAGCTCCGCCTGGTGCACGTCTCGGACACCATGGACCACACCGCTTCCCACGGCCTGCGGTACATCACCAATCCGCCGGGAAACCCGGTCAGGGTTCACCAGCACCTCCGGATGGGTGATGGTGATGTCGACTGGGACATGTTCTTCGGGCAACTCGGTGAGACCGGCTTCTACGACCGCGCGGACTCCGTCGTAGTCTCCAGCGTCTTCGCGGAGAACGAGCGCGCCGATGAGGTCTCACGCTTTCAATTGGAGACCATCACGGCTTCGATCGCGCGGGCCCGGGCATGACCGGGGGCGCCGGGCAACAGAGGAAGGGTTCATCGTGACGTCGTCATCGTCCGTGCCCGCATCGGTAACACCAGGGGCGGTGAGCCCCAGTGGCAGCCAGGACAAATTCCTCCGCCGCGTGACGTGGATCGCCACCCTCGGCGGTCTACTCTTCGGGTTCGATACCGGAGTCATCAACGGGGCACTGCCCTTCATGGAGGAGGACCTCGGTCTGACTCCCTTCACGGAGGGCCTGGTGGCAAGTTCCCTGGTCTTCGGTGCCGCCTTCGGCGCCGTAACCGGAGGCAGGCTCGCGGACCGCTACGGCCGTAAGCGGATGATCATCGTCCTGGCCATGATCTTCCTTGCGGGAACGTTGGGCGCCTCCTTCGCCCCGAACATCACCGTCATGGTGATCTCACGCCTCGTCCTGGGTCTGGCCGTTGGCGGTGCGTCCGTCATGGTGCCCATCTACCTCGCTGAACTGTCACCTGCAGCGCGACGCGGGCAGATGGTGACGCGCAATGAACTCATGATCGTCACCGGGCAGCTGATGGCCTTCACCACGAACGCGGTCATCGGCAACACCTTCGGGGAGTCCGGCGGCGTATGGCGCTGGATGCTGGTCATTGCCACGATCCCGGCGATCGGGCTGTGGATCGGCATGAACTTCGTACCGGAAAGCCCGCGGTGGCTGGCGTCCACCGGTAACTTCGGCGCAACCCTGTCCGTTCTCCAGCAGATCCGCGAGAGGGAAGCCGCGCGGCAGGAGTTCGAGGAGGTGCAGAGGCTCGCCGTCGAGGACTATAAGGCCAAGATGGGCACGTTCAAGGACCTGAGCGAGCCGTGGCTGAAGAGGGTCTTCGTCGTGGGATTGGGGCTCGCGGTGATCCAGCAGATCACCGGGGTCAACTCGATCATGTATTACGGCACGCAGATCCTCACGAATGCGGGATTCGGTGCGCAGGCGGCGCTGACGGCGAACATCGCCAACGGCGTGATCTCCGTGGCAGCGACCTTCCTGGGTATCTGGCTCCTAGGGCGGGTTGGCCGCCGGCCCATGCTGATGGTCGGCCAGCTCGGGACGACGGCGGCTCTGCTGGCGATCGGCGTCTTCTCGCTGATCCTGCCCGAGGGGACGGCCCGCGGGTTCGTGATCCTCGCTTTCACCGTGACCTTCCTCGCCTTCCAGCAGGGCGCTATTTCACCGGTCACCTGGCTGATGCTCTCGGAGATCTTCCCGCTGAAGATCCGCGGCATGGGCATGGGAATCTCCGTCTTCGTCCTGTGGATGGTCAACTTCGCCGTCAGCTTCACCTTCCCGATCCTCGTCAGCGCCATCACCATCTCGAACACGTTCTTCGTGTTCGTGGCGCTCGGCATCGGGGCCATCCTGTTCGCCTACAAGTTCATTCCCGAGACACGCGGGAAATCCCTCGAAGAGCTCGAGCAGGAATTCAAGGGGCGCGTCGGCGCCTGATTCCCCACCCTCCACACGAAGGGCCCGCCCGGATCCGGACGGGCCCTTCGTGTGTGCGTGCCTACCGGCTGAACGGTAGCCGGGGGTCGACCTCCTGGCCCTCCCAGGTGGACCGAACCCACCCGTGATGCGGATCGTCACTGATCAGCCACTCCCGCACCGGGCCCGGGCCGGCCATGACGTTGAGGTAGTACAGGTCATACCCGGGTGCAGCCATGGCGGGTCCATGCCAGCCGTAGGGCACCAGCACCACGTCCCCGGTCCGGACTTCCGCTGCCACATCGATAGGGCGCTCATCAGAGGCGTAGACGCGCTGATAGCCCATAGGATCCGTGTCACCGTCCGGCCCGCCACCGGGGGAGCGGCGGGTCTCGAAATAGTAGATCTCCTCGAGATTCGTCTCCCCGTCCTTTTCCTCGTCGTGCTTGTGCGGAGGGTAGGACGACCAGTTGCCGGCCGGGGTGAGGACTTCACAGACAATAAAACGGTCCGCTTCCAGTGCGGCCGGCGTCCCGAAGTTGTGAACCTGACGGGAACAGTTCCCGGCCCCACGCAGCTCCACGGGGATGTCCGCGGCAGTAACAAGCCTGACCGGGTAGTCGGCCCGGGCCGGAGCCGTTGCGACAGCCACCCGGCCTCCGGCCTCCGAAAAAATCTCCACATCCCTGCCGCCGGTGTAGAGGATATCCGACGGACCATGGAAGACCGACTCGCGGCCCCGAAGAAGGTACCTGCTGTCCTGCACACCGACGGCGAAAGACCCGCTCAGCGGCACCACTATGCGTTCCTCCTCCGCGGCTGGCAGGTGCACGGCAGCGCCGGCGGCGAGGGTGGCAACGCGGATACCCGTATGCTTCCACCCGGGGACGTTCACCGCCGATCCCGCAGCACCCAGGGCGACATCCCATACACCGTCCGCCGCCGTCCCCAGGGGGTAAACCCAATCGGTCATCGTGCGTCCTTCTCTCGTCGCTGTCAGGAACTATCGGTTCACCAGGGTCATCTCGAAGCTGTATGAATCAGCGCGGTACACGTGATGTCCTACTTCGATGTTGCGTCCAATGTCATCCACTGCGGTGCGGTCCATCGTCACCAGCGCAGAGCCCGGTGCGATCTTCAATAGACCGGCCTCGTAGTCATCACAGGTCCGCGCACCGATACGTTGCTGGGCGAGGCGGAAATTCACTCCAGCATTCCGGAGGATCTCGTAGAGTCCCCGATCCTTCAGCATCCTCTCCTCCAGGTCGACAACGTCGTCGCGGACCCAGTTTTCCATCAGCGCCAGGGGTTCGCCGTCCATCATCCGCAGACGCACCAGGTGGTACACCCGGGCGCCCAGGCTCAGATGAAGGCCCTCACGCATCGTCTCATCGGCCACAACGTGGGCGAACGAGAGGATATCGCTGCTGGGTTTGCTGCCTGAGCCCTGCAGATCATCGAAGAGGCTGGAAAGCTCGAGATGGCGTTTGACCTGGCTGGCAACGACCTGGGTTCCGACTCCGCGCTTACGCACTAGCAGCCCGGACCGCACTAGCTCATCCATGGCCTTGCGCATTGTGGGACGGGACAGTTTCAGCTGCGCAGCAAGGGCGATCTCATTATCCAGCTTGCTTCCGGGAGCGAGTTTTCCGCTACGGATTGCGGCCTCGATCCCCTGAGCCACCTGGTGATAGAGCGGCACAGGTGAGGTCCGGTCGATGTCTAGACGCAGCGCGTTCATCCCCTCATCCTTCGGGCCTTCCGGTCATGGGCGGCTTCCGGCCTCCCGGCACGCGAATGCTGAAACCAGGCGTACGGCGGCGAAACCCATAACTTTCATAGGACATTCTATCCTGTGAACGATACCCCATCGTCCCCGCCCCGGAGCGTTGGACATGAAATTCAGACGCAGGCCCTTCTAGGGCCCGGGAATCCAACCGGCGAACGGACATGCGCCCTAGCAGGCCTATTTGTCCTGTCATTAGGTCAAACTATTGACGTGCATCACGGCGTAGATCTACAGTTGGCACAATGTGAGCCACGGCACAGTGATGATCCACTAGCCGGCCATACATTGCCAGCCTTTCCATTTCTTCTCATGCGGCCGAGCAGCGTGCGGAGAACGTCCATGGGTGCCGGGTCCGGCCCCTGCTTACGCACGTCCCTAACGCCGGACGGCCTCCGGCTCCCTCCTTCGAAACGAGACAACAATGTCGTTGCGTCCTGCACAGCCCGCTGCTTCGGCAGACGGTGTCAATCACCGCGGGTACCTCATTCGGCTTACTGCCATCTCCACACTGGGCGGACTTCTTTTTGGTTATGACACCGGAGTAATCTCCGGCGCCCTGCTCTACATGAATGATTCCTTCAACATGAACGCGGTCGAAGAAGCTTCGGTGGTCAGTTCCCTCCTTTTCCCAGGGGCGGCACTCGGAGCCCTGACAGGTGGCCGTCTGGCGGACAAAATCGGACGACGAGGCACGCTGCTGGTCTGTGCCGTCCTGTTCCTCATCGGGGCACTGGGCTGCGCTCTTGCGCCGTCCGTCGGATTCATGATCGTGGCCCGAATCGTCCTTGGACTCGGCGTCGGTGCGGCTGCCGTGACCTGCCCTCTCTACCTGGCGGAGATGGCCCCTTCACATCTGCGCGGCCGGATGGTGACCATCAATGAGCTGATGATCGTAACGGGTCAGATGCTCGCCTTTGCCATCAATGCACTCCTCGACGCCTTGCTGGATGATCCCCAGGTCTGGCGGCTGATGCTCGGCGTCGCCTCCGTGCCGGCCGTCGCACTCCTGATCGGCATGCTGCTGCTGCCGGAATCCCCGCGCTGGTACGCGCTGCGGGACAGGCTTACCGATACCCGCAGGATCCTTGAAAAGAGCCGGAATCCGGTCGAAGCCGAGCGTGAATTCCAGGAGATAGTCGACGCCTCGATGGTCGCCCGCAAGGAGCGGGGCCAGGTGTGGCGGGATCTGAGGGACAACCCCTGGATGCGCCGGCTGTTGTGGATCGGTATCGGACTGGCCATCGTCCAGCAGGCAACAGGAATCAACACCGTCAACTACTATGCACCGACGATCCTCGAACAGAGCGGCCTCGGTGTCAGTGCATCCCTGGTGGCAACCATCGCTGTGGGCGTGACGTCGGTGGTGACGACCATCCTGGGCATCTGGCTCCTCGGGTTCGTCGGGCGGCGCCGCATGCTCCTGACCGGGTTCGCAGGTGTGGCTGCCTCCCAGGCAGTGCTGGCAGTCGTTTTCCTCCTGCCCCCCTCGGACATCGTCAGTTACACGATTCTGGTCGCCATGATGCTATTCGTCGCGTTCGTGCAGTGCTTCATTGGCACCTGCGTGTGGCTCCTGCTGTCAGAGATTTTCCCGATGGCCATCCGTGGCTTCGCCATGGGCCTGGCTGTCTTCGCACTATGGACAGTCAACGCGGCCATTTCCTTCCTTTTCCCCATCGTCAACGAGAACCTCGGCTCCACCGGCACCTTCAGCCTCTTCGTCGTCGTGAACATCATCTCCCTGGCATTCGTGCACAGGTACGTCCCAGAGACGAAGGGTCATTCCTTGGAAGAGCTGGAACGTCACTTCCGCACCGAAGGCGAGACAGTCCGGGTCCCGTGAGATCCGACGCGCTGGGCGACTTCTTTCACCAGCCATGACCTAGGACGGGTTCCTGAAGCCGACTGTGCTTCGGGGCCAGGCCGGGAGGGACGGCCAGCAACACATAGTGCTGGCCGTCCCTCCCGTGCACGGGTAAGCGGATCCTCTGCAGTCCACTTCGGCGCCCCGCACCACCACAACCCACGTTTCAGAAACCGCACTGAAACGTTTCTCACAGATGGAGTCATCCGTCCGGGTCCAAGGCCCCGCGAGGTGAAGCCAGGGTCTCCATCGCAGCACCAATGCGCGACCACCGAGACAATTACTGCCGTGCCCGGCTCTGACGACCCCGGCGCGCCGCCCACGCCCGGGCGAAACAGACGTGCGAGGGGAGTGCCAATACATTTCGGTCTCTCCTGAATGACCCCAGACGGGGCCATCTGGACGCAGGAAACGGATACACACGGGGAACAGGCCACCCGGCAGGCATACAGTCAGCTCAACCACTACGCACGATCAACCGAGGAGACGACATGACCGGCTGGCGAATCAGGGACTTCCATCCGGCAGACCTGGACGGAATCCTGCACCTCTGGGAGACCCTCAAGTCCCATAACGTCGAGCCGGTTTACGCACTTTCGGAAGTCCTCGCATCCAGTGAGAAGGACCACGCTGTAGTGGCCGTACAGGGCGACACGGTGGTCGGCGCCGCTATTGGACGGGCCGCGCATGACCAAGGATGGATCGTTTTCCTGGCGACCCTTCCAGAGTATCGAGGCAGGGGGATAGGCACTTCTCTGTTAGCCGCCGTCGAGAACCGGATGGCCCCTCACGGGCTGAACAAACTCTCCGCGTTGATGCCGGAGTCCGAAACGCGGGTGGAGGCATTCCTCGGCCGTGGTTTTGTGCTGAAAAAGAACCTGCGCTACTTCGAGCGGACCATTCCCGTTCAACGCCAGGAACTGGATGCATTGGGTCAGCTCGGTGGGCGGATTCTGGCCCGGGACCTTTGGGAGAAGGTCGCCGGGATGCGCAGTGAGAAGGAACTCCTCGAGCGTCGTCTGGTCCTGCCACTCGCCGAGGCCGATCTCGCAGACGAATTCGGCGTCGTGCCGCCACGCGCCGTCGTACTCTTCGGTCCTCCCGGGACTGGCAAGACCACTTTCGCCAAAGCCATCGCATCCCGGCTGGAGTGGCCGTTCGTGGAAGTGTTTCCGTCCCGGCTCGCGGCGGATCCACAGGGTCTGGCTGGAGCCCTGCGTGAGACCTTCTTGGACATCGCCGAATTGGAGCACGCCGTAGTGTTCATCGACGAGGTCGAGGAAATCGCCTCGCAGCGCTCAGGTGAACCGCCCTCGCCGCTGCAGGGTGTCACGAATGAGCTGCTCAAAATCATCCCGGCCTTCCGGGAACAGCAAGGCCGGCTGCTGGTATGTGCGACGAACTTCATCCGCGCCTTGGACACCGCGTTCCTGCGTCATGGCCGGTTTGACTACGTCATTCCCATCGGTTTGCCCGACCGTCAGGCCCGCGAGGCTATCTGGGTACGCTTCATCCCGGCGCCCGTCGTCGACGCCGTAGACGTGGAACTCCTCGTGGACCGCACAGAGGGATTCTCCCCAGCCGACATCGAGTACGCGGCCCGCAGCGCCTCCCAGCGAGCCTTGGAGAAAGCAGTTTACGACGGCGGTTCGGCCTCAAAAGATCAGCCCGCAGTCCGTGATGCGGTCAGGAAAGGGCCCTCTTCCCAAGATTACCTCGATGCCATCGGCGAGACCCGGACCACGGTGAGTCAGGAGGTCCACGAGCAATTCCTGGAGGATATCGACGCTTTGGGCCGGGTTTAGATGCACACGGGCAGCACTGCGGCGAAGACCACACATCGGCCAAGCGGCGTGCCCGAGATTGGGCAACAAGTGCGAACACCACCCGGTCACGGCCGCGGTTGAATCCCTCCAGCAGGATCGAATATGTCACCGCATAGAAGCACCGGACCCTTTCAGTGCGGCGTGCGGCAGTCTGGGGGAGGGCCTTTGGCGGGGAGAAGTGGGGGTGTGGACAGCGTCCACACTTGGGGCTTCGGATCGGGTCGTACATCGGCCGGACTAGGCTGGATTCCGCATGTTTCCTCAGGAGTCCAGTGTTCGCAGGGGCTGGAGTCCGGTTCGATTCCCACTTCGGGCACATGTTTCCCCTAGTCAGAGGTGCTTTTGCTCTCTGACTGTGGACAGCCGGCGCAATTCTGCGGTCCGGGTGCCGGTTCGGGTAGCTGGGTTTGAGTTCTTCTGGGCCGGGGTGGTTCCTTTCTGTCGCGAAGCCCGGTTTGGGCTCTCTTCTACTTCATGGGGTAGCGGTGGTTTAGGTACATGACTGTGGTGAGGGTTTTTGAGCTGGTGTTGATGACTCATGAGCACCATCACCACGAGCAGACTTAGCCTGCGGCGACCTCAGTTCGCTCGCGGGCGGCTACAGAGACATAGAAAGCGGCCACGTGGGACCCAGGGGGCAGACCCTTCGACCCCGTCACTGGGGGATCCCTCTGTTGGTGCAGAAGTAGATTGACTACCAAGCCGCGTTGAAACGGCCAGTGTCAGCGCGCTCGAAGTTTCGTTGCGCGGATCAGACGGAGGGAGCGTGGCCACCGGGTTCAGGCGGGAAGCTGGGAGAGGAGGCTGCCCCCCTGCACGCAATTCAGCCGCCGCAGGAAACGAATGCCGGTTGGCGTCAGTGGTTGAGAGAACCATACGATGGCTTGAAGCCAGGCGCCGCCGGATTTGTCCACGCTCAAGAAGCCAGCAGAGGGTCGAACATGCTCGACGACGAGGAAGAAGCAGAATCCTTGATCACGGCGTTGCTCGAAAAAGCGGCCGGAGCGCGGGTCATTTGGGACTTTGACGGTGTGGTCGGCCACACTGAGCCCCTGCACGAGGCCAGTTACCGCGAATTAGCGGAGCGTCGAAGCTACGGGTTCGCTCCGGACTTCTTCGGCGATCTTGTGGGTCACACCGAGCAGTGGATCTGGGAGCGTCTCATCTCGCAGGGGTTCCCCGCCGCCATGGCCGAAATCCAGGATCTTCACGCGGAGCGGGGAGCCGCTGTTGCTGCAGTCGCTCTGCGCAGCCTGGAGCCCTCCTGGCTGGCAGCCCGCCTGATGCCCGCGCTCGATGGGGTCGCCGACGAGCAGGTCGTTGTTTCCAATGGCGACCGGGACCTGATCGCCGCCCTGCTTGCCGGGTGGAACCTCGAGCCGTTCGTCGAGGTCGCCCGCCGGACTCCGGGACGTGACAAGGAAGCACTCTTCCGTGATCTCTGCGTTCCCCCATGCGTTGTGCTGGAAGACAGCGACACCTATCTGGCGCTCGGGCAGGAGCTGGGTGCTTTCACGGTCGGCGTGCGGCACTCCCATAACCCGCGGGCAGCCCTAGTCGCAGATCTGACAACTCACCTGTGAACCGCTCGAATCCGCACGTGGCAAGGACACAATGATGACGACTCCCACAAAGCCAGTTGTTCTACTTCAACCAGCGCCCCAAAAGCGTGACCGCATCTTCACCGCAGAAGCCCTCGCAGCCCTCAATGACCTGTTCACCGTGATCGATTTTGAAGACGCGCAGGATGACGAGGCATTCGAGAAGTACCTGCCGGACGCCTTTGCGATCATCGGGCAGCCCGATCTGGACGCGGGGAGGCTGGGCAAGGCACGGCGGCTCAAGGCGCTGATCAACGTGGAGGGCAATTTCTTCCCGAACGTGGATTATCCCGCCGCCTTCGCCCAGGGCGTGCGCGTGCTGGGCAGCGGATCCGCCTACTCACAGGCGGTCGCCGAATATTCTCTGGGGCTGGCGATCGACCTCGCCCGCGGCATCAGCAACCAGGACGGCGCGATGCGCGCCGGAAACGAGAAGTACGTCAGCGAGTCCAACACCGACGCGGTCCTGCTGCACCGCGCATCTGTAGGAATCCTCGGGTACGGGAATCTGGGGCGAAGCATGCAC
>NZ_JBZCNF010000004.1:0-578719 GCF_058269175.1 Arthrobacter sp. TJ-254 | reverse complement strand
GTGCATGCTTCGCCCCAGATTCCCGTACCCGAGGATTCCTACAGATGCGCGGTGCAGCAGGACCGCGTCGGTGTTGGACTCGCTGACGTACTTCTCGTTTCCGGCGCGCATCGCGCCGTCCTGATTGCTGATGCCGCGGGCGAGGTCGATCGCCAGTCCCAGAGAATACTCGGCGACCGCCTGTGAGTAGGCGGATCCGCTGCCCAGCACGCGCACACCCTGGGCGAAGGCGGCAGGATAATCCACGTTCGGGAAGAAATTGCCCTCCACGTTGATCAGCACCTTCAGCCGCCGTGCCTTGCCCAGCCTTCCTGCGTCCAGGTCGGGCTGCCCAATGATCGCGAAGGCGTCCGGCAGGTACTTCTCGAATGCCTCGTCATCCTGCGCGTCTTCAAGATCGATCACGGTGAACAGGTCATTGAGGGCTGCGAGGGCTTCTGCGGTGAAGATACGGTCACGCTTTTGGGGCGCGGGTCGAAGCAGTACAACCGGTTTCGTCAAGGGCGCCATCAGCATGTCCTCGCTAGGAGCTGCCGGATTCGGTCACAGATGTGTGGTCAGGTCTGCGTCAAGTGCGGCCCGGGGATTGTGGGAGTGGCGGACCCCCACCGTGAAAGCACCCAGCTCCTTGCCAAGCTCGAGGTAGGTATCGCTGTCCTCAAGCACGACGCACGGCGGTATGCACGCCGCCCGAAACAGCGCTTCCTTGTCCCGGCCGGGGGCCCTCCGTGCAACGCTGACGAAGGAGTCGAGCTTCCACGAGGCCAGGAGCGCCGTGATCAAGTCCGGGTCCCCGTTGGAGACGACGACCTGCTCGACAGCGACGCCCGCCAATTCCGGCATGAGGCGGGCTGCGAGCCATGAGGGCTGCAGGCTGCGCAGGGCAACCGCTGAAACGACTTCTCCCCGCTCGCGGTGCAGGTCCTGAATGTCGGCCACCGTCGAAGGAAACCCCTCGGAGATGAGGCGCTCCCAGATCCACTTCTCGGTATGCCCCACAAGATCGTCGAAGAAGCCTTCGCCCAGACCGTAGCTGCGACGCTCCGCCAGCTCGCGGTAACTGGCCTCGTGGAGTGGTTCGGTGTGCCCGACAACGCCGTCAAAATCCCAGATGACCCGTGCCCCCGCCGCTTCCTGAAGCAGCCGGGCGGACACCCGGGCTGATTCTTTCTCGCCAGCAACCATGTTCTCCCCTCGTTCCGGTGTCGGTCCCGCGGTCGAAGGCACGTGCGCCCCGGTTTCAGTCAAGCAACAGTGCCGGTTCCTCAAGGATCGACGCGACGTCGGCCATGAAGCGCGCGCTGAGGTCGCCGTCAACGACGCGGTGGTCGAATGACCCACCAAGTGTTGTGATCCAGCGGGGGATCACCTCGCCGTCAAGGACCCAGGGCTTCTGCTTGATCGTCCCGAAGGCAACGATCGCCACCTCGCCCGGGTTGATGATCGGCGTTCCCGTATCGATGCCCAGGGCGCCGATGTTGGTGATGGTGAGGGTTCCGCCCTGCATTTCGGCAGGCTGCGTGCGCCCGGCCCGCGCCGTGGTTGCGAGCTCGTTCAACGCGACAGCCAGTTCCTTCAGCGAAAGGTTCTGGGCGTCCTTGATGTTGGGCACCATCAGTCCGCGCGGCGTCGCCGCGGCAATGCCGAGGTTCATGAAGTGTTTGACGAGGATCTCCTCGTCGGTCCAGGTGGCGTTGACCGAGGGGTTGCGGGCCGCGGCCCAGATGACGGCCTTGGCAAGGATCAGCAGCGGGGACACCTTGATGCCCTCGAAGTCCCGCGATGCCTTGAGCCGCTTGACGAATTCCATGGTGCGGGAGGCATCGACGTCAACAAAGATGCTCACGTGCGGCGCCGAGAACGCGCTCTGCACCATCGCCTTGGCGGTGGCCTTGCGTACTCCCTTGACGGGGATGCGCTCAATCCGGCCCGCGCCGTACTTTTTCTTGTCGGACCAGAACGTGTCGGCGCCGTCCTGCTCGGCGTCGCGCTGGGCCTGGTAGCTGATCAGGTCCTGTTTCGTCACTTCGCCGGAGGAACCCGTTGCGGGAACGTCGGCGAGGTTGATCCCGAGGTCGCGCGCCGCCTTGCGCACCGGCGGTTTGGCAAGGACCCGGTGGAGCAGCTGGTTGAGGGTACCCGGCCGGGCTCCTGCGGCCTCCGGTGCCCGCGGCGCGGGGCTGCCGGACACTCCATCGTCCTGATGGGCGCGCACCGGTCCGGGCGCGGCCGCGGGCTGTGCGGGGGCTGCTGCCTGGGCCGGCGCTTGCGGCCGGACGGGCGCGGCGGCGCCGTTCGAGTTCGGCCCGGTCTCCACGGTGCGGCGCTGCCGGCGTTTGACGGCATCGGGCTTGGGGCCGGTGCCGACGAGCGGACCCCCGGCCTCCGGACTGGCGGCCGGCGCGTTGGGCCGGGGCGGGGTCGAGAGCTCTCCGGGCATGTCGGGTGCCGGAACTTCGCCGTCGGCACCGGCGGGCGGCTCGGTCCCCCGCGCCGGTGCAGCACCGGCGGCCGCGTCTTCGACCGAGATGATCGGGGTTCCCACCTCGACGGTCTCGCCCTCCTTCACCAGCAGCGCCGAAACCACGCCCGCGAAGGGTGAGGGCAGCTCCACGAGGGATTTCGCCGTCTCGATTTCGACGATCGTGTCATTGAGGGCAACAGTCTCGCCGGGCTTGACCTTCCACTCGACGATCTCGGCTTCGGTGAGACCTTCGCCGACGTCGGGAAGATGGAAAGTATTGAGGGTCATTCGAATTCCTTAGTAGGCGAGGGACCGGTCGAGGGCCTCGAGGACTCGGTCGATGTCGGGCAGGTAGTGCTCCTCGACCTTCGCCACGGGATAGGGCATGTGGAAACCGCCTACGCGGATCACCGGTGCCTCAAGGGAAAGGAAGGCCCGCTCCGAGATCCGGGCCGCGATTTCCCCGCCGATGCCGCCGAACGTCGGCGCTTCGTGGGCCACGATGAGGCGGCCGGTCTTCGCCACGGAGGTGGTGACGGTGTCGAAGTCGATCGGCGAGATCGAGCGCAGGTCGATCACCTCGACACTGTGTCCGTCCTCTTCGGCCGCGTTGGCCGCGGCAAGGGCGACGGGCACGAGGGGACCGTAGGCGACGATTGTCGCGTCGGTTCCGGCGCGCACCACCTGGGCCGTGAAGGGATCGGCCGACGGAGCCGTCGTGTCCACCTCGCCCTTGAGCCAGTAGCGGCGCTTGGGTTCGAAAACGATGACCGGGTCCTGGCTGTCGATGGCCTGCTGGATCATCCAGTAGGCGTCCTGAGGGTTGGACGGGGTGATGATGCGCAGGCCCGCGGTGTGCGCGAACAGCGCTTCCGGCGACTCGGAGTGGTGTTCGACGCTGCCGATGCCGCCCCCGTAGGGAATGCGGATGACGACAGGGGCGCTGAGCATTCCATCGCTGCGGGTGTGAAGCTTGGCGAGCTGGGTGGTGATCTGGTTGAACCCGGGGAAGACGAATCCGTCGAACTGGATCTCGCAGACGGGCCGGTACCCGCGCAGCGCCAGCCCGATGGCGGTGCCGATGATTCCCGACTCCGCCAGGGGGGAGTCGACAACCCGGTCTTCGCCGAAGTCGCGCTTGAGCCCGTCGGTGACCCGGTACACGCCGCCGAGGTCGCCGATGTCCTCACCCATGAGCAGGGTCTTGGGGTTGTTGGTGAGCGCGGCGCGCAGGCCCTCATTGATCGCCTTGGCGATTGTCATAACGGCCATCAGAGTGCTTCTCCGTTCCCGGCGAAGCCGGCTTCATAATCCCGCCAGGCCTGGAGTTCCTCCTGCACGAGCGGGTGCGGCTCGGCGTACACGGTGTTGAAGCGCGACTCCATGCCCGGGGACTGCATTGCCTTGACGTCGCGGCGCAGATCGGCCGCCATCGCGTTCCCCGCACTCGTGAGTTCCTCGAAGAAGGTGTCGTCGGCCTTGCCCGTGTCGCGCAGGTGCCGTTCGAGGCGCGCCAGGGGATCCCGCGGATGCCAGTCCTCCTCCTCCCGGGCGAGCCGGTACTTGGTGGGATCGTCGGCGGTGGTGTGGGCGCTCATCCGGTAGGTGAAGGCCTCGATCAGCACCGGGCCCTTGCCGCTGCGGGCGTGTTCGAGCGCCCAGTTGGTCACCGCTTCGACGGCGACGACGTCGTTTCCATCAACCCGTACGCCCGGGAAGCCGTAGCCCTCGGCGCGCTTGGCGAGGGGGATGCGGGTCTGCACCGAGGAGGGAACGGAGATGGCCCAGTGGTTGTTCTGGCAGAAGAAGACAACAGGCGCGTTGAAGGACGATGCAAACACCATTGCTTCATGCACATCACCCTCGGAGCTCGCACCGTCTCCGAAGTAGGCAACGGATGCGGCGCCCGGAAGCTCGGGATCCGCGGCGCGGTCGCGCTGGATGCCCATCGCATACCCGACCGCGTGCAGGGTCTGGGCCGCGAGCACGAGCGTGTAGAGGTGGAAGTTCCGCTCCCGCGGATCCCATCCGCCGTTGGTGATGCCACGGAACAGGCCCATGATCTGTGAGAGTTCGACGCCGCGGGTCAGGGCCACCCCGTGTTCCCGGTAGGTGGGGAAGGCGTAGTCCTGCGGCTGCATGGCACGCCCCGAGCCGATCTGTGCCGCCTCCTGGCCGGTCAGCGGCACCCACAATGCCAGCTGGCCTTGGCGCTGGAGGGCTGTTCCCTCCTGATCCAGGCGGCGGACCAGAAACATATCGCGGTACAGGGTCTTCAGGTGGGCCGCATCGGTGCCGCCGGAAAAGGCTGAATACTCGGGGTTGTCGGTCAGGACGCCGTCCTCGTTGAGGAACTGCACCATCGCCGGCCCTGGTGAAGGGTCGGGCTGCTGAAGGGACAGCGCGATTTCCTCCGACTCGAACTCGGCTGCGGGCAAACGGGCGCCACTCATGTCCACTCCTAATTCGACGCATGCTCCCTTCGGCATATTTCGAGGAGGCATACACCGGGATACATATGTTCGTTAAACGTTCGCTCCCCAGCGTAGCCAGTGGTACCGCTCGAACCTATTTAAGTCTTCCTAGCAGGGGCCGGGCGCGTGCCGGTATCCTGCGCACAACTCAAGGAACCGGCTGTTGGCCTCGGGCTCGCCGATGCTCACCCGTACCCCCTCGGACCCGAAGGCCCGGACTGAAAGCGCCTGCTGTTCGGCCAGCAGTGCGAACTCCCCCGACTGTTCTCCGAGGGAGAGCCAGATGAAGTTTCCTGCAGGTTCGGGGACGGTCCAGCCGAGCCCGCGCAGGCCCGTGAGCACCCGCTCCCGCTCGCCCACGATGCTCTCCACGCGGTCCGCCACCTCATCGAAGTGCTGCAGGGAGGTTACTGCGGCCGCCTCGGCAATCTGGGAAACAGCGAACGGCACGGCACTGACCCGCAGGTGCTCCGTGAGCGCCGGGTTCGACACCGAGTAGCCGACGCGCAGGCCGGCGAGCCCGTGGGCTTTTGAGAACGTCCGCAGCACGATGACGTTCTCATGGCGCCGGTAGACGGAGATGCCGTCCACCGCCCCGGGCGTCCGCACGAACTCCTGGTAGGCCTCGTCAATGACGACCACGACCGATGCCGGCACACGATCGAGGAACCGCTCGACCTCCTCCTCCGTGAGGGCCGGCCCGGTCGGGTTGTTGGGCGTGCAAAGCAGGATGACGCGGGTCTTGTCGGTCACCGCATCGGCCATCGCATCGAGGTCGTGGGTGCCATCCTCCTTCACGGGGATCTGGCGGCCCACCGCCCCGGCGAGCCCGACGCAGATCGGGTACGCCTCGAAGGAGCGCCAGGCGTAAATCACCTCGTCGGGGGCATCGAAGTCGTTCTGGCCCGCGAAGGCCGCGAGGATCTGGTTGAGCGCGCCGAGGCTGCCGGCGCCCGTGACGATGTCCGCCGCCGGCACATCGAGGAAGCCTGCGAGCTCCGTGCGGAGGGCGGTGGACAGTGGATCCGGGTACCGGTTGACGTTGATTTGTCCGCTGATTGCCTCGAGCACGGCGGGCAGCGGCGGAAGCGGGTTCTCGTTCGAGGACAGCTTGTAGCTGCGCAGGCCCTCGACGACCACCGGGGGCTTGCCGGCAGCATAGCGGGGAAGGCGTCCGAGCACTGCTCGGGGGTGGACTGTCGGTTCGGTTTCCGCGGTGGGAGCCTCAACGCTTTCGTTCTCAATGGACGTCATGGCCCTAGCCTAGTGCCGGGTACTGGAACTCCTACAGGTCCGCCGCGGTTCTCACTGCGGCTTTTGCCGCCTTCCCCGCCCGACCTCAATCGGCAGCGAGTCCCGTGACAGGGGACTGGCGCGCCGCCCGCCGTGCAGGGAGAACGGAAGCCAGGAGGGCCGCCGTGATGGCCGCCATCAGTACGCCGAGGACCTGGAGCCAGGGAACCAAAGGGACGACGTCGGCGATCGAGCCGATTGCCGCCTGCGTTCCGAGCCAGCCGTAGGCGAGGCCAAGCACAATGCCGAGTACTGCTGCGACTCCCGCGATGAGCACCGCCTCAACGGCGAGCATCGCGCGCAGTTGCCGGCGGGTCAGTCCAAGTGCCCTCAGGAGGGCCGACTCCCGGGTACGTTCAAGCACCGACAGCGAGAGAGTGTTCGCCACGCCAATGAGGGCGATCAGCACGGCTACGGCAAGCATCGCCGTCACGACGAGCAGCAGCACATCGATCACCCTGTCGTAGGCGGCACGCTCCACGGCGGCACCCGTGATCTGTTGGGGCGAGATCCCGAGCGTGTCAGCGATTTCGCCCTGCAGATCCTCAACGGCGGAGCCCTCCAGCGTGTCATCGATGCGCAGCCAGAGCTTCGGTTCGACCGGCACCCCGGCACTGTCAACGACCGGACCGTTTGCCAGCAGCGCGGCTGTGGCCGCTGTGACAAGCGGGGTGAACGTGCGGGCTTCGACCTCCCGGGCGGGTAGTTCGATCCGCGTGTCCGCTCCCTCGAGCGTGATGCTGCCGACCCCCGTGTCCTTCGGGACAAGGACGACGCCGTCCACCGGCCGCACCGCCTGGGTGCGCAGCACCTCCTTCAGCTCACCACCGGCCGTATAGACGGGCCGCTCACCACTCTCCGGTCCGGAAATCCCGACCGGCAAAAGCACAGTGCTCGATGCGACGCCGTCGAGCGCGGCAACGGCAGCTTCCGCTTCCTGCCCGGTTCCCGCGCGTCCGACTCCGTGTACCTCGACGTCAACGGGATAGCTCCGCGACAGTTCCTCGGTCAGGGCCGAGCGCGCGGTGTGGGCCCCCGACATCATCATCGTCACAAGGGTCACGCCGATCAGGAGGGCGGAGGCCGTTGCCGCAGTGCGGGCGGGATTCCGGACAGCGTTCAGCGCAGCGAGGCGTCCGGGGATGCCCAGCGGTGCCGCGAGGAGGCCTGCACCGGCAACCGCGCGGGGCAGGAGTACGGCGCTGCATAGAAGGATGCCGGCGAAGGACACCACTCCCCCGGCGAGGGCGGCACGCAGTTCCGCATCGGCAGCCGCTTTGGCGAGCAGGGCGGTCCCGGCGAGCACCATCACCGCTCCCACCGCCAGCCGCACCCTGCCTTTTGCCGTTGACGCCGTGGCGGCATCGGATGGGCGCATCGCCGCGATGGGCGGAACGGCGGTCGCCGCACGGGCCGGGATGGAAGCGGCCGCAATAGTAAGGAGCACTCCTGCAACGAGCCCGGTCAGAACCGAAGAGGCGGAAACGTCGAGGACCGCGAAGGCGGTTACGTCGGAGCGCCGGGCAACCTGCACGAGGGTCCACATCACGCCGGTTGCGAGCAGCACGCCCAGCACTGCGGAAACCAGGCCGACCACTGCCGCCTCGAGCAGGACCGACGACCGGATCTGGCTGCGCGTGGCACCGATGGACCGCAGCAGGGCAAGCTCGCGGGTGCGCTGTGCCACAAGCACGGAGAACGTGTTGGCAATGACGAGCCCTGATACGAAGACCGCAACGACGGCGAATGCGAGAAGGACCAGCTCAAGCTCGCGTTCACCGCCGGAGAGTGCGGCGACGTCGGCCAGGGTCTGCTCATCGGCTGTGGCCACCGTGGCGTTGATGCCCGCCGCCCCGAGCCGGGACTCAATGGCGGACGCCACCACGGCGGGGTCCGTGCCATCCGCAATCGCCACCTGAACGTTCCGGGGATGGTCCTGCCCTCCGGTGAGGCTCCGCGTCAGTCCATCCCGGCCATGGAGCTGGGGGGTCCCGGCACGGTCGGGGTCGAAGGAGGTGGCGGTGATCCCGACGACGCTCACGGTCCGGGCAGCCGGCTCCACACCCCGATCCTGTGAACCAGAGGATATGGAGAGCGCGTCGCCCAGGTGCACCTTCAGACGCTTGGCGGATGCCGCATCAAGGGTGACTTCGGATCCGGTGGTGGGGAACCGGCCCTGCTCCAGCCCTGAGGTTTCGAGCACGGCCGGGGCGGCGTTCTCGATGATTGCGGTGCTCGCCCTGCCTCCGGTTGAAAGGGTCAGGTAGCCCCGGATCAGGGCGTAGCTTTCCGTGACGCCCTCGGCGGCCGCAACAGTTCCCAGGGCGTCACGGGGCAGCTGGTTCTCGGCGGCGCTCACGACGAGGTCGGCCTTTGCATAGCCTGCGCCGACGCTCTGGCGCAGGGTGGCGTGGGTTGTGTCTCCCAAGATCAGTGTTGCGGAGAGGAAGCCGGCACCAAGCATGACGGCGAGGCCGACGGCGATGAACCGCCGGGCGTTGATCCTTAGTTGGGCAAGGGCTACAGCGCGCATCCCTACGCCCCCAGCTTCGAGAGCTCGGCCAGGACGCTGTCCGTGTCGGGGTTGTCGAGCTGGCTTACGAGTTCACCGTCATTCATGAGCATCACGCGGTCGGCGTAGGAGGCCGCGCCGGGGTCGTGGGTGACCATGATGATGCTCTGGCCCATCTCGCGCGTGCTGCGGCGCAGGAGGTCGAGCACTTCCGCTCCGGCTTTGGAGTCGAGGTTTCCGGTTGGTTCATCGGCGAAAATCACCTCAGGGCGGGTGAGCAGCGCCCGGGCCACGGCCACGCGCTGTTGCTGGCCTCCGGAGAGCTGATGGGGGCGGTGGCTCAGACGGTCGGTCAGACCCAGGGATGCAGTGATCTGGCGCAGCCAGGACCGGTCAACGGACCGCCCGGCCAGTGCGACCGGCAGGGTGATGTTCTGCTCCGCCGTCAATGTCGGAACGAGGTTGAATGCCTGGAAGACGAAACCTACGCGGTCCCTCCGCAGGTGGGTCAGCTGCGTGTCGTTCATCCCGGTGATCTCCGTGCCGCCAAGCTGGATGAATCCCGAGTCCACCGAGTCCAGGCCTGCGAGGCAGTGCATCAGCGTTGACTTTCCCGAACCGGAAGGCCCCATGATCGCGGTGAACCTGCTTCGCCCAAAATCCAGGGTGACATTCCTCAGTGCATGAACCCGGGTATCTCCCGAGCCGTAGGTCTTGTTGAGTTCCTGGGCCGCGACGGCGGAACTTCCGGCGGTTGGGGCTGGAGCGGGAATGGGATGCTGGCTGTTCACAAAGCTGGTCATCATTCAAAGCTATGCAACACCGCGCTGTTCCGGATCAGCCTGCAGCCTGAACCCTTCCCGGCCGTTCTCATACCCTGGTATGAGACAAGCTCTACCCCGGGCCGCCGCTCAGGGGGTCACCACGCCGGCCTGGTAGGCGATCACCACGGCCTGCACCCGGTCCGGTGCCTGCAGCTTGGCCAAAAGGTGCCCGACATGGGTTTTTACGGTGGCCTCAGAGAGGAAGAGTTCGGCCGCAAGCTCGCCGTTGGCCCGCCCTTGCGCGATCAGTACGAAGACCTCCCGCTCTCGGGCAGCCAGCGCGTCGACGCCGCCGGCCTGCCGGGCGCCCGGGGCGTAGATCGGCGAAGCATTGGAGCGGGGTGGTCGAGCAGGCGACGGGTTGAGGGCGCGATGACTGCATCCCCTGGGAGTTCACGAGCATCTTGAATCCGCTGCGCACGAGCTGCTGGTCGTCGACAAGGGCTACCCGGATTGGCGAAGAGTCCATTGTCATACCTCGGTATAGGGAAGAAAGGCGCGGACCCGGAAGCCTCCCCCGGTCCTGGGGGCCGCCTCCACGGCGCCGTCATAGAGCCGCACACGTTCGGCCATGCCGGAGATCCCCTGGCCGGCCCCGGCGGTGGCGGGATCGGTGGCAGCGCCGAGTCCGTCGTCGTTGATGGTCAGGTCCAGTCCGCGCGGGGTGAACACCACCTCAACGGTAGCGCTCGCCTGCCCGCCGGCATGCTTGAGCACGTTGGTGAGGGCCTCCTGGACCACGCGGTAGGCGGTCAGTTCCGCACCCGCGGGCAGGTTCCGGCGCGGAGTCCCCGTGGTGGTGAGGCGCACCTCGACGCCGGACCGCCGGACCGCTTCAACCAGCCCCTCCAGGTCATCAAGCGTCGGCAAGGGGCGCGTCGAGGCCGTTTCGTCGCCCCGGAGCACTCCGAGCAGGCGCCGCATCTCCCGCAGCGAGCCACGGCCGGTTTCGGCGATAGTGCCAAGGGTCTGCACTGCGAGTTCGGGGGACTGCGCGCTGGCGTAACGGGCGCCGTCGGCCTGGGTGATGATCACCGACAGCGAGTGGGCGACGATGTCGTGCATTTCCCGGGCAATGTGGCTTCGCTCATCGGCTGCGGCAAGTTCGCGTTCCTGCTCCCGTTCGATTTCGAGCCGCCGTGTCCTGTCCTCAAGAGCCCTGAGGTTCAGGCGGCGGTTGCGGGCAAGGTCGCCGGCGGTCCAGCACAGGAGGACGAAGGACTCGAGCAGGAGGAAGAGCAGCACCGCGAATGGAAGTGTCGACAGGGTGCCTGTGGCCGGGGTCAGCCCGTACTCGCCGCCGAACCTGGCGATTCCGGCGGGAACTCCCGCCACGGCGAGCGAGGCCTCCGAGACGCGCCCAGCGGGGGGCGTAGGCGGCAAGTGCGTACAGTGACACCAGCGCCACGGCCTGTGCCGGCACCGGAGGGTAGCCCACCACGAGCTGGACCACGGAGAGTGCGGCAATGGCGCCGGCGGATCCGACAACGTGCGTCCGCCGCCACAGGAGCGGAATGATGAGCAGGGCCGAGACGCCGGCGCCAACGAAGTCCCGACGCAGGACCAGCGGAACACCCACCAGGACCATTCCCACGGCGAGGGTGTAGGCCAGGTCGACCTTTCCCGGGTTGCCGTGTGCCCACCCGGCGAGGCGGTGGTGGATATCCATGGGTACCAACTCTAGGGCTGGACATCGCCGCGGGCCTCAGTCCACGGGTGGAGATTGGCGCTCGGAAGCCCCGGGATGCGGGCTGGTTCATCGCCTGCCGCGCTCTGTCCGCAGAGAGCTGTCCGAAGGGCCTCCCCGGCGGCGTCCGGGGTCCGGCGCCGCGTCGGGCGGGGGCTGGGGAAGAGGAGGCTGGGGAGGATGAGGCTGGGGAACCCGCACGGCCTGGTAGAGGTACCGCCGTGCGGCTCCCGATGTGCCCGCCGCCGCGAGAATGGCGGCCGAGGGCGCAAGTGATGCGAGGGAACTCGAGTCGACGAACCGGGCGCCTTCCTCATAAGCGGCCAGCTTATGGGCCGTCCCAAGGCCCTTGCCCTCGGTGCGGCCTTCTGCGTCGGTGCCGCGCACGGGCACCGCCGAGTCGAGGGTGACCGTGACCCGCTGTGTTTCGTCGGGGTTGGCGGCGGCGTCGACAAGCGGCACCGCGTCCTTCCGGTGTTCGAGGTGGAGGTATTCGGCCTCCGTGGACCCTTCCCACCCCGTGGGGGAACCGGCTGTGACAACCAGCTGCACGTCGTACTCGCCGCCGAGGGCTGTTTCCCCCGCAAGATTCATTGCGTGAAGGCCGCCCTGGCTGTACCCGGCAATCACCACCTGATCGCCGGTGGATGCCCCTGATGCCTCCAACGCTCGGGCCACCGCTGCCGCAACGAAGCGGCTGTCCTGGTTCACCGCTTCTGCATTCCCGGAGAGGTCGAAGGGGTTGAGGGAGTCCGTCTCGGTCCCCTGGGTGCCGGGGAGCACCACGATGTAGACAGGGCCCTCGTCCGGCCCGGTGCGCAGGATTTCGAAGGATTCCGGGGCTTCTGCCTCGACTGCTTCGATCCGGGTGATCAGCGCTCCGACCGTTCCGGCGAACGGTACGTCCCCCGGCGGGCCAGGGTGTGGGTGCAGCTCAAGGGGCCGGGGAACCAGCAAACCTTGCCGCCTTGAGGCCTCGGCCGCCGCCCGGGCAACGCCCTCGGCGCTTCGTGAGGCAGAGAGGACCGCCGCCGCCGCGAGCGCCTCCGCGATCTCGTAGGCGGTGCGGCTTGCCCGCAGCCTGTCGGCCGCCGTTTCGAGTTCCCGCGCGGTGTAGGCCACCGACGACGAGGCCTCGGTCACCGCGGCAGCCGCCGCGTAACCAGCACGCATGAGGTTGGCGCAGCCGGCGCCCGGCCCGGCCAGGAGATCCACTGGTATGCCGGCCGGTGATAGGGCCGCGAATCGTTGCCGGTCAAGGTCTGCCGCAATGTAGAGCAGAGACGTGCCCACAGCGCCGGCGGCCTCGGCAAGGGTCCTCAGAGTTCCCTCGGCCCGCTCGAGTTCCTCCCATTGGAAGCGGATGCCCCCAATGCCGCCGCGCACGCTGAGCCACCGGTCGGTCTGGGGCACCGGCGCCAGGCGCGGCTCGGTCCCGGCCGCCAGCCCCGTCCCGGTTGCAAGCCATGCACCGCCGACGTCGCGGGCCTGCGCGGCAGAGTTGGTCGACGGGCGCCTCACTGGAAGCTGCACCCGCCGGCGTCAGGGGTCGGCTTCGATGAAAGCAGGGCGTCTTCGTAGAGTTCGGCAAGCCGTGCGGCAGTGCGCAACAGCTCCACCGCCTCCGCCAGGGCGCTGCTGCGGCAGCCGAGGTAGTCCCGGAAATTCCTGCCGGCCGGAGACTCCCACTCGAGGAAGGCAACCCGGGTGGCTGCCGCCTGGACCTCCTCGAGTTGAAGAGCCTGTTCCCGCAGGCGGGCGGCGGTTGATGAATCGGTCGACCGGGGGAACGGGCTGAAACTGGGCGCAGTGGATGCGTACGAGTCGAACCCATACTCAAGGAACTCCCCTCGGACCACGGGCACCTCCTCGGCTGCACACCTGCCGGGCCGCCGGTGTTGGACCGGCGTGCCTCGGACCTGCTTCCTCAACGGTATTGGGCCGCGACGGCCGGGCACGCCGGCGGCCCTGCATGTGGATATCCGCCGTGGCACGGCCCGCCGATGCCGCGTGGAATGATTGAGCCATGGCTGATATTTCACCGTCCCGGGTTGACCTTGCATCCATTCCCCAAGGAGAAACGCCATCGTTGGCGTTAGGGCCGCTTGACGGAAGGTACAGGGAAAGCGTTGTCCCCCTCGTCAACTACCTCTCCGAAGGCGCGCTGAACCGCGACCGCATCCATGTGGAAGTCGAGTGGTTCATCCACCTCACCCGTTCGTCGGTGCTGCCCGGAGCCGGACCGCTTGACGCGGACCAGGAAGACGCCCTCCGGGAGATGGTGCGCACCTTCGATGCCTCCTCCGCGGCGGAACTCGCCGACATCGAGAAGGTCACGGTGCACGACGTGAAGGCCGTCGAGTATTTCATCGGCCGCCGCCTTCCCGCCCTGGGCCTTGAGCGGCTCAAGCCGCTCATCCATTTCGGGTGCACCTCCGAGGACATTAACAATCTTGCCTACGCGCTCGGCGTCAAGGGCGCGGTCCAGGACGTCTGGCTTCCCGCGGCGCGCAGGCTTGTCGGGGCAATTGAAGACCTCGCCCGCGGCTCGCGGTCGGTGGCGATGCTCTCCCGCACCCACGGACAACCGGCGACGCCGACAACCCTGGGCAAGGAACTCGCTGTCACGGCACACCGGCTGAGCCGCCAGCTCCGGCGCATTGAAGCCACGGAGTTCCTTGGGAAGATCAACGGGGCGACGGGCACCTACGCGGCGCATTACGCGTCGGTTCCCACGGCGGACTGGCAGGACGTGGCGAAGTCCTTCGTCGAAGGACTCGGACTGACGTGGAATCCGCTGACCACCCAGATCGAGTCGCACGACTGGCAGGCCGAGCTGTATTCCGACGTCGCACGGTTCAACCGGATCCTCCACAACTTCTGCACCGATGTGTGGAGCTACATCTCAATCGGATATTTCGCGCAGGTCCCCGTTGCCGGGGCCACCGGTTCCTCGACCATGCCGCACAAGGTGAACCCGATCCGCTTCGAGAACGCTGAAGCGAACCTCGAGATCTCCTCATCGTTCCTTGATGTCCTGGCGTCTACGCTCGTCACCTCCCGGTGGCAGCGTGACCTCACCGATTCATCGAGCCAGCGCAACATCGGGGTGGCTTTCGGGCATTCCCTCCTTGCCCTGTCGAACGTGGAGAAGGGCCTTGGCCGTCTCGATGTCGCCGAAGGCGCGATCGCCGCGGACCTCGAGCACAACTGGGAGGTCCTCGGAGAGGCCGTCCAGATGGTGATGCGCGCCGAGGCCGTTGCCGGGGTCCCCGGCCTGGACGACCCGTACGAGCGGCTCAAGGACCTCACGCGCGGTCAGCGGGTTGACGCCGGCCGCATGCGGGAATTCGTCGCGGGGCTGGGCTTGAGCAGCGAAGCGGAAGAGCGGCTCCTGAAACTCACCCCCGGAGGGTACACGGGCATCGCCCGTGACCTGGTCGACCACCTGGGCTGACGCCGGCTGCTCCGCTCCGCCGTCCGCGGAGGACGCGGGTGAACCCCTTCGGGAAGGACCGCGGTCAGCCCGGACCCAGGTGAACGGTGCGTTTCGCGGCACTATCCCAGCGCCGTGCCTGGACCGCGCAGGGCGTTTCGGCGGCGCCGTGGACTGCCGGTATGGCGGTTCCAAGCTGCTCCTGCGTCACACCGCGGGCGAGGGTCACGTGTGGGCTCCACTGCCCGGGCCGGGTTGTGGCAAACGCGGTGTCGAGGTCGGCAAGCACGCGCCAGACCCTGCGGTGGAGTTCCGCCAGCGCTTCGGAAAGCACCACCTGGCGTGTCATCACGTATTTCCCCTGGTGCCCGCCGAAAAGCAGCAGCCCCCCAAAGCACAGCTTCAGGGGGAGGCCTGCGACGGCTTCCTCAAGGGCGTCGTCGTACTGGCCTCCGATGACCGGCGCCGCCACAAGGGTGATGTGGGGACGGTTGCTGGGCGCGGTGTGCCGCGACTGGCTCGGAAGGCCAAGGCCCTCGAGCCGGAGCCAGTCGCCGCGCACCGCGTCCTCGGACCCGGCGTCGAGCAGGAGTTCAACGCTGTCGGCCATCCGGTCAGCGCGGCGGCCGCCGCGGTCCGCCGATCCCCTCCGAGCCGTCCCGCTCGGTGGCACCCGTCCGCGGATTGCGCTGCGGCCGCTGGTAGGCGAATTCGCCGCCGCTCCGCCCGCCGAAGGGCCGCCCGTGGTCCGCATACTCCTCCCGGAAGAAGGCAAGGCACCACCCGCCGAGCTGGATTCTTGCCCCGGTGCGCAGGACCGACGGCCCGGTGCCGTTGACGCTGCCACTCACCTTTGCGTGCGGCACCAGGACGTATTCGTCGTTGGCGTCGTGCACAATTTCGGCGTGGAGGCCCTCGATTCCGTCGAGCCGCAACGAGGCATCCTCGCCGCTGCCAATGCTCGTCCTCTCGGCGGAAAGCTCGAACTGGCGTGGAATCTGGCCCTCCCACCGCTCGGTGTCCCGCACGAAGATCAGGCGCGGACGCCCGCCGCCCGGAGCGTAGTGCGTGGTGGTGATTTTGCGCCGGATGCGCCGGTTGACGGTGGGGACGAGGGGAAGCGGCGTCGACGGGGGCACCAGCGCAACCGCGCCGCCGCTCTCGACCACACGCCGGCCGACGTGCCACAGGGGCGCGAGCGCCGAGGCGGATCCCAGCCGGATGTGAGGCGAGCGGGTCAGCAGGCGCTGCGCCATCGAGGTTTCGACGGCACCGAGACTGAAGAGGTCGCCCTTGGGCCCGCTCACTGCCACCGACAAACCGAGTCCGGCCAGTGTTTTCGCGAACGCGCGCACGCCGCCAACCGAGGGAAGGGCGGCACCCCTGAAGGCCCCCGGGTTGTCGCAGTAGATATCCACCCGCGACCCCGCGGCGCGGACGGTTCCGCTGAGACGTGCCGGCGGCCCGTCGGCGGTGCCCGGTTCGGTCAGTGAAAAATCGAGCTCGATGTCGAGCCGAAGACGCTGCTCCATCTCGGGCCGTCAGCCGCGGTGGGAGTCGGAGCCCGGAGCATCGTTGTCGCTTGTGGTGATGCGCAATGTGCCATTGAACTTCCAGGTGGCGCGCGGCGCATCGGGCCCGATGTCCCGGGGAACTTCGACCGTCATGTCGATGAGGCTGTAGTTGACGGCGGCGCCCTTGCCGGTGAGGTAGGACCACATTTCCTCGGCGAGGTCGGCCCAGTCCCGGATCGAGTGGCTGTCGCGCCCAGCGGCGGAAAGATTGGAGGTTGATTCAGTCATGGTCGATTCCTTAAATGGATGATTCAACAATGACAGACGCCCTCTAACACCGTCTGACTTAGGTGCATTCAACCTTAGCCGAGGGGCCGGGATACCGGAACCCTGCCGAAGGACCTCCTTGCTACCAGCGCGGGTGGATGACCGCCCTGAGCCGCTCGTCGTAAATGTTCTGGACTCCGCCCTGGAGTGCTGCGCCGAGATCGGCGAGGTCGGCCGCGGCCGCGTTGTCCCGGGCCTGCTGCGGGGTGCGGGCACCGGGGATGACGGTGCTGACGCCGTCCTGGGCCAGAACCCAGGCCAGCGCCGCCTGCGGGGTGCTCACGCCGTTCGGCACGAGCCGCGCGAACTCCTGTGCAGCCGCCACCCCGGTCTCAAAGTCGACGCCGGAAAACGTCTCCCCGACGTCGAAGGCCGCGCCGTTCCGGTTGTAGGTGCGGTGGTCGTTTTCAGCGAAAACTGTGTCTTTGCTGTACCTGCCTGACAACAGGCCCGACGCCAGCGGAACCCTCGCAATGATGCCGACCCCGGCCGCCCGGGCAGCCGGGAGCACCTCGTCGAGGGGTTTGAGGCGGAAGGCGTTGAGGATGATCTGCACCGTCGCCGTGCCCTCCCGTGCGATCGCGGCAAGTGCCTCGTCGGTGCGCTCCACGCTGACGCCGTAGTGCCGGATCGCCCCGTCCTCGACGAGGGTGTCGAGCGCGTCGTACACGGCATCGGTGCTGTAGACCTCCGAGGGAGGACAGTGAAGCTGGACGAGGTCGAGAACATCGACCCCAAGGTTGGAGCGGGACCGGTCCACCCACCTCCGGAAGTTGTCCAGGCGGTACTGCCCGGGCTCCTGCTCCACCCGGCGGCCCATTTTCGTCGCGACGGTCATCTCGAGGCCCGGATTCGCCGCAAGGAACGCCCCGATCGTCTTTTCGCTCCGGCCGTCACCGTAGACGTCGGCTGTGTCGAAAAAGGTCGTTCCGGCGGAGGCGGCGGCGTCGAGGACCGCCATGGCCTGCGCATCGGTGACGTCGCCCCAGTCCGCTCCGAGCTGCCAAGTTCCCAGCCCCACGACGGAAACGGCGCGTCCGGTCCTGCCCAAGATTCGTTGTTCCATAGACCGACTATAGGTGCGCTTGGGCGCGAAACGGCGCTGCGGGCGGCGCGGCACGCCTTGACTGTAAGCATGATTAGTAGTGGGGTGGGATTCACCTACGGAGGGAACACTATGAAGTCACTGTGGTTTGACACCGCCCCGGAAATCCCAGCCGCGCCTTTCACCCCGGGCACCGAGTACGACTCCGTTGTGGTGGGTGGTGGGCTGACCGGCCTCACCACGGGCCTGCTGCTGGCACGGGCCGGGCACCGGGTGGCGGTGCTTGAGGCACGCACGGCGGGAGCGGTCACCACGGGCAACACAACCGCGAAGCTCTCCCTCCTGCAGGGCACCTCGCTTTCCCGAATCCTTTCCCACCACGACGCGGACCTTGCCCGCGCCTACGTCACCGGCAATCAGGAAGGGCAGAGCTGGCTGCTGCGGTTCTGCGAGGAGAACGGTGTCGGCTACGAACGGCGCGACGCCGTCAACTACGCCACCACGGACAGCGGCGCGAAAAGCCTCGACGCCGAACACAAGGCCTGCACCGCGGCCGGGCTTGAGACCGAGTTGGGCAGGGCGGCGTCCCTTCCGTTTCCCGTGCGCCGGACGCTGCGGCTCAAGGACCAGGCCCAGTTCCATCCCCTGGAGGTGCTCGCGGCGCTTGCCTCGGAGCTGCGCCGGCACGGCGGCAGCCTGATCGAAGGCGTGCGCGTCCAAGGGGTCGCGAAGACAGGCGCCGGAGGGGTGGAGCTGAAGACCGACGGCGGGGCGGTGTCGGCACGCAATGTGGTGCTGGCGACCGGCATCCCCATTCTCGACCGGGGCGGGTACTTCGCCGTACTCAAGCCGATGCGCTCCTACTGCATTGCGCTTGAGGTCTCCGACGCAGTGCCCCAGGAGATGTACCTGTCGGTTGATTCGCCGACACGCTCATTGCGGACCGCTCGTGCGGACGGCAAGGACTACCTGATAGTTGGCGGCAACGGCCACCAGGTGGGCCACCACTCCAACACGCAGGGCCTCGTCGACGACCTGACGCGCTGGGCTGCCGAGTATTTTCCCACCGCCCGTCCCGCCTACGCCTGGTCGGCCCAGGATTACCAGCCCGCGGCCGCCGTGCCGTACGTCGGGAAGGTCGCAGCAGGCGGCGGACACATCTATGCTGCCACCGGATACAACAAGTGGGGCATGACCAACGCCGTCGCGGCCTCGCTCGCCCTCGCCAGCGAGATTCTTGGCGGAAACATGCCTTGGGCGGACACCCTGTACAAGACCCGGGTGAGCCCGGTGGACGTCCTTGCCACTGCGCAGACCAACGCCAAGGTGGGCCTTGAGATGGTCTCCGGGTGGCTGTCCGGCCTGGCGAAGACCGGCGCCCCGGCCCCTGCGGAGGGGCAGGGAGTGGTGGTAAGGGAGGGCGGCGGCCCAGTGGGCGTGTGCAGGGTCGACGGCGTGGAGCACCGCGTGTCGGCGGTGTGTACGCACCTGCGCGGGATCGTGAGCTGGAACAATGCCGAGCGGACGTGGGACTGCCCCCTGCACGGCTCCCGCTTCACCCCGGCGGGTGAGGTGCTTGAGGGGCCGGCGACATCGCCCCTGGGCACCGCGGTGCGGGGAGGCGCGCCCGCGGCGAATAGCTGAGCCCGGGGGACGGCGCTGTGTCGCCGTCCCCCTGCCCGCTAGCTCCGGCTTGTTGCCCTGCGGTGCAGCCCGGCTGCGCCAGCCAGCCCGGCCATTCCAGCCAGCACAGAGGTGATCACAAGGGCGGTGCCTTCGGATGGCTCGGAATCGGCGGCGGTCTGGACGTTCAGCCCCCGGTTTACGGCCGGTGCGGGCGCAAGCGGAAGGGCAGCCGGTGCCGCGCTGACCGGGGCGGCGTCAGGCCCGCACGCCGCGAGGAACGCCTGGAAGAGCCCTGTGAGTTCCTGCGCCGCCGCATGGTCGAGCTTCACGGTTTCCATAAGCGCGAACAGCCTCATTGAGGCAGCCTCCCAGGCCGCCTCCGCCTCACGGATGGCGGGCGTATCTATGGCGGCCATGAGGGCTGCTTCGGCTTTCATCACCTCGGCCTCGGCCTCGTTGAATACGAGCTGGGCGTCGCTTGCGGCTTTAGCAGCGGCAGGCAGAGCGTCGGTGACGACCTTCAGGTTCGCCGCAGCGGTATTCTTCTCGTTCTGGGCAGCCGCCAGCACCGAACCTGCCAGATCCCTGGCTACTTCCGCGTCTCTGATGGCGTCGGCGTCTTGCGGGTCTGCGGCAAGAACCAGCTTGTATGCCGCTTCTGCCGCGTCGAAGACCGGCTGCGCCTCGTCCTCGGCTTTCTGCTTCGCATCTAATGCTCGATCAAGCGGCTCTTTCTGCTTCAGCAGGTCCACGTGGCGCTTATCCGCCTCGGCGAGCGCTAGGTCGGCCTTTTCGTAGGGACCCATGGCCCGCTCGAGGGCGAGCCCCAAAGATTCAGTTTCGGCGTAAAGGCCGGAAAGGCGGGCGTCGAGCCTGGTCAGCTCGGCGATCGCGGCGTCGAATTCGGCGACGAGCCCGGCCGTGATCCCTGCCCGGTTCAGCGCGCCGGTGAACTGTGCCGTGGCCTGGGTGCACGCACCGTCACCCGGTGCGGCGGCGGCCACCGGCGCGCCAAGGAACATACCTCCCGCGAGGAGCACCGCGGTGGTTCCGCTCGCCAGCAGTTTTGCAGCATTCATTAGGTTTCCCCCAAGCCAGATCGGACCTCCAAGCGGTCGTTGGAGGGCGCAGCACGGAGTCGTGATTTTCCCCGCGCTTTTCCAACGGTCCAATGCTCCGACTGGGAAGAGAGGTGATTGCCACACCGCCGGCACGCCAACGGCTTAGGAATCCCGCGGTCCGCGGGCGCCTGGAAGCCTCAAAGTGCTGCGACAACCCAAAATTACAACAGAAACTCCTGTTAACAAAGGGGCGCATGAGGAATTGTCGGACGCCGGACCCGAGCGGACACGTCGTTGCCCAACCGGTGCTTCTACTTGGCTCCTGAGCCCTGCGGTTCGTCCTCCACTGCCCTTGGCCGGACGGCGAACTCTTCGAACACAGCGCGGGGCGTTTGAAGTCCGCGGAGGCCAATGATGTCCCGGCCCAGCCAGAGGTTGTGCCACCAGCCCCACAGCACCCTCCATTTGCGCTCCCAGGTGGGAATGGCGAGGGCGTGGTAGCCGCGGTGCATGACCCAGGCGGGGAAACCTTTGACGACGATTTTTCCCGACTGGAAAACCCCGGTTCCGAGTCCGAGGGTCGCGACCGCGCCAAGGTTCCTGTGGAAGTACCGTTTCACTGGGCGCCCGCGCAGCTCTGCGACGAGGTTCTTTGCCAGCAGCTTTCCCTGCCGGACGGCATGCTGGGCGTTCGGCACCGTGTAGCCACCGACCCCTCCTCCTGACAGGTCGGGGACCGCGGCATTGTCTCCACCTCCCCAGGCATCAGGGACCGCCGCCTCCTCGGTACCGACGCGTAGGTCGGCCCGGACAATCAGGCGGCCGCGCTCCTCGATCGGGAGGTCGGTATGGCGCGTTATGCTGGGGTTGGCCATGACGCCGGCGGTCCAGATGATGATTGCCGATTCGAAGGTCTCCCCGGTGGAAAGCTTGATGACGCCGTCAACTGCGGACATCAGTTGCGTGTTGAGGTGCACCTGGGCCCTGCGCGCCGCGAGCTGCTGCAGCACCCACTGGCTGGTTTCGACCGAGACCTCCGGGAGGATCCGCCCGGTGGCCTCGATGAGGTGGAAGTGCGTGTCCTCGAGAGTGAGCTCCGGATAGGAGCGCAGCAGCGCCGTGGCGAGTGCCCGCAGCTCTCCAAGGCCCTCGATGCCGGCATACCCGCCTCCAATAAACGTAACCGTCAGCAGGCGGTCCCGCTCCGGGCCGGAGGGAAGTCCCGCCGCTACATCGAAGTTGTTGAGGAGCCGGTCACGGATTGCCACCGCCTCCTCGATGTTCTTCAACCCGATCGCCTGCTCGGCGATCCCGGGGATCGGGAAGGTTCGGGACACGGCGCCGGCAGTGACGACCACCGTGTCGTACGTGAGCTGGGAGGTCATTCCGGTGTGGCGCATGATCGTGACCATCTTCTTGGCGTGGTCGATGTAGGTGACCCTCGCCGTCACGATCTGCGTCTTCTTGAGGTGCCGCCGGAACGAAACCACGCTGTGCCGGGCTTCGATCGAGCCGGCTATGACCTCCGGCAGGAACGGCTGGTAGGTCATGTACGGGAGTGGGTCGATGAGGATGACCTCGGCTTCCTTCGGCCTGAGTCGCTTCTCCAGCTTCCACGCCGTATAGAAGCCCGTGTAACCGCCACCCACAATGAGAATCCTGCCCATTTCGTTGCCTCCGTCGCTGTCGGAAATGACGATGAATCAAGTAATGCGGCGTGACGGGCGGTCCTCCATCCAAGTGCGCGAAACCCGTCGGACTTAAGTTTCTGCGCTTTCAGAACCGGTGCCCAGTGGGCGTGACGAATTTATGCCGATTGTTTCACCAGTCCACGGCGCGGCCGCAACAGCGCCGCCTAAATGCCTGAAGCCCGGTCCGTGGACCGGGCTTCACTCGCGGGATGCCGTGGAGCTCGCCGCGTCGCCTGCCCACCGCAGGAGCGGCGGGCAGGCGGGAAGCGTCTGCTGGTGTGGCGTAGTGGGAACGCGCTACGTTTCCTCATTCCAGCCTTGAGCCATCGCGTGCGCGGTCAGGCTCTGCCGATCATCGGCTGAACTGCTGAAAGCACTTAGGCGACGGTGACCGCGGCGCGCAGCGGCTCGAGTGCCTTCGCCCACGCTTCGAGCTGCGTGAACATGTTCTCAAGTGCCTGGAGCTGGTGGGGGCCGGGCTTCAGGGTCGAGAAGTTCTCGAAGTCGGTGTACAGCGACAGCGCTGCCTGGTCTCGGACTGTTGCGAGCTGCAGTTCGGCGGCCACGAGGCGGAGGTGCTCTACCGCGCGCACGCCGCCGGTGGCTCCGTAGCTGACGAAGCCGGCGGCCTTGTTGTTCCACTCCGCGGACAGGAAGTCGATTGCGTTCTTCAGGACGCCGGAGGTCGAGTGGTTGTACTCGGGGGTGACGAAGACATAGCCGTCGAATTCGGAGATCTTCGCCGCCCACTCCTTGGTGTGGTCCTGCGAGTACTGGCCCATCAGCGGGGGCATCGGCTCGTCGAAGTGCGGCAGCGGGTAGTCCCGGAGATCGATGATCTCGTAGCTGGCATCGTCGCGGCCCGCAGCCTTCTCGAATACCCAGTTAGCGACGGCTTCTCCGTTGCGCCCGGGGCGCGTGCTTCCAAGAATGATGGCGATCTTAGTCATGATGTTCCCTTCCAGGACCAGTTGTTACGTGTGCTTGATCAGCAACGTCTACAACTCGCGTGAAGTGGGTAATATTTCCGCCTGCCATACGCACTTTAAAGTGCGCTACGCACCTTTAAATAACCGAGGGGTCGACCTTCCAGACCTGCCGACGAGGTCCGCCAGGAGTTACCGGACGGTGCAGGATCCCCGGAAAATCAGCTATCTGGGGCGGTCGAGCCGCTATGGAAGCACAGCATCCAACGGCTGGTGAACTGTTTCGAAAGAAAGAGAAAGGCGCTCCCGAATTTGCGCGCCTGCCGTCCTGCACTATTCCGGCCCCGCCGCTGAGCCGCAATTCGACTGAAGGCAGAATTTGTTTTCAATATACCGTTCAGGATTTATTCGAATTCCCGTAGAGCCGGCCGCACTGCGGAAGTGCGTCAACGGCAGGCCGTTCGATGTGCCGATCAACCTGCAGCCCACGCCGGAGCAACCTGTGCTTTGGACCACACCCTCGGCCAATGCACAGGTTAATCCCGCATAATTGATAAGCGCGTCCTTCGGGCGACCCCGGCCGTTTTCGGGCCTCGGAGCCGGCTCAAGCACCCCGCGACGGCAGGTCATCACCGGCCTGTGTGCCCCTGCCGCGGCGGCCGGCGCGCAAAGGTCAACAGGAGAAATCTGGAAAGTCGGCGGCCATGGAACAGACAATCGAGAAGACACCTTCCCAGCACACTCATGTTCTCTGCGACCGGGACGGAGACACCATTTCTTTCGTCCGCGAACTGGTGAGCCGCTTGGGTGACAAATGGTCGATGCCCGCCCTCGATGAGCTCTCAGCCGGCCCGCTGAGGTTCACGGCGCTGCAGGCTGCCCTGGCCCCCATCTCCCACCGGGTGTTGACCGCAACGCTCCGCACGCTCGAGAAGGACGGCATGGTCACCCGCACCTCGTACCCGGAGGTGCCGCCGCGCGTTGAGTACGCCCTGACGCCGCTGGGTGCGGGCTTCCTGCAGCAGGCCATGCCGCTCGTCAGCTGGGCGCAGGACCACAAGGCGGAAATCGAGGGGAACCGGAGCAGCAACGACGCCGCGCCCAGCGCGGCGAGCTGACCGACTCTGCAGGACCGCATCGCGCACCGGCCCGCACCCTTAGCGGCGGTCGCTGTCCTGGGCGATCTGACGCAAGAGGTCGCGCATCTCGGTCAGCAGTGCCGTGTCGACCGGCACCGGATCTTCAGCGGCCTCGACGGCGGCCCTCGCCACCGACCGGGCATTGATCCTGTTCATGGGCAGGACGAAGACGAAGTAGACCACGGCCGCCGTAATGAGGAACGTGATCACCGCGGTTATTACGGCCCCGACATTCACGAAGGTCGCGGGGTTGCCGGGCCAGATACGGAAACCAAGCCCGTCGGCGTCAACTCCCCCGGCGGCCGCAATCACCGGATTCACGACATTCTCGGTGAAGGAGCCGACAAGGGCCGTGAAGGCGGCGCCGACCACGACGGCGATCGACAACTCAATGACGTTGCCGCGAAGGATGAAGTTCCGGAAGCCCTTAAACACGCGGCCGCCCCACCTCGCCGATGCAGTACTGCTCGACGATGAGATCCACAACGGAAAGGATCTGTTCCAGGTCACCTTCGGTCCTGCCCGAAGTTCCGTCTCCGGAGAAGAATGCGGCGTCATAGTAAAGGCCGTCGCCCAGCAGTTTGACCGCCATGGCGGCCGTGCGGCTTCCCAGCCGGTCCTCAAGCGTGCTGAGCCACAGTTCCTGGATGCGGGAAAGGGTGAGGCGCGCGGTGGGGTGGCCCTGCTGGGCCAGGCGGGCCATCGACACCAGCGCACGGTCAAGAGCGCTGTCCTCGTAGACCGACGTGCGCACGTAATACCGGGCCGGGCCATCGGGGTCGCCGGACATCTGCTCGCGGTCCCGTTCGACAAGCGCAAGGAGCCTTTCGGCGAGCGCCTCTACGAGGGCCTCCTTGGAGGGGAAATGGTAGAGCAACCCGCCCTTGGAGACGTCTGCAGCGGCGGCAACAGCCTCCATGGTTGCAGCGCGTTCTCCGTCGCGGATCAGGATGTCCTCGAAGCTGTCGAGGATGCGTTCTCGTGAACTTGCCATGCACTTATGATAGCCGTCACGAAAGTTGCACTGTACCGGCTGGACGGTATAGTCTCCCGGTTATGACATTGCTTTCCCGGCCCTCTCTTGCCCTGCCCGGGGCGAAGAACCTTGGATCATCAACTCCGCGCGCCGGCATCAGGGACTGGATCTCACTCGCCGTGCTGATGCTGCCGGTCTTGCTGGTGGCCGTTGACAATACGGTGCTGAGCTTTGCCCTGCCTGCAATCTCCCTTCAGTTCTCCACCAGCGGGACCACCCTGCTGTGGATCATCGACAGCTACCCCCTCGTGCTGGCCGGGCTCCTCGTCGCCATGGGCAGCCTCGGTGACCGCTTCGGACGGCGTCGCCTGCTGATGATCGGCGCCTCCGGCTTCGCCGTGTTCTCGGTCGCAGCGGCCTTCGCCCCTACTGCGGGATTCCTGGTGGGCGCCCGTGTGGGCCTCGGCGTCTTCGGAGCCATGCTGATGCCCTCGACCCTGTCCCTGATCCGCAACATCTTCACCGACCGCGACCAGCGGCGCGTTGCCATTGCGGTGTGGGCTGCAGGTTTCTCCGCCGGAGCGGCGCTCGGTCCGCTGCTCGGCGGCGCCCTGCTTGAACACTTCTGGTGGGGTTCGGTGTTCCTGCTCGCCGTCCCCGTCCTCGTGCTGATGCTCGTCCTGACCCCCTTCCTCGTGCCCGAGTCACGCGACCCGAGCCCCGGCCGGGTGGACATCCTCAGCATCGCCCTGTCGATCACAACGATGCTTCCGGTGGTGTTTGCCATCAAGAACTTCGCCAAGGGCGACAGCCCCGTTGTGACCGCGGCGGCCGTCGTCGTCGGGCTCGTCGCGGGAGCTGTGTTCGTCTCCCGCCAGCTTCGGCGCAGCAATCCGATGCTGGACGTGCGTCTGTTCACGGTGCGCGCCTTCACCGGCGCGGTGCTGGTGAACCTGCTGGCGATCTTCTCCCTGGTCGGGTTCCTGTTCTTCGTCTCGCAGCACCTGCAGCTCGTCCTGGGCTACAGCCCGCTTGAGGCCGGAGTGATCCTCCTTCCGGGGCTGCTGATGACAATCATCGCCGGCTTCGCTGTGGTGCCCGTGGTCAAGCGCGTCCCGCCGCACATCGTGGTTCCCGTGTCCCTGCTGTTCTCGGCGGCCGCCTACGCGTTCGTGGCGCTGACCGGGCAGACGGGTTCCGCCATGGACCTCCTTGTCGCGTTCGTGCTGCTCGGCGTGGGCGTCGGCGCTTCGGAAACCGTGTCGAACGACCTGATCCTCACGACGGTTCCCCCCGCCAAGGCCGGATCCGCATCGGCAGTATCGGAGACGGCGTACGAAGTCGGGTCGGTCTTCGGCACGGCCATGCTCGGCAGTATCCTGCTCGCCTCCTACCAGCAGCACCTGGTGCTGCCCACCGGACTGACCGCTGACCAGGCGACGACGGCCACCGAGACGCTCGGCGGTGCGGTGAGCACGGCCGGCCAGCTTCCCGCGGCAGGCGCCGCCCAGCTGCTCGAGTCAGCGTTCAGCGCGTTCGACAGCGGTGTTGTCCTGACCTCCGGGATCGCTGCCCTGCTGATGCTCGCCGCTGCGGGGCTCGCCCTGTGGAGCCTGCGGCCCATCAGCACCCGATAACCGAAGTTACGGCCCGGCAGGCCTGCGTGTCTGCCGGGCCCGCGCCATCGGAGACAATGGAAGAGTGCCCCTGATTACCGATCTGCCAGTCACCGACCCCCAGTCAATCCGCCGGGAGGCCGGGCGCCGCCGCACCTTTGCCGTGATTTCCCACCCCGATGCGGGAAAATCGACCCTCACCGAGGCCCTGGCGCTGCTGGCCCGCGCCATCCAGGACGCAGGGGTGACGCACGGCAAATCCAGCCGGCACGCGACGGTGTCCGACTGGATGGGCATCGAGCAGGAGCGCGGGATTTCGATCAGCTCCGCCGCCCTGCAGCTGACCTACAAGGACACCATCCTCAACGTGGTCGACACCCCCGGGCACGCCGACTTCTCGGAGGACACCTACCGGGTGCTGGCCGCCGTCGACTCGGCGGTCATGCTGATCGACGCGGCGAAGGGCTTCGAGCCGCAGACAGTGAAGCTGCTTGCTGTCTGCAAGCAGCGCAACATTCCAATCATCACCGTCATCAACAAGTGGGACAGGCCCGGCCTTGACGCGCTCGGCCTGATCGACGACGTCGGGGAACGCACCGGCATGGTGCCGGTACCGCTGACCTGGCCCGCCGGCATCGCCGGAAACTTCAAGGGACTGCTGGACATGCGCGAGGGCAAGGCATTCCACCTCGAGGCGGTTGACGGCGGAGCCCAGGCCGCCACACAGACGGAAGTCTCGGTTGACACCCTTCCCCCGCTCGACGCGGCAATCTGGGAGGAGGCCCAAGAGGAATCCGGCCTCGTTGAATCCTCGCACGGCGCCTTCGACGCCGTGGAGTTCGCGGCAGCCCGGCAGACGCCGGTGTTGTTCGCGGCGGCGGCGAAGAACTTCGGGGTTTCGCAGCTGCTCGACATCCTCGTCGAACTGGGGCCGTCGCCGACGCCCCGCGAGACGGTTTCCGCCGATCGCCGGCCGCTTGAGGCCCCATTCTCCGGTTTCGTCTTCAAGGTCCAGGCGGGCCAGGACAGCTCGCACCGCGACCATATCGCCTATCTGCGGATCTGCTCGGGTGCTTTTGAACGAGGCATGGTGATCACCAACCAGCGCACCGGCAAGCCGTTCGCCACCAAGTACGCGCACCGCGTGCTCGGGCGCAGCCGCGAGGTGGTGGACACAGCGTGGCCGGGCGACGTCGTTGGCCTGGTCAACGCCACCAGCCTCCGGGTGGGCGACAGCCTCTACGCCGACGAACCGGTGCAGTTTCCGGAAATTCCGCGCTTCTCCCCCGAACTGTTTGCCGTGGCCCGGGCGAAGGATCCGGGACGCTACAAGCAGTTCCGGCGCGGCATCGAGCAGCTTGAGCATGAAGGCGTGGTGCAGGTGCTCCGCTCGGACCTCCGAGGAGACCAGGCACCGGTTCTTGCCGCGGTGGGCGCCCTGCAGTTCGAGGTCGCGGTCCAGCGGCTCGGCACCGAATTCAACGCGCCGACCGCACTCGATAACCTTTCGTACACCCTCGCAATGGCGGTGGGACCCGGGAGCACCGGGGTCCCCGAAACATTCCGCGGGGGCGAGATCCTCCGCCGGGCCGACGGCGAGGCGGTCGCCGTGTTTGGCGACAAGTGGAAGGTAGGGCACTTCCGCAAGGACTTCCCCGGCGTCGTGCTTGAAACCATCGGCGCGACCCCGGAGTAACCCCTTCAGGGCGACGGCCGGCCCGCTGTCCAACGTCCGCTTTACCAACGACGACGGACAGCAATACACGAGGCGCACCCACCGCTGCTGCGGAGGGTGCCCCTCGTGTGTTGGTTGGCTTGGAGCCGTCAGGCCTCCGGAGCCGGCTCGACGGGGGGCTCAACGGGCTCGGGAGCCGGTGCCGGAACAGGTTCGGGAGCAGGAACGGGCTCCGGAGCGGGAACGGGTTCCGGTGCCGGGGCCGGAACGGGCTCCGGTGCGGGAACGGGCTCCGGCGCCGGAACGACAACGACGGGTGGTTTCACGGGCTTGTCCAGGTGCTTTTGGTAGCCCTTGGAGTTCTCGTGCGCTGCGGCGGAATTGGACGTGCCCGGCGCCTTGGCCTTGGCTGCTGCGGCAACCGGGTTGGTCTTCGCGGCGGCGGGCGCCTTGGCCGCGGTGGCCTTGGCGGCAGCCGATGCCTTGGCCTTGGCTGCCGCGGCAACCGGATTGGCCTTCGCTACGGTGGAGTTGGACGTGCCCGGGGCCTTGGCCTTGGCTGCTGCCGCGACGGGGTTGGTCTTCGCGGTGGCTGACGGAGCAGCGCTGGCAGCGCCCGCACCGACACTCAGTGCGAGCATGCCGGCGAGGCCGGCCGCGGCGATTTTCTGTACAACGTTCACAATTACCTCAATTCGACGGAACCGGCCCAGCGCCGGCTCCTGATCCGACGGTACAAGCCGATTTCCGGCAGGTCAGCGGTGTGCGTGAATCCTGTGCAGTTACTCGGGCAATCCTTCCGAACCTGCGTTTTTCCTGCGCTTGGGGGCTGCACCGAAGCGCCTTCAGGCGGGAGGAATGCGGTCGAACCGTCGGCACCCTCAGTCGGGGTCCAGTTCCACGCGCAGGATCCGGTCGTCCCCGGACCGGCGCTCACCCCATGAGCCATCGGTATTGGAGGTCGTGATCCACAGCGCACCATCCGGGGCTACCTCGACGGTGCGGATCCGCCCGTACTGGCCGACGAAATGGGCCACCGGCTCTCCTGCCGCGCTTCCGTCCTCGACGGGAAGTTGCCACAGCCTTTCACCCCTGAGCGCGGCCATCCACAGGTGACCGTCCGCGTAGGCGATTCCCGACGGCGAGGCGTCCTCGGGGCGGAAGGTGAACAGGGAAGGCTCCCCAGTGGATCCTTCAATGCCTTCGGTCTCGGGCCAGCCGTAGTCCCGTCCCGGGCGCAGCGCGTTGACCTCATCCCAGGTTCGGTGGCCCAGTTCCGATGCGTACATCGTGCCGTCCGGTCCGAAGGCCAGCCCCTGCACATTGCGGTGGCCGCTCGAATAAACCGCGGTCCCCGACGGGTTGTCTTGGGGGATCGTGCCGTCCGGGCGCACCCGCAGGATCTTTCCGTTGAGGGAGTCGTCGTCAGCGGCGTTTTCGGGAACGAAGGCGTCGCCGGTGCCGATCCACAAATTGTCATCGGGTCCGAAGCGCAGCCTGCCCCCGTGATGGCGCTCGGCCGTGTCGATGCCGTCGATGACAACGCGCCGCTGCCGCAGCGACCCGAGATCCTCGGCGATCGATAGCGCGACAACTCGGTTTGTTGGAGAGGAGGAAACATAGGCATACACGAGGCGGTCTTCGGCGAAGTCCGGTGACGCCGCGAGTCCGAGGAGGCCGCCTTCGGCGCTCTGCTCGACGCCGGGAACAACACCCACCAGCGCGGTGTCTCCGCCGGCGGCCGGGACGTGGCGGATCTCGCCGGTGTCACGGCTTGAGACGAGCGCCGATCCGTCGGGGAGGAAGGTCAGTCCCCACGGCGTGGTGAGCCCCCGAGCAATTTCCGTCACGTCACCGAGCGGGGGCGCGGGGTCTCCGGCAGGAGGTGCTGAAACTGTTGGAGTCGGCGGAGACGTGCACCCGGCAAGGCTCAGGGCCGCAGCAGCAGCGAAAACCGCGCGGCACCGGACGGTCGGCCTTTTCATCTCTGCCTCCCCTGCTTGAACCGGTATCAGCACTACCGGTTTGGGCTTTGAGGCTAGGGTAGCGCCTCGTCAGGATCCGGGGGTGCTGGCCGGCCCCCGGATCCTGAACCGCCCTGCTCCGGTACAGCTGCGCAGTACCGGAGCAGTACCGCTTAAGCGTTGGGGTCGAGCCCGCCCGTGCAGGGGGCGCCTGGCTCGGGGGTCTGTTCGCCTTCGATGTACTTCTCGAGGAACGCGGCGAGGCGGGCGTCGTCCGGTGCATCAACCTTCAGCTGAAGGCCCCACGCGTTGGCGGCGATGGGAGTGTCCTGGCCCTTGTAGGGGCTGAGCACCACGTAGCTGCGGTCACCGACGAGCTCGGTGAGCTGGTCGATCTGGGCTTGCGGGAGGTCGGGCTGGTATGTGATCCACACTGCGCCATGCTCCATCGAGTGGACCGTGTTCGTGGCGGGAATCTCTTCGGTGTAGATACCGCAGTTCGTCCATACCGGGCTGTGATCTCCCCCGACGGGCGGGGACTGCTCGTAGGTCACCGGATCTTCGGTGTGTTCCTGGCTGGCGATTTCGTAGGTTTGGACGCCTTCGATCGGCCGTGCCGCGGCGTCTTCGACGGCCTGGTTGGTCTGGATCTGGTTCACGATGACGAGCGTGACCGCGATGATGATGGCAAGAATCACAGCACCGATCCCGCCGAAGATCAGCGCATTGCGCTTGCGCTCGCTCGCCCGCTGCTGCGCCTGTATCGCGGCGAGCCGCGCCTGACGGTCCGTGTTCTGCTGAGCGTTCTGCTGAGCTCTTTTCTTATTCAACGATCGATTCCTTCGTAGCGGTTCTGGAGAAATGCTCCGCTGTGCTGCGCGGCATACACCAATCTACCGGCGGCGGGCGCTATCGCTGCTCAAGAAGATTCTGCAGCGCGCTGATTTCGGAACGCTGCGCCGCGACCATCTTCGACGCAAGGTCACGCACCTTGGCCGTGTCGGCCAGTTCCATTCCGGCCTGGGCCATCTCGGCACCGGCCTCATGGTGGTCGATCATGAGCGTCAGGTAGAGCCGTTCCGCCTCGACGCCCGAGGCGTCGGTGAGTTCGGAGATCTGATCGGCGGTGGCCATTCCCGGCATCAGCGCACCGGCGGCGGAGCCGGACGAGTGGGTGCCTGAGTCTCCTCCGTGGTGGTCGGCTCCCCCGGCTGCCATCCACGCCATCCTCGGCCCGGCCGGGCTCTGGGGCAGGTTCCACTCCTCGAGCCATGCATACATCTGGCCGATCTGCTGCTGCTGGGTAAGCGCGATGTCGTAGGCGATCAGCCGCACCGCCTCGTCCTTCGAGCGGTCACGGATCAGCAGCGACATCTCAACCGCCTGCGCATGGTGCACCTGCATGTCCCGGGCAAACCCGGCGTCGGCGCTTGCGGTGTCCGGATGGTCGGGGCCGGCGGAAACCCGCCCGGCGGTGAAGGCGAGGCCGAACAGGGCAAGAACCGCCACGCCGGCCAAAACCAGGAGCAGCCGCTTTTGCCAGGCGGTGAGGGTGGTGATCATTGGGTTCCTCTGGGCAGGTGGGCTTTCAGCTATCCACGGTAGGGCATCGTGCTGAACGTTTCCTCAAGGCACCGTCTCCTGCGTCCAAGGCCACAGTCTCCTGCATTCAGACGGGAACGGAACCGGCGTCGGCCCCGGGCTTCGGCCTGCCCGGGGCTCCCCGCACGCGCCGCCTGCGGGGAGCCCCGGCCGTTGCCGGGGCGGCGTCAGGGCTGCGGACGGACCAGGCGCAGGGTCCGCTCGGCCAGTTCCTCGATGGTCACGCGGTCGAAGTCCCGGACGTCGCTGCGCACGTGAACATGCGTGGTTCCCACCAGCCGTGCCGGAACGGCTTCCGCCCCGTAGAGCGCCCCATAGGCGCTGCCCACCGTTGCGGCGGTGGAGTCGGTGTCCCGTCCTCCCGAAACCGCGGTCGCCACGGCACTGGTGAAGTCACTCCCCCACAGCAGGCCAATCGCGATCAACGCCGCGTTGTTGACGGTGTGGACCCAGCTGTAGTGCCCCAGCTCGGCGTCAACCCAGTCGAGCGCCGCTTCCGCGCTTGCACCGCCATCGAAGAGCACAAGCACGTGCGAAAGCGCGTCGGCCAGGCGGGAGCGTTCGGGGATGACCCGCTGGGCCAGGCGCAGGGCGTCGGCCGGTGAATCCGAGACGAGGGCGGCGGAAAGCAGGGCCGCCGCCCACATCTCGCCGTAGAGGCCGTTCCCCACATGGCTCAGGCGCGCATCGACGAGCGCCAGGCGCGCGGCCTCCGCCGGATCGCCGGGATTGGTCATGCCGAAGATGTCGCCGCGGATGAGCGCACCGATCCACTCCCGGTAGGGGTTGCCCTCGGTGGCGGTCTCTGGTGCCTTGAGCCCGCGGATGAGGTTGCGGTAGGCCGCCCGTTCAGCCGTGTAAATCTGGGTGAACGGCAGCCTGCTCAGCCACTCGGCAGCGATCTGCTCGGTGGTCAGCTGCGGGCCGTAGGTTTCGAGCAGCTCAAGCCCGAGGATTGTCCAGTCGATGTCGTCGTCGCGGGGGACATCGGTGAAGCGGCCGGCGGACGCATACGCCGACGACGGGTGAAGCCGTTCCACCCCTTCCGGGAGGGGGTCAAGGAGCGGCACGTAACCGGTCTGCGGCCACTGCCCGGCGGCCCGGAGATACGTCTCGACCTCGCGCCGGCTCAGGCCCTCGATGGGTTTGCCCATGGTGTTCCCGACGGCGCGCCCCAGCCAGGCGCCGCGGATCCGTTCCGGCAAGCCGGAGGCGTCGTAACCGACCGGCTCAATCCGGCGGGCAATGGCTAGAAGTTCCGCCTCGTCGGACGGCTCCTCATGCGCCCAGTCCGGTTCACGGTCCAGCCCGGCCAGCGCCTCTTCAATGCGGGCGAGGCGCGGCAGGTCGGAGGCGGCGGCCGCTTCGCGGGCCTCGGCTTCGAGGGAGCCGACATCGTAGCCGCTGTGGGAAAGCTGTTCTGCTTCATCGGGAATCAGGTCGCGGGGGTCCAGAACGTCGTGCATCGTGTTTTTCCTTGGTGCTTGTGGGGGTGGGGGGCCGTGCTGTCGGGGATGCCGGGGCCCGGGCGGCATTTCGCCGCCCGGGCCCCGGCGTCCCCTAGGGGGTGCTACTGCTTCGCCGCCTTCTGGAGATCCGCGGCGACGTCGGCTGCGCCCTTCTGGTTGGTCAGCAGACCCTGGAAGCCGTTCCACATTGCGTCATTGAAGACGTCGGTGGCCAGCACGTCGATGTTTGATCCGAACTCTCCGGTGCCTTCGGAGATCTGCGCTGCGTCCTCAACGACCTGGGTGAACAGCGGTGACGCCTCGAGCCCTTCGGTGTCGACGGGGAACGGAGGAATGGTGTTGAAGTTTTCAACGGTCCAGCGCCCGTGTTCGGGGGTGAGCATGTAGTCGACGAACTTGACTGCGGCATCGGTCTTCTTCGAGGTGGCGGAGATGAAGGGGCCCGAGCCCAGGCCGCCGCTGAAGATTCCCGGTCCGTCCTCGCCGGGGAATGGAATGTAGCCGACCTCGAAGTCGGCGTTGTCCTGCATGTCCTGGGTGATCCAGCTGCCGGTGGGAAGGATCGCCGCCTTCCCGGAGTAGAAGAGTGCGTTGGCGCCGTCATAGGTCAGGGACGTGGGGAAGTCGGGCAGGTAGCCGTCCGAAGTGAACTTCTTCCAGGTGTCGAGTGCCGCAATGACGTCCGGGGAGTCCCATGGCGTCTCACCGTCGAGCAGGCTCTTCATGCCGTCGGATCCCACGCGGCTGGACAGCGCCATGCTGAACAGGTGGCCGCCCTGCCACCCCTCCTTGTCGCTTGCCGCGATCGGCACGAGACCTGCCTTCTTGATTTTCGCGGCGGCGGCGTCGAGGTCGTCGAGGTTCTTCGGTTCGGCGATGCCGAGTTCCTTGAAGATGTCCTTGTTGTAGAAGAGGCCGACCGTCTCGATGTCTCCGGGGATACCAAAGACCTTGCCGTCGAAGGTCACGCGCTCCTTGGCGAAGTCGTAGACGGGCCAGTCGTATTTCTCGTAGTCATCGGTCAGGTCGTAGAGGAGCCCGGCCTTTGCCAGGGCGCCGGCGTACCCGGGACCCGAACCCCAGCTGAAGATGTCGGGGCCTTCGCCGGAGCGGAGCTGGGTCTGCAGCACCGTCCGCATGTTGTCGGTGGGCATGACCTCGAGCTCGACGTCGATGCCCTTGTTCTTCTCCTCGAAGGTGGCGATGTCCTCTTTGATGAGTTCGGTGGTTGCCGGGTCTTCGGGCTGCTCGATGAGGTAACGGATCGACTGGTTGGCGCCGTCCTCGGGGGCCGCCGCCGACGTTCCGGTGCATCCGGTCACGGCGAGTGCAAGGACTCCGCCGACTGCCGATAGTTTCAGAGCTGCGCGGTGTTTCATCTTTTCTTCCTGGTTGCGATCTATGTGGCTGTGGGGGTGGTGCTGCGCGGTCGCGCAGGTCGCTCCTGCTGGAGCTTCAGATGCGGCTTGGCTCGTACCACCCGCGGGCCGGATTCGCCACCGCCGGCTCTACGCGCAGCGGTGAGGCGGGAGCGGCCCACCGCACGGCGTTGGCGAGCACCTTGCGGATCTGCGGGTTGTGGTACACCGGGTACATCTGGTCGCCGGGGCTGAAGTAGAAGATCCGCCCCCGCCCCCTGGTGAACGTGACGCCGGAACGGAACACCTCTCCGCCCTCGAAGGAGCTGATGAACACCAGGTCGTCGGGCGTGGGGATGTCGAAGAACTCTCCGTACATCTCCTGCTGGTCGAGCACGATCGGGGTGTCGATGCCCTCGCTGATCGGATGCGTCGGGTTGACGTTCCACACCAGTTCCCGCTCGGCGTCGTTGCGCCACAGCAGGGAGCACGTGGTTCCCATGAGCCGGATGAAGATCTTGGAGAAGTGCCCCGAGTGCAGCACGATCAGGCCCATGCCGCCCAGGACGTGGCGGCGCACCCGCTCCACCACCTCGTCGCTGACCTGGTCGTGGGCGATATGGCCCCACCACAGGAGAACGTCCGTCGCGTCGAGGACCTCCTCGGTCAACCCGTGCTCGGGGTCGGCCAGCACCGCGGTGCGGATGACGGCGGTACTGCCGAGCAGCGGCCGCAGCCCCTCGGCAATTGCCGAATGTATTCCCTGCGGGTAATGGACAGCGACCTCGGGCTCGGTCTGTTCATGGATGCCCTCGTTCCATACGGTGACGCGGAGCGGGGCGGAGTGCGGGTGCGGCATGGGGGATTCCGTTCTGTGGGGCGGGGCTAGTTCTTGAGCAGTGCCGAAACCTTCGGCAGCACGTCCCGGGACGGTCCGCTGAGGCCGCACTCCATCGCCAGCCAGCCGTCGTAGCCGATCTCCGACAGCGCGGCGAGGGTGCCCGGCCAGTCGTAGTGCCCGGCACCTGGTTCGAGCCGGTTGCTGTCACCGAGCTGCACGTGGCGGATGTGCCTGCCGGCCGACCGGATCGCCGCGGGGATGTCGGATTCCTCGATCGACATATGGAAGGTGTCGGCGATGACCGCGACGCCCGGGGAGGCGACCTCCTCGACGAGGGACACGGCGTCGGCGAGGGTGTTGACCATGAAGTCCTCGTACCGGTTCAGCGGCTCGAGCAGGACGACTGCGCCCTCCCTTGCCGCATGGTCCCCGAGTTCGGCGAGGGATTCGAGAAGCACTGCCCGCGACTCCTCGTCGCTGCGGGGCGGCGCAAAGGGTGGAAGCCGCCGGCTGAACAGCGCGAAGGCGTTGGGCGTGACGGCGCCGAATCCGCCGGCGGCAGCGATACCGGTGAGCAGGTGCTTCATCTGCTCCCGGGCGTCCTTGCTCCTGGCCGGGTCGAAGTCACCGATGAAGTGATCCATCTGCACGCAGACACTCGGCATGACGACGCCGGCCTCGCGGGCCGCCCGGAGTTCCGCGGCGCGTTCCGCGAAGATTCCGTCACCGCGGCCGAGTAGTTCGATGCCGTCGAATCCGCGGTCCTGGGCGAACTCGAACTTCTCGAGGAGTGTTTCTCCTTCGAGCATGTGTTCCTGTGCTGCAAGCTTGATGCTCATGAGGTCTCCTCGAATTTCAGGACGACCTGGAGGGCGTCCTGCGGGTTTGTGTCGAGCATGCTGAACGCGGCACCGGCGTCTTCAAGCGGCACGGTGTGCGAGATGAGGTCAATCAGGTTCAGTCGGCCGGCAACGGCGAGGTCGATGGCCGTGCTTGCCAGCCGGTACTGGTCCCAGCGGTGCTGGAGCGTCGGGGATACACCCGAGATCTGGGTTGAGATCACCTGGACACGGTTGTGGTGGAATTCCTCACCGAGGCGCAGCCCCATTCCCTCGCCCTGGAGGAAGCCGGCGGCGCAGACCCGGGAGCTGTAGGCGACGGCCCGGATGGCCTCGTGGAGGGCGCGGTAGTTGCCGGTCACCTCGAGGCAGGCATCGGCGCCCCTGCCGCCGGTGAGTTCCCGGATGCGCTCAGCGACGTTCCCTTCGGCGGCGTCGATCAGGATGTCGGCGCCGAGCTTGCCTGCCAGTTCGCGCCGCTCGGCGATCCCGTCGACCGCGATGACCCGCGCCCCGTTCAGGCGGGCCAGCTGCGCCACGATCTGCCCGGGAACACCGAGCCCGAACACCGCGACCGTTTCACCGATGTGGATGTCGGCGTCGAGGACCACGTTGAGGGCGATCGCGCCGATCTGCGAGAAGATGCCGATCCGCGGGTCGGCGGCGGGATCCAGGATGCGGGCGGCCGCGTATTCCTCGGTCTGCACCGTATCGGAGCGGTGGCCCCAGGTGCCCCAGATCCGGTCGCCGACGGCCACGGAGGTTACCGCGTCCCCGACCTCGACGACTTCTCCGACCTCCTCGTAGCCCCAGCCGTTGACCGGGTAGCTGAGGGTGGAGGCGCCGTCGACGAAGAGCCGGCGTTCCTGGTTCCACTGCTTCTGCAGGTAGGGGTTGCTTCCGCGGTACGCGGTGAGCTCCGTCCCGGCCGAGATGCCCGAGTAGAGGGTGCGGATCCGCACGTCGGTTGCGCCCACCGTTGGTACCGGTTCGCTGACGACCTCCGCGACGCGCGGAGAGGTGAAACTTACAACAGAAGCCATGAAGCTGTTTTCCTTTGATCGATGGTGCTGATGGGGAACGGGCCGGTCAGCCCTTCACTGCCCCCGAGATGAACCCCTCGGCCACCTGGCGCTGCATGAGTACGAAGAGGACGACGACGGGAATGATGGTGATGAGCGTTCCGGCGGCAAGCGGACCGATGTCGAGTGAGCGGCCGCCGGTGAACTGGTAGAGCCCGGTGGTGAGCGGGCGGAATTCCCCGCCCGGCAGGTAGAGCAGCGGAACGAGGAAGTTGTTCCAGTTCTGGATGAACGTGAAGACTCCGAGGGCTCCTGCTCCCGAGGTGACAAGGGGCAGCATGACGCGCACGAAGATCTGCCACTCCGAGCATCCGTCGACCCGGGCCGCCTGCTCGAGCTCCTGCGGGAGGTCGGCGAAGAACGCCCTCATGAAGAAGGTTCCGAAGGACACCCCCGTGGAGGTCAGCACCAGGATGGCCCCGGGCAGCGTGTCGAGCAGTCCCAGACCGCGCAGCTGGAAGTAGAGGGGGATCATGTAGGCGAAGAAGGGAACGAGCAGTCCCAGCACCACAAGGTAGAACGCGAACGACCGGCCCGGGAAGGGCAGCCGGGCGAAGGTGTAGCCGGCCATCGTCGAGAGCACGACGACCAGCAGGGTGCTCGGCACCGACAGCAGGACGCTGTTCAGCAGGTAGCTGCTGAAGTCGCCGACGGTCCACGCGTTGGCGAGGTTCTCAAGGGAGAACGATGAGAAGAGTCCGAACGGGTTCGTCCGCACGTCCGTTTCGGTCTTGAGTGCCGTCGAGACGACCAGGATGACCGGAAACAGGGAGATGGCCGAGAGCACGATCAGGATGAGGTGCTTCCCGGTGAGGGCGCCCCTGCGTCGTGCCGAGAGGTGGTTCTGCCGGACCGGCGGGGCCTTCCTGTCGAGTGCGGGCCGGCCGCTTGGATGCTTTACTGCGGTTGTGTTTGTCATACGCCTGTTCCTTGGAGAGAGAGCCGCCGCTGCAGTCGGTTGAGCGCCACGGCGCAGGGGATCGACAGGGCCGTGATCAACAGCGCCAGGGTGGTTCCGTAGCTGATCTGGCTGAGCTGGAATGCGCTGGAGTAGGCATAGGTGCCGATTACGTTTGTGGCGTTGGCCGGGCCGCCGCCGGTCATGATGAAGATGATGTCGAAGACGCTGAATCCGCCCACCAGGGTGATGGTCGTGACCATCAGGAAGACCGGCATGATCTGCGGCAGGATGATGTGCTGCAGGCGCTGCACGCCGTTGGCGCCGTCGAGCCGCGCTGCGTCGACGAGTTCGACGTCAACGTTCTGCAGGGCGGAGAGGAAGATGATCAGCACGAACCCGGCGGTGGCCCAGATCGCGGTCACCAGCACCGCGTAGAGGGCCGTGTTGGGGTTGCCCAGCCAGCCGGTGGTGAGCCCGCCGAGGCCCATCGCCTGAAGCGCCTTATTCACCCACCCGTCGACCGGGTCGTAGATCCATCCCCAGACGATACCGATCGCGACCTGGGGCAGGACGTACGGGAGGAAGAAGGCAAGCCGGTAAAAGATTCCGACATGGCGGACCTTCCAGAGCAGCAGCGCCTGGGCGAGGCCGATGAGCAGCGGGGCCGCCGTGCCGATCACGATCCAGATCGCGTTGTTGCCCAGGGCATGCCACACCTCGGGGTCGGTGAACATCCGCGTGTAGTTGTCCAGGCCCACGAACGCCGGGGCGGGGGTGATGCCGTCGAAGTCCACGAACGAGTAGTAGATCGCGTTTCCGAGCGGGAAGAGGAAGAAAAAGGTGACGACCAGCATCAGGGGCAGGATGAGTGCGATGCCGAGGCGGGCCTGCGCCTTTCGCGTGACCGTGGGGGTTGTCGAGCGGATTTCAGTGCTCATTTCACTTCTTTTCGGGAGCTTGTGCGGCGGCGTCAAGGTCTTGGGCAACCTGCTCGGGGGTCTTTTGTCCCGTCAGGATTCCCTGGAACCCGTCCCACATCGCATTGTTGAAGACGTCGGTGGTGAGGACGTCGATGTTGTAGCCGAAGTCGCCGGACCCTTCGGCGATGCGCGCCGTGTCGTCGATCACCTGGGAGAAGAGCTCGGAGACTTCGAGCCCTTCCGTGTCCACAGGGTAGGCGGGGATCGTGCCAAGGTTTTCGACCTGCCAGCGCCCGCGTTCCTCGGTCTGCATGTAGTCGAGGAGCTTCACAGCGGCGTCGGGATTCTTTGTCGCAGACGAGATGAAGGTTCCGGCGCCGAGGCCTCCGCTGAAGATGCCTTCACCGTCTTCGGCGGGGAAGGGCATGAACCCGACCTCGAAGTCGGCCGACTCTTTCAGGGATGAGACGAGCCAGCTTCCGGTGGGATCCATCGCTGCCTTGCCCGAGTAGAACAGGGCGTTGCCGTCGTCGTAGGTGAGGGCATTGGGAGTATCGGGAAGGTGTCCGGACGCCGCGAAGTCCGCCCAGGTCTCGAGGGCGGCGACGACGTCGGGCGAGGTCCACGGGGTCTTTCCATCGAGGAGGTCCTGGACGCCGTCGGCGCCGACCCGGCTTGAGAGGGCCATGCTCAGCAGGTGCCCGCCCTGCCATCCTTCCTTGTCGCTGACCGCGAAGGGGGTGACCCCAGCCTCGGCGAGCTCCGCTGCGGCGTCCTTGAGGTCTCCGAGGTTCTTCGGCTGGGCGATGTTGTGTTCCGCGAAAAGGTCCTTGTTGTAGAAGACGCCGATCTCCTCGAGCTGGGTCGGCACGCCGACCACCTTGTTGTCGAAGGTGACTCGCTCGCGGGCGAAGTCGTAGATGTTCCAGTCATTCTGCTCGTAGGCCTCGGTGAGGTCGTAGAGGAGTCCCGCCTCGGCGAGTGTCCCGGCGAAACCGGGACCGGTGTCGTAGTTGAACACGTCAGGGCCCTGACCGGAGCGCAGCTGGGTCTGGAGGACGGTCCTGATGTTGTCGGCCGGCAGGACGTCGAGCTTGACCTTGATGCCGGATTCCTCCTCGAACTTCTTGAGGTCGGCCTTGATCAGGTCAAGTTCGGCGGGGAGCTCCGGCTGGCCGATGAGGTAACGGATCTCGTTCTCCCCGGCGCCGCCCTGGCCTGAGGGTGCTGCTCCGGTGCAGCCGGTCGTCGCGAGCGCGAGGACGGCGACGGCGGCTGTTGCCGCAATCGTCGGGAATGGCTTCTTCATGGTTGACTTCCTTGTCGGTTCTTCTGTGGGGAAGCGTGCGGGGGAACGCCCGGGTTTGCTCAGCGCGGGGGAAGCTGGTGAACCTCATTGGCGGCCACCTCGGCCCAGCCGCCGGTGGCGGCGGAGGCGAGCACCGCCTCCGTGATGGCCGCGGTGCGGACGCCGTCGTCGAAGCTGGGCATGCGCTCGACGTCCCCGGTGAGCACACTGGCGTAGACGTCGGAGACGAAGGCCCTGAAGCAGTCGTGGTAACCCTGGGGGTGACCGGCGGGAAGCGTTGAAAGTGACGCTGCCTCGGGGCTCAGGGTGCTTGGGTCGCGCACGACCGTCTGGCTGCCGGAGCGCTGGCCGACCCACAGGCCCTCCGGGTGTTCCTGGTCGAAGGAGACGCTTGCGCGCTCGGCGCTGATGTCGAACCAGAGGCGGTTCTTCCGCCCCGGGGAAACCTGGCTCACGACGAGCGAGCCGACGGCCCCGCGGTCGGTGCGGAAGTTGACGCACGCGATGTCCTCGGTCGTGCCGGACCCGCTGCTGGCAGGCAGGGCGCGCTTGGCGAACGCCGTGGAGGTGAGAGCCGACACTTCGGTGATCCTGTGTCCGCTGACCCATTCCACGAGGTCGCACCAGTGGGAGCCGATGTCGGCGAATGCCCGCGATGCGCCGCCCCGTGCCGGGTCGACACGCCAGTCGGTGTCTTCGGGGGTGGAAAGCCAGTCCTGGAGGTACGAGCCGTGCATGAGGTGGATGCTGCCGCTGGAGCGGGCCGTGATGCGCACCCGGGCCTCCGCAACCAGTGCGTGGTAGCGATAGACGAAGGGAACGGCGGCCACCAGGTCCGACTCCCGGGCGAGTCCGGCGAGGCGCCGGGCTCCCGCGGCGTCGAGAGCCAGCGGCTTTTCGCAGACAACATGTTTTCCGGCGTGAAGCACCTTCGCCGCCAACTCCTCGTGCAGGTGGTTCGGCACGCAGATGTGGACGACTTCGATGAGCGGATGGGCAATCAGGTCGTCGACCTCAAGGGCAAGGCTTTCCGGAGCCCATGACTCGATGGCGGCCTTCGCCGTCGCAAGGCTCGATCCGCTGACAGCAACGATCTGCGCGCCGACCCTGCGGGCCGCGTCGGCATGGACGCGGCCCATCATGCCTGTACCAACAATTCCAATACCGATATGTGCCACTGAACTCCTTGGGGTGTCACCTGAATCACACAAGCCATGAGCATATGGTGCAGTTCTTATGTTGGCAATCGCAAAAAGTTATGAAAATATTGGCATAACTTCCGGAGAAGTTTGGGATGCTTGTGAGATGGTCATCACTCCAGCAGAACAGCGCAGATCTCCTTCACCCTCCGGCGGGGACCTCAGCGCCGTGCTTCAGGCGATCGCCCGGGAACCCCGGTGCACCCGCACCCGCCTCGCCGCCGTCACCGGCCTTTCCCGCGGCACCGTGGCGACCCGGAGCGATGAGCTGATCGGGCTTGGACTTGTGCTTGAGGAGGTGGGAACGTCGAAGGGCGGGCGGCCTCCCGGCGAATTGCGGCTCAACGGCTCAGCGGGAGTCATCCTCGGCGCCGACGTGGGCGTGACGCAGTGCGCGCTCTCGGTGAGCGACCTCGCCGGAACCACGCTTGCCCAGGTTTCCTACTCGATCCGCATCGCCGACGGCCCGCAGCCGGTCCTCGAGGGGATCGACAGGGCCTTCCAGGCCCTGCTGCGTTCGGCCTCGAGGGAGATCCCGGAGGTCTGCGCCATTGGCATCGGCGTTCCCGGACCGGTTGAGCATTCAACCGGCACGGTCGTTCGGCCTCCGATCATGCCGGGGTGGGACGGATGCGTGGTCCCCGGATTCTTTGCCGAGCGGTACGGCGTTGCAACCCTCGTGGACAACGACGCGAACCTCGCGGCCCTGGGCGAGTACTGGGCCCGCAACGAGGACACCGAACACATCCTTTACGTGAAGGTCAGCACCGGGATCGGGTGCGGCATTGTGAGCGCGGGCCGGCTGCACCGCGGCGCGGAGGGCGCGGCGGGGGACATCGGGCATATCCAGGTACCCGGGCACGACGGCGAGATCTGCTCCTGCGGCAACATCGGCTGTCTCGAAGCCGTCGCCGGAGGCGAAGCGCTCGCGAGGAAGCTCCGCGCCCAGGGCGTCGAAGCCGCGCGCACCGGCCGCGATGTCACCCGCCTTGCCGCCGAGGGGAATCTCTACGCGAGGAGGGCGGTGCGCGAGGCCTCCGAGAGCATCGGCAAGGTCCTCTCAATGATCGTGAGCTTTTACAACCCGACCGCCATCGTTGTCGGCGGCCCCTTCGCTGAACTCAGCGAGGAGCTGCTTGCCGGCATCCGCTCCGCGATCTACCACCGCGCCCTGCCCCTTGCCACACGGTCCCTGCGCGTTGAACCGAGCACGCAGCAGGACACCGTCGGCCTGCTCGGCGCCGTGGTCCTGGCCCATGAGCACGTGCTCTCCCCCGCAGGGATCGAAGCGCTCCTCGCGGCCCGCACTGCCGCGGTTCGGGCACCCGCTGCACGGTAGGCCCGCCCGGTGCCCGCCGGGGCGCACCGGCCCGAGGAGGCCGAGCCCTCAGGAGTCCGCCTTTCACTGCATACCCCCTTGGGGTATCATGAAAGGGATCCGAAGGAGAACCCCATGAACGAAGCCCCAACCACCGAGCCTTCCGCCTACGGCTACAGCGCGGACAAGGACGCCTACCTGAAGCGCCTGAAGCGCATTGAGGGACAGGTGCGCGGCATTGCGCGGATGGTCGACGAGGACAAGTACTGCATCGACATCCTCACCCAGGTGGCGGCGGTGAACAAGGCACTCCACGCCGTCAGCCTTGGCCTGCTTGAGGACCACATCACCCACTGTGTCGTTGGCGCCGCCCAGGATGCCCAGGCTTCGGGCGATCCGCAGGGCGTCCAGGACAAGGTCCAGGAAGCCTCCGCCGCCATCGGCCGTCTCCTGCGCTGAATTCCGCCGATCCGGCCAATAACCCGACCACCCGATTCAAGGAGCACATCATGGAAACAACAACCGTCAGCATCTCGGGAATGACCTGCGGCCACTGCGTCGATGCAGTGACCAGCGAGCTTCAGTCCCTGGAGGGGGTCACTGCGGTCGACATCGCGCTCAACAAGGAGGGCATCTCAACCGCCACCGTCATCTCGGACGCGCCGCTGGCCCCTGCCGAGGTTGGCGAAGCTGTGGCCGAGGCCGGGTACCTCGTGGTCGCGAACGACGCCTGAGCATGGACACAGACAGGCTCCCGGCGGTGGACGGCACCCGGGTGGTGGAGCTCGACATCTCGGGGATGACCTGCGCCTCCTGCGTGGCGCGGGTGGAACGCAAACTGGGCAAGCTCGAGGGTGTCGAAGCGAGCGTCAACCTGCCCCTGGAATCGGCCGTGGTGCGGGTGCCCGCGGCGATCTCGGACCAGGACCTGCTCAACACGGTCAAGGCGACCGGATATTCGGCAAGCGTCCGGCACACGGCCGCCCACCAGCGCCCCGACGACGGCCCCACCGCGGCCGCACGGCTGCGCCCCCGGCTTGTCACGGCCGCCCTGCTCACCGTGCCGGTGCTCCTGATCTCGATGCTCCCTGCGCTGCAGTTCCCCAACTGGGGCTGGGCCGTTTTCGCCCTGTCGACCCCGGTGGTCACCTGGTCCGCCTGGCCCTTCCACCGCGCCGCGGCCGTCAACGCCCGCCACCTCTCCTCGACCATGGACACCCTCGTTTCGATCGGGGTCACCGCGGCGTATCTCTACTCGGCGTGGCAGCTCTTCAGCGATCCCTCGATCACCGCCCATACCGGCATGGACATGGGCGGCCACGCCCTGTACTTCGAGGTGGCCGCCGTTGTCGTCACCTTCCTGCTGCTCGGCCGGTACCTAGAGGCGAACGCCAAGGAGCGCGCCGGTTCGGCCCTTACGGCCCTGCTCAGTCTCGGGGCGAAGGAGGCACGCGTTCTGCGCGGCGCCGACGGCGACCGGCGGGAGATCAGCATTCCGGCCGAAACGCTCATCCCCGGCGACGTTTTCGTCACCCGGCCCGGGGAAAAGATAGCAACGGACGGCATAGTGCTCGAGGGACACAGCGCCGTGGACGCCTCACTGCTGACCGGCGAATCGGTGCCCGTTGAAGTCTCCCCCGGCGATCCAGTCACCGGGGCGACGATCAACGCCTCCGGACGCCTCGTCGTGACGGCGACGAGGGTGGGAAGCGATACAACGCTGGCGCACATGGGCCGCCTCGTAAGCCAGGCCCAGAGCGGCAAGGCCCGCGTCGCCCGCCTCGCCGACCGCATCAGCGCCGTGTTCGTCCCGGTGGTCCTGGTTATCGCCATCGGCACCTTCGCCGCCTGGGCCCTGATCACCGGCGACCTGCAGAGCGCGTTCACCTCCGCCGTCGCCGTGCTCGTGATTGCCTGCCCATGCGCCCTGGGGCTCGCCACGCCCACCGCCCTGCTCACCGGTTCCGGCCGGGGCGCCCAGCTCGGCATCCTGATCCGCGGCCCCCAGGTGCTCGAGGACACCCGGACCGTCGACACCATCGTTTTGGACAAGACCGGCACGGTCACCACCGGCCGGCTCGCGGTCAGCGGCACGGCCGTGCTGCACGGAGCCCTGCAGCCCCCCGAGCTGCTGCGCCTCGCCGGCGCTGTCGAATCCGCGAGCGAACACCCCATCGCCCGGGCGATCGCGGCCGCCGCCGACGCGCCGCCCCCGGTGACAGGCTTCTCGAGCGCCCCCGGCGGTGGCGTCCGGGGCACGGTCGAGGGCTCCACCGTCATTGCCGGCCGGCAGAGCTGGCTGCGGGACAACGGCATCGAGCTCTCCGACAACGACATTGAGGCAATGCGCCTTGCCGAGGATCAGGGGGCGACGGCGGTTTGGATCGCCGTCGACGGCAGGGCCGTAGGCCTGATCACCTTGACGGACACGGTCAAGGAGGGCTCGGCACGTGCCATCCAGCGCCTGAAGAGTCTTGGGCTGCGCCCCATCCTGCTGACCGGGGACAACGCTTCGGTTGCCGCTCGCGTCGCCGAGGCAGTCGGCATTGCGCCCGAAGACGTACGGGCCGGGGTCCTGCCCGCGGGGAAGGTCGCTGCCGTGCGCGAGCTGCAGGCGCGCGGCGCGATCGTCGCGATGGCCGGCGACGGCGTCAACGATGCTCCGGCACTGGCCCAGGCGGATCTTGGGATCGCCATGGGATCGGGCACCGACGTGGCCATCGAAGCCGCCGACCTGACCGTGATGGGCAACAGCCTGGAGCAGGTGGCCTCGGCGATCGAGCTCTCGCGCAGAACCCTCTCCACCATCAAGACCAACCTGTTCTGGGCGTTCTTCTACAACACGATCGGCATTCCGGTGGCCGCCCTCGGCCTGCTCAACCCGATGGTTGCTGGAGCCGCAATGGCAGCCAGCTCGGTGCTTGTTGTTGCGAATTCGCTGCGGCTGCGCAGGTTCGCTAAGTGAGCCCGGCCCAGCTCCCCCCTCCCCCCACGGCGGGGTTGATTTCAGGGCCGGGGAACGGGCTCCACGCTGTTGGGAAGATCCGCGGTTCCCGGACGGGCTTCAGCGGCCCGGGTGCGTCCGGCGGAGCGCAGTTCGTCGACCCGCACGCACACCACTCCGGCCATGATCAGGACCCCGCCGATGAGCTGGACGATCTTCGGAAGCTCTCCGAGCATCAGCCAGGCCGCCAACACGGCGAACAGGACCTCGGTCAGCGCCGCGAACGAGGCAACCTTCGGGCCCAGCCGCTGCGCGGCGATGATTCCCGTAACGTACGCCGCGACCGTCGACACCAGCACCAGCCCCGCGACCGGCACCACCCAGCTGGTCTGCCACCCGGCCAGCACAACGTCGCTGAAGACGAAGCGGAGGGGCATGACCCCGGCCACGCCCAGGGCGCCGATGGTCAGCGCGCCGGTCACCATGCCGCCCGCCGCCATGACCAGCGGCGGGAGGCTGTCGTTGATGCGGGCCGACATCAGGAAGAACACCACAAGGCACACCGCCGCGCCAAGGCCGTAAATCACCCCGACCGGATCCAGCCGCTCCTCGGCCCCGAGGTCGAGCACGAACAGCAGCCCGAGGACAGCCAGGACGGCGCCCGCAAGCGTGAGCCGGTGCGGCGGCTTCCCCGAGCGCAGCCAGAACCAGCCGACGATCAGCACCGGTGCGAGATACTCGAGCAGCAGTGAGACACCCACCGACATGCGGGAAACGGCATTGAAGTAGAAGAGCTGGCAGAGCGCAATGGCTGTGACACCGTAGACCGTCACGGTCAGCACGTTGCCGCGCAGGGTCGACCAGCGGCCATGGAGCACAAATAGCGCGGGGACGACCAGTACGAGGGCGGCACCGGCGATCCGGATCCCCACGGCCGCGCCGGGGCTCCATCCGGTTTCGAGGAGGGACTTGGCGAACCCGCCGGAGAGTCCGAACGTTGCCGCCGACAACAGGGCAATCCAGATGCCCGACGCAGGACGCCGCTCCATCCGCTCACCGCCTTTCATACCCACCCAATTGATGCCATGATCTTGGTGTCATGATCAAAACCTACTAATGGTCGTGACACTATCTGCGGGCCATGTCAGGAGTCAAGATGTCTTTTACCTATGACACCGAGGTTGCGCTGGTGTCGGCGGCAGCGCTGATCAACACGGGCAAGGAAGACCGCGACCAGCTCAGCACGCAGGAGGACCTTGATGCATTCCTGGCGGCGCAGCAGTTCTCCGGGTCGCGGACGCACTCGCCGGCGGAGCTTGAGGCGGTGCGCGGGCTGCGGGCCGAACTTGAGGTGATCTGGCACTCCGCGGAGGACGACGCCGTGGCCAGGGTGAACCGGATCCTGCGCTCGGCAAACGCGCTGCCGCAGCTTGTCCGGCACGACCACTGGGACTGGCACCTCCACGCGACAGGACCCGAGGCCCCGCTGGTGGACCGGATGGCAACCGAGGCCGCCATGGCAATCGTCGACGTCATTCGGGCCCACGAACTGGGGCGGCTGGGCACCTGCGCGGCCGAGGACTGCAGCGCGGTGGTCCTTGATCTTTCACGCAACCGCTCAAAGCGGTTCTGCGATACGGGCAACTGCGCCAACCGCACGCACGTCAAGGCATACCGGGCCCGCAAAGCCGGGGCCTGATCGTCACCGCCCTGCCGGCAGTGCCGGGGCTCAGGCGTCGGGCCGCCGCTGGCCGTAGCGCGGCTCGGCGTCGTCGGGTCCTGACCCGGTGGATCCCGGGACTGACGAACCGCCGGGCCCATGCGTCGCGCGCTGCCCCTGCGAGGGCGCCGATGACCGGTTCACTCCGGAACCCTTGCCCAGGTGTTCCGGGTTTGGTGCCTCAACCATCATCAGCATTGCGCAGATCATCAGCGAGACGATGAAGGCAATGCCGGCCGCTGTGAGACCAAGGTCGACGCGGAGTGCCCTTCCCGCTCCGCCCGTGGCGAAGACGGTTGTGGCAAAGCCGGCCACGACTCCCAGGACCGCCGAAAAGACGAGGGGCCCCTTGACGCCGTGGCGCATCCTGCCCTGGCTGGGTTTCCCCGGTTGGCTCTTAGCCACTGAAAATCCTTCCGGTGGTGCATCAAAAGCTTCTACGTGGCGTAGAAGTGCATTGTCCTAGTTTACGGCGGAATCGGCGGTGCCCGCACCCGGTTCCTCCCGCGGCCCCTAGCCGCGCGGGGCCGTCGCTCCGGTGACCATCCAGCGGTCGTTGCGCACGCGCCAGCCAAGGGTTCCGGCGCGCGCCGCCATGTATCCAAGGCCGAAGGCGGTCCACAACCAGACGAGGCCGGAGGATCCGGCTAGCCCGGCAGTATAGACGGCTGCCAGCAGAGGGAGGTAGAGCGCCAGGTTGAGCACGCCCGCGAGCGCGAGGTACCGCGCATCGCCTGCGCCGATCAGCACACCGTCAAGGACGAACACCAGCCCGCACACGGGCTGGGCCGCGGCAAGGACCCACAGGCCGGCGGCGAAGGCGGCCTGCACCTGCTCGTCGGGGGTGAAGAGCTGCCCCAGGAAAGGAGCAGCGGCGGCCAGTGCACCCCCGGTGAGGGCGCCGAACCCGAGCCCCCACACCACCATGCGGCGCGTGAGCGCACCGGCGAGCGCCTTGTTTCCGGCACCGAGCTCCTTGCCGATCAGCGCCTGCGCGGCGATGGCGAGGGCGTCGAGGGCGAACGCGAGGAAGGTGAAGATGGTCATGACGAGCTGGTGGGCGGCGAGGGTGACCGGCCCCTGTGCGGTGGCAACGAACACGGTGGCCAGGATGGCAGCCCGGAGGCTGACCGTCCGCAGCATCAGCCACGACCCGACCCTGGCGGTGGAGTGCACACCCCTCCAGCGCGGACGCAGCGGCACGGAGTTCCCGCGTGCCAGACGGAGGACGATCACGAGGTACACCGCCGCCATGCCCCACTGCGCGATGCTTGTGCCGAGGGCGGATCCCGCCACCGAGAGTCCCAGCCCGTAGACCAGCAGGAAGTTCAGGGCGATGTTCGCGCCGAATCCCACGCCGGCCACGATGAGCGGTGTTTTCGTGTCCTGCAGCCCCCGCAGCACGCCGGTGGCCGCGAGCACCACGAGCATGGCGGTGAGCCCGGGCATCGACCAGCGCAGGTAGTCGACGGCGAAGACGTGCACCTCGCCCCGCGCGCCGAGGCCTGCCACGAGGACGGGTGCATATATCCATCCGAGAATGGACAACAGCAGCCCGAGCAGCACCGCCAGGCCGAGCCCGTCACGGCCCGCCGCTACTGCTTCGGCCCGGCGCCCGGCCCCCAGCAGCCGCGCCACGGCGGGCGTAGTCGAATATGCCAAGAACACCATAAGTCCGACCGCGGTCTGGAGGACCGTCGATGCGAGCCCCACGCCGGCCAGCTCGGCAACACCAAGATGGCCGACAATCGCCGAGTCGGCAAGGAGGAACAAGGGTTCGGCAATGAGCGCCCCGAGGGCGGGAACCGCAAGGCGGAGGATGCTGCGGCTGAGCTGACGGTTTCCGGGAAGGGTCTCACTCACTGGTTCAGCCTAGCCTCCGGGCGGCGCATCTCTTCCGGCTTCCGTCAGCACCGCGGGTCCGCCGTCATGAATTTCTACAACGTGTAGAAATTCAATAGGGTGTGGAATGTGCCCCTACAGGCCGGCCCGCCTCGTTCAGCATTCAGCGCAGTTCTTCGGCGCAGGCGACCCGGCCGCGGGTGCGCCGCCCCGGGGTATCCCAGCCCGTCGGTTGCTACTGCGTTGAAAGAGGCCGTAATGCTTTCTAATTTTTCCCGCCCCGTCATTGCCGCCACGCTTCCCGTTGTGGGCGAGCATATCGGGGAGATTGCGCGCCGGTTCTACGCGCACATGTTCGAGGCCCGGCCGGAGCTGCTCAATGGGCTCTTCAACCGGGGCAATCAGGCTGACGGCCGCCAGCAACAGGCATTGGCCGGCTCGATTGCCGCATTCGCCTCCTTCCTGGTGAACAACCCGAACGATCTGCCCGATCACCTGCTGGCGCGGATTTCCCACAAGCACGCGTCGCTCGGCCTGCGCGAGGAGCAGTACGAGGTAGTGCACGAGCACCTGATGTGGGCGATCGGGGACGTGCTTCAGCAGGCAGTGACCGCCGAGGTGGCCGCGGCCTGGGACGAGGTGTACTGGCTTATGGCCAACGCCCTCATCAACCAGGAGCGTGCCCTCTACCGCGACGCAGGGCTGACTCTCGAATCCGTCTGGCAGACCTGGAGGATCGTCCGCAAGATCCGGGAGAACCAGGACGTGGCCACCTTCGTCCTCGAGCACCGCGATGGAAGCCCCGCGAGCCCCTCCCTCCCCGGGCAGTACGTCAGCCTCAAGGCGCTCATGCCCGACGGCGTGTGGCAGCCACGGCAGTACAGCCTTTCCCGGGCCGATGACGGAACCCACCGCCAGATCACCGTCAAGCGCGCCAACGGCCCGGCAACGCCCGACGGTGAAGTTTCAACGATGCTGCACGACAAACTCGAGGTCGGCGATGAAGTGCTGCTCTCGGCGCCTTTCGGAGACGTGGTCCTTGAAGCGTCGGACCGGCCGATCGTTTTCGCGAGCGCAGGCATCGGAATCACTCCGCATGCGGGAATGATCTCGCACCTGGCCCGGACGGACGCCCGGCGGAACGTGACCTTCCTCCACGCCAACCGTGGCCCCGGCCCAATGGCCCTTCATGACCAGATCCAGACGGACCTGAGCCGAATGTCCGACGCACGGATGATCACCTGGAGCACCGGCGTCACGGAATCCGGAAGCGGCGAGAACCAACTCGAGGGCAGAATGAGCCTGAGTTCCATCGAACTGCCCCCGGGTGCCGTCTACTACCTCTGCGGCCCGCTGCCGTTCATGCAGTCCCTTCGAAGCACTCTCATCAACAGAGGCGTCTCCGCGAAGGCGATCCGCTACGAAGTCTTCGGACCGGACCTTTGGCTCGCAGCCCCCTTCGAGGCAACCACTCTGCAGAATTCCCCGCTTTGAAGGATCGATTACCGCAGGAGGTGCACATTCGACCAACGCACTAAGCGATCCGAGCGCCACTGGGAATAGGCCACGGGAAATAATCCGCGGCCCGAGGACCACCCCTTGACCCGCGGGATGGGAGCCCCTAGGGTTCGTATACGATTTCATATTTGACGAGGAGCAGCGGGTGGAACTGGTTGACGGCGGCCTCTTGGCGAAGGCACGCAAGGTGATTGCGGTGCACATCAACTACCCCAGCAGGGCTGCCCAACGGGGACGCACGCCCGGACAGCCCTCGTACTTCCTGAAGCCCCCGTCGTCGCTGGCCCTCAGCGGTTCAGCGGTCGAGCGCCCGGCAGGCTGCGAGCTGCTCGGATTCGAGGGCGAAATTGCCCTGGTCATCGGCAGGCCTGCTCGCCGCGTGGGCATCGACGACGCGTGGAGCCACGTCGAATGGATCACCGCGAGCAACGACCTCGGGGTGTATGACCTGCGGTACGCCGACAAAGGGTCAAACCTGCGGTCAAAGGGAGGCGACGGATTCACTCCCGTCGGTCCCGGGCTGATCATGGCGGACTCCGTGGATCCCGCCGCGCTGCGTCTCCGCACCTGGCACAACGGCGAATTGGTTCAGGACGACACCACCAAGGACCTGCTGTTCCCCTTCACCCGGCTCATCGCCGATCTGTCCCAGCTGCTCACCCTCGAGCGCGGCGACATCATCCTGACCGGAACCCCCGCCGGGGCCTCAGTCGCCGTCCCCGGCGATGTCATCGAGGTCGAGGTCAGCAGCGTCGGTTCGACAGACAACGACGGCGGGATGAGCACCGGCCGTCTCGTCACCAGGGTGGAGGAAGGCACGACGGCGTTCGCAGACTTCGGTGCCCGCCCAAAGAGTGACGACCTCCAGCGGGAGGAGGCCTATGGCTCGCGTGAGGCCGCGGGCATCCCTGCCCCGGTGCCCGTGCTGACCCCGGCCCTCAAAACGAAGCTCGAAGGAGTGTCGACGGCGACACTTTCCTCGCAGCTCCGCAAGCGCGGCCTGAACAATGTCAGCATCGACGGCCTCACCTCGACCCGCCCGGAAAGGCGGATCGTGGGATTGGCCCGAACCCTGCGCTACGTTCCGAACAGGGAGGACCTCTTTGCCACCCACGGCGCGGGCTACAACGCGCAGAAGCGGGCAATCGACTCGGTCAATGAGGGTGAAATCCTCGTCATGGAGGCCCGGGGTGAGACGGGTACGGGAACCATCGGCGACATCCTCGCCCTCCGCGCCCAGGTCCGCGGCGCGGCGGCGGTCATCACCGACGGCGGCGTCCGGGATTTCTCCGCCGTCGCGGCCTTGGACATGCCCACCTACTACGCCAATCCCCACCCTGCCGTGCTCGGCCGCCGCCACATCCCGTGGGACACCGACATCACGATCGCCTGCGGCGGCACAACGGTCCAGCCCGGCGACATCATCGTTGCCGACGCTGACGGCATCCTGGTGATCCCACCGGCGCTTGCCGCGGAACTCGCCGAGGATTCAATTGCCCAGGAACGCGAGGAGGCCTTCATCGCCGAAATGGTTGAACAGGGCCACGGCGTTGACGGCCTCTATCCCATGAACGCCTCCTGGCGTGCGCTGTATGAGGAGTGGGAGGCGAAGGCCCGTGGCTGAGGTTGTCGCGGCTGCGGGGCCTGCCGCCCCCGGCAGCAAATCAGAGCAGGCCTACGCCCTGGTCAAGGCCCGGATCGTTGAGGGGACCTACTCCCCCGGTTACCGTCTCGTGCTCGCGAAAATCGCCGGGGACCTCGGGGTCAGCGTGGTGCCGGTACGCGAAGCGATCCGCCGGCTGGAAGCCGAAGGCCTTGTGACCTTCGAACGCAACGTCGGCGCCACGGTGGCGGGGATCGATCCCACCGAGTACCTCTACACGATGCAGACCCTCAGCATCATCGAGGGTGCGGCCACCGCCCTGTCCTCCCCACTTCTTGGGGCCGCGGACATCGCCCGCGCCCGCAGCATCAACGAAGAGATGCGGGCCTGCCTTCAGCATTTCGACCCGGTGCGTTTCACCCGGCTTAACCAGGACTTCCACAGCGTCCTCTTCGAACACTGCCCCAATCCGCACATCCTCGACCTCGTGCACCGTGGATGGAACCGCCTGGCTTCACTGCGCTCCTCCACCTTCCGTTTCGTCCCCGGCCGCGCACGCCAGTCTGTTGACGAACACGAGGCCCTGCTGAAGCTCATTGAGTCCCAGGCGGGTGCCGACGACATTGAGAAAGCCGCACGTCTCCACCGCAGCGCCACCCTCGACGCCTACCTCGCGCAGTCCAGCGCCACCGACTCCCGTTAGGAACCCACGATGACGACTCCCAGCAGCACAGCGACAGAGCAGTACGTCCCGGAGGGACTCCCCTCGCACATCCAGCACTACATCGACGGCCGGTTCGTCGACTCGGTCAGCGGAAAGACCTTCGACGTCCTCGACCCGGTGTCCAACACCAACTACGCCACGGCGGCCGCCGGCCAGAAAGAGGACATCGACCGCGCCGTTTCGGCAGCACGTGAAGCGTTCCTCAATGGTCCCTGGCCGAAGATGAAGCCCAGCGAACGCGCCCGGGTCCTGAACCGGATCGCCGACGCCGTCGAAGCGCAGGAGTCGCGCCTTGCGGAACTTGAGACCTTCGACACCGGCTTGCCCATCACGCAGGCCAAGGGACAGGCACTGCGCGCGGCCGAAAACTTCCGGTTCTTCGCCGACCTCATCGTGGCCCAGTTCGACGACGCAATGAAGGTCCCCGGCTCCCAGATCAACTACGTGAACCGCAAGCCGATCGGCGTCGCCGGGCTGATCACGCCGTGGAACACCCCCTTCATGCTCGAGTCCTGGAAGCTGGCGCCCGCCCTTGCCACCGGCAACACGGTTGTCCTCAAACCGGCCGAATTCACCCCGCTGTCGGCGTCGTTGTGGGCACAGATCTTCAAGGATGCGGGCCTGCCCGACGGCGTGTTCAACCTCGTCAACGGCCTCGGCGAGGAAGCCGGCGACGCCCTCGTGAAACACCCCGACGTGCCGCTGATCTCCTTCACCGGTGAGACAACAACCGGCCAGACGATCTTCCGCAACGCCGCGGAGAACCTCAAGGGCCTGTCAATGGAGCTCGGCGGCAAGAGCCCGTGCGTGGTGTTCGCCGACGCCGACCTTGACGCGGCAATAGACTCGGCCCTGTTCGGAGTATTTTCCCTGAACGGTGAGCGCTGCACCGCCGGTTCGCGGATCCTCGTCGAACGCCCGGTGTACGAGGAGTTCTGCCGGAAGTACGCCGCCCGGGCGAAGAACATCGTGGTCGGCAATCCGCACGACCCCCGGACCGAGGTCGGGGCCCTGGTCCACCCGGAACACTTCGACAAGGTCGCTTCCTACGTCGAGATCGGCAAAACCGAAGGCCGGCTCCTCGCCGGCGGCGGACGCCCGGAGCACCTGCCGGAGGGCAACTACATCGCGCCCACCGTCTTCGCCGACGTCTCCCCCGATGCGCGGATCTTCCAGGAGGAGATCTTCGGCCCCGTCGTCGCGATCACGCCGTTCGACACCGACGCCGAAGCCCTCGCCCTGGCGAACAACACCCGGTACGGGCTCGCCGCCTACATCTGGACACAGAACCTCACCAGGGCGCACACCTTCTCCCAGAACGTCGAGGCAGGAATGGTCTGGCTGAACAGCCACAACGTCCGCGACCTGCGCACCCCCTTCGGCGGGGTCAAGGCCTCCGGGCTGGGCCACGAGGGCGGCTACCGCTCCATCGACTTCTACACCGACCAGCAGGCCGTGCACATCACCCTCGGCATCGTCCACACCCCGAAGTTCGGCAGCGTCGAGGTGTCGGCCCTGAACGAGGGCTAGCTTCCGCCGTACACCTCCGCTTTCAACGAAGAGAGATTCCCATGAGCAATGCCGTCCCCAAGCCCTCGGTCCCCGCGCCGGACATTGTCCGCTGCGCCTACATGGAAATCGTCGTCACCGACCTCGCGAAGTCGCGGGAATTCTATGTCGGTGTCCTCGGCCTGCACGTGACCGAAGAGGACGAGACCACCATCTACCTGCGCTCCCTCGAGGAGTTCATCCACCACAACCTGGTGCTGCGGCAGGGACCTGTTGCAGCCGTCGCGGCCTTCGCCTACCGGGTGCGGACACCGCAGGACGTCGACGCCGCCGAGGCGTACTACAAGGAGCTCGGCTGCCGCACCGAACGCCGCACGGAAGGCTTCACCAATGGCATCGGGGACTCGGTCCGCGTCGAGGACCCGCTCGGCTTCCCGTACGAATTCTTCTACGAGACCGAACACGTCGAGCGCCTCACCCAGCGCTACGACCTCTACTCCGCCGGGGAACTGGTCCGCCTCGACCACTTCAACCAGGTCACCCCCGACGTCCCGCGGGGACGTGCCTACCTCGAGGACCTCGGCTTCCGTGTCTCGGAGGACATCAAGGACTCCGACGGCGTCACCTATGCCGCATGGATGCACCGCAAGCAGACCGTCCACGACACCGCCCTGACCGGCGGCAACGGACCGCGGATGCACCACGTCGCCTTCGCCACGCACGAAAAGCACAACATCATCCAGATCTGCGACAAGATGGGCGCCCTGCGCATTAGCGACCGCATTGAACGGGGGCCCGGACGCCACGGCGTCTCCAATGCCTTCTACCTCTACATCCTCGACCCGGACGGGCACCGCATCGAGATCTACACCCAGGACTACTACACGGGGGACCCCGACAACCCCACGATCACCTGGGACGTGCACGACAACCAGCGCCGCGACTGGTGGGGCAACCCCGTCGTCCCCAGCTGGTACACGGAGGCCTCCCTGGTCCTTGACCTCGACGGCAATCCGCAGCCGGTGATCGAACGCACCGACGCCTCAGAGATGGCCGTCACGGTGGGCGCCGACGGCTTCTCCTACACCCGCCAGCCCGACGGTGGGGAAAAGGGCTTCAAGGTCGGCGCCCAGCTCTGATCCGCAGGTTGTCCACACCGCCTTCGCCCTCTTCCAAACGCTGAACGGAGCCTGCCATGCTCGACCCATCCACAGTAGAAATGATCGCCGACGAACTCCTTGACGCTGCCCGGACCCGCACCCCTGTCCCCCTGCTGACCGCCCGCTACCCCGACATGACCGTTGAGGACTCCTATGCCGTCCAGCGGCTGTGGCGGCAACGCAACGAGGACGCCGGCCGCGTCCTGGTGGGACGCAAGATCGGGCTCACCTCGAGGGCGATGCAGGCCGCAACCGGGATCACCGAACCCGATTACGGTGCCATCTTCGACGACATGGTTCTCGAGACCGGATGCTCGGTGGAGTGGGAGCGCTACACGCACCCCCGGGTGGAAGTGGAGCTCGCGTTCGTGCTGAAGAAGGACCTTGCGGGTCCGGGCTGCACCATCTTCGACGTGCTTAATGCGACGGACTACGTTGTCCCCGCACTCGAAATCCTCGATTCCCGGATCGAGATGGAGGGACGCACAATCGTTGACACCATCTCAGACAACGCCGCCATGGGCGCCATGGTGATCGGAGGCAACCCGGTGCGCCCCGACGCCGTCGACCTGCGCTGGGTCTCGGCGATCCTCTACAAGAACCAGACCGTCGAGGAGACCGGTGTCGCCGCAGGGGTCCTCGACCACCCCGCAGCCGGAGTCCACTGGCTCGCCAACAAGATCGCGGCGCACGGCGACGGGCTGAAGGCCGGGGCCATCATCCTCGCCGGGTCCTTCACCCGCCCCCTGTGGGTTCATCCGGGCGACACCGTCCACGCCGACTTCGGACCGCTTGGGGTTGTGACATGCCGCTTCGAATAGAACCCGGTCCCACCTTCCGGGACGCGCTCGACGACGCCGGCCGCCCGCTTGCGGGAATGTGGGTGTGCTCCGGAAGCCCGCTGGTCGCGGAGATCTGTGCGGGGGCCGGGCTTGACTGGCTCCTTGTGGATGCCGAACACAGCCCCAACGGACTTGAATCCATCCTTGCCCAGCTGCAGGCCGTTCACGGGTATCCGGTAACCACCCTGGTCCGCCCGCCGGTCAATGACCCGGTGGTCATCAAGCAGTACCTTGACCTCGGGGTCCAGAACCTGCTCATTCCGATGGTGAATTCCGCGGCGGAGGCCGAGGCCGCAGTGGCCGCGACCCGCTATCCGCCGGAGGGTGTCCGGGGTGTTGGCTCAGCCCTGGCCCGGGCCGCCCGCTGGAACCGAATCCCGGACTACCTGGCCCGCGCCGGAGAAACCGTCAGCGTCACCGTCCAGATCGAATCGACGGCGGCCGTCGACGCCGTCGAGGAGATCCTGAACGTTGACGGGGTCGACGCCATCTTCCTGGGCCCCTCCGACCTCGCAGCTTCAATGGGCCTCCTCGGACAGCAGGAGCACGCCGACGTGCGCGGCGCCGTCGAGCGCTGCCTGGCCGCCGCCGGGCGGGCCGGCAAACCCGCCGGCGTCAACGCCTTCACTCCGGCGACGGCACACAGCTACCTCGGTGCCGGCGCGAAGTTCATCCTCGTCGGCGCCGACGTCGCCCTGCTGGCCCGCGGCTCCGAGGCCCTCGCCGCTGAATACACCGAGCCCAGGCATGGCTCGGCCGACGCCGGCGACCCGTCCGCAAGCTACTGACACCGGGCGTCGAGGCGCTCATGAGCTCTTGTGACGTCCGTCTCAGGGCGCGTACAGTAGCACCCAATCCTTGTTCACTTATCGAACGGGAAGTTCTATTATCGAACAAGGTGGCCGATGGGCCGTCACGACGAAGTGAGGAAATCCCGTGCAATTCCACCATCACGGATATGTGTCAGGCGATCCACGCGTTCGTCCGGCGGCCGGCGTCGGGCTTGACCGGCCCAGGGAGCTTCCGGACGAGGTCGACGTCCTGATCGTGGGGACCGGCCCTGCCGGCATGACCACCGCCGCCCAGCTCTCCCAGTTCCCGGGCATCACCACGCGCATCGTTGAGCGCCGCCCGGGCCGGCTGGCAATCGGCCAGGCGGACGGCATCCAGGCCCGCAGCGTCGAGACCTTCCAGGCCTTCGGCTTCGCACAGCGGATCATCGATGAGGCGTACCGGATCACCGAGATGGCGTTCTGGAAGCCGGATCCCGAGGATCCGTCACGCATTATCCGCACCGCCCGTCCAGAGGACGACCCAACCGGCATCAGCGAATTCCCGCACCTCATCGTCAACCAGGCCCGCGTGCTCGATTACTTCGCGGAGTTCATGAAGAACTCCCCCACCCGGATGGAGCCCGACTACGGCTACGAGTTCGCCGGACTCGAGATGACCGGGAACGGGGAGTATCCGGTGAGAGTGACGTTGGTGCACACCTCCGGCGAACATCAGGGCAGGGAGCGCACCGTGCGGGCGAAATACGTTGTGGGCGCCGACGGCGCGCGCAGCAAGGTGCGGCAGGCAATCGGCTGCACGCTGGCCGGCGACCAGGCCCGGCACGCCTGGGGGGTCATGGACGCCCTGGCGGTCACGGATTTCCCGGACATCCGCCTGAAATGCGCCATCCAGTCCGGTGAAGGCGGAAGCATCCTGCTGATCCCCCGCGAGGGCGGCCACCTGTTCCGCATGTACGTCGACCTGGGCGAGGTCGGGCCGGACGACAACGGCGCGGTGCGCGCCACCACCCTCGACCAGATCATCGCGAAGGCGAACCAGATCCTCAGCCCCTACACGCTGGATGTGCGGAACGTCGCGTGGCACAGCGTCTACGAGGTGGGCCACCGCCTCACCGACCGGTTCGACGACGTCCTCCCGGACGAGGTGGGAAGCCGCACCCCGCGCGTGTTCATTACCGGGGATGCCTGCCACACCCACAGCGCCAAGGCGGGCCAGGGCATGAACGTCTCGATGCAGGACGGGTTCAACCTCGGCTGGAAGCTCGGGCACGTCCTCGACGGGCGCAGCCCCGAGCGCCTGCTGGCAACCTATTCGGCGGAGCGGCAGGTCGTGGCGAAGGACCTGATCGAGTTCGACAAGGAGTGGTCAACTCTCATGGCCAAGAAGCCGGAGGAGTTTTCCGACCCTTCCGAACTCGAGGACTTCTATGTGCGCACGGGCGAGTTCCCCATGGGCTTCATGACCCAGTACGCACCCTCACTCCTCATCGCCGACCCCGTGCACCAGGACCTCGCCACGGGGTTCCCGATCGGGAAGCGATTCAAGTCGGCGCCCGTGGTGCGGGTCTGCGACGGCGTCCCCATGCACCTCGGCCACCACGCGACGGCCGACGGCCGCTGGCGGATCTACGTCTTCGCCGATGCGGCCGAGGCGGGCAGCGGCTCGGGTGTGGCCGACTTCGCCGCGTGGATTCAGAACGCTCCCGACTCTCCGCTCGCTGCCACCCCCGAGGGTGCGGGGGCGGACGCGTGGTTCGACGTCAAGGTGATCTACCAGCAGGACCACAGGCAGGTCGACATCGGAGGCGTTCCGGCAGCGTTCAAGCCCGCGGTGGGACCGTTCGGGCTCACCGACTACGAACTGGTGTACGCCGCCGATCCGGCTTCCGACATTTTCGAACTGCGCGGCCTCGACCGCTCCGGCGTGATCGTCGTCGTGCGCCCGGACCAGTACGTGGCAAACGTCCTGCCCCTGGGGTCGATGGCCGAACTCGCGGGCTTTTTCGAGCCGCTGCTCGCACCGGTGCGGTCAGCGCGGCAGCCGGGACGGACCTTCGCCTAGCAGCGGCCCGCCGGACCGCGGGAAGCGTTTGCCTACCGCAGCTGGCTCGCGATGCGTTCGGCGCCCGCGCTGAGCTCGGCACCGATTTTCGGCGCATCCTGGTCGGACCGGATATAGACGACGGCGATGGCCGCCGGTTTTCCACCGGGCACTGTTATGGGAGCGGCAATCGAGGAAACTCCCGCTATCACTTCGTCGTGGCTCTCGGCGTAGCCCCGGTTCCGGGCCAGGGCGGCCTGGGTGCGGTAGGGGATTGTCGGAGCAACGGCCTGCCACTCCCCCTCACTCATTGCCGACTGGATGGCAATGCCCGGGGCTCCGGAGTGGACTGGGTGACGGGAGCCGGGATGCTGGGCCACCGCCGCTCCGGAGTGGCGGGGTTCAACGGAAACCAGGGTCACGCATTCCTGCCGGTCCCACACAGCCACGAAGGCGGTCATGTTCAGGGAGTTCGCCAGCGAGGTGAGTTCAGGCAGTGCCGCTGTCTGGAGGCTGCGGGAGACATTCCGTGCCAGCACCGCCAGCCCGGGTCCCGGCTCGAACCGCCCTGTGTCGTCGCGGATCAGCAGTGAGTGATCCTCCAAGGTGCGCAGGATCCGATAGGCGACGGAGCGGTGGACCTTCATCGCTTCAGCAAGTTCGCCGATCGTCAGCGGCCCCGGCGCTTCAGCAAGGATCTCGAGGGCGCGGATACCGCGAGACAGGGTCTGCGAGGGTGACGGCCGGGTCAGTGCGGCGTCAGCTTCCTCGCGAATGTTTGCTTCCACCATTTCATCGTAGGCGTTGATCGGGATGCGCCCACCGCTTGTCAGGACACGGCCGCGCTTGCTGCCTCGATGGATTCGGGCGAGAGGACGTGGGTGATCGCCAGCACGGCCGCCCCCAGCACTCCGGCGCGCTGTCCGGCGACGGAGGGAACCACGCGCAGATGCTCGGTCGCCAGCGGCAGGGAGCGCCGGTAGACAACCTCGCGGATCCCGGCCAGAAGGTGCTCCCCGGCCTGGGCAAGGCTGCCGCCGATGACGATCACCGACGGGTTGGTGAGGTTCACGCAGGTCGCGAGCACGTCGCCGATGTCCCGCCCCGCCTGGCGGATCACCTGGATGGCCGCGCTGTCCCCAGACCGGACAAGCCGAATCACGTCCCCGCTCGAGGAGAGCGGCATGCCGGTCTCCTCGGTGAGCGCCGCCGCGAGGGCCGGCCAGCCGGCCAACGCCTCGAGGCATCCGGAGTTCCCGCAGCGGCACATCACCTCGCCGGCCCGCGGCACCCTGACGTGGCCGAGGTCGCCCGCAGTGCCCTGGGCACCGCGCTGGAGGGCGCCGCTCGAGATGATCCCCGCACCGATCCCGGTTGCGACCTTGATGAACATCAGCTCGGTGACCTCCGGCCAGTGGAAGCTCTGTTCCCCAAGCGCCATGATGTTCACATCGTTGTCGACAAGCACGGGGACGTCGAAGCTCGCCTGGACCCGCGCCGGAACGTCGAAGCGGTCCCAGCCGGGCATGATTGGCGGATTCATCGGCCGGCCCGTCTCATGCTCGACCGGCCCGGGGAGGCCGATCCCTATTGCCGCGAGCTCGTGCCGCTGGCGCCCCGCCTGCGCCAGCAGCGAGTCAACGGCCGCAACCAGCCACCCGAGCACAGCTTCCGGACCGTCCGCTATCTCCATCGCCGTGCTCTCGCTGGCAAGTTCGGTTCCGGAGAGATCGGCAAGGACCACCAGGGCGTGGGTGGCTCCAATGTCGGCACCAATGACGACGCGCGCTCCGGAGTTCAGCGCGAACAGCGACGGCGGCCTGCCGCCGGTCGAGACGGCGCCGCCGTAGGGCGAGACCAGGCCGAGTTTCATCAGCGTTTCAACCCGGGAGGCGACGGTTGAGCGGGCCAGGCCGGTGAGCTGCGCCAGCTCCGCACGGGTGCGCGGCTGTCCGTCGCGCAGGAGCTGGAAAACCTCGCTCGCGCCCGCCGCCGGGAGGACCGAGGTTCGCGCCGAGGTGGCGTAGGACGCTGGGCTTCGAACCACGCTTTCAGTAAAGCACGGCACACTTTCGTGAGTCACGCCACACGCATTTTTACGAGTACTACCTGTCTTTTGCATGGCTATCGACAAAAGATATGACGTCTGTCACAGTTTTTCGCATGAACGGACCTGTGTCCCCGCCGGTGCTCCGGGTCACCGGATTGTCGAAAGCCTTCTTCGGCATCCCCGTGCTCGAAGATGTGTCCCTCGAACTGAAGGCCGGTGAAGTGCACGGCCTCGTGGGGGAGAACGGTGCCGGCAAATCCACCCTCATGAAAATCCTCGCCGGCGTATACCAGCGTGATGCCGGGACGATCGAACTCGACGGCGGCCCGGTGGAATTCCACCACCCCACCCAGGCCCACCTCGCCGGACTCTCCACCGTGTTCCAGGAATTCAACCTGCTGCCCGACCGCACCGTCGCGGAGAACATCTACCTGGGCCGTGAGCCGCGCAAAGGGCTGCTCGTCGACACGAAGGCAATGAACTCCCGCACCGCCGAACTTTTCGACCAGCTGGGCATCGGCAACATCCGCCCCACCGCCGCGGTGAGCTCACTGTCGGTGGCGCAGCAGCAGATCGTCGAGATCGCCAAGGCAGTCAGCTATGACGCCCGCATCATCTCCATGGACGAGCCGACGGCCGCCCTCGCCGGGGCCGAGGTCGACCTCCTTTACGCGATCGTCCGCCGGCTCAAGGAGCGCGGCACGGCAATCCTTTACGTCTCGCACCGGCTCAAGGAGATCTTCGACCTCTGCGACACGATCACCGTCCTGAAGGACGGACGGATCGTCGGCACAAGCCCGGCGCCGGAGCTGAACGACGCCGCCCTGGTGCGGATGATGGTCGGCCGGCCCATCGCGGCCTACTACCCCGACGAACACCCGGGCACCACGCTCGGCAAGACTCTGTTGAGCGTGGAGGGCGGAGGCAACCACCAGCTCGACTCAATCGACCTCGCCCTGCGGGCCGGTGAGATCGTCGGGGTGGCCGGGCTGCAGGGCTCGGGCCGCACCGAACTCGTCGAGGCGATCTTCGGCGCCGCGCCCTTCACCCGGGGCCGGATGGTGCTGGACGGCCGGCCCTTCACCGCCACCTCCCCCCGCCAGGCGATCCGCCAGCGCATCGCCCTGATCACCGAAGACCGCAAGGCGCAGGGCCTCAGCCTCAACCAATCAATCCTCAACAACGCCCTCGGCGTCATCCGCTCGGTGTTCCCATCGCGCACGCCCGCGGCGCGGGCCGGCACCCCCGGCATCCTTTCCTCCCTCGAGGTCGTCGCACGGGACCTCGACCAGGAGGTGCAGTACCTCTCGGGCGGCAACCAGCAGAAGGTCGTGCTGGCGAAATGGCTCGCCATCGACCCGCTGGTTGTCCTGCTCGACGAGCCGACGCGCGGCATCGACGTCGGCGCGAAGCTCGCCGTCTACAACCTGATGCGGTCCCTGGCGGCCGAAGGAAAGGCGCTGCTCATGGTCTCCAGCGAGCTGCCCGAACTGCTGGGGATGAGCAGCCGGATCGTCGTCATGCGCGACGGCCGGATCGCCGGTGAACTGCCGGCGGGCTCGAGCGAAGAGCAGGTCCTGCAGCTGGCAACCGGGGCCCGAAGCGAAACGGTCCTCCCATGAAAATCACCTCACGGCTCACCTCGACCCACATCGTCTACCTCGTCGTCCTGCTCACAATCGTCGCCGGCTCCATCCTGGTTGCCGCAGCCGGGCGCAGCTTCTTCAGCGCCGGCAATGTCTCATCGATCCTCACGGGAACCAGCGTCCTGGGCTTCATCGCCATCGGCCAGACCCTGGTGATCCTCGTGGGAAGCCTGGACCTCTCCGTCCCGTACGTTGTGAGCCTCACCAGCCTCCTCGCGGCCGTGATCATGGCCAACCAGGCCGGCAACATCCTCCCCGGCGTCCTTGTGGCACTGGCGGTGGCTGCGGCCATCGGCCTGGTCAACGGCCTCGTCGTCTCAGGGCTCAAGGTCCACGGCTTCATCGCCACGCTGGGCACGGGCCTGATCATCAGCGGCTACCTCGCCACCAACTACAAGGGCAGTTCCGGGCAGGCCCCCCTGGCCTTCCGGCTTGTGGGAGCGACCGGGCTTGGGCCGGTGCCGATCTCCACCCTGCTCATGCTTGCCTGCGCCGCCGTCGTCCTGCTCCTGCTGGAGCGCACCCGCCTCGGACACTCGATGTACGCCGTGGGAGGAGACCTCAATGTGGCCCGCATGTCGGGCATCCACACCAACACCCCCATCATCGCCGCCCACGTGATCTGTTCCGTGCTGGCCGGGATGGCCGGGCTGCTGCTTGCGGCGCGGCTCGGCGTCGGCAGCCCCACCATCGGCAGCCAGGGCGGCTACGACCTGCTCTCGATCGCAGCCGTCGTCCTCGGCGGAACACTGCTCGCCGGAGGGAAGGGCTCCCTCGTAGGAACCCTCGGCGGGGTCCTGATCTTCGCGATGATCGACAACATCATGAGCGTGATGCAGATCAATCCGTTTTTGAAGGACGTCGTCCGCGGCATCGTCATCGTCGCCGCCGTCGCCGTCTACGCGGGGCGCCGCGTCATCAGCCGGCCGGCCCGCTTCGACGACACCCCGCGGGAGACCACTTCGACACGGCAGGAGGTGGGCGCGTGAGCACCCTCGCTTCGAACCGGAACGTTGAACTCAAGCGCGACCGCTCCCCTCGCAAGGACCGTCTGCTGCGCGCGCTGCGCACCCCGGGAGGCGCGGTCTTCATCCTGCTGCTGCTCCTGCTCGCCGCCGTCATCGCCGTCAATCCATCCTTCGGCGAACCGGGCTCGCTCATCCGCTTTATTGGCCGCACCGCACCGATCGCCATCGCGGCGATCGGCCAGTACTTCGTCATCGTCTCGGGCGAGTTCGACCTCTCGATGGGCTCGGTGGTGACCGCCCAGGTCTTCATCGCGGGAAACCTTATCGGTCAGGACGAGGGGAGGGCCCTGCCGGTCCTGCTCCTGATGCTGGTCTTCGGTGCGTTCATCGGACTGGTCAACGGGCTCGTGACAACGCTGCTGAAGATCCCGAGCTTCATCGTGACCCTTGGCATGATGCTCGCCCTGCTGGGCCTGGTGCTTTACTGGACCGGCGGGGCCGCCACCGGGAACCCTGCCGACACGTTCCGGCAGATCGGACGCGGGGGCATCAAGGACGTTCCGGTGCTCGAGATCCTGCCCTATCCGGTGCTGATCCTCCTGGCGGTGGCCGCAGGGGCCTTCTGGCTGATGCGCCGGCCCTACGGGCGCACGCTGGTCGCCGTCGGGGACAACGCCCGCGCCGCGGCGCTCACCGGAGCACGGGTGTGGTGGATCCGCACCCGGGCATTCATGCTTTCCTCGCTCGCGGCAACAGTCTCCGGCATCATCCTCGTCGGATACGCCGGGGTACACCCCTCGGTGGGCCGCGGCTACGAGTTCACGGCCATCACAGCCGTCGTCCTGGGCGGCGTGGTGCTCGGCGGCGGGCGGGGCTGGGTGCTCTCCGCCGCGGCGGGGGCCTTCGCCCTCGAAACGCTCTTCGCCCTGCTGAATTTCGCCGGGGTCCAGTCAACGTGGCGGGACACGGTTCAGGGCGCGATCATCATCCTCGCCGTCGCCGCCAGCGCGAAGACGTGGCAGCGGCGCAGGAGCGGCGCCACCAGGTCAACCCATGAGAAGCAGCACCCAATTGCACAGCAGCCCACCGTGGGCGCCAATGAGGGAGGAACATGATGCAGCGAAGCATCTATTCGAAGGCGACAGTTGTGGCAGCCACGGCGCTGCTCGCACTGACCGCCTGTACAACCGATTCATCAATCGAGAACCCGCCGGCCAGCGAAAGCGCGGCGGCCGGCGGCCCGACTCCGGCCGAAGACAGCGGTGACGAGTGGTTCGTCCAGGAGGTGTACGACCGGCAGTCGGAGCAGCGCTCGGCGAGCTTCGAAGGAGACCCCGAGCAGCCCTGGCTGCAGTACATCGACGGGGAAATGAAGAACACCTCCGACCTCGCGGCGGAGGGCGCGCAGAAGGTCTGCTTCTCCAATGCCTCGATCTCCAACCCGTGGCGGCAGACCGGCTGGATCACCATGAATGAGCAGCTCAAGGTCCTCGAGGAGGACGGCGTGATCTCAGAAATGGAGACACGTGACGCCCAGGACGACGACAACACCCAGATCGCCGACATCGACTACTTCATCGCCGAAGGCAACTGCGATGCGTTCATCATCTCGCCGAACTCCACCGCCGCACTGACGCCGGCGGTCGAGCGTGCCTGCGAGACCGGCAAACCGGTTGTTGTCTTCGACCGCGGCGTCGAGACCGACTGCTACACAACGTTCATCCACCCCATCGGCGGCTACGCATGGGGCATCGACACGGCCGAGTTCCTCGTCAACAACCTTCAGGAGGGAGACAAGGTCGTGGCCCTGCGGATCCTCCCGGGCGTCGACGTCCTCGAGCAGCGCTGGGCGGCGGCCGAAAAGATCTTCGAGGAGAACGGGATCGAGGCGGTCGACTACTTCACCGGAGCCGACCCCACCGAGATCAAGAAGATCATCTCCGATGAACTGGCCACCGGCGACGTGCAGGGGGTCTGGATGGACGCCGGCGACGGCGCCGTTGCGGCGATCGAGGCCTTCGAGGACGCCGGCAAGGACTACCCAGTCATGACCGGCGAAGACGAAATGAGCTTCCTGCGCAAGTGGGAGGAGACCGGGCTGACCGGCCTCGCCCCCGTCTACTCGAACTTCCAGTGGCGCACCCCGCTCCTGGCGCTCGAGAAGATCTTCGCCGGCGAGGAGATTCCCAGCGAGTGGGTGCTCCCGCAGACGCCGATCCCTGAAGAGGACCGCGCCGCGTTCCTCGAAGCCAACGAGGGAATGCCTGATGGCCACTACGCCAAGTTCGGCGGCGAGGACCTTCCCGGCTACCCCGACGTGTGGCAGGAACGCACCATCCCGTGAGCACCGGGGCCAGTGGGGAGGCAGGGCACGTGCGCCGCCTGATCGGGGTCAACACCTGGGTGTGGGAATCCCCGCTCACCGACGCCAACCTGCCTCCCCTGCTGGAGAAGATCGCCGGAATGGGTTTCGATGCCGTTGAACTGCCCCTTGAGAAGGCCGGGGATTTCACCGCCGGGACGGTGCGTAGCTCCCTTGCGGGACTGCGCCCGTTCATCGTCGGCGCAATGGCGCCCGGAAGGGACCTTGTTTTCGCCGACGACACCGTGGTCAGGGAGACCCAGCGATACCTCAGCGCCTGCATCGCGCTGGCGCAGGACGTCGGCGCCCCGGCCGTCTGCGGACCGTTCTACGCCTCGACGGGGCGGCTCTGGCGGATGGACGCCTCGGAGCGCGCGGAAGCCTACGGCCAGCTGCGCCGCAACTTGGCGCCGCTGGCCGCTGAGGCCGAGGCCGCCGGCGTCGTGCTGGGCATCGAACCGCTCAACCGCTACGAGACCTCGCTGCTCAACACCACCGCCCAGGCGCTCGAAGCGCTTGAACCGCTGCTGGGCCGGGGCGTCGGACTCGCCCTTGATACCTACCATCTGGGGATCGAGGAACGCTCCTCGGCCGCAGCGGTCCGGGCTGCCGGAAGCTCCCTGGTCCACCTCCAGGTGTGCGGGAACGACCGCGGCTCCCCCGGCGGCGATGAGACGGACTGGCCCGGAATCTTCGCCGCACTCGACGACGTCGGCTACAGCGGCCCGCTGAACATCGAAAGCTTCACCTCATCCAATGCAAGCATCGCCAGGGCAGCCTCGATCTGGCGCCCGCTTGCACCGTCGCAGGACCAGCTCGCGCAGGACGGCCTGGCCTTCCTGCGCTCGGCCGCCACCGCACCCTAAGGAGAGAGCAGATGACCACCACCGCCCCTGCCGCTGCAGCCGGCCTCACCCCCGGCTCCGGACCGCGAGCGCTGGGGGTCGCGGTGCTCGGCTACTCCTTCATGGGGAAGGCCCATTCGAACGCGTGGCGCAACGTCAACGCCTTCTACCCGACCGCCAGGGTCGCCCAGCAGGTCCTTGTGGGCAGGGACCGGGACCAGGTCGCCGAGGCCGCGCGCCAGTTCGGCTGGAGTGAAAGCGCAACGGACTGGCGTTCGGTGCTCGAGCGCGACGACATCGCAATCGTCGACATCTGCACCCCCGGCCATCTCCACGCCGAGCTGGCCATCGCCGCCCTGGAGGCCGGCAAGCACGTGATCGTGGAGAAGCCGCTGGCCAACTCGGTTGAGGAGGCGGAACGGATGGCCGCCGCAGCGGCGGACGCCCGCGCGAAGGGCGTCCACTCAATGGTTGCCTTCAACTACCGCCGTCTTCCTGCGCTCGCCCAGGCCCGCACGCTCATCGCCGAGGGCCGCCTCGGGGAGATCCGGCAGGTCAGGGTCAGCTATCTCCAGGACTGGCTCCGCGACGAGAATGCCCCGATGACCTGGCGGCTCCGCCGGGAGACCGCGGGCTCGGGAGCGATCGGCGACCTCGCCTCACACGCCGTGGACCAGGTGCAGTTCCTCCTCGGGTCCGCCGTCACGGCCGTCTCCGGGACCGTCAAGACGTTCGTTGAGACCCGCGCCGGAGCGGCCGGCATGGAACAGGTCACTGTCGACGACGCCGCCTGGGCAACGCTGCACCTCACGTCGGGCGCGGTGGCAAGCCTCGAGGTGTCGCGGTTCGCCACCGGGCGGAAGAACGCGCTGCAGATCGAGGTGTACGGTTCACGCGGAGGCCTGGCGTTCGACCTTGAGCGGCTGAATGAGCTCCGGTACTTCGATACCGAAGCTCCCGGACAGGTTCAGGGGTATTCGCGGATCCTCGTTACCGAGCCGTTCCACCCCTATGCGGGCAGGTGGTGGCCTCCAGGGCATATCCTCGGTTGGGACTCAACTTTCACCAGCCAGGCCGCGGACTTCCTTTCCGCGATCGATGCTGGGACGGCGCCGTCGCCGTCATTTGAGGAAGGGCTCGCGGTGCAGAGAGTGCTTGCCGCCCTCGAGGCAAGTGCTGAACGCTCAAGCGCGGTCGTCGAGCTCTGAGTTCACCGCCAGCGGCAACCCGCGCTGACGCTTGTCCGAGACGAAGGAGCATTGAGATGGGACGAAAGTACACGCTGTTCACCGGCCAGTGGGCTGACCTGCCGTTCGAGAAAGTAGCGGAGCTTGCAGGTCAGTGGGGCTATGACGGGTTGGAGATCGCGGTATCCGGTGACCACCTCGACGCTTGGCGGTGGGACGATGACGCCTACATCCAGGACCGGCTGGACATCCTCGAACGCAACGGCCTGAAGGTCTGGGCCATCTCGAACCACCTCAAGGGCCAGGCTGTGTGCGACGACCCGATCGACTTCCGCCACGAGTCGATTGTGGGGCCGCGGGTCTGGGGCGACGGCACGCCCGAAGGAGTGCGTTCCCGGGCCGCGGAGGAGATGAAGCTGACGGCACGCCTGGCCCAGAAGCTGGGAGTGAAGACGGTCGTCGGCTTCACGGGTTCCTCGATCTGGCAGTACGTGGCAATGTTCCCGCCCGTGTCCCCCGAGGTCATCGAGGCCGGGTACCAGGACTTCGCCGACCGGTGGAATCCGATCCTCGACGTATTTGACGAGTGCGGGGTCCGTTTCGCGCACGAGGTCCACCCCTCGGAGATCGCCTACGACTACTGGTCCACCCACCGCGCCCTCGAGGCGATCGGGCACCGGGAAGCCTTCGGGCTGAATTGGGACCCCAGCCACTTCATGTGGCAGCAGATCGACCCGGTCGCCTTCATCTCCGACTTCGCCGACCGCATCTACCATGTGGACTGCAAGGACACGAAGATGCGGATGGGCGGCGGACGCAACGGCATCCTCTCCTCCCACCTGCCCTGGGGCGATCAGCGGCGGGGCTGGGATTTCGTCTCGACGGGCCGCGGGGATGTGCCCTGGGAGTCAAGCTTCCGCGCGCTGACCGCGATCGGCTACGACGGGCCCATTTCCGTGGAATGGGAAGACGCAGGCATGGACCGGCTGCAGGGCGCACCGGAGGCGCTTGCCTTCCTCAAGTCCTTCGACTTCGCTCCCCCCACCGCTTCGTTCGACGCGGCCTTCAAGCAGTAGGCGCAGGGGCACCCCCACGGCACCCGGGCCCCGGCTCTCAGTGCGAGGGAGCTTCCCACAGCGTCGAGGAGGCCGTATGCCCCGTGGCGGTATCGACGATGTCCTGGGCGAGGTCGGCGACCCTGCGGTTCACGGCCTGGCTCCGGGCGCTGAGCGCCTCGAACGCCTCGTCGGCGCTGAACTTATGCCGGCCCATGAGGATGCCTTTGGCCTGTTCGATCACGGCCCGGTTCCTGGCCGAGTCGGCCACGGCCTGGGCCGTGGCCCGTCGGGTGTTGCGGTCCACGGGCTCGGTGAGGTCGGTGACCATCCCTCGCACTCCCACAACGGATCCGGCGTCGACGATGAGGTCCCCCACGCTGAGCACCCGGTGGCGGCGGCCCCGACGGTCAACGACCGTGTGGTATCCGGCAATCGGTCCTCCGTCTGTGAGCAGACGTCCCCACAGGGCGCGCACCCCTTCCTGTTCCTCGGCCGGAACGTAGGGGAATCCCGATTCAAGGCTCGGAACCATTTCTCCCCGCCGGTACCCGTGAATCCGGTACATCTCATCGGACCATCGCAGTTCGCCGGTGTCGAAGTAGTACTCATAGGAGCCGGTGGGACAGTTCAACAGCTGTTCAGGCCTGCGGTCCCCTTCGACGGAGGGACCGGATCCGCTGACGGAAGACACAGGGGTTACACCATTTCTGCAGGGAAAAGAGGCGGGCCGCCTGCTTGACCCGCAACACACATTAAAGCACCGGCGGCACTGCCGGCACTTAGCGAAGAAGGTGAAGCTGGTGTCCATGATTGTTCGGACAACCTACTTCAGGACGACTGTCCTGTTCCCATTCAGGATGATGCGGCCTTCGCAGTGCCAGCGGACGGCGTTGCTCAATGCCTTGCACTCCGTGTCGCGGCCAGCGGCCACGAGGTCCTCCGGGCCGTAGGTATGGTCAACCTCCACCACCTGCTGCGAGATGATCGGGCCTTCGTCCAATTCGGCGTTCACATAGTGCGCGGTTGCGCCAACAGTCTTCACTCCGCGCGCGTAGGCCTGGTGGTACGGCTTGGCGCCCTTGAAGCTGGGCAGGAACGAGTGGTGGATATTGATCGCCCGCCCGTCCAGCCTCCGGGTCAGCCCGTCGCTGAGGACCTGCATGTACCTGGCCAGGACAACGAGTTCGACGTCGAAGTCGTCAATGAGGTCAAGCAGCCGTGCCTCGGCGGCGGGCTTGGTCGCGGTTGTGACCGGCACGTGGAAGAACGGGATCCCGTGCCACTCGACAAGCGCCTGGTGGTCGGTGTGGTTGGACACGACGGCCACCACGTCGATGGGGAGCTCTCCGATCCTGGCGCGGAACAGCAGGTCATTGAGGCAGTGGCCGAACTTCGAGACCATGATGAGGACCCGGCGGCGGGAGAGGTGCTCTTCCAGCTGCCAGCGCATCCCGTACTTGTCGGCGAGGGGAGCAAAAGCGGAGCGCAGCTGATCCACGGTTGTTCCTTCACCGGGGGAGGCGAAGTGGACCCGCATGAAGAAGTGGCCTTCGATGCGGTCACCGAACTGTTTGTTGTCGATGATGTCGCAGCCGTGTTCGAGCAGGAAACCGGACACGGCGTGGACGATGCCAGGCTCCTCGCGGCAGTCAAGCGTCAGGACGTGTTCCACAGTGGTGGCCGGATTCGGAGCCGGCACTTCGGACTGGATTGTCGTCATTTGTTCAGCACTCGATCACGTTCACGGCGAGGCCTCCTCTTGAGGTTTCCTTGTACTTGGATTTCATGTCTGCTCCAGTCTCGCGCATCGTCTTGATGGCCTTGTCGAGGGAGACCACGTGGCTGCCGTCCCCGTGCAGGGCAAGGCGCGCGGCGTTGATGGCCTTGACGCTGGCGATGGCGTTACGTTCGATGCACGGAATCTGCACGAGCCCGCCGACCGGGTCGCAGGTGAGCCCAAGGTTGTGTTCAATGCCGACCTCGGCGGCGTTTTCGACCTGCGCGGGGGTGCCGCCGAGCACTTCGCACAGCCCCGCGGCCGCCATGGAGCAGGCGGAGCCCACCTCCCCCTGGCAGCCCACCTCCGCTCCGGAAATCGACGCGTTGATCTTGAAGAGGATTCCGACGGCGCCTGCGGCGAGCAGGAACCGGACGACGCCGTCGTCGTTGGCGCCCGGGACGAACTTGACGTAGTAGTGAAGCACCGCCGGGATGATCCCGGCGGCGCCGTTGGTGGGTGCGGTGACGATCCGGCCGCCGGCGGCGTTTTCCTCATTCACGGCGAGGGCGAAAAGGTTCACCCATTCCATGGCGAGCAGGGGGTCGGCAGGTGCCTGCGCCGGGGATGGCTTCCCCGGTCCGGCGTCGGGTGCGGCTGCCGCAAGGGTCCGGAACAGGGCCGGGGCACGCCGCTTCACCTTCAGCCCGCCGGGCAGGATGCCCTCCGCGGCGCAGCCATTTTCGACACATTCGCGCATGACGGCCCAGAGATCCAGCAGTTTCTTCCGGAGTTCCGCTTCGCTGTGCCAGGTGAGCTCGTTGGCGAGCATCACGTCGGAGATCGACATGCCTTCGCGCCGGCAGATGTCCAGGAGCTGATCCGCCATGGTGAATTGGTACGGCAGCGCGGTGTCATCGGGGACTACGCGGTCGCCTGCGTCGGATTCCCCGTCGACAACGAACCCGCCCCCGATCGAATAGAAACTTCGTTCGCTGAGCACGGTGCCGGCGTAGTCAAGGGCGCGGAACGTCATGCCGTTGGGATGGGCCGGGAGGGACTTCCGCCGGTGCAGCACCACGTCTTCGTCCCAGTTGAAGTCCACCCGGTGGTCCCCGCCAATCCAGAGTTCGGCGTCGAGCGCGGCGGCGGCCACCTGATCATCGGCGGTGGCGGTGTCGACGGTTTCAGGGTCCAGGCCCTTGAAGCCCAGGACCACCGCCTTGTCCGAGCCGTGCCCCCGCCCCGTTGCGCCGAGGGAGCCGAACAGTTCGGCCTGCACCCGCTTGGTGGGGCTCAGGTGTCCGGCTTCCTTCAGCCCGTCAGCGAACAGCTTCGCTGCACGCATCGGGCCGACCGTGTGCGACGACGACGGTCCGATGCCGACCGAGAAAAGGTCGAGGACACTCAGAGCCATTACGGGACCTCGGGGGAGGCATACTCGCGCATCGCATCGAGGAGCCAGCGTCCCAGGAAGTCGGCGAACGAGGCCCGGGGGAAGATCCGGTAGCTCTCGCCGCCGGTCTTCCACAGGACCGCAGGGATGCCGGCGATCTCCGTTGACAGCGCGGTTCCGGCCGTGAAAACCCGGGGGTGGAGGTCCAGCGAGCAGCCCTTCTCAAGGACGGCCCGGGCCCTCGGCCCCGTCAGTTCGAACGTCGTCCGGTTGGCGGAAAGGTCAACCACCTGGCCTTCCCCGTCACCCAGCGCTTCCTTGAGTGCCTGGAGGAGGTTGCCCCCGAGGGACTCGTGGGACTCGGCGGCAGCAACCACAACGAATTCGGCGGGGCCGAGCCACAGCACGGCGGTGCCGCCGGTTCCGCTGACACCGCCCGAGGCTGCGGGCAGGCCGCCCGTGATCGAAGCGATCCGCAGTCCGGCCTCACTGGCAGGTGCAACCCTGATTCCCACCATCGTCAGGAAAGCGGCTTCGCCCAGTTCCACGATGCCCCGGACGGAGCCGGTCTCAAACGCTTCACCCAGGTGCTCGGCCGGGCTGTGGCGGGAAGCCTTGATTCTGCTCAGATTTTCGGGTGCTGCTGTTTCAGCCATCTTTACGGGTCCCTTCGGGGTCAAAAAGCACGGTTTCGGCGACGACGACATCGACGAGCTGGTCGCCGGCGGCGGCGGTGAGGGTTTCACCGATCCGGTTGCGGCCGTTGGTGATCAGGGCCAGGGCGAAAGACCTGCCCAGGGCGGCGCTGTGGTAGCTGGAGGTCACGAACCCCTGCATCGGCACCGGCCCGTTGGCGGGGTCGGTCGGAATGCCCTTTTCGATGAGCTGGGTGCCCTCCGGAAGCCGCAGGGCGCGGTCTACCGGCAGTACGCTGACCAGGTGCCTGCGGTCGGGGCGTGCGGCATCGGCCCTGGAGTAGGAGCGTTTGCCGATGAAGTCCTTGACCTTGGAGACCACCCATTCCATGCCCGCGTCCTGCGGGGTGACAGTGCCGTCAGTGTCCTGGCCGACGATGGGGTAGCCCTTCTCCGCCCGAAGCACGTGCATGGTTTCGGTGCCGTACGGGGTGATGCCGTATTCGGCACCGGCCGCCGCGACGGCTTCCCACGTGTTCAGCCCGTACCAGGCGGGGACGTTGATCTCGTATGCCAGTTCCCCGGAGAACGAGATGCGGCAGACCCGGGCCCGTACGCCTGAGGCGAGGGTGGTTTCCCGGAAGGTCATGAACGGGAAAGCTTCGGCTTCCAGCCCTCCATCGGCGGCGAGTTCAGGTGCCACCTTGGCCAGGACCGCGCGGGACCTTGGGCCGACGACGGCGATCGTGGTCCACTGCTCGGTTACCGATGTGCAGTGCACGTCGAGGTCCGGCCACTCGGTCTGCAGCCATTCCTCAAGCCAGTCCAGCACCTTCGCTGCGCCTCCGGTGGTGGTGGTCATGAAGTAGCGGTCCTCGTCGAGGCGCAGGGTCACCCCGTCGTCGAAGATCATCCCGTCCGCCATGCACATCACTCCGTAACGGGCCGAACCCGGGGCGAGCTTCTTGAACGCGTTGGTGTAGACCCGGTTCAGGAATTCACCGGCGTCCTTGCCCCGGATTTCGATCTTGCCCAGGGTTGTGGCGTCCATGAAGCCCACGGAGTTCCGGACGGCGGCGCATTCACGCAGCACCGCCGCATCCATATCCTCCGCGTCCTGGGGGTAGTACCAGGGGCGCTTCCACTGTCCGACATCTTCGAACCGGGCGCCGTGGGCCACGTGCCACGGATGGATTGAGGTCCTGCGGGCCGGGTCGAAAAGGTCCCCGCGCTGGCGGCCGGCCAGGGCGGCGAAGGCTACCGGGGTGAACGGGGCCCGGTAGGTGGTGGTGCCGATGTCGCCGATGCCCCGGGAGGCCTCCCCTGCCTGCCGGAGCGCGGCGGCGATGACGCCGATCGCGTTCACCCCGGAGGTCTTGCCCTGATCGTTGGCGGTGCTGATCGAGGTGTAACGCTTGATGTGCTCCACCGAGCGCATGCCCGCGCCTGTGGAGCGCAGGACGTCGGCCACTGACTGGTCCCGCTGGAAGTCAACGAAGTGGTGGTGCCAGTCGTCCGGGGTGCCGGTCTGCCCGGGTACCAGCCACAGCTGCCGGGTCGGGGCGGACGCCTTCGGTTCTCCGATCGGTGCGGGCCCCTGCCCGGAGCCGAAGCCCGCTGCGATGGCGGCCGCGGCTCCGGCGGAGACGCCTTCGGCGAGGCAGTCGACGAGTTCGAAGCTGCCGCGGCCGGAGCCCACAACCTGCTGGTTGGGAACCTTGGTGCTCGGCACGAACGCCGCCAGGTCCTCGTCCCAGCGCAGCTTGCCCTGCCGCTGGGAGTGGAGGTGCACCAGGGGGCTCCACCCGCCGGAGACTGCTAGCAGGTCGCAGCCGATCTCTTCGCTGGTGGAGGTGATCCCGCCGTTGTCGTTGATGCCGCGGACGGTGACCGAAGTCAGGCGGCCGTCACTGGAGCCTGCGGCAGTAGTGTCGGCCACCGCACTGCCGGTCAGTACCCGGGTTCCGGCGTGGACGGCGGCAGCGGCTGCGGCCGTGAGCCCGGGACGGGCGTCGACCACGGCGGCGAGGCTGACGCCTGCGGCCCGCAGGTCGGCGGCGAGGGCGTAGGCGCTGTCGTTGGTGGTGCTGATGACCGCGCGCTGTCCGGCTGCTACGGCGTAGCGGTTGAGGTAGGTGCGGACGGCCGAGGCGAGCATGATGCCGGGGCGGTCGTTGTTCTCGAAGACCAGCGGCCGTTCGTGGGCGCCGGGGGCCAGCACCACCTGAGCGGCGCGGATGTGCCAGATCCGCTGGCGGGAGACTCCCGGGGCGGCCGGGCTGGAAAGGTGGTCGGTGCGGTTCTGGACAGCGATGACGTAGTTGGCGTCGTAGGCGCCGAAGGCCGTGGTGCGGTTCATGACGGTGCATTCGGCGCCGGAAACGAGCTCGGCTTCAACGTCCGCCACCCATTCCAGGGCCGGCTTGCCTTCGATGGTTTCTGCAAGTTCAGGGGCCGTGGAGCCGGACAGGAGCGATCCTCCCAGCTCGGGCTGATCATCGAGGAGCATCACGCGCGCACCGGTGCGGACTGCCTCGCGGGCCGCGGCGAGGCCGGCCGGCCCGCCGCCGACGACGAGGACGTCCGTATGGACGTACTTCTTGTCGTACTCCGCGCGGTCGTCCCCGGGGTCGAGCCGGCCGAGGCCGTTGAGCAGCTCCGCCTGCAGGCCGTCCACCAGGGACACCGTGGTGGCAGGAAGCATCGACTCGGCAACATGGCCCGGGAACCGGGGCGCAACCCGCACAAGCGCGTTGGGCTCCTCAACGCCGGCGGCCAGGATGCCGCGGGGCCGGTCCTCGTAGAGCGAGTTGCCTGCCGCAATGCGGCCGTTGGCGAGCAGGGCGGAGGCAAGCGTGTCGCCGGGGTGGCCGGTGTATTCCTCCCCGTCCACGGTGAAACGCCACGAGATGGTGCGGTCGATGCGTCCCCCGGCGGTGAGGCGGGCGTTGTGGGAGGTCACTGGGTTGCTCCTTGCGGTGCGGTGCTGGTTGTGGAGGTGCTGGTCGTGGAGAGGTCGGGCGCGGCGTCTCCGGTTGTTGTGCTGTCGGCTGCGGTGCTGGCGGTGCCGGATTCGGCGGCCGGGGCGACGGCGTCGGGCCGGGGTTCGCCCATGCGGTAGACGGCCTGGATGTCGTAGGTGACCGTATCGCGGAGCATATTGAACCACTGCCGGCAGCCGGTGCTGTGCAGCCAGCGTTCGGCGAAGGCGCCCTTGGTGTTGTCCCGGTAGAACAGGAACTCCGCCCACTGGCGGTCGTCGAGTTCGGCAGGGTTGTGGGGGTAGGGCACGTGGGCCTGGCCGCCGTAGTGGAACTCGGTCTCGTCGCGGGGCCCGCAGTTGGGGCAGGGAATCAGAAGCATGGCGGGGCTGCTCTCTAGTGCGCCACGGCGGCGGCGCCGTGCTCATCGATCAGGGCACCGGTTTCGAAGCGTTCCAGTGCGAAGGGCTTGTTGAGGTGATGGGGGGCGCCGGTGGCTATGGTGTGGGCGAAGGTGAGCCCGGCCCCGGGGGTGCCCTTGAATCCGCCGGTGCCCCAGCCGCAGTTGACGAACATGTTCTCAACCGGGGTGGTGCCGACGATCGGTGAGGCGTCGAGGGTTGTGTCGACGATCCCGCCCCAGGTGCGCAGCACATGGGCCCGGGCGAAGATGGGGAAGAGTTCCACGGCGGCGGCCATCTGGTGTTCGATCACGTGGAAGGACCCGCGCTGGCCGTACCCGTTGTAGGAGTCGACGCCGGCGCCCATGACAAGCTCGCCCTTGTGTGCCTGGGAGACGTAGACGTGGACGTGGTTGGACATCACCACCGTGGGGTGGACCGGTTCGTGCAGTTCCGAGACCAGCGCCTGGAGCGGATGCGACTGGATGGGCAACCGGAAGCCTGCCATCTCCGCCAGGACGCTGCTGTGCCCGGCGGCGCAAAGGCCCACCTTTTCGGTGTGGATGGTGCCCTGGTTCGTTTGAACGCCCACCACGCGGTTGCCGTCCTTGAGGAAGCCGGTGACTTCGCAGTTCTGGATGATGTCCACCCCGAGCTCATCGCACTTGCGGGCGAAGGCCCAGGCCACGTGGTCGTGCTTGGCGATGCCGGCGCGCGGCTGGTACGTGGCTCCCATGACCGGGTAGCGGATGTTGTCGCTGATGTTGAGGATCGGGCACAGCTCCTTGACCTGCTGGGGGTCGAGCCACTCGGCGTCGACCCCGTTGAGCCGGTTCGCCCCGACCCGGCGGACGCTCTCGCGCACGTCCCCGAGGGTATGGGCGAGGTTCATGACCCCGCGCTGGCTGAAAAGGAAGTCGTAGTCGAGTTCCTCGGGCAGGATTTCCCAGAGCTTCAGGGACGCCTCGTAGATCGCCGCGCTCTCATCCCAGAGGTAGTTCGAGCGGATGATCGTGGTGTTCCGTGCCATGTTGCCACCGGCCAGCCACCCCTTCTCGAGGACGGCGATGTTCGTCATGCCGTGGTTCTTGGCCAGATAGTAGGCGGTGGCAAGTCCATGTCCGCCACCGCCGACGATCACTGCGTCGTAGGAGGATTTCGGCTCCGGGTTGCGCCAGAGGAAATCCGGGTGCTCCGGAAGCTGGTCAGCGCTCACAGGGCCGCTCCAATCATGTCTGTGTTGGGCTCGGTGGCTGGTTCCTCGTCGGAGCGGCCGTCACCGAGGTGGGGGTAGAGGGGGAATTTCGCTGCAAGGGTGCTGACGCGCCGCCGGAGTTCGGCGACGGTGTCTTCGCCGAGCTCGTTGTTGGTGGCCGGTGCGGTGAGCGCTGAGGCGATGATGTCCGCGACCTCGGTGAACTCGGCGGCGCCGAATCCGCGGGTGGCGAGGGCCGGGGTGCCGATCCGCAGCCCCGAGGACACCATCGGGGGGCGGGGATCGAAGGGAACCGCGTTGCGGTTCACCGTGATGCCGATCCGGTGGAGGCGGTCTTCGGCCTGCTGCCCGTCGAGTTCCGAGTTGCGCAGGTCCACCAGGACAAGGTGCACATCGGTTCCGCCGTTGACTACGGAGATGCCTGCTGCTGCGACGTCGTCGCTGAGGAGCCGGGCGGCCAGGGTCCGGGCGCCTTCGAGAGTGCGCTCCTGCCGCTCCTTGAATTCGGGTGAGGCCGCGATCTTGAAGGCCACGGCCTTGGCGGCGATCACGTGTTCCAGCGGCCCGCCCTGCTGGCCCGGGAACACCGCGCTGTTGATCTTGCGGGCGTATTCCTCCTTGGCGAGGATGACTCCGCCGCGTGGGCCGCCCAGGGTCTTGTGGGTGGTGGTGGTGACGACGTCGGCGTACGGCACGGGATTCGGGTGCAGGCCTGCGGCGACGAGCCCTGCGAAATGGGCCATATCCACCATCAGGTACGCGCCCACGAGGTCGGCGATCCGGCGGAACTCGGCGAAGTCCAGCTGCCGGGAGTAGGCGGACCACCCGGCCACGATCAGCTTCGGCCGGTGCTCAAGGGCGAGGGCCTCGACTTCGGCCATATCCACCATGAGATCGTGCTCGCTCACGTGGTAGGGAACCACGTTGTAGAGCTTGCCCGAGAAGTTGATGCGCATCCCGTGGGTCAGATGGCCGCCGTGCGCCAAGGAGAGCCCCATGATGGTGTCGCCGGGCTCAAGCAGGGCAGACATGGCCGCGGCGTTGGCCTGCGCGCCCGAGTGCGGCTGCACGTTCGCGAACTGGGCGCCGAACAGGGCCTTCACCCGGTCGATGGCAAGCTGTTCGATCACGTCGACGTGCTCACAGCCGCCGTAGTAGCGCTTGCCGGGATACCCCTCGGCGTACTTGTTGGTCAGGACCGAGCCCTGGGCCTCCATGACGGCCGCCGGGGCGAAGTTCTCAGATGCAATCATCTCCAGCGTTGACTGCTGCCGGTCCAACTCGGCGGCAATGGCCCGTTGCACTTCGACATCGACCTGCTCCAGCGAGTGGCTCAGTTGCTCCATGAGTGGTATTCCTTCTGCACGACGGCGGGTAGTCTGAAATACTTGTGATACACCACTGATATATCAGTGATGGTGTAATAGTATGTCGGACATCACTCTCGGTCAATAGGAGACAGCACCATGGCGCGGACACCGTTACTGCATCAGGAATGGCAGTGAGCATCCTCATCGAAGCGGAAGCCCCGGCCGGGCCCCAGCCGGGCGGTCTTTCTCTCGCCGAACAGGCGTACCGGCTGCTGCGGGACCGGCTGATCATGTTGGAGATTCGTCCCGGGGACATCCTCAACGAGGCGAGCATCGCCGCCGAAATGGGCATCGGCCGCACCCCCGTGCGGGAGGCGATCAAGCGCCTCGAAGGGGACCACCTCCTCATCTCCTATCCCCGCAGGGGCACCTTCGCAACGAGTGTGGACATCACCGAACTGGCTGAAGTATCGGAAATCCGGGAGCTTCTTGAGCCGCTCGCCGCCCGTCGTGCGGCCGCTGCGGCAAACGAAGAACTGCGGGCCGAACTCCGCGGCCTCGCCGAAACCATCGCCGGGCTGGACAACGCTGCAGCAGACCAGCGGACGATGATGCGCTACGACATTGCTGTCCACCGCTCGATCTACCGCGCCGCAGGAAACAAGCACCTGGAGGACGTGCTGATTCGGTACGACAACCTGGCCACGCGCATCTGGTGCCTTGTCCTGGACAGGGTTCCTTCGGTCGCGGGCCACGTGGGTGAGCACATCGGCCTCCTGAACGCCATAGCCGACGGCGACGCCGAGCTTGCCGCGGAGCTCGCCCTCAACCACGTCGTCGATTTCCAGCGCGCGATACGAAAGATCCTGTAGCACCTAAAGGCATGGTTCCTCGGGGCGGGCCCCGAGGAACCGCCCTGCTACTTCCTTCCGAACTCCACCCTGTCGGTCGTCCACGCCCGGGCCCGGTCGCTGAGGGTGAACCCGAGTCCGGGCCGGTTCGGAACGGTCATCCTGCCGTCCTTCGTCTCAAGCCGTTCGTTGAACAGGGGATTCAGCCACTCGAAGTGCTCAACCCAAGGCTCCCGGGGGTAGGCCGCGGCGAGGTGCAGGTGGATCTCCATCGCGAAGTGCGGAGCAAGCTGCAGTCCCGCCTGGTCGGCCAGGGCGGCAAGCCGCAGGAACGGCGTGATTCCGCCTATCCGTGGCGCATCGGGTTGGATGATGTCCACCGAACGGTTCTCGATGAGGCTCACATGCTCACCGACGCTGGAAAGCATCTCCCCGGTCGCGATTGACGTGTCGAGGCGTGCCGCGAGCTGCGCGTGGCCCTCGGCGTCGTAGGCGTCGAGCGGCTCTTCGATCCAGACAAGGTTGTACTCTTCGAGCGCCCGACCCATCCGCATCGCCGTCGGCCGGTCCCACTGCTGGTTCGCGTCGACCATGAAGGGCACGTCGGGACCAAGATGTTCGCGCAGTGCTGTGACGCGGGCGAGATCGACCTTCGAGTCAGGATGCCCCACCTTGATCTTGATGCCGCCGATCCCCTCGGCCAGCGACTGCGACGCCCGCTCCTTGACCTCCTCGACCGGAGCCTGGAGGAACCCGCCCGAGGTGTTGTAGGTCTGCACCGAGTCGCGGTATGCGCCGAGCAGCTTCGCGAGCGGCAGGCCGGCCCGCTTTGCCTTGAGGTCGTAGAGCGCGATATCGAAGGCGGCGATCGCCTGGGTGGCGACGCCGCTGCGGCCCACCGACGCTCCGGCCCACAGCAGCTTCTGGTAGATGCGTCCAATGTCGCTTGGATCCTCGCCGAGCAGGCGGTCGGCGATCTCGCGGGCGTGGGCGTACTGCGCAGGGCCACCGGCGCGCTTGGAGTAGCTGAAGCCGATCCCCGACGCTCCGTTGTCGGTCAGGATCTCCGCGACGAGGAACACGATCTCCGTCATTGGCTCCTGCCGGCCGGTGAGCACCTTCGCGTCACTGATGGGCACCGCCAGGGGTAGGACGAGCGTGGAGAGCTCAACGTGGCGGATGCGGTCGGTCGTGGCTTCGCCCCCCGATACCACGGACAGCAGGGTCGGGGCGGGTGTTGCACTGCTCATTGGATCTCCCGGGGTTGGTTGGGTGACGAACTGAAACTGTGGCCGAGGGACGGCGGGTGGGCGGACCGAGGGTGGACTTCAGGCGAGGAGCCATGCCGCTCCTACAAGGACCGGAACCGCTGCTGCCGACGACAGGAGGACGACGTCGCGGGCCAGCGCCGTACCCCTGCCGTAGCGGCTGGCGAACATGAACACGTTCTGCGCCGTCGGCAGGGCCGCCATGAGGACTGCGCCGAACACGAGCTCCCGGCTCAGGCCGAAGACGTACGTGGCCGCGGCATAGGACACTGCAGGCATGACAAGTGCTTTCAGTGCCACGACGGTGATCACCTCCGCCCTGCTGTTCCTGTCCTTCAGCGGGGTGCTGCCGTGCAGTGACATTCCAAAGGCCATGAGGACCAGGGGAACCGCCGCCCCGCCCAGCAGCATCAGTGGCTCCCAGAGAACGCCCGGCACCCTCAGCCCCGTCCAGGAGATGAGGATACCCAGCAGGGAGGCGATGATCATTGGATTGCGGAACGGCTGGGTGAAGATCCGCCGCACGGACGGCGTCCGGCCGGAGGTCAGGTCGAGGATGGTCAGGTACGTGGGTGCGAGCACGAGCAGCTGCATCAGCAGCACCGGGGCCACCGGGGTTGCGTTGCCCAGCGCGTAGACCGCGATGGGTATGCCGATGTTGTTCGCGTTGACGTACGAGCTGGACATCGCTCCTACTGCGGTCTCCGCCGCGGGCCGGCGGAACCAGATCAGGCTGATTGCCAGGTACAGAAGTGCCGTCGTTACCGCCGCGAGGAGCGCGATCGGCACATAGGCGGAGAACACCTGCGCGAGATCGGCCTGGGCGAGGACCGTGAAGAGCAGGGCTGGATTGGTGATGAAGAATGCCGTCTGCGTCAACGCCTGGCCGGCCGACGGACCGCCGATTCCGAGGCGGCCGGCGAGGTACCCGACGACGATGACAATCGCCACGATGGTGAACCCCGCGAGAACCCCGCCCACCCCCGACCCCCTTCGTTGATGCTGCGGCTCCCCTCCGGCATTGCCGGGGGGCGGTTTCATTCGGCATCGGCTGCTTACCGCACGAGGCAGGGGCGCTTTGGATCGAACTGCCACTGGGGAACGAGGTACTGCATTGCTGCGGCATCATCGCGCGCACCGAGTCCATGCTGAAGGTAGAGCTCATGGGCCCGCTGAAGAGCCTCCCGGTCCAGTTCAATGCCCAGTCCCGGGCGGTCCGGAACCTCGATGTACCCGTTGGTGATCGTCAGAGGGTCCCGGGTGAGGGGCTGTCCGTCCTGCCAGATCCAGTGAGTGTCAAGCGCCGTGACCTTTCCGGGCGCGGCGGCACCCACATGGGTGAACATGGCAAGGGAGATGTCGAAGTGGTTGTTCGAATGCGAACCCCACGTCAGACCGAAGTCGCTGCACAGCTGGGCCACCCTGACCGATCCCTGCATGGTCCAGAAGTGCGGGTCGGCGAGGGGGATGTCGACGGCGTGGGTGCGCACGGCATGGGCCATCTGGCGCCAGTCGGTGGCGATCATGTTCGTCGCCGTCGGCAGGCCGGTCGCCCGCTTGAATTCGGCCATCGTCTCCCGTCCCGAGAAACCGTTTTCGGGGCCGCAGGGATCCTCGGCGTAGGCGAGCACCCCGCGCAGGTCGGAACACAGCTCGATGGCTTCCTTGAGCAGCCACCCGCCGTTCGGGTCGAGGGTGATCCTCGCGTCTGGGAACCGGGCCGCGAGCGCCTTGACGGCTTTGACCTCCTCCGCGCCGGAGAGGACACCGCCCTTGAGCTTGAAGTCCTGAAAGCCGTAGCGCTGGTGGGCTGCCTCGGCGAGGGCCACGATGGCCTCCGGGGTCATTGCCTCCTGCCGCCGCAGCCGCTCCCAGTCATCGTGCGGGTTTTCCTCGATGAGGTAGGGAAGGTCGGTCCTGTTGCTGTCGGCGATGTAGAAGAGGTAGCCGAGCATCTGCACCTTGTCCCGCTGTTGCCCCTCACCGAGAAGTTCGGCGACAGGCACGTCGAGGTGCTGGCCCAGAAGGTCGAGCATGCCCGACTCCAGTGCGGTGACGGCGTGGATTGTGGTGCGCAGGTCGAAGGTCTGGGCTCCCCGCCCGCCGGCATCCCGGTCGGCGAATTCCTCGGCCACACGCCGGAGCAGCTGGCGGTACCGGGGAAGGGGCTGTCCGATCAGGAGGTTCCCCGCGTCCTCGATGGTGGCGCGGATCGCCTCCCCACCGGGAACTTCCCCCAGCCCGGTATTACCGTTGCTGTCGGTGAGGATGGCGATGTTCCGGGTGAAGAACGGGCCGTGGGCACCGCTGAGGTTCAGGAGCATGCTGTCGTGGCCGGCGACCGGCACTGCTTCGACAGACACGATGACCGGGGTGTTGACCGTCATCGTTCAGCCTTCCCAATTTCGAACGGTGCCGTCGACGCGCCGGTTCAGGTGCCAAGGGTTGGCCTCCTGCAGGGGGTCGGGCAGCAGCGCGTCGGGGATGTTCTGGTAGCTCACCGGGCGCTGGAAACGCTGGATGGCGAGGGTTCCCACGGAGGTCGACCGCGGGTCCGAGGTTGCAGGGAACGGCCCGCCGTGGACCATCGCATGCCCCACCTCGACGCCTGTTGGCCAGCTGTTGAAGAGGATCCGCCCCACCTTGCGCTCAAGGACCGGCAGCAGTTTCGCCGCGGCGCCGGAGTCGGCGGGGGCGGCGTGGACCGTTGCCGTGAGCTGGCCCTGGAGGATTTCCGCCGCGTCAGTGAGGTCCTCGGGGCTTTCGTACCGGATGAAGACACCCGCGGCACCGAAGACCTCCTCCTGGAGTGCCGGACTGTCGATGAAGGTCCGGGTCGACGTACTGAAGAGCGCGGGGGCGGGTGCGTTCTCCGTGCTGCCGGGCAGGCCTTCGGCTACCTGCTCCACGCCGGGGGCGGCCCGCAGGGCATTGATGCCCACGCTGCACGCCGTGGCGATTCCGGCCGTCAGCATCGTCGCTCCGGGGGTTTCTCCAAGTATTCCTGCTGCGGCATGAATGAAGGCGTCCCCCTCCGCGCCGGCGGGCACGAAGATCAGGCCGGGGTTTGTGCAGAACTGGCCAGAACCCATGGTCAGCGAACCGATGAAATCCGCCGCAAGACTCGTGGTGTCGCCTTCCAGGCTTGCGGGCAGGACGAAGACGGGGTTGATCGAGGACATTTCGGCGTAAACGGGTATCGGTTCCGGCCGGGCCGCGGCGGTCTTCATCAGGGCGAGTCCTCCGCTGCGTGAACCGGTGAAGCCGACGGCCTTGATCCGCGGGTCGGCAACAAGGGCCTGGCCGATCGTGGTGCCGGCTCCAAACACCAGGGAGAAGACCCCTCCGGGAAGGCCGCTGTCGAGGACCGCCTGCGTGATTGCCTGTCCGACGAGTTCGGCCGTGCCGGGGTGGGCGTTGTGGGCCTTCACGATGACGGGGCACCCGGCCGCAAGGGCCGAGGCGGTGTCGCCGCCCCCTGTCGAAAAAGCGAGGGGGAAGTTGCTTGCACCGAAGACGGCAACCGGGCCCAGCCCGATGTGGCGCAGGCGGATGTCGGCGCGCGGCAGGGGGCTTCTCTCCGGCTCGGCGGGATCGATGCGCGCCTGGAGATGGTCCCCCTGGCGGACAACTGCCGCGAAGAGTCGGAGCTGGCCGACGGTGCGGGCGCGCTCACCGTCGATCCGTCCCGCGGGAAGGCCCGTCTCCTGAACGGCGCGCTCGGTAAGGACCGGCCCGAGCGCGTCGATGTTGTCGGCGATGCGCTCGAGGAAGGCGCCGCGCTGCTCCGGTGTGGTCGCGCGGTAGGAGTCGAAGGCAGCGTCGGCGGCGGCGGCCGCCCGGGCGAGCTGTTCGGTGCTGACGAGCCCGATGGCGGGTTCGAGCTCGGCCCCGGTGGCCGGATTGACGGCGCGGACGGTCCCGGCATCACCGAAGACGGCGGTGCCGGCGAGGATGGATTGTCCGGTGACAGCTGCGGCGGTGGTTGTGGTCATGGGTGCTCCTGGCCGATCTTCTGGATGAGGGCTGTGAGATCCGAGAGGTCGGTCTCGGTGAGGTTCTGCAGGGGCGGCCGGACCGGGCCGCCGTTGCGGCCCACGGCGTCGAGCCCCGCCTTGATGATCGACACGCCGTACCCCTTCACCCGATCGCGGATATCGAGGTAGGGGATGACAAAGTCGTTGAGTTTGCCGTACACCGCGTCGCGGTCCTGGGCCACGACGTCCTTGTAGAAGGCGAGCGCGAACTCCGGCGCGAAGTTGAACATCGCCGACGAATAGGTGCTGACCCCGAGCTGCAGAAGGGGAAGCGCGAAGGTTTCAGCCGTTGGCAGGCCGCCGATATACGCGAGGCGGTCCCCCACCCGCGCATAGATGCGGGTCATCTGCTCAATGTTCCCGATTCCATCCTTGAACCCGACGAGGTTGGGGTTGCGGTCTGCAAGGATGGCGACCGAACGGTCGTTGAGGACGGCGTTGGCCCGGCTGTAGACGATGACGCCCAGGTCGGTGGAACGGCACACCGCGCTCACATGCTCGATCAGGCCCTCCTGGTCCGCCTCGGTGAGGTAGGGCGGCATCAGCAGGATGCCGTCGGCGCCGGCCTCCTGTGCTGCGCGGGCCTGCTCGATGCCCGAGAAGGTGCCACCGGTCGCCGGTGCGATCACCGGGACCTTGCCCCCGATTTCGTCGACGGCGACCCGCACCACGCGGTCCAGTTCCCCAGTGGTCAGGGAGAAACCCTCACCGGTGCCTCCCGCCGCGAAGAGCCCGGCGACGTCGTAGCCGGCCTGCCAGGCCAGGTGGTCCCGGTAGCGATCCTCATCGAACTGGAGCTGGGCATCGAAGTGTGTGACGGGAAAGGAGAGCAGGCCTGACTTGACTTGGGTCGCCAGCTCGGCGGGATTCAGATGAGCCACAGAACAATGTCCTTAGGTGAGGGCGTCCGCGGGTTGCCACGCGGCGAAGGAATATGAATATGACGCCAGCCTAGGGAGCCGCTCAATGCCTGTCTAAGATTGTTTTTGTATGGATTGATACCCCTACGGCATAGCAGGAGCCCCACCGGGGTTACTCCAGGTGGTCGGAGATTGCCTCAAGGACGCGGCGCAGGGCGGGGTTGCGCGACTCCTTGAGCCAGATGGCGTAAAGCTCCACCGGATCGGCCCCGAAACCGCTCGTCTCCAGGTACTCGATCCCCTCGATGCCGAGCACGGACGCGGAGTGCGGCACGAGGGCGATGCCGCGCCCCGCTGCAACAAGGGAGATCATGGTCAGGATCTGGGCGACGGTGTGGACATAGGTGAGTCCACCGGCCGGTGCCAGGCCAACAATGAGGTCGTAGAAGTACTTGGCCTCGGTCGGCGAGTGCATGATGATCCGCTCCGACCGCAGGTCCTGCGCGGTGACCGGACGCCCGACCGCGGCGAGGCTGTGCCCACTCGGGACGGCAACGACAAGGGGCTCGCGGTACAGCAGCCGGGATCCGAAGAGCTCCTCATCGAAGGGCGGGCGTGCCAGCCCGAGGTCGATCTCTCCTTCAACGAGGGCTCCAACCTGCTCCCGGGTGACCATCTCCTGCAGGTCGATCTCGATTTCCGGCAGCTGGCTGGAGATCTCGTTGAGCAGCGCTCCGAGGATCCCGAAGGTGGAGGCTGCAGTAAAGCCGATCCTTACGGTGCCCGCCGAGCCGGCGGAGATGCGGCGCGCAAGATCGGGGGCGCTTTCAACGAGGGCAAGAAGCCGGCGGGCTTCGTGGAGGAAGGCCTCTCCAGCCGCGGTGAGGGTGACCCCGCGGTTGTCACGGTCGAAGAGCCGGACGTCGATGGCGCGCTCAAGCTTCTGGATCTGGCGGCTCAAAGGGGGCTGGGTCATGCGGAGACGTTCGGCCGCCCGGCCGAAGTGCAGTTCCTCTGCGACGGCGACGAATCCACGGAGCTGGTCGAGGGAATACATAATGCCCTGAGGGTATCACTTTATACTTTATGGGGCTTAGACATGCATGGCGGCGCTTCCTATGCTTCATATGTCGGATGCGAAGTGACTCCAATCACACGATCCGGACCGCCTACGGCGACGCACTTCTCATCTAAGGAGAATTTCATGAAGAATTCCAAGCCCTGCCTCAGGTCGGCAGCAGCCGCCGGCGCCGCCGTCGTTCTCGCCGTATCGCTCTCAGCCTGTGGTGGCAACGTGGCCAATCCCGGCGCCGACTCCGAAGGCAGTGACTTTCCCTCTGGCCCGGTGACCCTGACGATCGGCCAGGATCCCGGCGGAAGCACCGACCTTATTGGACGCGCTGTCGCAGAACACGCGGCGGAAAGCCTTGGAGTGGCGATTCCCGTGGTCAACAAGCCAGGAGCAAACGGGGCGCTCGCGACGCAGGAAGTGGCCAACTCCGAGCCGGACGGCCACACCCTGGTCCTGCTCAACGCGTCGTTGATCGCCATCACCCCACTCGCCGTGGGAGAGGACGAGGCAGTGAACCTCGATGACCTCGAGATCGTCAGCGGCATCTCCCAGGACGACTACGTGTTGGTGGCGAACGCGAAGTCGGGGCTCAAGACGATTGAGGACATCGTGGCCGCGGACAAGAGCTTCAACTTCGCGACGACCGGCGTTGGCACCGGCAGCCAGCTCGCCCAGGCACTGTTGTTCAAGCAGGCAGGCGTCGAGGGAACCGATGTGCCGTTCGACGGGGGCTCCCCTGCCATGACCGCCCTGCTGGGCAATCAGGTGGACCTCGCCACCATCCAGCTCGGCGAGGCAATGCCGCAGATCGAGGCCGGGACGCTCACGCCGATTATCACCTTCTCCGAGGAGCGCAACCAGTACCTTCCCGACACCCCGACGGCTGTTGAAGCCGGCTACGACGTTCCGGTGTCACAGTACCGGGCCGTTGCCGCACCCAAGGGAACCCCCGAGCCGGTCCTTGAGAAGCTGCGTGAATCAATCACCGCGGCCTTCGATTCCGAGGAGTACAAGAAATTCAACGAGGAGAACCTCTTCACCCCCCATGAGGTCGACGGCAGCCAGGTCACCGAGGAGTGGACGGCGAACGCCGCGAAGTACAAGGAACTCGTTGAGAAATACGAGATCGACCTCGGCGGCGGACAGTGACTTCCCTCTCCAAAGGTGGCAGCTCCAGCGTGGACGGCGCAAAGCCGGCCGTCCACGCGGAGGGCATGGCCGGGGAACCGGCCGAAGATCTTGTGCCGGAGGACCTCGCCGCCGAGTGGGAAGAGGAGAAGCCCCCGGCGGCGGGCCCGCTCGCCAATGTGGCCTCCGCCCTGGTGGTGGCGGCCGTTGGAACCGCGGGCATCATCGGCGCCGTGGGGATGGGCCTTGGCACACCCGCCGACCCTCGGCCGGGGATGTGGCCATTCATCATCAGCGTCGTGCTCGTGGCGCTGGCGGCCGCCCTTGCGCTTTTCGGCCGCAAGGCGGTCGACGCCGAAAAATTTTCGGGCTCAAGCCTCCAGGTGATCGCGGGGCTGGCGACCCTCATCGGTTTCGCTTCCCTGATCGGCACGATCGGCTTTGAGATCCCCGCGCTGGTGTTGACACTGATCTGGCTCCGCTTCCTGGGGAAAGAGACCTGGCGCATGTCGGTCTTGCTCAGCGTGGTCATCACCGCCTGCTTCTACCTGCTCTTCGTCTTCGCACTCAACGTGCCCATCCCGCATCTTTTCTAGGGAAAACCCATGGACTTTCTTGAACCGGTCGTCAACGGATTCGGCGTCGTGCTCGAACCCGTCAACCTCCTGTACTGCCTGCTCGGCGTCGTCATCGGCATGCTCATCGGCGTCCTGCCCGGGCTTGGCCCCGCAGCGACAATCGCCATCCTGCTGCCGCTGACCTATGGCGTTGAACCCGTCACGGCAATCATCATGCTCTCGGGCATCTTCTACGGAGCCCAGTACGGCGGGACGATCACCTCCGTCCTGCTGCGCCTGCCGGGCGAGGCGTCCTCGGTCGTTACGGTTTTCGACGGGTATGCGCTGGCCAGACAGGGAAAGGCCGGCACCGCCCTCGGAATCGCCGCCATCGGCTCGTTCGTCGGCGGCACCATTTCGATCATCGGACTCACCCTCCTGGCGCCCCTCGTCGCCGGATTCGCCCTCGACTTTGGACCACCGGAATACACAGCCCTCGCCCTGCTCGGCATCCTGCTTGTCGCAACGGTCAGCAACGGCGGCAAACTGAAAGCCCTTATTGCGGCGGCCATCGGCCTCCTCCTGGCCACCGTGGGCCGCGACGGGTTCACCGGCGGCTCCCGTTTCACCTTCGGCAGCCTCTCCCTCGCCGACGGGCTCGACTTCGTTCCCATCGCCATGGGTATCTTCGGCCTCGGCGAGATCCTCTACAACCTCGAGCAGCGCCACAACAAGGTCCAGGCTCCCTCGAAGGTTGCCAACGTCTGGCCCTCGCGAAAGGACCTCCAGCAGTCCTCCGGAGCCATCGGCCGCGGGTCGGTTCTCGGGTTCTTCCTCGGGATCCTGCCCGGCGGTGGAGCCACCCTGTCCTCGATGGCGGCGTACGCGATGGAGAAAAAGCGGGCCAAGGATCCCTCCCGGTTCGGCCGTGGAGCGATCGAGGGGGTCGCGGCCCCGGAATCGGCGAACAACGCTGCGGCAACGTCCTCGTTCATTCCGCTGCTCACCCTGGGCATTCCCGCCAACGCAACAATGGCAATCATCTTCGGGGCCCTGCTGATCCAAGGGGTCACGCCCGGCCCCCAGTTGGTCCAGAATGACCCGGAACTGTTCTGGGGCGTCGTCAACTCCATGTACATCGGCAATATCCTGCTGCTGATCATGAGCATCCCGCTCGTGGGGATTTTCGTGAAGGTCCTGCGGGTGCGCCCGGCGATCCTGGCCCCGGTGACGGTGCTCATCACACTGATCGGCGTCTACACGATCAACAACAGCATCTTCGATATCTGGCTCGTGATCGTCTTCGGCGTCCTGGGCTACCTCATGAAGAAGTTCGGCTTCGAACCGGGGCCCCTCGTTCTTGCCTTCGTTCTCGGAGCGCTGCTCGAGGAGAGCCTGCGCCGTTCGCTGCTGCTCTTTGGCGGCGACCCCACCGGGTTCATCACCAGGCCGATCTCCGGGGTCCTGCTCCTGGTCTTCGTCCTGGTGGTGCTGCTGCCCGTCGTCCAGAGCGGCTTGAAGAAGGCACGGGCCAAGAAAACCGCAAACGCGACGATTCACGACAAGGAGTCAGTATGAGCATTCTCATTGGATATGTCCCCACCCCTGAGGGAGAGGCAGCCCTGGAGGCCGGCCTTGAGGAGGCCCGGCTGAGGAACACCGGCATCGTGATCCTCAACTCCCCGCGGAAGGGAGCACCCGTAGATGCGGCGCTCGCTTCCGACGAGCAGGTCGCGGGCCTGCTCGCACGGGCGAAAGCAGTGAATATCGAAGCGGTGGTGCGCCAGCCCGGGCACACCGATGACCTGACCGAGGAATTCATGGAGATCGCCGAGGAAACCGGTGCCTCACTGATCGTTATCGGGCTGCGCCGCCGATCGCAGGTGGGCAAGTTCATCATGGGCAGCCACGCCCAGCGGATCCTCCTCCAAGCCGACCGCCCCGTCCTCGCCGTCAAAGCCCCGGACAACTCCTAGGCCCTTTCGGTGAGGCCGGCGGCAGGCCCTGCCTTCCGCCCGCCTCACCCCGGGAACCCGGAGGAAGCCCTGCGTCCCAGCATTCCCGCCGCCTCGGCGAGGGCGTCGGCGGGCGTTGTCACATGGGGTGAAAGGCGGATCCGCCCGCTTCCGTGCTGCGTGGCGGTGATGCCGGCGCCGGCGAGGTCCGCGAGGGCGGCCGCCGCCATCCCCCCGGGGATCTCTGCAACGACGATGCCGGCCCGGCGGGCGGGCTCCACAGCTGAAACGACGCGCACCCCCGCCGCATCGAGATCGGCAAGCAGCAGTTCGACTGTCTGGCCCACCTGCGCTTCAATCCACGGGACGGTCGCCGGTTCGATGAGCTCAAGGGCCGCCGCGAAGGGCCCGACGGCGGTCGGCGAGAGGTTGGACATGGAGAACCGGAGTGCGCCTGAAAGGGGCGCATGGAGCGCGCCGTCGTAGTCGGCGGCCTCCTGAACTCCGGACCAGCCACCGAGAACGGGCCGGATCCGGTCGAGGCCCGCCTCGGACAACGCAAGCACCCCGGCGCCCCAGCCGCCCCGGATCCATTTCTGGCCGCCCACGATGAGGGCATCGGCCACCGTCCAGTCCTGGTCCAGCACGCCGAACCCCTGAATCCCGTCGACAACCAGCAGCCGATCCGGGCCCAGCACCTCCCGGATGGCGGCGAGATCCGCACGGTACCCGGTCCGGAAATCGACGGCGCTCACGGCGAGCGCCACGGTGTCAGGGGTCAGCGACCGCTCCACTGTCTCGGCCGTCATGAAATCCCCGGGCGCGCCCACCCGAAGCACTTCACCGCCGCCCCTCCCCTCGGCCTTGTGCCAGGGGTACAAGTTGGCGGGGAACTCTCCCGATCCGACAAGCACCGGGCCCCCGGTGATACCGAAGGCCACCTGGAACAGTCCAAAGGAGGTGTGCGGAACGAGGGTCACCCGCTCGAGCGGGAACCCGCTGAGCCGTGAGAAAGCGCTCCGGGCGCGCAGTTCGTGCCCCTGCAGCACATCCCTCGCTCCCACCGCTCCACCTGCCGCCACATGAAGCAGCTCCACCGCGGTTTCGATAACCATCCGCGAGGGAGGCCCGTAGCTGGCGAAGTTGAGATAGCCGCGCTCCTCGGTGAACTCGGCCCGGTAGGAGGTTCCTGGGTGTCCACTCATTTTCTTCCCCTTCAGATGTGCGGGCGGCCCGCCGGCCCCGCATCGGTTCAGCCCCGTGACGCCGGCGCTGCGCGGGAAACCGGCGGGCTACCGGCTGGTTTCTCCCGCCCCGGCCCGCCCGGCGGCACCGGCCAGGGCGGCGAGCTCGGTCGAGAGGTTGGCGCGGGCCCGCCCGGACCAGAGGCGTGAACCCTCCGCCGTCGAGAACAGGGGCTCGATCGCAAGCAGGCGCTGGAGGACCTTGGCCCTGCCTGCCGCGAAGTCGGCCTCGGGCACCGAAGCGTATTCGGCCCGGACGGCCCGCAGGTACTCGCTGTACCGAGCGGGCGGGCTGCCCAGCACCGAAAGGTCGGCGTCGCACAGGAGCGCACCGGCCCGGTCCCCGGGGGCCGGCGCGTGAGTGACGGTCAGCAGCACAAGCCGGGAAACCTCGTCGATGTCGTGCCGGGGAAGGCCCGCTCCGGCGAGGGCGCGTTCGGCGAGCGCCGCGGAGGCGGCCTCATCCCCGCCCGCCACTCCCCGGTACACGGCGTCGTGGAACCAGGCGGCAAGCAGCACGGGACGGCGCAGGGAGGAGTCCTGGGCCGTCATCAGCGCGTCGAGCGCCTCAAGGACGGCCAGCAGATGCTCCGGCGTGTGGTATTTCCGGTGCGGTTCGCTCCACCGCTGCAGCAGTTCCGCACCGATTCCGGGCGTCCCGCGCAGGACGGCGTTCCACCTGCTCTGGAGCGCCGAGCGCAGCCGCCCCGGCCGCTTCCGGGCCGGCACCCGCAGCCCGCTGCCCACCAGGATGCGCACCAGCTCGCCGCCGCTGACCTCCACCGCGCCGAGGCGGACCAGCTCCGGGTACCGGTGTGAGGGTACGTCGTAGTGGTCCTGGTCGAAGGCCCGGGCCGGCACTCCGGCCGAGGCAGCGAAATCATGGAGTTCCGCGAGGGAGGCGTCGGAGATGAGGTGCGAGAAGACAGTGCCGTGCGCCGGCCAGAGCGGCGGATCGATGAAAACGGCCATGGGGCAAGTCTAGGCGGGGCGGTGCGGCCTATCCGGGCCCGTCTATGTACAGATGGGCGGGGCTGTGCCATTCTCGCAGTGGCATCACAAGCACCGCTCATCGTCCTTGGAAAAACACCGTGGGGGAGTTATGACGGATCAGAACAGCGCTGTTCTGGCGATTGGCACGAAAAAGGGACTATGGCTGGCCACCAGCCCCGACCGGCGTTCCTGGACCTTGTCCGAACCCATGTTCCTCATGCAGGAAGTCCCGAGCGTTGGTATCGACACCCGGGGCGGAGGCACCCGGATCCTCGTCGGCACCCGTTCCGAGCACTGGGGACCCTCGGTGGTCCACTCGGATGACCTCGGCGCCAGCTGGACCGAGCCGGAACGAGGTGGCATCGGTTTCGACGCCGCCGACGGCACCGCGCTGGAGCGCATCTGGCAGCTTCAACCGGACTCCGAGAACAGGCCCGGGGTCGTCTGGGCCGGTTGTGAACCGATCTCCGTGTGGAAATCCACCGACGGCGGGGAGCACTTCGAGCTCAACCGGGCACTGTGGGACCACCCGCACCGGCAGGACTGGGGCGCGGGTTACGGTGGCGCCGCCGCCCACACCGTGCTGCCCAGCCCGGCCGATGACACGGTGCACGTGGCGATGAGCACCGGAGGGGTGTACCGCTCGCGGGACGGCGGTGCGTCCTGGGAGGCCCGCAACCGTGGAATCTCCGCCTATTTCCTGCCCGACCCGCAGCCCGAGTTCGGCCAGTGCGTCCACAAGATCGCGCGCGATGCGCAGGACCCGGAGCGCCTTTTCGCCCAGAACCACCATGGTGTCTATGTGAGCGAGGACGGAGCGGAATCGTGGGACTCGATCGCCGATGGCCTGCCTTCCGACTTCGGGTTCGTCATGCTCGCCCATCCCCGCCGCTCCGGGACGGCCTGGGTGATTCCGCTGAAGGCCGACGGGGAGAGGATTCCCCCCGACGGCAAACTCGCGGTCCACCGCACCGACGATGCGGGCGGCTCCTGGACCCGGCTCGATACAGGCCTTCCCCGCCGCGAGTTCAACGCTGTCCTGCGCGACGCGGCGTCGGTGGACACCGCCGAACCGGCCGGTGTGTATTTCGGCACCCGCGGCGGAAGCGTCTACGCCAGTGCCGACGAGGGTGCCACCTTCACCGAGGTCACGGCCAACCTTCCCGACGTCCTCTGCGTCCGCGCCGCCGTCATCAGCTGACCCCGAACACGCCATGGGCAACTCCGTCACCGTCCTGCTTCCCACCCTCCTGCGGCCCTACGCGGAAGGGCGCAGCGAGGTCGACGTACCACTGCGCTCCCCTGCCACCGTTGCCGGGGTCCTCGAGGAACTGTGCAACGGGCGTCCCCTTCTCGCACGCCGCCTGCGCGATGAAACAGGTGAACTGCGCCGATACGTCAACGTGTACGTCGACGGCGAGGATGTGCGCCGGCTCCAGCTCCTCCAGACCCCGGTTGAGCCGGGCGGCACGGTGATGGTCATGCAGTCGGTGGCCGGCGGCTGAACTTCCGGGCGCCCGCGCTGCGTGCGTAACGTGGAGCTGAGCTGTATACCGGGCACACGGCGCAGAGTACGATCGCCGCCATGGAATCCACAGAAGCCCCGGGCTGGTTCGAGGGTTTTGAAGCCCGCTCCTTCGACGTCGAAGGCGCCTCCATCTTCGCCCGGTACGGCGGCAACGAAGCCGGCCCCACCCTGCTTCTGGTCCACGGCTCACCGCAGACTCACGTCATGTGGCGGCGTGTGGCGGAGGAGCTGCGCCGGGAGTACTTCATCGTCCTGCCCGACCTGCGCGGGTACGGTGATTCGTCGAAAGCACCGGGGATGCCCGACCACAGCAATTACAGCAAACGCGCGATGGCCCAGGACCTCGTGGATGTCGTCGATGCCCTTGGGCGCGGGAGTTTCCTTCTCTGCGGGCACGACCGCGGGGGGCGCGTCGGCCACCGGCTCGCCGTCGACCATCCGGACCGCCTCGACAAGCTCTGCGTGATCGACATCGCCCCCACCTTGGACATGTACAACGCGACGGACATGGCCTTCGCGACCGCGTACTACCACTGGTTCCACCTCATCCAGCCGAAGCCGCTGCCGGAGCAGATGATCACGGGCAGCGCCCTGCCCTACCTTCACGCCACCCTCGGCGGCCTGGGCGGCGGCGGGCTGGGGTTCATCGAACCCGCAGCGCTCGCCGAGTATGAACGCTGCTTCGAGCCCGGCACCATCCACGCCATCTGCGAGGACTACCGGGCGAGCGCAGGCATCGACCTCGAGCACGACCGCGAGAGCAGGGCGAACGGCGGGAAAATCCGCTGTGACACCCAGGTGCTCTGGGGGGAACGCGCGGTGGTCAACCGGCTCTTCCAGCCCGTTGACCTGTGGCAGGCGCAGTGCGGGGGAAAGGTCAGCGGCCAGTCCCTGCCGTCCGGGCACTTCATCCCCGAAGAACTGCCGGGTGAAACCGCCAAGGCCCTCGCCTCCTTCTTCGGTGCGGAGCAAAGCGTCGCCGGCTAGCGGATGAAGGCCCGCCGGCATCTCCAGGGCACCGGCGAGTGCTCTGAAGAATGGGAGAGCCCGGCGTAACGCACAGGGAATTTCGGGGATTCGCTTGCCTTCGGGAAGGCCGCCGCTATGTTTGGTTATCTGGTAGAGAGCCGATCAAGGCATCTCAATTCCCTGCTGAACCGCTTCCGGAAGCGTGGATTCGGCAGGGCGACAGGCCGTTCCAGCAGCCGGATCTGAGCGCCGTTTCCCGCACCTCCGGACGGCCCTCCGGCCGGGCGGCCTGGCCTCTCTTCAAGCAGGACCGCAATCCAATCGAAGGGAAGAACAATGAGTGATTCATCAAGGCCGCTGGCGGTACTCATCCACGGCGCGTACGCCGAGTCGGCAAGCTGGAACGGCGTCATCGAACGCCTGCAGCGTGAAGGCTACACGGCCCTGGCCGTGGCCAACCCGCTGCGCGGAGTTGCGGTCGACACTGAATACCTCGCCAGCGTGGTCGCCGGCCTGAACCGCCCTGTCGTGCTTGTGGGCCACTCGTACGGCGGCATGCTCATCTCCCGGGCCGGGGCGGACAACCCTAACGTGCGCGCACTGGTCTTCGTCGGCGCCTACGCCCCTGAGGACGGCGAAAGCGCAGCGGACCTTTCGGGCAAGTTCCCCGGCGGCAGCCTCGGGCCGACCCTGGTGACCTACCCGCTTCCCGACGACTCCAACGACACCTACATCGACGTGAAGAAGTACCACCACCAGTTCGCCGAAGACGTGCCCGACGACGTCGCATTCCTCATGGCCGCCACCCAGCGCCCCATCCCCGACAAGGCCCTTGGGGAGGCCTTCTCCGGCGAGCCGGCGTGGAAGTCCGTCCCTTCCTGGTTCGTCTTCGGCGACCAGGACCTCAACATCCCCGCCGCGGCGCACCGCTTCATGGCAGAGCGGGCAGGATCCCGGCGCACGGAGGACGTCGCCGGGGCCTCCCACGCCGTCGGTGTCTCCCAGCCCGACGTGGTCACCAGCGTCATCCTCGACGCCCTCAAGGCCAGCAACGGCGGCTGACGAGCCCGCGCGCCATCAGGGGGCAGGGACCGTCCGGGCGGTCCCTGCCCCCTGATGTGTCAAGGGCCTGCGGCGGGTGCCTGACGCGTGTTAGTTCTCTCACCCGCGCCCAGTCCCGGACCGCCCTGCGCTCATGGGTGCGGCCGCGTGCTGACCTGTTCGGGGAATTTCTCCGTATAGTTGAACAGTTGGACAAAAAGCTACCTGACTGCCCTCCTGCCACCCGCGGACGCGGAATGCTGGGCTGCCAGGGGCCCGCGCCAACCGCAGTGCCAGTGATTCGCCCGTACGGGGCCGAAGCGATACGCGGTAACCAGGCCTTTTCCCGGACCTACCGTTCTCCCCCGCGCCGGTGACCGCTCCGGCGGCAAGACACCGGCCCGCACCGCACCTCCGTCTTACCCGTGAAAGGCCTCCCCGATGGCAGAAATTTCAGTACACCAGCTCAACGAGCTGCGAACCCTTATCTCAGGACCGGTGTTCGCACGCGGCGATGAAGGCCTCCCAGCGGAAGCGGCAGCGTACAACCTGCTTGTGGAGCACCGCCCCGATCTGGTGGTGGGCGCCGAGTCCGAGGCCGATGTGGCAGCCGCCGTGCGCTTCGCGGGGGATAACTCCCTTCCGCTGACCGTTCTGGCCACGGGCCACGGATCCTACGCCAACGTCACCGACGGCCTCCTGCTGACCACGTCCCGGCTGGCGGGGGACGTGCAGATCGACCCCTCGAGCCGCACCGCGACAGTGCTGGCCGGGCACCGCGTCAGTGACGTCGTCGCAGCCGCGGCCAAGCACGGCCTGGCACCCGTTGTGGGTTCCTCGACGAATGTCGGAGCCGTCGGCTACCTGCTCGGCGGCGGGGTGGGCCCGCTGGTGCGCACCTTCGGCATATCCTCCGACTGGGTCCGCAGCTTCCGGGTCGTCACCGGCGACGGCGACCTCCTCCACGCCGATTCAATGACCAACCCCGACCTGTTCTGGGCGCTGCGTGGCGGAAAAGGCGGCCTCGGCGTGATCACCTCCCTTGAGCTCGAACTTGTGCCACTGGAGACGCTGTATGGCGGTTCCCTGTTCTTCGACCCCGAACACGTCGGACGTGTCTTCACCGCCTGGCTCGAGTGGACGAAGACGGTACCCGAAACGCTCACCTCATCGGCGGCGATCGTCCGGTTCCCGCCGCTCGACTTCATCCCTGAGCCGCTTCGCGGCAAGACGGCGCTGCACCTGCGCGTGGCGTATGTGGGCGACGCGGGAGAGGGCGAGCGGCTCCTGGCACCCCTGCGTGGGGCCGCCCCGGCGCTCATCGATGCGGTCGGTGAGATGGCGGCAGCTGACATCGGAACAATCCACAACGACCCATCGGATCCGATTCCCCTATGGGACGGCAGCGTCCAGCGGCTCCTGACCCACGCCGATGCCGGCTTCGCGGCCGCACTCCTTGGAGCCGTTGGCCCCGAGGTCAACGTTCCCGTCGTGGCAGCGGAAGTGCGCCACCTTGGAGGTGCGGCCGGCCGCGATGTCCCCGAGGGAAGCGCCGTCGGTGGGCGAAGCGCCGACTACTCGGTCCTGCTGGTCGGCGTGCCCGATCCGAGCCTTTTCGAGACGGTCCTGCCGCAGGTCATGGAAAACGTCACGGCCCAGCTTGACCCGTGGCTCTCGGACGGGACTCTGATCAACTTCCAGACCCGACCCGCGGACGAGGCGGCCCTCAGCTCCTGGCCCGCCGAGACGCGCATCCGGCTGGCGGAGGTCCGTGCGGCGTACGATCCCCGCGGCATCCTCTAACGGAATACCTGCAGCGGGGCGGCACCAAACCGGTGCCGCCCCGCTGCCGGTGCCGCAGCATTGAGCACTCAGGATTCGCTGCCGAGGATCTCCCGGACCAGGGGGATCACCTTGGTGCCGTACAGCTCGATGTTGTTCATCACCGCGGTGTGCGCCAGGCCCGTCATACCGAACTTGAGCTGGAACCGGGACGCGTTGAGGACCCTGAGGTTGGCGGCGATCTTGCGGGCCACCGTCTCGGGGGAGCCGACATAGATGGCGCCGTGCGGGCCGATCTCGTGCCTGAACGATTCCGGGGTTGGAATGGCGAACCCACGGGTCTTGCTCACATGCTTCATCACCGCGAGGTACCGGGGCCAGAACTCCTCCTGGGCCTGCTCGTCGGTCGCGGCCACGTGGCCCATGGAATGCACGCCGATCGGCTGGGCCGGGCGCTCGAAGTGCTCAAGCGCCTCGAGGTAGAGGTTGGAGAACGGCTGGAAGCGGGCGGGCGAGCCGCCGATGATGGCAAGGATGAGGTTGTACCCGTGGCGGGCAGCCCGGACAACCGACTGCGGGCTCCCCCCGACGCCGATCCAGGTGGGGAACGGCTCAGCCTCGAGGTGCGGGACAACGTCCTGGTCCTTGAGCGCCGCGCGGGTTGTGCCGGTCCAGGTGACGGGGCTTCCCTTGAGCAGCTCGGCGAACAGTTCCGACTTCTCCTCGAAGAGCACTTCATAGTCGCTGAGGTCGTAGCCGAAGAGCGGGAACGAATCGATGCTCGAACCACGGCCCAGGATCACCTCGGCCCGCCCCGAGGACAGCGCGTTCAGGGTGGAGTACCGCTGGAAGACGCGGACGGGATCGTCGGAGCTCAGCACGGTGACGGCGGAGCCGAGATGGATGTTCCTGGTCCGCGCTGCAATGGCACTGAGGACCAGGTCGCCGGCGGAGAGCGGGTAGTCGTAGGTGTGGTGCTCGCCGATGCCGAAGAAATCAATGCCCACGGAATCCGCAAGGACGCCCTGCTCGACGATGTTGCGGACCGTCTGGGCGTGCGAATTGAGGGTCCCGTTCTCGTCGGAATGGACATCACCGAAGGTGTCGAGTCCGAAGGTCAGGGGAAAGCCCGTCCGCAGGCTTGGTGAGTCGTTCACAGTTGTTCCTTTTATCTGGGTGGTGGGTGCGGGCACTCCCGCAGGGTCCCTAGCGGTGTGACCGCGGACAGCGGTGCGGCCTAGGCCGCGGTCTTCTCGGTGAGGACCTGCGCGAACTGCTCCTCATTGAGCGAAGCGCCGAAGACCGGCCCGCCGGGTTCGAGGATCCGCCCCTCGCGGAGGCTGTCCAGCAGGACGGCGTCGTAGCCGATGTTCTCCACCAGGGCGGCGACCAGCTCCACCGCTCCCCGGTCGTCCCCGGCCACTCCGAGCGCCAGTCGATCCGCGGCGCCGGCCGGCCGGCGGTCGGCTTCGAGCTCGTGGTACCCGGCGTGGTTGAAGGACTTGACGACCCGCGCACCGCTGAGGTGCCGCTGGACGATTTCGCTGCTGCCATAGCGCGGGTCCTCGAACAGCTGCTGCGTGCCGTCGATGGGTGCCCAGTAGTTCATCAGGTCGACGACGACCTTGCCGGCAACCAGGGACGGGTCGAAGGTACTGAACTTGTGCAGCGGGATCGCCAGGATCACGATGTCGGCCTCGGCCGCCACCTGCGCGGGCCAGTCGGCCTTCGCTCCCGGAACGAGGATCTGGGTGATGAGGGCGATCTTCGCCGGGTCGCCGGACCCGGCGATGGAGACCGGGTAGCCGGCCTCGATGGCAACCCGGCCGATGGCCGGGCCGACATGGCCTGCTCCGAGAACGCCGATGCGGGGGAGGTTGGAGGCGGAAGGAGTATTGCTCATCGTGGGTCCCCCTTGGAGGAATTGGCTTCAAAGTGCTGGTGGAGTGAATCAAGGATGTCGGCGAGGTTCTCCAGCTGAGACGGCGTCAAGGCGTCCGAGAAGTGCTCCTTCACCGCCTGGAGCTGCGGCACCGAGGCACGCCGGAAGGCGTCGGCTCCGGCGTCGGCCAGCTGGACGAAGGCGCCACGGTTGTCCGTCAGGCATTCTTCGCGGCGCACCAGGCCCCGCTTCTCCATCCGCCCGATGTGGTGGGAGAGCCGGCTGCGCTCCCAGTTGATGGCCCCCGCCAGTTCCGAGGACCGCAGCTCGCGCCCGTCCGCTTCGGTCAGGGCCAGCAGGACCTCATAGTCCTGGCCGGACAGATTCGAGCTGCTCAAGACAACGCCCATGCGCCGGCGAAGTTCGGCCGTCATGTCGAGAAGATCCCGCCAGATGGCCAGCTCGGCGGCCGTCGGGCTGCGGCGCGCTGGATTGTGCTGCCGGTTTTCCTTGGCGGTGCTGTAAGCAGCCATGACTTCCCCTCCACGATTGATTGACATGTCCACTATATGTTCGAGTAGTTGATATGTCAACATCATGAGGCGCATTTCGCTTTGTTGACATGTCCATTACATAGGCCCTAGGCTTTCGGTAGTTGATACATCAACTACTAGCACCAGGCGTTGGAGACGAAATGGCTGAAATCCTCGAGCAGTACCCGATCATGATCGGCGTCGACAGTTTTGGCGACGTGACAAGAGGCAGCGACGGGGAGCTGCTCAGCCAGCCCCGCAGCATCCACTCCCTGGTGCGTGAAGGTGTTGTCGCCGAGGAATCGGGCCTCGATTTCTTTGGCCTCGGCGAGCACCACGTTGAGGAGATGCCCCTCTCTGCGCCCGACATCGTCCTGGCGGCCGTCGCCGGCCAGACCTCCCGCATCCGGCTCGGTTCGGCCGTCACCGTCCTGAGCTCGGATGACCCGGTCCGGGTCTTCCAGCGGTATGCGACACTCGATGCGGTCTCGCAGGGGCGGGCCGAAGTGATTCTCGGCCGCGGCTCCAGCAAGGAATCCTTCCCCCTGTTCGGCTTCGACCTCGAGGACTATGACCGCCTGTTCGAGGAGAAGCTTGAACTGTTCTCCCGGCTCCGGTCCGAGAAGCCGGTCACCTGGTCCGGCACCACCCGCCCCGCTATGGACGGCCTCGATGTCTTCCCGCGGACCACGGACGGCGCCTTGCCCACCTGGATCGGAGTCGGCGGGAACCCGGCGTCGGTTGTGCGCGCGGCGCAGTACGGCTTCCCCCTGATGCTCGCCGTGATCGGCGGCAATCCGGCACGCTTCGCCAAGCTGAGCGAGCTGTACCGGCAGGCGACCGCTGAGGCGGGCTTCGGTGAGCTCCCCATCGGGCTGCACTCCACCGGCCATGTCGCGGCCACCGACGAGCAGGCCATCGAGGAGTACTGGCCGACGTACGAGACCTTCCAGCTGGAGGCGCGCTACGAGCGGGGGTTCCCGCCCATCACCCGGGAATTCTACGAAAAGGAGATCGCCGTCGGCTCGCTTTATGTGGGATCCCCCGAGACGGTGGCACGGCGGATTGTCCGGAGCATGAAGGCACTGGGAGTGAACCGGTTCGACCTCAAGTACGGGCTGGGTCCGATGCCGAACGCCGTCCTCCTTGAGAACCTGCGCCTCTTCGGCACCGAAGTGGCCCCTCGCGTCCGGGATGAAGTGTCCCGCTCCTGAACCCCTCAATGGCGGCCAGCGCCGTCCGCCATTGAGGCCCCGGGCATTTTAGGAACCGGGGCTGAGGTTGTCGACGCCGGGCGGCCGTGGAAAAATCCCTGCCCCGGCGTAGCACCCTTTATACAATTTCCGCACGGGCATCCGGCGTCCGGCCGCTGCCTTCGGAGCCGAAGGTGGGATCGCCATGGCAACCGGCGTGAAGAGAACGGCCAATCCGCAGCGGGGCGCGCTTCTCGGCGCGATGTTCCTCATGGCCACCAGCGCTGTCGGCCCGGGCTTCATCACCCAGACGACTGCCTTCACTGTGACGCTGGGGGCGGCCTTCGCGTTCGCGATCCTTGTGTCGATCTGCGTCGACATCGCCGTCCAAATGAATGTGTGGCGGGTGATCGGAGTCACCGGCCGCCGCGCGCAGGAACTGGGAAATCTCGTGCTTCCGGGTGTCGGCTGGTTGCTCGCGGTCCTGATCTTCCTCGGTGGGATGGTCTTCAACATCGGTAATACCGCCGGTGCCGGTCTCGGAATCAACGCCATGTTCGGCGTCGACCCCAAGATCGGCGGAATTGTCTCGGCCTGCATCGCGATCGCCGTGTTCCTCGTCAAGCGTGCCGGGGCCGCACTCGACAGGGTGGTTGTTGTGCTGGGTGCCGTGATGATCCTGTTGACCGCCTACGTGGCAATCGTTTCCGGTCCGCCGGTGGGGCTTGCCCTCCGCAACGCGGTACTGCCCGAGCGGATCGAGTTCCTCGTTATCACCACGCTCATCGGCGGAACAATCGGCGGCTACATCACGTATGCCGGAGCCCACAGGATGCTCGACTCCGGAGTGACCGGGCCCGGAAATGTCGGGCAGATCACCAAGAGCTCGATCCTTGGCATCATTGTCACAGGCGTCATCCGGGTGCTGCTCTTCCTCGCCATCCTCGGGGTGGTGGCCGGAGGCGCCGAACTGGCAAGCGAAAACCAGGCGGCGGAGGCCTTCCAGATAGCTGCCGGGGAGGTGGGGCTGAGGCTTTTCGGGGTGATCCTGTGGTCGGCCGCGATCACCTCGGTCATCGGCTCCGCCTACACGTCTGTTTCCTTCATCACCAGCTCACGGACGAGCCCGCGGCGGCGGAACCTCTACACGTGCGCCTTCATCGCCGTTTCGGCCGTCATCTACCTGTTCCTGGGGCAGGCGCCGACGACGCTGCTGATCATGGCGGGCGCGGTGAACGGGTTGATCCTCCCGGTCGGGTTCGCGGTGATCCTCTGGGTGGCCTGGCGCCGCCGGGATCTCCTCGGCGGTTACCGCTACCCCAAGTGGCTGCTCATTGTGGGAGTGGCTGCGTGGCTGCTGACCCTCTTCCTCGGCTACCAGTCGCTGAGCGGCCTCGCCCAGCTCTGGGAGTAGCGCGGCTCAGAGCGTCGGTGCACGCTCCGGTACAGCGGAGAACCGGACAACCGAGCCGGGAGGCAGCTGGGCCACCCGGTCCAGGTCCTCGGCGATGACGACGGCGATCACCGGGTAGCCGCCGGTCACCGGGTGGTCGGCAAGGAACAGAACGGGAAGGCCCGACGGCGGCACCTGCAGGGACCCGGTGACCACACCCTCACTGGCAAGCTCACCGCTGTCACGACGGGTGAGTGGAGGACCGTCGAGGCGCACGCCGATCCGGTTCGATTGCACCGTCACCGACCAGGAGGCCTCGCACAGGCGTTGGAGCTCTCCTTCGGCGAACCAGTCGGCGCGCGGACCCGGGACGATTCTCAGCAATGCCTCGGTATCAAACTCGCGGGGCAGTTCGGCGGTTCCGACAGGGGAGCCCGCGTGGGCCTCCCCCACCGCAAGGAGCGTTCCGGCGGCCAGCGGCGGAGGCCCCAGCCCGGACAGGGTGTCGGAGCTCCGGCTGCCCAGGCTGGGGGCGAGATCCACCCCACCACGGACGGCGGTGTAGGAGCGCAGCCCCTTCGAGGGGAAGCCAACCTGAAGGGCCTCCCCCGCACGCAGCACGAAGGGAGCGCAGAGTTCGGCATTCCGCTCGGTGCCGTCCACGCCGCTGATCGTCAGCGGCACCAGCGCACCGGTCACGGCGATCACCTGGTCGGCCCGGGCTTCGAGGGTTAGTCCGCCGAAGACGGATTCGACGGCCGCGGCGCCCGGCGGATTTCCCACAAGCCGGTTGGCCTGGCGGAACGATGCCCTGTCGAGCGCTCCGGAGCCCGGGACGCCGATTGCCGCCAGTCCCGGCCTGCCCAGATCCTGGATCGTACTGGAAAGGCCCGGACTCGCGACGGTCAGCCCGCCGGCCGCCCCCGGTCCGGCAGCAGCCCCCGGCCGGTACCGGGGAGAGCCCGCCCCGCCCGCGGTCCTGATTGATCCCCGGACCGCGCGGAACCGCACGCGGTTTCCCGGCCGGACCAACGCCGGATTTTCCCGGGCGAGGTCCCACAGCACCGCGTCGGTGCGCCCGATGAGCTGCCAGCCGCCGGGAGATTCCCGTGGATAGACGGCCGAGAAATTGCCGGCAAGGGCAACCGCCCCGGCGGGCACGCTGGTTCTCGGGGAAGCGCGCCGCGCCACCTCGAGGCTTTCGTTCTCGCCCACGAGGTAGGCGAAGCCCGGGGAGAACCCCCCGAAGGCAGCGGTCCAGGTCTGGGCGGTGTGCGCTTCGACCACCCCCTGCTCGCTGAGCCCCGTGGCGCTTGCCACATCGGCGAGGTCGGCCCCGTCGTAAACCACCTCGATTTCAACGAGCGCGTCGTCAACCTCCGGGGAGGCCGAGAGGTCAAAGCCGCGGATGCGCCCGGCGATCCGCTCCGCTCCCCTGCGGCTTCCGGCGGTCACCAGGACCGTGCGGGCGGCGGCCACCACGTCGATCTGGTCGGGGTCCGGGTCGGCGTCCAGCTGCGCCTGAAGGCTCAGCACCTCGGGCAGCCCTTCGAGTTCGACGAGCACCGCGCGGTCGCCGACCGGGAGAAGGTTGGGAAACGGCGCCATCTCAGACAAAACCCGCTATTTCAACACCCGCATCGAGGAGCGCGTGCCGGACGGCGAAGGCCATCTCCACCGCCCCCGGGGTGTCGCCGTGGACGCAGATGCTCTCCGCCGCGACCGGGACAAGGGTCCCGTCGATCGCGCGCAGCCGCCCCTCGGTTGCGATGCGTAGGACGTGCTCAAGTACTTCGGCGTGGGTTGACAGCACGGCGCCTGGTTCCGTGCGCGGAACCAGCGTCCCGGCCGGGGTGTACGCCCTGTCCGCGAACGCTTCGACGACGGTGCGAAGGCCTGCCGCCCGGGCGGTGCGTTCGATCTCCGAATCCGGCAGCACGAGCAGGGGCAGGGAGGGGTCGACGTCCTTCACGGCCTCGACGACGGCGCGAGCCTGTCCCTGGTGGTGGACGATGGTGTTGTACAGCGCCCCGTGCGGTTTAACGTAGGCCACCTCCGTTCCGGCGGCCCGCGCAATGGCCTGGAGGGCGCCGATCTGGTACACCACGTCGTTCGTCAGTTCAGCCGGGGCCACGTCGAGGAAGCGGCGTCCGAAACCGGCAAGGTCGCGGTAAGCGGGATGGGCGCCGACCCTCACTCCGGCGCCGGCTGCCGCTGCGCAGGTGGCCCGAATGCCCGAGGGGTCGCCGGCGTGGAACCCGCAGGCCACGTTCGCGCTTGAGACGGACCGGATGATCGACGCGTCGTCACCGAAGGTCCAGTTGCCGAACGACTCGCCGACATCGCTGTTCAGGTCAATCGTCGTCATGCTGGCCGCCCTTCCCCCGTCGATGCATCAAGCTTGACGGAGGAGTGCCCGCGGTTCAATTAATTCCCGTCCGGGTCGACTCAGACGTCGGTCTTGAAGCCGATCAGCTTATGCGTTCCGTCGCAGTACGGCTTGAGCACCGACGCTCCACAGCGGCACAGGGCAACTGTCCGGCGGGTGCGGGGAAGCGGTTCGCCGTCGGCGCCAAGGATTTCAAATTCTCCCCGGACGAGCAGGGGCCCGTCGGGGCAGGCAACGATCGAGGCCTCGCCGCCGGCTGCCGCGGCGGGCCGCTCTCCGGGAAGCCCCGGCTCCTGGGTGTCGTTCATGCGGCGAAGGTCGGATCTGCCTGGAGCGATGAGCGTCCTGCCTTCCATGACTCCATGATGTGCAGGGTCATCCAGGAGTCGACAAGCAGTGCCGCCGCCGCACCGAAGATGACGTCCTCGAGCAGCCGGGGATCCGACTCAACAAGCCCGCCGGCAAGGTCGCGGCCGGCGATCTGCTCGTGGACGGCGTCGGCCTCGACGTGCTCGTCGAAGTATTCGGTGGCCTCCTGGGAGTAACCGAGGCGGCTGAGGCCGCGGGAGTAGAGGCGGTTGGGCTGGGAGGACGTCATTTCGTAGGCGGCCAGGTGGCCAACGATGGCTCCCCGAAGACGGCGGTTCAGGCCGAACAGCGACATCATGTTGTTGGCGGCGAGCGTGATCGCAGGCGCCGCGTCAAGGTATGCGCCGTAGCTGTCGTCGAGGTCAAGGGCGCGCAGGGTGCGGGCGAACAGCGCGGAGTGCATCCGGGCGGGTCTTCCGCCGCCGTACTCGTCGGCCTGGATTTCAACCATGGCGGCCTTGGCCCTCCCCGTGAGCCGGGGGATCGACCAGGTATGCGGGTCGGCTTCCTTGAGCTGGTAGATCGATTTGTGGATGAGGAATTCGCGCAGCTGGGCATCCGTCGCCTCCTTCGCGACGAAGCGGGACATGCTCGGGCCGGAGTCTTCACCCGTCATGCGGAACAGCTCGGCGGCCACCGCCTCACTGGTGGGCTCGGGCAGGTCCGCCGCGTGTACCGCCGCGCGGAGGCGGTCCTCGAACGCCTGCTGGAGTTGGGCGCGCACTCCGAGCAGCCCGGGGTTCCACTCCCATTCCTCATCGGCGCCGTCGATGCCGCTGTAGTGAAGTTCATAGAGGCAGAAGAGGCTCAGCTGCAGGTCGTCGTCGTAGACGATGTCCGATACCTCGGCCAGCGCTTTCTCCACCAGCACGGACAGCTGACGCAGGCGTTCATCGGCACCGGCCGGTCCGCCGGCAAGTATGTCGAAGAGGAGCGCGCTCACATCTCCGCGCGCGGTGGGCTGCTTCATCTAACACCCTTTCCTGTTTCGCCCAGATGGGCCTCGGCACAACACCAACACTAAGCGTACTTCGCTTTTTACGGCGAGCCGAAGCCGGTAACGCATCTCAGGGAGCCGCCTGTGGCGGCCCCCTGAGAAAAGCGGCGTCGGCGGAAGCCCGCCCGGCGCTAGAGACGGTTGGCACTCCTGCTGCCCGAGGTGCGCGTGCTCTTCTTCCCCAGCAGCAGGGCGAGCGCAATCATCCCTACTCCGAGGAAGAGGTGGAGCCAGTCGTCCGCATTGTTGAGCGGGACGAAGTTGGCTGCCGTCTCGTGCCCGACGAACAGGCCGTAAAGCCAGAGGACAAGGTAGATTACCCCGCCATACAGCAGATAGCTGCGGGCGCCCGCGATTGTCTTCGCCAGCGCCAGCCCCGCAACACCGAACAATAGGTGGACGATGTTGTGGAGTACCGACACCTGGAAGAGTCCGAGCAGCAGGGCCTCCGACTGGTGACCGGCGAACCGCAGGGTGTCGTAGTTGGTGGTGACGCCGGGAATGAAACCGAGAACCCCGATGAGGAGGAAGACGGCGCCGACCGCCTGGGCCGCCTTCTGCACGCTCGTCTTGCGGTCCACCGCATTATTCCGTGCTGATGTCATTGCTCTCTCCTTTGCATAATTGGCGGAACGTTGAGTCATTCGCGGTTCAGTTTGTCTTGGACGGCCCCTGCGGCCTTTTCAAGCACATTTGGAACCTCTGTGGTTCCGTAGAACCGCGCGTCGGGCCGCGTCGGCGCAGGCAGCGGAGCGCTTGTCGTCGGCCCGTCGTGGTAGGAAAACTCCCCGTGCCCGTCCGGTGTCGGACCCGAGGTCCAGCTCCCCGTTGAAGCGGCTGCGCCGTCCGAGAAGTTGAGGTACTGGTAGGAGACGCTGCGCTCCTCCTTCGCGAGCGGAAAGTTGCTGGGGACCGGAAGCTCCTCGAACTTCTCCTCCTGCAGCTCCCGGGCGGCAGCGATCCACTGGTTCTGATGCATCGTGTCGCGTGCCAAAAGGAAGGACAGCATGTCCCGCACGCCGTGGTCGTCAGTCATGTGGTAGAGCCGGGCCACCTGCAGGCGGCCCTGCATCTCCGCGTTTGCATTGGCAGTGAAATCGGCGAGGAGGTTGCCGCTCGCCGTGACATAACTGCCCTGCCAGGGGTTGCCGTTGCTGTCCACCGGACGCGCTCCGGCGCCGGCCACGATGGCCTGCTGCATGTCGGTTCCGCCGATGACCGCGGCCACCGCCGGATCGGACTGGACGGCGTCGCTGGTGATGCCGAGGGGCGCCTTTTCGAGCAGCTGCGCAATCATTGTCGCAAGCATCTCAACGTGTCCGAATTCCTCTGCACCGATACCAAAGAGCAGGTCCCGGTATTTTCCGGGGATGTGGGCGTTCCATGCCTGAAAGCTGTATTGCATGGCAACGGTTATCTCGCCGTACTGGCCCCCGAGAACCTCCTGGAGTTTCCGGGCGTAGACCGCATCGGGCCTGTCAGGACTGGCTTTGTACTGAAGCTCCTGCTTGTGAAAAAACACAGACTCGCACCTCCCCATCCCGGCCCGGTCCTATTTCGATGAACCCACCCCGGGCGGGGCGGCGCCCGGACCTCTTGATTCGAGGCTATGCCCTGAGTAGCATCTTCGAAAGATAATAAGCGTGCTTATTTTAAGCTTGCAATTATCGCCGAACGGCTTGCATGAGTAAACTAAGCATGCTTAGCTTTAGGAAGTAAGTCTGGTGGGCAACCGTCGGACGAACAGATCAGAACACGATGGAGCATCCGTTTTACCGGCAATATCAACGTAAGGAATGAACATGACTACGCAGAATTGGCCGCAGGATCCCTTGGTTCCGTCAACAACCGGCACGGATTTCGAGGGCAGCGGGACACAGTCCGGCCAGTCGACCACTTCGACAGCGAAGGATCAGGCGAAAGAGGTCGGCCAGGAAAGCGCCGGCGCCGCACAGCATGTCGCACAGACTGCTGCAGCCGAAGCGAAGAACGTTGCACAGGAGGCGGGCAGCCAGGCCAAGAGCCTCGTCAGCGGACTTGGATCCGACATCAAGAGCCAGGCCGGGGCACAGCAGCAGAAGGCAACCGAAGGCCTCCGCTCGATCAGCGACGAGCTCCGCTCGATGGCCGAGAAGTCCGATAATAAAGCAGTCTCAAGTATCGTTCAGCAGGCGTCGCAGCGCGCCGGAGCTGTCGCGGGCTGGCTTGAAGGACGCGACGCCACCGACCTCCTCGAGGACGTTAAAGGCTTCGCCCGTCGCCGCCCGGGAGCATTCCTGGCAATTTCCGCAGGCGCCGGCCTCCTCGTTGGCCGCCTCACCCGCGGGCTGACCGGAGCCGCCCAGTCCGGATCCGACGGTTCGCAGACCCGCCCATCGGGCACGTACGACACTGACTACACCGCCACGACGACCTACGACGCCTCGACAGCGCTCCCGCGGACATCCCGCGGTACCCACGTCGCTGAGTCGTCGCCGGCGTTCGTCGACCCGGCCGTCGAGTACCCCACCATCCCCCCGGGAACCCCGCCCGTGGGCACGCTTCCTGATGAAAGGGACCTGCGCTAATGAGCGAGGCATACTCGGGCGGAGCCCATTCCGCCTCTCCGCCGCCTCCCTCCGAGGCGGAACAGCGCGCCGCGAACAACTCCGTCGGTGAACTGCTTGCCGATGTGACCCGCAACCTCTCCACTCTGATGCGGCAGGAAGTCGCCCTCGCCAAGGCGGAACTGCGCGAGTCCGGGAAGAATGCAGGAAAGGGAGCCGGAATGTTTGCCGGCGCCGCCGTCGGCGGCCACTTCGTACTGCTCTTCCTCTCGATTGCCCTGATGTGGGGCCTCGGTGCCATCATGCCGCTTGGCTGGGCCGCCGTCATCGTTGCAGTCATCTGGGGCATCATTGCCGCAGTTCTCGCCGCGATGGGCAAGAAGGAAATGAAGCAGATCCGCGGCCTGCCCGACACCGCTGAAACCATCAAAGAAATCCCGCCAACACTGAAACCAGGTGAGGAAACCCCATGAGCCAGACTCCAGAAGAAATCCGGGCCGACATCGAGCGCACCCGCCGTGAACTCGGCACCGACGTCGATGCGGTAGCCGACAAGGTGAACCCCTCGAACATCGCGCACCGCCAGACCGAGAAGGTCAAGAACACCTTCAGCAATGTGAAGGACACCGTCATGGGCAAGGCAGACGACGTGAAGGAGTCAGTGATGGGCAAGGCGGACGATATGAAAAGCGGAGTAGCCGGCACGGCCGGTGATACCAAGAGCTCAGCCAAGTCGGCCGCCCACACCGCACAGGAGAAGGCGCACCAGGCGGGCCAGGCCGTGCAGGACGCTCCGCGGCAGATCAGCAACAAGACGGCCGGCAACCCGTTGGCTGCCGGACTCATCGCCTTCGGAGCGGGGCTGCTCGCAGCTTCCCTGATTCCGGCAAGCCAGAAGGAGAAGCAAGCCGCTTCGGCTTTGAAGGAGCAGGCCGCTCCGCTGGCGACCGGGATTACCGATACCGCGAAGGAGGTCGTTGAGAACCTCAAGGAGCCGGCGCAGGAGGCAATGGCGTCCGTCAAGGAAACCGCCACGCAGTCGGCGCAGACCGTCAAGGAAGAAGGCCAGCAGGCCGCTTCCGACGTCAAGGACAAGGCGCAGGACGCCAAGAGCCAGGTTCAGGACTCCCGCTCGGGCGGCATGTAGGGTCCGTTCCGGCTCCGGCTTCAACGCTGACAGCTAGACGCAATAGACGGAAAGAGAGGGAGGGTGCGGATGTCCGCACCCTCCCTTATCTCTTGCCCCGTGCTACCCGCAGGCGGCCCGCAGGGTGCAGTCAGGCCACGGTGCGGTCGGCCGTCGATTGAAGCCGCTGCAGCGCCTGCTTGGTGGTCAGTACGGGTTGGCGGTACTCGTCACTGAGGATGGTGAGCATCGACTCGGCGTAAGTGGGGTTCGTACTTGCGATCGCATCCCGGACGAAGGCCACGCGGAAGTTGTTGGCGAAGGCATCGGCCGCCGTGTGGGCAACGCAGTTGTGGGTGGACACCCCGGCAAGCAGCAGGCCCTCAACCCCCCGCGCATGCAGGCGCTCGGCGAGGTCGGTCCCGAAAAAGGCGCTGTCCCTCGTCTTGACGACCCGCTCGAACCCGTCGGCGCGAAGGCCGGGCACGTAGGCCGCCTGGTCGCTGCCGGCGAAGATGAACCCCTGGTCGTCGTCAAGCATGCTCACGGTCCAGGTCGATTTGTCCCTCAGGTGCTCGGTGGCGACGAACAACACCTCGGCCCCGGCTGCCACCGCCTGGGTTACCAGCTGGTTGCACTCACGGACGAGGGTGTCCCGCTCCCGCCTGAGCGTCTCGTCCTCGAAGTACGCATTCTGCATGTCGATGACCAGAAGCGCCTGCTTCACTGTTTTCCTCCGTTGCTACGTTCCCTGCCGACCGGCATGCTGCCCTAGGACTCGACTGCCCGAAGCTCATCGGCGGGCGTTATCTCCTGCGTGCCCGTCTCGGGAGCGCCGGAGAGGATCGGCACCACGTCGTCGGCCCGCGGCGCTCCAAGCAGCCGTGCGAGGTCGGACTCGGGGATACCCGCAGCCGCGGCGACCTCGGCGGGGGGAACCTCGTCGCGCAGCGCACTCTCGACCGCTTCCCGGCACACGACCGCAAGGCGGTCGCGTTCGAATTCGGCGTTCTCCAGGTCAGCTGCGGCAACAAGGATGCGCTTCAGGTGCCGGTTGTCTTGCTCGAGCATGGATGCCCCTTCTAGTGATGACTCTGTCGTTGGAACGGCGTTGATTCACTGCGCGGAAGCTGCTTCACCGTGGACGAGCCCAACGGCCATCGAGGCCACATCGGGGCGGGGCTGCGGCGCGGCCCTTGGGTCCCCTGCCGCAGACGGTCACCAAAAAGGCTCGCGTCGGTGCTCCGAAGTGGAGTTTCCGAGGCCTTTGGCTGGACCTGTTCTCGATTCTACGAAGAACCCGGGCATTTTGCGAAGCTGCGGCTCACCGGTGACTCCCGCCCGGGGGCTTCGGGCGAAATTATTTCAACTTGGAAGCTAAGCAGGCTTTCAATTAAGTACTAAGTGTGCTTACTCTAGAGGCCGGTGGTCCCTTGAGGGGAGAAGATCCCATCACCGCTGACCTAAGAGCCAGGAAAGTCACGACCCCTCACATTGAGCTACATCGAGAAGGAGAACGACATGATTTCCCAGGAAAACATTGACACCATTCTGAGCCGCGGCGGCAACGTCGTCGGATCCGATGGCGACAAGATCGGGTCGATCGGTCAGATCTACCTTGACGATCAGACCGGCGAGCCCAGCTGGGTCACCGCAAAGACGGGCCTCTTCGGAACGTCGGAGTCATTCGTGCCGCTCCAGGGCGCAGACGTTGAAGGCCATGACGTCCGCGTGCCCTACACCAAGAGCCAGGTCAAGGATGCGCCGCGCATCGAATCCGACGGATCGCTCAGCCCGGAGGAGGAAGACCAGCTCTACCGCCACTATGAACTGGGCGGCGGCTACACCGGGACAACGACCGGCACCACCGGCACCGAGACCTACACCGGGACAACGACCGGCACCACCGGCACGATGCGCGACGACGTCGACATCGATGCCACCTCCGGCCGGCGCGACACCGACTTCGTCGACAACGACCGTCGCGGCACAGTGGGCCACGACACCTCGGGTCCCACCACCGACGACGCAATGACCCTCTCCGAGGAGCAGCTGCACGTTGGAACCGAGCGCCGCGAAGCCGGCAGGGCGCGCCTGCGCAAGTACATCGTGACCGAGAACGTCACGAAGACGGTGCCCGTGAGCCACGAAGAGGTCCGCATCGAGCGCGAGCCGATCACCGACGCGAACCGCGACGCCGCCTACGACGGCCCCGCAATCAGCGAGGAGGAGCACGAGGTGATCCTTCACGAGGAGCGCCCCGTGGTTGAGAAGGAAGCCGTGCCGGTTGAACGCGTCCGCCTCGACAAGGAGACCGTCACCAGCGAGCACACCGTCAACGAAGAGGTCCGCAAGGAAGAAATCGACGTAGACGGCGACGAGCGCCGTGGCGGCCGCATCTAGGCTGCCCGTCCGCTGTGGAAGGCCTGGAGCCAGCGCTCCAGGCCTTCCGTCGTCCCGGGGGCAATCTGCCCCGCTGAGGCCCGCCTGCTCGTGGCCCTCCTATGACAGGGGCCAATATAATAAGCAGGCTTCCTATCGGGGTTCGAATTGTTTACAGTAGTAACTAGGACGACCGGGAACCATGAAGGGGAAGGAACCTCCAAATGCCGGAGCTGAACGAATGGTCGACCAGCCGGCTGCTGACCACCGCGGCGCGCATCGTGGAACACTCCTGGAACGAAAAGCTGCTCAGCATTGGCATCACCCACGCGGGTCTGACGACCCTCGGGGTTCTTGCCCGTGAGGGCACAGTGACCGGGGTGCGCCTCGCCCAGCTGGTGCATGTCCAGGCCCAAACCATCGGCAGGACCCTTGATCGGCTTGAGAAGCGGGGGCTTGTGACGCGGCTGAGAAATACGGCTGACCGGCGGAGCCAACGCATCACCATCACCTCGGCCGGGCTCAAGGCCCTTGAAAAGGCCAAGAACATCGAACACGAGCTGATGCCCGAAGACGGGCTCGCCTCGGAAGACCTGCGCACGCGCCTTAAAACCGTCATCGACGAACTGGGCCCGCGCAAGTAGCCGCGGATCGGGCGGGGGTTAGAAGCCCCCGCCGTCTGCGGCCATGTTGTTGAACCGCGAGTAGTGCCCCTGGAATCCGACAACCAGGGTCTTCGTTGGGCCGTTACGGTGCTTCGCCACAATGACGTCGGCCTCCCCGGCCCGAGGGGACTCCTTGTCGTAGACATCGTCGCGGTGGAGCAGGATAACCATGTCGGCGTCCTGCTCGATCGAGCCGGACTCGCGGAGGTCGGAGACCTGGGGCCGCTTGTCGGTCCGCTGCTCCGAGCCACGGTTCAGCTGCGACAGCGCAACCACCGGAACATTGAGTTCCTTGGCAAGAAGCTTGAGCGCACGGGAGAATTCCGAGACCTCCTGCTGGCGCGACTCCACCCGCTTGCCTGAAGACATCAGCTGCAGATAGTCGAGGACAACGAGCTTGAGGTCGTGCCGCTGCTTCAGGCGCCTGCACTTCGCCCGGATCTCCATGAGCGACATATTGGGGCTGTCATCGATGAACAGCGGAGCATCGTTCATGCGCCCCATGGTTGTTGCGATCTTTCCCCACTGTTCGTCCTTGATGGTGCCTTTCCTCAGATCCTGGAGCCCGATTGTGGCCTCCGCCGAGAGCAGGCGCATCGCGATCTCGTTGCGGCCCATTTCCAGGGAGAAAAACACGGTCGTCATGTTGTGCTTGATCGCGGCGGAGCGCGCCCAGTCGAGGGCGAAGGTCGACTTACCCATAGCCGGACGGGCTGCGACGACGATCATCTGGCCGCCGTGCAGCCCCTGGGTCAGCTCGTCGAGCTCGTAGAAGCCCGTGGGCACGCCGGTCATCCCCTCGCCGCGGTGCCCTGCGGATTCGATCTCGTCGACCGTTCCCTCGATGATGTCCTTGAGCGCCACGTAGTCTTCGGCCGTGCGGCGTTCCGCCACGGCGTACACCTCGGCCTGGGCGGCGTTGACGAGGTCGTCGACCTCGCCGTCGTTGGAGTATCCAAGCTGCACGATCTTGGTCCCGGCATCGACAAGGCGCCGGAGCACGGCGCGCTCCCTCACGATTTCGGCGTAGAAGCCGGCGTTCGCGGCCGTCGGGACGGACTGGATCAGCGTGTGGAGGTAGGCAGGCCCGCCGATGCGCGAAATTTCGCCGCGCTTGGTGAGCTCGTCCGAAACCGTCACGGCATCGGCCGGCTCGCCACGCCCGTACAGGTCGATGATCGCTTCGTAGATGCTCTCGTGTGCGGGCCGGTAGAAGTCGATGCCGCGGAGCACCTCGACGCAGTCGGCGATGGCGTCCTTCGACAGCATCATTCCGCCGAGCACCGACTGCTCGGCCACAAGGTCCTGCGGCGGTGTGCGTGAAAATTCGGGTGACCGGGTGTCCGGTGTTGAGTCTGCATGTGCCAAGGACACTGGCGCACCCTTTCTACTGAAAATCGTCCCTCCACGCAGCGGCGCAGCCGTCGGCTGAGGAGCTGGGCCGGGATCGCTTACGGAAGGTGTATCACCCGGCACTCCCATTCTCGATGGGACCTCCGCAACGCTAGCCCCAGCGGCCCGGCACACCAAGCGAGTTGCCAACAGGGCCTGTGGATTACTTGTGGATACTGCGGCGTGTCTTGTGCACAGGCTGGGGAGAACCCTGTGGACAAAAAGAAATCTTTCCACTGAAACCCGCTCTGACGTGGGAAAACTTTATCCAGTGCCTGTGGAGGAAAAGTAATTTGGCGGAAACCTTCATCCACAGGTTGTATGTTGACACCCCGGTTGAGGGAGCGTAGCCGGCGGCGGGCCCGGCGACGGAACGGCGTGGAAGGGCGCTGGAGAGGTGCCCGGCCCCGGAGCCGGGCGCAGGGATACCGCAGCACCCGTGCGCCCCTCCGTGGCCCTGGTGAGGATCCGCTGCCGAGGATCCTCGCCCCGGGTCCGGCCCCGGGGCGTGAGCGCCCTTAACGGGCTCCTGACGCGGCCCATAGGGCATTGGCGGGGTCCGCAGGGCCCGGCCACCGGCGAAGGGCGGTACTGCTGCCCGGGAGGCGCGGAGGCCCTCACAGGCTTCCATGGCGCTTTCGGTTGAGGACGAAAAGGGACCCCCGCCGAGGCGGGGGTCCCTTTTCGTGAGCGTCGTGCGAAAAGCGCTGGACTAGCCGGCGACGACGTCCAGGTCGATCACTGCGGCAACGTCTTCGTGAAGACGAACGTTGGCCTGGTAGGAGCCAACCGACTTGATGTGCGCAGGCAGTTCAACCTTGCGCTTGTCGATGCTGCCGAGGCCTGCGGCCTCGACGGCCTTTGCGACGTCGTCCGCCTTGACCGTGCCGAACAGGCGGCCGGAGTCGCCTGCCTTGACGGTGAGCTTGACAGGCTTGGCCGAAAGCGCCGCTGCCTGCTTCTGCGCGTCTTCGAGGCTTGCGTGCTCGCGTGCCGAGCGGGCGGCCTTGAGCGACTCAACCTGCTTCTCGCCACCCTTGGTCCACGTCAGGGCGAAGCCGCGGGGCAGAAGGTAGTTACGTGCGTAACCGTTCTTCACCTCGACGACGTCGCCTGATGCACCGAGACCGGTTACTTCCTGGGTCAAAATAAGCTTTGCCATGAAATAGGTTCCTTTCCTTTAGCCGCGGCCGGCGCCGGAGTAAGGCAGGAGCGCAACTTCGCGGGCATTCTTGATTGCCTGGGCGATCTTGCGCTGTTCCTGCACCGTCACACCGGTGACGCGGCGGGCGCGGATCTTTCCGCGGTCGGAAATGAACTTGCGCAGCAGTGCTACGTCCTTGTAGTCGATGACGGTGACGTCAGCGGCCTTCAGGGGATTGGACTTTGGTTTGGGCTTACGAAGTTCAGCCTTAGCCATCGTGGTGCTCCTTTTATCTGTTGGAGCCCGCAGAACGATTCTGCGGGATGGGACGTACTGGTGAATCTTGTGCAAACAGGGGCTTCGGGACCGAAGCCTGCCTGCGGTTAGAAGGGAGGCTCGGAATCCGGACCGTTGCCCCAGCCCTGCGAATTTCCGCCCGCGGGCGCACCCCAGGGATCGTCGGCGGGCTGCTGTGCCTGCTGGCCGCCGCCGCCCCAGTTCGAATTCGTACCGGAGCCGCCGCCGAAGCCACCGCTGTTTCCGCCGAACCCGCCGCCGCCACCGCCGGAGCGCTGGGTGCGGCTGATCTTGGCCGATGCGTAACGCAGGGAGGGGCCGATCTCGTCGACCTCAAGCTCCATGACGGTGCGCTTTTCGCCTTCTTTGGTTTCGTACGACCGTGACTTCAGTCGGCCCTGGGCCACGACCCGGGTCCCCTTTGTGAGGGTCTCGGCGACATTTTCGGCCGCCTCACGCCACACCGACGCGCGGAGGAACAGCGTTTCGCCGTCCTTCCACTCGTTTGACTGGCGGTCGAAGGTACGCGGCGTCGACGCGATGGTGAAGTTCGCCACCGCAGAGCCCGACGGCGTGAAACGAAGCTCAGGATCGTTGGTGAGATTGCCAACGACCGTAATTGTGGTTTCGCCTGCCATGGTGCCTCCTTGGGTCACGTCCCGCCGGAGCGGGCTTGTTGAGTAAGAAAGGGGTACGCCGAAACTACTCGGCGGAAACCTTCTGCTCCTCGGGGCGGATGATCTTGGTCCGCATGATGGTCTCATTGAGGCCAAGCTGGCGGTCGAGTTCAGCTGCTACTGCGGGAGTCGCGGTGAAGTTGACGACGGCGTAGATGCCTTCGGCCTTCTTCTGGATTTCGTAAGCCAGACGGCGACGTCCCCAGATGTCCACCTTGTCCACGCTGCCGCCGCCGTTGCGGACGACGTTCAGGAACTTCTCAAGTGTCGGTTCGACGGTACGTTCCTCGACATCGGGGTCGATGATTACCATCAATTCATATGCACGCATGTGTGAACCCACCTCCTTTGGGCTAAACGGTCACGGCCTTTCCGTAACAGGAGGTTCTTTAGCGTTGATCCGGCTGCCGCCGGCGGGATTTCCCGCCCACAGGACTCAGCACAGACTTGTCAATACTAGCGGATGAACGGGCGGCGGGAGAATCGGTCCGGTTCAGGGGTGGAGGGGGCGCACGAAGAAGCGCGACGCCACCTGTGCAAGGCGTACCGGGTCCTCAACACCGCACATTTCGCGCGCCGAATGCATCGACAGCAGCGGGGTTCCGACGTCGACGGTGCGGATGCCCAGACGGGTAGCGGTGAGTGGACCGATCGTTGAGCCGCACGGCACCGTGTTGTTTGAGACGAACTCCTGGTACGGGACACCGGCCTCGGCGCAGAGAGCGGCCCAGAGCGCGGCGCCGGGGGCGTCGGTGGTGTACCGCTGGTTGGCGTTGATCTTCAGCAGCGGGCCGCCGTTGAGCACCGGATGGTTCGCGGGGTCGTGGCGTTCGGCGTAGTTGGGGTGGATGGCGTGGCCGGCGTCGGCGGAAATGCAGAACGAGGAGGCCATGGCGCGCAGGCGGTCCTCCAGGCCGGCCCCCAGGCCCGCCGAAATCCGCAGCAGGACGTCCTCGAGGAACGGCCCGCTCGCCCCTGAACGGGAGGCGCTTCCCACCTCCTCATGGTCGAAAGCCGCGAGCACCGCGATGGGCCGCCCCGGCCCGGCCGCGGACCCGGCGGTGTCGATGAGCGCGGAGAGTCCGGCGTGGACCGAGGTGAGGTTGTCCAGCCGTCCCGAGGCGAAGAACTCGCCGTTCGCGCCGAACACTGCCGGTTCCTGTGTGTCGGCTACGACGATGTCGAACCCGCCCACCGCTGCGGGGTCGAGGCCGGCGGAGTCCGCAAGCACGCCGAGGAGGTCCGCCGCCTGCGGCTCACCGAGACCCCAGACCGGGTTCATGTGCTGCTGTTTGTTGAGGCTCAGGCCGTCATTGGCTGAGCGGTCGAGGTGGATGGCGAGCTGCGGGAACCGAAGCAGAGGTCCGGTTGCGACAAGGTGTTCGCTTCCGTCACCGGTGACGAGCCGCCCCGCCAGGGCCAGCTCGCGGTCCAGCCACGAGTTGAGCAGCGGCCCGCCGTAGACTTCGACGCCGGCCTGGAGCCAGCCGTGCCGGCCGATGGTGGGCTTGGGCTTGAGCTTGAACGACGGCGAATCGGTGTGGGCGCCAAGGATGGCGAACCCCGTGGCGGCGGTCGCATCCTCCGGAACGGACCACGCAATGAGGGCGCCGTCGCGGATCACAAAATAGTTCCCGGGTCCGGAGGGCCACGCGTCGTTCTCCGAAAGGCGCTCGAACCCGGCCGCGGCAAGCCGCCGTCCGCCTTCTGCCGCCGCGTGGAAGCTGGAGGGGGAGGCACTGACATACGCGCCGAGGTCGTCGATGTGGGTTGAGGCTGAAGGCATGTTCCGATTCAACCAGATCCCGCGCGCTGCCGGTCCTAGACGTCCCGCTTCCGGGCGACCACAAGGGAGGCGACAAGCAGGACAACGGCCCAGGCTCCGAGGACGAGGCCGCCTTCCCACTGGGTCAGGGCACCCTCCTCCGCCGTGATGGCGACAAGCCGGTCTCCGGCGTTGGTCGGCAGGAAGCGGGCCGCATCGGGAATCCAGTCGGCCAGCCCGGAGATCAGGTTGACCACGATCACGGGAACCACAAAGAACAGTCCCACGGCCGTGACCACCCCGCCTGCGGTATTGCGCAGCAGTGTCCCGATCCCCATGGAGATCACGGCAATCAGCGCCAGATAGGTTCCGGTGTTGAGAATGCTGGCGCCCACACCCTCGTCGGTGAGGGCGAAGCCGAGGTCTTCGACGGCCAGGATGGGCTGGACGGCGAAATACGAGAGCAGGGCTGCAAGTGCGCCGACAAGGAACGATACGAAGGCGGCGATGACGTTCTTCGCGAGCAGGGCAGGCACGCGTTTGGGAACGGCAACCATCGTTGACCGGATCATGCCCGTGGCCCACTCGGAGGCGATCAGCACCACCGCGAGGGAGGCGATGAGGAGCTGCCCGAAGATGGTGCCCGACGAGGGAGCGGTGCGGGCAAGGTCTCCGATATCCGGCATCGGCTCCTCCGGCGGACCCATCTGGGGCGCGGGCCCGCCCGAATTCAGCTGGGCCTGGGCCGTCTGGAGGGACCACGCGAACAGTGCGGCAAGGCCCACCATCACCACAAGCGTGCAGACGAGGAGGATCACCGTCGACGGAACCGTCGTGATCTTGATCCACTCGGATCTCAGGACGCGGGCGAAGCTGAGACGGGGTGCGTTTTTGCTGACGGTCCCCGGCCCGGCCGGGGCCGGCGGGGTGGAGGTTGAGGTGCTCATGAGCGGTCTCCTTCGGGGACACCCTGGACGCCCAGGGGCAGGTCGTGCGAGGCGTATTCGACTTCCGAGGCCGTGAGCTCCATGTAGGCCTCCTCAAGGGAAGCCTGGAGTGGCGTCAGTTCGTAGACGAGCACCTGGTGGCGCAGGGCCGTTTCGGCGATCCTGCGGGGATGGGGTCCGGAGATTTCGAGGAGCTCGGGTTCGAGGAGTTTCGACGTCGTTCCGTCGCCCGCGAGCGCCGCCAGCAGGTCGGCGGGCCGGTCGGTGCGGACCCGGGTCTTGAGCTGGCCCGCGCCCGCGAGGATCTCCGAGACCGGGGCATCGGCGATGATGCGGCCACGGCCGATGACGATGAGGTGGTCCGCCGTCATCGCCATCTCGGACATGAGGTGGGACGAAAGGAAGACGGTGCGGCCTTCGGCGGCGAGGCCGCGGGCGAGGTGCCGGATCCACTGGACCCCCTCGGGGTCCAGTCCGTTGACCGGCTCATCGAGGATCACTGTATGCGGGTCGCCCAGCAGCGCGACGGCGATTCCGAGGCGCTGGCCCATCCCCATCGAGAATCCACCGACCCGCTTCTTGGCGACCGGCCCCAGCCCGGTCATCTCAATGACCTCCCGGACCCGGCTGTTGGGGATGCCGTGGGTTGCGGCCATGGCGCGCAGGTGGTTGTAGGCGCTGCGCTTTGTGTGGAACGCCTTCGCCTCGAGCAGCGCCCCCACCTCGCGCAGCGGCGCCCGGTGTTCGGAGTACCGGCGCCCGTTGACCCGCACCGAACCGGCGCTCGGTGTGTCAAGACCGACGATCATGCGCATGGTCGTGGATTTCCCAGCGCCGTTGGGACCGAGGAATCCTGTCACCTTGCCAGGCTGGACGGTGAAGGAGATGCCGTCGACGGCGGTTTTGGGGCCGTAGCGCTTGGAAAGGCCGTGTGCCTCGATCATGACGTGTCCTTTGGCTGGTTGGTCTGGAAGTGCCGCACGCGGCTGTTTTGCCCCACTCTAGGCTGCCGCCCCGCCGGCGCCCCCGGTCCGCGGAGGTTTCCGTGGACCGGGGGCGGCGCGACGCGCGGACGGCCGGGTGCGTGGGCGTGGTCGGCGGACCGTCAGCGGGAGCTGATCGAGGCGAATTTCCGGATGCACAGCGGCACGAAGATCAGCAGCATCAGGACCGCGCCGATCAGGACCGTGGGCACCGCGTTCTGCATAGGCCAGGAGTCCGGGGTGGGCACCGAGCCGACATTGCCGAAGAGCTCGCGCGCGGCCTGCACCAGTGCAGAAACGGGATTCCAGTTGGCGAACGCTTCGAGGGGTGCCGGGAGGTTCTGGCTCTGCACGAAGGCGTTCGAAATGAACGTCAGGGGAAACAGGATCATGAAGGAGGCGTTGTTGATGACTTCCGGCGACTTCACGCTCATGCCGAGCAGCGCCATCACCCAGCTGAAGGCGTAGGAGAACAGCAGCAGCAGCCCGATGCCCGCGAGGAAGCTCCCGAAGGAGGCGTTGATCCGCCAACCCACAACGAAGCCCGTGGCCATCATGATGATGACCGAGATCCCGTTGAGGACGAGATCGCTGTTCGTGCGCCCGACCAGGACCGCCGATGAGCTCATCGGCAGGGTCCGGAAACGGTCGATGATGCCGTCCTTGAGGTCCTGCGCCATGGCGGAGCCGGAGAAAGTCGACCCGAAGATCACCGTCTGGGCGAAGATCCCGGCCATGAGGTACTGGGTGTAGTCGGTGCCTTCGACCGCAATCGAACCGCCGTAGATCTGGCTGAAGAGCAGGACGAACATGATGGGCTGCAGGACAGCGAAGACCAGCATGTCGGGGGAACGCTTCAGTTTGGTCAGGTTGCGCTTGGTGACGGTCCAGCCGTCCGACAACCACATCGAAGCGGCGCCGGGGTCGGCTGCCGGCCCGGCGTGCCGGTTCTCGGGGGCTAGGACGCTCATTTTGCGTTCTCCTTTGCGGGTGTCTCGGAGCTGTCTTCGGCCGCTTCAGCGTGCCGGCCGGTGAGTTTGAGGAAGACGTCGTCGAGGCTGGGCCGCCGCATACCGGCGTCGTGGAGCTCGATTCCCGCCTGGCCCAGGTCGCCAAGGACGTACTGGAGGGCCCGCGGCCCGTTGATGACGCCGACTTCCACGGTGCGGCCGTCGTCGGCGACGGTGGGCGAACCGTCGCCGTGGCGCCCGAGGACCTCGCGTGCCGCAGCGGCGTCGGAGGCATCGACAAGGGTCACAACCACGCGGTGGCCGCCGATCTGTGCCTTGAGCTGGTCCGCCGTGCCTTCGGCGATGACCCGCCCGCCGTCGATCACTGCGATGTCGTCCGAGAGCTGGTCGGCTTCCTCGAGGTACTGGGTGGTGAGCAGCAGCGTTGTACCGTCGTTGACAAGGTCCTTGATGATTCCCCAAAGCGACAGCCTGCTCCGCGGGTCGAGCCCCGTTGTCGGCTCGTCGAGGAACAGGATCTTCGGGTTGATGACGAGGGCGCCGGCCAGGTCGATCCGGCGGCGCATGCCTCCCGAGAAGCCCTTGACGGGGCGGTTGCCCGCCTCCGTCAGTTCGAACTGGTCGATCAGCTCCTGCGCCCGGCGCTTGGCCTCGCGCGCTCCGAGGTGGTACAGCCTGCCGACCATCTCGAGGTTCTCGAAACCGGTGAGGTTCTCGTCGACCGCCGCGTACTGCCCCGAGACACCGATGATTCTACGGGCTGCCTTGGGGTTGCTGAGGACGTCGATCCCATCGACGTGTGCCGTTCCCTCGGTGGGACGGATCAGGGTGGTCAGCACCTTCACCACCGTGGTTTTCCCGGCGCCGTTCGGCCCGAGCAGCGCCTTTACTGTGCCCTGGGGCACGGAGAGATCCATGCCGTCAAGGGCATGCACCGGTCCGCTCTTTGACTTATAGGTCTTCTTCAGACCGAGTGCCTCAATAATCGCCATTCCCACAGCGTAGGAGGAAAGCGCCCCGCAGACTAACCGATCAGGTCAAATGCTGTCCTTATCCAAAATTGCCGTGCGCTCGGTCTCCCGGCGCTCCCGGGCGGCGGGGGCAACGATGAAGGAAGCGAGGACGGCGACGCCGACGGCGAGCAGGGCGGTGCGGATGCCCACGATGTCGCCGAGGAACCCAAGCAGCGGCGGGCCCGCGAGGAAGGCCGAATAGCCGATGGTCGACACCACCGACACCCGGGCGGCGGCGCGTGCCGGCTCGTCGGCCGCGGCAGACATTCCCATGGGGAACCCGAGGGCGGCCCCCACTCCCCACAGGACGGCACCGGCCGCAGCCAGGAGCACGGTGGGCGCGAAGACGAAGAGCAGCAGGCCCAGCAGGGAAGCCCCGAGGCTGGCCTGGAGCACCCGCACACGGCCGTAGCGGTCGATGAACGGGCCGCCGATGAACCGGAAGGCCGTCATTGCCGCAACGAAGAGGGCAAACATGACAGCCCCGGTGCTCTCGCTTGTCCCGAGCCCGTCAACGCTCGCCTTGGCCAGCCAGTCGTTGGCCGCGCCTTCAGTCAGCGCCGCACCCAGCACGACGAGGCCGATTAGCAGCGTGCGTGGTTCCCGCCAGACGGCGAACCGGCCTCCTGCCGCGGACGACGGCGCCTCGCTCTGGTGGGCGCGGGTGGGAAGGAAGTACCGGGGGATCCAGAGGGAGATGGCCAGGGCCACAACGGAAACCACCAGCAGGTGGGCGGCAAGTTCCACGTCCAGCGCCGCGAGCGCCGCCCCCAGCAGCGCCCCGAGGAACGCTCCACCGCTGAACGCCGCGTGGAATCGCGGCATGAGCGTGAAACGGAGCCGGCGTTCAACCTCTGCGCCCTCGATATTCTGCGCCACGTCCCAGAGCGCGACACCGGCGCCGAAGAGGAAAAGCCCGACCGCCGCCAGGGGCACCGACTGGGTCCAGAGCCCCGCGGCGACGGTTGCCGCTGCGAGAGACGACGCCGTGCCGCCGGCCCGCACCGTGTTGGCTGTGCCGATCCGTGCCGCCACTGTTCCGGCAAGCGGCAGGGACAACACCGAGCCGATCGCGCCGACAAGCAGCAGCGCCCCCATTTGCCCGGAGCCGAGGCCGAGGGTGGCGGAGGCCGCCGGGATCCGCGCGGCCCAACTCGCAAACACCAGTCCGTTGAGGCCGAAAATGGCAAAGGTCGCCCACATTGCAGGCCGAAGTTTGGGGTTCACCTTGTCACCGTATGCGGTGCGGTCCACGCCTTCCAAACCTGTCAGTCATACGCTTGCGGGATGGACGAACAGCTCAACTCGACAGACTCCGCGGGAAAGAAGGCCGGCCGGTGGGAGGAGCGTTTCGCCGGGGGCGGGTTGTCCGGCGAAGGCCGGTATGAGGACGGCGAGCGCTCGGGCCCGTGGACCTTCTATTTCCGCAACGGGCGGGTGAAGGCCAGCGTCTCCTACGTGAACGGACAGCTCGACGGCGAGTGCGTCTGGCACCGCGAGAACGGTGGCCTGCTCCAGCACGGCGCATTCAGCAACGGGCTGCAGCAGGGCCCGTGGAAGCGCTACCACGCCAGCGGCGCGGTCCTTGACGAGGGCCATTACGTCGATGGGAAGAAGACCGGCGGGTGGATCACCTACGATGCGCAAGGCAACGTAACCCGGACCAGGTCCTTCCGCTGACCGCGGTCGTTCCCAAAACCGGCCTCAGCGGACCCGCTCGACCCTCTTTTCGTCCCAGACGGGTTCCTCGGTCTCGTACACCTTCCCGTCGGAGCCGAACACCAGGAAGCGGTCGAAGCTGCGGGCGAACCACCGGTCGTGGGTGACGGCAAGGACGGTGCCCTCGAACCCGTCGATCGCATGCTCGAGCGCCTCGGCCGAGTGAAGGTCGAGGTTGTCGGTGGGTTCGTCGAGGAGCAGCAGGGTTGCCCCTGAGAGCTCGAGCAGCAGGATCTGCAGCCGCGCCTGCTGTCCGCCCGACAGCGAGTCGTACTGCTGCTCGGCCTGACCCGCCAGGCCGTAACGGTCAAGCACGGCCGATGCGGCCTCCCGCCCGAGCCCGGACCGGTGCTCGTCGCCGCGGTGCAGGATGTCGAGCAGGGTGCGCCCCAGGAGGTCGGGCCGCGAGTGGGTCTGGGCGAAGAACCCGGGCCGGATCCGCGCGCCGAGCTTGACCGAGCCCTCGTGCGGAACCTCGGCGATGTCGACGTCGGACACCGGCAGGTGTTCCTTGTCGGGATCCGTTCCGCCGCCCGCGAGGAGGCGGAGGAAGTGGGACTTGCCGGATCCGTTGGAGCCGAGCACTCCCACGCGGTCGCCGAACCAGATCTCGGTGCTGAACGGCTTCATCAACCCGGTCAGCTCGAGCTTCTGCGCGACGACGGCCCGCTTGGCGGTCCGGCCGCCGTGGAGGCGCATCGAAACGTTCTGCTCCAGGGGGATCGCCTCGGGCGGACCGGCCTCAAGGAACTTCGCCAGGCGGGTCTGCGCCGCGTGGTAGCGGTTGGCCATGTCGGAGCGGAAGGCAGCCTTGTTCTTGTACATGTTCACAAGCTCCTTGAGCTTGATGTGCTCCTCGTCCCAGCGCCGCCGCAGCTCCTCGAACCGGGCATTGCGGTCGCGGCGGGCCTGGAGGTAGGTTTCGAACCCGCCGCCGTGCACCCATGCCGAGGCGCCGAGCACACCGGGTTCGAGCGTGACGATCCGGGTTGCCGCGTTGGCCAGCAGTTCGCGGTCGTGGCTGACGAAGAGCACCGACTTGGTCGACTCCGCGAGCTTCTTCTCGAGCCAGCGCTTTCCCGGCACGTCGAGGTAGTTGTCGGGCTCGTCGAGCAGCAGCATCTCGTCGGGCCCGAAGAACAGCGCCTCGAGGATGAGCCGCTTCTGCTCGCCTCCCGACAGCGACGACGCGGCCCGGTGCTGGGCGCGCTCAAACGGTATGCCGAGGGCCGCCATCGTCACTTCGTCCCACATGGTTTCGAGCTCGTAGCCGCCGGCGTCGCCCCAGTCGGAGATCGCCTGGGCATACCGCATCTGCGTCGGCTCGTCGTCGGTTTCCATCATGGCGAGTTCGGCGTCGTCGACCGCGCGCGCCGCGGCGGCAAGGACGGGAGGCGCCGCGGAGACCAGGAGGTCCCTGACGGTTGTGTCGTCACGGACCTGGCCGACGAACTGGCGCATGATGCCGAGACTGCCGGAGCGCGTGACCGCTCCCTCGTCGGCGCTGATGTCCCCTGAGATGATGCGGAGCAGGGTCGTCTTGCCGGTGCCGTTGGGCCCGATCAGGGCGGTCTTGTGGCCCTCCCCCACCTTGAAGGAGACGGCGTTGAGCAGTTGCCTGCCGTCGGAGAGGAAATAGTCGATGTTGGAAACGTCAAGGTGTGCCACTCCTCAAGCTTAGCGACGCAAAGCCGGGCTGCCGCCGCGGGGCCTGTTCAGGTCCTTCCGCCGGACGTATCATCCCAAGGACGAGGGAGCTTCAAACCCCCGAAGCCCTATCACCCCAGCCGGGCCAACGGGAAGGAATCGCTTCAATGACCGCCGACGCCCCAGCGGATCAGCCATACGCCTCAGTCCGCGTTGCCGACGCTCCGGAACGCAACCGGTACGAGCTGACCGGCGACGGCTCCACCCTTGGCTTCGTCCAGTACAGGCTTCGCCCCGAGCAGAACCAGATCGTGCTGATCCACACGGAAATCGATGAGGCCTACACGGGACGGGGCTTCGGCACGGTCCTGGTCAAGGGAATGCTCGACGACATCCGCGACGAAGGGCGCAGGATCGTGCCGCTGTGCCCGTACATCGTTTCGTACCTCAAGGACCACCACGAGTACGACGGGCTCATCGACCGCCCGCAGCGCCGGCGTCCCTGAGCTTCCCGCAGGGAAGCCCGCCGACGCGGGTTGCGGCGCCTAGCGTGCGCTCGTTGTTGTGGGCGTCATCCGGTAGCCCACTCCCCGCACGGTGCGGATGAAGCGGGGATTGCTTGTGTCCTCGCTGAGCTTCTTGCGCAGGTTCCGGATGTGCACCTCGACGAGGTGGTGGTCGAGCGCCCATGCCTCGCCCCACACCCGGGTGAGCAGGGCCTCCCTCGTCCAGACCCTGGAGGCCCCGTTGAGGAGCGTTTCGAGCAGGTCGAACTCGATGCGGGTCAGCGGGAGCTCGACGCCGTCGAGGCTGACGGTGCGTCCGTCGACATCGAGGATGAGTCCGTCGTGGCGGAGGACCTCGTGCGGAGCCTCGGAGGCGGCGCTGGAGGAAGGACCGGTGCGCGGCCGGCGGAACATGGCCGAGACGCGGGCGGTGAATTCCCGGGGGCTGAAGGGTTTGCCGATGAAATCGTCGGCGCCGGTTTCGAGGCCGATGAGGCGGTCGATCTCATCCTGTCGGGCGGTGACCATCACGATGTAGGCGTCGCTGACGGCGCGCGACTGGCGGCATACCTCCACGCCGTCAAGGTCGGGCAGGTTCAGGTCGAGGGTGATCAGGTCGGGTTGGTGTTCGCGGACCTTTTGGAGACCTTCGGAACCGGTTGCGGCCTCAAGGATGGTGAAACCGTTCTTGCGCAGCGCTGTGCCCAGGAGCTGGCGGATGTCCTCGTCGTCCTCGACAATGAGGGCGGTGCGGGCGGGTTGAAGATCGGGCATATGAATACATTGCCAGATATTTGTCCTAGCCGCTGGCTGGTCTTGAGGCTGTCTTGAACTTTGTCCTGTAGAAGGCCCCATATACTCGCCGAATGGTCTCAGCCACGGTCTCTACCTTTCATGCCCTCGGACAGCAGGTCCGTTTCCACTTTTCGCCGGGCCCTGCGGGGAACACGGAACCGCCGTTCGTGCTCGTTCACGGCATCGGCATGTCCTACCGCTACTTCAAGCGGCTGCATGAGGAGCTCTCCGCGACGGCGGACACGTATTCCGTCGACCTTCCCGGATTCGGCCCGAACCCCCGTCCCCCGGGGATCCTCTCCGTGCAGGATCACGCAGCGGTCCTCACCGATGGCCTGCGGGAACTGGGCGTGGAAACCTGCGTGCTCGTGGGACATTCGAAGGGCGCGCAGGTCGTTGTGGCCGCCGCGAGCGCTTCCCCGCTGCTCGCCGCCCGCGTCGTCCTGCTGGGACCGGTGGTTGACCGGGAACGGCGCTCCGTGTGGCGGCAGTCCGCGGCTTTGGGGCGCGATGCTCTCCGGGAGACGGCTTCGGCCAATTACCTGGTGCTGTCTGATTATGCACGCACGGGCATACGTTGGTACCTCAAGGAACTGGGCCCGATGATGGAGTACCGCATTGAGGACGAAGTGCGCCGGCTCTCCTGCCCCGTGCTCGTGCTGAGGGGTTCCCGCGACCCCGTGGCGAGGGAACCCTGGTGCAGGGAACTGAGTGAGGCTGCCCCGTCGGGTGTCCTGCTATCGATTCCTGGGCAGCCGCATGTCGTCCAGCATTCCGCGCCGCGCGAGGTGGCTGCGGCGGTCCGCGATTTCGTCAACCGCCCGTGGCTGGACGGGCAGACCCGTCCGGATGCCGCATCGGGAGCCGCGCACCAGTAATCGGCATCGAACAGGGCAAGTCCCGCCGCGCCTGACGCATCTTGCCGAAAGCTTCGCCCGGATCACAGGGGAAACTTGAACATCACGCTTCATAGTTGGTGTATTGCTGAAAGTCGATATCCGGAAGAAGTCCAGTCATGCCCGATCTGAACGAGTGGTCAACGAGCCGCCTCCTCACCACCGCAGCCCGCCTTGTGGATCACGCCTGGAACGAGCGCCTCCTCGACATTGGGATCACCCATGCCGGTTACACCACGCTGGGAGTTCTCTCCCGCGAAGGAACGATGACCGGCTCCCGCCTTGCCCTGGCCGTCCATGTTCAGGCGCAGACCATCGGCAAGACCCTTGAGAAGCTTGAACGGCAGGGATTCATCTCCCGCATCCGGGACACCCGCGACCGCCGGAGCCAGCGGATCACCATCACCCCGTCGGGCCTCCAGGCTCTGACCATGGCGCAGGACATTGAGCGGACCCTGATGACCGGGGAAGGCCTGGAGTCGGCCGAACTGCGCAACCTGCTGCGCGGGATCATCGGTGAACTGGCACCGCAGCGCTCACGGCCGGTGGCCGCGGCGGTCTGACCGGAGCCCCGGAGGGCGCGCGGTCAGCACTCCACCACGTTGAGCGCGAGTCCACCCCGCGCCGTCTCCTTGTACTTGTCCATCATGTCGGCGCCGGTGTCGCGCATTGTCTTGATCGCGATGTCCAGCGAAACGTGATGCTGTCCGTCACCGCGGACCGCCATCCGCGCAGCGGTGATCGCCTTCATGGCGCCGACCGCGTTGCGTTCAATGCAGGGAATCTGGACGAGGCCTCCCACGGGATCGCAGGTGAGCCCCAGATTGTGCTCAATGCCGATCTCCGCCGCGTTCTCGACCTGTTCCGGTGTGCCCCCGAGCACTTCGGCGAGGGCGCCGGCCGCCATGGCGCAGGCCGAGCCCACTTCGCCTTGGCAGCCGACCTCCGCACCGGAGATTGAGGCGTTCTTCTTGAAGAGCGAGCCGACGGCGGTAGCGGCGAGCAGGAACCGCACGACGCCGTCCTCGTTGGCTCCCGGGACGAAGTCGACGTAGTACTTCAGCACCGCGGGGATGATGCCGGCCGCCCCGTTCGTGGGGGCCGTGACCACGCGCCCTCCCGCTGCGTTCTCCTCATTGACGGCGAGTGCGAAAAGGGTGACCCATTCCATCGTGCCGAGGCGGTCTTCGGGATCGTTGGCCTTTTCGAGGAGCTCAAGCTGGCGGGCCGCGCGGCGGCGCACGCCCAGGCCACCCGGAAGGATTCCCCCGGTGGCCGTGCCGCGGCGGATGGTGTCCTGCATGACCTCCCAGATTTCAAGCAGCCCGCCCCGCACCTCCTGCTCGCTGCGCCAGCCGCATTCGTTGGCCAGGACGACGGCGGAGAAGGACATTCCGTTGGCCCGGCACAGCGCCAGGAGCTCATCCGCCGAGTCGAAGGGGTAGGCCACGGGCACGGCAGCAGCCGCCGCAGCCGCCGGCTCGGAGGCGACCTGGTCCTCGTCGAGCACGAACCCGCCGCCCACCGAGAAGTAGTCACGGGCCTTCAGAAGCGTGCCGGAGCCGTCGAACGCCTGGAAACGCATTCCGTTGGTGTGGTAGTCAAGCCGCTTGCGCCGGTGCAGGATGAGGTCTACGTCCGGGTCGAACGTGATGCTCCGGCTCCCGCCGAGCCGCAGCGAGCGGGACGTCGAAATACCCGCAACCCGCGCATCGGCCGTCGTCGGGTCGACGAGGTGGGGCTGGCTGCCCTCCAGTCCGAGGAGGACCGCCTTCACGGTGCCGTGGCCGTGGCCCGTGACGCCGAGCGAGCCGAACAGCTCGACCTGCACCCGTTCCACCCGTTCGGTCAGGTCCGCCGCCTCGAGCAGCTCGGTGTAGCGGAAGGCGGCGGTCATCGGGCCGCCGGTGTGGGAGCTCGACGGGCCGATGCCGATTTTGAAGAGGTCGAACGCACTGACCGTCATCGCTACTTCTGCCGCTTGTAGAAAGGGGTTTCAACGACAGTGAAGACCTCGGGCTTGCCGCGCAGGTCTACGTGCAGCTCGGTGCCCGGCTCAGCCATCGAAGCCTGGACGTAGGCAAGGGCGATCGGGAAGCCGAGGGTGGGGCTGGGGAGCCCGGAGGTGACGGTGCCGACCGTGGCTCCGTCGCGGACCACGTCGTATCCGGCCCGCGCCGAGCGCCGTCCCGAGCCCTTCAGGCCCACGAGGCGGCGTTCCGGCTGTTCGGCCTTCAGCGGTTCAAGCACCGACCGCCCCACGAAGTCTTCGGTCTTCTTCAGGCTGACCACCGGCCCGAGTCCTGCCTCGAACGGGTTGGTGTCCAGCCGCAGTTCGTTGCCGTAGAGGGGCATTCCGGCTTCGAGGCGCAGCGAATCCCGGGCGGCAAGTCCGCAGGGCATCAGCCCGTGCGGGGCGCCGGCCTCGATTGCGGCCTCCCACAGCCGGACCGCGAAGGAATTGCCGACGAACAGTTCGAACCCGTCCTCGCCCGTGTATCCGGTGCGGGCGAGCAGGACCGGCACGCCGGCAAGCTCGACCTCGACCGCGGCGTAGTAGCGCAGCTCCCGGATGGTCCCTGCGGCTTCTTCGGGGGCCAGGGCGAGCACGACCGCTTCGGCATTGGGTCCCTGCACGGCGATCAGGGCGGTGTTCTCCGACTGGTCCTCAACCGCGACGTCGAACGTCTCGGCGCGGCGCCGGAGTTCGGCGGCAACGGTGTCGGCGTTCCCGGCGTTGGGCACAACGAGGAAGCTGTCATCGGCCAGCCGGTACGTGATGAGGTCGTCGATCACCCCGCCGTCGGCGTCGCAGATGAGGGAGTACTTCGCCTTCCCCACCGGGATCACCGCCAGGTTGCCGACGAGCGCGTAGTTGAGGAAGTCCGCTGCCTGCGCCCCGGTCACCAGAACCTCGCCCATGTGGGAGAGGTCGAAGAGACCGGCGGCCCGGCGCACCGTGTGGTGTTCTTCGAGCTCGCTGCGGTATTTCAGGGGCATCTGCCAGCCGCCGAAGTCGGTGAACGAGGCGCCGAGGGCTTCGTGCTGGGCGTAGAGCGCCGTCTGCTTGGGCATGGTTTAGTCCTCGAACTCTTCGATGGGCGGGCAGGAGCAGATCAGGTTCCGGTCGCCGTGGGCGCCGTCGATGCGGCGCACCGGGGCGAAGTACTTGTCGTGCCGGAGGGACCGCAGCGGGTAGGCCGCGGCCTCCCGGGGGTACGCCTGGTCCCAGGCGTCGCTGATCAGCATCTGGGCGGTGTGCGGGGCCTGACGGAGCGGGCTCTGCTCGACCGGAACGTCACCGTTGGCCACGCTCTCGATTTCGCCGCGGATGGCGATCATCGCGTCGATGAAACGGTCGAGTTCCGCGATGTCTTCGGACTCGGTGGGCTCCACCATGAGCGTTCCGGCGACAGGGAAGGACAGCGTGGGCGCGTGGAACCCGTAGTCGATGAGCCGCTTGGCGACATCCTCGGCCGTTACTCCGGTCTTCGCGGTCAGCGGCCGTAGGTCCAGGATGCACTCGTGTGCAACAAGTCCCTGCGCCCCGGTGTAGAGCACGGGGAAGTGCTCGGTGAGCCGGGCGGCGACGTAATTGGCGGCGAGCAGCGCGTGCGCCGTCGCGCTTGTGAGGCCTTCGGCGCCCATCAGGGCGACGTACGCCCAGGAGATCGGCAGCACACCGGCCGAGCCGTACATCGACGCGCTCACGGGAGCGCCGCCCTCGGCGGAGGGCGCGCCGTCGGTGGCGATGTCGCGGTTCGCGTCGCCGGGAAGGAAGGGAATGAGGTGCTCGGCTACCGCGACGGGGCCAACGCCGGGTCCGCCGCCCCCGTGGGGGATGCAGAAGGTTTTGTGGAGGTTCAGGTGGGACACGTCTCCCCCGAACTCACCGGGCTTGGCCAGCCCGACGAGGGCGTTGAGATTGGCGCCGTCGATGTAGACCTGGCCGCCTGCAGCATGGACCTGCTCGCAGACCCAGCGGACGTCCTCCTCAAACACACCGTGCGTGGAGGGGTAGGTGATCATGATCGCGGAGAGGTTCTCGGCGTGCTGCTCGATCTTCGCCTTGAGGTCGTCGTGGTCGATATTGCCGTTGGCGGCCGTGGCGACGACAACCACCTTCATGCCGGCCAGGACGGCCGAGGCCGCGTTGGTGCCGTGCGCCGAAGAGGGGATGAGGCACACGGTACGGTTCTCGTCCCCGCCGGAGCGGTGGTAGCCCCGGATGGCGAGCAGGCCCGCGAGCTCGCCCTGGGAGCCGGCGTTGGGCTGCAGGGAGACCTTGGCGTAGCCGGTGATCTCGGCGAGCCGTTCCTCGAGGTCGGTGATCAGTTCCCGCCAGCCTTCGGTCTGGGACTCTGGGGCGAAGGGGTGGATGGAGGCGAACTCCGGCCAGGAGATGGATTCCATTTCAACAGTGGCGTTGAGCTTCATGGTGCACGAACCCAGCGGGATCATGGTGCGGTCCAGCGCCAGGTCCTTGTCGGAGAGCCGGCGCAGGTACCGCAGCATCGCCGTTTCGGAGCGGTGGAGGGAGAAGACCGGGTGGGTCATGAAGTCCGAGGTGCGGAAAAGCTCCGCCGGAATCGCGCTCTGCGCTTCGGAATCCGCAGGGACTGCTCCGCCGAAGACCCCGCCCAGGGCTTTGATGTGCTCCTCGGTGGTTGTCTCGTCGCAGGAGATCCCCAGGTGGTCCGCGTCGATGCGGCGCAGGTTGTAGCCCTGGGCCTCGGCGGCGTCGGCCAGTTCGCCGGCTTTCCCGGGGACGCGGACCAGGAGCGTGTCGAAGTACTGCTCGTGGACGACCGTTGCTCCGGCGTCGGCGAGCACCGCGGCGAGCTGGACCGCGCTCCGGTGGGTGCGCCGCGCGATTTCCTTGAGGCCCTCGGGTCCGTGGTAGACGGCGTACATGCTGGCGGTGATGGCCAGCAGGGCCTGCGCGGTGCAGATGTTGGAGGTGGCCTTCTCCCGGCGGATGTGCTGCTCGCGGGTCTGGAGGGCCAGCCGGTAGGCGGGGGCGCCGTCGGCGTCCTTGGAGACCCCGACGAGGCGTCCGGGCAGCATCCGCTCAAGCCCCTTGCGCACTGCCATGTAGGCGGCGTGCGGACCGCCGAAGAACAGCGGCACCCCGAAGCGCTGGGCGGAGCCGACGGCGATGTCGGCGCCCTGCTCACCGGGAGCGGTGATCAGGGTCAGGGCGAGCAGGTCCGCAGCCACAGTGACAAGGGCGCCGCGTTCCTTGGCTGCCGCGATGACGGCTTCGTGGTTGCGCAGGGCCCCTGACGCCCCGGGCTGCTGCAGGACAATGCCGTTGATGTCGCCTTCGGGCAGGCCGCCCGAAAGGTCGGCGATTTCGATCTCGAAGCCGAGCGCCTCGGCGCGGCCCCGGACGACGGCCACGGTCTGCGGCAGGCAGTCGGCGTCGATCACGGTGCGCCCGGACTTGTTCCTGCCCGAACGGCGCATAAGCAGCACGGCCTCGGCGACGGCGGAGGCTTCGTCCAGCAGCGACGCGTTGGCGATGTCCAGCGCAGTGAGGTCCTGCACCATCGTCTGGAAGTTGAGCAGCGCCTCGAGTCGGCCCTGGGAAATTTCCGGCTGGTAGGGGGTGTACGCGGTGTACCAGGCGGGTGATTCGAGAACGTTGCGGCGGATCACCGGCGGGGTGACCGTATCGAAGTACCCCTGGCCGATCATCTGCACGGCGGTCTTGTTCCTGCCGGCGATCCGCCGCAGCTGCGCCAGGACTTCCGGTTCGCTGAGCGCGGGAGGAAGGTTGAGGGCGCGCGCGGAGCGGATGCTCGCCGGCACCGCCATGTCAACGAGCTTGTCGATGCTGGGGTATCCCAGCTCGGAAAGCATCTGGGCGGCGTCGGTCGAACGCGGGCCGATATGCCGGTCGGCGAAGGTGGATGCCAAGGCGGGATGGGCGGTCATTGGGAACTCCGTACGTCAAAAAAGCGCTGGGGGCGCACCTGGTCGAGTTCCTCCCCGCTCTGTCTTGGACCTGAGAGATTCCGCAGGGCTCCGTGCCTGCTTGCACCGTCGGTGAGCCGGGCCGCCCCTGGCGGGGAGATCGAGCTGCTTTCCAGAGTTGCCTAACCGCAGCGGTACTAGGGCCTGAGAGATTCCTGGGGAGGATTTGCTCCTACGGCGCCTGCCGGTGTGAACGTCAACGGCAGAACTCTCCCGCTGCAGGTCAAGGGCATATGAAATTTTGTGGTGTGTTGCCACTCACAGACTACCGCGGCCGGGCGCCGCGGGCAAAGGACGGCCCGGCGCCTCAGTCGACCGCCGGCTCGGTCCTGCGCGGGAGCTCGCCGGTGCTGGCAAGCAGTTCGGCGGTGCGGGCGAGCTTGATGTTCCTATCGGAGCTTGCCCTGGCGAGCAGGACAAACGCCTGGTCCGCGGTGATCTTGTACCGTTCCATCAGGATGCCCTTGGCCTGCCCGATCAGGTCCCGCGAGACCAGTGCGCTGCGCAGCTGCGCCGCCTTCTGGGCATCGGCCAGGGCGATCGCGGCATGGGCTGCGACAAGCAGCCCGGCATGCTCGGAATCCTCATCGAAGGCTTGGGGTTTCCTGCTGTAGAGATTCAGCGCCCCGAGGGTGTCTCCGTCGACGAAGAGCTGGAAGGAGAGCATGCTGGCCGCTCCCAGTGCGGACGCGCCGCTGGCGAACTCGGGCCAGCGGTTTTCGCTTTGCATATCCGGAACGCTCACCACCCGGTCGCGGTAGACCGCGTCGAGGCACGGCCCCTGTCCGGTCTGCATCTGCAGTGCGTCAACCTGTCGGGGAAGGTTCGACGACGGCGCACGGGACTCGATCTTCTTCCTTCCGGTGACCATGCTGATCGAAGCTTCGTCCGCTCCCGGCACAAGTGCGACGGCGGCCTCGACGAGTTGGAAAAGGATGTCCGCCTCGTCCTTCTCGGTCTGCATTGACCGCGCAAGGTCTCCAAGGCGCATTGCGAGGTCGTCCTCGGGGACGGCGCCCGCCCCGGGATCGAAACCGCTGTCGTGGTGATCCCTACCTGTCATTTCCTTGCCTCCCGGGCAATTCCCGCGCTCTAGAAAGAGGTTACGCCTCCTGCGCACCCCGTGCGCCACCCCCGCCCGGGTGATATACCGGCATCAGGGCAAAGCACCCGGCCGGGAGGAACGCCATGCAGTCAACCACAGCAGACCTCGCCGATGAGTTCGGCGACCGCGTCGACAGCTGCGCCACCCAGTTCCGCCAGTTCGGCGGCCACCGCCTGTTCTCCGGCGTCGTTCTGACCCTTCGCTGCGGGGACAGCACGCTGGTGGAGCGCATCCTCGATGAACCGGCGGACGGGCGGATCCTTGTCGTCGACGGCGGCGGCTCCCTGGACGCCGCCCTGTTCGGAGAAAGTGCTGCCCGCCGTGCGGTGGCCAACGGCTGGGCGGGCGTGGTGGTTCACGGAGCCGTGCGCGACACGGAGGCACTCGCCGCCCTGGGCCTCGGCGTGAAGGCCCTGGGCACCAACCCGCGGCTGGCCCGGACGGCAGGCGCCGACGAGCGGAACCTGCCGGTGTCATTCGGCGGGATCACCTTCACCCCCGGCGCGTTCCTGTGGAGCGACGACGACGGCGTGCTGACCAAATCTCCCCAGTAGGCTTCCCCGGCATCCCTCCCCGCGGAGTCCGGCCGGACCGGCGGCAGTTTTTCCCGGACCACCGGGCACGGCGGCACTGCCTCCTGCAGCCGGCGCGCCTAGATGCGCAGTTCAGTGGCGGGATCGGGGACGCCGTCGAAAAACACGTCGAGGATCCGGCCGAAGACCTCCTCATCGGGCGCGGCCCGATGGAAGAGGGTGGCAGATGAGTGAAGCTTCTGCGCATCGATGTTCCCAAGGATGTCCCGGGCGCTCCTGCCCGGATGACCGGCGACCAGAGCGGCGCATTCGTGAAGCCGCGGGCCGAGCACGGGGTGGGAAAGATACGCCTTCGCCTCCTGAAGTGAGGAAAGCGCATACCTGCGCGCTGTCTCGCTCCTTCCCAGCCCCGCGATCTGCGGAAAGACGAACCACATCCAGTGGCTGCGCTTCTGGCCCCGCCGGAGCTCCTCCACGGCGCCGGCATAGGTGCCGCCGGCGTCCTGCGCGCGGACGAAGCGCTCAAGATCGTAAGGATCCTCCACGGGTCCTCCCGGGATAGGGGCGGCTGTTCCCTTTGTTCTTAGTACGGCGGCAGCACCGGCGCAACCCGGGCAGGGGTTGACCCGCCGAAACCCTCCCACTAGTGTTCAGGATATGAACTTTTGTTCGTATGTTGAACACGCAGAATGGCTGGCAGCCTCCCGGGCGGCCGGGTTCCCCGTCGTCATCTGAGGAGAAACCGAAAAATGCACGAAGCATTCCTTTACGATGCCGTCCGGACTCCCTTCGGCAAGTTCGGCGGAGCACTGGCCGGCGTGCGCCCTGATGACCTCGCGGCCGGGGTCGTCAAGGCGGTCGTCGGCCGCGCCCCGGCGCTGGACCCCGCGCGGATCGATGAAGTGGTTTTCGGCAATGCGAACGGCGCCGGTGAGGACAACCGCAACGTGGCACGCATGGCCACACTCCTCGCGGGCCTGCCGACGTCGATCCCCGGTACCACGGTGAACCGGTTGTGCGGGTCGAGCCTTGACGCCGCGATGATTGCCTCGCGCTCGATCCAGAGTGGAGACGCCGACATTGTCCTCGTCGGAGGAGTGGAGTCGATGAGCCGCGCCCCGTGGGTGCTGCCGAAGACGGAGAAGGCGTACCCCGCCGGAGACATGGCCCTCTCCTCGACCACCCTGGGCTGGCGGCTGGTTAATCCGGAAATGCCCAGCGAATGGACCGTGAGCCTCGGGGAGGCCACCGAGCAACTGCGCGAACGCCACGGCATCTCCCGCGAGCGCCAGGACGAATTCGCTGCGGCGTCGCACCGGCTGGCCGGCGAGGCCTGGGACGAGGGCAGGTACTCGGATCTTGTGGTGGCCGTGCCCGGCACTGGTTTGACGCGCGATGAAAGCATCCGGCCCGGGAGCACCGCCGAGGTTCTCGCCGGACTGCCGACCGTCTTCCGCCGCGCCGGCGGGCCCCGGAGCGGAACCGTCACAGCGGGCAACGCCTCACCGCTCAATGACGGCGCCTCGGCCGCCCTGCTCGGAAACGGATCCGCCGGCCGGGAACTGGGCATGGACCCGCTGGCACGCATCGCCGGGCGCGGCGCGTCAGCCCTCGACCCGCAGTTTTTCGGGTTCGCACCGGTGGAGGCGGCGCATCAGGCACTGAAGCGAGCAGGAATCAGCTGGTCGGACGTGGGAGCGGTGGAGCTCAATGAGGCGTTCGCCGCCCAGTCGCTGGCCTGCATCGACGCCTGGGGCATCGACCCGGACATCGTCAATGCCTGGGGCGGGGCGGTGGCGATCGGGCACCCGCTGGGCGCCTCGGGGCTGCGCATCCTCGGCACGCTCGCCCGCCGCCTCGAGGCAGGCGGGCAGCGCTGGGGCGTGGCGGCCATCTGCATCGGAGTGGGCCAGGGTCTCGCCGTCGTCCTCGAAAACACGAAAGCCTAGGAGGCCAAAAACGTGCCAGCATTTGCCAGTACCGTCGACGACGCCGTTGCGGGAGTCCGCGACGGAGACACGGTCCTCATCGGAGGCTTCGGAAACGCCGGCCAGCCGATGGAGCTGATCGATGCGCTGCTGCGGTGCGGGGCCAGCGGCCTGACCGTCGTCAACAACAACGCGGGGCAGGCCGACGCCGGCCTGGCGTTGCTGATCAAGGAGCGGCGGGTGCGCAGGATCATCTGCTCCTTCCCGCGCCAGAGCGACTCCTGGCACTTCGACGCCGCCTACCGCTCCGGGGAGATTGAACTCGAACTCGTTCCGCAGGGAACCCTGGCTGAACGCATACGGGCCGGCGGGGCCGGCATCGGAGGATTCTTCACTCCCACCGGGTACGGGACGGTTCTCGCGGAAGGGAAGGAAACGCGGATGATCGACGGACGCGGGCACGTGCTCGAGGCACCGATCCGGGCCGAGGTTGCGCTCATCAAGGCGCTGGCCTCCGACCGCGCCGGCAACTTGGTCTACCGGAAGACGAGCAGGAATTTCGGCCCGATCATGGCCACGGCGGCCCGGCGCACCGTGGCGCAGGTGGCGCAGGTCGTGGAGACCGGCCGGCTGGACCCGGAAAGCATCGTGACGCCTGGCATCTACGTCACCACAGTTGTCGAGGTTCCGGGCCCAGCCGAAACCTCCAATGAACAGGACCTCAGCGCGTGAACACCAGACTGAACCGCGACGACCTCGCCCGCAGGATCGCAGCCGACATCTCCCCTGGATCCTTCGTGAACCTGGGCATCGGGCAGCCGACGCTTGTTGCCGACTACCTCACGCCCGCCCAGAACATCACGCTCCATACTGAAAACGGCATGCTGGGCATGGGACCCCAGGCGCACGGCACCGACGTCGACCCCGACCTGATCAACGCAGGAAAGATCCCGGTGACCGAGCTGCCGGGCGCCTCGTACTTCCACCACGCGGACTCGTTCGCGATGATGCGCGGTGGGCACCTCGACGTGTGCGTGCTGGGTGCCTTCCAGGTCTCCGCCTCCGGCGACCTCGCGAACTGGCACACCGGTGCACCCGACGCCATTCCCGCCGTCGGGGGCGCGATGGACCTCGCCTCGGGGGCAAAGGAGGTCTACGTGATGATGAACCTGTTTGCCAAGGACGGGGCCTCAAAGCTCGTGCCCGAATGCACCTATCCCCTCACCGGGATCGGGTGCGTGACCCGGGTCTACACCAACGACGCCGTCTTTCTGCTCTCCGGGGGCGGGGTCCGGGTGCAGGAGACCTTCGGCACGACGCTCCAGGACCTGCAGCACCGCATGGACGTCGAACTCCTTCCGGCCCTGCCGCTGACCGGCGCGCCTAGCTGAGGCCCAGGTAAGGCACCTTCAGCCCGTACCCGCCCTGCAGCGCAGCCGCTGCGGCATGGAATCCGGCCATGCCGTGGACGCCGGGGCCGGGCGGCGTCGACTGCGAGCACAGGTAGACCCCGGGAAGCGGTGTTGCCCACGGCCGGCGCGAAAGCACCGGCCGCGCAACCACCTGTCCGATTGTCACGGCTCCCGCACCGAAGTCGCCGCCCACGTAGTTGGCGTTGTACGCCTCCAACCGGGCCGCCGTCGTTGCGCTTGAGCCGACGATGACATCGCGGAACCCCGGGGCGAAGCGTTCGATCTGGGCGGTGACAGCCTCCGTCATGTCTTTTTCCGACCCGTTGGGGACGTGGCAGTAGGTCCAGAGGACCTGCCGGTCCCTGGGCGCGCGGGTGGGGTCGAACACCGACGGCTGCGACACGAGCACGTACGGGCTCTCCGGATGGCGTCCGGAGTTGACCGCCGCCTCCCCCGCGGTGATTTCCGCCCGCGTCCCGCCAAGGTGAACGGTTCCGGCACGGGCAACGTCGGGGTTGCTCCAGGGCACCGGACCGGAGAGGACGAAGTCCACCTTGCATGCCGCGTTGCCGAACCGGAACCGGCCCAGCGCTCGCCTATAGGCCGGCGGGAGCCGCCCCCCTGCCATGCGGACGAAAGCAGGCGGCGCCACATCGAGCAGGATGGTCCCCGCGCCGGACAGCTCGTCCAGCGATTCGATCCGGCTGCCCAGCTCGATCCGCCCGCCGTGGGCCTGGAGGTCCCGCGCCAGCGCGTCGGCAATCGACTGGGATCCGCCCACCGGGATCGGCCAGCCGACAGTATGGGCCAGCAGGCCGAGCGTCAGGCCGGCTCCGGCACTGCTGAGCGACGGAAGTGGCCCGACCGGATGCGCCATCACGCCCGTCATCATCGCGGCGGCCTCCTCCGTGCGGAACCTGCGGTTCCACACGGGCGAACCTTGATCGAGGACCGAGAGCGCGAACCTCGCAGCAGCCGCGGGATGCCGGGGAACGCGCAGGAGGTGGTTGAGCGTCAGCGAGAGGATTTCGTCCTGCCGCTGAACCAGGGGCTGCATCAGCCGGCGGTAGGCCGGGCCGTCAACGCCGAGCCCTTCGACGGTCCGTTCAAGGCTGCGGTGGGCGACGCCGGCCCGGGCACCATCCAGGGGATGCGCGTAGGAAATATCGGGCACGGCGAACTCCACCCGCCGGTCGAGCTCGAACGCCCGGAAGAACTCCGACGCAGCCGCCATGGGGTGGACGGCTGAGCAGGCGTCGTGAAGGTGGTCCGGCTCGATCAGTTCAACGGTCCGGGTGCCGCCGCCGATCGTGGCTGCGGCCTCGTGCACCCGCACCTGGAGGCCCGCCCGGGCCATGACCACCGCAGCGGCCAGCCCGTTGGGGCCCGACCCTACAATCTCAACCTCGGCCATCGGCTACACCTTCCCAATCAACTGCGCTTGGCACATCCATGAGTTCCGGGTGGGAGCCTCAGCCTTTGCCCGCCGCCTCGACCGGGCTCCCGACCGTTTTCCCGCGCAGCCGGGCCGGCAGGTTCCGCAGCCGTGCAACGCGGGTCGGCAGGGCTCTGCGGCCCGCCAGCGCTGCGGCAACGGCCCGATACCGGAGAGGCTTTATCGGGATGTCGTAGGTGGTGGGAACCACAACGACGTTCTTGGAGAAGTTCCGCTTGAAGGTTGTCACGTTGGCGAGCTGGGGGTAGTTCTCACTCACAATTCCGGTGAGCCCGCACGAGCGGTTCCCCGCTGCCTTCAGTTCCCTGAAGGCCTCCCACAGGAGCAGATAGGGAGCGAAGGTGGTTCGGGCCTCCCGCGTGCTGCCCGCGAAGTAGTAAACGGAGTGGCCGCGGTACTCGGTGGTGATCAGCCAGCTCACCGGCCGCTCGTCGATGTATGCGACAAGGAGCCGCAGGCGCTCCCCGAGGCGCTCCAGCAGACCCTCGTAGTAGCCGGCACCGAAGGTGGAGAAATTATCGCGCTCCGCCGTCTCTTCCATGATTGGGAACAGATCCCTGCGGAACACCTCAACCCATTCCTCACGCGGAATGTTTCTGACGGTGACGCCGGCCTTCTGGGCCCTGCGGATGCTGTTGCGCGCGTTGGGCCGGAAGCTGCGAAGGATCGCGCCTTCCTCGGGGGTGAGGTCGACGACGATCTCCCGCTCGTACCACCCATGTTCGAGCGGACCGGCGGCCGGGGGCTGCGGAGTGTGCACCTGCATCCGGACAAACAGCGGAGCAATGGCGGGGTTTCTGGAGAACTGGGCCTGGACGGTGCGCAGCAGCCGCCCCTCGGCCGCAGGGGTCCGCTCAACAAACCACGCCGGGCCGTTCACCGCCACCAGCGACCGCCGGAAGCGGCGGGCGCTCTCGAGGTAGCTCGCGACGGCGACTAATATGCCGTCATCATAATATGCCCACGACCCGTGGTGGTTGCGGCCCTGGGAGGCCTCGAAGTCCGCCCACTCAAAGGTCTGCTCAAGCGAAATGGCGGCGTGGGGATGCGCCTCCGCAAGAGCGTCGAATTCTGCTCGGGTTAATTTTTTGGAGGAGTATGAAGCTGCGCTCACTGAGGTTCTTTCACTTGTCGGCCGGCCTCGCCCAAGCGTACCCGAGGTACCCTGCCCCGCGGCCGGCGGCTGCGCCGGCGCCGGCGGTCCCGGGCTCCGTCAAACGGGCCGCCCTGCGGGTCGTCGCCTCCCAACTGCCGCACCTTGTCCATCTCGGGATGCAGGATCTCCCAAACAACGCGGTAGCAAATATATGCAATGGCAAGCATATGGGCGGCTATGGAGAGGAGGTAGTACCCGGGGACTTCCGTCTGCTCCCCGCCGCCGGTGATCCGCGCGAGGTACATCCACACCGCCCACCAGTGGAGGGCCTCAACGAGCTGCCACGCAAGGAAGACCCGCCATCGGGGAAGGGCGAGCGCCACCAGCGGTACGAGCCACAGCATGTACTGCGGCGAGTAGACCTTATTGGTCAGGAGGAAGGCCGCCACGATCAGGAGGGCGAGTTGGGCGATCCGGGGTCTGCGGGGCGCGGCAAGGGCCAGAACGGCGATTGCGGCACACGCCAGCGCGAAGAGGACAAACGCCGCCTGGTTGATAAATCCGGCTGACGCCACGGCCAGACCCGCCCGCTCGGCGAGGGCGTTGTAGGCGAACCACACCGAGGAGAATCCCGCCGGCCGGTCTCCGGTGAATCGGAGGAAGTAACTCCAGGCGGGGTAGTCCAGGAGCAGGAACGGGAGGTTCACGGCGCTCCAGCTCACGGCGAGGGCCGCACCGGTCAGGGCCGCGGGGCGGAGCCGGCCGGTGCGCAGGGCGAGCAGGAGGATGGCTCCGAAGATCAGGACCGGGTACACCTTCACTGCCGCTCCCAGCCCGAGCAGCACCCCTGCCAGCACGGGGCGGTGGCGCGCGAAGGCAAGCATGCCGAAGGCGGCGAGCATCACAGCCCACATGTCCCAGTTGATTGTTCCGGCGAGGATGATGCCCGGCGCCAGCGCCACCATCGCGGCGTCCCAGGGGCGGCGATGCGCTGCCCGCATTGTGGCGCTGACGGTGAGGATCCAGACTCCCGCGACGAGGACCGCGTTGATGTCGAAGTACTGCACCGCACGCACCGCGGCGTCGCCGCCGGGCCCGCCGGGCACCAGGAGTGCCGTGAGCGCCGCGAGCAGCCCGAGGAGCACCGGGTACTCGAAAGGCGCTCCGCCCGGGAACAGCGGCAGCGCGCCATCGGCAAAGCCGCGGCTCTGGAACAGTTCGGGCCAGTCCGAGTAGCACGCCATCGCGAAGTGGGCCGGGGCGGACCACCCATTGACACGGCAGGGGTTCTTGGCAAGCACCGAGACCAACGCCGCAATCGTCGTGAGGATGATGAGCACCCTGTGCACGGTGAAGAACCCCGGTCCGACGACGCCGGGCGCGCTCCGGCGCCCCAGCGGACCGCCGACGCCCTCAACGAGCCCGGCGAGCAGCGGGTCGCTGCGCGTGGGTACACTGATGCGGGCCGGTGCCGGCCGGTTGCTTCGCAGTGCCATGAGGGAGAGCCTAGCCCGGCCTCGGGGCGGAGAACTTCAGGCCCGCACGCCGGAATGGACGTAGACTGGGAACTCTCTGCCCGGGACTTCGAACGCAGGTCTGGCCGGGCCGACCAACTTCATCAGGCTTTTGAGGAGAACTGTGGGAACTAACCCTATCCGGGTCGCAATTATCGGCGTCGGCAATTGTGCCGCATCCCTGGTCCAGGGCGTGCACTATTACCGGGATGCCGACCCTTCGGGGAAGATCCCAGGCCTGATGCACGTCGAGTTCGGCAAGTACCACGTCAGTGACGTCAAGTTCGTCGCCGCCTTCGATGTCGACGGCAAGAAGGTGGGGCACGATCTCGCCGAGGCGATCGGTGCCAGCGAGAACAACACAATCAAGATCGCCGACGTCCCGCCGACCGGCGTGATCGTCCAGCGCGGACACACCCTCGACGGCCTGGGCAAGTACTACCGCGAGACAATCGTCGAATCCGACGAAGAGCCCGTCGACATCGTCGGCCAGCTCAAGGCGACCAAGGCCGACGTGCTCGTCTGTTACCTCCCCGTCGGCTCGGAGCACGCCGCGAAGTACTATGCCCAGTGCGCCATCGATGCCGGTGTCGCCTTCGTGAACGCCCTGCCCGTGTTCATCGCCGGCACCAAGGAGTGGGCCGACAAGTTCACGGCCGCCGGTGTTCCGATCGTCGGGGATGACATTAAGAGCCAGATCGGCGCCACGATCACCCACCGCGTCATGGCCAAGCTGTTCGAGGACCGCGGGGTCACGCTTGACCGCACGTACCAGCTCAATGTCGGCGGCAACATGGACTTCAAGAACATGCTTGAGCGGGACCGCCTGGAGTCGAAGAAGATCTCGAAGACCCAGGCCGTCACCTCCAACGTCAAGGCTGAGCTTCATGCCGACGACGTCCACATCGGCCCCTCCGACTACGTCGCCTGGCTCGATGACCGTAAGTGGGCGTTCGTCCGCCTCGAAGGCCGCAACTTCGGCGATGCCCCGGTCTCGCTTGAATACAAGCTCGAGGTCTGGGATTCACCGAACTCGGCCGGGGTCATCATCGACGCGATCCGGGCTGCGAAGATCGCGATGGACCGCGGCATCGGCGGACCGATCCTCTCGGCATCGAGCTACTTCATGAAATCCCCGCCGGTGCAGTTCGCCGACGATATCGCCCACGAGAAGGTCGAGGCGTTTATCCGCGGCGACCTCGACGCCTAGCCGCCGCCGTAGCGTCGGAATGCATGGCTGGCCTGCGCCAGTGCCAGCAGCTTCAGGAGCAGCTGGCCATGCATGTGCATTCCGACGGCGGCGGTAAGGATCTGCTCGTCGAGCGATGACTTCGCGTCGGTCGCCGCCAGGTCGAGTTCCGCGACGGCGTCGACCGCCGCGGCATAGGTCCGAAGGGTTTCCGGACTGACCGTCACGCCGGCCGCCGACATCGCCGCGAGGTGGGCGTTGAACGCGTTGCGTGCGTCGCTTGGCTCGTCGGGCCAGCCCTGTTCGGCAAGCACCGCATCGCCGGCGGCGGAAAGCACCTCCGGCCCCCGGAGGCCGAGCACAATCGACTGGACCGTGCCCAGCAGGTTCAGGGTGTGCTCGGGTGAGCCGTCCGAGGCGTCCGCCGCCGCGACGATGACCGCGATCTCGTCAAGGCCAAGGCCCACGACGCGGCGCAGGCCCTGGATCAGCCGCAGCCGCACAAGATGCCGCTCGTCATAGCTGGCAAGGGTCGGACGGACCCGCTCCCCGGGCTGGAGCAGCCCGGTGCGCAGGTAGAACTTGATGCTCGCCGCGCTGACCCCCGAAGCGCTGCTGAGTTCACTGAGCTGCAATGACGCCTCCCTGCTGCGGTGTGGCCTGCCGGGATAGCGGAGAAGCCCCGGACTATCCTGATATACACGCAAGGATAGTGGAACTATCCTATCGGCATGGAATGGAATCCGCTCATTGCCAGTCACGCTCTTGCCGCGCTCTACGTGCTGCTGCTGGGACCGGTGAACATCTTTCGGCCGCGCCGCGACCGCACGCATCGGATCCTCGGCGGCACCTGGGTCGCCGGGATGTACTACGTGTGCCTGAGCAGTTTCTGGATAGTGTCCGAGGGGCACTTCACCTGGCTGCACGGGCTTTCCGCCTTCACCCTCGTCACGGTGACCCTCGGCGTCGTTGCCGCCCTCCGCCGCAACATCACGGCCCATCGGTTCAACATGGTGGGCAGCTACCTCGGCATCCTCATCGCCTTCGTTTTCGCGGCGGCGGTTCCCGGGCGGCTGATTCCCCGGCTGCTCGTGTCCGACCCGGCAACCGCCGCCGCAGCCGTCGTCCTGGCCGGATGCGCCGTGGCCGCAGCGTATCTGTCGGTCCGGCCCGGCAGGACGCGCACACTCAGCGTGCAGCGGCGCTGAGCGCGGGCAGGCTCAGAAAAGACCGACGGCGTTGCCGCCTGCGTCGACGTCCATGCGCAGCGCCGCCGGCTCCCGGGGCAGGCCCGGCATCGTCATGATGGCTCCGGTCAACGCGACGATGAAACCGGCCCCCGTCTTGGGAATGAGGTCGCGCACATGCACCGTGAACCCGCTCGGCGCGCCGAGCTTCGCCGCATCGTCGGAGAAGGAATACTGGGTCTTCGCCATGCAGACCGGGAGGTCGCCCCACCCGTTCGCCTCGATCTCGGCAAGGCGGCGCAGCGCCGGGACGGAGAAATCGACGCCTGCCGCCCCGTACACCTCCCGGACGATGACGCGGATCTTCTCTTCAACCGGCAGGTCAAGCTCGTACAGGTGCTGGAAATCGGTCTTCCGGTCCAGTGCGGCAAGGACGGCCGCAGCAAGGTCGTCCCCGCCTGGGCCGCCCCCTCCGGCACCCCACACGTCGGCGACCGCGGCGTCGATTCCCTCCGAGGCGCACCATTGCATCAGCCAGTCGAGCTCGTCCTGGCTGTCCGTTCCGAACCGGTTGATGGCGACGACGGGCGAGATGCCGAACTTCTCGACGTTCCGCACGTGGCGCAGCAGGTTTGCGCTGCCCGCCGCCAGCGCGGCGGTGTCGGGCGAGCTGAGATTGTCCTTGGCGACACCGCCGTGCATCTTGAGCGCGCGGATCGTCGCGACGATCACCACGGCGGCGGGGGCGACGTCGGCGACGCGCGCCTTGATGTCCATGAATTTCTCGGCGCCAAGGTCGGCGCCGAATCCCGCCTCGGTGACGACGATGTCGGCAAGGCTCCGTGCCGTCTGCGTGGCGATGACGGAGTTGCAGCCATGCGCGATGTTGGCGAACGGGCCGCCATGGATCAGGGCGGGAGTGCCCGCGATGGTCTGGACGAGGTTCGGCTTGATTGCGTCCTTGAGGAGCAGGGTGAGCACCCCCTCGGCTCCCAGCTCACCCACGGTGACGGGGCGCCGGTCGTAGGTGTAACCGAAGGTGATGCGCGACAGGCGGTCCTTGAGGTCGGCGATGTCGGTGGCGAGGCAGAATACGGCCATGACCTCCGAGGCGACGGTGATGTCGAAGCCGTCCTGCCGGGGGGTGCCCTCGGCCGGTCCGCCCAGACCGATGACGACGTCCCGGAGGGCCCTGTCGTTCATGTCCAGCACCCGGCGCAGGGTGATCCTGCGCGGATCAAGGTTGAGGGGGTTTCCCTGGTGAATCGAGTTGTCGATCAGCGCCGCGAGCGCGTTGTTCGCCGAGGTGATGGCATGGAAGTCCCCGGTGAAGTGGAGGTTGATCTCATCCATCGGCAGGACCTGTGAATACCCGCCGCCGGTCGCTCCGCCCTTGCTTCCCAGAACCGGACCGAGGGAGGGCTCGCGCAGCGCGATCATCACCCGCTGTCCGGCCCGCGCCAGCGAGTCGGCGAGGCCGACGGTGCACGTCGACTTCCCCTCGCCGGCCGGCGTGGGGCTCATGGCGCTGACGAGCACCACCCGCCCGGGAGTGCGGCCGGACCCGGGGCCCAGCCGGGCGGGATCGATCTTCGCCTTGTACCGGCCGTAGGGTTCAAGGGCGCTGCGTGGCACCCCTGCGGCGTCGGCTATTTCCTCTATGGGGCGGATCGCGGCGTTTCTCGCAATCTCCAGGTCGCTCATAGGGTCAACGTATCAGCCGCCGGGTCGAACCTCAGGAAAGCCCGGCGTTCTCGAGGATGTACTGCGTCATCGGCGCGTAGAGGCCCGGCTGTACGTTGTCGTCGAGGGGAACGGCCACCTCGAGCTGCCCTTCGGCCTCGGAGATGAACAGACCAGGGTCGTTGCAGTCGGCGAAGCCCAAGGCCGGGATCCCCACGCTTGCCGCATGGCCGGCCCACCCGTGGTCGGCGACAACCAGGTCGGGGGCCGCGGCGCCGCTCGCCTCAAGTTGGGCCAGGCTCAGGCGCATCGGCTCGGGGAAGTGGGTGTGCATGAGCCCTCCGTGCTGGTGCCAGGCAAGCACCGAGCACACCTGGCGGATGTCTCCCTCCCGGAAGCGGGCGCCTCCGGGCAGCTGCACCACGTGGGCTCCGGACCGTTCCGCGGCGGCAGCGAGCGCGGCATGCACGGGAAGGAGGCCGGCGGGGTGGCCGGTGGCGAAAAGGATGCTTTCCTTCGCCTCGACCGCGCGGCCAAGGCGGTCGGCGAACCGGTCGAGGGCTGCCACGCACTTCGCGGCATCGATTGTGTCCTGGCCGACGGTGTGTTCACGGTCCGCGCTCGTTCCGACCCGTTCGTGCATCAGGTCGAAAACCTCGTCGAAGGTCCACTCCCGGGTGGTGCGCACCCCGAACTCGAGGTGCTCGTTGCCCTCGAGGAACAGGCGCATGTGGCGCAGGTTGTCCTGGCGCGGGGTGGCTACTTCGCCGGTGATCCGGACGTCGTTGAGGTATTGGGCGAGCTCGAAAGAATCCACCGTCCCATCCTAGGGGCGCCGCGGCTCACCTCACTGACGCCGTCTCGAAATGCTCGATCGCGCTCCGGTAGGACTGCGCCGTGAGCAGCGCCGTCCGCTGCCAGCCGAACGCAAGAGCGTGCACCGCCGCTGCCCGGCCGAGGGATTCCCGCAGCACCCGGTCATCGAAGAGTCTCTCAAGCGCTCCCGACCATTCGCGCGCCGAGTGCCCTTCAAGGAGAAGACCGGTCCGACCGTCGCTCACGGCCTTGGGCAGGCCGCCCACCCTGGCGGCGAGGACGGGTGTGCCGCAGGCCTGGGCCTCGAGGGCGACGAGGCCGAAGGATTCGCTGAAGGAAGGCATGGCAACCACGTCGGCGGAGCGGAACCAGTGGGCCAGCTGCACCGCCGACACGGGCGGGTAGAGCCGCACGGTGTCGTGAAGGCCTGCCTCATCGATCATCGGTTGGAGCTGCAGCGCTTCCGAGCCGCTGCCGGAGCCCAAAATGCTCACCATCAGGGGAATGTCCGGCCTGCGGGCGGCGAGGTCGCGCACGGCGGCCACGAGCACCTGCGGGCCCTTGAGTTTCTGGATGCGTCCGGCGAAGACCACGTGGAAGGCCCCTGGGGGGAAGGCGAGCAGTTCCCGCGAGCGGCCGCGTGCGGCGGAGTTGAAGATTTCCAGGTCCACACCGGGAGCGACGACGTCGATCCGGTCCGGGGACGCCCCGTAAAGCGACTCGAGTTCCGACGCCTCAGTTGTGGTGTTGGCGATCAGCCGCGCAGCGCCGTCGACGACAGCCTGCTCGCCCCGCACCCGCACGAGGGGTTCCGGCGTGCCGAGGCTCTTCATATGAAGGTTTTTTACCTTCGCCATGGTGTGCATCGAGTGGACGAGCGGAAGGTTGAGGTTGCGGCCCACCGTCAGGCCCACGGCTCCCGAAACCCAGTAGTGGGAATGGAGGACATCGAAGTGCCCATCGGCGAGGAGGCCCGCCACCTCGGTCATGGCGCTGGCGAAATTGCCCGCAAGCCCTGGGAGGGCTTCCTTGGGGATCCGCCGGCTGGGCCCGGCCTTCAGGTGGTGAACGCTCACGCCGTCGGCAATGTGTTCACGCTCGGGGCGACCCTCGCCCGCCTCACGGGTGAAGATCTCCACCTCAACGCCGACCTCGGCCAACTGCAGGGCAACAGAGCGGACGTAGACGTTCATTCCCCCGGCGTCACCGGCCCCCGGCTGGGTCAACGGCGAGGTATGCAGGGACAACATTGCCACGCGTCTTACCGGGGGCATGCCATCTCCTCTCCCCGCGATCGGCACAGGCAGTGCGCTCGATCCGCTTGAAACCATATAACGCCGGGAGGCGGTGTCCCATTCCGCGTGGGCGCCAGGAGCACAGCGCGGGACGCGGCGAGTGCCCGATGCCGCTTATGCAGGGAGCCCGCACCGTGCGGCGGCGCGGGCTCCCTGGGCCGGACCTGAACCGGCCCGGGTCAGCGGTCGGCGAGGCGGAGGCAACGTGGATGAACCAGTCACTTGATGTACATGGTGTGCTGCGGGAGGACGAAGCGTTGCGCTCCATCCCATGCCTCGTCGACGCGCTGGGTCCGGACCCGGTGCCAGACAAAGATGCCGGTCCGCATCCGGAAAAGCAGCGACCGGATCTCCTTCCGCCGGTGGAACCCCGGCACCGCCCCGGGGCGGTCCTCGGGATCCGGGGGCCGGTTGTCCTCCCCGATGGGCGGAGCATCCGCCGATGGCGCCGGACGGCTTAGTGACCCCGCCATAAGGAATTCCCCGCGGGGGCTTTGAGGTGATTTATCAAAAGGATCCGGTGATTTCACCGGCAAAGAATCAGCAAGGGGCTGGGAATTGGGCATGACTATCTTTCGGAACGCAGAATGGGAGCTATTTCGTCGAGATGCGACGAATGCCATAAAAGGAATAAGCCGGGTCAACCGGAGGCCGGCTCATCCGAAAGCGCGGCGGGAGGGTTCAGCGGCGGGGTATCGCCCCGGGGCCGTCGGCTAAGCGCTGAGGCGCGGGCGGACGGCGACGGCGGGAAGGACGCCTCCGGCCATGATGCCGCTTAGAGTGATATACACAATCCCACCTCCTGTCCGGTCGTACAACAATAGATACGGCAGTCTGCATCCCCGGGCCGTTGCCCATTCGGAACGTTCAAGAACTACGGAATAAAAACTACAGCACCACGGTGCTGCCCGCATAGTGCTTTAACGAAATTAGTCGGAAAAAAATCGGGGAATCAGGTTTACAGGTTCCAGTACACAATCGCTGGGGTGCGTTTGTCCCAGCCGAGCGCGCACACGGCCGCCGTGCCGAGCACGAAGCGCCGCCCCTCAAGGGCCTGGAATTCCAGCCAGCGTGCTGCGACGACCCGAAGGAAATGCCCGTGAGCCACGAGCAGCGCGTTCTGGACCGGCCGCGCCGTGGGGTCCGGGTCCGCCGGTGTCCCGCAGCCTGCCTGGACGCGGGCAATGATGCGGTCCGCCCGCTCTGCGACCTGTGCCAGCGATTCCCCGTTGGGCGCCCCGTCCTTCCAGATCAGGTAATCGGGATTTTCCCGGCGCACCTGGGCGCTGTTCCTGCCCTCGTTGTCTCCGTAGTCCCACTCGTGGGCATGAGGCACCACCTCGGCCTCGGGGAATCCGGCAAGTTCAGCTGTCCGCCGGGCCCGCTGGAGGGGCGAAGTCATCACCAGGTCGAAATCGATCCCCTTCAGGTGGCGGCTTGCCTCCCTGGCCTGGTCCTCGCCGCCGGGGGTCAGCGGAATGTCGGTCAGTCCGGTGTAGTTGCCGTCCCTCGACCATTCCGTCTCCCCATGCCGGAGGAGCCACAGCCGCGGCAGCGGCGTTCCGGCGGCGGTAAGATCCGGGCTTGCTGCACCTGTGAGCGGGCTCATGCTGGGTCCTCCTGGGATTCGGGCTGCTCCGACCACCACAGCCGCAGCCTTGCTTCGGCGGCCCCGGCGCCAAGAGGGCCGTTTTCCATGCGTTCCTCCAAAAGATACCGGTAAGCACGTCCAACTACCGGTCCGGGACGGATGCCAAGCAGGTCCATGATCTGCTGCCCGTCGAGGTCCGGTCGGATGGCAGCCAGTTCCTCCTGCTCCGCGAGGACTGCGATCCGGTCCTCGAGGTCGTCGTAGGCAAAGGCAAGCCTCTCGGCCTTGCGCCGATTCCTCGTCGTGACGTCCGAGCGCGTCAGCCGGTGGAGGCGCTCGAGCAGCGGACCGGCGTCGTTGACATAGCGGCGTACCGCGGAATCCGTCCAGCCGGCCTCCCCGTAGCCGTAGAAGCGCATGTGGAGCTCGACCAGCCGTGACACGGCCTTGACCGTGTCGTTGTCGAAGCGCAGGGTGCGCATGCGCTTGGCCGTCAGTTTCGCCCCGACGGCGTCGTGGTGGCGGAAGCTCACCACGCCGTTAGTCTCGAACCGGCGGGTGGCGGGCTTCCCGACGTCGTGCATCAGCGCCGCGAACCGCAGCACGAAGTCTGGGCTGGGAACGGGACCCTCAGCACCGGTCTCGAGGCTGCAGGCCTGTTCAAGGACCTTGAGCGAATGCTGGTAGACGTCCTTGTGGCGGTGGTGCTCGTCGACTTCAAGGCGCAGTGCGGCAACCTCGGGCAGGACATGGTCGGCGAGGCCGGTTTCGACAAGCAGGTCGATTCCACGGGCAGGCTCGGCGCCGTTGATGAGCTTCACCAGTTCATCGCGCACCCGCTCGGCGGAAATGATGCTGATCCGCTCGGCCATGTTCGACATCGCCGCCGCCACTTTGGGGTCCACCCTCACGCCGAGCTGGGAAGCGAACCGTGCGGCGCGCATCATGCGCAGCGGGTCATCGGAGAATGACGACGACGGGGCGCCGGGGGTGCGCAGCAGCCCAGCGTGGAGGTCTTTCACGCCCCCGGAGGGGTCCACAAGCTCCAGTGAGGGAAGCCGCAGGGCCATCGCATTGATCGAGAAGTCACGGCGGAACAGATCTTCTTCAAGGCTTGTGCCGAACGCCACCGTGGGCTTGCGGGAGTCAGGGTCGTAGGCCTCGGCGCGGTAGGTCGTGATTTCAATCTGGTGCTCACCCTTGCGCAGGCCGATCGTTCCGAAGGCGCGTCCGATCTCCCAGTAGGCGTCCGCCCACCGACGCACGACGGCGAGGGTCTGGTCGGGGTCGGCGTTGGTGGTGAAGTCGAGGTCGGGCGAGATCCTGCCGAGGAACAGGTCGCGGACCGGACCTCCAACGAGGGACAGTTCATAGCCGGCTCCGCTGAAAAGCTCCCCCAGGTCGGTTACCACCGCGGGCAGGGGGGCGGTCAGGGTCGAATTCTCCAACGGGTGCACCATAGTTCTTTAAGGGTGCCAGACGCAGGCCCAAACTCCACTTCCGGCCAGCCCGAATCTGTCTTGTGGGCGGCGGCGGCGGCGTCGCGACGCGCGCGGGCGCGACCGGCGCCGTCATTGTGGGTGCTGAAAGATCGTTAGAGTGGACTGCATGGACCGACCCGTTCCAAGTGCACCCAAACGCACCCCGTTGACTGTGTCAATGGGTAGTGCGGGCACGCCTGCGCCGCACCATCAGCTGCCCACGGTGGAGGAAGTCTCGGCGGGTGGAATCGTGGTCGACGCCTCTTCCGGGTCGCTGAACGTGGCGATCATCGCCCGCCTGAACCGTGGCGGACGCCTCGAGTGGTGTCTTCCAAAGGGGCACCCCGAGAATGAGGAAGACAGCGAGCAGGCCGCGGTCCGGGAAATCGAAGAGGAAACGGGAATCAAGGGCAACGTCGTCACGGCCCTTGGCAGCATCGACTACTGGTTCACTGTCAGCGGACACCGGGTACATAAGACCGTCCACCACTTCCTGCTGCTTGCCACCGGCGGCAACCTGACGATTGAGAACGACCCGGACCATGAGGCCGTTGACGTGGCGTGGGTGCCGCTTAGCGAGCTGGGCCGGCGCCTTTCCTTCCCCAACGAGCGCCGCATCGCGGACCTCGCCCGCGAGGTCCTTCCCGACTACCTGGAACGCCCCTAACTCTCTGAAGTGAGACGATAGTTCTCGATGTCGGAAACAAACACAGCTTCAATTCCCCTCCAGGACACCGGTGTGACACCAGCCAGATCCCGGCCCGGCGCTGCCGCGGCACCCGGGGCGTCAGGACCGGCGGACCCGGACACCGAGCGTTCCGGACCCGCGGCGGACACTACCGCCCGCTCAAGCGCGATCATGGCAGCCGGCACCCTTGTCTCGCGGCTGCTCGGCCTGATCCGGGTGGCGCTGCTTGCTACGGCAATCGGCACCCTCGGGCAGGTTTCGGACCTCTTTCCTGCTGCGAACAACCTTCCGAACTTCATCTACCTGATGATTGCCGGCGGGGTCTTCAACGCAGTGCTCGTTCCACAGATCATCCGGGCAAGCCGCAATGAGGACCGCGGCGCCGACTACATCAGCAGGCTGCTGACGCTGGCGGTCTGTGCCCTCGCCGTTCTCACCGCGCTCGCCACGCTGGGCGCGCCCTTCATCGCGGATCTGGTCAGCAATGTGTCCGGGGACCGCCTCGCCCTTGTAACGACTTTCGCCTACTGGTGCCTGCCCCAGATCTTCTTCTACGGGCTCTACGCCATCATCGGCCAGGTCCTTAACGCGAACGGGTCGTTCGGGCCCTATATGTGGGCGCCCGTGGTGAACAACATCATCTCCATCGGGTTCCTCATTGCCTTTATCGTGCTCATGGGCACCGAGCACGCGGTCAGCCACACCCCGGAGTCCTGGACGTTGTCCCACACCCTCCTCCTGGCAGGGGGGACGACCCTCGGCATCGTCGCCCAGGCGCTCGTGCTGATCATTCCCCTCCGGAGGCTCGGCCTCGGGCTGACGCCCCGCTTCGGGTGGCGCGGCGTGGGCTTCGCACAGACAGGCAAACTGGCCTCGATCACCATCATCACGATGCTGATCGGCAACGGCCTCTACCTGGTCAACCAGTGGGTTGCGACGATCGCCACCGAGGCGCGGGAGGCATACCTCCAACGCACCCCGCCGCAGCCCATTGCCGGTCTGGCGAACCTTGAGGTCGGGTCGCTGGTGTACGTCCTGCCCCACTCGGTGATCGCCGTCTCCCTGGCCACGGTGATGTTCAACCAGCTCGCCGCCGCCCACGCCGACAACGATTTCGCAGCACTGAAGGAAACCCTCTCCCGCGGGCTGAGGACCATCGGCGTTGCAACAGTCTTCGGGGCCGCCGCCCTGCTCACCCTGGCCGGCCCGCTGGGCATGCTTTTCAGTGGCGGGTCCGCCCAAAGCGGGGCCATCAACGCCGTCATCATCTCGATCCTGGCGCTTGGCGCACCATTCCTGAGCGCCAACTTCTTCCTCAACAGGGTCTTTTACGCGAGTGAGGACGTCGTCAGCCCGCTCAAGATCCAGCTGGTGCTTTCAGTCCTCGGGGTCGGCCTCGCGCTTGCTGCGGGCACCTTCATGCCGGAGCTCATCGTCCCGATGCTGGCGGTCGCCTACTCGGTCGGCAACGCCGTCGCCGTGGCGGTCAGCCACTGGTTCCTCGTCCGGAAGTTCGGTCCATACGGTGCAGGGCATATCTTCGATGTGCATGTGCGCCTGACGCTGGCCGGCATCGCCTCCGCCGTTGGGGGGTCCGTGGTGCTCTGGCTTTTCGGCGGCTACGATCCTGATGGTTTCGTCTGGCAGTCCGTCGGCCACGCCGCGCTGGTCCTTGTGATTGGGGGTGCAGTGATGCTCCCCCTCTACCTGGGCGCGCTGAAGGTGCTGAAGGTGACGGAGCTCAGCGACTTCCTTGCCCCGCTGCTCGGGCGGTTTCGCCGCTCCGGGTAGTAATCCAGAGAAGTCAACGTAAAACCCGGGGTTCCACGGGCCGACCGGTAGCATGGGTAAAAATCAGCCAGCATTCCGCGGGAGGAACACGTGCCAGAAGCAGTAGACGTCGGTTCAGTACTAGGAGGCCGATACAAGGTCACCGGCTATGTGCTGGCATCTGCTGACAAGGACCTTGTGCTTGACGGTATTGATCAGGTACTCAACCGTCCGGTCAGTATCCTTGTGGCATCCCCAGCGAACGCCGGCCAGGTGGCCGCTAGCGCCCGCGAGGTGGCAACGGGTGAGCGCCCGGGAAACATCCAGGTGCTCGATCTGGGGATCACCGACGGCGGGACGTACCTGGTGACGAACCGCGCCTCGGCCCCCGATCTGCTGGACCTCATCGTCCAGCAGGACGCTCCGTACATTGAGCCTTTCTTCACCGATACGCTTGGGTCGGAAATTTTTGGTGTTGCCCGCTCCACGGAGCCGGAGAGCTTCGACAATGACGATCACTTCGACGAGGAGCACCGCCCCGAGCGCCGTTCCCGGTTCTCTAACATGTCGCGGAAGTTCGGCCGTTCCGGCGCAGCCACCGCAGGGGCCGTTGTCCCCGACACTGCCGGTCAGCAGATCACCGGCGTCCAGCAGGTCTCTCAGCCGTCGCGGAGCGTCCCGCCCCCTCCCCGCACGCCGCCTGCCTCCGCAGCTCCTGAAAAGGGCAGCTGGCCCGGAAATGCCAAGGTGACCCGCCTCGACGAGGAATCGAGCACCTCACCCTCCGGTCAGCGAGGCGGGGCAGCCGTCGGGCTGGCGGCAGGTGCAGTAGCTGCAGGTGCAGGAGCCTCCGCCGCGTCGGCGTCCTCGGCCCGCACTGCCACCCGCTTCCCTGCTGCAGCACGCACCAACGGCGACACGGTGGACTATGAAGCCGCGCAGGGTGGCGACGACGTCGACTACGGGAACGAAGATTACGACGAGCCACGGGAAGGCCACCGGAAGTACACCCGGGTGCTGGTCGGTCTGGTACTCGGCGTCCTCCTGATTACCGCCGTCGTCCTCGCCGCGACACAGCTCGGCAGCCTCCGCAACCCGGTTGCCGCTGATTCACCCTCCGCAGAAGCAACCCAGGACGCCGGCCCCGCGGCGCCAACGGAGGCGCCAAGCGCGACCGAGGCACCGGAGCCCACAAAGGTTCCCCCGGTCGCCACCGGAGTCACGCGCCTTGTACCCGGAAACCAGGAACTGGATGCTCCGAATGATCCAAGCCTCCCATTGATCATCGATGGAAACCCCGCGACATTCTGGGGAAGCTACGTTTACGCAAACGACGCTTTCGGTGGCCTCGCCCCGAACCTGGCACTTGTGGTGGAGCTTGAGGAAGAGTCGACGATCTCCGAGGTGAAGATCGACCAGTTGAACGGAACCGGGGGAAACTTCGCCCTGCTGCTCAACGATGAACCCACGCTCGAGGGCGCCGAACAGATCGCCCAGAGCGGGTTCACAGCACCATCGGTCACCATCCCCGTCCCCGATGGCGCCGAGGGGCCGGCCACCGCACGGTACGTGATTGTCAACTTCACCCAGCTACCGCGCCTCTCGAACATTCAAGCTCAGTTCCCTTGGGGCCTGCGGATCGCCGAGATCGCGGTCTCCTAGCGGGGAATAACGCTCGACCGAACGGTCAAACCCGCCCTGCCGCTGCCGGAAATCACCCTGTTGTGCGTCGCGGACTCCTCCCGGGGGAGGTTCGCGGAATAAGCTGTGCCCATGTTCGGTTGGAATAGAAGCCCGCGGTGCCCCATGCCTACCGGCAGCCCGTGCGCACCCAGACAGGAAGGTTCACTGAAAACGTGACAACTCAAACGCAAACCGCATCGGTAGACGGAAACGTGGCCGGAGAGAAGGTCCACGATGTCATTATCGTCGGGTCTGGTCCGTCCGGTTACACAGCGGCGATCTACACTGCACGGGCCAACCTGAAGCCCCTGCTCATCGCCAGCTCTGTTACCGCAGGCGGGGAGCTGATGAATACGACCGAGGTCGAGAACTATCCGGGATTCCCCGAGGGAATCATGGGCCCCGAACTGATGGAGAACTTCGAGAAGCAGGCAGCCCGCTTCGGCACGGAGATCCTGTTCGAAGATGTGGTGTCTGTTGAACTGACCGGCGACATTAAGAAAGTGGTCATCGCGACCGGGGAAACCTTCCTCGCACGCTCGGTGATCATTTCCACGGGCTCCGCCTACCGCAAGCTGGGGATCGCGGATGAGGAGCGGCTCTCGGGCCGCGGGGTCAGCTGGTGTGCCACCTGTGACGGATTCTTCTTCGGGAACCAGGACATCGCCGTCGTCGGAGGCGGCGACTCCGCCCTTGAAGAGGCCCTGTTCCTGACCAAGTTTGCCCGCAGCGTCACGGTGGTCCACCGCCGCGATACCCTGCGTGCCTCCAAGATCATGCAGGACCGTGCCCTGGCACACGAGAAGATCCGCTTCATGTGGAACTTCGAAGTCACGGGAATCCACGGCCAGGACAAGGTTTCCGGGCTCCAGCTGAAGAGCACCGTCGATGGGTCCACCCAGGACCTCGACATCACCGGCCTGTTCGTCGCGATTGGTAACGACCCCAGGATCGAGCTGGTCAAGGATCAGCTCACGCTGACCCCCGAGGGCACGATCGCCGTCGCCGGGCGCACCTCCAAGACCTCGCTGCCGGGCGTCTTTGCGGCAGGCGACGTCATCGATCCTACTTACCGTCAGGCAATCACCGCCGCCGGCTCGGGCACGGTGGCCGCCATGGATGTTGAGCACTACCTCGCAGACCTTGGGGTCCCCTCAACTGCCGCAACAGTGCCCACGCCTCCGGCGGAAGCCGTTTCCGAAAAAGCTTCAGTCTAATTCCAATAGAGGAGAACCCATGAGTGCGAAAAACGTAAGCGATGCTTCCTTCGAAGCCGATGTCCTTCAGGCAACCAAACCGGTTATGGTTGATTTCTGGGCTGAGTGGTGTGGCCCGTGTCGGATGCTTTCACCCATCCTCGACTCGATCGCCAGCGAGCACGCCGAGAAGATCGACGTCGTAAAGCTGAACGTCGACGACAACCCGGCAATTGCCGCCAAGTACGGAATCACCTCGATTCCTGCCGTATACGTCTTCAAGGGCGGAGAGGTCGCTGCTACCTCAATCGGAGCCAAGCCGAAGCACGTCCTGGAGCAGGAGTTCGCCGAGTTCATTAAGTAGCACCCACCGCGGGACTCGTTCCCAGGTAGTAAAGGCCGGTTCTCCTCTGGAGGGCCGGCCTTTCCATTGAGAAGGGCCGGCATGTCACGGCTTCCTTGTTCGGGTCGGGCCGGCGGCCCGCACAAGGTGGACCGGTTCCACGTGAAACACTGCGAAGCGCTCCGATTATAGGCAGTCTCGGGACGTGCCGACCCGCCGGTTGAAACAATCACGTCTGCCCTGACGGCAGAAGCGTGCCGCAGATGAGCAGGTGAAAGGACTACCCGTGCCTAGGTCGCAACAACCGGTGCGCTGCCACCGTTTCCTCAGAAGTCACTGAACGGCCACCTTGCCCGCAGTAAGGAGGGCGCCGGGTTCGGCCTCCTGGGAACGCGAACGACCGCCATATGCCTGCTGGAACCCTTGACGCCGGGGTGATCGCGGCCTGACGGCAGGGCACGGCACCGCCGGACGACTAGGCAGGAAGCGCTCCGCCAGGCTGGAGCCAACATCAACCTTCTTCGTCGAACACTAGTGTGTCCCCTACGATCGGTGACCGTCTCGAAATGAAAGCGGCAGGGGTGCCACCCCGACCAATAACGGGGCGCGGCGTGCCCGCCGCGGGTTCCGCTCGACACCCCTTGCAGCGACGCCGGAGCCTGATGCTTCCGGTTCCGGATCCCGCACCGCACCGCACCGGACCGCACCTCGAAGTGTCAAGCATGGTTCAAATACCCCGCCCTGCAGCGCATGCCTCCTTCTTGCCGCCAGGCGCTCAAGCCATTCTGCGGACAGCCAGAGTTTGCCGATTGCAGTCATGCTGTTCGGACAACTGATCGACGGAGAACCGGCTTCATGTCGTTTCACGTGAAACAGCAGGCCTGTTCGGGTCGCCATTGTCACCTCTAAGATGTCGTGCTCCACCATACAACGCGAAAGTGGCGAGCGTGCCGGACCAAGCCACCGAATGCAAACCTCGCAACAAAATTTGGTAGCCAACCGTGTTGTGTGCCCGCGTTATTGGAGGTGATTCCCGTACTGCCTCGTGAACACATCTCCCCGGAGGGCCCGAGAATGGTGCACTACGTACTCTCAACGCCGGTCCATCTTCGGAATGTGGCGACGCGCGCCTATTCGAACTGACGTGGACGGCAGACGCCGCCTGGCTTTCCAACTCCGACTTGCGCCCAGACCCGTACCGGAGCTGCCACACCCTCCCGGCCCTCACCATGCCTTGCTAGAGACCCAAAGCCGCTGCCTCGAACGTCCAACGCCCCGCGGTCTCCCATCGCTCTTGGACGCCGCCTCCCCGACGCCACTCGCACATGCCGACTCACGGAAGCGCCCGGCTCCATTGGACGACAGCATCCGTTGAATTGCGGTCCGGACGGGGCAGCTCGCGGCACGGCCGGACGTTCCACGTGAAACCTACGCCTGGCTCGACGCTCGAGGGAGCGCGCTGTCGGTGAATGCTGGAACCGTACGCCGGACCATGTTTCACGTGAAACGGCCGGGAAACGCTCACCCGAGGTGGGAAGAAGCGGTGCATTAGCAGTGAGAACCCTCGGCGGACGGCCGTGGCAGCGGTTGTCCCCCAGAGAGAACGACCCCTGCTGAGGCAAGGAATGGACCAAGAGAAGGCGCGGGCCACTTCCAACTTCCCGGTATGCGCGGCAAGCATACCGTTCTCGCAGCTCCCCGCAGGTCTTCTTCGGGAGTACCCCCCACCCCGCCAGTGACGCACGCGCGAATCCGCCCACGGGATGCAGCGATCAGCGGGCCATCCAGAGAAGCGGGCTGCGTCCCCTGGAGTTGGTACCTCCTGGGAGCACCAGCTCGGATGCCCGCCATCCGAGCCACGGAAGCGAAAGGGCACGGCGGTGTTGGGGCAGGGGCAATCCTCAAGGTCTCCATCACCGCTCATCGCGGTTCAATCCGCCCGGCAGTGTTTCACGTGAAACGGACGTCAGCACGCGCTCCGACAAGTCGGTGACCGGTACCGCCATGGCAGCTTCGGGCCTTTGGGAGAGGCGGTGAAAAGACCGTCAACTGCAGGCGGTGGCGCACATAGGGAGCGGCGGGCACCGTCTCCCTAGAATGACAGCCAATCGAGGTGCACCAGGGATCTGATAGTCACTGCCACAGCGCGTAGGCAGTTCGGAAATAGACACCCGCAGGCGACTCGGCTTTCCGCCTCACGTCCTCCAACGTTCAGTTACGACCCACCGCTGGGCACTTAGCTATAGAGGGCAGACAGGCCGCCCGGTCCGTTTCACGTGAAACCCCGGCAGGTCCTGCCCTCCAAGCATACGGACCTCGAGCACCCACGGTTTCACGTGAAAGGTGCGCTTGCCCGCACTCGAGTGGACCGAGCGAGAATGCTCCGCGTTTCACGTGAAACCCAGAGGTATTTAGGACTGTCCCGGCGAGAGAACTGACATGATGCGGTTCAGGTCGTCGACACTAGCGAACTCGATGCTGACCTTGCCCTTTCGCGCACCCAAGGTGATCTTTACATTGGTATCCAACCGGTCAGACAGGGAAGTCGCCAAGTAATCAAGGCGCTCGTGCCGCGCCGGATTACGAGGGGAGGCCGGCTTTGCGGCCCGGCGCAGCCCATCGCTCATCGAGACGATCTCTTCGGTCGAGCGCACGGAGAGACCTTCAGCGACGATGCGCTGCGCCAGCTTCTCCATCTCGGCTGGGTCGGATAGCGCCAACAGCGCCCGCGCGTGTCCGGCGGAGAGCACACCGGCAGCGACGCGGCGCTGCACGAGGGGTGGGAGCTTCATCAGCCTCAGTGTGTTGGAGATCTGGGGCCTGGACCGGCCGATGCGCTCCGCAAGCTCCTCGTGCGAGCAGCCGAAGTCCTCGAGGAGCTGCTGGTACGCAGCTGCCTCTTCAAGTGGATTCAGGGAGCTGCGGTGAAGGTTCTCGAGAAGCGCGTCACGGAGGAGATCATCGTCGGCGGTTGAACGAATTATCGCGGGGACGGCAGCCAATCCGGCTTCACGGGTTGCGCGCCAACGCCGTTCGCCCATGACGAGCTCGTAAGGCGCACCCCCTTCTTCAGGGGAGGGGCGGACGACAATAGGCTGGAGAACCCCAATTTCGCGGATCGAGTGCACGAGTTCGGCCATTTCGTCCGCGTCGAATACGGATCGTGGCTGTTTCCGGTTGGCGTGGATAGCGTCGATGGGCAGCTCGGCGAACCGAGCCCCGGGGACCTCGACCAGTTCCGCGCCTCCGGACCCGTTCGAAGCGGGTGGCGCCTGACCCGTTTCACGTGAAACGGCGGCCTTGTCTGGTGCGGGCACGGCTGGTTCCGCTGGGACGGCGGGACCGGCTCCGGCTTTATCGACGGTCGACCGCTGGCCATCCGACGGGATACCTGCGTTCGACGGATTCACCTCCTGTTCGGAAGCTTCGACGGCGGCGACGACACCGGACTTGCGCGCGCCCATGGTGTCACCCGGCCGGGCTTCCTTAGTCGGCGCCTGTCCGCTCAGCTTGTGGGCTCCTAGGGCAGGAGACACCGGAGCGGCGGCAGGCGGAGCCGTCTCGCGATCATTTCCGCGCTCTCCAACCGAATCCAATTGACCCTCGACGTCGCGCGCCAACGCGGGCCGTACATCGTCGGCGACCTCCACTCGGCCCTCCGGCGCTTCGGGCGCGACAGGCTCGAGTTCCGTTGCCTGAGCGGTTTCACGTGAAACGGTTTTCGGCTTCGCTGCGGCCTCGGATGTATTCCTTTTCCCCTTGGGGGCGGGGGTGGCGCCATCCTGATCCCCAGCGGCCTCTGCAGCCCTGGAGCTCGGCGCGGTGCGGGAGCTTGGAGGCTTGCTGGCCTTGCGGCGGGCGGGTGCTACCAGGGCATCCTTGTTGATGCCACCGCGGCTGGCGCTGCGCGCCTCCTCCGCCGAGTTGGCCGCTCCTGTGCCCGACTCAAAGAAGAGGTCGGCGGGACGTCCCGTCGACCTCCTGGTCGCAACCTCCGGCGTCACTTCCTCTACAGGTGCACTTGGAATGAGGGCGCCAAGCCCCCGGCCGAGGCCGCGGCGTTTTTCAGCCATTGGTGATCCTTTCAGGGTCCGCACACAGGAACTGCCCGCGACAACAATCAATTACGCCAGTCTACGGTGTAGGTTCCGCCCTCGAGTAAAGGGCTAGCCGCGTTCCGCAATCTCCGCCGCAGCCTCGAGGTAGGAGAGAGCGCCGCTTGAGGAAGGGTCGTAGGTCATGACGGTCTGCTGGTAGCTGGGGGCCTCGGAGATTCGCACCGAACGCGGAACCACCGCCTTGAGGACCTGCTTGGGGAAGTGCTCCCGCACCTCCGCCGCTACCTGGGCGGCAAGGTTGGTCCTGCCGTCGTACATGGTCAGCAGGATCGTTGAAACGACGAGGTCTGCGTTCAGGTGCTTTTGAATCATCTCGATGTTCTTCAGCAGCTGGCTGAGCCCCTCGAGCGCGTAGTACTCGCACTGGATCGGAATCAGCACCTCGCGCGCAGCGACGAAAGCATTGACCGTGAGGAGCCCTAGGCTGGGCGGGCAGTCAATGAACACGTAGTCCAGCCGCTCCTCGCCGTTCTCGGCACGGTCCTTCGCATACACGTCTATCGCCCGCCGCAGCCGCTGTTCGCGGGCCACGAGGGAAACAAGTTCAATCTCTGCGCCGGCGAGATGGATTGTGGCCGGTGCGCAGATGAGGTTGTCGATGTCCGGGCACTGCGCCACCACCTGGCCAAGCGGCATGTCGTCAATGAGGACGTCATAGATGCTGTCCACCTCGGCGTGGTGCTCGATGCCCAGAGCGGTCGAGGCATTTCCCTGCGGGTCGATATCGATGACAAGTACGTTGAGCCCTGCCGAAGCGAGGGCGGCAGCAATATTCACGGTCGTGGTGGTTTTCCCCACGCCGCCCTTCTGGTTGCTGATGGTGACAACGCGGGTCTGTTCCGGCCGGGGAAGTTTACGGCCCAGGAGCTTCTCGCGCCGCCGCGTTTCACTCGCCAGTTCCCGGCCTAGAGGCGAGGAGTCGTCTATCGCTTCAATCACATTCTTGCCCTTGGTTACCTTTGCAGCTCCGCTGTCCGGGGGTGTGCCGTCCGTGAGGGAGAACGTTGTTTCACGTGAAACAATGCCGGTGTTCGCCGGGTCTGCAAACACTTCCGGTTGAATTTGTCCGAGACCTACCGCCAAAGGAGCGCCAGCAACCAGCAACGTCGGGTTCTTCTTCGTTGCGCTGTCTTTTGTGCTCACTCGATAGCTCACTCTCAACATGCCAGGCAGTGTTACTTCTAAGACTAGCGGCTTGGGGCGGGTTTCCCGCCCAGCGCCGCCGGGCGGAGGGCAAGTAAGGGGGCTGCTCGCCGCCCTGGCACCTATCCGGGTGCCGGTTAACCCACAGTGATTCGAACCACCGTGGTCGGTTCCTGCAGCACGTCAGCTCCAGCGGTCAGGATCTCAACATTGGATCCACCAAGGCGCCGGATCGTCTTGCCGGCCTTGGCAACTTCCTCCGCCGCGCTCTGGCCCTTAATGGCAAGCACCTGCCCGTGGCCGCGCAGCAGGGGCATGGTCAGGCCGGCGAGGTTCGTCAGGGCGGAAACCGCACGGGCAGTCACGAAGTCGACTTCCACGGTTTCAACGGCTTGTTCCGCTCTCGCCCGGAGGACCCTCACGTTCTGCAGGGAAAGGTCGTCAACTACTTCGTTGAGCCAGGCCACCCTGCGCTCAAGCGGTTCGATCAGCACGAGGGAGAGATCCGGCCGCGCTATCGCCAGTGCGAGTCCGGGGAGCCCGGCGCCGCTTCCGACGTCGGCGACCGTGGCATTTGGTTCGATCAGTTCAGCGATCACGGCACAGTTGAGCACGTGCCTTCCCCACAGCCGGGGAACCTCCCGCGGGCCCAGGAGGCCGCGTTCAATCCCCGACGTTGCGAGGTGGCGGACGAACCGCTCGGCAAGGCCGAAGCGTTCACCGAAAACGGCTTCAGCGGCACGACGCTCTTCGCCGCTGATGTCTACGGTGCGGGCTCCATCGGACGCCCCGAGATCAGGATCAGTCATTGGCAGCGGAAACGACGATGTGCCGTCCGGCACCTTCACCCTCCGATTCGCTGACGAATCCAAGCTCGGCGACGACGTCGTGGACGATCTTGCGCTCATAGGCCGACATTGGCGAAAGCACCACTTCGCCACCGGTTTCCTTAACCTCGGCCACGGCATCCTCGGCGATTTGCCTCAGTTCCTGGCCGCGGACGCCCCGGTATCCGTCGACGTCGAGCACCAGCCGCGATCGCGCCGATGTCGCCGTGAGCACGGAGAGCCGGGTCAGTTCCTGGAGGGCTTCAAGGACTTCGCCGTCCTTGCCCACAAGGGACTTCAGCCCGCTGTTGGCGCTGTCGTCGGAAACAATCGAGATGTACGTCCGGCCGCTGCGTACTTCGATGTCGATATCCCCGTCGATATCGGCAATGTCGAGGAGCTCCTCGAGGTAGTCGGCTGCGACGTCGCCCTCATCCTCGAGCTGGGAGGCTTTGGATGCGGCGCTGGTCTCTGCCTCAAGTTCCTCAGGGGGGCCGATTTCATCGTTCTCGATGCTCATTTTTTCTTCCTCTTCTTCCGCTGTGGCTGTACACGCTGAACCCGCGGCTGCGGCACTGTCTCAACGATCGGCTCGGACTTGCGCTCACCCAGGAGGGGCACCATGGGCAGCCCCTTCTTGGCGCGCCGTTCGGCCAGCGCCTTGGCGGCGGGCGAACCCGGGGTGGGCATGCGGCGGATCACGTAGAACTGCTGGGCCATGGTCCAGACGTTCGTGGTGGTCCAGTAGATCAAGACGCCGATGGGGAAGTTGATGCCGCCGATGCCGAAGACCAGGGGAAGGATGTAGAGCATGATCTTCTGCTGACGCATGAAGGGGCTCTGCATCGCCTCCTCGGACATGTTCTTCGCCATGATCTGCTTCTGCGTAATGAACTGCGAAGCGGTCATTGCGATGATCATGAGGACCGAGAGGATGATCACGCTCAGATTGATGTTGCCGCCGAAGCTTCCGAGGAAGGTCGAGGACAGCGGCGCCCCGAAGATGGTGGCGTCGTCGAACTCGTGAACTGCCTCCGGCGAGAGCGCCCCGATCCCGGCGTTCTCATCGCTCGCCTTCGAGATCCCGTTCAGGACGGTGAAGAGGGCGAAGAAGAACGGCATCTGGATCAGGATCGGCAGGCAGGCCGCAAACGGGTTTGTCCCGTGCTTCTTGTACAGCGCCATCTGCTCCTGCGTCATTGCCTGGCGCGAAAGCTGGTCGGTCTTGCCCTTGTACTTTTGCTGGAGCTTGCGCAGGTCCGGCTGCAGGGCCTGCATGCCGCGCTGTGCCTTGATCTGCTTGACGAAGACCGGGATCAGGGCTGCCCGGATGACCACCACCAGGCCGATGATGGAAAGCGTCCAGGTCCAGCCCGACGCCGCATCGAGTCCCAGGAAGGTGAAGCCTTCGTGGAACATCACCATGATCCAGGACACCAGCCACCGGAAGGGGAAGAGTATCGTCTCGAAGAAATCCATGTCAGTTAGCTCCTCGGACCGCGGGGCGGCTTTCGTCATCGTCCGGAATCACCGGGTGGTTCAACACAACAATTTTGGGGACTTTCCCATCGGGAAAGACGCGCGGGCTCTCCGGGACGTGGTCGACTCCGCCGTCGTTCCAAGGATGGCACCGCAGTAGCCGGCGCGCGGCGAGGGAACTGCCACGGATGGCGCCGTGAACCGTAACTGCTTCAAGGGCGTAAGCCGAGCAGCTCGGATAAAACCTGCATACCTGCCCATAGAGGGGGGAGACAACCTTCCGATATGCCGTCAACAGGAGGATCAGCACTAACCGGGGGAGGTCGATGAAGCGGGCAAGAGTCGGAGCATGCCGGGAACCGGTGGTTCTCACGATGCCCTGCCTCCGTCTTTGCCATTAGGTGAAGTGGTCAGCCGCCGCGTTGCGGCGGCCACCGCCTTCTCAAAGTCCATGCTGATGTCGTTCCAGCCGGCGGCCGCAGAAGCCGGCAGTGCCCGGACCACCAGATCGATCCCATTGGGGTGATCGGACACGTAGTGGGCAGCTGCTTCGCGCAGTCTCCTCTTAACGAGATTCCGCGTCACCGCGTTCCCTACATTCTTCCCTACGATGAACCCGACCCGGGTCGGATCCACATCCCGCGTGGCTGCCGCATATAAAACGACGTTCCGGCGCCCAGATCGGGCACCGGAACGTACAGTCCGCGAAAAGTCCGTCGAGATGCGAACCCGGTTGGCCTTCGCGAGCATCTAATGCGCCTCTCCAAACAACCCGGAAAAGTATTTGATACCGCAGGATCCAGCCCAGGGGCTCGATCGCGGGACTGGTTGAACCGCCTAGGCCGAAAGCTCGGTGCGGCCTTTGCTGCGGCGTGCCGAAAGAATGGCACGGCCTGCGCGGGTACGCATGCGAAGGCGGAAACCGTGCTTCTTGGCACGACGGCGGTTATTCGGCTGAAAGGTCCGCTTGCTCACTGTGATTACTCCAAGACGATCTTGAGATGCGCCCGGCCCATTGCAACAAGGGGGAAGAACAGACTGACGCGACTAAGGTACATACCCGCAATCGCTCGAAACGCCGTCACGGCCCCGAGGCCTCTTACTACCCGGAACTGTTGTGATGGCATGCGAAATGCAGACATAAAGGACTACATAACGTTAGGTGACCCGCCCTGCCAGCGTCAAACCGGAAAGAACCGCCCTGTGGGGCCCGGGTTATCCCCACCTGTGGACAACGGGGGCCTTTGAACGGGCACATCCGACCCCCGAGACGCACCGTCCACAGGTCTTTGTACGCCTACTGATCAGTGTTTGCCCGCTATCTTCTGTACTTTGCATCCCTTAGTCTTGGCTCTGGCCCGTTTATCCACCATCTGTGTAAAACCCTGTGGATGACGGGCATTCAAGTGCACAGCGTGGCTTAAGGGGCAGTAGTGGTGGAAACAGACGAGGTCAACGACGTCGGCAGCTCATGGCGGAAGGTGATCCGCACTCTTGAGCACGACGACCGTGTCACACCTCGCCAGCGCGGATTCGTCGTCCTGGCGCAGGCCCAGGGGCTCATTGGAACGACGATGCTGGTGGCCGTCCCCAACGAACTCACCCGTGAAGTTCTGCAGACCCAGCTCAAGGCGGCGCTCGATGAGGCTTTGCATTCGGTGTTCCGCGAGGACATCCAGTGCGCCTTCGTCATCGACCCGGAACTTACGCCCGTAGCGGAGGAGGAACCCGCCCCGGAACCGGATCCCTCTCCCGAGCAGCGCGGCGAACCCAAGCCCTCGCCGACCCCGCCGAGCAACTCCCACGAATTCGGCCGGCTCAACCCCAAATACATCTTCGACACCTTCGTCATCGGCTCGTCGAACCGTTTCGCCCACGCAGCGGCCGTGGCCGTGGCCGAAGCCCCCGCCAAGGCCTACAACCCGCTGTTCATCTACGGCGATTCGGGGCTGGGCAAGACCCACCTGCTCCACGCCATCGGACACTATGCCCGCCACCTCTACACGGGAATCCGGGTGCGGTACGTGAACTCGGAGGAGTTCACCAACGACTTCATCAACTCGATCCGCGACGACGAAGGCACGAGCTTCAAGCAGACCTACCGCAACGTGGACATCCTGCTCATTGATGACATCCAGTTCCTTTCGGGCAAGGACCGCACCCAGGAGGAGTTCTTCCACACCTTCAACGCGCTGCACAACCACAACAAGCAGGTGGTGATCACCTCCGACCTTCCGCCCAAGCAGCTGTCGGGCTTTGAGGAGCGCATGCGGTCCCGGTTCGAGTGGGGCCTGCTCACCGATATCCAGCCGCCGGAACTTGAGACCCGTATCGCGATTCTGCGCAAGAAAGCGATCAGCGACAGCCTAAGCGCCCCGGATGACGTCCTTGAGTACATCGCCTCGAAAATCGCGACGAACATCCGCGAGCTCGAGGGGGCGCTGATCCGGGTCACGGCCTTCGCGAGCCTCAACCGGCAGCCCGTTGACGTGAATCTTGCCGAGATTGTCCTCAAGGACCTCATCTCCGACGACGGCGCCCAGGAAATCACCTCGACGGTGATCATGGCCCAGACCGCCGACTACTTCCAGATCAGCATGGAAGAACTCTGCAGCAAGTCACGCACCCGCACCCTGGTGACGGCGCGTCAGATCGCGATGTACCTCTGCCGCGAGCTGACGGACATGTCACTTCCCAAGATCGGCCAGGAACTCGGCGGGCGCGACCATACGACCGTGATTCACGCCGACCGCAAGATCCGCGAACTCATGGCCGAACGCCGGGCGATCTTCAACCAGGTCACCGAACTCACAAACCGGATCAAACACAAGCAGCGTGAGGTCTGAAAATCCGCGCCGTTGCGCGGAACCACGGCCGTGAAATTAACAGGTGTGGACAGACCTGTGGATAACTCGGTGAACAAGTGCCCGCTTCCTGAGGAAAACCGGCATGCCGGCTGTGGATCCGCGGAATGACAAGGATTTTGCCCACAGCCCCCGCATTCAGGCCGGCGTTCAGCCTCACAGGTTGTCCACAGGCCACATCCGCGCATCCCGGCGCAGCAGAACGGTTATCCACAGTTTCCACAGCAGTTATTAACACTACGAACCTTAAACTCCAAAGCTTTTCAAATAACATTTCCCCTCCGGGTTCCCTGCCCGAACCGCCGACCCCCTCTGCCCGGGACAGCCCCTGCCGGTCTGCGCAACAGGCCCGCAGCACCAGGGGCCGGCAGGCTAAGCTGTCTCCAAGCAGGGTTGTCTCCGCCGTGCCCTCCCGTGCGATGAGTCCGGAGCGGACATGGAGTCAGGCTCCCGCACCTCAGTGTTGGTTCTACCCACTCAGTACGTTGTGAAAGGCGGCATCTTTCCGTGAAATTCAGAGTTGAACGGGACGTTTTAGCGGAGGCTGTCTCATGGACGGCACGTTCGCTTTCTCCGCGGCCGCCGGTCCCCGTACTGGCCGGCCTGCTGATCCGTGCCGAAGGCGGAACGCTGAGCCTTGCCAGCTTTGACTACGAAATTTCCGCACGGCTGGAGATCCCGGCCGACATCGCCGAGGAAGGAACCATCCTGGTTTCCGGGCGGCTCCTCGCCGATATCTGCCGGAGTCTTCCTTCGGCCCCGGTCGAGGTGGCAACTGACGGTTCGAAAGTCACATTGACCTGCCGCAACAGCCGCTTCAATCTCTCGACGATGCCCGAGGCCGAGTACCCGGAGCTTCCGAAGCTGCCCAACGTCAGCGGTGTCGTTGACGGGGAAGCGTTTGCCCAGGCCGTTTCCCAGGTGATCATTGCCGCGAGCAGGGACGACACTCTGCCGATCCTCACGGGTGTGCGGATGGAGATCGAAGACGACCTGATCACCCTCCTCGCCACCGACAGGTACCGGCTCGCTCTCCGTGAGGTGTCCTGGAAACCCTCGACTCCGGGCATCTCCACCTCGGCCCTGGTCAAGGCAAAGACCCTCAGCGAGGTCGCCAAGACCCTCGGCAGCGCCGGTGATCTGAACATCGCCTTCTCGGAGGACAGCGAACTGATTGGTTTCGAGAGCGGCGGCCGGCGCACGACCTCGCTTCTCGTGGACGGCGACTACCCGAAGATCCGGTCACTGTTCCCCGAAACCACTCCGATCCATGCGGTCGTTGAGACCTCGTCCCTCGTCGAAGCGGTGCGGCGTGTCTCCCTCGTTGCCGAACGCAACACGCCAGTGCGGCTCACCTTCACCCAGGGCCAGGTTGCCCTCGACGCCGGCACGGGCGAGGATGCCCAGGCCTCCGAAGCCATTGAAGCCGCGCTCGACGGCGACGACATCACCGTGGCTTTCAACCCGCAGTACCTCAGCGAGGGACTTGGGGCGTTCAGTAGCAAGTTCGTGCGTTTCTCCTTCACCGCGCCACCGAAACCCGCGGTGATGTCGGCCCAAGAAGATCAGGCAGGCGAGGACCGGGAAGACTACCGCTACCTCCTGATGCCCGTCCGGCTTCCCAACCAGTAGCCGGGCACCCCCCGGAGCCCGAGAGCTCCAGCCCCACCCCAGAAAGAGGATTTTCAATGCACATCGGCCTCATCGGACTCGGCAAAATGGGTTTCAACATGAGAGAACGTTTGCGGCGTGGAGGAATTACGGTGACGGGTCTCGACCGGAACCCCGGCATCACAGATGTTTCCTCCATCGACGAGCTGATCCAGACCGTGCCCGCCCCGCGGCTCATCTGGGTCATGGTGCCGGCGGGTGCCGCCACCGACGCCGTCGTCCGTGAGCTTGCCGGCTCGCTCCAGGAGGGGGACCTGGTCATCGACGGCGGCAACTCGCGGTTCACCGACGACCAGGCCCACGGTGCCCTCCTCGCGGAGCGCGGAATCTCCTTCGTCGACTGCGGCGTCTCCGGAGGGGTGTGGGGCCTGGCCAACGGTTACGGCCTGATGGTCGGCGGGTCAGCCGCAGACGTGGAGCGGGCGATGCCTGTGTTCGATGCCCTTCGTCCTGAAGGCGAACGCAAGGAAAGCTTCGTCCACGTCGGCGACATCGGTGCCGGACACTACGCCAAGATGGTCCACAACGGCATCGAGTACGGGCTGATGCAGGCATACGCCGAAGGGTATGAACTCCTCCAAGCCAAGGACATCATCAAGGACGTTCCGGGAACTTTCACCGCCTGGCAGAAGGGCACGGTCGTCCGGTCCTGGCTCCTCGACCTCATGGTCAATGCGTTGAACGAGGACCCGGAGCTGGCGCGCATCGCCGGTTATGTCGAGGATTCCGGCGAGGGCCGCTGGACTGTCGAGGAATCCATCGCCAACGCAGTACCCATGCCGGCGATCACTGCATCGGTCTTTGCACGGTTCGCCTCGCGGCAGGACGATTCTCCCGCGATGAAGATGGTTGCCGCACTGCGCAACCAGTTCGGCGGCCACGCGGTGCGGCCGGCGAACACCGACCCCTCGTGAACGGCGGACGGTGTACATAGAGCATCTCTCCCTCACGGACTTCCGCAGCTACAAGCACCTCGACACCGAGCTGCTCCCTGGAGTTTCGGTGTTCGTGGGGCCGAACGGTGTTGGCAAGACCAACATTGTCGAGGCCATCGGATACCTGGCGTCGCTTTCGTCGCACCGGGTAACGACCGATAAACCCCTCATCGGCTTCGACGCCGAACGGGCGTTCGTGCGGGGCCAGCTGGTGCGCGCCACCCAGCGCACCAGCGTTGAGGTCGAGATCAATGCCGAAGGCCCGAACCGGGCCCGGATCAACCGGGCCAATCCGGTTCGGGCACGTTCCGCTGCGGGAATACTTCGCACGGTGCTGTTCGCTCCCGAGGATCTGGCATTGGTCAAGGGCGATCCCGCCGGCCGGCGGCGTTATCTCGATGACCTTTTGGTGACCCTGATGCCGCATCAGGCCGCCCTGCGCTCGGACTACGAGCGGGTTCTCAAGCAGCGCAATGCGCTGCTCAAGTCGGCCCGCGCAGCGGGACGGTTCTCCACCGGCCACGAAGCGACCCTGGAGGTGTGGGATCAGCACCTCGCCGAATCGGGTTCAAAGCTGCTCGCGGCAAGGGTGGAACTCGTTTCGCGGCTCCGGCCGCACCTGGCGCGTGCCTACGCCCAGCTCACCGAGGGCTCGAAGGAAGCCGGTGCAGCCTACCGGTCGAGCATTTCGGCGGTCTTCGATGACGACGACGAACCCGGCCATCCCGGCTCCGGCCCCGAAAACCTTGAGGGGATCGGCCAGGAGGAACTGACTAAACGTTTCCTTGAGTCATTGATCCAGCACCGCCGAAAGGAACTGGACCGGGGTATCTCCCTCGTGGGACCGCACCGGGATGAACTCGACCTCACGCTCGGACCGGCACCGGCGAAGGGCTATGCCTCCCATGGCGAGACATGGTCGGTGGCCCTCGGGCTGCGGCTTGCCGCCTACTACCTGCTCAATGACGAAGATCAAACCGCCGGCGCGACGCCGGTGCTGATCCTTGACGACGTCTTCGCGGAACTGGACACTGAGCGCAGGACCCGCCTTGCCAGCATCGTGGCTGGAGCCGAGCAGGTTCTTGTCACGGCCGCCGTCGCGGGCGACATCCCCGGCGAGCTGTCGGGGCGGCAACTGAAGGTATTCCCTGGAGGAATCGATGTCGAGGCGGGATGAGGAACAGGAGATCCCCGACGCCCGGACCCTGTCCGGGCCGGAAAGCGACGCCAACAGCGAAACCCCACCGCCCGAAGAGGTCGAACGGAATGCGCCGCAGGCACTGCTGAACCGGCTGCGGGCCGCCTCCGCCTCCCGCGGAAATCCCCGGGTTTCGGCATCGCGCCGCACACCCTCGGCGCCCCGGAAGCGGTACTCGCCCGACCCGGTCTACGGAGGAAGGGATCCAGAGGGACTCGGAAGGGTATTCAATCGGATGCTCTCCGAACGCGGATGGAACTCCCCGGTGGCCGTCGGATCGGTGCTGGCCCGGTGGAACGAACTTGTGGGATCCGAGATTTCCGCCCACTGCATCCCGGAGAGCTTCGATGGGAACACCGTCCTGGTGCGCTGCGACTCAACGGCCTGGGCCACGCAGCTCCGCCTGATCAGCCCCGACCTGATTCGGCGGTTCGACGCGGAACTCGGCCCCGGCGTCGTGACCCGCATCTCCGTCCTTGGCCCGGCAGCTCCCAACTGGAGGAAGGGCGGCCGATCGGTGAAGGGACGCGGTCCGCGCGACACCTACGGGTAGTGGATCGGCCGATTCCTCCGGGTGCCGCAGATGCCGCCGCCGGGAAGGGCCGCGGAATCGCCTCGCGCCGTGTGGCGCTCTCAAGCCCTTGGAGACGTATACGTCCCTAGCCCGGCACCTGCGGTCCGCTCCAAAGCGGCATTATTGGCCAGTGAAGGGCGGTTGATGCCGGAATCCCCGGTGCCGCAGGGTAGAATAGGATAGGTTTTTTCCTTTCCAAAACATTGAGGAGTCGACTGCGCCTGTGGCAAACGACAACGAGTTGAACGCTAGCGATGTAAAAATTGGGGTCGGTGAATCACCCGCCCTCGCAGCAGCGACCTCCCACAGCTACGGCGCCAGCGACATCACGGTGCTCGAAGGCCTTGAGGCGGTGCGGAAACGCCCCGGTATGTACATCGGATCCACAGGTCCCCGCGGTCTTCACCACCTTGTCTATGAAGTGGTCGACAACTCCGTCGACGAGGCGCTTGCCGGGCATGCCGACAGCATCCAGGTGACCCTGCTCGCCGACGGCGGCGTGCGGGTCATCGATAACGGCCGAGGCATCCCCGTGGACATGCACCCCACCGAGGGCCGTCCCACAGTCGAAGTCGTCATGACCATCCTTCACGCCGGCGGAAAGTTCGGCGGCGGCGGTTACGCCGTGTCCGGTGGCCTGCACGGCGTCGGCATCTCGGTTGTGAACGCGCTCTCGAAGCGGGTCGAGACCGAAGTGCGGCGCCAGGGCCACGTGTGGCACCAATCCTTCGCCGACGGTGGCAAGCCCGTCGGAGAGCTGGTCCGGGGCGAGGAAACCTCCGAGACCGGAACCACGCAGACGTTCTACCCGGATGAGACCATCTTCGAAAGCGTCGAGTTCGACTACGAGACGCTCCGCGCGCGGTTCCAGCAGATGGCGTTCCTCAACAAGGGACTGCGGATCAGCCTCGTCGACGAGCGGGCCGACATCGAGACTGATGAAATCACCGAGCACCACGAGCCCGGAGAGGAACCCGAGGACGACACCCCGAAGCACCGCCACGTCGAGTACCTCTATGAAAACGGGCTGCTCGACTATGTTCGGCACCTGAACTCCTCCAAGCGCGTCGAGGTCATCCACGAGGACGTCATCGCGTTCGAAACCGAAGACACCGACCGCAAGATCGCCGTTGAGGTCGCGCTGCAGTGGACGACCGCCTACTCGGAGAGCGTCCATACGTACGCCAATACGATCAACACCCATGAGGGCGGAACCCATGAGGAGGGTTTCCGTGCCGCCATGACCACGTTGATCAACAAGTACGCGCGCGACAAGAACATCATCAAGGAAAAAGACGACAACCTTACCGGCGACGACATCCGCGAGGGCCTCACCGCCGTCATCTCCGTGAAGCTCGCCGAACCGCAGTTCGAGGGCCAGACGAAGACGAAGCTCGGCAACTCCGAGGCCAAGGGCTTCGTCCAGCGCGTGGTCACCGACCAGCTCGGCGACTGGCTTGAGCGCAACCCCGGCCCGGCCCGCGACGTCATCCGCAAGTCAATCCAGGCCGCCCAGGCGCGCCTTGCCGCCCGCAAGGCGCGCGAGTCGACCCGCCGCAAGGGCCTGCTTGAGTCTGGCGGAATGCCCGGCAAGCTCAAGGACTGTCAGTCGAAGGACCCGGCCAAGTCCGAGATCTACATCGTGGAGGGCGACTCCGCAGGCGGCTCGGCGGTACGGGGACGCAACCCCGAAACCCAGGCGATCCTCCCCCTGCGCGGAAAGATCCTCAACGTAGAACGGGCCCGGCTCGACCGGGCACTGGGCAACAGCGAGGTCCAGGCCATGATCACCGCCTTCGGTGCCGGAATCGGCGAGGACTTTGACGTCGCGAAGGCCCGGTACCACAAGATCATCCTGATGGCCGACGCCGACGTCGACGGCCAGCACATCACCACCCTGCTGCTGACGCTGCTCTTCCGCTACATGCGCCCGCTGATTGAAAGCGGCTACGTGTACCTGGCCCAGCCGCCGCTGTACCGCATCAAGTGGTCGAACGCGCCGCACGACTACGTCTTCAGCGACAAGGAACGCGACGAGACGATCCGGAAGGGACTCGCCAACAACCAGCGGCTCCCCAAGGACAACGGCATCCAGCGCTACAAGGGACTCGGCGAGATGGATTACACCGAGCTCTGGGAAACCACGATGGATCCCGATCACCGCACGCTGCTGCAGGTCACGATGGACGACGCCGCCGCGGCCGACCAGGTCTTCTCGGTGCTGATGGGCGAGGACGTCGAATCCCGGCGGAACTTCATCCAGCAGAATGCCAAAGACGTGCGGTTCCTGGACATCTAATGAACCGCCGGCACCCGCCGGCAGGATGGGCTGCGGGCTCGCGGGCCCGCACACCATCGGCGCTTTCCCAGGACGGCGGCAGCGGGCCGACGGCCCGCAACTCTTGTTGCTTCAAACAGTTATAGAACGGGAACTGACTTATGAGTGATGACACCATCGGTGACGGCAATGGTCCCGACGCGCCCCTCGAGGGAGAGGTCCTGACCGACCGCATCGAGCAGGTGGACCTGCAGACCGAAATGCAGCGTTCGTACCTCGACTACGCGATGGCCGTCATCATTGGCCGGGCCCTGCCGGATGTCCGCGACGGCCTCAAGCCCGTTCACCGCCGGGTGCTTTACGCGATGTTCGACGGCGGATACCGCCCGGAGCGCTCCTTCAACAAGTGCGCACGCGTTGTCGGTGAAGTGATGGGCCAGTACCACCCGCACGGCGATACGGCCATCTACGATGCGCTCGTCCGCCTCATCCAGGACTGGACCATGCGCTACCCGCTGGCTCTGGGCCAGGGCAACTTCGGTTCCCCCGGCAACGACGGCGCGGCAGCCCCCCGTTACACCGAAACGAAAATGGCCCCGCTGGCCATGGAGATGGTCCGCGACATCGACGAGGAAACCGTCGATTTCCAGGACAACTACGACGGCAAGAACCAGGAGCCGACGATCCTGCCGTCCCGCTTCCCGAACCTGCTGGTCAACGGCTCTTCCGGAATCGCCGTGGGCATGGCGACCAATATCCCGCCCCACAACCTGCGCGAGGTCGCCGACGGGGTCCAGTGGTACCTGCAGAACCCCGACGCCTCCAAGGAGGAACTCCTCGAGGCCCTGATCGTCCGTATCAAGGGCCCCGATTTCCCGACCGGCGCGCAGATCCTCGGCCACCGCGGCATCGAGGACGCCTACCGGACCGGCCGCGGGTCGATCACCATGCGCGCCGTGGTCAATGTCGAGGAGATCCAGGGCCGCACCTGCCTCGTTGTCACCGAACTGCCCTACCAGGCCAACCCTGACAATCTGGCCATCAAGATTGCCGACCTGGTCAAGGACGGCAAGATCAGCGGCATCGCCGACCTGCGCGACGAGACCTCGGGGCGCACCGGCCAGCGCCTGGTGATCGTCCTCAAGCGCGACGCCGTCGCCAAGGTGGTTCTGAACAACCTTTACAAGCACACCCAGCTGCAGGACAACTTCAGCGCCAACATGCTGGCCATCGTTGACGATGTTCCCCGCACGCTCAGCCTCGATGCCTTCATCCGGCACTGGGTCACCCACCAGCTCGAGGTCATCGTGCGCCGGACCCGCTACCGGCTGCGGAAGGCCGAGGAAGCGGCGCACATCCTGCGGGGCTACCTGAAGGCCCTCGACGCCTTGGATGAGGTAATCGCGCTGATCCGTGCCTCCCAGACGGTCGACGACGCCCGGAACGGCCTCATGAGCCTGCTCGAGATCGACGAGCTCCAGGCGGCTGCGATCCTCAACATGCAGCTGCGCCGGCTTGCCGCCCTCGAGAGGCAGAAGATCCAGGACGAGCACGACAAGCTCGAGCGGGAGATCACCGAGTACCAGCGCATCCTTGCCTCCCCGGAGGTCCAGCGCTCCATCGTCTCAACCGAGCTCCAGGAGATCGTCGACCGGCACGGCGACGACCGCCGCACCGAAATCCTCATGGGCTACGACGGCGACATGAGCATGGAAGACCTCATCCCCGAAGAGGAGATGGTCGTCACCATCACCCGCGGCGGGTATGTCAAGCGCACGCGGAGCGACAACTACCGCCAGCAGGCCCGCGGAGGCAAGGGCATCCGTGGAGCACAGCTGCGCGGGGACGACGTCGTCGAGCACTTCTTCGTCACAACGACGCACCACTGGCTGCTGTTCTTCACGAACCTCGGCCGGGTGTACCGGGCGAAGGCATACGAGCTTGTCGAGGCTGCCCGCGATGCCAAGGGCCAGCACGTGGCGAACCTTCTGGCGTTCCAGCCGGACGAGACAATCGCGCAGGTCCTCGACCTCCGCGACTACCAGCAGGCCCCGTACCTTGTCCTTGCCACAAAGCGCGGGCTCATGAAGAAGACGAGGCTCGAGGACTACGACACCAACCGATCGGCCGGCGTCATCGCGATCAACCTTCGCGACGGCGACGAACTCGTTTCGGCGCAGCTCGCCTCCGAGACCGACGACCTGATGCTTGTCTCGCGCAAGGGCCAGTCTCTGCGCTTCACCGCGACGGACGAGGCGCTGCGCCCCATGGGCCGTGCCACCTCGGGCGTCACCGGAATGAAGTTCCGCGACACCGACGAACTCCTTGCCGCTGCCGTCGTCAGCGACGACTCCTTCGTGTTCATCGTGACAGAGGGGGGCTTCGCCAAGCGGACGAAGGTCGACGAATACCGGGTCCAGGGCCGCGGCGGACTGGGCATCAAGGTCGCGAAACTCGCCGAGGAGCGCGGCGACCTCGTCGGCGCGCTCGTGGTGCAGGAGGGCGATGAGGTCCTCGTTGTGATGGAGGGCGGCAAGGTGGTCCGCTCGGCCGTGACCGGTGTCCCGGCCAAGGGCCGCGACACAATGGGTGTTATTTTCGCGAAACCCGACAAGAAGGACCGCATCATCGGCGTCGCCCGCAACAGCGAGCGGTCGCTCGCCGTTGACGACGACGCGGTCGAGGAAGCACAGATTGTTTCACTCGACGGATCTGAGGTGCCCGGAGATTCCACGACCAGTGACGCCGATGAAGTACCGTTGACGACAGAAGAAACGGCTGAGCTCAACGCTGAGTCGCCGGAAAACGGAGGTAGCGAGTGAGCCCGGCCAACACAAACCCGCGGTCATCCAGTGGGACAGTCCGCTCGTCGGGCAGCGCCCCGCGGGTGAATGCCCCTGCGCGCCCGTCGCAGCGCCCCGCTTCCGCGGGAACCAAGCCCGCGACCCGGCCGGGGCTGGTGAAGCCGGCACCGAAGGCAAAGGCCCGCAAGGCGCGCCTGCTTGTGAGCAAGATCGACCCCTGGTCGGTCCTTAAAATGTCCTTCCTGCTCTCCGTAGCCCTCGGCATCGTCACTGTTGTGGCAGCCATCGTCATCTGGACGGTGCTTGACCTCACCGGCATCTTCGACGGCGTCAATGAGCTGCTGCGCGAGATCGCCGGCTCGGAAAGCGGTGGGTTCGACCTGCGGCAGTTCGCCTCCCTCGGGCAGGTTGTCTCGTTCGCGACGATCATCGCCGTGGTCAATGTCGTCCTGCTGACCGCGCTGGCAATGCTCTCGGCGGTGCTTTACAACATCTCGTCGGCACTGGTCGGCGGGATCGGCGTCACCCTTACCGACGACTGATCACCGGATCCTCACGGGCCGCGGGATGCGATTTGATGATCGGCAGGTCACTGCTGTAAAGTCGTATTTCGGCCCGATGAGGTATCGGGGCGTATAGCTCAGGCGGTTAGAGCGCTTCGCTGATAACGAAGAGGTCCCAGGTTCAAGTCCTGGTACGCCCACGGATCCACCACCAGCAGGAAACTGCGAGGAGACTACTGTGAAGAAGTTGCTGATTGCCGCAGCTGCAGCAGCAGGAGTTCTCGTTTACAAACGGTGGCAGGATTCCGAGAAGGAAAAGGCAGTCTGGAGCAAGGCAACCGACGAGGTTGAGTGAAATCGGGCCGCGGCAGTTGGGATATACTGACTAAGGCTCAAATTCGGGGGCATGGCGCAATTGGTAGCGCACCTGCTTTGCAAGCAGGGGGTTCGGGGTTCGAGTCCCCGTGCCTCCACCGAATAGAAGTCCCCGGCCACAGGCCGGGGACTTCTTTGTTTGTCGTTGGTTGTCCAAGATGCATCGATGTGCGGGGAATCCGCGCGCTGCCTGAGCGGGTACGCGGGCCGCCCCGGAACGTGCCATAGGGTTTACTGGTGGTCATTCTTCTTTCAGTGCTCGGCGTCGTGGGCGTCGCGGCGTCCGGCCCAATCATGGCCGCGACCGCCGCACCTGCCCTCGCGATCGCGTTCTGGCGGAACATGCTCGGAGCCTTGATCATGGGAGGGCCCGCGGCAGTCTCCAAGCGGGCGGAGTTCCGTGCGCTGACTCGAACCGACTATTCCCGGCTTGCCGTCGCGGCGGGCGCGCTGGCCCTGCACTTCACCTGCTTCATCACGTCGCTGAAACTCACCTCGGTTGCCGCAGCAACAGCCCTTGTCTGCCTCCAGGTCGGCTGGATCGCCCTCTTCAATGCGGTCCGCGGCTCCCGTCCCCCGGCGGCCGTCGTAATCGGGCTGAGCATCGCGTTCGCCGGCGTCGTCGTGATCACCGGGTTCGACCTCCAGCTTTCCGCTGACGCCATCCTCGGCGACGTCCTTGCCCTCGCAGGCGGGGCCCTCGCCGGCGTCTACCAGCTGGCGGGCGCCGCAGCCCGGCGGACAATGTCGACGGGAACCTACACCACGCTCTGCTACGGCGGGTGTGCCGTCCTGCTGCTTGTGCTGTGCCTGGTCTTCCGCCAGCCGCTCACCGGTTTTCCGCCCGAGGCATGGGCGGGCATTCTTGGGGTGACGCTCGTGGCCCAGATCATGGGACACAGCGTTTTCAACCATCTCCTCGCCGTTCTCAGCCCGCTCGTGGTCTCGATGATCATCCTCCTCGAAATTCCCGGGGCCGCGCTGCTGGCCGCCGTCTTCCTTAACGAGGTGCTTCCGGGCGGAACCTACGCGGGGCTGCTGCTGATCCTTCTGGGGCTGGCGGTGGTGCTCAGGGGGCAGACCCGGTCCCAGACCCGGGCGCCGACGCCCAGGACCGCCGCGCAGCCGCCGGCCATGGGTGGGGACTGACGTGGGGACTGGGGCGCTTTAACGACGAAGGGCGCGGGAGGAAGGCCCTTGGCCCTCCTCCCGCGCCCGTTGACGCAGGAACTAGCTCGTTGCGTCCTTCGGAGGTGCTGCGTGCTTTGCCTTGTCCGTTGTCTCGGCAGCGGCCGGCTTAGGCGCAGTGGGGGTGGCGGTTGTGTCGTCTTCGACGACGACCACTGCCGGTGAATCGACCGTCTCGACGACGACGGGCGCCGGCTTGACCGGTGCAGGGGTCTTCCACGGGTCTTCAACCGGCTTGGAGGCGCGCCAAGCCGCGACGCCTGCCGTAGCGGCGGCGGCGATAATCCCGAGGATCAGCCACACCTTGGAGCCGGAACGGCGCTTCTGCCGCTTCTTGAGGTCTTTGGAGGCCTGCATTGCGGCTGCGGCGAGGGCACGCTGGGCGTTCCGGACGGCCTTCTTGTTGCCCGTCATCCGGGTGACCGCCGAGGTGACCGAGGGGGGAACCGTGGCACCGGCGACCGAACGCGACGCCGAGTCGGCGGCCTCGCCAAGCTTGTAGGAAAGGGCCGGAATATAGTCGTCGACGACCTTGCCCCGAGCCATGACGATCGCCGGTCCTGCCTTGCCCACAGTCTCCTGGACCCGCGGCGTCGTCTGGTCGATCACCTGGGTGATCCGCGGACCCACCCGGTCGAGCCGTTCCTGGATGATCGGAGACACGGTGGCGATGCCGCCGGAAAGCCCCGTGGCCGCCCTGCGCACGCTCTCCTGGATCCGGGGTGTGGCTGTTTCGAACCCGCGGTCCCACCGCGGCTTCGCCCAGCCGTACGCCGCGCCAACATGGGGGGTTGCCCAGCCCCGCGCGGCAGCAATGCCCGCAATCACGCCTTCGTCGAACGCTCGTGTTGTCTTTTCGTTCTTCTTCACAAGTACCTCCAGCAGATCGTGACTCGTTTTGGTCAGCCTACGTGCTATCAGCAGGCCATGCTATTCACGGGGAGAGTTCCCCGGCTTTTTCACTGTGCGCGGAATGGGCTCGCACCAGCATATTAGGCGGTAATGCACCGTGGAAGAATGGGCTCCATGACTGCTATCCCCACCGCAAAGGCAACCATCCACACCAACCACGGAGATATTCTGGTTGACCTCTTTGGCAACCATGCGCCAAAGACGGTCAAGAACTTCGTCGGTCTGGCCACCGGCCAGATTGCATGGACCCACCCCAAGACGGGCGAAGAATCGACAAGCCCCCTCTACGACGGCACAATCTTCCACCGCATCATCAAGGATTTCATGATCCAGGGCGGCGACCCGCTGGGCCAGGGCATCGGCGGTCCGGGCTACCAGTTTGACGACGAAATCAACCCCGACCTCAACTTCACCGAGCCCTACAAGCTCGCCATGGCCAACGCAGGGGTTCAGGGAGGGCGCGGCACCAACGGGTCGCAGTTCTTCATCACCTCGGTGCCCACCACCTGGCTCCAGGGCAAGCACACGATCTTCGGCGAGGTAACCGACGCTGCATCGAAGAAGGTGGTTGATGAACTCAACGCAATCGCCACCGATATGCGCGACAAGCCGCTCGAGGATGTCGTCATCACGAGCATTACCGTAGAGCAGCTTTAGGCCTCCGTGTCCTACGGAGTACCTGCGGGCAGTCCGGCGCAAGATGCGCCGGTCTGCCCGCGCCATCCCGACCGGGTCAGCTACGTCCGCTGCCAGCGCTGTGGCCGTCCGGCATGCCCGGAGTGCCAGCGACAGGCAGCCGTGGGCATCCAGTGCGTCGACTGTGTTGCCGAACAGGCCCGGAACGCGCCAAAGACCACAACCGCCTTCGGCGGAAAAGTGCGCTCCGGCCGCCCGGTGGTGACGCTCGGGATCATCGCTGCGTGTGTGGGCATCTTCCTCCTTCAGCTGGCGGTGCCGGGACTGACCTCCGCCCTCCAGTACGCTCCTCTCTACACGGCCGGTTACCCCGGCGTGATCGAGGCCGAGCCCTGGCGGATGCTCACCGCGGCCTTCCTTCACTCCCCGGGGTTCCTGCTCCACATCGCCTTCAACATGTATGCGCTGTGGATTCTCGGCCAGGCCCTTGAACCCGTCCTGGGCCGCGCCCGGTTCCTTTCCCTGTATCTGCTGGCCGCACTCGGCGGGTCGGTGGGCGTCCTGCTCCTGAGCAACCCCCTCCAGCCGGTTGTCGGTGCCTCAGGCGCCGTGTTCGGCCTGTTCGGGGCCCTGTTCATCATTCAGCGCAAACGGGGCGGAGACGTGCGCCAGCTCGTCGTGTTGATCGCGATAAACGCCGTGCTCGGCTTCGTGGTTCAGGGAATCGCCTGGCAGGCGCACCTGGGTGGGCTGCTGACAGGCGCGGCGGTCGCCGCTGTCTTTGCCTACGCCCCGCGGGGCAGGGCGCGCGCCCGGATCCAGTGGGCCGGGATCGGCGCCGTAGCGGGACTGCTCGCGCTGTTGAGCGTGGCTGGGGTGTCACTGATTTCGGCCTGACCCTCCACCGACTCCGCAACCCGAGAGGGCCCGGCAACCAGCAATGGCTGCCGGGCCCTGCTTTATCCACAGGGTTTATCCACACAGGGGATAACTTACACACATGTAGTTCCACAGATGTGGACAAGGAGCGGGCCGAATCCCGCACCCCGCCGGGGGTTTTCCTCAGATTTGTGCACACCTGTGGATAACTTCATACACAGGTGTGCACATCCCTCCCTTGCTCCGGTGCGATGAGTCAGCGTCTGGCGATCTGGCCGCGCGGCATGCGTCACCATCGATGATGCCGCCCGAGGGGGACCCACGAGGATGCCCCGGGGCATCCATGCGCGAAGGGTCCTATACGCGGAGCCACAGCACGGAGTGGGCCTCAAGGCTGACGCCGGAGGACAGACCCATCTGGTGGCCGGAGATGAGCTCATGGGCAGCGGCGGGCATCCCCGAAAGGGTCCTCGCGGAGACGTCCTGGCTTGTCTCGGCGAAATTCGCAAGGATGAGGACCGCCGAACCGCCGACGGGTGCCGAGGCGGGCCGCTGGTAGCCAAGGACGTGCGGATTGTGGGTGTGGAACGGTATCAGCTCCCCGCCGGCGAACTCCGGCGTCACCGATCGGATCTCAATGAGCCTGCGCAGTCGACTGAAGATTTCACCAGCCGCCGTGCGTGGATCCGACCTCTGGGCGTACCGGTCCGCGGGGTATGCCGGCCGCCCGACCCACCGGGTGTCGTCGGCTTTGCCGGGATCAAGCGCATAGTCGTAGTCATTGAGCTGCCCCACCTCGTCCCCGAGGTAGATCAAGGGGATTCCACCGGTGCTGAGCACGATGGAATGGGCAAGGACGATCCGGTTGACGGCCGCCGGGTCCCCCGCCTCGAGTCCGGCCAGTGACGCCGTTGTGCCGGAGATGCGGCAGTCGCCCGTGCGCGGATTCTCCTGGAACGGGACACCGCGTGCGAAGCTGCCCGGAAACCGGTTGACGAAGAACGCATTGAGGAACCGCCGGTGGTCGAATCCGCCGATCCCGAATTCCGCGGCGTCCTCATCGGAGAAGGTCCATCCAATGTCGTCATGGCTGCGCACATAGTTGACCCATGCAGCGCCGCTGGGAATTCTATGGCGGCGCTCAAGCGCCTGGGCCAGGAGCGCGACTTCGCGGGTGGCCAGCGAGTTCCAGATCAACGCCATCTGCAGCGGGTTGTAGCTGAGCTGGCATTCGCCGGGACTGATGTACTGGACAACCTCGTCCGGGTGGACGATCGCTTCGGATTTGAAGAGCAGGGAGGGTGCCGCGAGCCGGCAGACAGCGTTGAAGGCCTGGAGCAGCAGGTGTGCCTCCGGAAGGTTCTCACAGGCGGTGCCGAGCTGCTTCCAGACGAACGCGACGGCATCCATCCGGAGGATGTCCACGCCCAGATTGGCCAGAAACAGCATCTCCCGGGCCATGGCACGGAACACCGCCGGATTGCGGTAGTTCAGATCCCATTGGAACGAATGGAAGGTTGCCCACACCCAGCGTCCGTCGTCGAGCTGGATGAAGGAACCGGGGTGGTCATCGGGAAAGATTTCGCGCACGGTGCGCTCGTAGGCGTCGGGCATTTCCCGGTCCGGGAAGATCAGGTAGAAGTCCTCGAACTCCGGATCACGGGCGCGCGCCTTCAACGCCCACTCGTGCTCGTTCGAGGTGTGGTTGAAGATGAAGTCAAGGACCAGGGAGATGCCATTCGCGCGCAGCTCTGCCGCGACCGCGGCAAGTTCCTTGATGCTGCCGAGGGCCGGAGCGACCTCGCGGTAGTCGGAGACGGCGTATCCGCCGTCGGAGTTTTCAGCGGGGGCGAGGAACAGCGGCATCAGGTGGAGGTAGGTCAGGCCAAGTTCCCTGAAGTACGGGATCCGGGACCGGAGGCCCGAGAGGTCGCCGGCGTAGAGATCCACATAGCAGACCCCTCCGAGCATGCGGTTGGACTGGAACCAGTCCGGGTTCCCGGCCCGCGACTCGTCGAGGGCCTTCAGCTCGGCCGGCCGGTCCTGCCAGGCTTCGGCCGCCTCGGCGGCGAGCAGCGTCAGCTGGTCATCGGCTCCCTCGCCGTAGACGCGCCGGAACAGGGCGGCCAGGCGGGGGAATTCGGCGTCGTAGCGGGATTCGAAGGATTGCCAGTCGGCGTTGGAGGTTGCTTCGCGGCGTGCAGCAAGCACCGCGGCACGAACCGGATCTCCTTCGAACCTCTCGTGTCCAACCATGGGGCAAGCCTATTCCAGCGCGTTCCCCCATGGGATGGCAGCCACAATGCACGTCTTTCGGAGATAATGCGGCCCGCCGGGGGGCGGACTTCAACGCCGCCGGTACTAGCGCCACCGGGTGGTCATCAGGAAGCCGACAATCGCGATGCCGAAGCCGGCGACGATGTTCAGGCCCTCCCAGGGCCGCACAGGCATGGTTCCCTCTGAGATGTAGTAGACGATGATCCACAGCAGCCCGATGATCATCAACCCGAACATCACCGGCTTGTACCAGACCGGGTTCGGTTTGGGCTCTGATGCTGCGACCCTGGCCGGGGTTTCTCGCTTGCGGGGCTTTGACTCGGGCACTTTTCCTCCTCGACGGGCCGGCTGGTCAGCCGGCCTTCCTGTGTGCGGCACGGCCGCCCGCTGCCCAAGTGCCGGTTCGTTGTTCCCGACCCGGCGCTTGGTACGGTTTGCTCTCGATTCTAGTCAAAGAAAGCACCGGGAAGGATCGGCGGAAACCCTTCCCCCGCCGGCCAGTGGTCCGCCGCCGGACTGGGCAGGAAGCCGCTGCCGAAGGCGGGCGGTATTATTAAAGGTGCGGATCGTCCTTACCGTGACCGGTGGCAGCCGGCCCGGCGTCCGGGATCCGCCTTTCACGACGCCGGACCCTGCTTTCGACGATTGGCTCTTTCCCATCATGGCTACAACCCGGATTCTCGTTGTCGATAACTACGACAGCTTCGTCTACACCCTTGTGGGCTACCTTCAGGAGCTCGGCGCCGAGACGACCGTGGTCAGGAATGACGACGTCACCCTCGCCGAAGCGGCAGCCCTCGCGGAAAGCCGCGACGGCGTCCTGATCTCTCCCGGTCCAGGCACCCCTGCTGACGCGGGCGTGTGCATCGACCTCATCCAATGGTGTGGAGCCAACGCGAAACCGATGCTCGGTGTCTGCCTCGGCCATCAGGCACTGGCCGAGGCATACGGCGGGACGGTAACCCATGCGCCCGAGCTCATGCACGGCAAGACCTCGCTGGTCGAGCACAACGGCACAAGTGTGTTCGCCGGCCTGCCCTCGCCGGTGACCGCCACCCGTTACCACTCCCTGGCAGCTGTGAGTGAGGACATCCCGGCGGAGCTGAGCGTTACTGCGCGCACGGCCAGCGGAATCATCATGGGCCTTGAGCACAAGAGCGCCCCGCTGTGCGGCGTGCAGTTCCATCCGGAGTCGGTGCTCACCGAGGGCGGCTACCAGATGCTCGGTAACTGGCTCGAGTCCCTGGGCCTCAGCGGAGCGGCCGCCCGGGCGGCTTCGCTCAGCCCCCTGATCTCCCACTGAGCCGGCCTCCCACTGAGCCGGTTTCCCACTGGCCCGGTCTTCACTGAACCGGCCTCCTGCTGGTCACCGTTCCCCGCAGAGTCTGGCGAGCGTCCGCCTCCGGACCGCTGACGTCAGGGGCCTAGGGCTCCTTGGTGGTGGCCGAAGCAGTGGGCTCGGGCGAGGGATCGGACGAGGGCTCGGCCGGCGCCTCGGGTTTCGGCGCCACGGCAATTTGGATCACGATCTCGGTGCCCTGTTCCACCTCGCTTCCGGCCTTTTCGCTCTGGCCGGTCACAAGGCCCGGCTCAAGCACGCTGTTTTCGACCGGTTCGATCCTGTAGGGCAGGGCAACGGCGGGATCCTTGAGCAGTGCTTCCGCCGCCGCCTGGGTCAGCCCGCTCAGCGAGGGCACCTTCACCTTCCCGTTCGAGAGGACGAGGTTGACCGGACTGTCGACCGGGACGGACGTGCCGGGCTGCGGGTCGGACGAGATAACCCTGCCTTCGGGAACCTGTGCGCTGGTGACCTCGGTGATTTCGCCGCCCTTGAGCCCCACTACTTCAAGTGCGTCCCTCGCCGATGACTCGGTCATTCCCTTGATGGTTTCGGGAACCGGAACGTTGGCCGGTCCTTTGGAGACTATGACGACAACCCGGGAATCCGGCTCAACGAGGGCACCGGCGGCGGGATCGGAGCTCACGATGAGCCCTGCCTCGACCGTTGCGTTGAACTGTTCCTCGGCAAGCGGCATCAGATCGGCGTCGTAAAGCAGGCCGAACCCCTTCGTCTCGGTCAGGCCCGCCACCTTGGGCACCTCAACGACGGGGGCCGCTTCTGGCCGGGACTGGCCGAGGTTGTAGAGGACAGCGAAGCCTGCCCCGAGCACCAGCAGCACCGCCACGAGGAAGACCGCCAGCCACGCACCGCGGCCGGACTTCCTGCGCGGCTCGGCTTCCTTCGCCTGTTCCTTCCCCAGCCCGGCAGGCAGGAGGGCGTTGTCTTCGCCCGGACTGTGCCCGCCGTGCCCGGATTCGTCGGAGATCTTGGTCAGCATGCGGGTGGACGGGGCGTCCTGGTCATCGGCAGCGGGCACTGCACCGCCAAGGACGGGCGCGGCCCGGGTCTTGAGGGTATCGAGTGCCTGCGTGGGCGAGGAGTCCCCGTCGTAATAGGCGACGCCGCGTCCGGCGGCCTCAAGGGCGGCGCGGAAGGAATCGGCGTCCTGGAACCGGTCCTCGCGGTCCTTGGCCAGTGCCTTCGCGAGCACCGAGTCGAGAGCGGGGGTGATCTCCGGGTTGAAGCTGCTTGCCGGAAGCGGTTCCTCACGCACGTGCTGGTAGGCAACCGAGACCGGGCTGTCACCGATGAACGGCGGCCGTCCGGCCAGCAGTTCATACAGCAGGCATCCGGCGGAATAGAGGTCACTGCGGGCATCGACGGTTTCTCCGCGCGCCTGCTCGGGTGAGAGGTACTGGGCCGTTCCCACGACCGCCTGGGTCTGCGTCATTGTGGCAGCCGAATCCGCAATCGCCCGGGCGATGCCGAAATCCATGACCTTAACGGTGCCTTCGGGAGTGATCATGACATTGGCGGGCTTGATGTCGCGGTGCACAATGCCGGCGCGGTGGCTGTAGGCGAGGGCCGAAAGGACCCCTGCCAGATGCTTCAGCGAGTCTTCGATGCTCAGGTCACCGGATTTCACAAGTTCCCGGAGCGTGCGGCCGGCGACATATTCCATGACGATGAACGGAACCAGGACCTCGTGTTCGGGGCGGTCGGGGATTTCCTCCTCGCCGGTGTCGTACACGGCGACAATGTTCGGGTTGTTCAGGCCTGCGACAGCCTGGGCCTCCCTGCGGAAACGGGACTGGAACAGAGGATCCCGCGCGAGATCGCGGCGCAGCACCTTGATCGCCACGGCGCGGCCGAGGCGGATGTCCCGGCCAAGGTGCACGTCGGCCATTCCGCCCCTGCCGATGAGCTCACGGACCTCGTAGCGCCCGTTGAGTATTCGTTCAGCAGTCACAGGGTTACCTTCCACTGGATTCCGTCACCCCTGTGACGTAGGGGACGCATCGGTCTCCGGGCTTTCATCGGGCTCGGTCGGCTCGGGACCCGAAGAGACGACGTACCTGACCTCGGATCCTTCATCGACGTCGGTGCCTTCCGCTGGAGCAATCTCGATGACCGTGCCGGCCGGTTCGGATGATGCCTCTTCACGGTCTTTCACGGGTGAGAGGCCGGCATCAACGAGGCGTGCGCGGACCGTTCCTTCATCCTGGCCGACCAAGCCACCGGGAACCGTCGACTGCTCCGGACCCTGCGAATAGATTACTTCAATGGCATCCCCGGGATTGAGGGTTCCCACCGGGTTCAGTTCGAGGACAGTGTCAACCGGCTGATCCGACGCCACCGGTACCCGGGAGACGGCGAGACCGAGGGCCGAGAGCTCCGTGGTCACCTCGTTCACGTTCCTGCCCAGGTACTCCGCGGGATTGATGACGATTCCCTCGACTTCGGGCGTCGTCTCCACCGGGGTAGGTGATTCCGAGGTCGGGGTGGGAGCGGGAGTGGTGGCCGTGGGCCGGGGGCTCGGAGACTCGCTCCGGGTCACTGCCGGCGCGGGATCGGCGTTGCCGCCCGCGAGCAGCGGCCACAGGATGAGGCCGGCCACGGCGGCCAGCGCCAGCAGCGAGAGCACGATGACGGGGATGAGCCAGGGATTGCGCCGGCGTTCCTCCTCCTCGGGTCCGTTCCCGTCGGCCTCGTTGTGGTCGACTTCCTCCGACCAGTCACGGGAGGCGGCGATTCCGCCGGCGGCGGCGCCTGCAGCACCAACCACGGGCAGGGCCGATGTCGAGGGAGCAGGTACGGCGCGGGTCGCCGCCGTATCGGCAAGCGGCACCGCCGCAGTCGCGGCCTCGTTGCCGTTCCCGAACAGCAGCATTCCCGGAACGGCGGCCTCGGCCGCGCGGATCGACCCGGCGCGGATCGCATCGACGGCGCGCGAGAGGGACTCGGCGTCGGCCGGGCGCTCCACCGGATCCTTGGCCAGCATGGAGGAGATCAGCGCCCGCACGGGGCGCGGGATGGTGTCGGGCAGCGGCGGCGGAGCGTCGTTGACCTGGGCCAGCGCGATGGCGATCTGGGACTCCCCGGAGAACGGCCTGCGCCCGGCGAGGAGCTCATAACCTATTACCCCAAGTGCATATATATCGCTGGACCCGGTGGCGGGCTGGCCCGTTGCCTGCTCCGGCGCCAGGTACTGGGCCGTGCCCATGACCTGGCCCGTTGCCGTCAGCGGAACCTGGTCGGCGAGGCGCGCGATGCCGAAGTCCGTGATCTTGACGCGCCCATCGGGCATCACCAGGATGTTTCCGGGCTTCACATCGCGGTGGACGAGTCCCTGCCGGTGCGCGACGGCGAGGGCGGTCGCGGTCTGCCCGATGATGGAGAGGGTGCGGTCCGGAGAGAGCACCCCTTCGCGTTCGATGACGACCGACAACGGCTGCCCGGGCACCAGTTCCATGACGAGGTAGGCCGAACCGCCCTCCTCGCCATAGTCGAAGACGTTCGCGATCCCCTCGTGGTTGAGCAGCGCGGTGTGACGGGCTTCGGCGCGGAAACGGTTGAGGAACGCGGGATCGCCCGAGTACTCCTCCTTGAGGATCTTGATGGCAACCACCCGGCCGAGGATCTGGTCCCTGGCCTTCCAGACCTCGCCCATCCCGCCGATGGCAATGCGGTCGGTCAGCTGGAACCTGCCGCCTAAGGTGATCCCTGATGTAGGTCTCACTTGTTCAACACCGCCTCAATGATTCTCTTTGCACTTGGACTGGTCAGCTGCGCACCGGTGGCGATGTCGACATCCTCCATGACGATCGTTACTGCTACTTGGGGGTCCTCCGCCGGCGCGAAACCGGTGAACCAGGCGTTGTCGCCCCTCCCGGACACCTCGGCGGTGCCCGTCTTGCCCGCCACGGCGACGCCGGGGATCTGCGCGTTGCGGCCGGTGCCGTTGTTGACAACGTTCACCATCCAGTCAGTGAGCTGGTTGGCCGTATCGGAGCTCACCGCTTCGCTGAACACCTCGGGCTGCGGGGAATCGATCAGCTCCAGGTCGGCGGCCCGCACCGACTTGATGAGGTTGGGCGTCATCAGCACTCCGTCGTTGGCGATCGCCGCGGTCACCATTGCCACCTGCAGGGGGGTGACCTTGACGTCGAACTGGCCGATCGCCGACTGGGCGAGTTCGGGCTCGCTAAGGTCCTGCGGGAACTGGCTTGGCTCGACGCGGACCGGGATGCTCAGACCCTCGCCGAATCCGAACTTCGCGGCCTGCTCGGCAATTGCCTCCTGGCCCAGGTCCCACGCGATCTGGGCGAAGGGGGTGTTGCACGACTGCTCGAGCGCGAATTCAAGGTCCGCCGTTGTGCGCGACGCACACGTGCCGTTGACGTAGTTCGGCAGGCCGGCGTCGGTGCCGGGCAGGTCGAGCACCGGCGGGTTCGGGATCTGCGACTCCGCGTCGTACTTGCCGGACTCGAGCGCCGCGGCGGCGTCGACGAGCTTGAAGACCGACCCCGGGGCGACCAGGGATTCGGTGGCCGGGTTGAGGTAGATGGACAGGCCCGGAACCTCGGAAAGCTTTGCCACATTCTCCTCAACCACGGCGGAATCGTGGCTGGCCAGCAGGTTCGGGTCGTAGCTCGGCTTCGACACCATGGCCAGGATGTTTCCCGTCTTCGGGTCGGTGACCACAATTGACCCGCGCTGGCCCTCGGGAATCAGGTCCGAGGCGAGCTGCTGGATCTGCGGGTCGATGGTGAGCTCCACCGAGGCACCCGACGTCTGCGCCCCCGAGAACAGCTGCACCAGGCGTTCGTAGAACAGTTCATCGCTGGTCCCCGACAGCAGGCCGGCGGCAGCACTCTCAAGCTGGGTCGAACCGGCCACCAGGGAGTAATAACCGGTCAGGTGGGCGTAGAGATCCGGTTCCTTGTAGACGCGCTGGAAGTTGAACTGGTCATTGGAGGGCACCGACTCGGCAATCGCCTTGCCGTCGACGAGGATCGCGCCGCGCGGCCTGCCGAAGTCCTGGTAGAGCTGCCGGTTGTTCCAGTCGTTGTCGTTCAGCGCTTCGGCTTCAAAGAACTGGACGTAGGTGAGCGAGCCCAGGATCAGGGTGAACATGCCGATCGCCACGATCCACGCCCTGCGGATTGCCTGGTTCATCGGGACACCCCCTTCGAGGGTCGGGGAGTCCGCCGGGCGTTCTCGGCGGACGTGTCGGGAAAGGCACTGCGCAGCGGCGCACGCGGGGCCGGACGGCGGGCCGTTTCCGAGATCAGGAGCAGCAGCGCAACGATGATCCAGTTCGCCAGGAGCGATGAACCGCCCGCCGACATGAAGGGGGTCGTCAGCCCGGTCAGGGGGATCAGGCGGGTGATTCCGCCGATGACGACGAAGCACTGCAGGGCAATCGTGAAGGACAGACCGCACGCGAGCAGCTTTCCGAAGCCGTCCTTGGTACCAAGGGCGGCGCGCACGCCCCTTGAGACGAGGAGTACATAGAGCAGGATGATCGCGAAGATTCCGACAAGCCCAAGCTCCTCGCCCAGCGCCGCAATAATCATGTCGCTGTTGGCATATGTGACGAGGTCAGGGCGTCCCTGTCCCAGCCCGGTGCCGAACAGACCGCCGTTCGCCAGCCCGAAGAGCCCCTGGACCACCTGCCCGCTGCCGCCGGGGGTGCGGTTGTACACCTCGGGGTCGAACGCGTTGAGCCAGCTGTCGAAGCGCAGGGCCACATGGCTGAAGAGTTCAAGCGCGATGAAACCACCGACCGTGATCATCGACAGGCCGATCAGCACCCAGCTGGCACGGCTCGTCGCCACGTAGATCATCGCCATGAACAGGCCGAAGAACAGGATTGACGAGCCGAGGTCGCGCTGCAGGATCAAGACCCCGATGCTGACAAGCCAGGCCGCGAGCATGGGGGCGAGGTCCTGGAACCGCGGCAGCTGCAGGGGCCCGAGCTTCTTCCCTGCCAGCAGGATCAGGTCGCGGTTCGTCGAAAGATAACCGGCGAAGAATACGGCAAGCGAGATTTTTGCTATTTCGCCGGGCTGGAAGGTCCCAAAACCGACCGAGATCCAGATCCGCGCGCCATTGATCTCCAGTCCCAGCGGGGTGAGGGGCAGAAGGAGCAGCACCGCGCTGGCGATCAGCGAGATGTACGTGAAGCGCCGCAGGATCCGGTGGTCGCGCAGGAAGATCAGGATGACCGCGGCCGACACAATGGCCACGCCGGTCCACAACAGCTGCTGCGGTGCAACCGGCGTGAAGTTGGGGTTCTGCATCCGGGGAAGGTCGAGGCGGTGGATCATCGCGAGCCCAATGCCGTTGAGGGCAAGAACGATCGGAAGTATTACCGGATCGGCATACTTAGCCCGGAACCGGAGGATGATGTGAACGAGCAGGCCCATTCCGGCAAGGGTTGCTGCCTGGTTCCAGAAGTAGGAGTTGAACTGGTCTTCCCGCTCCAGCCCGGCAACGAAGTTCGCCCCAATTGCCACAGCCAGGGCTGGCAGGAGCAGCAGCGCCTCGGCGTTCCTGCGCGACTTGGGAACCGTCAGGACATCGCTCACTGCGTGCCTCCACAATCCGGACCGGCGATAACGCCGGATTCAGGGGACGGCGACACCGACGGGGCCGCCGTGCGGGCGGGGCTGCTTGAGGCCCTGGCCCCGGGTGCGGCCGACGGGGTGGCGGTGGGCCTTCCCGACCGTGAACCGGTGGGTTCTTCTGAAGGAGTGCGGGATGGCCCCGCCGCCCCGGAGGGCCGCGGGGATGCCCCGGGTGAGCCGGAGGGCCGGTCGGTGGCTTTGGTAGTGGCTTCGCCCCCGGCGCTGCCCGGCGTGCAGGGAAGGGCACGCAGTTCGCTGCGGAGATCCTCAACGATGCGCTCGGCCTCTTGCAGATCGCGTGCCGGAAGGGTCATTGCGAGCTGGGAACGGTGGTGCTCGGGCAGGTTGGAGACGGGGATGTTGGTTACCTCGTGGAGTTGGCTCAGCCGGATCGGTCCAACGCTCTGGGACACGCCGTTGTAGATTGCCACCTTGTCATCGGAGTCCCCCACGTAATAGCGGGTCTGTGTCCAGGTGTAGCCGAAGCCGACGACGGCTAGGAGGATCAGCGCTGTGAGGGTGACGAACGCCGGGGCGAGCCAGCGCCGCCGGACCGGCCGGTCCTCGCCGCCCTCGTCCTCAAGCCCCGTCCCGGAGGCCTGGGCCTTGTGCGTGAGCATGAGCGCGGCGCGCCGCTCCGAGGAGCGCTGCGTGACGATGGGAATCTGCCCCGTCTCGGTGGCGAGGGCGGCAGAACCCACAAGGATGTGCGGGCGGGTCAGGAGGTCCTGGCGGATGATGTCGGCACGGATGGCGGTGCCGGGCAGGTCCGTCGCATCCGAGGCCGGCCCGCTGCCGTTCTTGGCGGCGGCTTCCTTCGGTGTCTCCCTCTCCCCTGCGGCTTCACGGGCCCGCGGCAGGGCCGGGGGCGGTGCCGCGGTCAGGTCCTTTTCGGTCGCTTCGACGATTTCCACGACGGCGACCGTCACGTTGTCGGGCGACCCGCCGGCCAGGGTCAGTTCGACGAGGGTGTCGACGCACTCGCGCAGGTCCCTTGTCTCCCGGAAAACCTGCTCCACAGTGGAGTCGGGCAGGACGGCGTTGAGGCCGTCCGAGCAGAGCAGCCACCGCTCTCCGGGAACAATGTCCAATGATTGGAGGTCGAGTTCCGGGCTGGCATCGACGTCGCCAAGCACCCGCATGAGCACGTTCTTGTGCGGATGGATGTCGGCTTCCTCCGGCCTCAGTCGGCCCTCGTCGATGAGGCGTTGGACGAAGGTGTGGTCCTTGGTGATCTGCTCGAAGACATCGTTGCGCAGCCGGTACGCCCTCGAGTCGCCGATGTGTGCCAGTTCCACGCGGTCGCCGTTGAGCAGCAGCGCGGTGACCGTCGTGCCCATTCCCGCGAGCTGGGGGTTGGTGCTGACCAGTTCGGACAGCAGCGAGTTCGCTGTCTGGATTTCATCGGCCAGCTCGGTGCCGGCGTCGCCCGCGTAGGCGTCGCGGTCAAGGTGGACCAGATCGAGGACGGTGGAGGCCGAGGCGACGTTCCCGCCGGCGTGACCGCCCATCCCGTCGGCGACAACGGCAAGATAACGGCCCGCATACGCTGAGTCGTCGTTCTTGGCGCGGACCATTCCCACATCCGAGCGAGCGGCGAACCGCATCACAAAGGGCACTATCACGGCCTCAATTCAATGACCGTCTTACCAATCCGGATGGGCACACCCGGCTCCACGGGAAGTGCACGCGTCAGCTGGGTGCCCGCAAGGAATGTTCCATTGGTCGAACCGAGGTCCTCGACGAACCACCGGCTTCCCTGGGGGAACAGCCGCGCGTGCCGTCCGGAGGCGTAATCGTCCTCAAGGACGAGCGTCGCTTCCTGGGCCCTGCCCAGAAGGATCGGGCTGGTTGCCAGTTCCAGCGTCGTGCCGGCCAGGGGGCCTTCGGTGACAACGAGGCGGCGGGCCTGTGGACGCGACGGTGGCGCCTCCTCAACCAGCTCGGGATGCCGCCGGGCCTGCCGGGGCGTTGGGGTTCCGGTCTTGTTGCGGCGTCCCACCACCAGGTCGCGGCGGATGGCGCTGACGGTGCTGAGGACAAGGATCCACACAAGAATCAGGAACCCATAGCGCAGCAGCGTCAGGGTCAGATCGCTCATACCTGGCTTCCGCCTTTCTGCACGGGAACCAGTCGGAACGTCAGGCGGGTGCGGCCCATGGTGATGGCCGATCCGTCGGTCAGTTCAGCCTGGCCCTGGACGCGCTCACCGTTGACGTAGCTTCCATTGGTCGAGCCGAGGTCCACGGCGAGGGCGCGCCCGTTGGAGTACCGGATCTCCAGATGACGGCGGGAAACCCCTGAATCCTCGACGAGGATGTCGGCTTCCGAGGAACGGCCAAGGATGATCGATCCGGCATTGAGGGAGTAGCGCTGGCCGTTCAGCTCCAACACGGGCTGGTAGCGCGTCGGCTGGTGGCGCGGAGCGCTCGGGGCAGCGGGAACGCGGGGACCTGACTGCTTTTCCATTGTTGAATCTATTTCGAGGACTCCCGGTTTGAGGGCGGGATCGTGGGCGAACGACACCCGCACCGGCCCTTGAAGGGTGTACTGCTGGCTGTTGACGTGGCGGATCACGACGTCGCACAGCTCCTCGGCGAGGGCGGACCCCCATTGCTGGGCCTGCTCAAAGTCGGGGTCCGAGAGCCGGGCGGTAAACCCGTTGGGGGCGAGGGTCCGGCCCTCCGCCAGGACAATCGACCTATTGTCGAGTTCCTTGCGCAGGGCGCTGGCGATCTCCACGGGCTGGACCCGGGAGGAGGTGCCTTTGCTGAAGGCGCCGCGGACGATTTTCTCGAGGCCCCGCTCAACGTTGTCGAGTATGCCCATGTGCTGCCTCCTCACCCTTCATCGATCCCAGCTTTGCTCTTGCCGTTTTGGTCATTTCGTGTTCGAGGCAGAACTGAAGAAGACAGTATCGACTCGGGCACGTTCCCTTCGATACTACTTGGATGGCCTGTGAAAGGCCTTAACGCGGGCCGCGCCCCGTTCCGCAGCGGCCGTCGGAAGGGCGGGAGCCGGCGGCTCACCGGCCGTCTCGTGGCAGGTGCGGAGGCGCCGTTTAGGTATTTTCTTCTGTGCTCGGCTATGCTTGTTTCTGCTGTTCACAAGTAAACCGGCACTGTTCGGGAGGCTTGGAAATTACTTCGCGCGAGTGGCGGAACGGCAGACGCGCTGGCTTCAGGTGCCAGTATCCGAAAGGGTGTGGGGGTTCAAATCCCCCCTCGCGCACCACGATGATGGTTCAGGCCATCGGCAACGCCCCGGTTTCCACCGGGGCGTTTTGCTTTGCCCGCTCGGCCTGCACATTCCCTGACCCCGGGAATCAGCGGAAGTCCCGGGACTTGGTGGTTGCCTTGAGTGACAGCATCTCGAGCCGGTCCGCCACGAGGTTCACCACGCCTTCCGCGGACCGTTCAAGGACACCCCGTACGATGACGCTGCTGGCTTCCCGGGCAACCCGGTGGTAGCGCTGCCACACACCCACCGAGCAGACGACGTTGACCAGTCCTGTCTCATCTTCAAGGTTCATGAAGGTGATGCCGCTCGCCGTTGCGGGGCGCTGCCGGTGAGTGACAACCCCGCCGACCTCCACCCTCCGACCCGGCTCCGCCACAAGGAGGTCCGCCGCGCTGAGCGCGCCCCGGCGTTTCAACCGCGCCCTGACATGGCGCACCGGGTGGTCGTCGGGGGTGATGCCGGTTGACCACAAATCGGAGCCCACCTTGTCGATGTCGGAAAGCTCGGGCATCAAGGGAGGCTGGATGTAAACCGCCGTTCCCCGGAGGTGCCCCTTCCGCTCCGTTGCGGCGGGGCCGGCATTCCACAGCGCCTCGCGCCGCGAGAGTCCCATCGAATCGAAGGCTCCCGCCGCCGCAAGGGTTTCAAGCTGTGAAGCGTTGAGCTCCGTGCGGCGCACGAGGTCGGCCATGTCTTCGAAGGGGCCGTTCAGGCTGCGCTCGGCCACGATTTTTTCGGCGACCTTCACCCCGATGGACTGGACGCTGGCCAGGCCAAGGCGCACCGCGTAGTTTCCGTCCCTCCGGTGCCGTGTTGAATCGAATCCGGCGCTGCGGTCAAACGGTTCGACCGGGGGCTGGTTTTCCTCGACGCAGCAGTCCATGCCCGTCGTGCGGCTCCGGGGATCCTCCCCCGGAGAAAAATCCGGGAGCGGTTCGAGGTCCGCGTGAACTCCCGAAAAAAGGATGTCAGGACGCAGCACAACCGCGCCGTGGCGCCGGGCGTCGGCGACCAGGGTCTGCGGCGAATAGAAGCCCATGGGCTGTGCCCGCAGAAGGGAGGCAAGGAAGGCGCCCGGGTAGTGAAGCCGCAGCCAGGCGCTGACGTAGACCAGCAGGGCGAAACTGATTGAGTGGCTCTCCGCGAAGCCGAAGTTGGCGAAGGCCTGGATCTTGTTATAGATCGCATCGGCCGTCGCGGGGTCGATGCCGTTTGCCGCCATGCCCTCGTACAGCTTGGCCCGCAGCGAATCGATGCGTTCTTCGCCGCGTTTGGACCCCATGGCCCGGCGCAGCAGGTCCGCGTCGGCTCCGGAGCAGCCCCCCACCACCATCGCCATCTGCATCAGCTGTTCCTGGAACAGGGGAACTCCGAGCGTCCGTTCGAGGACGGGCTTGAGGTTGGGGTGGAGGTAGCGCACCTCCTCCTCGCCCATTTTGCGTTTGATGTACGGATGGACGGCTCCGCCCTGGATGGGTCCGGGGCGCACCAGGGCCACCTCGATGACGAGGTCGTAGAACTGCCGCGGCTGCAGCCGGGGAAGCATGCCCATCTGGGCGCGGCTTTCCACCTGGAACACCCCCACCGAGTCGGCGAAGCACAGCATGTCGTAAACACCCTGTTCCTCTTTGGGGATGCTTGAAAGGCTCCATTTTTCACCAAAATGCTTTTCGACAAGGTCGAAGTTGTACTGGATGGCGGCAAGGATGCCCAAGCCCAGCAGGTCGAACTTCACAAGGCCCATCCACGCGCAGTCGTCCTTGTCCCACTGCAGGACGGTCCGGCCCTCCATCCTTCCATTCTCAATAGGGCATACTTCACCGACGGGCCGGTCGGTAAGGACCATTCCCCCCGAATGGATGCCGAGATGGCGGGGAAATTTCAGCACGCTCGTCGCCAGGTCGATCACCGGCTGCGGGATGTCGTGGTCGGTGCTCGAGACGAGCCCGCCCCAGCGTTCAACCTGCTTTGACCAGGCATCCTGCTGCCCCGGGCTGTGACCGAGTGCCTTGGCCATGTCCCGCACCGCGAACTTGGGGCGGTAGGTGATGACGTTGGCGACCTGCGCCGCATTGAAACGGCCGTACTTCCGGTACACATACTGGATGACCTCCTCGCGCCGGTCGGAGTCGAAATCCACGTCGATGTCCGGTTCCTCGTCACGCATGCTCGAGAGGAAGCGTTCAAAGGGAAGCTGGTATTTGATCGAATCGACCGCAGTGATTTCCAGCAGGTAGCAGACGGCGGAGTTCGCGGCGGAGCCCCGGCCCTGGCAGAGGATCCCCCGGCTGCGGGCGAACCGCACGAGGTCGTGCACGATCAGGAAGTATCCGGGGAAGTTCTTGCTCTCAATGACATCGAGCTCGCGCTGGATCCGTTCCCGCACCTCTTCCCGGCCGGTGTAGAGCCGGTCGGCGCCCTCCCACACGAGCTGCCTCAGGTAGCTCATCTGGGTGTGGCCGTCCGGCAGTTCAATGGTGGGCAGTCCCGGCTTGACGCTCCGCAGCCGGAAGGCCAGATCGTCCGCGATGTCGACCGTGCGTTCAACGGCTCCGGGATAGTTCCGGAACCGGGCCGCCATTTCCGCGCCGCTGCGCAGATGCGCGGCGCCGGCCGCCGGAAGCCATCCGTTCATCTGGTCCAGGCTCCTGCGGGCACGCACCGCCGCCAGTGCGGTGGCGAGCCGGTGCCTTTCGGGTGCGGCATAGTGCACGTTGTTTGTGGCGAGCACCGGCAGCTTCAACCGGGAGGCAAGCGCGGCAAGGGCGTCATTGTGGAAGGTGTCCAGCGGGTTTCCGTGGTCGAACAGCTCAACAGCAACATTGTCCCTGCCGAACAGGTCTCTCAGGCGGACGAGTTCGGCCTCCGCTGCCGCCTCGCCGCCGGCGGCAAGGGCCTTTCGGACAGGTCCTTTCCGGCAACCGGTGAGGATCAGCCAGGCGCCGGCCGCTGCGTCGGCGAGGGATTCAGGGCTGTAGCGGGGCTTTCCCTTTTCGGCGCCCTCAGCGAGCTGGGCCGCGGTAATGGCGCCGGCAAGCCGGTGGTAGCCGGCAGACCCCCGGGCAAGCACCACCAGGTGGCTGCCTTCCGGGTCGGCTTCCCCGTTCTGCGGTTTGGAGAGGCCAAGGGAGAGCTCGGCACCGTAGATGGTTGACAGCTCCGGATATTTTTCGGCGGCTTCGGCGAAGCGGACCACTCCGTACAGTCCGTCGTGGTCGGTCAGCGCCATGCCCCGCAGCCGCAGCCGCTGCGCTTCCTCAACAAGCTCCTCGGGGCTGCTCGCGCCATCGAGGAAGCTGAAGTTCGAGTGGGCGTGAAGCTCGGCATAGGCAACAACGGGCCCGGAGCTGTCCGGCTCGGCGGCCGGGGGAGGCGTGTAGGGCTGCCGCTTCCGTGACCATGCCGGGCTGTCTCCGCCGTCGGCCCCGACGGGAGGCGCGCCGGGGCGGGTGGAGTCGGACAGGTTCCGTTCGAAGTCGGACCATGGAACGGGAGGGTTGCTCCATCCCATCGTCTTTCCCCCTTATAAACGGTTTGTTGTTATCTGCTGCTTCGGGCCGGCCTAGTCGTACATCGCCTCGGCCCACCATTTGTGGTTTTCGAGAAGGAGCAGCCAGGCCGATCCCGAGGAATCGACCAGTTGGAAACGGTTGAGGATGCGCCCCTGCGGGTCCCACCAGCGTTCACTGATGGGCCAGGGGCCTGCCCACGCCTGTACTGGCCGCCGCTTCCCGGTGTCGGTGCCCGTATAGAAGAAAGCGGGTTCGGCGTTGAGCAGCCCCCGCCCGTTCACGTCGATTCCGTTCCCGCGTGCATCGAGGACCCCCGCCGAAACCGGTTCAGCGAACACCGTGGCGGGCATGGGTCCGGGCAGCCGGCCGGGCCAGGGCTGGTCCTCCTCCGGCGCGGAACCCGGCGGCGCATCGCCCCAGGGAATGTAGACGCGGCGGTCCGCGAGGAGGCGGCCTCCGGCGATGATCGCCGTCAGGACGGCGCCGTGGCCCAGCATTCCCTGGACCCGGGCAAGACCGTTGTTGATGCTTTCGTCGGGTCCGGTTCCCCAGAGCCCGTCCGCGTGGTCGCTGAGGCTCTCAACAACGTCGGGGGCCACGGAAACCCGGGTGATGCCGGAGCTCAGTCCGGGGCCCGCGGTTTCCCCTCCCTGCAGCTGCCAGCGGACCCGGTCGACAATGTCGTCGGCGTCGAACCAGCGGGGATGCCGCCAAATGTGCTCGGACACCTCACCGGATTCACTATGCAGAACCACCCGCACGGCGGTGCTGACCAGCCCCGCCCCGCGAAGACCGCCGACGAAGCGTTCGGCCGGGGCGCGGAAGGCAAACGCCAATTGGTCGATGCGGGCGAGCGGCGGCTCGAAGTCGACTGCGACATCGAGCTGGGCCTGGGCTTTCCGGGGCACCACCGTGAAATGGTCGAGGCCGCTGGCCTGCCGGTGTGCCCGCCTTCCCTCTTCACCGAACCGGTTGCGCACGTCGGCCGGGTTGAGGGCAGCGAATTCCCCAAGGGACCGGATGCCCAGGCGGCGCAGCAGCACCGCAAGCTTCGGCTGTTCCAGGACGTCGAGGGGGAAGGTGCTGAGGAACCAGGGGGAACTTCCCGGCGGGATGATGCACAGGGGTTCCCCCGAACCGTCGGGGGCTTCGGCGGTTTTGGCTGCCTGCTCCGCGGCGAAGGGGGCGTCGGCGATCCCGATCCGGACATCGGTCAGGCCGATCGCGGCAAGGGTCGCAAACACAACGGACGCCGTCTTCTCTTCGCCGCCGTAGTAGCGGGAAGGACCCTGCACCCGGATGGCGCAGAGACCGGGGCGGATCACCTGGACCCCGGGAACGATTGTCTCGACCGCGGCAAGGACGGGTTCGAAGCAGCGCCGGTCAAGGGCGGGGTCGTAGGGAAGGGCCACGAGGTCCGGGCAGAGGGCCTGCGCTTCGCGGATCCTCAACCCCCGGCGCACTCCGTCCTGGCGCGCGGCGGGGGAGCAGGCGAAGACTTCTCCCCGGGCAACCAGGGCAAGGGCCACGTCAGGGGCGAGGAGGTGTTCCCGGATTGCCGCGGTGATCGGCCAATCGGGGCACCACAGCATCAGCGTCCGGGTTGCGTTGGTTCGGCCGGCCGTCAGCGGCGGCGTCCCGGCCGGTCTTCCCCCCATCAGGAGCTCACCAGCCTTGGCAGGAAGAGCGCATCCCCGCTTTCCCCACCGCCGGCGTCGTGGGCGGATGGGAAGCCGGTGCCGGCGCCGTGCTGCAGGTCCGTCAGCCACAGGTACGCATGCCGGGGACGGCCGGAGGGGTGGGTCGCAGTGACCTTCATCCGGCGCGCCCGCAGGTGTCCCCGCCCCGCGCCGACCCCCTCCCAGGCGCTCTCCACAACGCCCAGGGTGGAGTCGCTCTGCTGCCAGTTTCCCAGGGTGATCATTGCGGTTCCCCGCTGCCGCAGCCGTGCTTTCAACCGTGCGGTGTCGGAGGGTGCCAGATGCTGGGGCGCACGGGTCAGGACCACCGACACAACATCGACCAGGGCGGCGGTGACGGTGAGCCACTGCGGGCCCGGAGAGGGAACAAGGATCAGCCGCTCAAGGTTGATCCCAAACTCCCTGGCCGCCTCGACACTGAATTCGGGCAGGCCGATGACGCTGCACCACGCCCCCGTTGCTGACGGTCCTGCCAGCAGGGCCATGGCCAGGGTCGCCGAATTCCGCACCGAATAGGACCCCCCCGACTGCAGGCCGCCCCCCGGAAGAATCCGGGCCAGCGCCGGCACCGTGGGGAGCCTCCGCGACTCAAGGCGGCTGGTTTGCATGAGGTTGATGCGCGACTGCAGATCCAGCTCGGGGCCGGCCGTGGACGGCGCCTGGAACAGCCGGGGAACCCGGGTCCCGGAACTGTCGGAGGAGGGCTCCCATTCAAGGGCGGGCCCGGCGGCTGCTGGCGTCACCCGTCAATATTCGAATATATGTTCTATTAAGTCAATCGACGAAGGACCGCTCTGCCCGGTGGAAAAGGTGCTATGTGAAAGGGAAGATCGGGCCGCGTGATGCGGTATTCAGCCGCGGTCGCCGCTTTTCTTTTCCCGCTCCGAATCGCGTTCCTTGAGGCGGGCGGCTTCGGCCCGGACGGCGGCCTGGGTGGAGCGCTCGGAAACCAGCCAGGCCGGCGGGGCCTGAAGGAGTGCCGAGATTTCGGCGGTCGTCAGTGCTTCGGTTATTCCGCCGCGGGTGAGCCCGCCGATTGAAATCCCCAGCTTCTGTGCCACCACCGGGCGGGGGTGCGGGCCGTTGCGGCGCAGCTCGGCAAGCCATTCCGGGGGCGTCTGCTGCAGTTCGTTGAACTCCGCGCGGGTGAGCTCCCGTTCCTGAAACTCCTGGGGGGCCGCTGGCAGGAAAATCCCAAGCTTCTTGGCTGCGGTGGCTGGTTTCATTGTCTGCGGGGTTTTTGCGGGGGTCATGTTCCAAGCGTAACCGCGCCCGGCACGGCGGCGCTTTTGGTGCGTTAGTGTGAGATGGTGCCCGAGTTTCAGCCCCGAACCCTTTCCGTCGGGTTTGTCGCGGGCGTCACTCCGGGCAAGTGGGTGGCCCGGTGGCGGGAACGGCATCCGGATGTCCCCCTCGAACTTCACCAGTACGACGACAGGGCCGCCGTCGCCGCCCTGCACGCGGCCGCGGCGGATGTGATCTTCGTCCGCCTTCCCGTCGACCGTACGGGCCTGTTCCTCATCCCCCTTTACGAAGAGCAGCCCGTCGTTGTCGCCTCAAGCGAAAATGCACTCTCCCTCTATGACGAGGTTCCGCTGGCCGAGCTCGAGGCGGAAAAGCGCCTGAGCGTCGAGGAGTGCGGAGGCCCCAAGACCGCCGTCGACGTCGCGGCCTCGGGGGCCGGAGTGGTGGTGCTTCCAATGTCCCTTGCCCGGCTTCACGCCCGCAAGGACGCCGTGTACCGCCCGGTGCCCGGGCTTTCCGGAACGACGATCGCGGTGGGCTGGCTTGAAGGCAACGACTCCGCCGACGTCGAGGAATTCATTGGAATTGTGCGCGGGCGGACCGAACGCAGCTCACGCCAGCCCTCCGCCAAGGAAAATCCGGGGGACGGGAAAAACGCGGCCCAGAAGGCCGCGGCGAAAAAGGCGGCTTCACCCAAGGCCGCTCCCGCGAAGGCGGGTTCACGGGCGGCGCCGTCGAAAAAGGCGGGGGCCCGCAATGTTCCGAAAGGCAAGGCCTCCCCGCAGGGCCGGCGCGGGCGGCGTCGCTAGCGGCGCCGGGAACCGCCACAGGGCACTGCCGCGCGCGGTGGAAGGACCTCAGGCCTCGAAGTGGGTTTCGGGCTCGCCCTGGCCGATTGAGGCAACCACGTTGGCGGCGATGTCCCTCACCTTTTGGTTCCGGCTGCTCGAGACGGACTTGAGGATATTGAATGCTTCCTGCTGGCTGCACCGGTTCTGCGCCATGATGATGCCGATAGCGATGTCGATTGCGGTACGCGACTTCATCGCCGCTTTGAGGTTTGAGACGGAGTCGCTGTGCTGGGCAAGGCGCACCGAGAGCATCAGCGCCTTTGAGGTCTGGCGCACAAACCCTTCGGCGGTACGGATTGTTCCTTCGTCGAACCCACCGGGGCGGGTGGAGTACACGTTCAGTGCCGCCTGAGTTCCTGCTTCAAGGTCGAACGGCACGGCGAGGATGGCTCCCACGCCGCGGGACTTCACATCGGAGAGATACTCCGGCCAGCGCTCGTCGGTGGCGACGTCCGCCACATGAACGGTCTTGTGCTCGATGCAGGCCACAAGGCACGGACCGTCGGCATGGAGGTACTGGATTTCGTCGAGTTCCTTGGCCAGCGGGCTGCTGCTTGCCACCGTGCCTGCGCGCCTGCTCCGAAGGAGGGTCACGCCGCAGAGCACCTCGCCTGAGCGGTCGAACAGCCGTTCCGCAGAGAAGCGTGCGAATTCGTTGAGGAACTCTTCAACGTCGTCGGTGTCGAGGATCAATTCCTGCAGGTAGTCCGTAGGGGATTGCCCGGCAACCTGGTCGGCCATAACTTTCTGGTCCTGTTTCGCTTGGTCATCCGGGTGGAAGCACCGGCACCAAAGAGGCATCCCAGAGTGGCTCAGGGACCGATGCACAAACCCGGAAGTGTTCATGATCGGCCTTCTGCTAGACCGTTATTCAACCTTCATAATACAAGATTTCCGTTTCACCACAGCGCCCCGATTCCTTTTGGCCGGGGCCTGCGGGCCCGGAACAGGCTGTGAGGGAGGGTCTGCTGCAGGGCCCTCCCTCACCGGCGCGGCTCAGACCCTGGCCGGCTCCGTCACCTCGGCGGTGGGCACCATGTTCTCGGCGTCAACCATCCAGGCGTACTGCTCAAGCTTCTCGATGAACCCGTGCAGAATGTCGGCGGTGGTCGGGTCCTCCTCGTCCACCTGGTCGTGGACCTTCCTCATTGTCCCGACGGTCGCCTCAAGCATGCGGACCACCCGTGCGACAGTGTCCTGTGTGGAGACAAGCCCGGCGGGGAATTCCTCGAGCGAGGTTCCCTTAGCCACGGCGCCGCTGCGTCCGTCGGGCACGGCGTGGAGGGCGCGCATGCGCTCGGCCAGCTGGTCGGTGAACAGCCTGGCGTCTTCGATGATTTCATCGAGCTGCAGGTGCATGTCCCTGAAATTCTTGCCGACCACGTTCCAGTGCGCCTGCTTGCCCTGAAGGTGGAGTTCAATCAGATCAACCAGGACGGACTGCAGGTTGTCGGTAAGGGTTGGTGATGCCTTCATGCGTCCTCCAAATGTAGAAAAATGCCCGCGGCGGCGGGCGTGGACTACTGGCGCTTCAGTGGGTTGGACTAGCTTCACCCCAGTCCCCGGCGTTGGCCAAATCCGCCGGAACTACATATCCTAAGGGTACTTATGGTTTTACCGCTCCGTGGCATCGCGTCGGCGGAATGTGGAGCCGGAGTTCCAGTCAAGGAGGATCCGTCATGGCATCAATACAGGAATCAATCGAAGTTTCGGTGCCGGTCAGCACCGCGTACAACCAGTGGACCCAGTTCGAGAGCTTCCCCAACTTCATGGGCGGGGTCGAGTCGATCACCCAGATCTCCGACACCCGCACCCACTGGGTGACGAACATCGGAGGGGTCAAGCGTGAGTTCGACGCCGAGATCACCGAGCAGCACCCCGACGAGCGGGTGGCCTGGAAGAGCGTCGACGGAGAGTCCCACGCCGGCGTTGTGACCTTCCACCGGATCGACGCGAACGTCACCCGCCTGATGGTCCAGCTCGACTGGCATCCGGAGACCTTCGCCGAGAAGGTGGGCGCCGTGGTGAACGCCGACAAGCGCCAGGTCAAGGCCGACCTGAAGCGGTTCAAGCAATTCATCGAGAAGAGCGGCGGCGAGAGCGGCGCCTGGCGGGGAGAGGTCAACGCCCCTCCGACGGGTGAGTCGGCAGCCGCCAGTCCGGCCAACGGCGATCTTCCCGACCTGTCCCTCGATGATCCGGAATCGGGCGGTCCCCGCGCCGGCCAGTAGCGCCCGCCCGGTTTTGGAAGACACGGTTTTGTAGGACACGGTTTTCTAAGAAACACGACCCGGTAAGAAACAGCAAAAGACACGACGGCGGAGCCCCCGGGCCCCGCCGTCGCGTTTTTGGTCAGTTGAAGGTTTCCCCGGCGGCCCGGTGGCCGCCGCGGATCAGCGCTCGGCGGTCGTGATCGCGGCGATCGCCTCGGCTGCCCTGTGCGAGAGATCGGCCGAGATCGGCGCGCTCTTTGCCGCCTTCGCGGCTGCCTGCTGTCCTTCGGCGCTCACGGCGTAGGTCCCGAAAGCCTTGACGACCTCGGCGGACTGTTCGTTTTCGTAGCTGGTGCAGTACACGTGGTACGAGACAAGAACCAGCGGATACACCCCCGGCGCGGTTGTTGTGCGGTCAAGGTCGAGCGAGAGATCCCCTGCGGTGCGCCCCGGCACAACCGAGGCGACGTCGACGGCGGCCGCCGCGGCTTCGGCGCTCACCGGCACGTACTCCGTGCCGACCTTGAGTTTGGCGCGCCCCAGCGGCGGACCGACGGCCGAATCGTCGGCGTAGGTGACCGCACCCTCCGTTCCGGAAACGGTGCTGACCACTCCCGAGTTGCCCTTCGAATTTTCTCCGCGGAGCTCCCCGGGCCAGGTTCCGTCGGCTTCATCGGTCCAGATATCGGGGACGACGGCGTGCAGATAGTCGGTGAAGTTCTCGGTGGTGCCGGAATCGTCGGACCGGTTCACCGGGGTAATCGGCGTGTCGGGAAGATCAACGCCCTTGTTTTGGCCGGTGATCGCCGGATCGTTCCACTTGGTGATTTCACCGCGGAAGATCCGGGCGATGGTTGCGGCATCGAGGTTCAGTTCGGAAATCCCCGGAAGGTTGAAGGCAACACTGATCGGCGCAACGTAGGCAGGGATGTTGAATGCCCCTCCGGGGCCGCAGGCGTCGGTCGATTCGTCCAGCTCCTCGTCGCTGAGGTAGGCATCCGAGCCCGCGAAGGCCACCGCCCCGGCGAGCAGCGCACCGCGTCCTGCCCCCGAGCCGTCGGGGGAGTACTGGACCTGGGCGCGGGGATTGATCGTGGCGAACTCGGCTCGCCAGGCCTCCATCGCTGGGCCCTGCGCCGAGGAGCCCGCGCCGGTGATGGCGCCCTGCAGGTCCGAATCGGCGTTCTGGGCAGCGGCTTCTTGTTCGGGACCGAGCGGGTAATCGGAGCCGCAGGCCGAGAGGCCCAGTGCTAGAAGCGCAGCCGAAAACGGCGCGAGAAATCGGGATTCAACAAGTTTCACGCGTCCGACGTTACAGGCGAACGGGTTGAGGACAAAGGCGGGCTCCGGCCGGGAAAACGCTTAGCCGCGGCGCAGCCGGACGCCGTCTTCCCTGCAGATCAGGCGGCGTCCAGCACCGTCGCTGAGCTGGACCCAGATCACCGAAGCGTCGTCCGAGCGCATGTCGACGGTGCCGCTGAGTTCGGCCCCCGTGGGCGTATGCAGCGTAAGCCGCTCGCCGCGCCGAAGCGCGGTCCAGTCGCTGAGTTCTTTATTGGCGGTCCGGTCGGCCATCGTTGCGCTGCTCCTTCTGTTGCCAAAGACGCGTGCATTACCGTAGGCAACTCTAGGATCCGCTCCTGAACGTGCGGTGAACACCAGCAGACAGTTCCCTGTGGACGCACCGCTTCGACGCCCCTCATCCGCTTCGGTCCTTCTAAAGGGTGCGCCAGTCTCCACTCGTGAGGTGCGACCCCGCCTGGGGGCCCATCTGCAGCATTCCGCCGTCAACAACAAAGGATGCGCCGGTGACATAGCTTGCGGCCGGTGAGGCGAGGAACGCGATGACCGCCGCCACCTCCTTGGGGTCACCGGGGCGGCCAACCGGGATCCCGGGCCGGTCCACCTCACGCGGATCCTGGTCGCCGGCGTCGTTCATGGGTGTTGAAATCTCGCCGGGCAGCACCGCGTTGGCTGTGATTCCCCTGTCGGCGAGTTCAAGGGCGACAGTGCGGATCAGCCCGCCCAGGCCATGCTTTGACGCGTCGTAGGCCGCCGAACCCACCCGGGGCTGTTCCTGGTGGACGCTTGTCACTGCGATGATCCGCCCGCCCCTCCCGGCGTCGGTCATGCGCTGCGCGGCCCGCTGGATGCACACGAACGCCCCGTCGAGGTTGGTGGCAAGGGTGGACCGCCAGGTGTCCCAGTCGGTCTCAAGGAACATCGTGCCGCCGTTGACGCCGGCGTTGTTCACAAAGACGTCAACCCCGCCGAGCTCTCCGGCCAACTGGTCGACGACGTCGCCGCAGGCCGGTGCGTCGGAAGTGTCGAGTTGGGCGATCACGGCCTTCCGTCCCAGCCCGCGGACGGCTTTTGCGGTTTCCTCGGCGCCGTCGGAATCGGAGTGCCAGGTGATGCCGATGTCGCAGCCCGCCTGCGCCAGGGCGATCGCGGTGGCCCGCCCGATCCCCGAATCCGATCCTGTGACGATTGCCGTTGTGGGCGAGAAGTCCATTCCGTCATTTTTTCGGCAGCCGGAGGTGAGCGCAAGGAAAACTAAGGAGGTGGACAGGGCGAAGCCCGGGCCAGGTACTGCGCGCCCGGCCCGGGCTGAAGGATGGAGCGGCCGCGGCCTTCCTTAGGCCTCGACTGTCTTCTGGTCGGTACCGCCCTGCAGCGATTCGCCCTTGACGGCCTCGGAATCCGCTCCGGACATGATCTCGATCTTCCGTGGCTTCGCTCGCTCCGTGACCGGGATGTTGACGCTCAGTACGCCGTTCTCGTACCGGGCCGAGATGGCGTCGATGTCGATTCCCTGGCCGAGGTTGAGCTGGCGCAGGAAGGATCCGCTTTCGCGCTCGCGGGTCAGCCACTTGACCCCTTCGGCTCCGCGGAGGGTACGCTCGGCCCGGATGGTGAGCAGCTGGCCGTCGACGTCGATATCCACGGATCCCGGGTCGATGCCGGGAAGGTCTGCCGTCAGGATGTAGTGGTCACCCTCGCGGTACAGATCCATGGGCATCAGGCGCAGCCCCTGCCGGGGGTCCAGCAGTGCACCGGCGACGCGGTCCAGTTCGCGGAATGGGTCGAACTTCATGGCCATTTGAACAACTCCTTCGCAACGGCCACCGACAGTGGTGGGTCTCCTCATCTCTAGGGTTGAGCGCCCTTCGCTCAACCCGCAATTAAATTAGCACTCTCAGGGGAGAGTGCCAAGAGGGGGGAGCGGTTTTTTTGCCAAGAACGAACAGGCGGGCGTCCCCTCGGAGGAGGACGCCGGCCACGGCGGAAATACCCGTAGACAGGCATGGGGCAAGGGACCGGGAAAGGGTTGCGTGAACTCGCAGGTGGCTGCCCCCCGGCCTCCGGGCTGTTACAGCACAGCACCGGATCCGGCGGTCCAACGAATGGTGCCTGCGCGGGGCCTCGATCCCCGGGCCTTCCGCGTGTGAAGCGGATGCTCTACCAGACTGAGCTACACAGGCAATGGTTCTCCAATAGCTTAGGGCATGAGCGCCGCGGTCCAAACCCGGAAGTGCCGGCAGGGTGCACAGAGCAATTTTCCGCCGGCGGTTTTCTGCCGCAGGGCTCCCCGTTTCGGGTACCGTCGATGGATGCTCCCTTCAACGATCGTCTTTGATGTGAATGAGACCCTCTCCGATCTTTCGCCGATGGAGCAGCACTTCGCCGAAGTGGGCGTCCCCGAGGGGACAGCCCGCCTGTGGTTCACCTCGCTGCTGCGGGACGGATTCGCCCTCACCGCCGCAGGGGCCAACCCCCGCTTCGCCGAGGTCGCCGAGGGCGCGCTCCGGGTGGTCCTGGCCGGCCAGCCCCTGAACCGCAGCGAGGACGAAGCGCTGAAGCACCTGCTTGGCCACTTCCGGACGCTTCCGGTCCATGCCGACGCGGGGCCCGGTATTGCCGCGCTCGCAGAGTCCGGCCACCGCCTCGTCACACTGACCAACGGGCCGCGGGCGGCAGCGGAATCACTGCTGGAGCGCGCTGGCCTCCGCGGACACTTCGACCTGTTGCTTTCCGTCGAGGACGCACCCCTGTGGAAACCGGCCCCCGAGGCCTACGCGCACGCGGCTGAGGCGTGCGGAGAGAAACCCGAGGACCTGATGCTGGTCGCCGCCCACCCCTGGGACATCGATGGCGCCGCCCGTGCCGGCATGCGGACCGCCTGGGTGGACCGGACCAACGCCGCCTACCCCGGGTACGCCCGGACACCGGACCTGGTGGTCGGGGGAATCGCCGACCTGGCACGGCATTCGGGGCACTAGGCCGGTCCGGGAACGCTAGCGGCGCATCAGCCAGCCCAGGGTCAGCGCTCCCATTGAGCGCCGGAAACCGCTCTCGCCGCCGGCAACCTCGAGCGCCGCCCAGACGGCAAGGCATCCGGTGCTTGCGCGGGCAAGAAGCTTCCGGTTGTCCTCGTCCAAGGCCATCAACGAGGCGGCGCCCAGCGCCGCCCAGCCCAGGATGGGGAGGTTGGGAGGCAGGACCACGTTCTGCCGCCCCAGGTCATCGGTGAAAAATCCCATCAGGCACCCTTCTTCTTCGAGGCGGACGGCTCCTTCTTGCCGCCGGAGCCCTTCTTCTCCCGGTTCTTCTCAACACTGCGGCGCAGCGCCTCCATCAGGTCGAGGACATTTCCGCTCTCGTCCTCCTCTCCGGCCGCACCGAAGGTCTCCTCGGTGTTGACCGTGTCGCCCTTTTCGATCTTGGCCTCGATCAGCGTGCGCAGCTGCACCTGGTATTCGTCGGTGAAGTTTTCAGGATCGAAATCCGTCGAGAAGGAGTCGACAAGCGCCGACGACATCTGCTTTTCCTTGGCGGAGATGCGCACCGTCTCCTCAAGGGCGGGAAAGGAGGCCTCCCGGACCTCGTCGTCCCACAGCAGGGACTGCAGCACCAGGACCTCACCGCGGACCCGGAGGGCTCCGAGCCGGCTTTTCTGGCGCAGGGAGAACTGTACGATCGCTGTCCGTTCGGTCTCCTCAAGGGTCTTGCGCAGGAGCACGTACGCCTTCGTCGACGCCGAATCCGGCTCAAGGAAGTAGGAGCGGTCGAACATGATTGGGTCGATCTGCTCGCTTGGCACGAACTCGACGACCTCGATCTCGCGGCTCCTTTCGACGGGAAGGGAAGCGAGGTCCTCATCGCGGAGGATCACCGTGTGCTCGCCGTCGTCGTAGGCCTTGTCGATGTTCTTGAAGTCGACAACCTCGCCACAGACCTCGCAGCGCCGCTGGTAGCGGATCCGGCCGCCGTCCTTGTCGTGGACCTGATGCAGGCTGATGTCGTGGTCCTCCGTGGCGCTGTACAGCTTGACCGGCACGTTGACCAGGCCGAAGGCCACCGCTCCCTTCCAGATCGCTCTCATGGAACAAGTGAACACCACGCCCCGCTCACCAAGCCAGAGCGGGTTCTCCACCGGTCTACGATGGACGGGTGACTTCCGAACCAGCAGAACCCACTGTCAGCCGCACCACCGACGATGACGGCGGGCTGCTGCTGCGTATCGAACAGCGTTTCGCCTTCCCTCCGGCGGTTCTGTGGAAGCACCTGACCGATCCCGGCAAGCTGAGGTACTGGTTCCCCTCCGAGATGGATATCCTGCCGCGCAAGGGCACGGAGGTGCGGTTCTCCGTGAAGGGTCAGCGCCCGCTGCGGGGGACGGTCCTCGAAGCCGAAAAACCCTCCCTTCTCGCCTTCACCTGGGACAAGGAGACGCTCCGCTGGGAGCTGGAACGCGAGGAGGACAAGGGGTGCCGGGTGGTCCTGACGATCACCGTCCCCGATGCTTCACGGCTGGCCACGACCGCAGCCGGCTGGCACCTGACCCTTGCGGGCCTCGATGACCTGCTCAACGAACGCAGCCTCGGGCAGAACCCGGCTCTCTGGCAGGTCTACGTGGACCGCTACCGTAAACAACTGGCCTCTTAGGAGCGGCCGCCCCGGCGGAGTAATCTGGCCTCCGGACACTGGCGTTCGCCCGCCATCCAGATAACACTTGGGGAATGGCACCGAACTCCCGCCAGTCGCAGACGGTCACGGTGCACGGCCGCACCCTGAGGCTGTCGAGCCTGGACAAGGTGCTTTACCCGGAAACGGGAACCACCAAGGCGGAGGTTCTGAGCTACTACGCTGCCGTGGCCGAAGCATTGATCACCCATGCGCGCGACCGCCCGGTGACCCGGAAGCGCTGGGTGCACGGCGTGGGGACCGCCGGAGCTCCGGGGCAGGTGTTTTTCCAGAAGAACCTTGATGCCTCCGCGCCCGACTGGATCGTGCGCCACCCGATTGAGCACAAGACCTCCACCAACCTGTACCCCGTGGTCAACGACCTTGCAACGCTCACTTGGCTGGGACAGATCGGCGCCCTTGAGATCCACGTCCCCCAGTGGCGCTTCGGCCCCGGGGGAGAACCGGGGAACCCCGACCGGCTTGTGCTGGACCTCGACCCCGGTCCGGGAACGGGGCTGCCCGAATGCGCCGAAGTGGCCCGGCTCGCCCGGGACATCCTGACGGACATGGGGCTTGATCCCCGACCAGTCACGACGGGATCCAAGGGCATCCACCTCTACAGCCGCCTCGACGGACGGCAGACCTCCGACCAAGTATCCTTCGTGGCGCATGAACTGGCGCGGGCCCTTGAGGCTGACCATCCCGACCTCGTTGTCAGCGACATGAAGAAGAACCTGCGCAAGGCCCGCGTGCTCGTCGACTGGAGCCAGAACAACAAGAACAAGACAACGGTCGCCCCCTATTCGCTGCGCGGGCGCCTCCACCCCACGGTCGCGGCGCCGCGCACCTGGGCGGAGCTTGAGGATCCGGACCTGGCGCAGCTGGACTACCGGGAGGTGATTCGCCGGTTCGAGGAACAGGGGGACATCCTGGCCGGCCTTGATCCGGTGCGTCCCCCGGAACCGGAGGGCGGCGAAGCTCGGGGAGCCCCGGCGGACCGGCTCTCCAAATACCGTTCCATGCGCGATCCGGCCAAGACTCCCGAGCCGGTTCCCGACGCGGTGGGGACACCCGGCGGGAACAGCTTCGTCATCCAGGAGCACCAAGCGCGGCGCCTCCACTACGACTTCCGGCTCGAACGCGACGGGGTCCTTGTCTCCTGGGCCCTGCCCAAGGGCCCGCCGGCCACGCCGCAGCGGAACCACCTCGCTGTCCAGACCGAGGACCACCCCCTCGACTACGGCTCTTTCGAAGGAAATATTCCCAAAGGGGAATATGGCGCGGGTGAGGTGAAAATCTGGGACAGCGGGACCTATGAGCTGGAGAAATGGCGGGACGGCAAGGAAGTGATCTGCACCCTTACGGGGAGGGAGGACGGCGGACTTGCGGCAACCGGGAGCCGGGTGCGCCGCTACGCGCTCATCAACACCGGCGGATCGGGCGGAGCCGAAGGAAGGAACTGGCTCATCCACCTCATGAAGGACCAGCCGGGCAAGGGTCGCGCACCGGGGCAGGTGCCGGCAGCGGCGCAGGCGGTTTCCACTGACCCGGTGACCGCACGCCCAGCGCCCCCGGACAAGCTGCCCGCGGGCATATCGCCGACGGAAACGGACAGGAGCGCGGAGGCCGCCCTGCCGGATCCGGTTGCCCCGATGCTGGCGACCCTCGGCACGGCGGCGAGCATCTACGACGAGGAGAGTTTCAGCTACGAATTCAAGTGGGACGGGGTGCGGGCCATCGCAACGGTGGCCTCCGGGCAGGTACGGCTGGTGAGCCGCAACGGAAACGACATGACCCCGATCTATCCCGAACTCGCTGACCTCGCCGAGCACGTTAACGCCGAAGCCGCGGTGCTTGACGGAGAAATCGTCGCATTGGACGAGTCGGGGCGCCCGGACTTCGGCCTGCTGCAGACACGCATGAAACTGACCCGTCCCGACGAGATCGCCGCGGCCCGCGCGAAGGCCCCCGTCCGCCTCCTGCTCTTCGACCTGCTGCGCCTTGATGGCACTTCCCTTCTTCCACTGGCCTACACCCAGCGGCGGGAAATCCTTGAGGCGGCCGTCGACAGCCCCTCCGACGGGCATATCCAGGTGCCTCCGGTCCTCGACACGACGCTTGACGAGGCGGTGCGCAAAAGCAGGGAACTCGGTCTTGAGGGAGTCATTGCCAAGCGGCGCACCAGCGACTACGTGCCAGGGGACCGCTCGCCGGCCTGGGTGAAAATCAAGCATCAACAGACCCAGGAGGTTGTGGTTGTGGGCTGGAGGCCGGGCAGGGGCGCCCGCGCCTCGACGATCGGCTCCCTCCTTGTTGCGGTTCCCGACGGCCTCGAGCTCCGGTACGTGGGCAGGGTGGGTTCGGGCCTCACCGACCGGGATCTGGCCGAGGTCAGCTCCCGGCTGCGGAAAATGGCGCGGAAAACGGCTCCCCTCGAGGACGTGCCGGAACCCGACGCCGCCGACGCCCACTGGGTGCGCCCCGCCCTGGTGGGGGAGGTGCAGTACAGCGAACGCACTGACGGTGGCAGGCTGCGCCACCCCGTCTGGCGGGGCTGGCGCCCTGACAAGGAGCCTTCCGACGTCGTCGTCGATTTCTGAGCCCGGACCCGCCGCCGAAGCCTAAGCACGCAACTCATTCCCACAGTTGAAAATTCAGCAAACAGGAGGAGAAAAGATGCCCAGCTTGGATATCGAAAGGCTCGACGCCTGGTGGCGGGCCGCGAACTACATCTCCGTCGGCCAGATCTACCTGCGCGACAACCCGCTGCTGAGGCGTCCGCTCGAAAGCAGCGACGTCAAGGCCCGGCTGCTGGGCCACTGGGGGACAACCCCGGGACTCAACTTCGTCTACGCCCACCTCAACCGCGTGATCGCCGAGCAGCGGCAGGCGATGCTGTTCGTGACCGGTCCCGGGCACGGCGGTCCGGCCAACGTCGCCAACGCCTGGCTCGAGGGGACCTACTCCGAGGTGTACTCCCACATCGGCAGGGACGAAACCGGCCTCAAGGATCTCTTCAAGCAGTTCAGCTACCCCGGCGGGGTTCCCTCCCATGCGGCCCCGGAGTCGCCGGGCTCGATCCATGAGGGAGGGGAGCTCGGCTACGCCCTCGTCCACGCGTACGGCGCCGTCTTCGATAATCCCGACCTTCTTGCCGTTGCGGTGGTTGGCGACGGCGAAGCCGAAACCGGGCCCCTCGCCGCCAGCTGGCACTCCAACAACTTCCTTGATCCCGCGGTGGACGGCGCCGTGCTGCCGATCCTGCACCTCAACGGCTACAAGATCGCCAACCCCACGGTGCTGGCCCGCATGCCCGAGGACCAGCTGACCCAGCTGATGTACGGGTACGGCTACGAACCGCACTTCGTCACAGTCAGCGACCCGCACGCCACCGAGCAGGCCCACCGCCAGTTCGCGGCGGTCCTCGAGGAATGCCTCGCCGAGATCCACGGCATCCAGGACCGGGCGCGCTCCGGGGAGGGCCTCCCGGAGGGGACGCCCCGCTGGCCCATGATCGTGCTGCGCTCGCCCAAGGGCTGGACCGGGCCCGCCGTCGTCGACGGAAAACCGGTCGAGGGCACCTGGCGCTCGCACCAGGTGCCCCTGTCCGAGATCCACACGAATCCGGAGCACCTGCGCCAGCTCGAGGAGTGGATGCGCTCCTACAATCCCGATGAGCTCTTCACCGAAACCGGTGAGCTTCGCCCCGATCTTGCCTCCCTCGCCCCGGAGGGCGACCTGCGGATGAGCGCCACCCCCTACGCCAACGGCGGCTGGCTGCTGCGCGACCTCAAGCTTCCGGCCTACCTCGACCATGCAGTCGAAGTGAGCGCACCGGGCAAGGAAAAGGTGAGCCCCATGATCACCGTCGGGGGGTACCTGCGCGACGTCATCGCGGCGAATCCCACGAACTTCCGCGTGTTCGGACCCGACGAGACAGCGTCAAACCGTCTCTCGGCAATCTACGAGGTCACGGACAAGGTGTGGGAGGCACGGATCGACGAGGTCGACGAGCACCTTGCCCGGTCGGGGCGGGTCCTTGAGGTGCTCAGCGAGCATCTCTGCCAGGGCTGGCTCGAGGGCTACCTGCTCACGGGCAGGCACGGGGTGTTCAACTGCTACGAGGCCTTCGTCCACATCGTCGATTCGATGTTCAACCAGTTCGCCAAATGGTTGAAGGTCCACCAGGACCTGTCATGGCGGCGCCCCATCGCCTCCTTCAACTACCTGCTCTCAAGCCACGTCTGGCAGCAGGACCACAACGGGTTCTCGCACCAGGACCCGGGATTCATCGACCATGTGGTGAACAAGAAGGCCGACGTCATCCGGGTGTACCTGCCGCCGGACACCAACACCATGCTGGCGGTGGTGGAGCACTGCCTGCAGACCCGGGACACAGTCAACGTGATCCTCACCGGCAAGCAGCCAAACCCGACCTGGCTGGGCCCGGAGGAGGCGCACCTGCATGTGAAGCGCGGCATCGGGGTGTGGGATTTCGCCGGCAGCGAGGAGGCGGGAACCGATCCCGACGTCGTCCTTGGCTGCGCCGGGGACGTTCCCACGCTTGAGACAGTCGCCGCGGCTGGCCTGCTCAAGGCGGGCATCCCGTCGTTGAAGATCCGGGTGGTCAACGTGGTTGACCTGATGCGCCTGCAGGACGACACCGAGCACCCGCACGGGCTGCCGGCCCGTGCCTTCGACAACCTTTTCACAGCGGACAAGCCCGTGATCTTCGCCTATCACGGCTACCCCTGGTTGATCCACCGCCTGACCTACCGCAGGACCAACCACGACAACCTCCACGTCCGCGGCTACAAGGAGGAGGGGACAACTACCACGCCGTTCGACATGGCGATGCGGAACCAGATCGACAGGTACCAGCTCGCCATGGACGTCATCGACAGGGTTCCCTCGCTCGGCTCCACCCAGGCGGCGCTGCGCCAGGCGCTCCAGGACCAGCGGGAGCGGGCGTGGCAGTACACGCGCGACGCCGGCGAGGACGCCGGTTTCATCACCGGCTGGACGCTCGACGAGTCCTCACCGGACGACGCGAAATAGGCGCCCGCGGGCCCGGCCGCCGGGCCCGCGGGAGGGGTCCTCCTAGGCGGCGGGATTCTCCCGTGCACGGAAGATTTCCATCTGGCGCATGCGCCGCTGGAGGCTGTCACGGCGCGGTGTCGGGTCGGAGCCCGGCTCCTCGGCCGTCAGGTCGATATGGCGCTGCCCGTAATGCCACAGGAGCATGTCGTCAAGCAGCCGGTCCGGGCCCGGGGAATACCGGTGATCAAGCGCCCTACGGACCTTGGTGATCGTGTCGGCCTGCAGCAGCGCAACGAGCTCGATCGTGGTTTTGAGCCCGTGCGCGGCGACAAGTTCCGCGGCCCAGCCCCAGTTGTCGTCGGATTTCCGGTCAACGTGCGGCAGCAGCGTCTGCCAGATGTCCCGGATCCGGTTGGGGGTCAGCGGAGCGCTTCCCTCACCGGATTCGTCCCAGAACCCGGTGACCGTCTCGTAGCGTTCGTGCAGCTCCGCGAATGCCGACTCGACCGTTTCGAGCATCGCCGCGGTTCCGGTGAACTGGCGGTCGAAGTAGGGGCTCCAGGCCTTCGGGTTGGCGGCCTTGAAGCGGATGTCGTGTTCAATCTCCGACCAGGCGTGGGCCAGCACGGTCCGGACCTGCACCTCGAAGAGGTAGCTGCCGCTCGACTTCGATCCGGGGTCAAGGGCAAGCTGGAACCGCCGGACGACGTCATTGTGGATGGTCCGCATGATCAGGTGCCGGCTCGAGTAGCCGTACGTGCCCGATTCGATGGAGCCGATGTCCTTCTCCCTGTCCCCCCGGCAGTCGAAGTCCTGACGCTGCCGTTTCATCAGGTTGGCCGCAAGGTCCACCTCGTGGGGGAGGGTGGTGATGACACGGACTCCGACGAGGTCGGTGAGGTTGCGCAGCGGGTCGGGGAAAACCAGGGCGGGCAGGGCATCGGCCTCGGTTGGGGCGAGCATCCGCGACGCCTTGTCGCGGAACGACTCGATCGTCTTGGTGCGCGCCGTGACGAACAGCGGGTGAAGCGGCGAAGCGTCGAAAATGTCCTGGATGCTCCGCCGCATTTCCTCGGTCACTGCCTCAAGCTCGGGCCGCACCCGCTCGAACTCCTGGGTTGCGGCCTCGACCGCGGGGCGCAGGCGGTCATCGAGATCGTCCCACGCGCTCATGAAGCCTCCTGGTTGTGGTGTTTGAGTGCAATCCTATCGGGGAGCCCGGCCCGGTTATGCTTCCTCTGTGAGGCACCTTGGGCGAAGAAGCATATTGGGCGTCGTTGGCGCTGCCGTCACCTCCCTGGCTGTTCGCTGCTCGCCGCAAAAGGGCGCTCCGGCAACCCCAACCGGGGATGCAGGACCGCAGCGCTACACCTACGGGGCCGACCCCAGCCAGTTCGCAGATCTCTACCTTCCCGCATCCGCGGTCCGGGGAGTCGTCGTGGTCATCCACGGCGGGTATTGGCGCTCCCGCTACGGGGCCGAGCTGGGCGAGCCGCTCGCCCGGGACCTCGCCGGCCGGGGGTATGCGTGCTGGAATCTCGAATACCGGCGCGCGGGCAACGGCGGCGGCTGGCCCAACACCTTCCAGGACGTCAGCGACGGCATCGACCTGCTCGCCTCGGCGGCGAAGGAGCACGGATTCGATCTTTCGCGCACGACCGCGCTGGGCCATTCCGCCGGCGGCCACCTTGCGGTGTGGGCAGCGGGAAGGCAGGGCCTGCCCGAGGACGCCCCAGGCTCGGGAAAGAACGGGGTGCCCCTCGCGGCGGTGGTGAGTCAGTCGGGGGTGCTTAACCTCGCCCAGGCGCAGGAACTGGGACTGAGCGACGGCGCCGTCGAGAACCTGCTCGGCGCATCCCCCACGGCAGATCCGGAGCGCTACCGGCTGGCGGATCCGATGACGGCGGTGCCCCTGAAGGTTCCGGTGTACGCCCTGCACGGCGAGGACGACACAACGGTGCCGCTGAGCCAGTCCGAAAGCTACGTTGCCGCTGCGGCCGAGGCGGGTGCGCCCGCTGAACTCGTGCTGATTCCCGGCGACCATTTCGCGATGATCACTCCCGGCACCGAAGCGTGGGAGCAGGTCGTGGCAGCCGTCGACAAGGCCGCCGGGATACAGCAGGGCGTTACCCCCGAAGGGTGATCCCTAGTTGAGCGGGCGGGTTCCTTCAGGCAGTGACCCGCCCCGAAGCAGCTCCGCAGCGGTATCCGCGAGGGCGGTCAGGGCGACGCGCTGGGTCCAGGGGCCGTAGGAAATGCGGGCGACGCCGAGCTCCTGGAGCTTGGCGGGCGGAAGCGAACCCGGGATCCCGATCACGCTCACCCGCTTGTGCCCGATCCCCTCAACGAGGGCGCTTACTGTTTCCTCGTCGAAGAGGCCCGGCACGAAGACGGTTGACGCACCGACCTCAAGGTAGGCCCTGCCGCGTTCGATGGCATCCGCAAGGACATCCTTCGGGTCGCGGCCAGCGCCGCGCACAAAGGCATCGGTGCGTGCGTTGAGCACGAAGGGTATTCCCTCGGATTCGCCGGCTTTCACCGCTGATTCCATCTGTGCCACGGAGTCGGCGAGGGGTTCCATCCGGTCCTCGATATTGGCCCCGATGATGCCCACGCCGATCGCACGCCGAACCGTCTCTCCCGGGTTGCCATAACCTGCATCGAGGTCAGCGCTGATGGGCAGTTCGGTCGCTCCGGCGATGCGTCCCACGGCATCGATCATGAGATCGAGCGGGACGGTGCCGTCCTTGTAGCCCAGGGACGCGGCGATGGAGTGGCCGGCCGTTGCCAGCGCCCGCGTTCCCGGGACGTCGGCAATGGTCTTGGCCGAAATGGCGTCCCACACGTTGACGACCTGGAGGATCTCGGGTGCGCGGTGGAGGTTGAGGAACTCCGTCGCCTTCGCGGACAGGGGTGCTGATTCGTTGCTCGGTGTAGTCATGTTTTCACCTTACGGGTGCACCTCGGCGATCCACAGCGCTGCCTTTGAAATGTCCTCGGGGTTGATGCCGTGTCCGCCGGGGCTTGTGATGCGGTGGACGGTGGCGTTGCGGGCCTTGAGGTCGCCGGTGAGGCGTTCGACGCTGGCCTGGGGGGCCATGGGGTCCGCGGCCCCGTTGTAGAGGGCGATGGCGGTGGCGGTCAGGTCGGTGTCGGGGGCGTGCCCGTCCAGGGGGTGCATGCCGGAGAAGGCCACCACCCGGTCCAGGGCCCCGGGGTGGAGCAGGGCGGTGGCCAGGGCGATGTTGGCCCCGTTGGAGAAGCCCACCGCGATGACCCTGCGTCCGGTGAGGTGGTAGGCGTCCCGGGCCCAGGTGAGGAACGCTGTGAGTTCCCCGGCGCGGGTGATGACGTCGGCGGTGTCGAACACGCCCTCGCTCAGGCGCCGGAACCAGCGGTTCAGGCCGTGTTCGCGGACCGGTCCGCGGGGGGAGAGGATTCCGGTGCCGGGGGCCAGGCGCGGGGCCAGGGGCACCAGGTCCTCCTCGGTGCCGCCGGTGCCGTGGAGCAGCAGCAGCACCGGGGCCCCCGGGTCGGTGCCGGGATCAAACACATGCGGCCACGGATGCCCGGAGGTTCCTGCGGGCTCAGACATTTCCGGACTCCGCACGGGCTTCCTCGGTGGTGCCGGGAAGATCAGGGTTGTTTTCGCCGGGCAGGTCGATCTTGGCCACCGCGTTGGCGATGGCCTCGCGGCTTGGTTCGAGCCACGGCGGCAGCTTCAGGCCACGGCCCAGTTCCAGCAGTGGCTCGTCGATGGCGAAGCCCGGGGTGTCGGTGGCGATCTCGAACAGGGTTCCGCCGGGTTCGCGGAAGTAGATCGAGGTGAAGTACTGCCGGTCAAGGATCTCGGTGACGGCGTGCCCGCGGGAGGCAAGCTCCTGCCGCCAGATGTCCTGCGTGGCCTGGTCCGGGACGCGGAAGGCAACGTGGTGCACGGTCCCACCGGCCACCAGGCCCCGCTCGGCGCGTGGATCGGCGATCACATCCACGACCGTGCCGGGCTCCCCCGAGCCCGTGGAGAGCCGGTAGCGGCCACCGGTTTCCGAGAGGAGGGTGAGGCCGAGATCCTGGGTGAGGGTCTGGAGGGTCCCTGCCGGATCGCCGACGGTCAGGACCGAGGAGTGCTGGCCGCGCACCGCGTACTGCGCCGGAACCGAGGCCGAATCCCACGGATCCCGCGGATCCTCAAGGGAGGAGGCCACCAGGTCGATCTGCAGCCCGTCCGGATCCCGCAGCGAAAGGCGTTCTTCTTCGGAGGACACTCCGGTCAGCGCCGAATCGATGCCGAGGTCCTTGAAGTGCTCCTGCCACCAGCCCAGGGTGCCCTGGGGCACCGAGAAGGCCGTCGTCGTCGACTGCCCGGCCCCGATTCGCCCTGAAGCAACGCCTTTCCACGGGAAGAAGGTCAGCAGCGAGCCCGGCTTGCCCGATTCGTCCCCGTAGTACAGGTGGTAGGTTCCCGGATCATCGAAATTCACTGTCCGCTTCACCAGGCGCAGGCCCAGTCCCCGGATGTAGAAATCGATATTGCGCTGCGGGTCCCCCGCAATGGCAGTCACATGGTGCAGGCCAGAAGTAGCAGCAGTCAAAGCAAGCCTCCTCAGTAGGGCCGCCGACTGCTCAGCCGGCGTTGTATATGCAAATGCATGTAATTTGGATTCTATTCCCTTCCCGGCCGCCGAAAGTTCACCCTTAACGACATAGGCAGGGAACTGAGCGTCGAATCCACCCTCCACCGTGTGTCATCCTTTGTGCATGGCAGCGAAAGGCAGGATGCGAAGGTTGGTGCTTCGCTTCGGCATCGAACTGCTCGGGTGGACGCTCGTGATTCTCGGAATTGCGGCGTTGGTTCTGCCCGGACCCGGGCTGTTGATGGTCGTCGGAGGCCTTGCCGTCCTCGCCCGGCAGTACGACTGGGCGCACCGGCGGCTCTCCCCGTTGAAGGCCCGCGCGTTCCACGCTGCAGCCACAGGCGTGAAAACCCGGCTCCGCATTGCGCTGAGCTGCTGCGTTGCCCTGGTCGTGATGGGATTCGGGGTGCTGTGGACGCTTCAGGTTCCGGTGCCGGAGTGGTGGCCCCTTGAGGACAAGTGGTGGCTTTTTGGCGGCTCGGCCACCGGAGTCAGCCTCATCCTCTCCTCCTTCATCGCCCTGGCGCTGATTGTCTACAGCGTTCGGCGTTTCCGCGGGAAGCCCGAGCCCGGAAAGACCTCGCTGAACGGACATTCCCACGGGGAAACTCACGGGGAACCCCAAGGGGAGCCCGGCTAGAAATACCGGCGTGTTTTCGGCCCGTGCTGGTAGCTTGAAAAGGTGCTCACCGTAATCGGGGAAACCCTCATCGACGAAGTTGTCAGCGATACCGCCGCGCCCCGCGCGCACGTGGGCGGGAGCCCGATGAATGTCGCTGTGGGACTGGCCCGGCTCGGGCATCCCGCGCAGTTCCTCGGCCGGTACGGTGATGACGAATACGGCAGGATGATCCAGGAGCACCTGAGCAACAACTCGGTGCTCTCCCCCCTTGGGCCCGACAAGAACCCCACCAGCGTGGCAACCGCGCGCCTCGACCCGGCCGGTGGTGCGGCCTACCAGTTCAGGCTGATGTGGGAGCTCCCCGGCCTGGCCGACCGCGCCCCCGCCCTGCTGAACGGAACAACGCTGCTCCACACCGGCTCGATCGCGACGATGCTCGCCCCGGGAGCCGACGAGGTCCTTACCCTTGTCCAGACGGCCCACCCCCTGGCCACGATCTCCTATGACCCCAACTGCCGCCCCAGCATCATCGTCGACGTCGATCTCGCCCGCCAGCAGGCCGAGCGCTTCGTGGCACTGGCAGACGTGGTGAAGGCCTCCGACGAGGACCTCGAATGGCTCTACCCCGGCAGGCCAGCCGTTGATACTGCCCGGGAGTGGCTTGCCCTTGGGCCGGCCGTGATGATCGTCACGCGCGGTTCGAAGGGGCCCTGGGGCATCTGTGCCGACGGAGCCACCGAGGTCCCCGCCCCGGTGGCGAGCGTCGTCGACACCGTCGGCGCCGGCGATTCCTTCATGGCCGCGCTGCTTGGAGCGCTCGTTGACCTCGAACTCGACGGAGCCCAGCGGCGCACCGAACTGCGCCGGATCAACGTCGAGCAGCTGGCCCGGGTGCTTGAGTACGCCGCCCGGGCCGCAGCTGTCACGGTGTCCCGGGCTGGAGCCAATCCACCCTTCCGTGAGGAGCTGGGGGAGCACCTGTGACCCGCGATCCCTACGCAGATCTGCCAGGCGTTCCCGGTTTCGAACTCACGAGCGAGGATATCCGCCACCTCGAGCCCCTCAATGCGGCCCAGGCCAGCGGAGTGATGGGTGCCGGGGGCCAGGACCGGTCCCCGCAGCTTGCGTGGCGCGGCTTCCCCGAAGAGACGAGAAGCTTCGCCGTGACCGTCTTCGACCCCGACGCGCCAACAGCAGGCGGGTTCTGGCACTGGGCTGTGGTCAACCTTCCGGCGTCGACGACGTCGCTCCCCGCCGGTGCTGGATCCCGGGACGGGGCCGGGCTGCCGCGGGGCGCCGTCCAGCTTCGCAACGACGCCGGATTCGCCGGCTACGTCGGTGCGGCACCTCCTCCGGGCCATGGGCCGCACTCCTACCATGTTGTGGTTCACGCCGTCGACGTCGAGAAGCTCGACGTGCCCGGGGAGGCGGGTGCAGCAGCTTTCCTCGGCTTCAACCTGTCAGGGCACTCAATCGCCCGCGCCCGTCTCATCGGCACCTTTGAACAGAAGCGCGGGTAGGCTTGATCGTTCAGCCTATGAAGGAGTACCGAATGCGCCTGGTGGCGAGTGACATGGACGGAACGATTGTCGGTCACAACGGCAGGATCAGCGCACGTACCGTCACGGCATTCCAGGACTGCGCGGCCGCGGGGATCGACATCGTCTTCGTGACCGGGCGCCCGCCGCGCTGGCTCGATCCGCTGCGGAGCCAGCTGCAGCACCGCGGAACCGTCATCTGCTCGAACGGTGCGGTGACGTACGACCTCGGGGCGGAGCGGGTGCTTGATGCCCAACTCCTCAACCTTGAGAACCTCCTCGAAGCCCGCGACATCATCCGCAGCCTTTACCCCGCGGCGACCTTCGCAGCGGAAACCATCGACGGCTTCAAGATCGAATCCGGTTTCGCCGATGCGGGAACCTCCGAGCTGCTCGGCGGGGAGCGGGCCCGGCCCTTCGAGGAGTCGCTCCCGGGGGAAAAGGTCATTAAATTCCTTGCCAGGGAGCGTGAAATCAGCCCCGACGAGTTCCTTGAGAAGGTCCGGCCGGCGGTCGAACACCTTGTCTCGACAACCCATTCGGCTCCGAGCATGGCACTGCTTGAGATGGCGGTGCCGCACATCAACAAGGCCGTGACGCTCGCCCGGTACGCCGAAGGGCTCGACATCGAGGCCGCCGACGTCGTTGCCTTCGGCGACATGCCCAACGACATCCAGATGCTGCGCTGGGCCGGCAGCGGGTACGCGATGGCCTCGGGCCACCCGGCGGCGCTGGCAGCGGCGAACCGCCGCGCCCCGGCCTTTGAGGACGACGGCGTCGCGCAGGTCCTCGAGGAGCGGCTGGCAGCGCTGAAGACCGCCTAGGCTCCGCCGTGGCGCTAGGGTGTGAGCTGTGACGCTGCCTTATTTCCGGAACACCGGGCTCGACGGAGTGCAACGGCCGCTCGGGCTTGCCCACCGCGGGTTCCCCGAGGGCGGCACCGAGAATTCTCTTGCCGCTTTCGCCAGGGCAGCCGGACTCGGTTTCGGCTGGCTGGAGATCGACGTGCGTGCCTCACGGGACGGCGTGGTGATGGTCTTCCACGACGACCGCATCGACCGCGTCACCGACGCGACGGGTCCCCTCGGCGCCAGGACGCTCGATGAGCTTCGAGGAGTGAGGATCCGGGGCTCCGAACCCATCCCGACCCTTGAGGAGGTGCTGCGCCGATGGCCACTGCTGCGCCTGAACATCGACGTCAAGGACGACGCGACGGTCAAACCGTTCGCAGACCTCATCAACCGCGTGGGCGCCTTCGACCGCGTGCTTGTTGCTTCCTTTTCCGACAGGAGACGCCTGAGGATCCTGGGACTGCTGGAGGAGCGCACCGCATCGTCGGCGGGAATGCTTGTGAACGGGCTCATCCGCGTCCTCGGCCCGCTCGGACTCACCGGGACAATCCGCCGCGCCGCACGGATCGATGCGGTACAGGTGCCGCTGAATTACCGGGGCATTCCAGTGGCAACGGCCGGCTTCATCCGCCGGTGCAGGCGGGCCGGGCTGCAGGTGCACGTGTGGACCGTCAATGACAAGCCGACGATGGAGAGGCTCCTGGATCAGGGCGTTGACGGCCTCGTGTCGGACCGGGGAGACCTTCTCGCCGAGACGCTGAAGCAGCGCCGCTGCTGGCCCCAGCTCCCGCCCGGCCCGCCGGCTTCTCCCGGCCGGCCGGATTAGCGCACCCGCCCGCTCACGGCACGTGCACGCACCAGGAGGGGATAGACGATCCACAGCGCCGCAACGGTGGCGAGCAGCCCGGCCGCAACGAGGATCCCTGCGGAACGGCCTACGACGATATCGAAGATGAACCCGGCGGTGCCGGCCAGCACGAGGCCGCTCAGGGCGATGGTGATCCGGATGATCCGGTTGCCGCTGCGCACCAGGGCATCCTTGACCTGGAGCCCGAAAAGAATCCGGTGCATGTTCACTGCGCTCAGCACGACCGCGGTGATCACCGCCGACAATGACACAAGGCAGAGGTAGACCACGAGCTGGAAGCGGTCCAGCTCCTCGAACCGGGACTGGAACGGCAGGGTCAGCAGGAAGCCGGTGAGGATCTGGATGCCGGTCTGCATGACGCGCAGTTCCTGCAGCATCTCGAGCCAGTTGCGGTCGAGCCGCTGGTTGCGGCTCTCCCCGCGGCCGTCTTCGATGACGCCGCCGCTGTGCGGTGCCCGGGCCATCGCCCGGGCACCGTTTCCTTCAGCTGCCTTTGCCATCGGTCCACTGCCCCCGGCTGAACCCGGCGGTTCCGGAGCCGGAGTCAGCTCCCCAGGTTGGGACGGGTTTCCTCGGACTGTCCCGTGAACGGAGGCTCTTCGACAATGGCCGGATTGCCGCCGGTCGGCCCGGTCCCGCTCGCCGTCGAAGTTTCCCCGGAACCACCCCCGTTTTCCTTTTCGCGGTGCAGGACACCGCTGAGGCGGTCCTGGGCCTTTTTCACGGCGCCGGAGGTCTGCTCCTGCACCGCAGGCATCTTTTCCTTGAGCACCCCCGTGGCCTCGGACACCGTTCCCTGAACCTTGGGGCTGTTCCACAGCTCGTCGGCTTTCACCTTGAGCTTTTCGTAGCTTTCCCGGCCGGCCCTTGTGCCGAGAACGTAGCCGACTGCCATTCCTGAAGCGAAGACGAGTTTGTTTTTCACAATGCTTCCCCTTTCCGAAGTTAACGTGCCCGCCTCGAATCTATCCGGGAGGTGCGGGTTTGTCACAGGTTTCCCGCAGCGGCCAGGGCAGACCTGCAAAACGGGGCTGCTGCCGGTTCAGCTGCGCAGCACCGGCTGCGACAGGGTCTGGAGATACTCAAGGGCCGCCGGTCCGTAGGTCTTCATCGATTCGTCATCGGCGTAGATCAGCAGCCGAAGCCAAGACCCGTAACGGTGCACGCGTGCCAGGCGCAGGGCCGGCTCGAGCGCCGCCTGGAGGTGAGGAAGGGGTGCGTAATCGGCCCACTGCTCCACATAGGCCGAAAGCACCCTGCGCACGCGGGGATCATCAGGGGTTGTCCGCCACTGCTCGCACATCTGGGTCACCGGAACCAGCAGGCAGCTGAAGGGGTGCGCCCAGTATGCGTCGGCGAAGTCGAAGAAGCGCAGCGGATCGGTGCTCGCTCCGGGCAGGAAGGCGTTCTTCGCGTGCAGGTCGTTGTGGTCGAGCGACAGGGGAACCCCGAGCGACCTCAGCTGCTCCACGGCGTCAGCGACCGCGGGCAGCTGGGCGACAACTGCGTCGGCGTCAAGGGCCGAAAGATAGAGGGGGTGTTCAGCCGGCAGCCCGGTGTGAAGCAACAGCTGGTTCTCAACGAAATTGGCTGCGACCTCGGGGTTCATCAGCACAAGGCCGGCACCGGTAAGGCGCTCCCCGTGCGGGATCAGCGTTTTCTGAAGGTCGGCGAAATCGGTGACGATGCGCGCCCACAGCTGGTAGTCGTCGGACTTCAGGGAGGAAAGGGTTGCCCCGTGGTCGGGGGTGATCACCCAGCCGCGGGACGGCTCGATGGCGAGCGGCGCGGCAACATGGTTGGGCGCCAGGTCCGCCAGTGCCGCAAGGATCGACGCCTCGGCGAGCTGGCCGGGGTTGTTCTCCTTGAACCACAGGAGCCCGTGGTCGGTGGGGACCGTGAGCTGGGTCGACCAGAAGCGGATCCTCGGCTGCTCAACGGGCCCGGTCTGCCGGATGGAGAAGGTTTCGAGCACGAGGCTGATCCACTGCTCGGCTTCCCGCCTCCAGTCGGTGCCCGCCCAGAGCTCCCTGAGGTCCGTCACCGAAGGAAACCGGGCGCTGGGTCAGGGGTTGAAAGGCTCCGAAGCATCACCGAACCATTGTTACATCCGTTACACCTGTTGCAGTTGAGGTTTTGCCGCCGATCATGAGGGAAGCCAGCGGCCTGCCCGTGCGGAGATCCTCCTCGATCCGCGCCGCGGCCGCGCGGAGGAAGGGAAGCGCGCGGGACTCGATGTCCTCGGTCCTTTCACCCGAGACCTGGGCCGAGACATTGATGGCGGCCACTGTCCGTCCGGCGCCGTCCCGCACGGGAACCGCGATCGAGCGCAGGCCGCTCTCGAGCTCCTCGTCGACGAAGGAGTATCCGGAGGACCGGACCTTGTCGATGACGTCGCGGAGGTCGCCGGGGCGGTGGACGGTGCGGTGGGTGATCGGCTCGAGCCGGGCCGAGCCGAGGTAGTCCTCAAGCTCTTCCGGCGGCAGGCCGGCAAGCAGGACCCGCCCCATCGACGTGGCGTAGGCCGGGAAGCGGGTTCCCAGGTTGATTCCCACTGACATGATGCGCCGGGTGGGAACGCGGGCCACGTAGACAATGTCGTGGCCGTCAAGGACGGAGGCGGACGTCGACTCCGAGAGCTCCGCTGAGAGCCGTTCGAGGTGGGGCTGCGCGATCTCCGGGAGGGAGAGCCCGGAAAGGTAGCTGTAGCCCAGTTCAAGCACCCGGGCCGTCAGCGCGAACAGGCGTCCGTCCGTGCGGACATAGCCGATCTCCACGAGGGTCAGCAGGAACCGCCGCGCCGTTGCACGCGTGAGCCCGGTCTTGCGGGCAACATCGCTGAGCGTCATCTCGGGATGGTCGGCGTCGAAGGCCCGGATCACCGAAAGCCCGCGGGCCAGGGACTGGACGTACTGCCCGCTGGGAAAGGGCGGGTCAGGGGTCTCTGTCATTGCAACATCCTAGCCGCGGCGGGGTTCACCTCCGCTTGTACGCTTTGCAAACATGTGTTCTGATGGTGAACACTCTATATGAACCAGGTCACAGACGGCGGGCCGGCTTCTCCCCCGGGCAGGCGCCCCGGGTCCCACTTGCTCCCCGCAGCCCCGCCCCGTGTGAAGCAGCCCTCCGGAAGGTAGAACCCATGGTGATTTCAACGACGGACGCCCCGAAACGCCCGTCCCCGACTCCGCCGTCGTGACAACAGACGTGCTCGTTGTCGGTTCCGGACCCGCAGGCTCGGCAGCTTCCCTTTTCCTTTCCTCGCTGGGCGTCGGCAACATCATGATCACCAAGTACCGGTGGACCGCCAACACCCCGCGGGCCCACATCACCAATCAGCGCACCATGGAGATCTTCCGGGACCTGGGCATCGAAGAGCAGGTCCTCGCCGACGCGACGCCCCACGAGATGATCGGCGACACGGTCTTCTGCACCTCTCTGGCCGGCGAGGAACTGGGCCGCATCCTCACCTGGGGCAACCACCCCGCCCGGCATGCCGACTATGAACTTGCCTCTCCCTCGCTGAACTGCGACATCCCCCAGACCTACCTCGAACCGATCCTCGTCCGGAACGCTGCCGAACGCGGCGCGCAGGCGCGGTTTTCCACCGAGTACCTCTCCCACCGGCAGGACGCCGACGGTGTTGACGTGCAGGTCCTGGACCGGCTCACCGGAACCGAATACACAATCAGGGCCAAGTACCTCATCGGGGCCGACGGTTCGCGCTCGAAGGTGGCCGCCGACGTCGGGCTTCCCTACGAGGGCCGCATGGACATCGCCGGGTCGATGAACATCACCTTCAAGGCCGACATCTCCGAACTCGTCGGCCACCGGCCGTCGGTGCTGTACTGGGTGGTCCAGCCCGGCTCGAACATCGGCGGCATCGGCGCGGGGCTTGTCCGCATGGTCCGGCCCTGGAACGAATGGCTGATCGTCTGGGGGTTCGACATCACCAAGGAACCACCCACCGTCACCGAGGAATCCGCGATCGAGATCGTGCGGAACCTGGTGGGGGTCGAGGACCTCGAGGTTGAGATCACCGGCACTTCCCTGTGGGGCAACAACGAGCAGTACGCAACGCACCTGCAGTCCGGCCGCGTCTTCTGCGCGGGCGACGCGATTCACAAGCATCCGCCGAGCAACGGACTCGGCTCCAACACGTCGATCCAGGACTCCTACAACCTCGCCTGGAAGATCGCCGCGGTGCTCAAGGGCCAGGCCGGCGAGGAACTGCTCGACACCTACTCGGCCGAACGCGCCCCGGTGGCCCGGCAGATCGTCAAGCGGGCCAACAAGTCGGGCCGGGAATTCGCCCAGCTCTTCGAGGCACTCGGGATCGACAAGGCCGGGTCCCAGGAGGAGATGAACGCGCTGATCGAATCACGCAAGGACAACACACCCGAGGGGGCCGCAATGCGCGCGGCCATCCAGTCGGCGATGGAAATCAAGAACTACGAGTTCAACGCGCACGGCGTGGAGATGGGCCAGCACTACGAATCGAGCGCCGTCGTCGGCGACGGAACCTCGCCGGTCAACCCGCGCGACCCGGAGCTCTACTACGAGGCAAGCACCTGCCCCGGCGCCCGCCTGCCACACGCCTGGGTCGGCGACAGCCGCACCAAGTATTCAACCCACGACCTCGCCCCCTACGGCAGGTTCACCCTCCTGACCGGCATCACCGGGGGAGACTGGGCCGAAGCCGCACGCAAGGTCTCGGACCAGCTCGGCGTCGACGTCACCCCCGTGGTGATCGGACCGGGGCAGGAGATCACCGACCTCTACTTCGACTGGTCCCGGCTGCGCGGCGTCGAGGAAGACGGCGCCGTCCTCGTCCGCCCCGACAAGCACGTCGCCTGGCGTTCCCACCGGCTCACCAATGACCCAGAAGACTCGCTCCGCAGCGCGCTGCAGGGCATTCTCAGCAGGAGCAACGGCGTATGACACAGCACGCCTCCGGCGGCCCCGCCCGCCTCACGTTCGACCACACAACCCTCGGGCAGCGGGTGATCTTCGGCTACGGGGTGGCAGCCGAAAACCTCCAGGCCGAGGTTGTCCGGCGGGGCGCCCAACGGGTGATGCTCATCTCCTCGGCCTCCGACGCACAGACCACCCGGCGCGTTGCGGGAGGCATCGACGTCGCCCTCACCTACAACGACGTCGCCCCCCACGTGCCGCGTGAGAAGGCCGAAAAGGCGCGGGCCGCCGCAGCGGCGGCCGGGATCGACCTGATCGTGAGCCTCGGCGGAGGCTCGACCGTGGGGCTGGCCAAGGCGGTTGCGCTGACGACGGGCCTTCCCATCATCGCGATCCCCACAACCTATGCCGGCTCCGAGGCGACGAACGTGTGGGGCATCACCGAGGAGTCCCGCAAGACCACGGGCGTGAACGACGCGGTGCTTCCGGCAACGGTGGTGTACGACGCCGAACTGACGCTTTCCCTGCCCCGCGAGCTGTCGATGGCGTCGGGGCTCAACGCGCTCGCACACTGCGTCGACAGCATGTGGGCGCCGCGCGCCGATCCGATCAACCGGGCCCTGGCGGCCGAAGGCATCCGTGCGCTCAACGCCGGACTGCCCAGGATCAACGAAGACCCGGCAGGGCTCGAGGGACGCGAAGAGGCGCTGTACGGTGCGTACCTTTCCGCCGTGGCGTTCGCCTCGGCCGGATCGGGAATGCACCACAAGATCTGCCACGTGCTCGGCGGCGCCTACAACCTCCCGCACGCCCAGACCCACGCCGTCGTGCTTCCCTACGTGCTCGCCTTCAACGCGGCCTCCGCCCCCGATGCGGCGGACCGCATCGCTGCGGCGTTCGGCTCCCCAGGCGCTTCCTCCGGGCTCGCCGGACTGCGCCGGGCGATCGGGGCACCCACAGCGCTCAAGGACTACGGTCTGGTCGAAGAGAACCTTGACGAAGCCGTCGACCTAATCCTGCCGGTGATCCCCGAATCGAACCCGCGCACCCCCACCCGGGACAACGTCGCGCGGCTGCTGCGGGCCGCCTGGGCCGGATCCCCCGCCGAGGAACTTCTTGGAGAACCACAATGATTTCGAACCCCACCACTGGAACCGGCCCCGGAATCCCGCCGGAGCAGCACGCCGTTGAGGAACAGCTCGTCGAGAAGGTGCTCGCCTCCTTCGCCGGGACGGAGAACCCGCGGCTGAAGCAGCTCCTCGAGTCACTGACGCTCCACCTTCATTCATTCATCCGCGACGTGCGCCTGACCGAGGAGGAGTGGGCGGCCGGGATCGGGTTCCTCACGGCGGCCGGAGCCATCACCGATGACAAGCGCCAGGAGTTCATCCTGCTCTCGGATGTCCTCGGCGCCTCGATGCAGACAGTGGCGATCAACAACGAGGCCTACAAGGGAGCGACCGAAGCCACGGTCTTCGGGCCGTTCTTCGCCGAGGACTCCCCGGAAATCCCGATTGGCGGCGACCTCGCCGGCGGGGCACCGGGCCAGCCCTGCTGGGTCGAAGGCAGGGTGTCCGACACTGAAGGCAACCCCGTGCCGGGTGCCCGGATCGAGGTCTGGGAGGCCGACGAAGACGGTTTCTACGATGTCCAGTACGGAGACCAGCGGGTCAGCGGGCGCGCCCACCTTTACTCCGACGCCGAGGGGAACTACGGGTTCTGGGGTTTGACGCCCACCCCCTACCCGATTCCCCACGACGGGCCGGTGGGGAAGATGCTCGAGGCCGCCGGACGCTCGCCCATGCGCGCCTCCCACCTCCACTTCCTGGTGACCGCCCCCAACCAGCGCACCCTGGTGACGCACATCTTCGTTCGGGGCGATGAACTGCTGGCCTCCGACAGCGTTTTCGGCGTCAAGGATTCCCTCGTGAAGGACTTCCTCGAGCAACAGCCCGGAACCCCCAATCCCACGGGCCGGACCCTCGATGGCGCCTGGGCCCGGGCCCGCTTCGACATCGTGTTGGCGCCTGCAGGAACCTGAGTATCCCCGGCCGGTCAAACCAGCCGGAAACGGCACCCCCGGCGGCCGCTTGAGGGGTAGGATGCTGCGATGGCGAGGCTGCTTTCCGCACCGCGTTCACTGGTCGGGGCGCTTGCCGCCGCCGGCGTCGCCGACGCGCGCGACGACGCCACCTCGCGGGCCGTCTACTCCTCCGATGCCTCCCTGTACCGGGCGACACCGTCAGCGGTTGTCTTCCCCCGCACCACCGACGACGTCCTTGCCACAATCGAGGTGTGCCGGGAACGCGGCGTTCCGCTGACAGCCCGGGGCGCCGGAACGTCGATCGCCGGCAACGCGATCGGCACCGGCGTGGTGATGGACTGCAGCAGGCACCTCACGCGGGTGCTTGAATTCGACCCCGCCGCCCGCACCGCCGTCGTTGAGCCCGGAGCGGTCCACGCCACGCTGCAGAAGGTGGCGCTCGCCGAGGGTCTGCGGTTCGGCCCGGACCCCTCGAGCCACTCGCGCTGCACCGTTGGCGGGATGATCGGCAACAATGCGTGCGGGTCCCGCGCACTCGCCTACGGGCGCACGGCCGACAACGTGGCCCACCTCGACGTGATGACCGGTTCGGGGCAGCGGCTTTACCTCGGAGAGGACGGAACGCCCTCAACACCGGTGACCGACCGGCTGCGCTCCCTTGTCGGCAGTGAACTGGGCACCATCCGCACCGAGCTGGGCCGTTTCGGGCGGCAGGTCTCGGGGTACTCCCTTGAGCACCTGCTGCCCGAACACGGATTCGACCTGCGGCGGGCGCTGACCGGCAGCGAAGGCACCCTCGCCGTCATCCTCCAGGCCGGCGTGCGCCTCGTCGACGACGCTCCGCACAAGACGCTGGTGGTCCTCGGGTTCGACACGATCGGAGCGGCAGGCGACGCGGTGACGTCGGTCCTGCCGTTCCACCCCACGGCCTGCGAGGGCCTTGACTCGCGTATCATCCAGGTGGTCCGCACCCGCAAGGGCCCGGGTGCGGTCCCCGAACTTCCCGGCGGGGCCGCCTGGCTTTTCGTTGAACTTTCGGGAGGCGACGCCGCCGAGGTTGCGGACCGCGCACTCAGGGTCAGCAGGCTCGAGGCCGCACGGCATTCCCGCATCATCACCGACCCCCGCCAGGCCACGGCGCTGTGGAGGATCCGGGAGGACGGCGGGGGGCTGGCGGGCAGGTCGCCGGCCGGAGTGCCCGCCCACGCCGGATGGGAGGACTCGGCGGTTCCGCCGGAACGGCTCGGCGACTACCTGCGCGAGTTCGACGACCTGCTGGTTGACCACAACCTCCAGGGATTCCCCTACGGTCACTTCGGGGACGGCTGCCTCCACGTCCGCCTCGACTTCCCGTTCACGCGCGGCGACGGCAAAGCCGTTTTCCGTTCCTTCCTCACCGACGCGGCGCGCCTCGTCGCAGCGTACGGCGGCTCCCTGTCGGGGGAACACGGCGACGGGCGGGCCCGCAGCGAACTCCTCCCGTTCATGTACTCACCGGCCGCGCTGTCCCTCTTCGCCAGGGTGAAAGGCCTCCTCGATCCCGACAACATCCTCAACCCGGGCGTCGTGGTCGATCCCGAACCCCTTGACGCGAACCTGAGGGTGGCCGAAGCGGGCCCGCTGCGAACGGGCCTCGGGTTCCGCTACCTCTCCGACGGCGGCGACTTCAGCCAGGCGGTGCACCGCTGCACGGGGGTGGGACTGTGCCGGGCCGCCCACACCGACAACCGGCAGGTGATGTGCCCGTCCTACATCGCCACCCTCGAGGAAAAGGACTCGACGCGGGGCCGGGCCAGGGCGCTCCAGGAAATGATCAATGGATCAACGGCCCGGGGACGCCCCGGCAGGCCCGACTGGCGCACCCCCGAGGTGCACGAGGCCCTCGACCTCTGCCTCTCCTGCAAGGGGTGCGCTTCGGACTGCCCCACGGGGATCGACATGGCAACCTATAAGGCCGAGATGCTCCACCAAAGCTACAAGGGGCGGATCCGGCCGGCCTCCCACTATTCGCTGGGCTGGCTTCCACGGTGGGCCCGGATCGCGGCGAAGGCGCCGGGTGCCGCCAACGCCCTGATGCGGGTGCCCGGCGTCCGGCACCTGGGCCTCCGCGCCGCCGGCGTCGACCCGCGGCGCGGCATTCCCGCGTTCGCGCCGCAGACCTTCTCCGCCTGGTTTCGTTCCCGGACCCCCGGGCCGCCCACCGCAGCGCGGAACGCCGGGCCCGTCCTGCTGTGGGCCGACACGTTCACCAACCACTTCTCCCCGGAAGTCGGCAAGGCCGCGGTGCGGGTACTTGAATCCGCAGGCTACGCCGTCCAGCTACCCAGTGAGCCGCTGTGCTGCGGCCTCACCCTCATCTCCACCGGCCAGCTCGACTCCGCCCGCAAGACCCTTGGTGCAACCGTCTCGGTGCTCGCCGGCGCAGCCGACCGCGGGGTTCCCATCGTTGGCCTCGAGCCCTCGTGCACGGGGGTCCTGCGGGCCGATGCGGCCGAGCTGCTGGGTCCCGGGGCCGCGGACCGCGTGGCGGAGTCCACCTTCACCCTGGCCGAGATCCTCACGAAGACCCCAGGCTACAGCCCGCCCCCGCTTGCCGGAACCACTGTTGTCGCCCAACCACACTGCCACCACCATGCGGTGATGGGCTGGAGAGCCGATGCCGCACTGCTCGAGGGTGCCGGCGCTTCCCTGCAGAAGCTGGGCGGGTGCTGCGGCCTGGCCGGGAACTGGGGGGTGGAGCGGGGCCATTACGAGGTGTCGGTGCTTGTCGCCGAACAGCAGCTGCTGCCCGCGGTCCGGGCCGCGGAATCCGACGCCGTGGTGCTGGCGGACGGGTTTTCCTGCCGCACCCAGCTCGAAGACCTCAGCACCCGCCGGGGGATCCATCTGGCCCAGCTGCTCGACCGGGCACACAGCGACGAGCCCTGAGCGCGCAGGGCGCTGCGCGTTCACGGCTCGTCACTGGCGCGGACCACGCCCTCCGCTACTGCCCCGCCCCGGCGCCGGCCTCGGCGTCCGCCTTCCGGGCAGTGAACAGCAGGTATTCCCATTGCATCGTCAACCCCGAATTCCCCTCGGCGGCGTTGAAGCCGGCAGCCAGGTCGGTGAGGGCCGTATCGAGCGCGGTGACCTTCGTTTCATCGTCGGCGAGGAATTTATAGACCGATATCGTCGGACCGTAGTGGGTCTTGAAGTAGTGAAGGAAGTCCTCCGGCCGGTGGAAAATGTCGATCGACACGGTCTGCTTCCGCGTCTGGACGTCGGTGACCCGCCCGCCGATGAGTTCGCGCACGTGGTCCTCGCTGCCCCACAGCGGCGGCGGCTGCGCGCCGGGCGGAGGCGGAGGCGCATACGGCTTCATGGCGGCGAACATCTTCCCGATGAAGCCCTCGGGCGTCCAGCTCAGCAACCCGATCGTTCCACCCGGCTTGCAGACCCGCACCAGTTCATCCGCCGCCGCCTGATGGTGCGGGGCGAACATCACCCCCACGCACGACATCACCACATCGAATTCACCGTCCGCGAAGGGCAGGGCCTCGGCGTCCCCCTCCCTCCAGTCGAGGGAGGCGCCGCGGGAGGCCGCCTGCTCGCGGCCGGCGTCGAACAGTTCCGGCGTGAGGTCGCTGGCCACCACCTCCGCGCCCATCATCGCGGCAGGAATCGCCGCATTGCCCGCACCGGCGGCCACATCAAGGACCCGCTGGCCGGGTCGGACGCCGCACGCCTCAACGAGGATCGCCCCGAGGTCCGAAATCAGCTCACTGGCCAGGGTAGGGTAGTCGCCCTGTGCCCACATGGCGCGGTGCCGTTGCTTAAGCGCCCGGTCCGCCTCGATCTCATCAGTCTTCTCACTCATTTTGCACCCCTCCGCTGCTGTCATTGGCAGCGCGCTGCTCGGCAGCGGAGGCTGCGATGCGAATATTTTGCGGCGCAGGGGCGGGGTTGTAAAGGTTTTTGGGCAGCACCCTTCGGATCTTTTCCTTGAGCGGGCGCGTCCCGCCGCGCACCTACTCGGGGGTGACGTAGGCGCCGGAAATACCGCCGTCAACGAGGAAGGTTGAGGCGGTGATGAACGAGGAATCGTCGCTGGCCAGGAAGGCGACGGCGGCCGCAAGCTCCTCCGGTTCCGCGAAACGGCCAAGCGGAACATGGATGAGGCGCCGGGCGGCCTTCACCGGATCCTTCGCGAAAAGCTCCTTCAGCAGGGGTGTGTTCACGGGGCCGGGGCAGAGGGCGTTGATCCGGATCCCCTGGCGGGCAAATTCGACGCCGAGTTCCCGGCTCATGGCGAGGACGCCCCCCTTCGAGGCGCTGTAGGAGATCTGCGAGGTGGCCGCCCCCAGGACCGCAACGAAGGACGCGGTGTTGATGATGGATCCCTTGCCCTGCGCCTGCATGTAGGGGATGGCGTACTTGCAGCAGTAGAACACCGAGGTGAGGTTGACCTCCTGGACCCTGCGCCACGCGTCAATGCCGGTTTCGAGGATCGAGGCGTCGTCGGCGGGGGCGATGCCGGCGTTGTTGAAGGAGACGTCAACGCGTCCGTAGGCCTCGTGGGTCACCGCGTAAAGGTTCTTCACGTCCTCTTCGCTCGTCACGTCGACCTTCACGAAGAGCCCGCCGACCTGTTCGGCCGCGCGGAGGCCGGCCGTGGGGTCGACGTCGGCGATGACAACGCGCGCTCCTTCGGCGGCGAAGCGGCGGGCCGTCGCCAGGCCGATGCCGCTTGCACCACCGGTGATGACGGCGCTGCGGTCCTTGAGGCGGTTGGAGATAACTTCCATGGTTCTGCTTTCCTTCTGCTGCATCGGCGTTACGAGCGGGTGGAGATGAAGACGTTCTTTGTTTCGGTGAAGGCGTCAAGGGCGTCGGGGCCAAGCTCGCGCCCCAGCCCCGACTGCTTGAAGCCGCCGAACGGCGTCGAATACCGCACCGAGGAATGGGAGTTGACCGAGAGGTTTCCGGATTCCAGTCCCCGGGCCATCCGCAGCGCCCGGCCGACGTCGCTGGTCCAGATGGATCCCGAAAGCCCGTAGATCGAATCGTTGGCCAGGCGGAGGGCGTCGGCTTCATCAGTGAAGGGGACAACCGCCACAACGGGGCCGAAAATCTCCTCGCGCATCACCCTGTCGGCGGGATCCGGGGTCAGCACCGTTGGCGGGAACCAGAACCCCTTGCCGGTCGGCGCGGTGCCCTGGAACGCGACGGGGGAGCCCTGCGGAACAAAGCCGGAGACGGTGCGGTGCTGGGCGGCGGAGATCAGCGGACCCATGAACGATGCCTCGTCGCGGGGATCGCCGACCCGCAGGGACTTCACTGCGGGTTCGAGCAGCCTAAGGAACTTCTCGTAAACGGTGCGCTGGACAAGGATCCGGGACCGCGCGCAGCAGTCCTGGCCGGCGTTGTCGAAGGCACCCCCGGGCGCGGCGGCTGCCGCTGTTTCGAGGTCGGCGTCGTCGAAGATGATGTTGGCGCTCTTGCCGCCGAGCTCAAGGGTGACGGGCTTCACCTGATCGGCGCAGCCGGCCATGATGCGCTTGCCCACGGCGGTGGAGCCGGTGAAAACCACCTTCCGCACGGCCGGGTGGGTGACGAACCGCTCTCCGACGACCGAGCCCTTGCCCGGGATGATCTGAAGCACCCCGTCGGGGAGTCCCGCCTCCCGTGCCAGCCGGCCGATCCGTACCGCGGTCAGCGGTGTCAGTTCGGCGGGCTTCAGGACGACGGTGTTTCCCGCGGCGAGGGCGGGAGCGAACCCCCAGGCCGCAATGGGCATCGGGAAGTTCCACGGGACGATGACCCCGACAACGCCAAGGGGTTCGTGGAAGGTGACGTTGATCCCTCCTGCCACGGGGATCTGCTGGCCGAGGTGGCGTTCCGGTGCGGCGGAATAGTAGGAAAGCACGTCGCGGACATTTCCGGCCTCCCACCGGGCGTTGCCGATGGTGTGGCCGGCGTTGCGTACTTCAAGCTGGGCGAGGTTTTCGAGGTCGGCGTCAACGGCGGCGGCGAACCGGCGCAGCAGCAGTGCCCGGTCGGCGGGTGCAACGTGGCGCCACGTCTCGAAGGCCGTTGCGGCTTTCGAGATGGCGCGGTCGGTGTCCTCCACGGTGGCGAGGGCCACCGTTTCGATGACCTCTTCGGTGGCCGGGTTCAGTACGTCAAACATGGTGCTGGACATCCATTGACCTCCCTGCTCGTTCCTTCCGGTAGGTGCGTGCCGCCTCGATGAACCCTTCGAAGAGCCGCAGGTCGCCCGGGTTCTGTTCGGGGTGGAACTGCACCCCCAGCACCCAACCGCCCGATGACGCTTCGAGGGCCTCGACGGTTCCGTCCGCCGCTGCCGCTGTCACGCGGAGCCCGTCACCGATGCGGTCGATGGCCTGGTGGTGGTAGCAGGGGGCGCTGGCCCGCGGTCCCAACAGCTTTCCGCTGATGCTTCCCGGTTCCGTCGTGAAGTCGACGCTGCCGTAGACGCCGGGTGCGGGCTGGTAGCGGGCTGCGGGGTTGACGTCCGGAAGGTGCTGGATCAGCGAGCCGCCCAGGGCCACGTTGAGGACCTGGGCTCCGCGGCAGATTGAGAAAAGGGGGACCTCCGCGGCCAGCGCCGCGCGGGTCAGCGAAATGTCGTGAACGTCTCGGGCCGGCTGGGACTGCGTCAGGTCATGCGGTTCGGCCCCGTAGTGTTCGGCGCCGACGTCGGGACCTCCGGAGATGATGAGGCCGTCGAGCAGCTCAACGATCGAAGGGTCGGTGCCAAGGGGCGGAAGGAGCACCGGCGTGCCGCCGGCGGCCACAACCGCCTCCACATAGGTTCCGGGAAGGATAACGGCGTCCGTCCTCCAGGCACTCCATGCTGCCTCCTGGTAATAGGTGGTCAGCCCGATCCGGGGGCGGTAGGTGTCAAAGACGTTCGAAGACACGCTTGCGCTCCCAATCCGTGACGGCGCTGTCGAAGGCCTTCAGTTCCACATCGGCGGCATGCACGTAGTGGCCAACCACCTCGTCCCCGAAGGCCTTGCGGGCGATCTCGCTGTCGGCCAGCAGCGCCCGCGAGTCGCGCAGGTTTGACGGAATCCGGTCGGCGTCTGACTCGTACGCGTTGCCGGTGGTGATCGGCTCAAGGGGAAGTTCGTTTTCGATGCCGTGGACGGCTGCGGCAATGAGCGCGGCAGCCGCGAGGTACGGGTTGACGTCCCCGCCGCCCACCCGGTTTTCAACCCGGAGGCCCGCCCCGTGCCCGACAACCCGCAGCGCGCAGCTGCGGTTGTCGAGCCCCCACGCGATCGCGGTGGGCGCGAAGCTGCCCTCGACAAACCGCTTGTAGGAGTTGATGTTTGGCGCAACGAAGTAGGCCAGTTCCTTGAGGGAGGCCAGCTGGCCGGCCACGAAGTGCTCCATGACCGGGCTGAAGCCGTGCTCGCCGTCGCCCGCAAGCACCGGGTTGCCCTCAAGGTCGGTGAGGCTGAAGTGGATGTGGCAGGAGCTTCCCTCGCGCTCGTTGTACTTGGCCATGAACGTGATGCTTTTCCCCTGCTGGGCTGCGATCTCCTTGGCCCCGTTCTTGTAGAAGGCGTGATTGTCGCAGGCCCTCAGCGCTTCGGCGTACCGGAAGGTTATTTCCTGCTGCCCGAGGTTGCATTCACCCTTTGACGATTCAACGATGAGCCCGGCCGCTTCCATCTCGGTGCGGATCCTGCGGATCACCGGCTCCAAGCGTGCCGTGGCAAGCAGCGAATAGTCGATGTTGTAGCGGGTCGAGGGGGTCAGTCCTTCATAGTTCTTGTGCCAGGCCTCCTCGTAGCTGTCGTCGAACATGATGAACTCCAGTTCGGTGCCGATGTGGGCGCGGTAGCCCAGCGCCTCAAGCCGTTCGATCTGGGCGCGGAGGATCTGCCGGGGCGACTGGCTGACCGGCCGCCCGTCGAGCCACAGGATGTCGCATTGGATCATGGCGGTGCCCTGCAGCCAGGGGACGAGCCGCAGCGTTGAGAGATCCGGCTGCATGACCATGTCCCCGTAGCCGTTCGCCCAGGAGGACATTGCGTAGCCGTCCACGGTGTTCATTTCAACGTCAACGGAGAGGAGGTAGTTGCATCCTTCCGCCCCGTGCTCCAGAACGTCCTCGATGAAGGACCTGGCTCCACACCGCTTGCCCTGGAGGCGGCCCAGGGAGTCGGTGATTGCCACAACAACGGTGTCGATTTCGCCCGCAGCCACCTTGTCCCTGAGTTCTTCAACGCTCAGCTGGGATTGTTGGGCGTTTCCTGGCATCTGGTTTGTCATTTGATTCCCGTGACTTCCGTTTCGGTTTCGAGGGGAGCCGGCCGGCACGCGGCGGCCGGCCGGGATTGCCTTCAGCTCTTGAGTTCCGCCTCCGCAGCAGCAAGGCGGGCGAATTCCTCTTCGGGGGCGCCGGCGACGATGCGGTGGCGGCTGTAGAACCAGTAGTAGAGCAGTGCGGCACCAAAGATCGCCGCTGTGATGGATGCCGCAAGCACATCGACGACGAAGGTCGCGACGACGGCGATCGCGGCGAGGATCAGTGCGGCCGAGCTCGTTACGACACCTCCGGGCGTCCGGTATCCCCGGGGAAGATCCGGTTCTTTCCTCCGCAGCACGATATGGGAGAGGTTGAGCAGGACGTAGGAGACGGTTGCGCCGAACACGGCGATGTTGATGAGCAGGCCGCCGTTGCCGGTCACGGCGGCAAGGATGAAGCCGATGGTGCCCGGGACGATGAGCGCCCAATAAGGGGTGCGCCGCCTGCCCGTCAGCGACAACCACTTGGGGAGGTAGCCGGCCCGCGAAAGCGCGAACAGCTGCCGGGAGTAGGCGTAGATGATCGAGAAGAAGCTGGCCACGAGTCCTGCCAGGCCCGCGTAGTTGACGAAGTCGGCCAGGGCCGTGTTTCCTCCGTAGGCGACGCGCAGCGCCTCGGGGAGGGGGTTGTCGGAGCCGCTCATCGCCGAGGATCCGGCCGCGCCCGGAACCAGGACGAGCATCAGGGCCCCGAAGACCACGAGGATCACGATGGCAACGATGATGCCGCGCGGCATGTCCTTCTTCGGATCTGCTGTTTCTTCGGCGGCCAGAGGCACGCCCTCGACGGCGAGGAAGAACCAGATCCCGTAGACGAGGGCACCGACGGCGCCGCTGATGCCCATCGGCAGGAAGGCGCTTGAGGCAGGGGAGCCATCGGGCACGATGTCGAAGAGATTCGCTGCGTTGAAGTGGGGGATCAGGCCGACGACGACAGCGGCAAGGGCCACGACAGCGATGACGGTGATCCCGAAGATCAGCCGGAGTGCTTCACCCACACCGCGCAGATGGATCCCCACGAAGATCGCGTAGGTCACCAGGTAGACCGGCCAGGAGTTCGTGAGCCCGAAAAGGCCGAGGGCCTCGATGTAGCCGCCGATGAATATCGCGATGGCGGCGGGCGCCACGGCGTACTCGATGAGCACCGCCATGCCCGTGGCGAACCCGCCCAGCGGGCCCAGCGCCCGCCGCGCGAACCCGTACCCCGCACCGGCGGCGGGAAGCGTGGAGGACAGTTCGGCCAGGGCGAAGACCATGCACGTGTACATGATGCCCATCAGCACGAATGCGATGAGGAGCCCTCCCCAGCCGCCCTCCGCGAGCCCGAGGTTCCACCCTGCGAAGTCCCCGGAGATGACGTACGCGACCCCGAGGCCTGCCAGCAGTACCCACCCTGCTGCTCCGCGCTTCAGCTGGCGGTGCTCAAGGTACCCTTCGTCGCCCGAGGGCGGGTTGGAGGATGACATGGAAATCCCTTCTTCCAAGGGGCTAATGGTCTGTTATTAGTCCATAAATTTGACTTCAGTGTGGTGTACATCACCCTCTGCGTCAAGAGGGGCCACTTCGCAGATGCCCGCCGTAGTGAGCCGGAATATCGCATCGGTACTCCGCCAGCCGGAATAGGATGGGGGAATGGAGAAGGAATCGTTTGAGGCTCCCGCCCTGTTTCTCCGCCCCGTTCGGCATGGAAACGCCTTCGAAGAAACCATTGAACGGCTTCTTCGGAGCATTAAGCTGGGATTATTTGCGGCAGGGGATAAGCTCCCCGCTGAGCGGGAACTGGCTGAGCTGCTGGGTGTGTCGCGGGCGACCCTGCGCGAGGCCCTGTCAGAGCTCCAGAAGGCCGGATACGTCGAGGTGCACCGCGGGCGGTATGGCGGTACATACATCTCCAAGCGGGGACCGGTGGAGCCGGGGGAGCAGGCCGAGCTCGATCCCGTTGAGGTTGAGGATGTGCTTGTGTTCCGCAACGTGCTCGAACCGGCTGCGGCGTCCCTGGCCGCCAAGGCCCGGCTTTCGCCCGCACAACGCAGGCACCTGCTGGACACGCTGGCCGAGGTGGCCAACGCGACGGCCGATGCCTACCGGCCGAAGGACGCGAGGTTCCATGTGGCTATTGCTGAAATCGCCGGTTCTCCCAGCCTTGCCGCCGCGGTGGCCGACGTCCGCGCCCGGGTCAGCGACCTCCTTGACCGCATACCCTTTCTTGAACCCAACCTTGAGCATTCCAACCGCCAGCACCAGACGATCGTCGACGCAATCCTCCGCGGCGATGACAAGGAAGCCTACCGAAGAACCCAGGACCACCTGCAGGGAACGGCCTCGCTCCTTCACGGGTTTCTTGGCGTGTCCGGATCGCCGGCATCGCCCTCCCGGTCGGCCGGAGGGAAATCAGCGCGGTAGGGAATGCGTCATCTGCCGGTTCAATCCAGCCCCATGGCGCTGCGGACCTCCGTGAGGATGTGAAGCATGAACGCCTCGGCCGAATTGGCGTTTCCCGCAGCCACTGCCTTCGCGACCCCTTCATGCGCATCAAGCGCCTCAGGGCTTGGATGGAAGGGCATGAGGCCCTGCCGGGTGCGGCCCGTAAGCACCTCTTCGACAATTGCGTCGAGTGCCGCGAACATTTCGTTGCCGCTGCTGTGAAGCAGGAGGCGGTGGAAGGAGATGTCGGCTTCAAGGAACGCCTCAAGGTTGCCTGCCTCCCCTAAACGCCTCAGTTCGGCGGCCAGCTCGGTCAGCTGCTCGCGCTCGGCCGGACCGGCGTGCCGGGCGGCTCCCGCCGCCGCGATCGGTTCGACGGCCAGGCGCAGTTCGGTCAGGCTCCTGAACTGCTCGGCCCGGCGCGCGGACGCCAACCGCCACCGGACAAGCTTGGGATCGAAAACGTTCCACAGCTTCCGGTCCTGCACGACGATGCCCACCCGGCGCCGTGAATAGACGAGGTTGATCGACTCAAGGACGCGCATTGCATCGCGGGCCAGTGTCCGGGAGACGCCGAACTGCTGCTGGATCTCCTCAAGGGTCAGCCGGCGGCCCGGGGCGAGTTCACCGGCGACGATTGCTTCTCCAAGGGCCTCAAGGACCTGGTGATGGAGGGCTGGCACGTAGACGCCCGTTACGGGCCCGGTGCGCGGTGTCTCCGCCATGGCCTGCCTCTCTGTGCTACGCATCGCACCCAACGAGAATACCGACATATTTCGTCAAAGGTATGACCAGTTTGAGGAAAGGTAGTACCAATCAGCCTGAAAGTGCTATCTTGTTGATCGCGGCCATCGCCCGCGGTCCTGCCAAGTCAACGACGCCTTTCGGAGCAGAGCATGGAGCATCCTCCAGTCCACCTTGTAGTGATGGGTGTTGCCGGTTCCGGCAAGACCACGATCGCCACCGCACTCTCGCAACGCCTCGGCTGGTCCATGGCCGAAGCCGACGAGTTCCACCCGCAGGCCAACATCGAGAAGATGAGCCATGGCATTGCGTTGGACGACGAAGACCGCTGGCCCTGGCTGCGGAGCATCCGCGATTGGATGACCGGCCAGGCCCAGGCGGGACACAGCACCGTGCTCACCTGCTCGGCGCTCAAGCGAAGCTACAGGGACCTGTTGGCCACGGCTGACGGCTCAGTCCTCTTCCTCCACCTCACCGGCGATCCGGCACTGCTTGCCGAACGCATGCTCGGACGCTCCGGCCACTTCATGCCGCCGACGCTGCTGCCGAGCCAACTGGCGGCCCTTGAGCCGCTCGACGACGGCGAACTCGCCGCCGGCAGCATGGAACTGGACATCAGCCACACTCCCGAGCAGCTGGTCGAGGAGATCATTGCGGCACTGAAACGCCGCAACGGCGGGGGACCGCTGCCTCCCTCGGCGCTGTGATCCCCTTATCCGCCAACCACATCCAATTGTCTGAAGGAGATACATGACCATCGAAGGATGGACTCAAACGCTCAGCGCGGGCCCGTTGCTGCTGATCGCCGCCGCGGCAATAGCCGTGCTGCTCTTCCTCATCATCAAGCTGCGCCTCCACGCCCTGCTTGCGCTGATCCTTGTCAGCCTCGGCACGGCCTTCGCCACCGGCATTCCGGCGAATCAGGTGGTTGCGGTCCTCATCAACGGCTTCGGCACCACGCTCGGAACCGTCGCGCTGCTTGTCGGCCTTGGAGCGATGCTTGGACGCATCGTCGAGACCAGCGGCGGCGCCAAGGCACTTGCCGACTACCTGATCGGCAAGTTCGGGGAGCACCGGGCGCCCTTTGCGCTGGGCCTTGCATCACTGATCTTCGGGTTCCCCATCTTCTTTGACGCCGGGCTGGTGGTGATGCTGCCGGTTGTCTTCGCCGTCGCGCACCGCCTCGGTGGAGGCGTCCTCCGGTACGGTCTTCCCGCGGCCGGAGCCTTCTCGGTCATGCACATCTTCCTGCCACCCCACCCGGGCCCGGTGGCGGCATCAACCTTTTTCGAAGCCAACGTCGGCCTCGTCGTCATCGCCGGCCTGATTGCCGCGCTGCCCACCTGGTACGTCGCCGCCTACCTGTACGGCCTGAGGACGGGCAGGAAACTTGTCCTGCCCGTACCCGAGCTGCTCGGCCACGCCGACGCCGAAGCCGAGGCCCGTCCGCCGCGTTTCGGCACGGTCGTCGGGGTGCTGCTGTTGCCGCTTGTCCTCATCTTCCTCAACACCGGGCTTAACACCGCGGCAGCCTCCGGCCTGCTGCCCGCCTCCGCCGAGGATGCGTCCTGGTTCCAGGTGCTCCGCGCGATTGGTGAGACGCCCGTGGCCCTGCTGATCTCCGTCCTCGTCGCAATGTTCGTCCTGGGCAAGCGCCGGGGCACCAGCGGAGCCACCCTGGAAAAGCTCCTTGAGTCCTCACTGGGCCCGGTCTGCTCGGTCATCCTCATCACCGGCGCCGGCGGAATGTTCGGCGGGGTCCTTCGCACCTCGGGCATCGGCGCGGCGCTGGCGGACGTGCTGGGCGGGGTCGGCATCCCTCTGATCGTCGCGGGCTTCATGATCTCCGCGATCCTGCGCATCGCACAGGGTTCGGCAACGGTCGCGCTGACGACGACCGCCGGCCTCATCGCTCCGGCAGTCGCGGAAGCGGGCTTCAACGGCATGCAGGTGGCGGCCCTGGTGATCGCGGTGGCCGCAGGCTCCGTTGTGGTCTCCCACGTCAACGACTCGGGCTTCTGGCTTGTTGGACGTTTCTTCGGCATGGATGTCAAGACAACCCTGATGACCTGGACCGTGATGGAGACGCTCATCGGCGTGATGGGCTTCATCATTGCCGCGGCAATCTTCGGGCTCGCCGGCCTGGCCGGGTAGCGCCGCCGCATACCAGGGCAGGAACCGCTGGCGGAAACGGCGGAATGCGAAGCCCCGCGCGTTCCGCCGCGAAAGCAGTAGGGGCGCTCCCGGTGGTTGAACCGCCGGGAGCGCCCCTCATTTACTGCGATCTACTGTGCTGTTCGTTCAGTTGGTGCCTACGGCTCAGAGGCCGTACTTCTCAAGGAGCCGCAGCCAGACTTCACTGACCGTCGGGAACGACGGAACCGCGTGCCAGAGCCGATCGAGGGGGACCTCGCCGGCAATCGCGATCGTGGCTGCGTGAAGCATTTCGGCCACCTCCGGTCCGGCGAAGGTCGCGCCGATGATGACTTTGCGGTCCTCATCGACAACCATCTGCGCCCAGCCCTTGTATCCCTCGGAGTGGAGTGCGGAACCGGCGACTGCGATCGGCAACGAGATCTCCGAGGCGTTGACGCCGTCCTTCTGCGCCTGCTCGAGCGTCCGTCCCGCCATGGCGATTTCCGGATCGGTGAAGACCACCTGCGGCACGGCGTAGGAGTTGGCCGTCGAAGCGTACTTGCTCCACCGCTCAACGTCGTCACCGAGCGTACCGGCCGCGCGGGCGGCGATTGCGTCACCGGTGGCACGGGCCTCGTACTTGCCCTGATGGGTCAGCATCACCTTGTCGGCCGCGTCACCGAGGACATACAGCCAATCGCCTGCGCTGCGGACCCGCCCCGTGTCATCGGAGGGAAGTCCCTTCGGGCTGAGCCCGAGATCCTCAAGGCCGAGCCCGTCCAGCGCCGGCCGGCGGCCGGTAGCCACGAGCAGCTTCTCGGACTGGATCGTCTCACCGCTGTCGAGGGTGACAGTGACGGAATTCTCGCCGTTCTTGGCGACGTTCCGGACGCCGGTGCGGGTCAGGACACGGATCCCTTCCTTTTCCAGGGCGTTCTTCACAATTTCGGTCGCCGGTGCCGGGAACCCGCCGAGGATCTCCGAGCGGGCGATGATCGTCACCTTCGTGCCGAGCCGGGAGAAGGCCTGGGCCAGCTCCGTGCCGGCCACGCCCGCTCCGATGACGGTGATCGACTCCGGAACGTCATCAACTGCCACAAGCTCGCGGGTACCCCAGAACGGGGTCTCATCGAGCCCTTCAATGGGGGGAACCACGGGAACGGATCCTGTGGCGATCACCACAGCCTGACGGGCTTGGAACGTCGTGACCGTCCCGTCCTGGGCCGTCACCTCAACCTCACGCTCACCGGAAATGCGCCCGTAACCGCGGGCCAGGGTGATTCCCTGCTGTGCTACCCACTGCGCCTGACCCGAATCGTCCCAGTTGGCCGCGAAGGCGTCGCGCCGGGCGAATACCTGCTCCGCACTGAGGGTTCCGGTGATGGCTTCGCGCGCTCCCGGCAGGGACTGGGCCGTGGACAGGGCCACACCGGATCGGATGAGCGCCTTGGAAGGCATGCAGGCCCAGTATGAGCACTCGCCACCGACCAACTCGGACTCGACCAGCACCGCGGTCAGACCGCCCTTGACCGCGCGGTCTGCGACGTTCTGTCCGACCGGACCGCTGCCGATAATCACAACGTCAGTCGTCTGTACTTCAGTCACTATCAATAACCTTCCACAATGTTGAACCGGGCGCACCCGGCCCACCTGGATCCGTATCCCGGACCCGAAATTCTTCTGTTTGCCGCCCCCGGCCTCTCAGCCGGGCGGCACTTCACGGGCGCGGACTGCCAGCGCCTACCCGCAACGGGATGCAGCACCCCGTCTATTCCTCCAAAGAACCCACGTCCAAACACGTGAAATCCGGGAGGAAAAGCACTTTCCTTGGTGTGTTTGTATTTGCGTAGTCTCCAACTGTTAGTGCACTAAGAAAATTCCCCGACCCGTCGTGCCTGCATGCCCGCGGCCCCGGCCCGGCGGGTGACGTCGTCCGATGCCTGTCCGGGCGGTGTCCGCCGGCCAACGCGGATACGTCCAGCCCTGTTGCTGTGCCGGTTACTGGGGGACCATGACTTTCATGAACCCCAACGCCCCACCTCCACCGGGCAATCCAGCCCGCACCATGACGGCATGGACCACCAGCGGTGACGGCATCGAGAAGCTTTCGCAGGGCCGGGTGCCCTTGCCGGAACCGGGTCCGGGGGAAGTCCAGGTCAAAATCGCGGCCCTGTCACTGAACTACCGGGACCTGCTGGTCGTCAACGGCGAGGACGGCTGGAAGCCTGCTGGGGCTACGGTGCCCATCTCCGATGCCGTCGGCACTGTTGTGGGAGTGGGTGAGGGGGTGGTTCGGTTCGCCGTTGGGGATAGCGTGTCGGCCCTCTTCCTTCCCCGATGGCGATCCGGCCCGCTTACCCGCGAGACGTATGTGCTGCCTACCGGGGGACCCGTCAACCGGGGAATGCTTGCCGAGTATGTGGTCATCGACCAGGAGGAGGCTGTGCGCACTCCGGGCAGCCTTGACGCGGGGCCCGCCGCAGCACTCCCGATTGCCGCCCTCACCGCCTGGCATGCGGTGGCACGCCGCAGCCGCGTCCAGCCAGGACAGACGGTACTCATTCACGGCACGGGGGGTGTTGCCTTGTTTGCGCTGCAGTTCGTCGTCGCGCGCGGGGGCATCCCCATCATCACCTCAAGCAGCGACGACAAGCTGAGCAAAGCGCTCGCGCTTGGTGCGGCCAGGACGATCAACTACAAGAAGACCCCAGACGTCCCCGCCGAAGTGCTGGAGTTCACGTCGGGGGAGGGGGCCGACCACGTCCTTGAGACGGTGGGGGGCGAAAACCTCAACCAATCCCTTGAAGCCGTCAAGATCGGTGGGACGATCAGCTTCGTGGGGCTCATCGCCGGCCTCGCTGCGCAGGTAAACACGTACGAGTTTGTCACGAAGAATGTCGACCTTCACGGGATCGAGACCGGATCGCGCGACATGTACGAGGAGATGGCCCGTTTCATCGACGAGCGCGGAATTCGGCCCGTGATCGACTCCATCTACCCGGTTCACCGGGTCCAGGAAGCGCTCCACCGCCTCGAAGGGGGCGGACACTTCGGCAAGATCGTTATCGTGTTCCCCGCCCCCGCTGATTCCTCAGCCCGGACCGGCGTGGCCGGTCCGGGCTGAAGCCGCCCGTTCGTGGGTTGATCAGGCTCCGTAGCCACCGTCGATGTTCAGGACGGTGCCGGTGACGTAGGACGCCCCGGGGCTGGCGAGGAAGAGGACGCCCGCGGCGATCTCCTCGGGCCGGGCGAAGCGGCCCAGGGCCGTGTAGGAGTTGAAGACCTCTGCCATGTCGCCGGTTTCCGGGTTCATCTCGGTGTCGGTGTAGCCGGCCTGGAGGACGTTGATGTTGATGCCCCTTGCCGCGAGGTCGCGCGAGGCACCCCTGCTGAAGCCGGCGAGTGCGGACTTGGCTCCGGCGTAGTCGGCCAGTCCCGGCGAGCCGACGCGCGTGCCGACGCCCGAGCCGATGCTGATGATGCGCCCGCCCTCGGGAAGGTGCGGGATGGCTGCGCGGATGGCCGCGACGATGTTGGTGTAGTTGATGCGGTGCTGGCGTTCGATGGCGTCGAAGTCCTCGAACTCGCTGGCCACCGGAGCCCACACGGTGATACCGGCGTTGTTGACGAGGATGTCCAGCTTGCCGAAGTGCTCGACGACCCGCTCGATCAGTGCAACAGCCTGGGCCTGGTCGGACTGGTCGGCCTGGAAGGCGGCGGCGCGCACGCCGTTGGCCTGGAGCTCAGCGACGGTCTTCTCGGCCGATTCGGTGTTTCCGGCGTAGCTGATGGCCACGTCCGCTCCGGCCTTCGCGAAGGCCCGCGCCGTCGCCCCGCCGATGCCGCGGCTTCCGCCGGTGACGAGTACTACTTTGCCTGCAAATTCCTGTGACATGTTGAGTAAATCCGATCCGGGCGGTGCGCCCAAGTTATTGACTGACAAATACAAAACCCCGGGATGTGGGATAATATTCCCAGCGGTATAAAAATCTTGATGGCGGCATCGGCGAAGGGTGCGGCCCGCGGGGCGGGTCCTCCGGTTTGATCCGCAACGGCCCTCACGGGGAGCCCCAGCCCGGCGGAATCGTAGGGTTTAGTGCAGCAGATAGGAGAGGTCATGGCGTGGAGCGTTGTGGTCCCGGTAAAACCCCTCGATGTCGCGAAGTCCCGGCTCCGGCACCGGCTCGACGGTGTGGCGGATCTCGCCCTTGCGTTCGCCCTGGATACTGTCGCGGCGGCCCAGCAGAGCCGCTCCATCGCCCGGGTTGTCCTCGTGACAAACGACGGCCGGGTGCGGGCGGCGGTCCCTGCGGGAGTGCAGGTGGTTTCGGACCCGGGCCGGGGACTCAACCCCGCGGTATCCGCAGGCCTGAGGTACCTCGGACCGGGGCGGGCCGCAGTATTGACCGCCGACCTGCCGGGACTGACGGGGGCCGATATCGACGCCGCTTTGGCGGAAGCCTGCCGGTTCGAGCGGTCGATGGTGACCGACCACTCCGGTCAGGGAACCACTCTTTTGGCTGGACGCGCCCTGGACCTGCATCCCCAGTTCGGTGCGGGGTCGCGGCGGCGCCATGAAGGGCGCGGACATACGGTGCTGGACGTTCCGCTTTCGTCGCCGCTGCGCTGGGATGTCGACACCCCGAGCGACCTTGCCCACCTGCTGCGCGGTGGTGTTGGTCCGGAGACAACGCGCGTCCTTGCGGCCCTCGAGGGAAGGGCCGCCTAGGCTTCGCGGGCAGCGGCGGCGAGGCCAAGCGCTGCAGCCACCATCTCCGCCGACGCCGCGTCGCTGCTCATCCACAGGGGGACAGCCCGAGCGGTGATGCCGGCATCCTTCAGCGGAGCCAGGGCGGCGTCATCGGTTGTATCAACCAGCCACCCGTCAAGGATCCCGCCGGCGGAGCGCGGACCGTAGGAGAGACCGACGGCTGCGGCCGAAACCTCAACCCCGACAGTGCGCAGGCACAGTTCGGCCATGCCGCGGACTGCGGCGCCACCGATGATGGGCGAAACCCCGACGACCGGAGCCGGGCTGTCCCGGAGGGCCTGGGCAATGCCGGGCAGGGTGAGGATCGTGCCGATCGACACAACGGGATTCGAGGGCGCCAGCAGCACCACGTCGGCCGTGGCAATCGCCTCAACGGCGGCAGGAGCGGCTGATGCGGACTCAAGTCCCCGTTGAATGAACCGCCGCGTGCGAAGAGCGCCGCGGTGGCGCACCCACCACTCTTCGAAGTGGATCAGCCGGGTCCGCCCGTCCTCGTCCGTGACTTCGACGTGCGTCTCAACCTCGTCGTCGGTGGCCGGAAGCAGCCGGATCCCGAGGTTCCAGCGGGCGGCGAGCCGTTCGGTGACCTGCGTAAGTGGGAGTCCTTCCCGGAGCAGGGCGGTGCGGGCTATGTGGGTGCCGAGGTCGAGGTCCCCCAGGGTGAACCAGGGCCAGCCCACGCCATAGGCGGTGAGTTCGGCGCTGACCCGTTCGGACTCCCCTGCCCTTCCCCAGCCGCGCTCGGCGTCGTTGGCCCCGCCGAGCGAGTACATGATCGAATCGAGGTCGGGGCAGACCCGCAGCCCGGTCAGCCACGCATCGTCCCCGGTGTTGGCGACGACCGTGATGTCCAGGTCCGTTGTGGCCGCCAGTGCCCGGGCGCCGCGGACGAAGCGCGCGCCGCCCACCCCGCCGGCGAGGATCGTCAGTTTGGTCATTGGGCAGCCTCCTTCAGGGCCGCCGCGAGACCTGCGGCGTACCCGGCGGCGTAGGCTTCATTGGATCCCTGCCGGAACATGTCCTCGGCGGGCGGCCGAACCAGGCTCCGCGCCCCCGGGGTCCGCGTCAGGGCGTCGTCGTCGACCACCAGGTGGGAAAGCCCGCGCACCACTGCCGCCGGGATCCCGGCCGCTTTGCCCTTGACCAGGTCGGCTGCCGCGGTGATCTCATCGGCCACCGCGGGCATCGACACCTTGAGGAGGTTGCCGGCGCGGTCCCGGGTGCCCCGAAGATCCTCAAGCACCTCGACTCCTGCCGCCCCAATCGCCGCGTCGGTCTGGCCCTGCCGCCAGGCCCGGCCGAGCGTGTCGGCCATGATGACCCCCACACGCACGCCCGGCGCGCGCCGCAGCTCGGTGCAGAGCCGCAGCGCCGAGGCGTCAGGATCGATGGGCAGGAGCAGGACCGTTCCGGCCGCAGTGTTGCTTGTATCGACCCCTGCCGCCGCCGCGACAATTCCGTTGCGGTTTTCGACGATGCGCGTAGTGCCGCCCGGGTGGTGCCTTGTGGCAACCACCCTGACGGTTTCCCGGGTGATTGCCTCCTCGCGGTCGGCGGCCGGGATGATGCGTCCTTCGGCCTTCGAGAAGATCTTCGAGGACACCACGAGGATGTCGCCGTCGAGCAGACCGCCGTCCGCGGCAACGCGGATCACCTCCGCCAGATCCGTTCCTTCGGTGATTTCCGGAATGCCCTCAAGCGGGAAGATCGTCAGCGGCTGCATGTTCACCACCTCAGGGCGGGCAGGACGCTCCGGGAGAACTCGTCGATCCATTCCCGCTGGTTCCGGCCGACGTTGTGCAGGTAGATGGTGGTGAAGCCGATGTCGATGAAGCGCTGGATGTGGGCCCGGTGGACGTCGGGGTCGGCGGAGATGACCATGCGGCCTTCGAAGTCCTCCGGCCGGACCAGCTTCGCCATCTGTTCAAGCTCGAAGGGCGACCGGATGTCCCCCTTGGGGAACTTCATGCCGCCGTTCGGCCACTCCGTGAGGGCGTTGGCCATGGCCTGCTCATCCGTATCTGCCCAGCTGAGGTGGAGCTGGAGGACCTTGGGAAGGCTGCCCGGGTCCTTTCCCGCCTCAACCGCACCCGAATGGAACCGCTCGAACAACATCTCAATCTTCTCAAGCGGCGCCCCCACAGTGATGAGCCCGTCGGCGTGCTTGCCCGCACGCTTTGCGGTGACGGGTCCGGCCGTTGCGACATGGATCTCCGGAGGCACATCGGGCATCGTCCACAGCCGGGTCGATTCCATCTTGTAGTACTGGCCGTTATGCCGGACGTCCCTGCCCGCCAGGGACGCGGTGAACAGTTTGTTGATGATCTCGATCGCCTCGAACATCCGGTTGATCCGCTCCGGAACCTCCGGCCAGTACCCCCCGACAATGTGTTCGTTGAGCGCCTCGCCCGATCCCAGCCCGAGCCAGTGCCTTCCCGGGTACATTGCGGCAAGGGTGGCGGAGGCCTGGGCCACCATGGCGGGATGCCAGCGGAACGTTGGAGTGGTGACCCCGGGACCGAAGCTTCCCCTGGTGCGCTCGCCGACGGCGGCAAGAACGTTCCAGACAAACGAGGAGTGCCCCTGCGCCGGCACCCACGGCTGGAAGTGGTCCGCGGCCATCACGCCGCTGAACCCTCTTTCCTCGGCGTAGGCCGCAAGGGCCACCGCTTCGGTTGGATGGAACTGCTCGAGCATTGCGGCATAGCCGATGTTCGATCGAGGGGTCATCAGATCACCTTTTCGTCGGGGTGGGCGCTGCGCAGGGGGCCCGGGTTCTACCGGCTGGCCAGCGGTGACAGCTCGCGCCACTGGGCTGTGGGGAGACCGCGTTCACCGGACATCACGTGAAGGGCCACATGGTCTGCTCCTGCAGCATGGTGCTCGGCGATGCGCTCCGCGACCTTGTCGACGCTGCCCCAGGCGACGGTTGCGTCGATCAGGCGGTCGCTGCCGCCGGGAACGAGGTCCTCGTCGGTGAATCCCAGCCGACGCAGGTTTGCCTGGTAGGCGGGGAAACCGATGAACATGCCGACGCCGCGGCGTGCAATTTCGCGCGCACGCGCCGGATCGCTCTCAAGGACGACGCCGAGGTGTGGTGCGATGAGGGCGTCGCCGCCGAGGGCCTCACGGTAGCTGGCGTTCGATTCAGCGGTCACGAGGAAGGGATGGATCCCTGCCGTGCGGCGCCCGGCGAGCTCCACCATCCGCGGCCCGAGCGCGCCGAGCAGGCGCTGCTGGCGGGGGAGTGCCGGGACCGCGCCGTCAATCATGTCCAGGTACTTGTTCATCTCCCTGATGGGGGTGGTGAAATCCTTGCCCACGGCAGCGGCAGAGTGGGGATTGCTGACGCCGAACCCGCTCATCAGGCGCGGGCCGAACCGCTCGGTCAGGCGGGCATGTTCGGCAGGGGCGATGTCGGCGTCCCTGCCCCAGATGCTCAGCACGCCGAAGGCGACGGCCGCTTCAGTACCGGCTCCGAGCATGCGCTCCGCGGCGGACCACATCCCCGGGCCGCCGGCGCCGACGAGCCAGATGGCGCCCCAGCCCTGGGAGTGGAGCTCGGCAGCAACCTCTGCCCCTGCTGCAGGTTCGACCCCGCTCAGCTCGATGCTCCAAATGCCGACGGTGCCGAGATCAACAGGCGCGTTCTGGGAATTCAAAATAGGTCTCCATCGTCCAGGTGCCGGCACGGCGTCTATGGCCGGCCAGCCCGTTTGGTGTTTGTGGTTGTGGGCGGAGGGTTGAAGGTCCTCCGCGGGGTGCCCTGGTCCGGGTTTGTGGGGTGTCAGGCGGTCCAGCCGCCGTCGTTGGAGATGGTGGCTCCGGTGAGGTAGTTCGCCGCGTCGCTGGCGATCCAGGCGACGAGGGCTCCGACGTCGGCGGGGGTGCCGAAGCGCTTCAGGGCCGTCATGCCGGCCATGATGGGGGCCGCTTCGCCGTCGGCGGGGTTGCCGTCGGTGTCGATCGGGCCGGGCTGCAGGAGGTTGGCGGTGATGCCCCGGGCCCCGAGGTCCCGGGCCAGGCCCTTGGTGAAGCCGACCAGGGCGGCCTTGCTCATGCCGTAGATCGCACCGCCGGTGAAGGGGATGCTCAGGGCGTTGATGGAGCCGATGGTGATGATCCGGCCGTTGTCGGGCAGGTGCTTGAGGGCTTCCTGGGTGGTGTACACGGTGCCGCGGATATTGAGGTCGATGGTGGCCTCGATGTGCTCGTCCGGGGTTTCCGTGAAGGCCTCGAACCAGCCGCCGCCGGCGTTGTTGACCAGGATGTCAAGGGAGCCCAGGGCATCCACGGCGTCCCGGACGCCCCGGCGGGCGGCATCGGGGTCGGCGTTGTTGGCGCGCACGGCCACGGCCCTGCCGCCGGCGGCGGTGATCTCCGCGACCAGGGCCTCGGCGGGGCCGGGGGAGTTCCAGTAGGTCAGGGCGACGGTGGCGCCCCGGGCGGCCAGGGAGCGGGCGATGCCGGCTCCGATGCCGCGGGAGCCGCCGGTGACGAGGGCGGTCTTGCCGGCGAGGCTGGTGTTCTCGGACATGGGGGAATTCCTTGCGTTGTAATTATGTTCTTTACGGTACAGACAATAACTCAGAGGTCGGAATTATTCCCAGCCACCGGATCCTCTGCGCGATGGGAACCTGCGGGTTCTCCGGATTCCGCCCCCATTGCCTCCTGTGGGCCGTGGAAGAATATGAGTGGAAAACGGTTGTACTCAGTGGTTGGGTCAACGGCTAAAGGACGGCAGTAATGGCAGGCAGAGGTAGGCCGCGGGAGTTCGACGTGGATGAGGCCCTGGACCGGGCGGTGGATGTGTTCTGGCGCCAGGGTTATGAGGGCACCACCCTTGAGGACCTCACCACGGCGATGAGCATCAGCAGGCCCAGCCTGTATTCGGCCTTCGGGAACAAGGAGGGTACCTTCCGGCTTGCCATCGACCGGTACGCGAAAATCGAGATGGCCTACGTCGAGGATGCTCTGGCCAAGCCGACAGTCCGGGAGGTTGCCGAGCACTACCTGCGGGGCAATGTCATCGCGATCACGCTGCCGGGCCGGCCTCCGGGCTGCCTTTCCATCCAGGGAGGCCTGGCCGGACACCCGCAGGATCAGCGGATCGTTGATTTCCTCTCCTCAAGCCGCAGGGCGGGGGAGGCGCGCATTGCCGAGCGCATCCAGGAGGGCATCGACGCAGGAGATCTGCCCCGGACCGAAAACGCCGCGGATCTCGCGCGCTATCTCACGACGGCGACGGCGGGACTCGCAGTCCAGGCCGCGGGCGGTGCAACCCGCGAGGAACTCATGCCCGTCGTCGACCGGTTCCTTGCCGCCTTCCCGCAGTACGAAGCGGCAAGGTGACGCGGGCGGATCTTCCGAAATCCTTTCTTGACGATTTTGTCAATAACCGGTAGGGTGCAATCATGGGCCGGCCTAGGAAGTTTCTCGAGAGCGATGTCATAACCTCCGCCAGCGAAGCGTTCTCCCTCAATGGTTATGGGGGCACCACCCTCGAAGATCTGGTCACCGCCACGGGCCTGGGGAAGCAAAGCCTTTACAACGCCTTCGGCGGCAAGCGCGAACTGTTCCTGCGGGCTCTCACCTCCGAAACCGAGGACGCGGTGGCCGCCGTCGATGAGGCTCTGGCGCACGCCGATGCAACCCCGCTCGAGAACATCAGGGCGCATCTGCTGAAGTTGGCCATCACCTTCAGTGACGACAAGACGCACGGGTCATTGTTCACGAAGGCGACTGTTGAGCTGGCGGACCGCGACAGTGAGGTTGCGAAGTCGGCGCTCAAGGCCTTCAAGGACCTCGAGGAAATCTACAGGCATTGCATCGTCGAGGCTCAGGAGTCGGGGGAAGTCGATTCCAACGCCGACCCCGCTGCCCTTGGTGCGTTCTTCCTGGCGCTGACCCGCGGGATGGAAGTCCTGGGAAACGCCGGCGTCAGCAGGGCCGAACTTACCTCAGTGGCCCTGACCTCGCTCAACGTGATGATGCCCACCCGTCCTTCTTCCTAGCGGGCTGGCCTCGGCGTAGGTTCTCCTTCAGCGCGTGAAGGCCGTTGAGTGGGCCGTCAAGCTGAGGGATTTTCCCGCCGTCCCTCAATCCACCGACGTCAACCGGTGCAAAGCCAAACCCGGCCAACAGGACCTTCGAGGCCAGGGCGCGGCCCACTGTTCCAGAGCCGATGATTCCTGGGATCTAGTCGAAAAATGCCTTGGTGACGGCCTCGGTGTCTTCGGAGAGGTGCATCCGGACAAACTTGCCGTCGGCCACTACGAGGTGCAGGACGGCCGGGGTCACCCAGGAGCGGCCGGTGCTGAGGGCCGTGTGCCCAAAAGTTGCGAAAAGGACTGCGTCCTCGCCCGAGACAACAAGTTTGTTAACCTCGACGGTGCTCTTCGCGGGGTCGAAGTGGGGCCACATGGTCCGGAAGTAGTCGGCAACCTCGGAGCCCTTGGTCCGGGAGCCCGTCCAGGGCAGGTCGGGGTGGCCGGGGACGTACCAGTCAATCTCGTCCGCGAAGAGCGCCCCAACGCCGTCGGCGTCCTTGCTGCCCAACGCTTGGAGGAAGAGCGTCACGAGGGATTCAGTGGTGTTTTCATTATTTACCATATAGTCAATAATGGAACTTGTTGGCCGAGCTGTCAAAATCATGCCGCACCGGCCGACGGGCCGGCGCGCCTCGATGCGCCCTCCGCCCGGATGGTCAATTGTATTCACTTCGGTACGTAAATAGGTCGGATCGGTGGTAATCTCGAAAAGCACCTCCGTCGGCACGTCTGTCGAACAGGGTGGCCCCGATCTGGGTCACGAGAGGTTCCCCTCCCTGCGCTTCAACCGGAGCGTTCCCTGCACCCCCGACGGACGAACCACCATGCCTTCAACCCCTGCGGCCATGCGCGCCGCCTTTGCCCTTGTCCTTCTTGCAGCCGGGTGCGCCGCACCGGCGCAGCCCGCGGCCCCGCCGTCGAGCTACGGGTCCTCCGGAACCTACCCGGTGACCGTCGACAACTGTGGAACCCCGGTGACGTTCGACGCGGCCCCCGAGCGCGTCGTAACGATCAAGTCGACCGCCACGGAAATGCTGCTCGGCCTCGGTGTCGGAAGCACGATCGTCGGAAGCGCCTTCGCCGACGGCCCGCTGCCCGCGGCGCATGCGGAGGCGAAGCCGCCTGTGCTCTCTGACCAGCTTCCGGGTCCGGAAGCCACGCTCGCCCTGGAGCCGGACCTCGTTTACGGAGGGTGGGAGTCGAATTTCTCTCCGGACGGCGCAGGGGAGCGCGCGCGGCTCGAGTCGCTCGGCATCAACACCTATGTTTCACCCTCGGCATGCAAGGCCGAGGGGTACCGTCCCGATCCGCTGACCTTCGAAGACATTTTCAGGGACATCGACGAGATGGGGCGGATCTTCGGGGTGGAAGACGAGGCCGCCCGCCTGGTCTCCAAGCAGCGCAAAGAGCTCGCAGCGCTCACGCCCGAGGGGGCGGGAATGTCGGCCCTGTGGTACAGCTCGGGCGAGAAGTCGCCCTATGTCGGCGCGGGCATCGGCGCCCCCCAACTCGTGATGGACGCGGCCGGGCTGCGCAACGTCGCTGCGGAGATCCAGGACTCGTGGAGCACCATGTCCTGGGAGGCCGTGGCTGCCGCCGACCCGGACGTGATCGTGCTCGTCGACGCCACGTGGAACACGGCCGAGCAGAAAATGGAACACCTGAGAACGAACCCGGCCACGGCATCGCTGCGCGCCGTCAAGGAATCCCGGTATGTTCGGGTGCCGTTCGCGGGCGGCGAAGCGGGAGTGCGCAGTGTGGAGACGGCGGTTTCCGTTGCCGACCAGCTCCGCCGGCTGGGCCCGCAATGACCACCGCGGCACAGTCCCGGACGCGGTCCGCCGGAAGTTCCACCACGGCCGAGAGGCGCGGCGGCACCCCGGTCCCGCCCGGACGCCCGCGGCTCCTCGGCGCCCCGGGGTGGTCCGCGGTGATGGGTGCCGTGCTGGCCGCCTCGGTGCTCGGTGCTCTGGTGATCGGGCCGGCCGACATCTCGCCCCTGCAGGTTGCCGACTCGCTGGCTGCCCACCTCGGGCTCCGGGATGCGGGAGCCGAAGCGTCGACAGAGGTGCTTTCGCCGGTGCAGGAGGCCATCCTCTGGCAGCTGAGGCTGCCACGGCTCCTCACCGCGGTTTTCGTTGGGGCAGGACTCGCCCTCAGCGGAACCGTCATGCAGGCGCTGACGAGGAATCCGCTGGCGGATCCCTACCTGCTCGGACTTAGTTCGGGAGCTTCCCTTGGTGCGGTTTCGGTGCTGCTGCTCGGCGTTGCCGTCGTGCTCCCGATTGCGGCATTCGCCGGGGCGATGGCGGCGCTGATCCTCACCCTGGGCCTCGCCGCCGCCGCGGGGACCCTCAGTCCAACGCGCACCGTCCTGGCGGGACTTGCGGTATCGTCGGCCGCCTCGGCATTGACCTCGTTCGTGATCTTCTGGTCCGCGCAGGGGGACTCCTACCGGGAGGTGCTGAACTGGCTCCTTGGCTCGCTCGCCGGAAGCAGCTGGTCATCGGTCGCCGTCACTGCTGCTGCCTTCGTGATCGCAGGGATCCCCATCATCCTCTCGGGCGGGCTCCTCGACGGGTTCTCCTTCGGGGACCACGCGGCCACCGCGCTTGGACTCAATGTTCCTGCGGTGCGCTGGAGCCTCCTCGCCGGCACAGCTCTGCTCACCGGGGCCATGGTGTCAGTCAGCGGCTCGATCGGGTTCATTGGCCTGATTCTTCCCCACACCGTGCGCCTCCTGACCGGAGCCCGCCACCGGGTCCTCCTGCCGGCCGTCGCCATCGCCGGGGCGGTGTTCATGGTCTGGGCCGACACCCTTGCCCGCACGGTCTTCGACCCCCGGGAGATCCCCGTAGGGATCATCACGGCCTTGATCGGGGCTCCCGTCTTCGCCGTGCTGCTATGGCGAAGACGGCTCCAGCAGTGAGCACCCCGCAGGGCGCCGTGGACGCCGCCGGGCTCCAGGCGCACAGGATCAGCTACCGCGCCGGTGGGCGCCTGATCCTCTCCGGCATCGACTGCGCGGTTCCCGCATCGGCCGTGACGGGGCTGCTGGGGCCGAACGGTGCCGGCAAATCCTCGCTCCTCCGGCTGCTCGCGGCGGTCCTGCAGCCCACGGCCGGGCACCTCACCATCGACGGAACGGACCCGCGCACGCTGAAGCGGAGAGCACGGGCGCAGCAGTTGGCGTATGTGGACCAGCAGTCCGAATCCGAAAACCCCCTCCGGGTCGCCGAGGCCGTGATGCTCGGGCGCTTGCCGTACCGCGCTGCCTTTGCCCCGGATTCCCCCGAGGACCAGCGCATCATCGAACGCAGCCTCTCCCAGGTGGGCCTGGCGGGATTCGGCAACCGGCTGCTCGGCACCCTTTCCGGCGGGGAACGGCAGCGGGTGCACATCGCGCGCGCGCTGGCCCAGGAAACGGAGGTGCTCCTCCTCGACGAACCGACGAACCACCTCGACATCAGCGCCCAGGCAGGCACCCTCGATCTCGTGCGTGCCCTTGCGCGCGGAGGGTCAACGATTATTGCGGCGCTTCACGACATCAACCTTGCGGCAGCGTTCTGCGACAACGTCATTGTTCTTGCGGGTGGCCGCGTCGTTGCGAGCGGGGAGACAGGCAGTACGTTGACTCCGGAACTCATCCGGGAGGTCTACGGCGTGGAGTCGGTGAGACTTGAGAACCCACTCACCGGGCGCCCGCTGTTCGCGTTCGGATGACGCCGCGGCCGGCGGTGAACTGCGTGGTAGACTCGATATTTTTTACGAAACAGACAAAAACGGTGACGCGCCGGCTGAAGGGCCGGGGATCACCCCCATGAGGCAACCTCGAAGGCTCAGCCGGCGGGCGCGGAGAAAGCAGATCCGTCCCTGCCGCCTGAACCTCCGGGCCGCCGGGCGGAGATGAAAATGAAGGTCTTTTTGGTCGGGGGAACCGGTTACATCGGGCGCGTTGTCGCCCGCGAACTCCTTGCGCGCGGCCACGAACCCGTGGTGCTGGCCCGGTCGTCGGCATCGGAGGCAAAGCTGGCCGATGAAGGAGTTGCCTTCGTGCGCGGCGACCTGCAGAGCCTCGAGGTGCTTCGGGAACAGGCGGCGCTCGCCGACGCAGTAGTCTATCTCGCCGTATCCGGCCTCCAGGGGCCAACCGGGGATGACCTCGCGGCAGTGGGGCAGCTGCTCGATGAACTGGCGGGCAGTGGGCGCCCATTCGCGCTGACCAGTGGACTTGGCGTATATGCGGGAACCGACCGGCCCTTCGCGAGTGCCGAGGAACCGCTGACCGGTGTATCCCCCGGACAGCGGCTGCGGGCCGAGCTCGAGGAGATGGTAAGGGCCGCGGCCTCCCGCGGAGTTCGCTCCGTCGTCGTGCGCCCGGCAATCGTCTACGGCAGGGGCGGGGCAAGCGCCCTCCTGACCGCCTACCTCGGGTATGTCGCATCGGGCAATGCGCCATTCGTTCATGGCGCAGGCGCCAACCAGATTCCCACAGTGCACGTGGACGACCTCGCCCGCGCCTACGTGAGCGCCCTTGAGGATGCGCCAGCTGGGACCGTTCTCGACGTCGCCGGTGGCTGGGTGCTGGGGCATGACCTGGCCCGGGCGGTCGGGGTGGCCGCCGGCTCAGCGGCCACCCCGGTACATTTCGACGCCGACCAGGCCCGTGCGGCGCTGGGTTTTGCCGGAGTGGCACTGGGGACCGACCTCAAGGTTTCCGTCTGGCCCCTGGCCCACCTGCTCGACTGGTCCGCCAGGGAGCCCTCCCTCCTGCTCGAGCTGAAGAGGGGCCTCATCCCGGTGACCCCTCCGGTGGGATAATCTGGGCAACAGGTCTGCCCACCCGCGCTTTAGCAGCCGGGCACGCCCCCCCCCGAATCCCCCGGACCAAGACGGGTTTGCCTTGCCTGCTTCCCCCACGCCCACCACCGCACCCTTTCCGTACGTTGGGCTGATTGCCCTGGCGGGAGCGATTTTCGTCTCCGTGACGAGCGAGTTCCTGCCCACGGGCCTGCTCCCGGCGATGGCCCGGGACCTCGGCGTCGGCATCTCCACCGCGGGCTACCTCGTGACGGTCTTCGCCGGAACTGTCGTCGTTGCCACCACCCCGCTGGCTGCGGCCACGCAGCGGTACTCCCGGAAGTCCCTTGTTGTCGTGGTGCTGGTCGTGATCGCCGCGGCAAACGTCCTGGCTGCCATCGCGCCGACCTACGGTGTGCTCGTCGCGGCACGGATCCTCGGCGGCCTGGCCCACGGACTCTTCTGGGCGGTTGTCGCCGCCTACGCGGCACACCTTGTGCCTGCCCGTCAGCTGGGCAAGGCCATTGCCATCACGGCCAGCGGTGGATCGGCGGCGTTCGTTCTCGGCGTTCCCGTCGGAACCGCGATCGGCAACGCATTGGGCTGGCGCGCGGCATTCTCAATCCTCGGCGCCGCCGTGGCCCTGCTCGCCCTGGTCATCATTCGCTTCCTTCCCCCTGTCAGCCACCATGTGGAGCGCAAGGCCGGTGAGGCCCGGGTGCCCCTGCGCCGCGACCCCAGCTTCAAGGCAGTCCTGCTCCTGTCGGTTGTGATCCTGATCCTCCTGACGGCGCAGAACGTCCTCTACACATACATCGTCCCCTGGCTCACCGACGTTTCGTCCTTCGAGCGAGGGTCTACCGCGCTGCTCCTGTTCCTTTACGGCGGAGCCGGCCTGATTGGACTGTTTGTTGCCGGCTACGCCGCGGACCGCTTCCCGCGGAGGGGATTCGGCATCGCGGTGCTGGTGGTCATGGCGGCCGTTTCAACCCTCGCCCTGGCGGCGTCGAACACTGCCGCCGTCCTGATCGCCTTCATGGTGTGGGGGGCTGCGTTCGGCGGAATTCCCGCAATGCTGCAGACCCGCATGATGCGCACCGCCTCCATCCGGGCCCGTGACCTTTCAGCGGCACTGCAGACGACGGCGTTCAACATCGGGATCGGCGGCGGCGCGCTCCTCGGCGGCCTGCTGCTCGACAGTGCCGGCCTGGTGATCCTGCCTGCCGTGCTTGTCGTCCTGCTCGGTGCCGGGCTTGTTCTCAGCCTTGCGACGGATGCGGTCAGAACCCGCCGGGAACGCCGGCCGCCGCTGGGCTGACGCCCCAAGGGGCGCAAAGCTGTGCCCCCGCGATGCCAGTTTTGATGTGCCTGTAATTGTTAGTACACTAAGTAATGGATGCAGCATCTTTCTCGTACTGGAATAGAGGGATGAGAATGAGCGACAAGGAACCCCTGTCCTCGAGATTCATGGCAATGACCGGCAAACTCCGGATGTTCTTCGGACCCGCGCAGGGCGGCTCCACCGCCGGCCCCATCGTCTACCGCGATGACGAAGCACAGAAGCGCCGCCGCGAAGAGCTCCAGCAGTGGACGGTTGTGCGCAACGCCGACGGGTCAACGTACCTCACCCAGCGCGACGACTAGCCCCGTGCCGCCCCCGCTGCGGCACTAGACTCGGCGCATGAAAGCACCGCAGTGGCTGCTCGAATCCGATCCCTCCCTCCGCTGGCAGGTGCTCCGCGATCTTGCCGGCGCGGAACCCGGAGTTGTGGAAGCGGAGCGGGCGCGGGTTGCCGTCGAAGGATGGGGCGCCCGGATCCTGTCGTTGCAGGGTGTGGACGGTCAGTGGGCCGGGGGCGCGTATTACCCGGCGCAGGCGGGTACCGCCGCCGACGACGAAGGCCAGCCCTGGACCGCAACCACGTACAGCCTGCTGCTCCTGAGGGACTTCGGGATCGACCCGCGGAACGATTCCGTGCGCCGCACGGTCGAGCTGGTCAGGGACAACTGCCGCTGGGAGGAAGGCTCCCAGCCGTACTTTGACGGCGAGGTCGAGCCGTGCGTCAACGGGATGGCCGTCGCGCTCGGCGCCTACTTCGGCCAGAATGTGGACGCGGTGGTGTCCCGCCTTGTCGGCGAGCAGCTCGACGACGGCGGCTGGAACTGCGAGGCGGTGTACGGCTCAGTGCGTTCATCCGCAGCAACCACCATCAACGTCCTCGAAGGGCTGCTTGAGCATGAGCGGGCAACCGGCGGCTCGGCGGAATCCATCGAAGCCCGGCGCCGGGGCGGGGAGTACCTCCTCGAACGCCGGCTTTTCCGGCGCAAGAGCACCGGCGAGATCATCGATCCGGCCTGGCTTCAGTTCTCGTTCCCCACCCGGTGGCACTACGACGTCCTCCGTGCCCTTGAGTACTTCCGCTCCGTGGGGGGACCGCCCGATGCCCGCCTTGCCGAAGCTGTCCGGCTGGTGAAGTCAAAACAGCAGGCCGACGGCACCTGGCTGTTGGAAAACACCCACCCCGGGCAGGTCCCCTTTCCGCTTGAGGAGGGCGACGGCCGCCCCAGCCGGTGGAATACGCTCAGGGCGCTGCGGGTCCTTGAATGGTACGAGGGGTCCTAGCACCGAATACACAGGTGATTCCGCCGATACCACCTTCGCCGTTTTCCCACTCCCGCTGACTCGGTGGTGCAAGATGTAGCAATGGATGCCGTTGACGCACTCAACGAGATCGCTTTCTGGCTTGAACGCGAGCTCGCCCCCACGTTCAAGGTGCAGGCCTTCCGGAAGGCAGCTGCGACAATTGCAGGGCTGAGCCGGGAGGAGCTGGCCGAGCAGGTCCGCAACGGCCGGCTGAAACGCACCAAGGGGATCGGGGAGCGGACCTTCGAGGTCATCCGGCAGGCCGTCGAGGGCGCGGTCCCCGACTACCTCACCGGACTGCGTGAGCGCGGCGCCCGGCCGCTGGCTGCAGGCGGCACCGAACTGAGCGCGGCGCTGCGCGGTGACCTGCACAGCCACAGCGACTGGTCCGACGGCGGCTCCCCGATCGAGGTGATGGTCGCCGCCGCCCGCCTGCTGGGGCGGGACTACCTTGCTCTGACCGACCACTCGCCCAACCTGACCATTGCCAACGGGCTGAGCACCGAACGCCTCACCGACCAGCTCGACGTCGTTCGACGCATCAATGAGCACAGTAACGGATTCCGCCTGCTGACCGGCATCGAGGTGGACATCCTCGAGAACGGCGACCTTGACCAATCACCTGAGGTGCTCGAGAGCCTCGACGTCGTTGTTGCAAGCGTCCACTCCAAGCTGCGTTCCGACCGGAACACAATGACCCGGCGCATGCTCAGCGCGGTCCGCAACCCGCACACCAACGTGCTCGGCCACTGCACCGGGCGCCTCGTGCAGGGTTCCCGGGGAACCCGGCCCGAATCGGACTTCGACGCCGAACGGATCTTCGCCGCCTGTGCCGAGAACGACGTCGCAGTGGAGATCAACTCGCGGCCCGAGCGGCAGGACCCGCCGGACAACCTCCTCCGGCTCGCCCTCGACGCCGGCTGCCTGTTCAGCATCGACAGCGACGCCCACGCGCCCGGGCAGCTCGACTTCCTCCAGTACGGCGCTGAACGCGCCGCCCGCAACGGAGTGCCCGCCGAACGGGTCATCACCACCTGGCCGCTTGAGCGGCTCCTGGAATGGACGACGAAAGGAACGGCATGAGAAAGGTCATCATGATGACCTCGATCTCCCTCGATGGCTTCTTCGAAGGCCCCGACCGGGAGCTCGACTGGCACTTCGTCGACGACGAAGTGCACACCCACTTCAACGAGGAACTCGCAGCCATGGGCGCGTTCCTCGACGGGCGCGTCGCCTACGAGATGATGGCCGACTTTTGGCCCACGGCCGACGCCGACCCCTCAACCAGCGGGCCAATGGCCGAGTTCGCGCGCATCTGGCGGGACATGCCCAAGATCGTCTACTCGAAAACGCTCGAGCACGCGGAATGGAACACCACGATCGTCCGCGACGTCGTCCCCGAGGAGGTCCGGGAACTCAAGGCGCAGCCCGGCGGCGACCTCGCCCTTGGTGGCGGCGGCCTTGCCGCGTCCTTCGCGCGGCTCGGGCTCATCGACGAGTACCGGTTCTACATCCACCCGGTCATCCTCGGCCGCGGCAGGCCGCCGTTCCCGCCGTCCGAGGACCCCAGCTTCCTGAGGCTCATCCAGACGCGGACCTTCGGCAACGGAGTTGTCCTCCTGCGCTACGGAAACGGGGACGGGCAGGACAGCTGACGAGTGCTTCTGTTCAGTGCTTCTGTTCAGTGTTTCTGGTTAGCGCCGCAGTTCAGCCAAGTTTCGAGGGCCGCGCCCCGGAGTCGGAGGATTCAAGTTCTCCGGGCCCTGCAATGTGCTCGCTTCCCCGGTACCGGGCTACGGCGCTCATCCCGTGGAAGATGACCAGCGCGGCAGCCGTTCCGAGCGCAATGCCGGCGAAGGTCAGGTTCCCGATGGTCCACGTGAAGTCCGCGATTCCGATGACGAGGGCGACGCCCGCTGTTGAGAGGTTGATCGGGTTCGAGAAATTGACCTGGTTTGAAACCCAGATGCGGACCCCGAGGACGCCGATCATGCCGTAGAGGACGACGCCGGCGCCGCCGAGCACGCCCGGGGGAACGGTGGCGATGAGCGCCCCGAACTTCGGGAAGAGGCTCAGCAGCACCGCCACGATCCCGGCGACCCAGTAGGCGGCCGTCGAGTAGACGCGTGAGGCGGCCATGACGCCGATGTTCTCGGCATAGGTCGTGGTTCCGGAGCCGCCGCCGGCGCCGGCGATCATCGTGGCGACCCCGTCTGCCATCAGCGCCCGACCGGTCACCGGGTCGAGGTCGGTGTTGGTCAGGGCTGCCACCGATTTCACGTGGCCGATGTTCTCCGCAACAAGGACAAGCACGACGGGAAGGAACAGGCCAACCACCGAGAGGTGGAACTCGGGGGCCTGGAATTCGGGGAGCCCCACCCACGCCGCCTCGCGGATCACGGCGAAATCGACCTCACCGCGGAGCACCGCGACGAGGTAGCCCACAAGAACGCCGATCAGGATTGACAACCGGCCCAGGATCCCCCGGAACAGCACAGTGACAAGCAGGATCGCCAGGATGGTCGCGACAGCGGTCACCGGGCCCTGTTCAACGCTCGCCTTCGCCGTCGGCGCAAGGTTAAGCCCGATCAATGCCACAATCGCGCCCGTCACCACCGGCGGGAGGACAACCGAAATCCACCGCGATCCAGCCCTTTGCACAACAAACCCGATGAGGGCGAGGGCGGCCCCGGCCATCACGATGCCGCCAAGTGCTCCAGCGGCCCCGTGCTGGCTCTGCGCCGCGGCAATGGGGGCGATGAACGCGAAGCTCGAACCAAGGTAGCTGGGCACCCGTCCGGCCGTGATGATCAGGAACAGGATCGTGCCGATCCCCGAGAACAGCAGCGTCGTCGACGGCGGAAAGCCGGTGATCAGGGGAACGAGGAACGTTGCGCCGAACATCGCGACAACATGCTGGGCGCCGATGCCGATGGTCCGGGGCCAGCTCAGCCGTTCCTGCGGGGCAACGAAGCCGCCCGGGGTTACCTGTTTCCCGTCGCCGTGAAGTCTCCAGCCGGTTCCCAGTGCGCTCATGGCGGTGCCTTCCAAAGGGGTGGGGTGGTCTGGGCAATCTTATCCTCCGGCCGTGGACAACGTGTTACGTTGCTCTCCTACCACCGCGGGAGGACCGATTCATGGGGCTAAGCAGCCGGGCCGGCACATATCTTTCACGGGCGTTCCCGCAGAAGGCGCGCCCGGATGCCGGCGGGCCCCCCTTCTCCGTCCGCGGAAGGGTGGTCCTCGTGACCGGGGCGGCGATGGGAATGGGCCGGCTCTACGCGGAGCGGGCGGTGCACGACGGCGCGTCCGCCGTCGTCCTCTGGGACATCGACGCCGAAGCGCTCAGCGCCACTGCCGCGGCGCTCGCGGACCGGGGTTCCGCAGTCACCGCCTATCCGGTCGACATCTCCTCCCTCGATGAGGTGCGCAAGGCAGCCGCTGAGGTGCTGGAGCAGGTCGGGGTTCCGGATGTGCTCATCAACAACGCCGGGATCGTGCGCGGCAGCTACTTCTGGGAGCACGCCCACGAGGAGGACATCGCCCGCATCATGAACGTCAATGCGCTCGCGCCAATGCACATCACGCGGGAATTCCTGCCGGCCATGATGCGCCGTGAGGCTCCGGCGAGGATCCTGAACATCGCCTCCGCCTCGGGAACCCTCTCCGTTCCCCGGATGAGCGTCTACACCGCCTCCAAATGGGCGGTTATTGGATGGAGCGACTCGCTGCGGCTCGAACTCGCCGCCCGGCACCCCGGGATCCGGGTGACCACCCTGATCCCCAGCTACATCCGGACGCCCATGTTCGAAGGCGTGAGCGCCCCGCTCCTCACCCCGCTGCTCGAGCCCGGGACGGTCGTCGACCGCGCCTGGCAGGCGATGCTCGAGGGGCGGGCACGCCTGCAGCTGCCCTGGACGGTCATGCTGGGCAGTGCCCTGCGCGGGCTGCTTCCCCAGCCCGCCTGGGACGCCGTCGCCGGACGGCTGTTCCGGGTCTACCGGTCGATGGACACCTTCACCGGGCGCCCTCCGCAACCGGCAGCGCCCGCCGGAAAGGTTTCCCGGTGAGCGCGGAGGCCGTCGTCGACGGACTGCGCAGCACCTTCGTCTCGGGCAGCACCCGCCCACTTCCGTGGCGGCGGGCGCAGCTCCAGGCCCTGCTGCGGATGCTCGACGAGCGCGCCGACGACTTCACCGAAGCCCTCGGCGCCGACCTCGGGAAGAGCCCGACCGAGAGCTTCATTTCCGAACTGGCGCTGGTTCGGGCCGAGGCAAAGCATGCCCTCAAGCATCTCGCCGCGTGGTCCGCTTCGGTGCGCGTGCCCGTCCCCGCCGGCCTCCAGCCCGCCCGGGCAAGCGTCACCCCGCAGCCCCTGGGGGTGGCGTTGATCATCGCCCCCTGGAACTACCCCGTGCAGCTCGTGCTCGCCCCGCTCGTCGGGGCGCTCGCCGCCGGAAACTGCGCGGTGCTCAAGCCGAGCGAGCTGGCTCCGGCCAGCTCGGCGGTGCTTGCCCGGATCATCCCCGAGTACCTCGACCCCGCCGCCGTCGCTGTTGTGGAAGGAGGCAGGGAAGCCACGTCGGAACTCCTTGAGCAGCCCTTCGACTCCATTTTCTTTACCGGAGGAGAGCGTGTGGGCCGGATCGTCCTTGAGGCCGCCGCCCGGCACCTCACGCCGGTGACGCTCGAACTTGGCGGGAAATCCCCGGCCGTCGTGATCGACGGAGACCTCGACGCCACGGCCCGCCGCCTGGTGCAGGGGAAGTTCCTCAACGCGGGGCAGACCTGCGTGGCCCCCGACTACGTCCTCACCACGCCCGAGCTCGAGCCCCGGCTGGTTCAGGCCCTGCGCCGGGCGCTGGCGGAATTCTACGGGGAAGACCCCTCACGCTCGCCGGACTACGGGCGGATCGTCAACGACGGTCACTTCGACCGGCTCACCGCGCTCCTGCGGGACGGCGAGGTGGCGGTGGGCGGCAGGCACGACCGCGCCACCGGCTACATCGAACCCACGGTCCTGACGGGGGTCTCGCCGGACTCCGCGCTGATGCAGGATGAAATCTTCGGCCCCCTCCTGCCGGTCCTGACGGTGCCGGACCTGCAGGCCGCCGTCCGGTTCATCACTGCCCGACCGGCGCCGCTGGCGGCATACCTGTTCAGCAACAGCGCCGAGCAGCGCAGGGCCTTCGAGGAATCCGTGCAGGCCGGTGGGATCACCCACAACGCGTGCCTCGTCCAGCTGGCGGTCCCGGGGCTTCCTTTTGGGGGAGTGGGTGCCAGCGGCACAGGCAGCTATCACGGACGGCAGGGCTTCGACACTTTCAGCCAGCGCAGACCGGTGTTCACCAAGGACACCGGAATCGACACGCTGAAGGTCGCGTACCCGCCGTTCGGCCCGCTGAAGCGGCGGCTGCTGCGACGGGTGATCTGACGCGGGCAGGGGCCGCCGGCGATTGTGCAGATCACCACGGTACGGCGCGGTTGAAGCGTGGTGATCTGCAGGTTCGGCGGCTTAGGGGCCTCCGAATCGACGCGGCCGCCGTGATCAGGCGCCGATGACGCCGTCCACAAGTGCCTTCGCCTCGGCCTGGACCTGCTTGAGGTGGTCTTCCCCCTTGAAGGATTCGGCGTAGATCTTGTAGACATCCTCGGTCCCCGAGGGACGGGCGGCGAACCACGCGTTTTCCGTTGTCACCTTCAGCCCACCCACCGGGGCACCGTTGCCGGGGGCCTCGGTGAGCCGTGCCGTGATTTCCTCACCGGCGAGGGTCGTGGCCGTGACATCGGAAGGTGACAGCTTCCCGAGGGCAGCCTTCTGCTCCCGCGTCGCCGCCGCGTCGATCCGGGCGTAGACCGGGGCGCCGAAGCGCTCGGTGAGGCCTGCATAGTGCTGCGACGGGGTTTTGCCCGTGACGGCGGTGATCTCCGAGGCAAGCAGGGCGAGCAGGATGCCGTCCTTGTCGGTGCTCCATGGTGAACCGTCCTGGCGCAGGAAGGAAGCCCCTGCCGATTCCTCCCCGCCGAAGGCCACCTCACCGGAAAGCAGGCCGGGGACGAACCACTTGAAGCCCACGGGGACTTCGACGAGCACCCGGCCCAGATCGGCGGCGACGCGGTCGATGATCGACGAGGAGACAAGGGTCTTGCCGATGACGGCGTCGGGCCGCCAGGAGGGCCGGTTGCGGTACAGGTAGTCGATCGCCACGGCGAGGTAGTGGTTGGGATTCATCAGCCCGCCGTCGGGGGTGACGATACCGTGCCGGTCGGCGTCGGCGTCGTTGCCGGTGGCGATCCCGAATTCGGCGGCCCGGGCAATCAGGGACGCCATCGCGGCCGGAGAGGAGCAGTCCATCCGGATCTTCTCGTCCCAGTCGAGCGTCATGAACGCGAACTGCGGATCGACCGTGGGGTTGACCACCGTCAGGTTCAGGTTGTGGCTTTCAGCGATCGCCCCCCAGTAGTCGACTGAGGCGCCGCCCATGGGGTCGGCGCCGATTGAAAGGCCGGAGGCCCTGATGGCGTCGAGGTTGAGAACGCTGGGAAGGTCCTCGACGTAGCTCTGGAGGAAGTCATAGCTTCCGATGCCGTCGGCCTGCTGCGCCTGCGCCAAGGGGGTGCGGCGCACCCCGCTCAGCCCGCCCTCGAGCAGCTCGTTGGCCCGGGCGGCAATCCAGTTCGTCGCCTCGGATCCGGCCGGTCCACCGTGGGGAGGGTTGTACTTGAAGCCGCCGTCCGCCGGGGGGTTGTGCGAGGGCGTGATCACGATGCCGTCGGCCTGGTCGGGGTTGCCGGCGTTGTTGTAGGCCAGGATGGCGTGCGATACGGCCGGTGTGGGCGTGAAGGCGCCCCGGGCGTCGATGCGCACCGTCACGTTGTTCGCCGCGAGCACTTCGAGCGCGGTGTTCTGTGCCGGCTCCGAGAGCGCGTGGGTGTCCTTGCCCATGAACAGCGGCCCGGTGATTCCCTGCCCCGACCGGTATTCGACGATCGCCTGCGTGATCGCGGCGATGTGGCCCTCATTGAACGAGGCCTTGAGTGATGACCCGCGGTGCCCGGAGGTGCCAAAGGCAACACGCTGCACCGGGTCCGAGAGGTCGGGGACCACGTCGAAATACGCGTCGAGGAGGGCTGTGACGTCTACAAGGTCGCTGGGTAGGGCAACGGTGCCCGCTCGGTTAGCCATGGGAACAGCATGCCAAAGAACTGCCGCAAATACAGCCGAAGTTCCAATGCGCCTCTAACCGGCGCGGCAGGCGCATCGTAAGTATGCTGAAAAAGACCACCCGGCCGGGTCGTCCCCTTCGAGAGAGGAAGAATCATGACGGACAGCGGCAGCGAAAACGCAGGCGAGGCGAACATGGACCCCGACGAAAAGGGAGCCGAAGCCGCAGGCAACACGGACGAGGTCGACGCGGGGTACGGCGGTCCGGACCCCGAGGCCGAGGTGGCCCCGGGCTTCGACGGGGGCTCAGCCGACGGCAAGGACGACCGGTAGGGCGCACCCGCTTTCGCTAAAGGACCGCTTCGAGCTGCGCGGCGACCGCGAGCAGCTGCGCCTCGGCGCTTGGCCTGCCGATGAGCTGGATTCCCATTGACAGGCCCTCCGGGGTGCGCAGCGTCGGAGCCGTCAGGGCCGGAAGCCCGCACACGTTGACCATCGACGTGAACGGTGAGTACTGGCACTGCCGCTCGTAGTCGGTGTCGGCGTCGGCGCCCGTGTACCAGCCGATCGGGCGCGGCGTCAGCCCCAGCGCAGGGGTCAGGATCATGTCGTACCCGGCGTACTGGCGGATGGTTTCGGTTTCGAACTGGCGCAGGACGTCGATGGCGGCAGCCAGTTCGCCCGCGCCGCGGGCCAGTGCCCGGGCGCGCATCGTTCGGGCAAGCGGAGTGAGCAGGGCCTCGCGCCCCGCGGGGATCGGGACGTTGGCAAGGGAAGCGGTCCACACCGTCTGGAACGCCTCGTGGTAGCGGGGGTCGTACGTGAGCGGGGCTTCGACGACGTCGTGCCCCGCCCGCCCCAGGGCGGCGATGCCCGCCTCAAGCGCTGTGGTGGCGGGGTGGTCGAGGCTGATCGCGAAGGCGCTGGCAAAGGGGGAAAGCGTGCTGACCCCGATCCGGAACCTGCCCTCGGCACGCAGCGCCGCATCCAGGAAGGTTCCCTCGGCGGGCGGGGCGGCGCTCAGGGGGCGGTGGTTCGGCTCATTGACCAGCGCATCGAGGAGCAGCGCCGCATCGGCGGCGCTGCGGGCGAGCGGCCCCGCGACAACGAACTGGCCCAGATCAGCCTGCCCCGACCCCGACGGGACCCGGCCGCGGTTGGGCTTCAACCCCACAAGTCCCGTGGCGGAGGCGGGGATCCTCACCGAGCCGCCTCCATCGGTGCCCGGAGCAAAAGGAATCATCCCCGCGGCAACCGCCGCAGCGCTGCCGCCCGAGGATCCCCCCGGGCTCAGTGCCGGATCCAGCGGGTTGCGTGAAGGGGTGGCGATGAGGTTCTCGCTGTGGGAGCTCAGGCCGAATTCCGGAACCTGCGTCTTTCCGAGGCTGATCGCGCCTTCACGGCGCAGGACTGCGGCGAGTGGGGAATCGGCCGCGGCGGTAACCGCATCGAGGGCGGCCGTTCCGGAGGTGGTTGGAACACCGGCGACGTCGGTCAGGTCCTTGTGGGCAAGGGGGAGGCCGTGCAGCGAGGGCAGGTGTTCCCCTGCGGAGCGGCGTCTGTCCGCGGCATCCGCCTCGGCCAGCGCCAGGTCGTGGGTGACGGTGACAAATGAGCCAAGGGCGGGGTTCAGCTCGTCTATGCGCCGGAGGTAATGTTCGGTCAACTCGCGCGCCCCGACCTCGCCCGCGGCCAGAGCCCTGCGGAGGGAGAGCGCGGAGAGCTCGTGCAGTTCGCTCATCTCTGCTCCCTTCCTTTCCGCGGCGAAGAACCCCACGGTCTGGAGGAGCAGCGGTGGGAGGCCGGTGCGCCTTGGGCGCGGTCCGCTCCCACTATAGGCTGGGAGGGCCGCCTTCGAAGCCAGGAGCCTCCCGCGGTGCGGGCGGTTGGTGCGGTCAGGCCATTGGAGCAGGCGAGGAAGTCAGGCCATTGGAGCAGGCGAGGAATAGGAGCAACAGGTGAGCGAAGTAGAAAACGTGTCCGTGGAGTCCCTCTCCGCGGACGCAAGGATCCTCGATGTGCGCGAGGACTATGAGTGGGAGGCAGGCCACGTCGACGGCGCCATTCACATCCCCCTGGATCGGCTTCCGGAGCGCCTTGACGAGCTGGATCCGGACGAGGACATTTCGGTGATCTGCCGATCCGGGGGGCGGTCGCACCGGGCGGCTTCCTGGCTTGTCGCAAACGGGTATTCGGCAGTGAATGTCACCGGCGGCATGGGTGCCTGGTTCGAAGCGGGGAAACCGATGGTCGCTGAAAGCGGCAAGGAGCCAACGGTTCTGTGAGGACCGGCCTGTGATCCCCGAGACCGTACCCGGCGGGGCGGATTTCGGGTTTTCCTCCTATGCCTATCTCGGCCCGGAAGGTACCTTCACCGAGGCGGCCCTCCTCCAGGTGCCCGGCGCAGAGGGCAGTGAGCGGGTTCCCGCGTCGACCGTAGGCGCTGCCTTGGAACTGGTGCGCTCCGGCCGGGTCGAGGCGGCAATGGTCCCCATCGAGAACTCCGTGGAGGGCGGGGTGACCGCTACCCTCGACGCCATAGCCGTTGGCGAGCCGCTGCGGATCGTCCGCGAGGAGCTCGTGCCGATCACCTTCGTGCTTGCCGCGTCCCCCGGAACCGGACTGGCCGGGATCACGCGGATCGCAACGCACGGGCACGCCTGGGCTCAGTGCAGGGGCTGGGCCGACCAAAACATTCCACAAGCCGAATATGTTCCTGCGTCGTCGACGGCGGCCGCGGCCCTCGGCCTGCGATCCGGCACCGGCGACTACGATGCTGCGATCTGCTCCCCCCTGCTGGCGCGGCGCCTCGGACTTGAAATCCTCGCGGAGGACATTGGTGACACCGCCGATGCGGTGACCCGCTTCATCCTGGTCAGCCGGCCGACCGTGCTTCCTCCCCCGACCGGTGCCGACAAGACCTCCCTCGTGATTCCCCTCCCGGAGGACCACCCGGGGGCGCTGATGGAGATCCTCGACCAGTTCGCCGCGCGGGGGGTCAACCTCAGCCGCATCGAGTCGCGCCCCACCGGGCAGTTCCTTGGCGACTACTTCTTCAGCATCGACGCCGACGGCCATGTCGCTGATGCGCGGGTTGCCGACGCTTTGAAGGGGCTGCACCGCATCAGCCCGAACCTGCGCTTCCTTGGCTCCTACGCGCGGGCCGACCGGCGCCCCCACACCGTCGCGCCGCGCACCTCGGATGCGGCGTTCGTCGCCGCAGACGGTTGGGTGGACGCCATCCTTTCCGGACTGGACCGGCACAAAACAAAGTAAGCTTACCATTATCGGGTAGTTTCCTTCTTCGCAGATGGGTGGCCGCTATGGTTCGACTGCGCCGCAGCAATTCCAACCGGCCCGGAATCACCCGGCGCCGCCACGGCAAGGGGTTCAGCTACCGCAGCCCCGACGGATCGCTGCTGCAGGACCGGGACGAACTGCAGCGGATCCGGGACCTTGCCATCCCGCCCGCCTGGAAAGACGTGTGGATCGCCCCCTACGCCAACGGCCACGTCCAGGCGATGGGCACCGACGACGCCGGGCGTCGCCAGTACATCTACCACCCCGCGTGGCGCGAAAAGAAGGACCGCGAGAAGTTCGACCGCGCCCTCGACTTCGGGGCGCGCCTTCCCAGCGCCCGGCGCGTTATCACCCAGCACCTGCGCAGCAACGGAACCACGAGGGAACGCGCCTTCGCCGCGGCCCTGCGGATCGTCGACGCCGGCGCCCTGAGGATCGGCTCGGCACAGTACGCCGAAGCCAACGGCTCCTTCGGGGTCACGACGCTGCGCGTTGACCATGTCTCGATCGACGGTCAGGTCATCACCTTCCGCTTTCCGGGCAAGAGCGGCCAGCAATGGGACACGACGCTCGAAGACGCCGATCTCGCCGCGGCGCTGCGTCCGATGATGCGCCGGGAGGAGGCGGACACGGTGCTCGCCTACCGGACGGCCGACGAGAAGTGGCACCGCGTTGACGGCTCCCAACTCAACGAGTTCCTCCGCCAGGTCACCGGCGGAGGCTTCACCGCCAAGGACTTCCGTACCTGGCAGGCAACGGTTGTCGCGGCGATGGAGCTCGCCCGGCGGGACCTCAAGGCGACCAGCCGGACCGCCCGGCAGAAGGCGGTCGCCGAAACGATGCGGGCTGTCGCCGACCATCTTGGCAACACGCCCGCCGTCGCGCGCAGTTCCTACGTCGATCCGCGGCTCGTCGACCGGTTCATGAGCGGGGAGGTCATCCCCGTTGGGGGCTATTCGACCTCGGAACGGGCGGTCCGCGAGATGCTGCAGGACTAACCGGGCTTTCTCCGCGCCGCATTCGTAAGTACGCTTACAACGGGCGTCCGGCGGACGCCCGACCTTCAACGAGAGGCAGCATGATGACTGACAGCGCTAGCGAAGGGCACATCGTGAATCCGAGCAAGGAAGACGGCCCCAACTCGGACCCGAACCGGCGCGGTGACATCGGGGACCAGGGCAATGACCTGCGGTTCGCCGAGGAGCAGCGGCTGATCAACCAGCAGGCCGAGCGTCACGGCGCCCAGGCCGCAGAGGTTGAGGACGGCGCCACCGAGGGCAGCTTCACCAGTGCGGCGCCCGCCGGGAACGAAGGCGGCTACACGGGTGCTCAGAAGCCCGAAGAGGAAGGCGAGTACCCCGACAAGGACAAGCAGTTCCTCGACGCACCCGAAGGCGAAGGCGAATACACCGACCGCGACCGGACGTAGCGGACGCCGGCCGGTCAGCCGGCCGGCCGGTCCGCTCCGGGCGCAGCCGCCCGGGCAAGGGCCGGCTCCGGCGGGCCGGCGGGAACGCGCACGACCAGCGCTCCGGGGTCAACGCGCGCCGTCACCGAGGTCACGGCTCCCGAAAGGTCGCCGTCGAGCTGGGTGCCGGTCGGCTCCGCGGTCCACACCGTCACTTCCCGGGCGCGGTAGTACTTTATGACGGGAATCGCCCCCCGGTGCCGGAAGACGATCTTCCCGGCAACCCACAGCCATCCCAGCAGGCTGCGCGGGCTCATGACGACAACGTCGAGATACCCGTCATCGATGACCGAATCGGGGATGAAATCAATCCCCGCGGGCAGTTTCCCGCAATTGGCGAACACCACGCTGCGCACCTTCCGGCTCTGCGGAGCGCCGCCGTCGAGGCTGATCGTAACGCGCTGGCGGCGCCCGGGCAGGAGCCGGACTCCGGCCTCGCTGTAGGCGAGCCAGCCCAGTTTCTCCTTGAGGTCGTCCCGGGTTGCTGCGACAACCGCGGCATCAAGGCCCACCCCGCCCATCACGAGGAACGGGAAGGTTGAGGTGAAGCCCGTGCGGTCGTTGCGCAGCTGCACGGTGGCCATGTCGATCCTGCGCTGGCTGCCGTGAAGGGCTGCCTCAAGGCAGCCTGCGATGTCGTTGTAGGGAAGGCCAAGGTTCCGGACCAGGAGGTTGCCCGTGCCGATCGGAAGCAGCGCAAGCGCCGCACCGCCGTGGGCGAGGGCCTGGGCAACGGCACGCACCGTGCCGTCGCCGCCGGCGGCGATCACGACGTCGGCCCCCGCCTCGACGGCAAGCGCCGCCTGTCCGGTTCCGGGGTCGTCGACCGTCGTCTCAAGGACCAGCGGCGGATCCCACCCGGCGTCCGCGCACGCCTGCTCCACCAGGGCCCGCGTCGCGGCGGCGCCAAGCTTGACCGGGTTGAGGATGAGGGCCACCTTTTGGGGTCCCTCGGGCAGGGGAATCAGCGGGTGGACCGAGGCCGCGGGGGAGCGCTGGTAACTCAGCCGCCGCACAGCCCACCAGCTCTGCGCCGAGGCCGCAGCAGCCGAGCCCGCGGCGGCTAGGGCAAGCAGTTTAGGGCGCATAGTTTCCCCAGAGTACCGCGCACGCCGCGGCGGCGTCCCGGCGTTTCACGCCGTTGGTACTCTGGGGAGGTGATCGATGTAAACGAGCTCCGCACCTTCCCTGACAAGTTCCGCACCTCACAGCGCGCCCGCGGTGCCGACGAGGGCCTGATCGAGGCGATCATTTCCGCCGACACGGCGCGCAGGGAAGCGGTGACCCGCTACGAGACGCTCAGGGCCGACCAGAATGCCTTCGGCAAGAAGGTGGCCGGGGCCAAGGGCGAGGAAAAGCAGGCGCTGCTCGCCGAAGTCAAGGACCTTGCGGGGCAGGTGAAGAAAGCCGCGGCCTGGGCCGAGGAGGCCAAGGCCGAACAGGAAGCGCTCGTGCGCCGGCTGCCGAACCTCATCGAGGACGGTGTGCCCGCAGGCGGCGAGGAGGACTTCGAGGTCCTGCGGACCGTCGGCGTCCCGCGCGACTTCACCGCAGAAGGATTCGAACCGCGGGACCACCTTGAGATCGGCGAGCTGATCGGCGCCATCGACATGGAGCGCGGCGCGAAGGTCTCCGGCTCGCGGTTCTACTTCCTCAAGGGCGTCGGCGCCCGGCTCGAGCTTGCCCTGCTGCAGATGGCGATGGACCAGGCAATCCAGGCCGGCTTCGTCCCCATGATCACCCCCACCCTCGTCCGTCCGGAGACGATGCAGGGCACGGGCTTCGATATCGCCCACGACGCAGAAATCTACCGGCTGGCCGAAGACGACCTCTACCTCGTGGGCACGTCGGAGGTGGCACTGGCCGGATACCACTCCGATGAAATCCTTGACCTCAGCGACGGCCCATTGCGCTACGCCGGATGGTCATCCTGCTACCGGCGCGAGGCCGGATCCCACGGCAAGGACACCCGCGGAATCATCAGGGTCCACCAGTTCAACAAGGTGGAGATGTTCACCTACACGACGATCGAGGAGTCCTACGCGGAGCACCAGCGGCTTCTCGCATGGGAAGAGGAGATGCTGGCGAAGGTTGAACTTCCCTACCGGGTGATCGACACGGCCGCCGGAGACCTTGGCATGTCGGCGGCCCGGAAGTTCGACTGCGAAGCCTGGATTCCCACCCAGGGGGCCTACCGGGAACTGACCTCAACCTCGAACTGCACCACTTTCCAGGCCCGGCGGCTCAACATCCGCGAACGCCAGAGCGGCGAAGGGGCAAAGGGAACGCGCGCGGTTGCGACGCTCAACGGCACTCTCGCCACAACCCGGTGGATCGTCGCGATCCTCGAGCACCACCAGAATCCCGACGGCTCCGTGCGGGTCCCGGAGGCACTTCGCCCGTATCTTAGCGGACTGGAAGTCCTGCCGGTACTGTGACACTGCTTATATCGGCCAACGGGGCTCATCTGGTTCACTAATGGGATGAATATTTCATTGGCTGGCATCGATGACCAGCCTCAGAACCGTAAAAAGCACATGGTGGCGCTCGACGTCGACGGCACCCTGGTCGATCATGACGGGTTCATGACCGAAGAGGTCCGCTCCGCCGCACAGGCGGTCATCGACGCGGGCCACGACATCATCATCTCAACCGGCCGATCTCTCGGCGCCGCACTGCCGGTGCTCCGTGAGATCGGACTGACCCGCGGTTACGCGGTCTGCTCGAACGGCGGGGTCACCCTGTGCGTCGATCCGGACCTCCCACAGGGGTTCGAGGTCGTCGACAAGGTCACCTTCGACCCCCGGCCCGCCCTCACCGCATTGCGCGAACGCCTTCCCTCGGCCAAGTACGCGCTGGAGGACGACCAGGGCCGCTTCCTCGCCACGGAGAGCTTCCAGGACGCCAGCTTCGGCGCCGAAGCGCAGAACGTCGATTTCGACCAGATGCTTGCGGCGAACGCCGTGCGCGTCGTTGTCTTCAGCACAGACAGCACCGCCGAGGAATTCGGCAACGCTGTCGAGGCGATCGGGCTCCACGGCGTCACCTACTCCGTGGGCTGGACCGCGTGGCTGGACATCGCCGCCGCGGGCGTGACGAAGGCAAGCGCCCTTGAACTGCTGCGGCGCCGGCTCGGGGCCGACCCCGCACTGACCGTCGCGGTGGGCGACGGGCGCAACGACATCGAGATGCTCCAGTGGGCGGCCCGCGGAGTCGCAATGGGCCAGGCGCCCGATGAAGTCAAGTCCGCAGCGTCCGAGGTCACCGGCACCGTCTACGACGACGGCGCCGCCAAGGTGCTTCGCTCGCTGGTCTAGGAGGACATCTAGCAGGACACCGAGCAGGACATCAAACCCGACGCCGGAACGGCGCCGCAGGGGCCCGGTCCTCAGTAGGCGAGCGAAGCCGCGGGAAGCGCCGCGGGCCCGTGGGCGAGGTCGAGCAGCCGCGCCGCGGCAGGGCGGGTTGCGTGCTCCTCGATCCAATGGGAGCGCACGACGGCCTTGCTCACCGCCTGCGTGCTGATGCTCAATTCCTGCGCGATGAGTTTCTGCTGTCCGCGTGCGCCCGGGGTCAGGAGGTCGAGGACGTTCCATTCGGCCTCGGTGCGGGTGTAGACGATATGCCCGAGCAGCCGCAGGACCGCTTCGGCCTCCGCGGCGATGTCCGAGTCCGGGCCCTCAACGGCAAGGGGGATGCGTTCGCCGGTCTTTTGGGCGCGGTTCACGGCGCGGCGCGCATAGACAAGCCCGTACCCCTCGGCGTCGACGATCCGCTCCGGCACCGGGGGGAGGACGCCGCCGACGCCGATGCCCACGTGCCAGCGGCGGTAGCGGATGGCCCGGAGGGCGGCCTCAACGGCAGTCTGCGCGGAGTCGACGACGCCCTGGACCTCGTCCGCAACCGACCGCTGGAACGGTACGACCGCCGGCAGGTGACGGAATGCCCTGAGCAGCTCGGGGACCTGGTCGCCCACTTCACGCGAGTCCCGCTGGTTGATGGTGAGCACGTACAACATTGCTTCAGTATGGGTCACCACCTGCCGTAATCAACCCTTTTGCGTTGATCTGGCGTGGACGGCGGCAGCGCGGGAGAACGGCGGGACCGCACCAGGGGCCAGCGGCAGGGGCCAGCGGCAGGGGTGGGCGGCAGGGATGGGCGGCAGGGATGGGCCGCACGCGCGCCGCCCATCCCTGTTCCGGGCTAGCGGCCTTCGGGAACCGCGGTTGCGTTGTCGGCTTCGGTGTCGACCTGGCGGCCCTGGGGCTCGTCCTCCTCGCTGCGCTCGCCGAGTGCCTTGAAGCGGGCCAGCGAGGCTTCAACCTCGGCTTCGGCTTCCTCGCGGCCGGCCCATTCAGCCGCTTCGACCCACTTGCCCGGCTCAAGGTCCTTGTACCGGGTGAAGAAGTGCTTGATCTCCTCGAGGAGGAAATCCGACACGTCGGAGAGCTCCTTGATCGAATCGAACCGGGGGTCCACCGGAACGCACAGCACCTTGGCGTCTCCGCCGGCGTCGTCGGTCATGTTGAAGACGCCGATCGGACGGGACTCGACAAGCACGCCCGGAACCAGGTCGAAGTCCTGAAGCATCACGAGGGCGTCCAGCGGGTCGCCGTCCTCGCCCAGGGTGTTTTCGAAGTAACCGTAATGGGTCGGGTACTGCATCGCCGTGAAGAGGACGCGGTCAAGGCGGAGGCGGTGGGTGTCGTGGTCGATCTCGTACTTGACACGGGACCCCTTGGGGATCTCGATTGTGACGTCGAGCTTCATCATGGCAACTCCTCGGTAACGGCAGGTCGGTTCTGGGCAGATCGGAAAACAGCAGATGGGACACAGCGCTTGGAACAGCAGTCCGCGGACGCGCCGGTCTACTGTTTAACCCTTCGCGTTAAACATATCGGTCGGGCGCGGCTTCCCGGCATTTCCTGCCCTGCACCTCACCCGCCGGCCGATCGCGCCGCCGCCCGACCCGCCCGGAAGGACAGCCATGAAGCGCTCGACCCGCGCGCTGGGCGCGCTGCTGCTGGCCTGCGCGCTGGCGGCGCTCGCCTTTCCGCTGGCCCTCCATGTCGGCCCGCCCGTCCTTGAAACCCTGAGCCGGCCCGGTCCCCCAACGCCCCCGCCGGTCCCCGCCGTGCAGCGCCCGCCCGCCTCGTTGTCCGAGCCCGCGGTGGTGTCCGAACTCTCGGACACTGCCCCTGCGCCGGCCTCCGACGTTCTCGGACCGCTGCTCGACGCCGAGCTTGGCCTGCAGCACGGTGCCTTCACCGGCGTCGTGCTCGACGCGCGGACGGGAGAGGTGCTGTACAAGCGCGCCGGCGCGGAGCCCGTGCCCCCGGCGTCGAACATCAAGCTGTTCACCGCCGCCGCGGCGCTGACCCACCTGCGCCCCGAGGCGCGGCTGAAGACCTCGGTCTCCGTCCATCCCGATGGCGGCGTGCTCTACCTGCGCGGCGGCGGGGACGTCCTCCTGGGCGCCGGGGAATCAAAGCCGAACGCCGTTGTGGGGCGCGCGGGCCTGGCCACCCTCGCCGCCGAGACAGCGGAGGCGCTCGACCCGGAGTCTGGGCCGTACGCATTGTTCCTCGATGACACCTTCTTCCAGGGGGAGGCACTGAACCCCACGTGGGCCGCAGGCGACGTCGAAGCGGGGGAAGTCGCGCCCATCTACCCGCTGGCGGTCAACTCCGCCTGGCTCGACGAGGGAGCAGACTCCGGTCCGCGCCACTCCGACGCCGCGCTCGCCGCTGCCGGTTCCTTCTCCCGGGCCCTTGTTGCAGCGGCCGCCGAGCGCGGGGTCGAGGTCCGGGCCGGCGTTGACCGCGGCGCCGCCCCGGCGACAGCCGAGGTCCTTGCCTCGGTGGAGTCTGCAACCATCGCCGCACAGGTCGAACACATGCTCGTCGCCTCCGACAACTACCTGGCCGAAGCACTGGCACGGGTCGCCGCCGAAGCGGCCGGCAGTCCCGCCTCCTTCGGCGGAGCGACCGACACAATGGCAGCAGCAGCGGCGGCGCTCGGGGTGCCCGCCGACGGCATGCAGCTCGGCGACGCCGCAGGGCTCTCCGTGCGCAACGCGGTATCCGCCGGCCAGCTGACGGCCCTGCTGCGCGCCCTGGCGGTGAGCGACGACCCGGCCCTTGCCGGGCTGCTTGGCGCCCTGCCCATCGCTTCGCTCTCCGGAACCCTCGAGGAGCGCTTCACTGGCGGCGCTGAGACCGGAGCCGGGATCGTTCGTGCGAAAACCGGGACGCTGAGCGCTGTCTCGGCACTCAGCGGGCAGGTGGTGACACGGGACGGGCGCCTGCTGGTGTTCTCCCTGATCGCCTCCGGGCTCGACGGGCATCTGGACGAAGCGCGCACGGCCGCCGACGACGCCGCGTCGGTGCTTGCCGCCTGCGGCTGCAGGTGAGAGGACCGTCAGGACAGCGGCGGGGAAGCGGCGGGCCGGGGGATGTGGTCGAATAAGGACATGGAGAGCAACGAGCCGACCGTCCAGTCCAACCGACCACCCCGCCAGCTGGTGAACTGGGAGCTGGCCGCCGGCACCGCCGCGAGGCTCACCCCACCCGGGCCGGTCATGACCCCCCGGGAAATCGCAGTGGCAGTCGGGAACCTCAGGGAACTGGCCGACGCCTCGGTGAGCCACGTCCATTCGATCTCACGCCTCGAGGCGGCCCGGGACCTTCACGACTCCGAACTGCTGATCGTCGACCGCGCCTCCTGGGCCAAGGCGAACGCGCAGAGCTTCAGGACGCTCATGGAACCGGCCCTCGACCACCTCGCTGAGACGAAACCCGAGCTCTTCAAGACGGCGTCGATGAGCCTCGGCGGGACCATCACGGGGGCCCAGCTCGGCACCATCCTCGCCTTCCTCTCGAGCAAGGTCCTCGGGCAGTACGACCCCTTCGTCCCCTCACGCAACGGAACCGGCGGGCGGCTGCTCCTCGTTGCCCCGAACATCATTTCCGTTGAGCGCGAACTAAACGTCGACCCCTCCGACTTCCGGTTGTGGGTGTGCCTCCACGAGCAGACCCACCGCGTCCAGTTCGCCGCGGCCCCGTGGCTTAAGGACCACATGACCGGGTCGATCTCAGAACTGACCTCGGGCCTGATGGGCAAGGCCGACACCCTCGCCGAACGCCTCGGCAACGCCGTGAAGACCCTCACCACCCGCGGCGGCGAGCAGGAGGAAGGGCCAGGGCGCGACGTCGGGATCCTCTCGATCCTGCAGGACCCCGAAGACAAGGCGCGGCTGTCCCACCTCACCGCCGTGATGAGCCTGCTCGAAGGCCACGCCAACGTGGTCATGGACGGGGTCGACTCGAGCATCGTGCCGACGGTGAAGACCATCCGCCGCCGCTTCAACGCCCGCGGGAAGTCCCGGGGGCCGCTCGAGAAGCTCATCCGCCAGGTCCTCGGCCTCGACGCCAAGATGCGCCAGTACAGCGACGGCTCCAAGTTCGTGCGGCGCGTTGTCGACCAGACCGGGATGGATGGCTTCAACCTGGTGTGGGAGGCCGAGCGGAACCTTCCCACCGAGCGCGAAATCCACGCCCCCGATGAATGGATCGACAGGATGAGCATCAGCCGGCATGGGTAGGCGCCCCCGGCTGAACCCCGTTGTCGGCACCGCCCGGAACCTGGTTGAGCGCTCGCTCGCCGATGTGCTCCTGCCGGCCGGGCAGGGCCGGGCCGGCGGGCCGCCCCCGGCAGGACAGGACCTGCCGCTGGTGCTGGTGGCCTGCAGCGGCGGCCCCGACTCACTCGCCCTCGCCGCCGTCACCGCGCATTTCGCCTCGACCGGGCGCTGCAGGGTCGGCGCCGTGATCGTCGACCACGCGCTGCAGGAGGGCAGCCGCGCCGTCGCGCGGCGGGCGGCCGAACAGCTCACGGCGCTGGGGCTGAATCCCGTGGAGATCCGGGAGGTCGAAGTGCGTACCGAGGGGGTGGGGCCGGAGGCCGCGGCGCGGACCGCGCGCTATGCGGCGCTCGACGCGGCCGCCCACGACGCCGGTGCCGCCGCCGTCCTGCTCGGCCACACACTCGATGACCAGGCCGAACAGGTTCTCCTTGGCCTGGCACGCGGCTCCGGCACGCGCTCCCTCGCCGGAATGCCGCGGCGGAGGGGCGCCTACCGCAGGCCGATCCTCGACCTGCGCCGCTCGGACACCGAGGAGATCTGCGCCTTCTACGGGCTCGACCCGTGGCACGACCCGGCGAACTCCGATCCGTCCTTCGCCCGCTCCCGGGTGCGCGGCGTCGTGCTTCCCTGCCTCGAGGACCAGCTCGGGCCGGGAGTCGCCCCGGCGCTCCACCGCACCTCCCAGATCCTCGCGCAGGACGCGGAGTACCTCGACCAGCTCAGCGCCGAAGCCTACGCACGGCTCCGGGTCGAGCGGGAGGGGCAGATCCTGCTTTCCGAGGCCGGCCTCCGCGACCTTCCGGCCTCACTGCGCCAGCGCGTGCTGGCCCTTGCAGCGGTCGACCTCGGCGGCTTCCAGCCCAGCTTCGAGCGGCTGATTGCCGTCGAGTCCCTGCTCGCACGCCGCGGCTCGGCGGGCCCGGTGCAGCTCGGCGGAAATCTCTCCGCCTACCGCCAGGTGCGGGGCAAATCGGTTCTTCACGGGGACGCAGGCTATGGCAGTCTTATCCTAAGAAACAACCGTTCCGGCGCGGAGCCGCCGGGCCGTTCAACTCAGGAGTAACCGGTGGATTCAAGCGACGTCCAGGCAGACCTCAAGCACGTTCTTTTCACGAAAGAGCAGATTCAGCAGCGGGTCCAGGAGCTTGCCGCCGAAATCGACGCCGACTACCAGGGGCGCGAGATCCTCCTCGTGGGCGTGCTCAAGGGCGCCGTCATGGTGATGGCCGACCTGGCGCGCTCGCTCCACTCCCACATCACCATGGACTGGATGGCAGTTTCCTCCTACGGCTCGGGAACCCAGTCCTCGGGTGTCGTCCGCATCCTCAAGGACCTTGAGACGGATCTCATGGGCAAGCACGTGCTCATCGCCGAGGACATCATCGACTCGGGCCTGACCCTCTCCTGGCTCAAGGCCAACCTCGTGTCCCGCGGGCCGGCGTCGGTCGAAATCTGCACCCTGCTGCGCAAGCCCGACGCCGCGAAGGTCGACATCGACGTGAAGTACGTGGGATTCAACATCCCCAACGAATTCGTTGTCGGCTACGGGCTCGATTTCGCCGAGAAGTACCGCAACCTCGACTTCATCGGCACGCTCGCCCCGCACGTCTACGAGTAGTTCCGGCCCACTCCGCCCTCCCGGGGGTGTACGCCGACAGGGAACTTTCCGCCAAAACCGCGCGTGGTGTTGCTGTGAGCGTGTATACCTTGGAGTGATTTCGAGGAAACCGCAAGCGGAACGCGCTTTTATCATGGCTTGCTTCAGCAGGAGGGACAGGGCTTGCAGCCCTGAGACGAATGAAATATAAGAACATCTTCAAGGGTCCGGTCTTCTGGATTGTCCTGGCCGTGGCCGGGCTCCTGATTATCCTCCCCACCCTGTTCAACACCAGCGGCGGCAGGGTGGACACCAACGTCGGCCTGCAGCTGCTGCAGGACAACAAGGTGGAGCAGGCGAAAATCCACGACGGCGAGCAGCGCGTCGACCTGACCCTCCGCGAGGATTACGAGGACATGGGCCGCAGCGTCCAGTTCTTCTTCAGCACCGCCCGCGCCGAAGACGTTGTCGATGCTGTCAACTCCTCCGACGTTGAAGGCTTCACCGACCAGCCCGTCGAGAGCAACTGGTTCCTGAGCATCTTCAGCCTGATCTTCCCCATCCTGATCCTCGGCGCGATCTTCTGGTTCCTGCTCAGCCGGATGCAGGGCGGCGGCTCCAAGGTGATGCAGTTCGGCAAGTCCAAGGCGAAGCTGATCTCCAAGGACATGCCGCAGGTCACCTTCTCCGACGTTGCCGGAGCCGACGAAGCCGTCGAGGAACTCCTCGAGATCAAGGAATTCCTGCAGGAGCCCGCGAAGTTCCAGGCCCTCGGCGCCAAGATCCCCAAGGGCGTGCTGCTCTACGGCCCGCCGGGCACCGGCAAGACCCTCCTGGCCCGCGCCGTGGCAGGTGAGGCCGGGGTGCCCTTCTACTCGATCTCCGGCTCCGACTTCGTCGAAATGTTCGTCGGCGTCGGCGCCTCCCGCGTCCGCGACCTGTTCGAGCAGGCGAAGAACAACGCGCCCGCCATCATCTTCGTCGACGAAATCGACGCCGTCGGCCGCCACCGCGGAGCCGGCGTCGGCGGCGGCAACGACGAACGCGAACAGACCCTCAACCAGCTGCTCGTTGAAATGGACGGCTTCGACTCCACGACCAACGTCATCCTGATCGCGGCGACCAACCGCCCCGACGTCCTCGACCCCGCCCTGCTGCGCCCGGGCCGGTTCGACCGGCAGATCGGGGTTGAGGCTCCGGACATGCGCGGACGCGAACACATCCTCAACGTCCACGCCAAGGGCAAGCCGATGGCCCAGAACGTCGACCTCCGTTCCGTGGCGAAGAAAACGCCGGGCTTCACCGGCGCCGACCTCGCCAACGTCCTGAACGAGGCGGCACTGCTCACGGCACGCTCCAACGCCCAGCTCATCGACGACCGCGCCCTCGACGAAGCGATCGACCGCGTGATCGCCGGCCCGCAGAAGCGCAGCCGCGTCATGAAGGAACTCGAGCGGAAGATCACCGCCTACCACGAGGGCGGGCACGCCCTCGTTGCCGCGGCGCTGCGCAACACCGACCCGGTCACCAAGGTCACGATCCTGCCGCGCGGGCGCGCCCTCGGTTACACGATGGTGCTGCCGATGGACGACAAATACTCGGTGACCCGCAACGAACTCCTCGACCAGCTCGCCTACGCCATGGGCGGCCGGGTCGCCGAGGAGATCGTGTTCCACGACCCGTCGACGGGTGCCTCGAACGACATCGAGAAGGCCACCGGAACCGCCCGCAAGATGGTCACCCAGTACGGCATGAGCGAGCGCATCGGCGCCGTGAAGCTTGGCCAGGGCGCAGGAGAGCCCTTCCTCGGCCGCGACATGGGCAGCGACCGCGACTACTCGGACCAGATCGCCCTGGTTGTCGACGAGGAGGTTCGCAGGCTGATCGACAACGCGCACGACGAGGCGTACGAGATCCTCACCGAGAACCGCGACGTCCTCGACCGGCTCGCGCTTGAGCTGCTCGAGCGGGAAACCCTGAACCAGGCCGAGATCGCCGAAGTGTTCGCCGACGTGCGCAAGCGCGGGCTGCGGCAGGTGTGGCTGTCGAAGGACTCCCGCCCCGTGCACGCGCTGCCTCCGGTCGTCTCGGCCAAGGAACGCGCCGAAGCGGCACGGAACGGCCAGCCGGCCCCCGAAACGGTTCCGCCCCAGGACCAGATCGCGGAAGCGGACATTCCGAACGACTTCGACGTCCACGCTTCGGAGCTGCCTTCTCCCGAGTCGAACGGCGCATCACCCGACGGCAAGGGTAGAAGCGGAAACCAGCAGCCGTGAGGCCGCTGGCTTTTCCGGCCGCGATAGGATTCAAGCTGTGACCCAGTTCGACAACGAAGTACTTGACGCTGCCCTGGCCGCCGCTGAGACGACGGTTGACCAGCCGCGCATTGAACGCGCGGTGCGCGAAATCCTCGAGGCAATCGGCGAGGACCCTGACCGCGAGGGCCTCGTCGAGACGCCGCGGAGGGTCGCCAAGGCCTACACGGAGATGTTCGCCGGGCTCCGCCAGGACGCCGGGGAGGTGCTCTCCACCTCGTTCGACCTCAACCACCAGGAGCTCGTGCTGGTGAAGGACATCCCCTTCTACTCAACGTGCGAGCACCACCTTGTGCCGTTCCACGGCTCGGCGCATGTCGGGTACATCCCCTCCGACGACGGGCGTGTGACGGGGTTGAGCAAACTTGCCCGCCTCGTCGAGGTGTACGCCCGCAGGCCGCAGGTCCAGGAGCGGCTGACCACCCAGATTGTTGACGCTATGATGACGCATCTGAAACCTAAGGGCGCAATCGTGGTTATCGAATGCGAACACATGTGCATGTCGATGCGCGGGGTCCGCAAACCCGGAGCCAAGACGGTGACGTCGGCGGTGCGCGGACAGATCCGCGAAACGGCCACCCGCGCCGAGGCCATGAGCCTGATACTTGGAAGATAGGAAACCGTAAGCGAATGGATTCTCTCGCCGCCGCCCCCGGGACCGGGCCCGCGACATCGCCGCTGCCGGTGCTGCGCCGGGTTCGCACGCCCAAGACCGTCAACGACCTCCCCACGGGGCGTGCCGTGGTGATGGGCATCCTCAACGTCACCCCCGATTCCTTCAGCGACGGCGGGAAATACGCGACAACCGACGACGCGATCGCGCACGGGCTCCGCATGCACTACGCAGGCGCCGACATCATCGACGTGGGCGGGGAATCCACCCGCCCCAACGCCTCGCGCGTGCCACTCGACCAGGAACTCGCGCGCGTGCTGCCCGTCGTCAAGACGCTGGCCGCGGCCGGCGCCCTGGTCAGCATTGACACGATGCACCCCGAAACCGCGGCCCAGGCCCTCGACGCCGGCGCGGCGATCATCAACGACATCTCGGGTGACGGGTTCAACCCCGCGATGCCGGCCCTTGTCGCCGAACGCAAAGTGCCCTACGTGCTGACCCACCGCCGGGGAACTGCGGCCACAATGGACTCCCTGGCCAACTACTCGAACGTCGTCGAGGAGGTCATCGCCGAACTGCTCACCATGCGGGACCGTTTCGTCGAGGCCGGAGTCGAGCCCGGTTCCATCATCGTGGACCCCGGGCTGGGGTTCGCCAAGACCGCCGAGCACAACTGGGAGCTGCTCCGCTCCCTTGACCGCTTCACCGGGCTCGGCCACCGGGTGCTTGTCGCGGCCTCCCGGAAGCGTTTCCTCGGAACACTGCTCAGCTCCGGAGGACGGACCGCCGCCCCCGCCGAGCGCGACGCGGCATCGCTGGCCGTGGCGTCCCTCGCCGCCGCGAAGGGGGCCTGGGGCATCCGGGCCCACGACGTCGGTCCAACCATCGACGCCGTGAAGGTCGCGGCAGCATGGGCGAAGTAGCACCCGCGGCCCGCCGGGACACGGTCACCGTAACCGGCATCACCGCCGTCGGCTACCACGGAGTCTTCGAGGCCGAACGCCGCGACGGCCAGCCGTTCGTCGTCGACGTGGTGCTGCACCTGGACCTGCGTCCGGCAGGGCAGAGCGACGACCTCGCGAAGACCGCCCACTATGGCGAGCTGGCGCAGCGGGTCGTTGAGAGCATCACCGGCGAGCCGTTCCAGCTCATCGAGGCCCTCGCGGAGAAGATCGCCGCCGACCTCCTCGCCACCTACCCAGCCGACGCCGTCGACGTCACCGTGCACAAGCCGCAGGCGCCCATCCCCGTGGCGTTCACCGACGTCGCCGTGAGCATCCGCAGGAGCGCGGCGTGAACAACCCCGTACGGGCGGTCCTGGCTCTCGGCAGCAACCTCGGCGAGAGCGGCACCACCTTGGCGCGCGCGGCCGACGACCTGGCCCGGTCCCCGCGGGTCCGCCTGCTCAGGGCCTCCCCGGTTGTCATCACCAAGGCCGTCGGCGGCCCGGAGCAGCCGGACTACCTCAACCAGGTGCTCGAGGTTGAAACCGACCTCGGACCCTACGAACTGCTCGAGCACTGCCAGGCGGTTGAGCAAAAACACCACAGGACGCGCTCGGTGCGCTGGGGCCCGCGCACACTCGACGTCGACATCGTCACCTTCGGCGACTGGACCTCCGACGACGAAAGGCTCACCGTCCCGCACCCGCGCGCCGCCCAGCGGGCCTTTGTCCTGCGGCCCTGGGCGCTGATGGACCCCGGCGCGACGCTCAACGGTGAACCCGTTGCCCGGCTCGCCGACGCCGCAGCCGACCGCGCCGGCGTCCGGCTCTTCGAGGAAGCCGGGACGCCGTGAAAAGCATCAGCTTCCGCTGGCTGGCTGTCATCGGCCTCAGCGCGGGCCTCGCCGGCTGGTTCGTCAACCTCTGGGCAGGGAGCAACGGCTACCCGACACCGGCCCTGCACCTGAGTTCCCTGCTCACCGTCGGCGTCATCATCGCGGTCACCCTGATCTTCGGGGTGCGGGTTCTGCGGTGGCGCAACGGCAACCGGGAAAAGGAGCTCGACCCGATCCTCGCCACTCGCACGCTCATCCTCGCCCAGGCGACCGCCTACGCCGGCTCGCTGAGCATGGGCTGGCATGCCGGGATCCTCGTGGACCAGATATCCCTGCTCGCGGTGCGCGACACCCTCTGGCCGCTTTGGGGAACGCTCGCCCTCATGGGCGGCGGAATCGTGATGATCGTTGTCGGGCTCGTTGTCGAGGGGTTCTGCCGGCTCCCGCCCGATGATGAAGGCGGCGCCGGAACTCCAGGGAAAAGCGAGGGGGAATATGCCTAACGAACCGATCGACCCGCAGGGCCTGCAGTGGTCACGGGTCTCGCCCCGCTACCTTCCGGCCCGCCTTGTGGGTTGGCTTGTCGGCACTCTCATCACCCTCGTACTCTCAGGCATTCCACTTCTCCTTCGGCTCACCAACGTGTGGGAGGGCTTCCCCCCGCTGTTCCTGGCCGTGGCGCTGCCGTCGTTCGTGCTCCTGATTGCCGCCGTGCGCGGGATCCTCCTGCCCCGGCAGGTGCGCGCCCTTGGTTACGCCGAGCGCGACGACGACCTCCTGATCCGCAGCGGTGTCTTCTTCCAGCGCACCCTCGTCGTCCCGTACGGGCGGATGCAGTACGTCGACGTCGCCGTGGGACCGCTCGAGCGCGCGTTCGGCATCTGCACGCTGAAACTCCACACAGCCTCCCCTGCCACCAACGCCGAAATTCCGGGCCTTCCCACCGCCGAGGGCACCCGGCTCCGGGAGCAGCTCTCCACGCGCGGGGAAGCAAGACTGGCGGGACTGTGAGCACCCCGGACCGCACCGCCGGGGAGCATCCCGCCACGGCTCGCGGAGTCGACGGGTCCGACGGCGCCTGGCAGCGGGTGCATATCGTTTCGCCCCTGGTGCGCGGGTGGATCGCGCTCGCGGCCATCGCCTACTTCGTCGGCAGGGACTGGTTCGAGGGCCTGTTTGCCCCCGGCGGGCCGACGGGGGTTCCCGGCCAGATCGGCATTCCGGCCGCCGTCGCCCTTGCCTTCGGCGTCGTGGTGCTGATCGCCCTCGGCTTCCTCGTCTCCTGGTACTTCACCCGCTACCAGGTCACCGACCAGTACGTCCGGGTGAATTCTGGCGTCCTGTTCCGCCAAAACCGGCAGGCGCGGCTTGACCGCGTGCAGGCCATCGACGTCGTCCAGCCCTTCCTTGCACGCATCTTCGGACTCGCCGAACTGAAGTTCGAGGTCGCCGACGCCGGCGAATCGGCGGTACGGCTCGCCTTCCTCCGGCTCTCGGATGCCCAGCGGCTGCGGGCGGCCATCCTTGCGGGCGCCGCGGGGATCACCGTCGATGCCGACCACCCGGAACCTCCCGAAGCCCCCGAGCACGAGGTTGTCGCAGTGCCCGGAGGGCGCGTCATCGGCGCCCTGCTGCTGTCGGGCACGACGCTGCTGCTGCTCGTCGGTGCAGCGGTTGTTGCAGTGGTCACCGTCGTGTTCCGCACGCCGTTCGCCGCGCCAACCCTGATTCCCATGGTGCTCGGCGTGGCCGGAGCCTACTGGAGCGGCCTCAACGGCGGATACAACTTTCGGGCCGCGACCTCTCCCGACGGCATCCGCCTGCGTTACGGGCTGCTCGACACCCGGGCGCAGACGGTTCCGCCCGGACGCGTCCAGGCGGTCGGCATCACCCAACCGCTGCTGTGGCGGCTCAAGGGCTGGTACAAGGTCAACGCCAACGTCGCCGGCTACGGTGCAACAGGTTCGGGCGACCAGTCGAGAGCGACCCTGCTTCCGGTCGGAACCCGCGAGGAAGTGCTGCGCATCGTTGCGCTCGTCCTGCCCGACCCCGGTGTCGACGACCCCATCGCCGTTTTCACCGCCGGCCTCGACTCCTCAGGGCCGGGCCAGGGCTTCACCACCTCCCCGCGCCGCGCGCGCTGGATTGCGCCCTTCACCTGGCGGCGGAGCGGCTTCGCCGTCACCGACACCGCGCTGCTGATCCGGTCCGGGTTCTTCTGGCGCCACCTGGCAGTCGTTCTCCACGAACGCACGCAATCCCTCTCCCTGCACCAGGGCCCGCTTGACCGTCGGCTGCGCCTTGCCGAACTGCAGGTTCAGACAAGCCCCGGACCCGTGCTTCCCCGGGTCCAACACATGGCACGCGACACGGCACTTGAGCTATTCGACGGCCAGGCCCGCCGGGCGGCCGAAGCCCGGCGCCAGCACGGCCGCCGGAACGCGCCGGAGCCCATCCCGGAGCCGATCCCGGAGCCAAGCCTAGAGCCGGGCCCGGAGTCAGGGCACCCGGCTCCCGCCGGGCCGCCGGTGCCTGAACCGGGTTCTTCCGCCGCCGCACCCGAACGGACCGGTCCCGGCGCCGCCGCACCCGAACGGACCGGTCCCGGCGCCGCCGCACCCGATCGGACCGGTCCCGGCGCCGCCGCACCCGATCGGACCGGTCCCGGCGCCGCCGCACCCGGCTTGAAAGCAACCGGCGCTGCCGGAATCTCCGACAACCACCCGGAAGGGATGGAACCGCATGGTCGCTCCTGAACCGTCTCCCGACACCCCGCCCTTCTCCGTTCCCGAAGCCTCGCGCAGCTCCTCCCGCCGGCCCGGCAGGCTGGGCGTCGGCGTAATCGGTGCGGGCCGGGTCGGTGCGGTGCTCGGTGCGGCACTGCGCGCGGCCGGCCACGCCGTCGTCGGCGTCTCCGCAGTGTCCGAGGCGAGCCGCGAACGGGCCGACACCCTGCTTCCCGGCGTCCCGGTGCTTGAAATACCCACGATCGTCGAACGCGCCGAGCTTGTGCTCCTGGCCGTGCCCGACGACGCCCTGCCCGGACTCGTCGAGGGTCTTGCGGCTCTTGGCGCATGGCAGCCGGGGCAACTCGTTGTCCACACCTCCGGGCGCCACGGCACCGCCGTCCTTGAGCCGGCACGGCGCAGCGGAGCGATCCCCCTGGCCATCCACCCCGCGATGACGTTCACCGGCCTCAGCCTGGACCTGGGCAGGCTCCCCGAATGCTCCTTCGGGATCACCGCACCGGCAGCAGTCCTGCCCATCGCCCAGGCGCTGGTGGTGGAGATGGGGGCCGAGCCCGTGGTCATCGACGAGGAGAGCCGCGTCCTCTACCATGCGGCGCTCGCGCACGCCTCGAACCACCTCGTCACCCTCGCATCCCAGGCCGCCCAGATCCTCGGCGACCTCGGCGTGCAGCGCCCGGACCGCATGCTGGGCCCGCTGATGAAGGCATCCCTTGAGAACGCCCTGTCCTCGGGAGAGGGGGCACTAACCGGGCCGGTGGCCCGCGGCGACGCCGGAACCGTGGCTGCGCACCGCTCGGCCCTAGCCGGACTTGCCGCCCCCGACATCGCCCTGGCGTACCAGGGCATGGCCCGGGCAACCGCCGCGAGGGCGCTCGACCGGGGGCTTCTGGGCCCCGCCCAGGGCTCGGCGGTCCTTGCCGCACTCGACCCCACCGCGACCGAGGAACAGGAATGACACCCACAACCGCTCATGCGCCGCGGCTCGTCACAACGGCCGCCGAGCTGAGGGCCGCAACCGGCGAGCTGCTTCAGGCGCGCAGCCACGCCGCGGCCGCGGGGGAGCAGCGCCGCGGCTCACTCGCTCTCGTTCCGACAATGGGCGCCCTGCATGCCGGGCACGCCGGGCTGGTCCAGGCGGCAAGGACAGCCAACGACGTGGTTTTGGTCAGCATCTTCGTCAATCCGCTGCAGTTCGGCGAGAAGACGGACCTTGACCGCTACCCGCGGACCCTGAACGAGGATCTGGTGATCCTCGAGGAGAGCGGGGCCGACCTCGTTTTCGCCCCGGCCGCCGAGGAGGTCTATCCGGGCGGAGAGCCACAGGTACGGCTCTCCGCGGGACCCCTTGGCGGGAAACTCGAGGGTGAGTTCCGGCCCGGGCACTTCGACGGGATGCTGACCGTCGTCGCAAAGCTCCTGCATCTTGGAGCTCCGGCCGCCGACGTCGACTACCGGGCCTATTTCGGGCAGAAGGACGCGCAGCAGCTCGCCCTGATCCGCCGCATGGTCCGGGACCTCAACTTCCCGGTCGAGATTGTCGGAGCACCAACCGTCCGCGACGCCGACGGGCTTGCGCTGTCAAGCCGCAACAGGTTCCTCTCACCGGCCGAGCGCGCCAGCGCGCTCGTGCTCCCACGGGCGCTGGGGCTGCTCGCGGAACGGGCGCGGCTGCGCGATCCCCTCGACCTCGACTCGGTGCTCGCCATGGTGGGCAGTGAACCCGGGGTGAGCCTCGAGTACCTCGAGGTTGTCGATCCGGAAACCCTCGAGCCGCTCGCGTTCAACTGCAGGCACACCCCCCTGGCCGGAAACGCCCTGGCGCTGATCGCCGCCCGGGTGGGTCCGGTGCGGCTCATCGACAACATGCTCCTCGAGGGAGCGTGAACCGGGCCGGGGCCCGGAACCCCGTAAACTTAGCTACCGTGACTCACGACCAAAACCCCGCGACCGGCGCCATCGATGCCAATGAACAAAGCACCGACGAATTCAACGAGCAGATGCGGATCCGCCTCGAAAAGCGCGCCCGCCTGCTTGAGGGCGGCAAAGAGGCCTACCCCGTAAAGCCTGAGCGCACCCATTCACTGGCCGCGCTCCGGGCCGCCTACGGGCAACTCCAGGCGGATGACACGACCGGGGATCTGGTCAGTGTCGTGGGCCGCGTCGTTTTCATGCGCAATACTGGGAAGCTCTTTTTCGCAACCCTCCAGGAAGGGGACGGAACCCGGCTGCAGGTAATGCTCAGCCTTGCCGTCGTCGGTCCGGACCAGCTCGCCGAATGGAAGTCGCTCGTCGACCTCGGCGACCACGTGCAGGTGCACGGAGAGGTGATCAGCTCCAAGCGCGGTGAACTCTCCGTGATGGCCGACAGCTGGAGCATGGCGTCAAAGGCCCTGCGGCCCCTGCCAACCCTCCACGCCGGCGTGAACGAGGAAACCCGGGTCCGCCAGCGCTACGTCGACCTCATGGTGCGAGAAGAGGCCCGCAGCATGGTGCGGACCCGGGCTGCAATCACCCGCTCCGTCCGCGAGACCCTCAACGCCAATGGGTACATCGAAGTCGAAACCCCCGTCCTGCAGCTTGTCCACGGCGGGGCGGCGGCACGGCCTTTCGAAACCCACCTGAATGCCTTCGACCAGAAGATGACCCTGCGCATCGCCCTTGAGCTTTATCTCAAGCGCGCGGTGGTCGGAGGAATTGACCGGGTGTACGAGATCGGCCGGATTTTCCGCAATGAGGGTGTCGATTCGACGCACAGCCCTGAATTCACCATGCTCGAATGCTACGAGGCGTACACCGACCAGTTCGGAATGGCCGAGCGCATGAAGGAAATCATTCTGAATTGCGCAGACCTGCTGGGCATGCGCACCATCGAGACACCCCGCGGCGTCATTGATCTTGGCGGCGAGTGGAAGTGGCTCGGCGTATATCCGGGCCTCTCGGAGGCCGTCGGACAGGAGATCACTCCGGATACCGATGCGCAGACCCTCCGCGTCGTCGCCGACAAGCACGATATCTCGGTCGATCCGTCCTGGGACGCCGGAAAACTGGTCCTCGAATTGTTTTCCGAACTCGTCGAGCCGAACCTGATTCAGCCGACCTTCGTTTATGACTACCCGCCCTCGGCCCAGCCGCTCGCCCGCCAGCACCGGGACAACCCCCAGCTGATCGAGGCCTGGGATCTCATCATCGGGGGCATGGAGCGGGGCACCGCGTTCTCGGAGCTGATCGACCCCGTCATCCAGCGCGAGCGGCTCACTGAGCAGTCCCGCCGCGCCGCCGCCGGTGACGAAGAGGCAATGCAGTTGGACGAGGACTTCCTCCGGGCACTCGAATACGGAGCCCCGCCCATGGGCGGCATTGGCCTCGGCATTGACCGCCTCGTGATGCTCTTCACCAACGCGGGAATTCGCGAGTCCATCCTCTTTCCAATTCTGAAGCCGGAACTGGGCTAGGCCGTGGAATACCTCGCCGTACTGTTGCCGTCGGCCACACTCGCGGTTCTTTTCTACTTTGTGATGAGGTCGATCCTGAATGCCGACCGCGCCGAGCGTGAAGCGTTGACCAAGGCGCGGGAACCATATCGCCCCGAGGCTCGTTTGGAGGACCCGGCACCGGAAAGCGCCGACTCCGATCCGGAGCCCGAAAATGACGGTCATAATACAAGTAAATAGCTTTTGACGCCGCCCCCTGCCTGTAACATAATCTAATTAGGGGATATCTTCGCAGGCACTAATTTGGGAGCACATTGTGGCGCAAAAAGTGAAAATCATCCTCATTGACGATACCGACGGCGGAGAAGCCGACGAGACCGTCCGTTTTGGACTAGACGGCGTTCAGTACGAAATCGACCTGTCCGAGGCGCACGCCGCAGAGCTGCGCGAGTCCCTCTCCGGCTACATCTCCTCGGCCCGGCGCAGCAGCCAGTCGAAGCAGCGGCCCGCTGCTGCCCCCGCACGCAACCAGGAGGCGGCCCAGGTGAGGGAGTGGGCCAAGGCAAACGGCTACAACGTATCCGCACGCGGCCGGGTGAACAGCGAGATTGTCGAGGCCTACCGGGCCGCCCAGCGCTGAACGCCACATTTCGCGGCATATTCTCGCCTGTGGCGAACACGCCCCAAAACCATAGCTAATGCCCGTAGCATCGAAATACGCGTTAGCTAGGAGTGTGTCTCATGTTTGAGAGATTTACAGATCGTGCCCGTCGAGTTGTGGTGCTGGCCCAGGAAGAGGCCCGCATGCTCAACCATAATTACATCGGCACCGAGCACATCCTGCTTGGCCTGATCCACGAGGGTGAGGGTGTCGCCGCCAAGGCTTTGGAGTCACTCAGCATCTCCCTGGGTGCTGTGCGAGAGCAGGTTCAGGAGATTATCGGGCAGGGCCAGCAGGCTCCGTCCGGGCATATCCCCTTCACCCCCCGTGCCAAGAAGGTGCTTGAGCTTTCCCTCCGGGAAGCCCTGCAGCTCGGCCACAACTACATCGGCACGGAGCACATCCTGCTGGGACTCATCCGTGAGGGTGAGGGCGTTGCGGCACAGGTGCTCGTGAAGCTCGGAGCCGACCTTAACCGTGTCCGCCAGCAGGTCATCCAGCTGCTGTCGGGCTACCAGGGCAAGGAGCCGGCAGCCGCCGGAGGCCAGCAGCAGGAGGGAACCCCTGCCGGTTCCGTCGTGCTCGACCAGTTCGGCCGCAACCTTACACAGGCCGCCCGCGAGTCCAAGCTCGACCCGGTCATCGGGCGCGAGACGGAGATGGAGCGGGTCATGCAGGTCCTCTCCCGCCGTACGAAGAACAACCCCGTGCTCATCGGTGAGCCCGGCGTCGGCAAGACAGCCGTCGTCGAAGGGCTTGCCCAGGCGATCGTGCGCGGCGACGTGCCCGAGACAATCCGGGACAAGCAGCTCTACACGCTCGACCTCGGCTCGCTCGTCGCAGGCTCGCGCTACCGCGGTGACTTCGAGGAGCGCCTGAAGAAGGTCCTCAAGGAAATCCGCACCCGCGGCGACATCATCCTCTTCATCGACGAAATCCACACCCTCGTTGGTGCCGGTGCCGCCGAAGGAGCGATCGACGCTGCATCGATCCTGAAGCCGATGCTCGCCCGCGGCGAACTGCAGACCATCGGTGCAACAACGCTTGACGAATACCGCAAGCACATCGAGAAGGACGCAGCCCTGGAGCGCCGGTTCCAGCCGATCCAGGTCCAGGAGCCGTCGGTGGCCCACGCCATCGAAATCCTCAAGGGGCTGCGCGACAGGTACGAGGCCCACCACCGGGTCTCGATCACCGATGCGGCGCTGGCTTCGGCGGCAACACTCGCCGAGCGCTACATCTCCGACCGGTTCCTGCCCGACAAGGCGATCGACCTGATCGACGAGGCCGGTGCCCGGCTTCGGATCCGCAGGATGACAGCTCCGCCGGAGCTCAAGGAGATCGACGAGCGTATCGCCGATGTCCGCCGCGAGAAGGAATCGGCGATCGACGCCCAGGACTTCGAGGGTGCCGCGTCGCTGCGCGACAAGGAGCAGAAGCTCCAGGACCAGCGCGCCGACAAGGAGCGCCGGTGGAAGTCGGGCGGGCTCGACGACATCGCCGAGGTCGACGAGGAACTCATCGCCGAGGTGCTTGCGAACTCCACGGGCATCCCCGTCTTCAAGCTCACCGAGGCCGAGTCCTCGCGGCTGCTTCACATGGAAGATGAGCTGCACAAGCGGGTCATCGGCCAGAACGAGGCGATCAAGGCGATCTCCCAGGCCATCCGGCGTACCCGTGCCGGCCTGAAGGATCCCAAGCGTCCGGGCGGTTCGTTCATCTTCGCCGGCCCCACCGGCGTCGGTAAGACGGAGCTGGCCAAGGCGCTCGCCGAATTCCTCTTCGGTGACGAAGACGCACTGATCACCCTTGACATGTCCGAGTACTCCGAGAAGCACACGGTGTCGCGCCTCTTCGGTGCGCCTCCTGGCTACGTCGGGTACGAGGAGGGTGGCCAGCTCACCGAGAAGGTCCGCCGCAAGCCCTTCTCCGTTGTGCTGTTCGACGAGGTGGAGAAGGCCCACGCCGACCTCTTCAACTCGCTTCTGCAGATCCTTGAAGACGGCCGCCTGACCGACAGCCAGGGCCGGGTCGTCGACTTCAAGAACACGGTGATTATCATGACCACCAACCTTGGAACCCGCGACATCTCCAAGGGCGTCATGACCGGCTTCCAGTCGGGCACCGACACCAACACCAGCTACAACCGGATGAAGGCGAAGGTCACGGAGGAGCTCAAGCAGCACTTCCGGCCCGAGTTCCTCAACCGTGTTGACGACACGGTGGTGTTCCCGCAGCTCACCCAGAGCGAGATCGTCGAGATCGTCGACCTGTTCCTCGAGCGCCTCGGCAAGCGCATGGCGGACAAGGGCATGACGATCGAGCTGACTCCCGCCGCCAAGGTGCTGCTTGCAACACGCGGCTACGACCCCGCAATGGGTGCCCGGCCGCTGCGCCGCACCATCCAGCGCGAGATCGAGGACCAGCTCTCCGAGAAGATCCTTTTCGGAGACCTCAAGTCCGGCGAGCGGGTGGAGGTCGACGTCGAGGGCGAAGGAGTCGACGCCAGGTTCACCTTCGTTGGACACGGGGAGCCCAAGGCCATCGAGGACGCCCCGCCCGCCATCGAGGCAACCGTTCCCGAATAAGGGCCCGCGGCGACCGCGCGCTCCGAGCTAACAGAAAAGCCCGTCCCGGCACCGCCGGGGCGGGCCTTTCTGCGTTAGGGAAGGAGCCGGCGGCAGGAGGCCATCCGGCGCCTTTGTAGACTGGCCTACGTGAACCAGCCCTTTGTCGTCCGTCCCGCACGCACCTCCGATGTCGCGGCAATCAAGGCGCTGGTGGCACCCCTTGCCGACGAGCGCGTGCTCATCGCCAAGGAGGCCGTTGCCTACTACGAGGGCCTCCAGGAGTTCCGCATCGCCGAGGCGGCCGACGGGGAAATCCTCGGCTGCGGGGCGCTCCACGTCATGTGGGAGGACCTCGCCGAGGTCCGCACCCTTGCCACAGCCGAGTCGGCGAAGGGCCGGGGGGTGGGAAGCGCCCTGGTGGAGCGGTTGATCAGCGACGCCAAAGACCTCGGGGTGAAACGCGTCTTCTGCCTCACCTTCGAGGTCGAGTTCTTCCGGAGGCGCGGGTTCGAGGTCATGGCCGACCAGAGCGCGGTCAACCCCGAGGTGTACTCGCAGCTCCTGCGCTCCCACGACGAGGGAGTGGCGGAGTTCCTCGACCTGGCCCGGGTCAAGCCCAACACCCTGGGCAACACCCGCATGATCCGCTGGCTCTGAGCCCCAGAAGCGGCCCCCATGGCCCGAACCGGCATCCCGCGATATACTAAGAGGGCTTAGCATCGCTTGAGATGCGGTTGGGTATCCCGGAACTGGGGCCTGGACGCCGAGAGAAAAGGAGTCTAATCATGGGTTTAGATGACAAGATCGGAAACAAGGGCGAGAGCCTGGGCGGCAAGGTCAAGGAAGGTCTTGGCAAGGCGACCGGCGACGAGCGCCTTGAAGCCGAAGGCCACACCGACCAGACCAAAGCGAACCTGAAAGACGCCGGCGAGAAAATCAAGGACGCGTTCAAGAAGGACGACCGTTAGGCCGGCAGCCTGAAACGTAGTCCGGCACCGGCTGCCGGATAGAAAAAATCTGCGGGAGAGCGCCCAGTATCGGGCCTCTCCCGCAGTGCTTTAACCCGGTTCCGGAGAACGGAACCGCTATAGGAATGGCGCACGCCACCGGGTATCGTTCATCGTGGCCGGTGCGGTCCACAGTGGGCGGCAGGGCCGTAACTTCGCCCGAGATGACCAGGAGCGTGCCGTCGTGAAAAAGCTCATCAATGACCCCAAGGCTGTGGTGACCGAATCGGTGGAGGGCTTCGGCCTGGCCCACGCCGACCTCGTAAGAGTCAATCCGGACCCCCTGTTTGTTGTGCGCAGCGACGCCCCGGTCCAGGGCAAGGTCGGACTCGTGTCCGGCGGCGGCAGCGGCCATGAGCCCCTCCACGCAGGCTATGTCGGGCGCGGCATGCTCGACGCCGCGGTCCCCGGCGCCGTTTTCACCTCGCCCACCCCCGATCAGATCCTTCCCGCGACGACGGCGGTAGACGGCGGCGCCGGCGTCCTCCACATCGTCAAGAACTACACCGGGGACGTGCTCAACTTCGAGACAGCCGCGGAGCTCGCCGAGGCCGAAGGCGTCACTGTCCGCACCGTGCTCGTCAATGACGACGTGGCAGTCGAGGACTCCCTCTACACCGCCGGACGCCGGGGTGTCGGCGGAACGGTCTTCGTCGAGCGGATCGCCGGAGCGGCCGCCGAGCGCGGAGACGACCTCGACGCCGTTGCGGCAATTGCCCAGCGGGTCATCGACAACGTCCGCTCCATGGGCGCTGCCCTCGCACCTTCAACCGTTCCCCACGCCGGAGTTCCGAGCTTCGACCTCGCCGAGGACGAGATCGAAATCGGCATTGGGATCCACGGTGAGCCCGGCCGGCACCGCATTGCCATGGAGAATGCCGACGGGATCACCACCCGCCTCCTCGAGCCCATCACCACCGACATGAACCTCACCCAGGGCGACCGCGTGCTGCTGATGGTGAACGGCATGGGCGGCAGCCCGGCGAGCGAGCTCTACATCGTCTACCGCAAGGCCGTCCAGCTGCTCGTTGAGCGCGGGGTCAGCGTGGAGCGGTCGCTGGTGGGCAACTACATCACGGCACTTGAGATGGAGGGGGCCTCCCTGACGGTGCTGAGGCTCGATGACGAAATGATCGAGCTCTGGGACTCCCCGGTCCAAACCGCGGCCCTGCGCTGGGGAATCTGAAATGGCGGTTGACGCCGGCTGGGCCCAGGCGTGGCTGAAGGCCTCGGCCGAGGCCGTCTCGGAAAACCGTGCCCTGCTGATCGACCTGGACCGGGCCATCGGCGACGCCGACCACGGCGAGAACCTCGACCGCGGCTTCACCGCCGTCGTTGAGAAGCTCGCCGCATCGGCTGCGCCCGCAACACCCGCCGAAGTGCTCAAGACGGCAGCAATGACCCTCATGTCGACAGTCGGAGGCGCCGCCGGCCCGCTGTACGGAACCGCGTTCCTGCGGGCGGCAACCTCCCTCGGGGGAGCGGAGGAGGCCGGGCCGGAGGCGCTTGCCGCGATGCTCGAAGCCGCACGCGACGGCATCGTGGCGCGCGGGAAGGCCGAGGTGGGCGACAAGACGATGATCGACGCCTGGACCCCAGCGGTCGAGGCGGCGGCAACGGCGGCAACGGCCGGCGCAACGGCCGGGGAGGTCCTTGCCGCTGCGGCAAGCGCCGCCCACGCCGGGGCGGTTGCCACCGACCCGCTCATCGCCCGGAAGGGCCGGGCGAGCTACCTCGGTGAGCGGAGCGCCGGTCACCGTGATCCGGGAGCGGTTTCGTCGGCGCTGATCCTCGCGGCCGCGGCTGCCGCCGCAGGGGCACAGGTATGACCGTCGGCCTCGTAATTGTCTCCCACAGCCAGAAAATCGCCGAGGGGGTGTGCGACCTCGCCGCCCAGATGGCCCCGGATGTGCGCCTCGTGCCCGCCGGCGGTGTTGACGACGGCGGGCACTCCCGTATCGGCACCAGCCTTGAGCGGGTGAGCGCGGGGATCACCAGGGCCGGCGGCGGCGACGGCGTCGTCATTCTCACCGACCTCGGGTCGGCGGTGATGACCGCGGAAATGGCACTGGAGTTCCTCGACGACGAGCAGCGGAGCACCGTGCGCGTGGCCAGCGCCGCGCTTGTCGAAGGGGCCGTCGCCGCAGCCGTCCTGGCCCAGTCGGGAGGCACCCTCGAGGAGGTTGTGCGGGCCGCCGAAGCGGCTATTGTCTCAATCAGCCCGGAAGCGCTCGAACCGTTCGTCTCCCACAAGGCCGCGGCGCCGGGGGATCCGCGCCCCGCCGGGCAGCCCGACGGGCCGACCCTGACCAGGGCGTGGGTCCTGCCCAACGACATGGGCCTCCACGCCCGCCCGGCCGCCGTCATCGCCAAGGGCCTGGCCGACCTGGACGCCGAGGTCACGGTGAACGGAGTCGACGGCAAATCGGTCATGCTGCTGATGAGTCTTGGACTGGGCAAGGGGAAGACCGTCACCGCCGAGGCAACCGGCCCCGACGCCCCGGCCGCCCTTGAACTGATCGGCGCGGCGGTTGAATCGGGCTTCGGTGAGATGGACGGTTCCCACCGCTAGGCCGGGAGCTGGATGCCCCGGGCGGTCTCCTGGGCGAGGCCGTCCTGCAGCAGGCCGGCGAGCGAGCGCTCCACCTGTTCCTGCGGCGCCCGCAGCGCGTGGAGGCGGGCCAGGGCGGTCGGCGGGCCGGCCACCCCCAGGTCGACGGGCCCGGTGAGCAGCAGGTCCCTGCCGAGAGGTGCGTCAGCTTCGCGGAGCACGGCGACAATCGCCCCGCGGACCTGCCGGTCCGTGCCGGCCCACGCCTGCCCCTTGGGCGCGTAGTCGGGGGCGGGCCGCCCTGCGGCCACCCAGGCGCACGACGCGCGCACCGGGCACAGCCCGCACTGCGGGCTCCTTGCAGTGCATACGACGGCACCCAACTCCATCACCGCCGCGTTCCACAGCACCGAGGTTTCGGCATCCTCCGGGAGCAGCTTCGAGGCGAGGCTCGTTTCGGCTGAAGTGAGCGAGGGACGGGGGAGTGCGGCGCCCGTAAAGAGCCGGGCCTGGACCCGGCGGATGTTGGTGTCGACGACGGTTTCCCGCTGGCCGAAGGCAAACGCGGCAACTGCGGCCGCGGTGTAGCTTCCCACTCCGGGCAGCGCCAGCAGGTCGGCATGGTTCCCGGGCACTTCACCGCCATGCCGGTCATGGATTGCCGCAGCGGCGGCGTGCAGCCGCAGGGCGCGCCGCGGGTATCCAAGGCGTCCCCAGTGCCGGACTGCCTCGCCGGAGGGCTCGCGGGCCAGGTCGGAGGGGGAGGGCCACCGGTCCATCCACTCGAGCCAGACGGGAAGCACCCGCACCACCGGGGTCTGCTGGAGCATCACCTCGCTCACAAGCACACCCCATGGGGTGCGGTCCGGGCTGCGCCAGGGCAGGTCCCGCGCCTCGGCGGCGAACCACTGTGTGATGCGCAGCTGCACATCCTCAACGGCGGCGGCAGAGGATGTGGCGGTGGAGCTCATCGATATTCCCGGACCATCATCATTCTTACTCTATCGACCGGCGTGGTGCGGGGTGTAATTCCGCTTCCCCTCCCTAGCCTTTAACCCATGGACTCAGCAGGGATGGCGCACGGCACCGGAAGTTCCAGCGCCCGGCGGCGGCCCAGCCCCGCCGTGTACCGCCGGCGGCGCCTCGTCGCGGCGGTGCTCGCGCTGGCGGTCCTGGCCGGGCTGATCTTTGGGATTTCGGCGGTGGTCGGCGCCCTGACCGGCGCAGGGCCGGCGCGGGGGCCCTCGGAACCGGTCGCAGGGAGCGAACCCACCGCCACGGCAAGCGCACCGCCGGCACCGGCGGGGGAGTGCGACCAGGCCAAGATGATCGTCGCCGCCGAAACCGATGCTGCAACCTACGGTCCCGGCGAGGAACCGGTCCTTACGCTTTCGGTGCGGAACACCGGCAAGGCTCCATGCAAGGTCAACGTCGGCACCTCCCAGATGGAGTTCCAGGTGACGAGTGCCGAGGACCGCGTCTTTTCCTCGGTCGACTGCCAGGACGGAGCAACTGACCTCCAGAAGGTGATCGGCCCGGGGAAGGAGGAGAAAGCGACACTCATCTGGGACCGGGTGCGCAGCGCTCCGGGCTGCTCGGCCGTTGAGGCGAAGCCCGGACCGGGCACCTATGCGCTGGTCACGAAGCTCGGCACCCGCACCAGCGAGAAGACGACCTTCGTCCTGAAGTAGGCCCTGCCGCAGCGGCACTGCCCGTTCGCGAAGCCTCAGGCTGCGTTACATGAACCGGTCGAGCAGGCTTGTCTCGGCTATCCGCGAGAGCCCCTCACGCACCGTGCGCGCACGCTGCTCGCCGATCCCGTCAACTGCCATCAGGTCGTCGATGTTTGCCGCCATCAGGTTCTGGAGCCCGCCGAAGTGGTCAACGAGGCGGGCGGCGATCGCCGGCGGCACGGCCTTGATGCCGGAGAGCAGCCGGTAACCCTTGGGCTGGATGACCGCGTCGAGGGAGTCGGTTGACGGATTGAACCCAAGGACGCTGGCGATGGTCCCCAGGTCGATGAGGTCGGTGGAGCTGAAACCCTGGAGGCGGCCCAGGCGGTCCTCGGGCGAGGCCCCGTTGCCGCCGAGGTCCATATAGTCGCGCAGCACCATCTCACTGCCGGGGCCAAGCCCGGTGGTGAGCTCCTCCACTTGGAGGGAAAGCAGCCGCCCGTCGACGCCCAGCTCAAGGACGTACTGTGAGATTTCCTCGGAGATCCTGCGCACCATCTCCTGGCGCTGCAGGGTCACCGCGACGTCGCGCACGGTCACCATCGCCTCGATCTCGAGTGCGGAGAGAGCATTGGTGACCTGGTCCAGCCGTGCCCGGTACCGCTCAAGGGTGGCAAGTGCCTGGTTGGCCCGTGCAAGCACGGGTTCCGATCCCTCGAGGACGTGGCGCAGGCCGCTGATGTAGAGGGCGATGATCTGCATCGACTGGCTCACCGAGATGACCGGGAACCCCGTCTGGATTGCAACACGCTCCGCCGTGCGGTGGCGGGTTCCCGACTCCTGGGTTTCGATCGTGTGGTCCGGAACCAGCTGGACGCCGGCGCGGAGGATATTGCTCGCATCCTTATCGCAGACGATTGCGCCGTCCATCTTCGCGAGCTCGCGCAGCCGGGTGGGGGAGAAGTCGATGCCGATGTCGAATCCACCGGAGCAGATCGAATCAACGGTGCGGTCGAAGCCGAGCACGATCAGCGCGCCCGTCCTGCCCCTCAGGATCCGTTCGAGCCCATCGCGCAGCTGGGTGCCGGGTGCGACCCGGGCCAGCGTGGCTTTGAGAGAGTCCTCGGGACTACGGGCCATGGTCCCATCCTTTCAGCGTCCGCGCGCCTTCAATCCCCGCGCGTTCGGCAGCCGCGCGGCGGAGGTGCCGGGCTACAGCAGATACGGGTTTCCATGCAGCCGTTCATAATACTAATGGGCGCGCACGGTTTACCTGCTACCCGACCTCACGGCCCAAGCCCGCCACCGCTCGCGCCGCCGGGCCGCCCCGCGCGCCGGGGACGGTCCTAGAAGAGCAGGGCCAAAGCTTCGGTAAGGGTGGAGACTTCGCGCACCGTGAACCCGGCTGGGATGTCGCCGGGCCCGTTGGGGGAGGCGGGAACCACGGCATGGGTGAACCCGAGGCGTTCGGCCTCCTGGACGCGCCGGGCGATGCCGGGCACGGGCCTCACCTCACCGGCGAGCCCCACCTCGCCGAATGCGATAAGCCGCGCGGGAAGGGGCTGGTTCGTTTTGGCCGAGGCGATGGCCAGCGCCACGGCCAGGTCCGTTGCCGGTTCGCCGAGCTTGACGCCGCCGACCGTTGCCACGTAGCTGTCGTCCTTGGCCAGGCTGAGCGAGGCCCGCCGCTGGAGCACGGCAAGGAGCATCGCCACCCGGGCGCTGTCGAGCCCGCTGGTTGCCCGCCGCGGCTGGGCGTTGGCCGATTCGGCAAGCAGGGCCTGCACCTCGGCCAGCAGCGGACGCCTCCCCTCAAGGGTGACGGTGATGCAGGTTCCCGACACCGGGTCCTTCGTCCGTGAGACAAAGAGGCCGCTGGGATCGGCGAGGCCCTCGATGCCGGTGTCGGTGAGGTCGAAGCAGCCAACCTCGTCGGTTGGCCCGTACCGGTTCTTCACCGCCCGCAGCAGCCGCAGCCGTGAATGCCGCTCGCCTTCGAACTGGCAGACGACGTCGACAAGGTGTTCAAGCAGCCGGGGTCCGGCGATCGAGCCGTCTTTCGTGACGTGGCCGACAAGGAGGGTGGTCATGCCCTTGAGCTTCGCCGCGTTGATCAGGGAGGCGGCGACCTCGCGCACCTGGGTCACCCCGCCGGCGGTGCCGTCGACCGCCGAACTGCTCAGCGTCTGCACCGAGTCCACGATGAGCAGCGCCGGGTCGATCTTCTCCACCTGGCCCAGCGCCTGGCCAAGGTCCGTTTCGGCGCTGAGGTAGAGCGAGTCGGCCACGGCGGAGATCCGTTCCGCCCGCAGCTTCACCTGGGCGGCCGATTCCTCGCCGGTCAGGTAGAGCACGTCGCGGCCCAGCCGTGCCACGCGTGCGGCGACGTCGAGCAGGAGCGTGGACTTTCCGACGCCCGGCTCCCCGGCGAGCAGGATCACCGCGCCGGGCACGAGCCCGCCGCCGAGCACCCGGTCCAGTTCGTCGATCTGGGTGGGTTGGAACGCCGCCGTCGTCGCATCGACTTCGGCGATGCGCTGGGCGACCTTGGCAACCGAAGCGGCCGCCGTCGTCCGTGCCACCGGCGCCCCGGTCTCCTCGACGGTTCCCCACGCCTGGCACTCCCCGCAACGGCCAACCCACTTGGCGGTTGTCCAACCGCACTCGGCACACCGGTAGTTGGGGCTGTTGGCGCGCCCGGCGCGCACTGCTGAGGAACTCTTTGCTGCCATGGTTTCAGCGTAGCCGCGGCCATCGACATTCCCGGCCGTGGCATCACCGGCAGCGTCCGGCGGCGCGGCTATAGACGGGGCAGGTAGCCGGCGGCCTCGGTGTGGCTCAGGCCCGCTGCCTCAAGCAGGTCAACGACAAGCGGTCGGAACTGCAGGATCAGCCCTTCGCCCTCAAGCCGGTGAACGTTGAGGGTTGCCGGGTGCAGCAGGGTCGCGACGGCGGCGAGTTCGTTGCGGGCCTGGCGCAGGTTCAGCCGCCTTTCGGCGGCGTCGTGGGCCGCGAGCGCCCGGTTCAGCACATCGACCGCGTCGGCAGTGTCCTCGAGGGCTTCGCTCAGCGAGGCGATTGCTTCATCGGTCAGCGCCGCATGGTTGATAACCGAAGCGAGGCGCCGGGTGAAGACGCGGCTGTTCCGGATGGCAAGGTCGATCGCCTCGATCGACCCCTCAAGGGCGTGGAGCTCGTCCCGGTGCCTGCGGTAGGCGGGGGAAATCGTTGCGACCTCCTGGGCGGCCCGCAGGCTGCTCGAAAGCGAATCCATCCTCGACTGGCAGTTCCGGGCGCGGACCAGGGCGTGCCAGGCGAGGGTCGAGTCGCTGGTCAGGAGAGCCGACGCATTCTCGCGCAGCACGGCGGCAAGCTCGGAGAGGAGCTCCCGCACGTCGGCCTTGGGCTCCCGCCGGGGATCGCGAGGCACGAGCATGGTGATGACAAGGGCGAACAACCCGCCAACCACGGCGTCCGCACTGCGGGTGAACGGCCCGCCCTCCGGTGCGGGGAGCAGCACCACGAGCAGGGACTGAAGGCCCAGCTGCGTGGTGAAGATGGTTCCGCCGTCAAGGAACCGTGCCAGCAGGATCGAGATCAGGAGCACCACCGCGGCCTGCCAGATCCCGGTGCCCAGCAGGGCGAGGAGAACATCGCCGAGGGCTATCCCAAGGGTGCAGCCCAGTCCCACCTCAAGGACCCGGCGCAGGCGCGGGTCGGTCGAAAAGCCCAGGGAGATCATCGACGACGTTGCGGCGAAGAGGGGGCCGTTGTGCCCAAGCACCGTTTCCGCGAAGGCATACGCGCCGACTGCGCACACGGTCATCTGGAGTGCAGTCACTACCGAGTTTGCGCTCCGCTTCAGGCCCACCCGGGTCCGGTCGCGCAGGAAAGCCGTTGCAGCTGATAAACCCTGGCGCGGCGGCATGGCATCAGTTTCCCACAACCGGCCCCCCGAACCGCCGCGGGCACCACCGTTTCCCTACCTCCGGCAGGGGCCCGGCTCAAGCCCCTGAAAGCAATGTCTCTGCGTTGTTCACCTTCCGTTCATGTAGTGCGGCCAATCTCGTTACCTGGGACGCCTAGCTTGAACGATGTACAAGGACGCGTTCATTCGACTCGGTGCCTCACGCACCACCGTTAAATCCCTGAAAGGGGCAATATCAAGTGAAGGTTCTTCGCTTTGGCCGCGCAGCAGCAGTAATTTCCGTTGCGGCGCTCGCACTGACCGCCTGTGGCTCCGACAACGCAACCAACGCGCCGGCAGCTGAGGGCGGCGAGTCCACCTCAGCCGGTGCCTCCGTCACCGGAACCCTCACCGGAGCCGGCTCCTCGGCCCAGAACGCCGCAATGACCGCCTGGCAGTCGGGGTTCCAGACTGCGAACAGCGGCGCGACGGTGCAGTACTCGCCCGACGGTTCGGGTGCCGGCCGGGATGCGTTCCTCGCCCAGGGCGTGCAGTTCGCCGGTTCCGATGCCGCCCTCGACGACGAAGAGTACGAAGCCTCGAAGGAGATCTGCGGCCCCGACGGCGCGATCAACATCCCGGCCTACGTTTCCCCGATCGCCGTGGCGTTCAACCTTCCGGGCGTCGAGTCGCTGAACCTCGACGCGGAAACCATCGCCTCGCTCTTCCGCGGCGAGATCAAGACCTGGAACGACGACGCGATCGCCTCCCAGAATGAGGGCGTCGACCTTCCCGACACCCCGGTCACCGTTGTCCACCGCAGCGACGAGTCGGGCACCACCGAAAACTTCACCGAATACCTCTCCCAGGCGGCGCCCAAGGCGTGGACGGATGAGGCCTCCGGAGAATGGCCCGCCGACATCGTTGCCGAGAACGCCCAGGGAACCAACGGCGTTGTCTCGACCACTTCGTCAACCGAGGGTGCTATCACCTACACCGACGCTTCGGCAGTCGGCGATCTGGGACAGGTGCATGTCAAGGTCGGCGAAGAGTACGTCGAACTGAGCCCCGAGGCCGCTTCGCTCGCCGTTGAGGCTGCCAAGCCGGTCGAAGGACGCTCCGACGTCGACATGTCCCTCGAGCTCGAGCGCGACACCGAGGCTTCCGGCGCTTACCCCATCGTCCTTGTCTCATACCACATCTACTGCTCCACCTACGAGGACCAGGAGACGGTTGACCTCGTCAAGGCGTTTGCCACCTACGCAGTGAGTGAGCAGGGCCAGGACGACGCTGCCGGGTCCGCCGGCAACGCGCCGATCTCCGACACCCTGCGCGACCAGGCGATGACGGCGATCGACTCGATCGCCGTTGCTTCCTAAAGCATCACACCCATGCCCCGTCCGGCCGCTCAGCGGCCGGGCGGGGCAGTCGGCTGTCCGAGGGGACCGGACCGCCGACGCCGGTTTGTAATGGCCGGTTGAACGATGAACACTATCCAGAGCACTATCCGCTTCATCAAGTGCACTCCAGCGCAACAGTTCCGAAGGGTTTACCAGTGTCCACCATCACGATGACCGAGACCCGCCGGTCGGGTCAGTCCGGAGACAAGATCTTCTCCGGCGCGACACTCGCCGCAGGTTGCCTCATCCTCGCCGTTCTCTTCAGCGTGGCGGTCTTCCTGCTGGTGCAGGCGCTGCCCGTGGCCAGCGCCGACCCCTCGGAGATCACCGGAGGGGCCGGCTTCGCCACCTACATCTTCCCGATCGTCATTGGGACGATCGTTGCCGCCCTCATCGCCCTGCTGATCGCCACCCCGCTGGGAATCGGCGTGGCGCTGTTCATCTCCCACTACGCCCCACGGCGGCTTGCGCAGGGCTTCGGGTACGTCATCGACCTGCTTGCCGCGATCCCCTCGGTCGTCTACGGAGCCTGGGGATACGCGGTCCTGGCCCCGGAGCTGGCCAAGGGTTACGCATGGCTTGCTGAAAACCTGGGGTGGATCCCCATCTTCGAAGGTCCGGCCAGCCAGACCGGGCGCACGATGCTCACGGCGGGCATCGTCCTCGCCGTCATGGTGCTCCCGATCATCACCTCCCTGAGCCGGGAAATCTTCCTCCAGACCCCCAACCTCCACGAGGAGGCGGCGCTGGCGATGGGAGCCACCCGCTGGGAAATGATCAAGATGGCGGTTCTTCCCTTCGCCCGCCCCGGCATCATCAGTGCCGCGATGCTCGGCCTTGGCCGCGCGCTTGGCGAGACAATGGCAGTGGCCCTCGTCCTCTCCGGCGGAGCGCTCACCGCAAGCCTCATCGCATCGGGCAACCAGACAATCGCCGCGGAGATCGCCCTCAACTTCCCCGAGGCCTTCGGGCTCCGGCTCAGCGAACTCATCGCCGCCGGCCTCGTCCTGTTCCTCATCACCCTGGCCGTCAACATGGTGGCCCGCTGGATTATCACCCGCCACAAGGACTTCTCGGGGGCCAACTAAATGACAAATGCAACCCTCACCCGCCGGCAGTCCCAGCTCACCAAGGGGAAACTGCCCTCCTACGCCGTCTGGGTGGTGCTCGGCGCCGCACTCATCTTCGGTGCGGCCGTCGCCTCCCTCGTGGGCTTCAGCGCCGTGACCTGGGGTGTCCTCTCGGCCGTGTTCTTCATTCTCGGCGCCACCGGGGTGACGGCCGTCGTCGAAGGCGGGCGGAAGGCAACCGACTCGCTTGCCACGTACCTCGTCTACGGGTGCTTCGTGCTCGCGCTCCTGCCGCTGTTGTCCGTGCTGTGGACTGTCCTCGAGCGCGGCCTGCCCGGAATCTCCTACGACTTCCTGTTCACCTCGATGAACGGCGTGACCGGTGCCGTTGACAACCAGTCGGTCGCAGCGGGAACTCCCGTGCTCGGCGGCGCCTACCACGCGGTGATCGGCACCCTGCAGATCACCCTCTGGGCAACGGCCATCTCGGTGCCCATCGGCCTGCTCGCCGCCATCTACCTCATCGAATACGGCACCGGCGGCCCGCTGACCCGCGCCATCACGTTCTTCGTCGACGTGATGACCGGCATCCCCTCGATCGTCGCGGGTCTCTTCGCGGCTGCCCTCTTCGGTCTGCTGTTCGGGCCCGGAACCCGCACGGGCTTCGTTGCGGCCGTTGCGTTGTCGGTTCTGATGATTCCCGTGGTGGTCCGCTCCACCGAGGAAATGCTCAAGATCGTGCCGAACGAGCTGCGCGAGGCGTCCTACGCCCTTGGCGTGCGCAAGTGGCGCACCATCACGAAGGTTGTCATCCCCACTGCCATTTCCGGTATCGCCTCTGGCGTAACCCTCGCGATCGCCCGGGTGATCGGCGAAACGGCGCCTATCCTTGTTACGGCAGGATTCGCCAGCGCCATCAACTGGAGTGCGTTCAGCGGCTGGATGAGCACCCTCCCCACGCTGATCTACTACCAGATCCTCACGCCGACTTCTCCCACAAACACCGACCCAAGTACGCAGCGGGCGTGGGCGGCGGCACTCCTGCTGATCCTCATGGTCATGCTGCTGAACCTCGCCGCCCGCCTGATCGCCCGTATGTTCGCCCCCAAGACAAGCCGCTGAGCCCGCGCGGTACCAAACGAAAAAGGAATTCATGTCCAAGCGAATCGACGTCAAGGACCTCAATGTCTACTACAGCAAGTTCCTTGCCGTAGAGGACGTCAATATTGAAATCAAGGCCCGCTCGGTCACCGCGTTCATCGGTCCGTCCGGCTGCGGCAAGTCAACGTTCCTGCGCACCCTGAACCGCATGCATGAGGTCATCCCCGGCGCCCGGGTTGAGGGCGAAGTGCTCCTCGATGGAGACAACCTCTACGACCAGGGTGTTGACCCGGTCACCGTGCGCAGCCAGATCGGCATGGTGTTCCAGCGGCCCAACCCATTCCCCACAATGTCGATCCGCGACAACGTCCTCGCCGGCGTGAAGCTCAACAACAAGCGGATCAGCAAGTCCGACGCCGACGACCTCGTTGAGAAGTCGCTGCAGGGTGCAAACCTGTGGAACGAGGTGAAGGACCGGCTGGGCCGTCCCGGCTCGGGACTCTCCGGCGGCCAGCAGCAGCGCCTGTGCATCGCCCGCGCGATCGCGGTCTCGCCCGAGGTGATCCTCATGGATGAGCCCTGCTCCGCGCTCGACCCGATCTCCACGCTCGCCATCGAGGATCTCATCAACGAGCTCAAGAACGACTACACGGTCGTGATCGTGACCCACAACATGCAGCAGGCGGCACGGGTTTCTGACAAGACGGCGTTCTTCAACATCGCCGGAACCGGCAAGCCCGGAAAGCTTATCGAGTACGGCGACACGGCAACCATCTTCAGCAAGCCCTCCGTGAAGGCGACCGAGGACTACGTCTCGGGGCGCTTCGGATAACCCCCGGGTAAAACCGATCATCGGTCCCGCCGTCCCGCCCGGAACATCCCGGCGGCGGCGGGACCGACGCGTTTAAGCCGACGCGTTCAGGCCGCGCCCGGTACGGCCCAAGCGGAGCGGGAGCCGTACCGGGAAGTTAAGTTGTGAAAGGAAGCTGTGCCGCGAGGCTAGAACAGCGGGCTCAGCGCCAGGAAGAACACGGCGCCCAGGAGTGCGGCGACGGCGGCGGTGGCCAGCCAGACCAGGAGGATCCGCAGCAGCTCGGAGCCGCGCACCGAGGCGAAGCGCTGGTTGGCGCCGGCTCCGACGATCGCCGACGTCATTGTGTGGGTGCTTGAGAGCGGGACCTGCAGCGAGATCGCCCCTACGAACAGCATGACCGAACTGACCCCCTGGGCCGTCATGCCCCGCAGGGGGTCGATGCGGACGAGCCGGTGCGCCAGGGTGTGGGTGATGCGCCAGCCGCCGCACAGCGAGCCGCACGCCAGCAGGACGCCCGCGAAAACCTGCACCCACAGCGGCATCTGCGTCCCTGAGGAAGCCCCGGTGGCCACGAGCGCGAGCAGGATCACGGCCATTGTCCGCTGGCCGTCCTGCAGCCCGTGCCCGAGGGCGAAGATCCCCGCGAAAACCGACTGACCGATCCGGTTGCCCGTGTTCACCTTGCGGGGGGAGTTGTAGCGCAGCAGCCAGATCGCGGGGAACACTGCGACATACGCCAGAAGATAGGCCACAACAGGGGAGAGCAGCAGCGGCAGCACGATCTGGAGGAGGAGCACCCGGCCCGGGCCGGCGATCGCTTCGCCGCCGAGCAGGCTCGAGGCCGCGCCGGCCCCGATCAGCCCCCCGATCAGGGCATGCGTCGACGAGCTTGGCTTGCCGCGGTACCAGGTGAAGAGCCCCCAGCAGCCGGCGCCGAGCAGCCCGGCAATGAGCACGCCGAGTCCGGTGGTGCCCGGGGGCAGGCGGAGCCCTTCGTCAGCGAAAAAGAGCGCAAGGGAGGTGCTCAGCAGCGCTCCGACGAGGTTGAAAAACGCCGCGAGCAGCACCGCGACTGTGGGGGTCAGCGCCCGGGTGCGCACGGCCGTCGCCACGGAGTTGGAGACGTCGTGGAACCCGTTGAGGAATGCGAAACCTCCCGCCAGGCCGATCACGGCAACCAGGAGGACAGGCTCCACCTAGGATTCCTTGACGAGGATGCTGCCAACATGGGTGGCGACCTTGCGGATGTCTTTCGTCACATCCACAAGCTGGTTTGCAACATCCCGGTGCCGCGCGTAGGCGAGCGGTTTGTGGTCCGAAAGCAGCTCGGCGCACCAACTGCGGTGGGTCCGCTCGGCTCGACGGGCAAGGCGGAGGATTTCGATCCAGTATTCCTCGAGTTCGTCCATCGAATTCAGGCGGCGCATCGCCACGGCGGTGAGCTCGGCCTGCCGGTTGATGACCTCGAGCTGTTCCGCGGCGCGGGGGCTCAGCCTGCTGAGTTTGTACAGGGCGATCAGTTCGGCGGCCCCGTCGAGCTTCTCGATTGCCTCGTTGAGGAGCCGTGAGAGGGAGTACATGTCCTCCCGGGGCAGGGGGTTCACAAAGGAGGTGCGCATTGAGGTCAGCAGTGCGAAGTGGAGGTCGGTCGAAGCCGCCTCGTGCTGGTGCAGTTCCTCGGCGAGCCTGTCGTACTCCTCGGTCGCGGCGCCAAGAACAGCCGACATCGTGCCGACTCCGAGCACGAGCTGCTGGGCCATTCGGGAGAGGAGCTCGAGACCGGCGGTTTCCTGGGGGAAGAGGCGTAACTTCACGGATGCTTCCTGCGCTCAGGTGCGGCTGGACTCGATGGATGGCATGGTAATGGCGCCGAACCGGGAGCGCCTCTCGGCGGAAGGCCGCTCGAAGCGGCTGAGTGTTGAAGCCCGGGGGTTCCACGGTCCGACGCCAGTTTCAGTTTTCTCCTCTGCGGCGTCTGTGTCAACACGCGCCTCCGGCGCCGTTAGTCAAGCTCTCCCCGACGCCAGGCGGCTGCGGCGTGCTCAAGGTCCTCGGCCGTCTTAATGAGCTGGTGGGAGTTCCTCGTCAGTTTCGCCGCGTGCGCACTGTTTGAGTGTTCGGCGTCGGCAGCATGGTTTGCCTGTCCGAGGGCGATCACCCTGCAGAAGGCCGCGAAGCGTTCAAGGGCGACGTCGAACTCCCCTTCGAACGCCCCCGAAAGGATGGTGTCGGCCATTTCAGCGACCTCGGTGGCACCGGGAGGTTCGGCAACGCCGGCCACCACCTTGGAGACCTGCGCAACCTCCTTTCCGGCGCTGAAGTACGAGGCGATCCGCTCCGGGTCCTTCTGCGTTGCCGCCCGCAGCGCGTAAAGGCGCCACAGAGCCCCGGGGAGGGACCGTGCCGGGCTCTCCGCCCACATCTCCGCGACCGCCTCAAGACCCTGCCTGTCGGCCAGCTCCACCAACCGGCGGGTCACCTCGGGATCGTCGTTGTCCCGGCCGTGGTGGACCAGCGCATGCGCCGCCATGTGCGCCGCTTCGGAAACGCGCGACGGGTCGACGCCGCCGGCGAAGACCTCGAAGTCAACAGGAGCAAATGGCTTGGGCTTGTGCGGCCGCGGGGTCTTGTTTGTGTAGTCGCCGTCCATGGGAACGAGAATACTCCTGCACCAGCGGTGCGGGGATTTACGATAAAGTTAAAAGGTCGTTCGAGCTGGCTGGGTCCAGCCCGCCCGATGACGGGCCTTTAGCTCAGCTGGTAGAGCATCGGACTTTTAATCCGTGGGTCGTGGGTTCGAGCCCCACAGGGCCCACTCTTTCGAGAGTGGAAAGCCTCCGTCGGCCATGGCCGGCGGAGGCTTTTGCATTGCCGAAGCGGCGGCGTCTGCGCTTGGGCGTTGACTAACGCCCTCCGGCGGTCTGCAATTGAGGGAAGTAGCTCCGAACGGGTGCCGGGCACTGGCGCCCAGTCATGAGGATTCCCATGAGCGACGTCGCATTCGGGCTTTCCGGCCCGCTGCTGGCAGCGGTTGCTGCCGCCTGCTTCACGGCCTGGCGGGCCGACGTGGCCCTGAGCCGGCGGGCCGACGCTGACTCCCTGTTCTGGCTGATTTTCCCCGGGGTGTTCACCGTCACCGCCCTCGCCGCCGCGGGCGCAGGATCCCCGGGCGGGAAGCCTGCAATTCTTGCCGTCCTGCTGATCGCTTCCATCCTCGCGGTTTACGTCGCGCTGCGGCAGCGGAGGCGGGCTTCGGGCCTGGCCGAAGCCGCGGCGGAAACGGAATGGGCAAGCCTTCGGCTGCGCCACGAAACGGCGGTGCGCCGCTGGATCGACTACGAGTTGGATCCCGGCAAAGCCATCGCCTACCCGGCGATGTCCGACCCCTCCAGGGCCGCATCGCGCCGCGTGCTCGCTGCTTTGCGTGACTCGGACAATGAGTGGGCGGCACGGGCGGCGGGCGGCTCGAATCGGCACACGGGCTTCGAGGTTGCCGGCGGGTACCGGGCCGCGGTGCGCCGGTTCGAGCACGCACTGATTGCCGCGGAACGCGAAGCCGGGGTGGCCCTGCCGGCCGGCCGCGCGGCACCTTCGGCATTCCTCGACGCGGCCTCCCAGCCCCGCCCGTAAGGGCCGCAGGCCGCCGGCTTCCGCGCCGGAGAACAGTCGATCCACAATCGTTACCGCAGGACCCTTTCCCCCCGGCGGATGCCCTGTAGGGTGGGAATCCCGGAGGAAAAGTGTTTCGAGAGGGACGAATGCGCCTAGTGAGAAGAAGCCTTGCGACAGCTGCCGCAGCAGCTCTTTTTGTCGTCGGAGCCCTTCCCGTCGGTGCCGCCGCGGTCGAGCCGGGCCGCCTCAGCGCCGAACCCCGCGTCAGCGCAGAATCCCGGGCCGGCGGAAATGCGGCCGGCGCAGTTACGGCCGGAGTGCGGTTCGCAACCTACAACGCGAGCCTTACCCGCCCGAACGCCGGAGGCCTCGTCCGCGATCTCAGCACCAGGAACAATGCGCAGGCGCGGACCATCGCGGCAGTAGTCCAGAGCACGGATCCGGACGTGCTGCTGCTCAACGAGTTCGATTACGACTCCGAGCACCGAGCCGCCGACCTCTTCCGCACCAACTACCTCGAGGTGGGCCAGGGCGGCCGTGCGGGCGTCACCTACCCCTACGTCTACGTCGCACCCTCCAACACCGGGGTTCCCAGCGGGCTCGACCTGAACAACGACGGCGTGACCGGCGGGCCCGATGACGCCTTCGGTTTCGGGGCCTTCGAAGGCCAGTACGGGATGGTTCTCTACTCGAAATACCCAATCGATGAAGCGAACATCCGCACCTTCCAGGAGTTCCTCTGGAAGGACATGCCAGGTGCGCTGCTTCCCACCGACGCGGTCTCAACCGAAGGCAACGGCTGGTACTCGCCCGACGAGCTCGAGCGCGTCCGGCTTTCGAGCAAGTCCCACTGGGACGTGCCGGTCAAGGTGGGCGGCAAGACGGTCCATGTCCTTGCGAGCCATCCGACCCCGCCGGTCTTCGACGGCCGTGAAGACCGCAACGGCAAGCGCAATAACGACGAAATCCGTCTCTGGGCGGACTACGTCGAGGGCGGGAAGACGGCCGCCTACCTCTACGACGACGCGGGAGTGCGGGGCGGGCTGGCGCGCGGTTCCCGGTTCGTCATCATGGGAGACCAGAACAGCGACCCGCTCGACGGCGACTCGGTCCCCGGCTCGATCGGCCAACTCCTGTTTCACCGGCTCATCGAGGATCCCCTGCCTTCCTCCGAAGGCGCGGAGGAAGCCTCGGCGCTCCAGGGCGGGGCGAACACCCGGCACTCGACGAGTCCCCGCTACGACACCGCGGACTTCGAGGATCTCGGTGCCGGGAACCTGCGCGTTGACTACGTGCTTCCCTCAAAGAACATTCCGGTGCTCGGCTCAGGGGTCTTCTGGCCGCGGGTGGGAACCGAGGGATCCGAACTCACCGGAATCTATCCGTTCCCCTCAAGCGATCACCGCCTCGTCTTCACCGACGTGAGGCTTCCGCGGAAATAGCTCCGGACTTCCGCCAGGGCGCCGGCCCTGCCGGCACCCTGGCCGGCGGCATTCTCGTTTTCCACCCGGCTGGCTACCTGCACCGATCCCTGTTTTGACCTCTCAGGCTTAAAATTGAAACTGGCTCCGCGTTCTGCGTATGGGGGAATCGCAGAAAGGGGAGCCAGCGGTTTAAGTATACTGCGAAGTGGTCCGAAAATGTCCAGTTGGAAGGCGAATATGGCCGTCACGGCAAAGGCGTTCCAGCTGTGGCGTGTGCGGATCGCTCCGCACGACACCGTCTCCGATGTGTGCAGGACCGCCGGGCTGAAACGGTCGACCCTCGCGCAGCAGCTCGTCCGCGGCAAGGTGTCGGTTGCAACAGTCATTGCCATCGCCCGCGGCTACGGACTCGATCCGGTGCGGGCCCTTGGCGAATTCGAAGGCTACGCCGATCTGCCCACGGGCATCCGGGCGCCCACCCAGGCCGAGCTCCTCAGCCAGGTTTCCCACATCGACGTGCTCAGGCTTGTGGTCCAGCACAGCGAGGACCGGCAGGAGACGGCCTTCGAGCTCCAGCCCTTTCCCCACCGCAATTCGGTGCGGGCCTGGATCGAAGCAATCGATCCGGGGGACCTGCGCCAGGCATTGTCGCGGCGTACCGGCGTCGCCCGTCAGAACATTTCGGCGCAGCTCACCGCGGGAAGGCTCAGCCCGGATCTCGCGGTTGAAGCAGCGCGCATCGCAGGGGTTTCGCTCGCCAGCGGGCTGGTCGTGACGGGGCTCCTGACCGCAGCCGAGGGCGGCTGGCCCGAGGACGGCCGGCGCCGGGCGCTTGAGGCGCTGAGCGAGATCGACCTCGTGCTCCTGGGGCGCGACCGTCTCGAGGTGCTCGGCAAGCAGTTGAAGAAGGCTGAAGCGGATGACCGGAAGGACCGTGCAATTTTGGAGAACCTCGGATGAGCGTCCAAACGGTCCAGTGGGCCGCCCTAGTGTTGTGCCTGATCGGGACCGGCCTGCGGCTCCCCGACGCAGTGCGGGGGCAGGGGAGGTCCGTGTTCACCGCTTTGGTGCTGCTCTCGGTGGCCGTCGCGCTGTCGCTGCCGCCGATCTACCTCACCGTCGACTCCGCCCTCGGCGGCGAAAATCTCGCAAACCTCGTCATCCGGCTCTCGCTCTATGCGGTGATCATCCTGCTCGGCCTGCGCATGGCCGCGGCCTTCGGCTGCCGGCGGTCGCGGTCCCGGCTCGTGGGGCCGGTCGGCAGAACAGTGCTGGTCATTGCGGTTGCCTGCACCGTCGTCCTGTTCCTCCTGAGCGACCTGCGCGGCTCCTCAACGGGGCTGGCGGCGTTCAAGGACCAGCAGGAGGTCCAGCTCTACGCGGCTGTCGGCAGGCTTTACCCCGGCTATGTTGCGGCATGCCTTGTCCTGCCGGCCGTGGCCGCGGCCCGCAACCGCTCCTTCCGTGGAATCCACCGCGTCGCCTGCCTGCTGCTCGGGCTGGGTTTCGCGCTGATCGTTGCCTTTGCGGCGGTTCGGGTGTTTGTCGAAAGCAGCGTGCTCGGTCCCTTGGACGTGCTGCTGCCGTTCGCCGCAATCCTGCTCGTTGTCTCGGGACTGACCCTTATCTGGTTCAGCAAGCGCAGGCTGAGGGCTCGAAAGCACAGCAGACAGCCCCGCTGATCGGTTTCGAGACCGAATCGTGTTCAAAATCGGTTCACGTTTTCATGACAGTGTGAAAATATAATGATTATGTAACTGCCGCTGACCGTGGGGGGTCAGCGGATGGTTACGAATCCCCGGTGCGTCCATTAGAACGGGTGGACGTACCGGGGATTCACCTCCTGGCTGGAACCGCCAGCACGGCACGGCCTATTCGGCGTCGTGATCCGTCTCGATAATCTTCGCAAGATCCTCAAGGACCGCGTCGGCGCCCTCTCCTTCAGCGCGCAGCACCACGACGTCCCCGTGGGAGGCGCCGAGGCTCATGAGCGAAAGGATGCTCGAAGCGTCCATTGCCTCGTCGACCGGATCCCCCTCGAGGGCGATTGTCACCTCCAAAGGAACCGCTCCCGCAGCTTCGGCGAAGATCGAGGCAGGGCGAGCGTGCAGGCCGACGCGGCTGGCGACTGTGGCTTTGCGTTCTGACATTCGGATTTCCTTTGCTCGGTGGTTGGGCCGTTGACTCGTGCCGGCCTTTTCCTTTTCTAAGGTTCTGTAAGGGTAGCCACCCTGCTCCGGAGAGTCCCTCAGTGAAGGGACTCTCCAAAGCAGGCGGGCCGGGGTCGCCGATGCGCGGGGTTTGCGCTACACGCTCACCGGTTCGGCTGCGACTTCGTCCCGGTTGCGTGAGGCGTAGCGCTTGAGCGCAACGACCACGACGGCGGAAACCACGGTGCCGACGATGATCGACAGGAGGAACCAACCGAACCCGCCTATCGCAAAGAAGACGAAGAATCCGCCATGGGGCGCCTGCGAGGTTACCCCCAGTCCCATGATCATGGCACCCGTCACTGCTGATCCGACCATCGAGGCCGGGATGACCCGCAGCGGGTCGGCCGCCGCGAACGGGATGGCGCCCTCGGAGATGAACGACGCTCCGAGCAGCCAGGCCGCCTTGCCGTTCTCCCGCTCTGCCTGCGAGAACCGGTTGCGGTCGATCAACGTGGCGAGGGCCATGGCCAGCGGCGGGACCATGCCGGCAGCCATCACGGCGGCCATGATCTGCCACGGTGCCTGGTTGGCGGCGCTGCCGGCGCCGAGCCCGGCAACGGCGAACGAGTAGGCGACCTTGTTCACGGGGCCGCCAAGGTCGAGCGCCATCATCAGCCCGAGGATGATGCCAAGGACCACCGCGGCGGTCCCGGTGAGCCCGGACAGCCAGCCGTTGAGTGCATTGGTGAGCCCGGCGATCGGTCCGCCGAGCAGCAGGAACATCGCACCCGAAGCGATGAGCGAGGCAAGCAGCGGAATGATCACAACAGGCATCAGGCTGCGCAGCCAGCGGGGCACGCTGAGCCGGCCAATCACCCGTGCCACGTAACCGGCGAGGAGGCCGCCGACGATGCCACCAAGGAAACCGGCCCCCATGAATCCTGCAACCGCACCCGCCACGAAACCCGGAGCGATTCCGGGCCGGTCGGCCAGCGCGTAGGCGATGTAGCCGGCAAGGGCCGGAACCAGGAACCCCAGCGACAGCTGGCCGATCTTGAAAGCCACAGCGCCGAGGTAGGTTCCGAGCCCTCCCTCGGGCAGGTTGCCCAGGCTGTTCTCGAGCACGACGGCGTCTGCAACGTCGGTGATGGCGTAGCCGCCGAGGAGGAAGCCAAGGGCAATCAGCAGCCCGCCGCCGGCAACGAACGGAATCATGTAGCTGACACCGGTGAGCAGCGCGCGCTTGAGCGTCGAACCGAAGCTCTCGCTTCCGGCCTTCTCGGTGCTATCACCCTCAGCGCCGCCGGCGGTGCCCGCGACGCGGCGCGCCTGCGGATTCCGGGCCGCGGCGACTGCCTCGTCAACCATTTCCCCGGGCTCGTCGATGCCCCGCTTGACCGGTGCGCTGATGACCGGGAGTCCGGCGAAGCGCTGCTTGTCGCGCACATCGACGTCGACCGCGAAGATCACGGCGTCGGCCGCTGCGATCACCGAGGGGTCGAGCGGGGTCGCGGCGGAGGAGCCCTGAGTCTCGACCTGAAGGTCGATTCCGCGTTCCTTGGCCGCAGCAACGAGCGAATCGGCCGCCATGTAGGTGTGCGCGATTCCGGTGGGGCACGCAGTGACTGCGACGAGCCGGCGCACCGCGCCATCTCCGCCGTCCCCCGCAGCGGGGGAGGGAGAACCCGCTGCGCCGTCGCCCGCTGCGGGTGCCGCAGCGTGGGCGCCCGACTGGCCGGCCGCCGAGGCAACCGGCGCCGCGGCTCCGGCCGCCGCAACCGGTGTCGCATTCTTCCCCGTGCCGAGTGCGCCTTCGACCAGATCAACGACCTCGGCCGGGGAAGCCGCTGCACGCAGGGCCGCGGTGAAGTCCTTGCGGATCAGGGAGCGGGCAAGTTTGGAGAGCAGTTTGAGGTGTTCCTGGTCGGCGCCTTCAGGGGCGGCGATGAAGAACACGAGGTCCGCCGGGCCGTCCTTCGCACCGAAGTCAACCCGCGGGTTGATGCGCGCCATGGCCAGGGTGGCCTGGGTCACCGAGGTCGAGCGACAGTGCGGAATCGCAATACCTCCCGGCACCCCGGTCGCGGTTTTCTCTTCCCGGGCGAGGGCATCGGCGTAGAGGCCCTCGGCGGCGGTCGCTCGGCCCTGCTGGGTCACCTGCTCCGCGAGATAACGTATTACCGACTGGCGGTCACTGCCGAGGTCCACATCGAGAGTGACGAGTTCCGGCGTAATGAGATCGGACATTCAATTTTCCTCCTTTGGGAACGGTGCTGCGTGCTGCGCGGGTGCGCCGCCGTGCGTTCGAGCGGGAATTGCCAGGGCAGTGACGGTTACCGCCGAGGGAGTGGTCTGATCGAGCGAGGGGACCGTCGATCCGGGCAATGAGGCAGCCGCGGAGCCATGGGCGACAGCCTGCCGCAGGCAGTTCTCAGCCGTTTCACCGGCTGCGGAAGCCAGCAGGTACCCGGCGAGGGCCGAATCGCCGGCGCCGACGGTTGAACGGGCAGTGACCGGCGGGTGCTGGCCATGCCAGGCACCCTCGGCGGTGACGAGCAGGGCGCCGCGGGCTCCAAGGGTGGCGAGCACGGCACCCGTTCCCGCGTCGATCAAGGCCCGGCAGGCCCGCGCCGCGAGCTGGAAGTCGGCCTCAAGCTCGTCCCCGGTGCCAATGCCGGCGAGTTCGGCGAGTTCTTCGGCGTTCGGCTTCAACAGGTCGGGCAGGACGGCCCCGCGGGCGGCTTCGGCAAGGGCGCTGCCTGAGGAGTCGACAGCTATCCGGGGAGATCCCGCGCCGAGGCGGGTCCGCACGGCGGCGATGAGCGAGGCGTAGAAATCCGCGGGAACGCCGGGCGGAAGCGACCCGGCGAGGACCAGCCACGAGGCTCCAGGGCTCGCTTCGACGACGAGCTCGACGAGCGAGGTCACCTGCCCGGCGTCGAGGAGGGGGCCGGGCTCGTTGACCTTTGTCGTTGTGCCGTCGGGCTCGGTGAAGGCGGTGTTGGTGCGCAGCGGAGCCCCCACGGGCAGGTTGCGGAAGGGCACCGCCGCGGCGCGGAGGCCGGCAAGCACCGGGTCGTCGTCGTCCCCCGGAAGGAGGGCAAGCGTCGGGACACCCGACATGGCGAGGGCCCGGCTGACGTTGACCCCCTTCCCGCCCGCTTCAGCATGAGCGGCCACGGCGCGCTGCACCGCTCCGCGGGCAAGGGGTGATGGCAGTTCGACGGTGCGGTCGATGCTCGGATTCGCCGTCAGGGTGAGGATCACGCGGTCACCACCTCGACGTCGGCTGCGGAGAGCGCTGCGGCGAGTGCAGCCCCGGGACGGCGGTCGGTGATGAACGCATCGATATCCTCCAGTTGGGCGAAGCTGACAAGGGATTCCTCATTGAACTTCGAGGAGTCGGCAACAAGGACCACCCGGCGCGCTGCGTGGACAATCGCGGTCTTGACCGCCGCTTCGTCAGTGTCGGGGGTGCTGAGGCCGAATTTGGGGGAGATGCCGTTGGCCCCGACGAAGGCGAGGTCGGCGCGCAGGCGGGAGAACGAGGCGACGGCGCTGCTTCCGACTCCGGCGCTGGTCAAGGCCCTGACGCGGCCGCCGATCACCTCGAGGTGCAGGGCCGAGCCGGTGATCGCGTGCGCGATGGGCACGGAGTGGGTGATGACGGTTACCCCCGGACGGTGTTCGCCGGCGAGCAGTGCCGCGAGGGCCCCGGTGGTGGTGCCGGCGTCGAGCACCACCGACCCCGTGGCCGGAAGCATCTCGAGTGCGGCCTTGGCGATGCGGAGTTTCTCGGCCCGGAAGCGGGTCTGCCGGCTGGCGAGGTCGGACTCGCTGGTCGCCGCGAGGTTCTCGGCTACGGCCCCGCCGTGCACCCGCCGGAGCAGTCCGTCCTTTTCGAGGAGGGCAAGGTCGCGCCGCACCGTTTCCTGGGTGATGTTGAACCTCGCGGAAAGATCCGTCACGGTGACGCGGCCATCGGTACGCACGAGCGTGCCGATGTGACGGTGGCGTTCCTCAGCGAACATTGCGACTCCATGGGTGATGTGCCAGCTGGCGCATCTCGTTCCTGGCCGTTCTCCGTGCGTCTTCGGTTGTGTGAGAGTATCTCCGGTTTTGCCCGGGCGTCAACGGTTACCCGGCACGGGCCGGTGCTGGACAAAAAACAGGCCAGGGCGGTAGCGCCCTGGCCTGCCTCCGTTCGCTGTGTAATTAAAGCCCGCCCTCGCGCGTCTCGTTCCGCGTGACCGTCTCGCCGGTGCCCGGATCGGAGATCGACCGCGACTCCGTCACCCGGCGCTGGCTGCGGGGGGCGTTGAGCACCAGGGAGATGATCAGGCCGAGAACGCCAACCCCCATGAGGATGTACCCGACAAGGGTCAGGTCGACGAAGCTGACGACGTCCTTAACCGCAAAAGCGAGAATTGCCCCTATCGCGATCATTGCTATTGAGGATCCGATTCTCATGCCCATTACTCCTTTGGTCGAAATGCGCCGCGGAGCCGGCAATTCATTCGGCGCTTCCCCGCGCGGCGCCGTGCTGCCTGGTGACAATACGGTAACGCTCAGCATACTTCCCATTGCGGCTAATCCCGGGAGGACGCCCGGCGCCGGATCGGGTACTCGTCCGCCCGCCGGGGCATTGCGGCAGGGGGATTCGGAGGTTTATCGTAAAAGTTCGGGTGATAGGATTGAACCCTAAGCATGCTGATGAAGTAGAGTATCTAAAAGTTGCACCTCGGTGCATCGGTTTTATCAGTTGCGTTATTCGCTCCGGCGGATGACCATCACTCAAAGGAGCATCTCATGGGTATTCTAGGTTTTCTTCTTCTCGGACTCATCGCTGGCGCCATCGCCAAGCTGATCCTGCCGGGGCGTCAGGGCGGCGGCTGGGTCATCACCCTCGTCCTCGGCGTTGTCGGCGCGATCCTCGGCGGCCTGATCGGTGGTGCGCTCTTCGGAACCGGAATTGAAGGCTTCTTCGATCTCTCCACCTGGCTGCTCGCCATCGGCGGTGCGATCATCGTGCTGCTCATCTACGGCGCTGTAACCAAGAACCGCAGCCGCGCATAACAAGCGCATAAGTTGTGACCGGCTGAACCTGGGGGAACAGCCGTAGAAGGGCGTTTCCGGATCTCCGGGAACGCCCTTCATTTTGCCGGGCCCCGCAAAAAACCATCAGTGCCGCGAGGCGCTGCCCGGGCCTAGACTAATGACGCCCGGCCGTGCCGGCGAAAAGGACTGGAAGGAACTCATGCGAGTGAACCCGTTGAACAGGACCCGCTTCAATCCCGCAGCCAAAGCCGCATCGAGCGCGCTCTTCGACAAGGACGGCAATCCCAAGCCCGGCATCTACCGCGCCATCGAGCGGGCCATCGACGTCCAGCGCCCGCTGGTGCTGGCCAACCTGCGCCGCATCCGCAAGGCCCACCCACACGCCTCGCCCGCTGAACTCTCCGAAATGCTCGAGCGCGACTACCTTCGCGCAATCACCGTAGCGGGAGCGGCAGTCGGGGCAACCGCGGCCGTACCCGCCATCGGGACCATCGCCTCCCTGGGCCTGTCGGCGGCGGCAACAGTGGGGTTCCTCGAAGCGACAGCCCTCTATGCCCAGTCGATTGCCGAACTGCACGGCGTCCACACCGACGACCCCGAGCGCTCGCGCACCATGGTCATGGCCATCCTGATGGGAGAGGAGGGCATGGCGCTCATCCAGTCCGGCCTCGGCGGCGGCAAGGGAGGGTCCGAGCCCTGGGGCACCGCTGTGGGAAGTGCGGCTCCTGCGTCCATGGTGAGCGCCCTCAGCGCCAGCATCCGCCGACGGTTCGTCCGCAAGATGCTCGCCCGGCAGGGCGGCGCCCTCCTCGGCCGCGCCCTCCCGTTCGGAGTGGGGGCAGCCGTGGGCGGTGCGGGAAACCACATGATGGGAAAGGCAGTCATCAACGCCACCCGCACGGCGTTCGGCCCGCCTCCCCAGGTGGTCCCCGGTGATCTTGCAAACGTGCTTGACGCCTCCGCCCCGGAAGCCGCGGGCGGGAAGCCCAAGGGCTAAGGGGCTGAGGCCGGCCCCAGCGGTTCCCCCTGAGCTAGCCGAAGGCCGCGTGGGCAGCGGCGAAGATCGCGAGGCCGGCGAGCGAGCCGACAACAGTGCCGTTGATCCGGATGAACTGCAGGTCCTTGCCGACCTGCAGTTCGATCTTCCGCGAGGTTTCATCGGCGTCCCAGCGCGCAACGGTTTCGGAAATGACGCTCGCGATTTCGCTGCGGTAGGTGCGCACGGCGTAGGCGGCGCCGTCGGAGATCCACCGGTTCACCTTACCCGCCAGCTCGGGGTCGGTTGAAAGGCGCATGCCGAAGTCGCGGACCGCGGCCTTGAAGTTCGTGGTCAGTTCGCTCTGCGGATTGTTCACCGCTTCGAGCAATGCCGTCTTGATTGTGCTCCAGGTGCGGGCGGTCAGGTCCCTGACCCGCGGGTCATCGAGCAGCTGGGCCTTGATCTCCTCGGCCTTCGCGATGGTGTCCGGACTGTACTGCAGGTCCTGTGCCAGATCCTTCAGGTACTTATCGAGCGCGATCCGCACCTCGTGCTCCGGATCGTCCTGGACGGCCCGAATGAACTTCGCCAGCTCGGCGTACACCCGGTCCCCCACCACACCGTCGACGAGGCGCGGCACCCAGGTGGGGGAGCGCTGCGCCACGACGCGCGTGACGACGCCGTAGTTCGCGTCGACCCACTCGGCGGCGCGGTCGACGAGCAGGTCGACAAGGCGGTGGTGGTGGCCTTCGCGGAAAATGCGCTCGGCGAGGCGGCCCACCGGAGGCCCCCAGGGCGGTGCCAGGATGTGGCGGCGGACCATCGACTCGATCACCGACTGCACGGCCTCGTCATTGAGGACGGTGAACGCTCCGCGGATCAGGGCCGCCCCCTCCACGGCCACGCGGTCGGCGCTTTCCGGGCGCGCCAGCCAGGCGCCGGCCTTCTGGGCGATGCCCGCCGAATCGAGCTTGGCCCGCACGACCGACTCCGACAGGAAGTTTTCCTCAACGAACTGCCCGAGGGACTCGCCGATCTGGTCCTTCTTCCGCGGAATGATGGCGGTGTGCGGAATCTTGATGCCCATGGGGTGCTTGAACAGCGCGGTCACGGCGAACCAGTCGGCGAGCGCGCCCACCATTCCACCCTCCGCCGCCGCGCGCACATACTGGAGCCACGGGTAGGAATCCTGGAGCGCAAACGCTGTCACGAAGATGACGGCGAGCAGCACCAGCAGTCCCGTTGCCACGATCTTCATGCGCCGCAGCGCCGCAGCCCTCTGCTCGTCAGTGCCCAGCATCGATGCATTCACACAGTGAAGTCTATCGAGCCGCGCCCCATGCGTCCCCAGGTTGCGGCTCGTCGCGTAGCGTGGGCGACGGTAGTTTTGTCTATTTCGTCGGATCAGCAGGAGCAACCCATGCGTCCCTTGATTTTTGCCCACCGCGGAGCGAGCGGGATGTTCGCCGAGCACACGCGCGCCGCGTTCCTCCAGGCGCTGGCCGAGGGTGCCGACGGCGTCGAGTGCGATGTGCACCTGACCCGGGACCTACAGCTCGTGTGCATCCACGACTCGACGCTCGACCGCACCTCGAGCGGAAGCGGTGACGTGGCCGATTCCACCCTGGCGGAGCTCCGCGAGCTTGACTTCGCCTCCTGGCGGGGTGTTCCGGTTCCGGCGGAGTACGGTGGCGTCCGAAACCAGTTCCTGCTGCTCTCCGACCTCCTCGAGCTGCTGCGGCGCTCCGGCAGGGAGATCGCCCTTGCCATCGAGCTCAAGCATCCGAGCCCTTTCGGCCTGCGGCTCGAAGAGGAGCTGCTCGCGTTCCTCCTCGACGAAGGGTGGGATCCTGAGAGCTCCCGCCTCGGGAACGTCAGCATCAGCTTCATGAGCTTCAACCCCGACTCGATGCACCGCCTCGCAGAGACGGCGTCACCCCACGCGCTGTGCCAGCTCGTTGCCGACATTGAGCCGGAGGAGGTGCGGGAGGCGCTCAGCTTCGGGGCGGTGATGTCCGGGGCGGTGATAAACCTGATGCGCCGGGCCATTGACGAGGGCGAGGCGCTGATCGATTCGCACATGGTGGGCCTCGCCGGCCCGGGCGTCGCCTATATGCGGGACCATCCGGAGCAGGTGCGCGCGTGGATTGCAGACGGCATCCGGGTCCGGGTGTGGACGGTCAATACGCGCGAAGATGCCGAATTCGCCGCCGATCTGGGGGTCCAGGAGATTACAACCGACTATCCCGCAGAAATGATTCGCATCTTTTCGGATGCGGCTGAGGAATCCGCGACTCGGGGCAGCGGATTGTGATTGAGTTAAACCATGCCTACCCCCATAGAGGACTACGCACTGGTCTCCGACCTTCACACCGGGGCGTTGATTTCCCGTAAGGGAAGCGTCGACTGGCTGTGCTTTCCCCGTTTTGATTCCCCCTCGGTATTCGCGGCAATTCTCGGAAACGAAGACCACGGACGCTGGCTGCTTGCCCCATCGGCGGAAGACGCGGACGTCGTGGAACGCAGTTACATCGACTCCACCTTCGTCCTGCAGTCACGGTGGCGCACGCCTACCGGTGAAGTCCTCGTCACCGACTTCATGCCCGTCGAGGACCGGAGGGCGTCGATCGTCCGCCGCGTCGAAGGCATCAGCGGAAGCGTTGAGATGCGTGAGGAGCTGGAGGTGCGCTTCGGATACGGCGAGATCGTTCCGTGGATGAGCAAGGCGCACGACGACGACGGGCCGATGCTGCTGGCCATCGCCGGCCCCGACGCGATGATGCACCGCGGGAACACCCTGCGCGCCAGCGGGCATAAGCACCAAGGCACCTTCACTGTCGGCGCCGGTGAGATCCGCGACATCGAACTGGCATGGTTCCCCTCGCACCGCCGTGCGCCGCGCCTACTTGAGGCGGCGCCCTGCATCGAAAGCACCATTGCCTACTGGCAGGCGTGGGCGGCGAACTACGAGCCCCAGGGCGAATACGACGCAATGGTCAAGCGTTCGCTGCTGGTGCTGCGCGCCCTGACCCATGAAGACACCGGCGGAATCGTCGCGGCACCCACCACCTCGCTTCCGGAGAGCTTCGGCGGGGAGCGGAACTGGGACTACCGCTTCTGCTGGCTCCGCGACGCAGCGCTGACCCTTGAGGCGATGATGACGCACGGGTATCAGGGCGAGGCGCTGGAGTGGCGGAACTGGCTGCTGCGGGCGGTCGCAGGAGACCCGGAGGACTTCCAGATCATGTACGGGGTCGCGGGGGAGCGCAAACTTCCCGAAACGATCCTCGAACACCTGCCGGGATACGCGGATTCGGTTCCGGTCCGGATCGGCAACGGAGCGGTGAACCAGTACCAGGCCGACGTCGTGGGTGAAGTGATGGTGGCCCTCGAGCAACTGCGCGGGCACGGCGTCACCGAGGATCACTTCTCCTGGCCGCTGCAGCGCTCGCTGCTCGGGTTCGCCGAAAACCACATGCACGACAAGGACAGCGGGATCTGGGAAATGCGCGGGGAGCTCAAGCACTTCACGCATTCGCGGGTGATGATGTGGGCGGCATTCGACTGCGGGGTGCGTGCCGTGCGCGACCATGGGCTCGACGGGCCGGTCGAGCACTGGACCGCCCTGCGTGACGAGCTGCGCGCCGAAATCCTCGAGAACGGGTTCGACGCCGAACGCAACACCTTCACCCAGTACTACGGCGGCACCGAGCTCGACGCCTCGCTGCTCCAACTGCCGCAGGTGGGTTTCATCGCCTATGACGATCCGCGCATGCTCGGCACCCTGGCGGTGATGGAGAAGGACCTTGTCGATGACCACGGACTGCTGCTCCGCTACCGCACGGAGGTGGCTGTTGACGGGCTCGAGCCAGGCGAACACCCCTTCCTCGCCTGCTCCTTCTGGCTGGTGGAGCAGTATGCCCGCTGCGGGCGGCGCTCCGACGCGCGGGCCCTCATGGACCAGCTGCTTGGCTATGCGAACGACCTCGGCCTGCTCGCTGAGGAATATGATCCCGACGGCAAGCGCATGGCAGGCAACTACCCGCAGGCCTTTTCCCACCTGGCGCTGGTGCGCGCCGCCGACGCCGTCAACGCGGCCGGCGCCGTCGCCGAGGTCGACGGCGCCGGGCAGGACCAGATGCCGGCCGTGCTTACCAGGGCTTCAGGACAACCTTGATCGCACCGTCCTGCTTCTTCTGGAAGTTCTTGTAGGCGGCCGGCGCCTCGTCGATTGACACCTCATGGGTCATCAGGTCGGTCACGCCCAGCGGGTCGGCCGGGTCCTCGACGAGCGGAAGCAGGTCGTCGATCCAGTTCTTGACGTTGCACTGGCCCATGCGCGTCTGGATCTGCTTGTCGAACATCGTCAGCAGGGGCATGGGGCTGGCGGTTCCGCCGTACACGCCGCTCAGGGACAGGGTTCCGCCGCGGCGCACGGCGTCGATGGCGGAGTGGAGCACTGTGAGCCGGTCGACACCGGCGGTCTCCATCGCCTTCTGCGCGAGCGCATCGGGCAGAAGCCCCACGGCGGTCTGCGCGAACGCGCCAACGGGGGAGTGGTGGGCCTCCATGCCCACCGCGTCGACGATCGCGTCCGGGCCGCGCCCGCCCGTCATGCTGCGCAGCTCCTCGCCGGTGTTCTTCGAATAGTCGATGGTTTCGATGCCGTGACGCTGGGCCATGGCACGGCGCCCGGGCACCGGCTCGACGGCGATCACGCGGTGGCCAAGATGCCTGCCGATGCGGGCGGCGAACTGTCCCACCGGGCCAAGCCCGTACACCGCGAGCGTTCCGCCCTCGGGAACGTCGGCGTACTTCACCCCCTGCCAGGCGGTGGGGAGGATGTCGGAGAGGTAGAGGTAGCGTTCGTCGGGAAGCGCGGTGCCGACCTTCACGGGACCATAGTCGGCGTGCGGCACCCGGAGGAACTGCGCCTGCCCTCCGGGGACGGAACCATAGAGTTCCGAAAAGCCGAAGAGGCTCGCCCCCATCCCCTTTTCCCGCACCTGGGTTGTCTCGCACTGCGACTGCAGGCCCCGGACACACATGAAGCAGGTGCCGCAGGAGATGTTGAACGGGATAACCACCCGGTCCCCGGGCGACAGGTTCGTCACCGCGCTGCCTACTTCCTCAACGATGCCCATCGGCTCATGGCCGAGGACGTCGCCCTTGTGCATGTAGGGTCCAAGGACCTCGTAGAGGTGAAGATCGGAGCCGCAGATCGCCGTTGAGGTGATCCGGACGATTGCGTCGGTGGCGTCCTGGATCACCGGGTCGGGAACTTCCTCAACGCTGACCGAACGCCGCCCCTGCCATGTCACTGCCTTCATGATCACTCCTCAGTTAGTAAGTAGGCTGTCAATCCCCACTATTCCCGGCAGCGGCCGATTTGGAAAGCCGGGTACTGCGGGCCCCCACCGGCGTTCTACCCTGAGTTGGTGAGATTCCTGCAGTTCCCCTCCGTACGCGTGGGCTTGTCCGTTGCACTGGCCACCGGGCTCTACGGCATATCCTTCGGCGCGCTCGCCGTCGCAGCGGGGCTGGACCTGCTGCAGACGGCCGCCCTGAGCCTGCTCCTGTTCAGCGGGGGGTCCCAGTTCGCATTCGTGGGGGTCATCGCCGGGGGAGGCAGCGGGTTTTCAGCTATGTCCGCCTCGGCCCTCCTTGGCATCCGCAACGGCGTCTACGGAATGCAGTTGAACCTGCTGCTGCGCCCGCGGGGGCTGCGGAAGATCGCGGCAGCGCATCTGACGATCGACGAGTCCGTTGCAACGGCCGTCGGCCAGACCGACGCCCTCGAACAGCGCCGGGGTTTCTGGGTGGCCGGTATCGGGGTTTTCGTTTTGTGGAATCTCTTTACCATCGTCGGGGCCCTCCTGGGCGCGGCAGTGGGCGATCCCCGCCGGTGGGGCCTCGACGGCGCCGCCGTCGCCGCGTTCCTTGGCCTGCTGTGGCCGCGGCTGAAGTCAAGGGAACCGATGGCCATCGCTGTCGTGTGTGCCGTGGTGACGGTGATCGCCGTGCCGTTCGCTCCGCCCGGCGTTCCGATTCTCGTGGCAGCGGTCGTCGCGGGCGCCATCGGCTGGGCGGGGCACAGGTTCCGCTTTCCTGCGGTGAAGGCCCATCCCCGTCCGCCGGCGGGAGGCAGCCGGTGAACGTCTGGCTCTGGATCCTGCTTGCGTCGTTCATCTCCGTCGCCACCAAGCTCGCCGGGTACCTCGTGCCCGCGCGGCTGCTCGAAAACCCGCGGATGCTTCACACCGCGGGCGCCCTGACGATCGGGCTCCTTGCCTCCCTCACGGCGGTCAACACCTTCGCGGCGGGGAATACGCTTGCCTTCGACGCCCGCGTCGCGGCACTGGCCGCGGCCGCGCTCGCCCTGGTGCTGCGGGCGCCGTTCCTTGTCGTTGTGGCAGTCGGTGCGCTCGCCGCTGCCGGCGCGCGTCTCGCGGGCCTTCCCTGACCTTTCCGGCGGCCCGGCCGGGTGTCGTGTCGGTGCGGCGGTCAGCTGCCCTGGGCGCCGGCGGCCGCGCCGACGACGGCCGCTGTAGCCTCGGCGATCGCCGCTTCCTCATCGGTTGGCACGACGAGCACGGGGACGGCCGATGCGGCGGTGCTGATCAGCCGTGCCTCCCGGCCGCGCGACTCGTTGAGCCCGGCGTCGAGTTCGACGCCAAGCGCCGTGAGCTGGCCTGCCACGCGGGAACGGAAGGATGGCGAATTCTCGCCGATGCCCGCGGTGAACACCAGGGCGCGGGCCCCGCCCACCGCGACGTGGTATCCGCCGATGTACTTCGCGAGCCGGTAGGCGGCAATGTCGAGGGCCAGCTCCGCCCACTTGTCGCCGGCTTCGGCGGCCTTCTCCACTGAGCGCATGTCGTTAGTGCCGGCGAGGCCGCGCAGGCCGGACTCGCGGTTCAGGAGGTTGTCGAGGTCCTCGGGCGAATAGCCCTCCCGGGCGAGGAAGAACAGGATCGACGGATCGATGTCGCCGGAGCGGGTTCCCATCACCAGGCCCTCAAGCGGAGTGAAACCCATCGAGGTGTCGATGCTCCTGCCGCCGCGCACGGCCGTCACCGACGCGCCGTTGCCGAGGTGGGCGATCACCGCGTTGAATTCATCGCGCGGCATTCCAAGGAACTCGGCGGACCTGCCCGCGACGTAGTCATGCGAGGTTCCGTGGAAGCCGTACCGGCGGATCCCGTACTTGGTGTAAAGCTCATCGGGCACTGCATACCGCCAGGCACGCTCGGGCAGCGTCCGGTGGAACGCGGTGTCGAAAACCGCAACCTGGGGCATGTCCGGCCACTTCTCGGCAACCGCCCGGATGCCCAGCACGTTGGCGGGGTTGTGCAGCGGAGCCAGTGGATTCAGGCGCTCGATGGCGCGGATGATCTCCGGGGTAATGAGCACCGGCTCGCCGAAGCGCTCGCCTCCGTGAACAACCCGGTGGCCCACGGCGTCGATTGTCTTTCCCTGCAGGATCACCGCCAGCTCCGTGTCGAAATGTTCGATCGCCGCGGCGTGGTCCGGTACCCATTCCTCGCCGATGCTTTCGATCGATCCCTGGGCGAGCACTTCATTTCCCTCACGCACCTGGTACTTCAAGGACGACGAGCCGGAGTTGATGACGAGGACGATCATGCTTACTGCTTTCCTGGGGAGAGTGCGGGGGACCCTGCTGCCACGGCCGGAGCCGGCGCCGCGGGTTCCTGCTGGGCCTGCACCGCCGTGATGGCGACGGTGTTGACGATGTCTTCGACCGTGCAGCCCCGGGAGAGGTCGTTGACGGGTTTGCGCAGGCCCTGGAGCACGGGCCCGACCGCAACGGCTCCGGCCGACTGCTGCACGGCCTTGTAGGTGTTGTTGCCGGTGTTCAGGTCCGGGAAGATGAAGACCGTGGCCTGGCCCGCGACCGACGACCCGGGAAGCTTCGACGCGGCAACCGAGGCGTCGACGGCGGCGTCGTACTGGATTGGACCCTCGACGGGCAGGTCGGGCCGGAGCTTGCGCACCAGCTCCGTTGCGTGGCGGACCTCATCAACGGCCCCGCCGTACCCGGACTCCCCGGTCGAGTAGGAAAGCATCGCCACCCGCGGCTCCACCCCGAACTGGGCTGCCGTGTCGGCCGAGGCCAGGGCGATATCGGCCAGCTGCTCCTCGTTCGGCTCGGGGTTGACGGCGCAGTCGCCGTAGACCAGCACGCGGTCGCGGAGGAGCATCAGGAAAACCGATGAGACGATCTTGGCGCCGTCCTTTGTCTTGACGAACTCGAGGGCGGGGCGGATGGTGTTGGCCGTGGTGTGGGCGGCACCGGAAACCATGCCGTCGACACGGCCGAGCTGCACCATCATCGTCCCGAAGTATGCACCTTCGAGCATGCGTTCGCGGGCCGCTTCGATCGAGACGCCCTTGTGGGCTCTGAGCCGTGTGTACTCGGCGGCGAATTCCTCGCGCAGGCTTGAGGTTTCGGGGTCGACCAACGTGATGCCGGTCAGATCGACGCCCTGGCCGGCGGCCAGTTCCCGGACCTTCGCCTCAGGGCCGAGGATGGTCAGGTCACAGACGTCGCGGCGGTGGAGGATCTCGGCCGCCTTGAGGATCCGCACGTCGGTGCCCTCGGGAAGGACGATGTGCCGGCGCTGGGATCGGGCCCGCTGGATCAGTTCATGGAGGAACCGCAGGGGGGTCATTGAAACGGCACGGGGCAGCTCGAGGCGTTCGAGGAGTTCCTGCTCGTCCACCTGGCGCGACCAGGCGCCGAGGGCGGCCGCTGACTTGCGGCGCAGCCCGGTTGCGATTTCCCCGCGCACCCCGCCAACGCGCTGGGCGGCGGTGTAGGTGTCATCATCGACAGCGAAAACGGGAAACGGCGCCTGGGCGAGCAGCGGGAGCAGATGCGGGTCGGGGGCGAGGCCGCCGGTGAGGATCAGCCCGGAGGGCACCGGGAACTCGGGGGAGAAGGACGAAGCGAGGGTTGCGGTGAGCACGTCCGCGCGGTCGCCCGGGACGATCACGAGGGCACCGTCGGTGAGCAGGTGGAGGAAGTTGCCGACGTTCATCGCCGCCACCCGGACGGAGTTCACGTCGCGTTCGAGGGTCGTGCTTCCCGCGATCTGCCGTGCCCCGAGTTCGGCGGCCACCTCGGAAATCGTCGGCCGGGAGATTTCGGCGAGTTCGGGAATCACGTAGACGGGCCGGCCGGAGCGCCCGGGACGGACCTGTGACCGGATTTCCTCAACGGCGTCATCGGGGGCGCGGTTGACCATCATCGCGAGCAGCGAGACCTTCGCCTCGTCGAGTTCCCTCCGGGCGACGTCGACGGCGTCAGCCGCTTCGTCGACCGACATTTCCTTGGCGCTGACAACGGCGAGGACCATCGCCCCGAGGTTGTTCGCCAGCCGGGCGTTGAGGTCGAATTCGACGGCTGCGTCGTGCCCGCCGAGATCGGTGCCTTCGACGATCACGACGTCGCACTGGCTGGCGATCTCGCTGTAGATCGCTACGCACCGGGTGTCGATCTCCTCGCGGTTCCCCGACACGATCAGCGCCCGTGCCTCGGCGCGGGTCAACCCGCCGCGGGAGCGCTCGGGTGGAAGGTCGAAGACGCGCTGCAGCAGCTGCACCATGGGGTCGGCTGCCGGGTCGGGGCCTTCGACGATGGGGCGGAAAAATCCCACCCTGTCCGCGTGCCGGTGGAGCATGTCGGCAAGCCCCAGGGAAATTAGGGATTTGCCGGAGCCGGGGGTCATTGCGCTGACGTATATTCCGCGGGTCATTGCCCCATCCTGTCAGGCACGCGCGCCACTGACCATAACGCAGGCCACAGCCGCACAATGGGCGGCGACTATTCCGGCGCTTTCTGCAAGACTGTGGGAATGCTTGTAGCCTTCTCCGTTGCCCCTTCCGGATCCTCGCCGCATTCCGAGGCCGACCCCGAAGGGTCGGTGCACGACGCCGTTGCCGCTGCTGTGGCCGTGGTGCGGGAATCGGGGCTGCCGAACTCCACCGATGCGATGTTCACCACGCTCGAGGGTGAATGGGACGAGGTGATGCAGGTGATCAAGCACGCAACCGAAGCGGCGGGAAGATACGGCAGCCGCGTCTCGCTGGTGCTCAAGGCCGACATCCGGCCCGGACGCACCGGCGAGCTCACCGGCAAGGTGGAACGGCTCGAGAAGGCGCTGGGGGAACTGCAGGAGTTCGAAGGCCACTCCTGAAGGCTGCGGGTTTCAGGGCGAAGGCCCAGGTCCGCTTTGAAGACCCGGCGTCTGTTGGGAGAAACCGTGCCTCCTGGAAGAACCGGGCCGCCTATGCTTGAGCGGTGATTTTCGAGATTCGCCGTGCCGGCGTCGATGACGCCGAAACCTATACCCGGACGCATGTCCAGGCCCTCCACGAAACCTATGCGGAGCTCCTGCCGCGTGCGTTCCACGACCACTACGACGCCCAGCTCCCCGACCTCGTCGCCCGGCGCCGGAGCCTTCTGGCCGCCGCCGCTGACGGATCCGCGGGCGAGGTGGGGAGCTGGATCGCCTACGACGACGCCGGCGGCGCCGTCGGGATCGTGACTTCCGGCACCGGGAGGGATCCCGACCGCCCCGATTTTGAACTCCACCGGCTCTACACCCTCGAACGGACCCACGGCACCGGGCTCGGGCAGAGGCTGCTCGACGTGGCGGCAGGGGACCGGCCGGCCTACCTGTGGATCCTCAACGGCAATCCCCGGGCCGAGCGCTTCTACTCCCGAAACGGTTTCACGCCGGACGGAACCACCGCCCTGTGCGGACCGAGCTGGCACCACCGGCCGATGTTCCGGATGCACCGCGTCTGAGCGGGCCCGCCGGCGCGGATAGCATTGGGGGATGCAGCAACCAGCCCGCCTGCGGGCGCTTCCGGCAAGTGCCGCCAACGGCGGCCCTCGATGAGCCAGGGCTGATGGCGCGACAGCCCCGCCCGCGTCCGGTCTCCGGCGAATTTCCAATCGACACCGGCACCTGCGAACTTGAGCCCGATCCCTACAGCCCCAACAGCTGGGTGCTGCGCGTCAACGGTGTGCCAAGCTCGCACATCGATCTCGACGATCCGCTGCGCCTCGACTTCGAATACATGCGGTGGATCGCCTCGCTGGTGAACTCGCGCTGGGACGCGCAGGCGAGGCTGCGGGTGCTGCACCTTGGCGGCGGCGCGTGCTCCCTGGCCCGGTATTTCGCGGCAGCGTATCCCCAGGCGCGCCAGGTGGTTGTTGAGCTCGACGGACGCCTCGCGGAGCTGGTGCGGGAATGGTTCGACCTGCCGCGCGCCCCGCTGCTGCGGATCCGGGTGGGCGAGGCCCGGGAGGTCACCCGGTCGCTCTCCGAGTCGAGCCGCGACCTGATCATCCGCGACGTCTTCGCCGGAAGCAGGACGCCGGAGGCGCTGACCACCACCGAATTCACAAAGGAGGCCAAAACCGTGCTCGCGGCCGACGGCGTCTACCTTGTCAACTGCGGCGATGGGCCGGACCTGCGCATGGCCCGCCGGGAAGCGGCAACGATTGCGGCGGTGTTCAGCCACACCGCAGTCATCGCCGACCCCGCAATGCTCAAGGGGCGAAGGTACGGCAACGTCATCATCGCCGGAAGCGATGCTCCGCTGGGCGAGGATCCGGGGCTTGCCCGTGAACTGCTCGGCGGAGGAGTGCCCGCCCACCTCTGGCCGGACGCGCAGGTGCGGAAGTTCGCGGCCGGAGCCCAGATCCTGTCCGACTGACCGCCGGCCAGCGGCCGGGCCGGCTCAGACTCCCAGCAGCTGCTCGATCGGGCCGATGCCGAAGAAGATCACGAACGCGCCGGCCACTGCCCACATCAGCGGGTGGACCTCCCGTGCACGGCCCTGGATGGTCCGGGTCAGCACGAACGCGATGAATCCGGCCCCGAGCCCGTTGGCGATCGAGTAGGTGAAGGGCATGAGCGTGAAGGTGAGGAACGCCGGAATCGCGATGCCCCAGTCCTGCCAGTCGATGCGGCCGACCTGCGCCACCATCATGAAGCCCACAACCACGAGGGCCGGGGCAACGGCCTCGAAGGGCACGAGGCTGATCAGCGGCGTGAAGAACATCGCGAGCAGGAACAGGGCGCCGGTGACCACGTTGGCGATACCGGTGCGTGCACCTTCCCCGATGCCCGCCCCGGATTCGACGTAGATCTGGTTTGAGGAAACCGATCCGGCACCGCCGGCGACGGCGCCGAGGGCATCGACGATGAGCACGCGGTCGACCCCGGGGATGTTTCCCCGCTCATCGACCAGCTTGGCCTCGTTGGCGAGGCCGACCATTGTGCCCATCGCGTCGAAGAAGATGCTCAGCAGGATGGTGAAGGTCAGCAGGAGCGCCGCTGTTGCTCCGAGCCGTCCGAACGCGCCGAAGATGCTCACGTTGCCGATCAGGCTGAGGTCCGGAAGGCCGACCCACGCCCCGGAGGGAAGCTCGGGAACCACGAGGGACCAGCCCTGGGGGTTCGGCTCCTGTCCGGGAGCGACACTGGGGCCCACATTGGCAACGGCTTCGATGATGACCGCGAGGGCGGTCGCAGCGAGGACCCCGATGAGGATGCCGCCGCGCACCCGCCGCACCACGAGGGCGATGGTCAGCACGAGGCCGAAGAGGAAGACGACAGTCGGCCAGCCAAGGAGCACGCCCTGGAAGCCGAGCCCGACGGGAACGGTTGTCTGTGCCTCATCGGGGACCCGGCGGACAAAGCCGGCATTGACCAGCCCGATGAGGGCGATGAAGAGGCCGATTCCCACAACGATTGCGGTCTTGAGGCTTTCGGGAACCGCGTTGAAAACCGCGGTCCTGAAGCCGGTGAGCACCAGCACCAGCATCGTGAGCCCGGCCAGCATGACCAGCCCCATGATGTCGGGCCAGGTGAGGCCGGGGTTCGTCGCAACGGTGATTGCGACGAAGGCGTTGACGCCGAGCCCTGTTGCAAGGGCAAACGGGTACCGCGCCCAGGCGCCCATGAGGATTGTCAGGATGCCCGCAACCAGTGCCGTCACGGCCGCGACGCGTTCGAACCCGAGTTCACTGCCCGTCGCGTCGGCTCCGGCGAGGATCAGCGGATTGAGGACAACGATGTAGCTCATCGCGAAGAATGTGGCTACTCCTCCACGAATCTCCCGCGAATAGGTCGAACCGCGTGAGGTGACGTCGAAATAGCGGTCCAGTGCGGATCCCGTTTTGAGCATGATCATTCCTAGGGAAAGAAGGAGGTGTTATGCCGGAAATCCTACAGGGAAGCGGCGCCGCTGACGCTGCCCGCGACGCTGCAAACGGAGCGTAGGCTGAAATCATGCTTTCTCTTCCGCCGCGCCGCACCGTGTCCACCTCCGCGAACCGAGCACCCTTGCGTGCGGGAACGGGCAGGGCAACGGTCCTGGCGCTTGCCCTTGCCCTGCTGCTCTCCCTCGGAGCGGCACCGGCCCTGGCCCACGATGAGCTTGCCTCGAGCAGCCCCGAGGCCGGCGCCACCGTCGAGTCGCTTCCCGAAACCCTTGAGCTGAACTTCTCGAGCGTTCCCTCGGGCATCGGTGCCCAGGTACAGGTCCTTGACGGATCCGGCACCGACTGGGCGGAGGGTCCGGTTCAGATCACCGACACGAAAGCGGTGCAGGCGCTTCGTGCCGGAGCGCCTGCCGGGAAATACACGGTGAACTGGAGGGTTGTCTCCTCCGATTCGCACCCGATCGAGGGAACGTTCGGATTCACGGCCGAAGCCGCAGGCACCGGTGCCGTCCCCGACGCGGCTGGAACCGCCGTCCCTATCGACACTCCGGACGCCGGCGGGGAGCAGGAGCAGGCGGCCGGCGTCGGGGGCTTCCCCTGGAGTATTGCGGTGATGATCGCCGTGTTGCTCGCGCTGGCTGTGGCGCTGGCCCTCACCGCCCGCAGGAAGCTGGGCTCGACCAAGAAGTAGGCCGGGGCGCCTCCGGCAACGGAGTCAGGCGTGAAGGGCGGCCAGCGCTGGGCGGTTGGGGGCGATCGCGCTCCCGCGTGCCTCGGCGCTGATTGCGTCGCCGACGAGTTTGGCCTGTCGGACGATTTCGCGGGTGGTTGGGGTCAGGAGTTCGCCGACGCCCACCAGGTGCAGTCCGATGGCGCGCAGCGCCGCCCGGAAGTCCTTGCCGATCGCGATGCCCATCGACCGGAGGAACCGCCGGAGCCGGTTCTGCGGGTACTTCGTCAGCACCACGTGATCCGCCAGCAGCACGCCGTTCGCTGTCTGCACCGCCCATTTCTTCGAGCCGCAGACGGGCGTTGGAAGAAGCTCCGAGTAACCGATGATGCTCAGGTCCTCGGCGAAGGTCGGACGCACGTCGAGGTGATGGCTGGCGGCGTATCCCCGCAGCAGGCGGAGCAGCTCCGAGCGCTCCGAAAGGGACATCGAGTCGCCCGTCACGGCGTGGAAGGCGCCCGAATCGAGGCATTCAAGCCCTTCGACGGTGATGGATTCGATCCCGCGGCGGCTGAGTTCGCTCGCCACGGCGAGCCCCGGCAGTCCCGAACCGATGATCACTGTGGTTGTCACCTCCGCCAGAGGGGATCCAAGCGCGGCGCGAGCCGGGACCGGCGGGAGACATTTCACTGTTGAGACCTCCAGGAAGAAGGGTTGTTACCGTACAGCCCGGCGCCTCTTCCGGGCTGTACGGTGTCTCGGTTGCGAACGGGTCAACCGAGAGTCACGTCCGGGGCTGCCGCCCCCAGGCGGCAGGAATCCCCCATATCGATTGCACGAAGCTTATATAACTTTTTGGACCGTGGATAGACCGGGCTCGGGGGTTAGGCTACAACTAGTTGACAAAGGAGCGGCGGCCGGGCAGCTGCTTGTGGCGGGGAGGAAAATCATGGACGCTTCGCACGGGGCCGACGCGGCTCGGGACCCGGCACGACACGGCATTGTGGCCGGTGTTGACGGGTCGCCCCAGAGCATCTGCGCCCTTAGCTGGGCCGCCCAGGAAGCCGAACGGCGCCGGGTCCCCCTTTACGTGGTCACCGCCTACAGCGTCCCGGTTTTCGCGGCGTCGAGCATGGACGCCGGATATGCGACCGTCGATGACTCGGTGATCCGTGAAGGTGCGCGTGGCGCCCTGGACGAGTCGCTGAGGCACATCGAGGGCTATGACATCGAGATTGTTCCCCGGATCGAGACGGGCGACGCCGCCGGGGTGCTGCTCGACCTTTCGGCCGAAGCGGAGCTCGTCGTGGTCGGCTCCCGGGGCAGGGGCGGCTTCGTCGGAAGGCTGCTGGGCTCGGTGAGCAGCGCCCTTCCGGCCCACGCGCAGTGCCCCACCGTCGTCGTTCCGCTCTCCTGCGCCCCCCGGTTCGGCCAGGACCACCTCCTCGAGCACAGGGGCAGGACGGTGCCCGGGCCTCCGGCCGCGGGCATTGAGAAGGTCGTGGTTGTCGGGGTGGATGGTTCGGAGCAGGCCCGGCGGGCCTCCCTTGCAGCTGCCGAGGAGGCCCTCTCCCGGGGTATTCCGCTCCGGGTGATCTGTTCGATTCCGCCCTTCAACGGCTCCCTTGCGTGGGTTCCGGCTCCGCTTGACCGCGACGCCGTCCGCTCCGACATCACAGCCCAGCTTGGTGCCGGGCGGGACTGGCTGCAGAGCCACTTCCCGTCGCTGACCATCACCGTGGAACTGCTCGACGGACCGCCGGCCGAGGTGCTGATCGAGGCCTCACGCACAGCGGAACTGCTGGTTGTGGGAACGCGCGGGCGGGGCGGATTCGCCGGGATGCTCATGGGCTCCACAAGCCAAGGGGTGCTTCATCACGCCAAGGGGCCGGTGATGGTGGTGCCGGACAGCGAAGACCCCCGCCTGCTGAACCGGAGCGAATTCGGGCCGATGATCCCAACACCGAACTGAGCGGCGCTGAACTGGACTCAACTCCGCGGAACCGGCTGCAGGACCTGGCGGAATCCGCGGATCCTTGCTGCCGCTTAGCGCACGGCGGATGCGGCTCAGCAGGATTGCAGGGCATCCTCTACATGCCCTGCAATCCCGCCCGGCCGTGAAGCCTGCCCGCTGCTAAACAAGCCTGAGGACCGTTTTCAGTAAAACAGGATCGGAAGGCAAAAGTTAATGCTTTTTCCCTCGCCCGTTCCCTTGACATGCCCACCCGCTTCCCGGACGGGCGAGCCACAGGGTTCCCGACCTATGCTTTAGCCACGTAGGCGACACCGCCACAATCCAGGAGGTACTCGGATCCCGAATCGAAACGGTGCCCTCGACAATGCGGATTCCGCAATGCTCGTGGCAGTGGAACTGCTCACCACGGGCCTCACCGCAGCCGGCATCGCGCTGCTTGTCGCAGCGCTGGTGCTGCGTTGCATCGAGGGCTCGTGGGTGAGGACGCAGGCGGTCCATTCGCTTGAGGCGGGCATAAGGGTGCTGCGGTGGCATGACACACGGTATGAACTTCGCGAGAGGGCCCTGGCGGCGGGCGTCCACGACGGCTGCGCACCGGGAGATGAGTGCGCCATCTACTACCGGGCGCGGAAGCCCGAGCAGTGGACGTCCCGCCGGCCCCACCGGGGGGCGCGGTTCGCCGCTCTTGCCGGGCTGGTCCTCACTGTGGCCGGCATCCTGTTGACGTTCACCGCTGTCTGAGCGGGCCGAACTTCAATCCGACGTCGTCGGCGCTGTATCTGCTAACCCCAGCCCAGTTCATGGAGTCGGTCGTCGTCGATCCCAAAGTGATGCGCCACCTCGTGGATAACGGTGACAAGGATTTCCTCAACCAGCTCCTCGCGCGTTGAGCAGAGCCGCATCAACGGTTGGCGGAAGATGCTGATCCGGTCCGGCAGCGACCCGGCGGCCCACCAGGAATCCCGCTCAGTAAGGGGCGTTCCCTCGTAGAGGCCAAGCAGGTCGGGGTCCGGGTCCTCTCCGGGGCCGGGCTCGTGTTCTTCGACAACGAAAATGGCGACGTTGTTCATGGCGCGGGCGAGGTCTTCGGGGATCGAGTCGATCGCGTCGTCCACGGCGGCTTCAAAATCCGCAAGACTCATGTCGATGGGCACCCTTCGACTGTATAACCGCCCGCCCCTGGTCCATGCGCCGGAGGACGCGGTCAGGAAACCCATTTTGGATATTCGAGAACTTGGTCCTATAGTTTTATAGGTCCACGGCAGGGAAAACTTCCCCGGAAAAGCAAGGCGTCCGGGAGGGTGATTTCATCCCGTGTGGTCAAGGCCCCCATCGTCTAGCGGCCTAGGACACCGCCCTTTCACGGCGGCGGCACGGGTTCGAATCCCGTTGGGGGTACGCAAGAGGCGCCGCGCAGCGGCGGTTCAAACTGCGGCAGAGATGCTGGTAGGATGAAACTCTTGTGAAATTGGAAAGTGCAAGATCGCAAGGCCCTGTAGCGCAGTTGGTTAGCGCGCCGCCCTGTCACGGCGGAGGTCGCGGGTTCAAGTCCCGTCAGGGTCGCTCAGGCGGCGTGGTAACCCGCGTCCGACTGGATACGGTGATCATCGAAAGATGGTTGCGCGGCTCTGTAGCTCAGTTGGTAGAGCGTTCGACTGAAAATCGAAAGGTCACCGGATCGACGCCGGTCGGAGCCACACCTGAACACCCCGCGGATTTCCCTTTGGAATTCCCGGGGTTTCTTCGTTTAAGCACACCATTGCCGGGGTACCTTGGGCATAGGCTGGCACTGACGAAAGGTATGGCGCGAATGGACGACACTCCCCGGTACGGTGCCGATTCCCCCCTGGCACCGCTCCCGCCCGGCCCAGCAACCGGCCGCACCGTCATTGCCGATGCTGCCGCGGTTAAGATCGCCGCGGTGGCCGCACGCGCGGTTCCCGGGGTCTTTGCACTCGGAGCAGCCACCGGCAGGGGCCTCGGGGCGCTGCGCGAAGCCGTGGGCGCCAGCGACGCCGTGCAGGGGGTGCGGGTGGAGATCGGCCAGACCCAGGTGGCGGTCGACGTGAGCCTCATCGCCCAGTACGGCTACCCCTTGAACCGGCTCGCCGACGCCGTCCGGGCGGCTGTCTACCAAGCGGTGAGCGAACTCGTTGGCCTTGAGGTCATTGAGGTCAATGTTGAGATAAGTGATGTCCACGTTCCAGAATTGAGCGAAACCCGCGGCGTTGACCGCAGCGGGGCGAAGGCCCACCGACCTGAACGATGAAGGGCAGCGTAATGACACCCACTGTGACAGGCATGGCGGCTGGGGCGGTCCTTGCGTTCGCCGCGCTCAGTTTCGGCTTCTGGGGATTCCTGCTGACAGCCCTGCTCATGGGCGTCGGCGCCATTCTGGGGCGGACCGCTGAGGGCAAGCTCGACGTGCGCGGACTCCGCGACGCCCTCGCCGGCCGCCGATCATCCTCGTGAGCACCGCCGTCCACTCCGCGGCCGCGCCCGGCGGCCCTCACTTCAACGGTCACAACAGGATCAGCACCCAGGCGCTGATAAGCACCGCCCGCGCCGCCGCTGCCGAGGCTTTCGGCATCTCCCCGGCCTCGGTCCGCGCCGACTTCTCCGACGATGAGGGCCTCCTCGCGCTGCATCTTGCCCTCCCGCTGCCCATCCCCGCCCTCGCGAGGGTGGCTGACGATGCCGCCGTCCTCGACCAGTTCGGCGGGCCGGTCCTGGACCGCGCCGCCGGGGCAAAACAAACGATCCTCAACGCTGTTGCAGCGCTGAGCGGCGCACGGCTCAGCAGGGTCGACATCCGGGTCACCGGCGTCACCGTGGCCGAAGGTGCAAGGGTTCGATGACAAGGCAAGCAATGGAGCGCGGCGCGGCAGGCGACGAAACAACGCGACGGCGGGCCCCGGGGGTGGGCGGCGACCTTGAAAACCTGACGGCGCATGCCCTCAGGCGTGAGCTGCATTCCTCCCGCGCGGTGCCAGCGATCATCACCGGATCAATCGTCGGAGCGGGCTCTGTTGTGCTGCTCCTCGAGGCACTGCTCAAGGTGCTCGACGAAGAACCCCTTCTGGCCGACCTGGAACGGGTTGCCGCGTGGCTTGGGGGACTGCCCGCCGGAGTTCCCGCCGTCTCACTGGTCTCGGGGAGCCTCGTACTCTTCCTCGTGGGCCTCGGGCTGTTCCTCGCAGCGGTGCTGCCCGGACGCAGGGCGCGGTATTCACTGCCGAACGACCGCGCAGCCGTCGTTGTGGATGCGGAAGTCCTTGCGTCGTCCCTGGCCCGCCGGGCCCGCCGGGTTGCGGGGGTGGGCCCCGAACAGGTTCTCGTCACAGTGGGGCGGCGCTCGGTCGAGGTGCAGGTACGCCCCACCTCCGGGATACCCGTCGCCGCCGAGGGCGTCAGGGCAGCGGTCGAGGACGAATTGCGGCTCACCCTGGGAAAGTCCGTTCCAAAGGTCGATGTGTTGATCGCCCCGACGGGGGTGGTGGGCCAGTGAATTCGACTCCGCGCGCGCTGAACCGGCTGCTTCTCGGCCTGTTCGGTCTGCTGCTGATGGCCGCCGGCGGGCTTGGCGCAGCCATCGCTGTATCACCGTCCGCAGCCCGGGCCTGGCGTTCGGTGGCGGCCGCGGCAGGCGAAGGGATAGAGACGGCGCTGCAGCGCACCCCCGCTGCCGACCAGCGGGGAAGCTGGATGTGGCTTGCCCTCGCCGCAGGCTTCCTCCTCGCGGCCGTCCTGATGGTTGCGTGGATTACGGCCCAAGGCCGGGGCCGGACCGGAATTTTCGTCAAAGACAACGACGGCGCCGCGGGCGGGAACGGCGGGGTTCCGGGCAGCGTCTCGATCACCGCGGGGGCAGCCGAGCAGGCCCTGCGCGGTGCACTGCTTGAGCGGGGGGAGCTGGCGAACGCGTCGGTGTCGACCTGGCAGTTCCGGGGCAGCCCCGCCCTGTGGGTGAGGGTGTTCCCACGGAAAGGTGTTGCCCCCTACAAGGTTGCCGACGATGTCTCGAGGCTCGTAGCGGCCCTCGACCTCGTTCTGGGACGCCGCACGCCGGTGCTGATCAGCATCAGCACCGGCGCCCGTGCGCGCTTCAAGCGGGCCGACCGCGTGGACTAGGACTACTGGATCAATCCCTGCCCGGACTCACCGCCCGGGACGAAGCCACACCGAAGCGTTGGGTGGAAGGTCCGCAATGTCCGCCTGCCCCGTGCTCGCTGCTGCGACGACGTAGCCCTCGGGGACCGGCACCGGAACCGCACCGAGATTGGCAAGAACCAGCATGTCGCCGTTCCGGAAGGAAAGCACTCCCGCAGCAGGGTCGTGGAACTCGGACCACTCAACGGTTCCGGCCCCGAGCAGGTTGTCCTTCCGCACCTGCAGCAACGCACGGTACAGCTCGAAGGTCGACCCGGGCACGTCGACCTGGCGGTCAACCGCATACGCGGCGAAGCCCTCCGGCTGCGGAAGCCAGGGCGTTGCCGCTGCGGTGCCGGCGGCCGGGGTGTAGTCGCCGAAGCCGAACCCCGGAGCGTCCGCCTTCCACGGCAATGGCACCCTGCACCCGTCGCGTCCCCGCTCGGCGCCCGCGGTCCGGAAGAACGCTGGATCCTCCCTGACGTCGTGAGGAAGCGTCGTGTGTTCGGGCAGGCCCAGCTCGTCGCCCTGGTAGACGTAGGCCGATCCCGGCAGCGCCAGCATGATCAGCGCCGCGGCCCGCCCCCGGGCAAGGCCGAGGGCCTCATCGGGCTGCTCGTCCTCGGCGCTGATTCCCTTGGGGAACAGCGTCGGGTTCTGGAGCCCGAACCGGCTGGTGTGACGCACCGTATCGTGGTTGGAGAGCACCCACGTGTTCCCCGCGTTCACGGCACCGGCCTGGTGGATCGACTCCTTGATGCTTGCCGTAAGGCGCTGGGCGTCCCACCCGGCCAGCAGGAAGTCGAAGTTGAACGCCTGCTGCATCTCGTCGCTGCGGACATAGTGGAAGAGCCGTTCCATTGGCTCAACCCACGCCTCGGCCACAAGCATGCGGTCTCCCGGGTACTCCGAAAGGACCCGGTTCCAGTCGCGGTAGATCTGGTGGACCCCCGGCTGGTCGAAATAGGGCGGTGTCGGTTCAGGTTCGGCAGCGGCGCCCCTGGCGTCGTCGTCTTTCGCCGAACCCTCCACCATGCTTGCGCGTTCCGACCAGTCGGGGAGCCCGTCGGCCTTGACCAGGCCGTGAGCCACATCGATGCGGAATCCGTCGACGCCGCGGTCAAGCCAGAAACGCAGGACCGAGATCATCTCCGCCTGGACCTCAGGGTTTTCCCAGTTGAGGTCGGGCTGCTTGGTGTCGAAGAGGTGAAGATACCACTGCCCGTCGGGCACGCGGGTCCAGGCGTTCCCGCCGAAAATGGACTGCCAGTTGTTCGGCGGAAGGGACCCGTCCTCTCCCCGGCCGTCACGGAACATGTACCGGTCCCGCTCCGGCGATCCCGGCCCGGCCGCAAGGGCCTGCTTGAACCATGCGTGCTCATCGGAGGTGTGGTTGGGCACCAGGTCGACGATGATCTTCAGTTCGAGCGCATGTGCTTCGGCGAGCATCTCGTCGAAGTCCGCCAACGTGCCGAACCGGGGGTCGACGCCGCGGTAATCAGCGACGTCGTAGCCCGCGTCGGCCTGTGGTGAAACATAGAACGGCGAGAGCCAGACGGCGTTGACGCCGAGCTGCCGGAGGTAGGGAAGGCGCGAGCGGATACCGGGCAGGTCGCCCATGCCGTCGCCATTGCCGTCGGCGAAGGACCGCGGATAGATCTGGTAGATGACTGCGTCGGCCCACCACGGGCGAAGACGCCCGGGGTCGGCGGAACGTGGTGCGGTGCCAGTCACTGTGGAACTGGTCATGGGGTCTCCTTACAGGCGGGGTGCGGCGGCCGGAGGTCCGGGAACATCCGCGGGAACGGCGATACAGCGAGTCACAATTTGGTATCGGTGTGTCACGCAGGTCACGTGCGACTTGTTGTGCGTTATGTAAGCGCTTACTCTCAAGGTTATCAATCTGGTGAGGCGGCGGCACGGTTGAGCTTCGCGGTTTCCTTGGAAACCTTGGAGAAACCGATGCGTGGCGCCGGACAAAGGAGTCTGTTTCATGCCAAATCTTCGTACAAAGCGCGCCCTGCTACCGGTCGCGGCGCTGAGCGTACTGACACTTGCTCTCTCCGCCTGCGGTTCAGGTGGATCGGACAATGCCGGGGGAGGGGAAAACGCGGACTGTGCCGCGTACGAAGCCTACGGACAGCATGAAGGCACCGAGGTCAGCGTCTACTCAACAATCGTCGACGTCGAAGCCGAGCTGCTTGAAAACTCCTGGGCCGACTTCGCCGAATGCACCGGCATCGAGGTCGCCTACGAAGGCTCCAAGGAGTTCGAGACCCAGATCGGCGTGCGCGCCAAGGCCGGCAACCCGCCGGACCTCGCGATCTTCCCCCAGCCTGGCCTGCTCGCCGACCAGGCACGCGCGGGCAACCTGAAGGAAGCCCCGCAGGAGGTCTCGGACCTCGTTGACGAGGGCTGGTCGGAGGACTGGAAGAAGTACGGCACGGTTGACGGCAAGTTCTACGCCGCGCCCATGCTCGCGAACGTCAAGGGCTACGTCTGGTACAAGCCGGCCACCTTCGAGGAGAAGGGCTGGGAAGTCCCCGAAACCTGGGACGACATGATGGCGCTGACCGAGAAGATCGCCAGCGAAGAAGCCGAGATGAAGCCGTGGTGCGCAGGCTTCGAATCCGGTGAAGCAACCGGCTGGCCCGGAACCGACTGGATCGAGGACGCCGTCCTCCGCGACCACGGCCCCGAGGTCTACGACCAGTGGGTCGCCCATGAAATCCCCTTCAACGATCCCAAGATCGTCGAATCCATCGACCGGGTCGGCGACATCCTCAAGGATGACAAGTTCGTCAACGGCGGCTTCGGAGATGTCCGCTCGATCCTCTCGACCCCGTTCGCCGAGGCCGGACAGCCCGTGCTCGACGGCGCATGCGCCATGCACCACCAGGCATCCTTCCAGGCCGCCAACTGGCCTGAAGGAACCAAGGTTGCCGAGGACGGAGACGTCTGGGCCTTCATGACCCCTCCGGTCAACGCCGAAGACGGAACGGCAATCACCGGCGGCGGCGAAATGATCGGCGCGTACGCCGACCGTCCCGAGGTTGTTGCGCTGCAGTCCTACCTGGCCAGCTCTGAGTTCGCCAACGCCCGCGTCGAGCAGGGCGGTGCGATCAGCGCGAACAAGGGCCTCGACCCGGCCGTCGCCACCTCGGAGCTCGACCGCAAGTCGATCGAACTCCTCCAGAACGAGGAAACGGTGTTCCGCTTTGACGCTTCAGACCTCATGCCCGGCGCTGTCGGCGCCAACTCCTTCTGGAGCGGGATCGTGAACTGGGTCAACGGATCCTCGACAAAGGAAATGGTCGACTCGGTCGAGAGCAGCTGGCCGAGCTCCTAGCAGCACCCGACGCCGCCGGCGGCTTACGTTTTCAGCCGCCGGCGGCGCCATGCGCTGCACCCTTTTTCCCAGGGGCAGCCGAACCTTAGACCCACCCCATTCTTCATCACGGACACCAAGGAGGCTGGCCTGTGGAAGATATAGCAGACAAAGGAATCCAGGTGGTGATGGCGCTGGCCATCTTCGCCGCCGTCATCGGGCTGATCATGCTCCTGGTGGACCGGGCGCCGAAATCGTCCCGGGACAAGTTCCAGATCGCCGGGTTCCTCGCGCCGGCACTGATCCTCCTGGGTGTCGGCCTCGTTTATCCGGCATTGCGCACCTCCTACCTGGCCTTCACCGACCGGAACGAGAAGTTCGTCGGCCTCGACAACTTCGTCTGGATGTTCACCCAGCCCGAAGCCCTGATCACCTTGCGCAACACGGTGATCTGGGTGGTCCTTGTCCCGCTGCTGGCCACCGCAATCGGCCTGGCTTACGCGGTATTCATCGACAAGGCACGCGGCGAGAAGGCGCTCAAGGCGCTCGTGTTCATGCCCATGGCCATCTCGTTCGTTGGCGCAGGCGTCATCTGGCGCTTCGTCTACGCCTACAAGGGGCCGGAACAGGACCAGATCGGCCTGTTCAACCAGATACTCGTGTGGCTTGGCCAGGAACCAAAGCAGTTCCTGCTCGACGCCCCCGAGAACACCTTCTTCCTCATCGCCGTCATGATCTGGATCCAGACCGGCTTCGCCATGGTGGTGCTCTCGGCCGCGATCAAGGGCATTCCCACGGAGATCGTCGAGGCGGCACGCCTCGACGGCGCCAGCCCCTGGCAGCAGTTCCGCAACGTCACAATTCCCACAATCCGCGGATCGCTCATCGTGGTTGTTACGACGATCACCATCGGCACGCTTAAGGTGTTCGATATCGTCCGCACCATGACCGCCGGCCAGTACGAGACTTCGGTCGTGGCCAACGAAATGTACACGCAGGCATTCCGTGCCGGCGAGCCGGGCCGCGGTGCGGCGCTTGCGCTGGTGCTGTTCCTCATGGTCCTTCCGGTGGTCGTCTACAACGCACGGCTGCTCCGCCAGCAAAAGGAGATCCGATGAGTGCCATCCCGGCCGAGAACACCCAAAAGGTCTTCCCCGAGCTTAAGGACATCGAACCGGGCGGCCGGCCTCCGATGCAGCGGCGGGTGAGGCAGCGCCTCACCTCGCGCGGCGCTACGGCGGCGGCGATCATCATCGCCGCCATCTGGACGGTCCCGACCTTCGGCCTGCTGATCTCCTCGTTCCGCCCCGAGGCGAATATTAAGGGCAACGGCTGGTGGAACGTCTTCACCGATTTCGAGTTCACCCTCGCCAACTACGAAGACGTCCTCAGCCCGGGCGGCAGCCAGTCTCCGAACCTGCTCTCCTACTTCGTCAACTCGCTGGCGATCGTGATCCCGGGAACCGTCTTCACCCTGGTGATCGGGTCGATGGCCGCCTACATGTTCGCCTGGGGCCGGTTCCGCGGCAAGGACAGCCTCTTCATCTTCGTTTTCGCACTCCAGATCGTCCCGCTCCAGATGGCGCTGATCCCCCTGCTCCAGCTGTTCACGCAGGTGCTGAAGATCGGTGATTTCCAGGTGCTTCCCAGCGGCACCTACGCCCAGCTTTGGGTGGCCCACACGATCTTCGGGCTGCCGCTTGCCATCTTCCTGCTCCACAACTTCATTGCCGAGATCCCGGGCGAGGTCATCGAAGCGGCGCGGGTCGACGGCGCAGGCCACAGCACGATCTTCTGGAGGATCATTCTTCCGCTTGCCACACCGGCGCTCGCCTCCTTCGGGATTTTCCAGTTCCTCTGGCTCTGGAACGACCTCCTGGTTGCCCTTGTCTTCTCGGGCGGCGGCGCAGACGTCGCACCGATCACCCAGCGGCTCGCCGAACTGCAGGGCTCGCGCGGCGGTGAATGGCAGAGGCTCACGGCCGGGGCGTTCGTATCCATCCTCGTCCCGCTCGCCGTATTCTTCGGCCTGCAGCGCTACTTCGTCCGTGGATTGCTGGCGGGCGGTCTCAAGGGCTGAGCCGTGACGAGCATAGACGACGTCGCGAAGTCGCTCGGGGTTTCCACCGCCACGGTGTCCCGGGCGCTGCGCGGGCTGCCCGGAGTTTCTCCGAGCACCCGCGCACGCGTCGAGGACGCCGCCGACGCCCTCGGCTACGTTCCCTCCTCTGCGGCGTCGGGCCTTGCCTCGGGGCGCACAATGGCCCTGGGCGTGCTGCTGCCGATGATCGAACGCTGGTACTTCTCGGCCGTCCTCGAGGGAGTGGACCGGCAGCTGCGCGCGGCCGGATACGACCTCGTTGTCTTCAGCCTCGGCGGCACCGGCATCAACCGGGAACGGGTATTCCACCGCTCCATCCTGCGCAAGCGCATCGACGCCCTCCTGGTGCTGTGCCTCGAGCTCACCGGCTCGGAGCGGGCCTCCCTCCAGGAGCTTGATTCACCGACAATCGTCGTTGGCGGAGCCGTTGAGGGTGTGCGGCACGTCAGCATCGACGACGCCGCCGCCGCAAGCGACGCCGTGGCCCACCTCATCGGGCTGGGCCACACCCGCATCGCGCACCTGCGCGGCGGCGGCTCCTTCGGCATCGAATTCGAGGTGCCCCGGATCAGGGAACAGGCCTACCTCTCCACGATGGCCGCCGCCGGGCTTCCGGTGCGGCAGGACTGGAGCGTCTTCGGGAACTTCCGCTTCAAGGAAGGGCGCGAGGCCGCGCTGCGGCTGCTTGCAGACCCGCGCGACCGGCCCACCGCCGTTTTCTGCTCCTCTGACGAAATGGCCTTTGGCGTGCTCAAGGCGGCATCGGAGCTGAACATCGACGTTCCGGGAGAGCTGTCAGTGATCGGCATTGACGACCACGAATTCTCCGACCCGATGGGCCTGACAACGATCCGGCAGAACCCGGAGGAGCAGGGTGCCTTCGCCGCGGCCCTCCTCCTTGCCGAACTCGGGGGCGCCGCCCCTTCGCGCAGGCCTTCGGTCCAGCCGCACCGGCTGGTGCTGCGCCGCTCCACCGGGCCCTTCCGGGCCTGATCCGGCCCGTGAGCGTGCCGCGCCGGTGACGGCTGATAGGTTGTTTTACCTGATCTGTTGAAAGTTCTTGGAGTGTCGATGCCGTTCCTTTTCCCGCGCCTGGCCCGCGCCGCCGCCTTGTTCCTCCACCGCGGCGCCGCCATGCCGGACCGCACGTAGGGCGGCAGGACATGGACCTCGACCGCCGAAAAGTGCTCATTGCATCCTCCCTCGGCTTCCTTGGGCTCTACGCAGCCGCGTGCGCTCCTGCTCCCTCCCCGCCGTCAACCTCCAAACCGGCACCCTCGCTTCCGCCGCCCTCGGCGTCCGCCGCTCCCACGGTGGCGGGGCCGCCGGACTGGGACGGGTTGACCTCGCGACTGTCGGGTGAGCTCGCGCTCCCCGGAAGCGGCTCCTACCCTACGGTCAAGCGCGTCCAGAACCCGCGGTTCGACTCGGCCGAACCGCTCGCCGTGGCGTCGGCGGCGTCGGCTGCCGATGTGGCCGAGGTAGTGAAATTCGCCGCCGCGGCAGGGGTTCCCCTTGCCCTTCGGGCGGGCGGACACAGCTACCCCGGCCACTCCTCGGGCGACATCCCCGCCGCGGGCACGGCACCGTCCGTGGTCCTTGACGTCCGCCGTCTTGCGGAGATCCGCCTCAACGCCGACTCCACGGTCACGATCGGGGCGGGCGCCTCCCTGATCGAGGTGTACGCGGCGGTCGGCCGCGCGGGCAGTGCGTTGGCGGCAGGATCGTGTCCCACCGTCGGAATCGCAGGCCTCACCCTGGGCGGAGGAGTTGGGGTCCTCACCCGCGCCTATGGACTCACGAGCGATGCGCTGAAGTCGGTGGAACTCGTCACCGCGAAGGGGGAGGTGGTCACCGCCGATGCCTCCGAGAACCCCGACCTGTTCTGGGCCTGCCGGGGAGGCGGCGGGCAGGTGGGGGTCGTCACTTCCCTGACCTTCGCCACCGTGCCGGCGCCGCGCATCAGCACCGTGTTCCTGCAGTGGGATTTCGCCGACGCCGAACGGGTGCTCCTTGCCTGGCAGGATTGGGCGCCTGCTGCCGATGCGCGGCTGTGGTCGACCCTGAAACTGCTCAGCGGCCAACGCCATGACGCGCCGGTGATCCAGCTGACGGTCACCTGGACCGGTCCCTCCGCGGAACTCGACGCGCAGCTGGCCGGACTCCACGGGGCCTCCGGGACGCTCCCGCTGGTGAACAGCGTGCAGCCGGACCGCGACTACCTTGAGGTCATGTTCGCCTATGCCGGCTGTGCCGGCCTGCCCGCCGAGCAGTGCACCACGGCCCCGGGTGGATCCCTGGCACGCGAGGCCTTCAGCGCCACCTCGCACGTGCCCTACGACCGCCTCAACGCCGCCGGAGTGGCCGAACTCGTCGCCCGGTGCGTGCGGGGCCACCAGCTTTCCGGAGCAATCGAAACCGCTGTCTCCCTCGACGCGCTCGGGGGCGCGGTGCGCGACCTCGACGCGGGCGCAACAGGCTTCGGGCACCGGAACGCGTACGCAACGGTTCAATACACCGCCACGTTCGACGCAGCCCTTGACCCGGCCCCGTTCGACGCGTTCGTCCGAGGGTCCCGGGCCGTTATGGTGCCCTTCTGGGGCGACGGAGCCTACGCGAACTACGCCGATGCCCAGCTCCGCAACGCCGATAACGCCTACTTCGCCGGCAACGCCCGCCGGCTGGCCCGCATCCGGGCGGCCGCCGACCCGGACGGGCTCTTCCGCGTTCCCGACGCCGGCTGACGGGACCGGCACGGCCGGGTGGTGGTGCCACAAGACCCATACAAATTACTAAGCAGGCTTGCTACCGGGTCGAATGTTTCATAGCGTGGGAACCCGACCGAAAGCCTCCAGCCCGGGTGCTGCGGCGGCTTCACCACCGAAAGGCACGCAATGATCTCGCAGGAACAGATGAAGGACCTGATCGACTCGCGGGGAAGCGTCGTCAGCGATGACGGCCACACCCTTGGGCCGATGGGACAGCTCTTCGTCGATGACAAGACCGGCCAGCCCACCTGGATCACGGTCACTACGGGCCGGGTGGGTAACCCCGAGACCTTCGTCCCACTCCAGGGCGCAGCCGTCGACGGCAAAAACGTGCGCGTTCCCTACACCCGGGAAGCGGTGCAGAGCTCCCCGGGCATGTCCCAGGACGGCCACCTCAGCCCCGAGGAGGAAAAGCACCTCCTGCGCCACTACCGGCTGATTCCCGGTGTTGACGGCGTCGGTTCAGACGCCCATCCCTCTGCCGAGCGTTCCCTTGCCGACCGCGCCTCGCGCCGTGAACTTGACGATGCGATGACGCGGTCCGAGGAGCAGCTGCGGGTCGGCACCGAAATCCGTCCGACGGAGCGGGTGCGCCTCATCAAGCGGGTCGTCACCGAAAACGTGACATTGACGGTCCCGGTCCGCAGGGAGGAACTCGTGATCGAGCGCATCCCAACAGCGGACGTTGTGGGCCAGGACGGAACCGGTGCCCGTGCGGGGTCCTACACCGACGTCGATCGTGACGAACTGTACGCCGCCGTCGGCTCGGCGTTCGACGGCAGTGAGGTCGAGATCGTCCTCCATGAAGAACGTGCAATAGTCCACACCGAGATCGTCGCCATCGAGCGGGTCCGCCTGAACAAGGAGATCATCACCCGGGACGAGACGGTCAGCGGCGAGGTGCGCAAGGAAGTTATCGAAGCCGAACGCAGCGACCTCACGCCAGGCTAGGCGGAGCTAGGACGCCCGCGCCAGCTGGCGGATGGGAATCCACCGGGACGCAAGGCGGCGGTAGGACGCAGCGGCTCCAGTCATGTCCGCCTCGGCGAGGCTTTCGATCCCGAGGCGGACGTCGGCGGGGGATTCGTCGGGAAACACGAGGTCGGCTACGGCTCCGTAGTCGATCTCGACAACCGCATCGCGGCGGAACACCTCGAGCCACTGGGCGATGTCGGTCAGCTCTTCGAGCAGGTCGAGTTCGGGTGCACCGACCGCGAGCTGGGCGATGGCCCGGCGGGCGCGGTCGATGCATTCGTTGACCCGCGCTGAAATCCGCACGGTGCTCACCCGTCCGTCATCTTCGACGACTTCGGTCAGGTCGTCCTCGTGGATCAGGACGAACCAGGCGAAGGGCACCCCCCAGGTCGCCGACCGGGTGTGGAGCTTGGCCACCGAATCGGCAAACGTATCGGGGTCGAGGCGCGCCTGCTGGGCCTCCCGCGCGGCCTCGGGCACAAGGACGTCCACCAGCGGACCCCGCAGGGTGGCGTCGAGGGATTCGGCGGCAAGGGTGGTGCGTACCGCGAGCTGGTTGGGGCAGTAGAAGGGCGAGGTGGCCCCTGACACTCCCGGGTAATGGACGACCCGCACCAGGTCCGGCTCGTGGTGGGGGAACGGGTCCGAGACCGTCCGCAGCACCCGGCGCAGCGCCTGCGCGTGGTCCAGCGCCTCGGTGACCCGCCGGCCACGCGAGCGCTGTTCGAGGATGGCGAGCTGCTGGGCGTCGTCGAACGCGTCGAGCGGCTCGTAGACCCGCAGGTACGAAACGTAGGGGAAAGGCCGGGCCATGCCGGTGGGCCGCCGTCTGTTCACTGTCCGCGGAGCTCCACGATGACGGGCGCATGGTCGGAGGCACCCTTGCCCTTGCGTTCCTCGCGGTCGATCGACGCGCCTTCGACCCGGGCCGCGAGCGCCGGGGAACCGAGCACGAAGTCGATCCGCATCCCTTCCTTCTTCGGGAAGCGCAGCTGGGTGTAGTCCCAGTAGGTGTAAACGCCCGGGCCGGGGGTGAACGGGCGGGCGACGTCGGTGAAGCCGGCGTCGAGGTAGGCCTGGAAGGCGGCCCGTTCGGGCGGGCTGACGTGGGTGTGCCCTCCGTTGACGAAGAAGTCGATGTCCCACACGTCGTCGTCCTGCGGCGCGATGTTCCAGTCACCCATCAGGGCGATCTGCGCCTCCGGCTCGGCGGTGATCCAGTCCTGTGCGTGCTGGCGGAGCACATCGAGCCACTGCAGCTTGTACGGCATGTGCGGGTCGTCGAGGGAGCGCCCGTTGGGCACGTAAAGGCTCCACACGCGTACGCCGTTGCAGGTCGCCCCGATCGCCCTTGCTTCCTGGACCGGTTCGATGCCCGGCTTGGCGAAACCCGGCTGGCCGGGGAAGGTGCGTTCGACGTCGTCAAGGCCGACGCGGGAGGCGATCGCCACACCGTTCCACTGGCTCAGGCCGAAGTGGGCAACCTCGTAGCCGGCGTTCTCGAACATTTCCCACGGAAAGTTCTCGTCCTTGCACTTGGTTTCCTGGATGGCCAGGACGTCAACGTCGGACCGGTTCAGCCAGGCCTCGACGCGGTCGGTGCGGGCACGGAGGGAGTTGACGTTCCAGGTGGCTATCTTCACGCGTCCTACGTTACCAACCGGGGAGTTTACCGCCGCCACCACGAGTCGAAAATCGTTACCGGGACAGTCCGCTTGTGGCGGGTGATCCAATAGCGGTGTTCAATTGCGGACGCTGCGGCATCGTCAACGGTCCGGCCCTCGAGGTAGTCGTCGATCTGGTCGTAAGTCAGCCCGAGTTCGTGCTCGTCGCTCTGGCCCGGTGCGTCGTCAAGCAGGTCCGCCGTCGGAACCTTGTTGTAGAGCTCCGGCCCGGCGCCCAGTTCCTGGAGCAGCGCGCGGTTCTGCCGCTTGTTCAGCCCGAACAGGGGCAGGATGTCGGCCCCGCCGTCACCGTACTTCGTGAAGAACCCCGTGACGGATTCGGCGCCGTGGTCGGTTCCCACGACAAGGAGGTTGTGCTGGCCGGCAAGTGCGTACTGAGCGGTCATGCGGGCGCGCGCCTTGATGTTGCCCTTGTTGAAGTCGGAGATCACCTCGCCGGTGGTCTTCACGTATTCGTCCTCGAAACCGTCAACAGCGGGGGCCACGTTGTACTCGCGGGTGGTGCGGGGCTGGATGAAGGCGAGGGCGGCCTGGGCGTCTTCCTCGTCCTTCTGCGTGTTGTACGGCAGCCGGACGGCAATGAAATCGGCGTCGGTGCCTTCGGAGCGCAGCTCGTCGACGGCGAGCTGCGCGAGCTTCCCGGCGAGGGTTGAGTCGAGGCCGCCGCTGATGCCCAGGACGAACCCGCGGGTTCCCGAGGCCAAGACGTAGTCCTTGAGGAATCCGACCCGGGCCCGGATTTCGGAAGCCGGTTCGATGGTGGGCCGCACGCCCAGTTCTTCGATGATTGTGGCCTGAAGTTCGCGCATCTGCTCAGGCTACTACGGCGGCGTTTCCCCCGTGTTACGGCGGTGCCCGGGGCCGGCCGCTCAGGCGCTGGCCGGACGGGGGCCCGACTTCCATGGGGCTTTCCCACCTCAGCCGGCCTGCCCCACCGGCCGGACGGGGGCCGCCGCCGGACTCGATAGACTCGTGATCATGACCGCCGACACCGCCGCCTCCTCGTCCGCAGACCGAGCCCGCCTCCTTGAACTGATCAAAGAACTGGCAGTGGTTCACGAGAAGGTCACGCTCTCCAGCGGAGTTGAGGCCGAGTACTACATCGACCTGCGCCGGATCACCCTGCACCACGAGGCATCCCAGCTGGTGGGGCGTGTGATGCTCGCACTGCTCGATGAAGCAGGTATCGAGTTCCAGAGCGCCGGCGGCCTGACAATGGGCGCCGACCCGGTCGGAACCGCCGTCATGCACGCGGCTGCCCGCCAGGGCCGAGCCGTCGACGCCTTCGTTGTCCGCAAGGCCGCCAAGAGCCACGGAATGGGCCGGCAGGTTGAGGGTCCCGACGTCGCAGGACGGAGCGTCGTGGTGCTCGAGGACACCTCGACCACTGGCGGATCCGCCCTTGCCGCCGTCGACGGCGTCCGCCGGGCCGGCGCCGAGGTGCGGGCGGTCGCCGTAATCGTCGACCGGGATACCGGTTCGAAGGAGCGCATCGAGGCCGAAGCCTCAGTTCCCTACCTCTACGCCTTTGGAAAGGACGAACTCGGGCTCGCCTGACCCGACGCAGCGCACGGGAAGCAGAGGGGCTGCAGGAGGGAGGGCAAGGTGACCGATGATCCACGGCTCCTGCTTGGCTATTCAACCGAGGTGAAGTCGTTCTCCCGCAGGGCGTTCCTGACCGGCTCGTCCCTGGCGCTGACCCTCGCGGCCGACCTCTACGTCACCCGGGCGATCCAGGAACAGCGCGAAAAACTGCGCATTCTCCCGCTTCAGGATGACCAGGCGGCTGCTCGGTTCCCGCACGACCGCTGGGTGCTGTTCCCCGGCTACAAGACGAGCTGGGAGGAGGGTCTGTGGATCCTCAACGCGCTTCGGCCCGCCCTGGCCCGGCGCGGCCAGCTGGCGGTGATGGGCTATTCCAACAGCGGCCTCGACGTCAGCAACATCGTGGCCGAGATGCACCGGTACGTGCGCAACTTCCAGGTGGAGAAGCTTTACTTCTACGGCCACAGCTTCGGGGGGATGGTTGCGGTCGAGGTTGCCGCACGGCTGAGGGCGCGTGACATCCCGGTGGAGCTGATCATCCTCGACTCAAGCCCGAGCACGAAGTTCGACGTCCTCGACCAGGAGATGTTCGAAGGCGTGGTGTTCCTCTACGAGGCCGGCTACAAGGTTCCCAGCGTGGTCCGCGGAGGCTATGAACTCGGCGAACGGATCGTCCACAAGGATGAACGCACCTGGCGACAGATCGCCGACCAGACCCTCGAGCAGCTCTCGCCGCTCGCCCCGAGCAGCGTGCTCATCCAGTCCCAGGCGTCCTACATCTACCACTTCGACCCGACCCGGTTCCAGAAGTCGCTCGGCGAGACCAAGCTGGCCTTCCTCGGCAATCCGGGGGACACCGTGGTGGACTATGCGGCGGCCCGGTCCGGCTGGGAGCGGCGGTTCCCCTCCAACATCGTTGTCTCGGACCTTGTCACCGAGGGTGCCCTTCCCGCCCACGCCAGTCCCCAGTGGAACCCGATCATCTACCAGCCGCTGGTGCATTCGGTTCAGAAACAGTTCCTTCCCGTGCCCCAGGGAGGTGCGGGAAAGGCGGCGTTCTAGCTCTGCACTGCGTGGAGCGCCTAGACCTGGCTGATCAGGTCGGCCACCGAGTTCACGATCTGCGCCGGGCGGAACGGGTAGGCGTCGATGTCGGCCGGCTGGGTGATCCCGCTGAGCACGAGGACCGTGTGAAGCCCTGCCTCCATGCCGGCGATGATGTCGGTGTCCATCCGGTCTCCGATCATCGCGGTGGTCTCGGAGTGGGCATCGATCTGGTTCATCGCGGAGCGGAACATCATTGGGTTCGGCTTGCCCACGATGTAGGGGTCCCGGTTGGTGGCTGCGGTGATCAGGGCGGCGATGGCGCCGGTGGCGGGCAGGGGGCCCTCCTTGGACGGGCCCGTGACGTCGGGATTCGTTGCGATGAAGCGCGCACCGTCGAGGATCAGCCGGATGGCCATGGTAATCGCCTCGAAGGAGTAGGTGCGGGTCTCGCCGAGGACGACATAGTCGGGGTTCGTGTCGGTGAGCACGAACCCCGCGTTGTGAAGGGCGGTGGTGAGTCCTGCCTCACCGATCACGTAGGCGCGTGCTCCGGGGAGCTGCCCCTTGAGGAATTCGGCGGTGGCGAGGGCGGAGGTCCACAGGTTCTCTTCGGGGATCTCTAGGCCCGAGGCCTTCAGCCGTGCCGCGAGGTCCCGCGGGGTGTAGATCGAGTTGTTCGTCAGCACCAGGAACCGTTTCGAGGTAGCGACCCAGCGCTCGATCAGCTCGGACGCACCGGGAATCGGGTGGTTCTCATGCACGAGCACGCCGTCCATGTCGGTCAACCAGCACTCGATGTGTTCGTTTTCGCGCATGAGCGTCCTTCATTACAGGGCCGGGAACAGGGGACAGTCTTTCACCTTAGGCTTGAGTCGTGAAGGACGCAGTGAACGAGCACACAGCAGGGCCGCACCAGGATCCGACCGGCGTGCCTCCCGGCGGGCCCGAGGCGGCACCGGTGGGCGTGGGGCCGTGGGAGGGTGAGTGGCCCGAGGGCCCCCAGTGGGACAAGGAACTGCTCGCCGGCGGCGACACCCGCAACGTCGTCGACGGTTACCGGTACTGGAACCACGACGCGATCGTCGCCGACCTGGACTTGCGCCGTCACAATTTCCACGTCGCAATCGAGAACTGGCAGCACGACCTCAATATCGGTTCGGTGGTTCGCACCGCCAACGCGTTCCTTGCCAAGGAAGTCCACATCATCGGCCGGCGCCGCTGGAACCGCCGAGGTGCGATGGTCACCGACCGCTACCAGCACGTCCGCCACCACCCGACGGTCAAGGACTTCGTGGACTGGGCGCAGGGCGAGGGGCTCAGCATCATCGGGATCGACAACTTCCCCGACTCGGTGCCGCTTGAAACCTACGACCTCCCCGAAAACTGCGTCCTCGTGTTCGGACAGGAGGGCCCGGGCCTCACGCCGGAGGTCCACGCTGCAGCAACGGCCACCTTGTCCATTGCGCAGTTCGGTTCAACCCGCTCCATCAACGCCTCAGCCGCCGCGGCCATCGCGATGCACGGCTGGCTCCGGCGGCACGTTTTCGACCAGCACGTCTGAGCGGTGCCCGCCCTGCCGCGCGGAGGGCATATCGCACCTGCGGGCGGCAGGGCGCATCGCTAGGATGGTAACGATCGCACGCGGTGGTTTCTGCGAGCAGGGCCCACGAACACATCTACAAGGAGTCGAACATGCCAATCGCCACACCTGAGATCTACGCCGAAATGATCGACCGCGCCAAGGCAGGCGGCTTCGCGTACCCGGCGGTGAACGTCACCTCCTCCCAGACCCTCAACGCCGCGATGCGCGGTTTCGCCGATGCCGGTTCCGACGGCATCGTGCAGGTCTCAACGGGAGGGGCGGCCTACTGGTCCGGCGCCAGCGTCAAGAACATGGTTGCCGGGGCGCGCGGCTTCGCGGCGTTCGCTCACGAGGTGGCACGGCAGTACGACGTCAACATCGCCCTGCACACCGACCACTGCCCCAAGGACAAGCTCGACGATTTCGTGCTGCCGCTCCTTGCGGCCTCCGAAGAAGCGGTGAAGAACGGCGGCAACCCGCTGTTCCAGTCGCACATGTGGGACGGTTCGGCCGAAACCCTTGAGGAGAACCTGCGCATCGCCCGGGAAATCCTGCCCCGCGCGGCCGCGGCGAAGATCATCCTCGAAGTGGAGATCGGAACCGTCGGCGGTGAAGAGGACGGCGTCGAAAACGCGATCAACGACAAGCTCTACACCACGGTCGAGGACGCGCTCGCGACCGTCGACGCACTTGGCTCAGGTGAAAACGGCAGGTACATCACGGCGCTCACCTTCGGCAACGTCCACGGCGTCTACAAGCCCGGCGGCGTCAAGCTCCGCCCGGAAATCCTCAATGATATCCAGCAGCAGGTGGGCCAGAAACTGGGCAAGGACAAGCCCTTCGACCTGGTGTTCCACGGCGGCTCCGGCTCGAGCGAGCAGGAAATCGCCGACGCCGTCTCCTACGGCGTCATCAAGATGAATATCGACACCGACACCCAGTACGCGTTCACCCGCGCTGTGGCCGATCACATGTTCCGCAACTACGACGGCGTGCTGAAGGTCGACGGCGAAGTCGGCAACAAGAAGGTCTACGACCCGCGCGTCTGGGGTGCCTCGGCCGAGGCCGGCCTTGGCGCCCGCGTCGTTGAGGCCGCAGCGTCACTGGGCTCCGCCGGGAAGAAGCTCTAGGGATGTCCGACGAATTCCGCAAGAACCTCCTCGGGCCGGAGCCGACCTACCTCCCTGAGGAACCCGACGTGACAGCCCGCCTCCAGGCCGGTGACGAGGCAGTCGACCTCGCCGCGAAGTACCCCACGTCCTCCCTCGTGTGGGCGGTCCTCGCCGACGAGGCGTACGCGGACGGGCGAACGATCGAGTCCTACGCTTACGCGCGCACCGGTTACCACCGCGGACTCGACGCGCTGCGACGCAACGGGTGGCGGGGAGCGGGTCCCGTGCCCTACTCGCACGAACCCAACCGGGGATTCCTGCGCTCCCTTTACGCGCTGGGCCGGGCGGCGGCGTCGATCGGCGAGATCGAGGAAGCCGAGCGCATCGCCGTCTTCCTCCGCGAGTCCGACCCCGAGGCGAGTGCGCAGCTCGGCGGCTGACAGCGGAGGTACCAGCAGCACTGGCGCCGGGAGGGCCGCAGCCGCGGCCTTCCCGGCGCTAAGCGGCCAGCGGGCCGTGCCCCGGCAGGAGGATCCGTGCAGGTCCGCCGGAGAGCCGTTCCAGGGAAGCTGCTGCGCGGTCCGGGTCCGAATGGAACATCTTCGGGAGCAGCTGGACGCCCGAGCGGCGCGACGTCGGGTGCCCGGTGACCAGGGCGTCGCCGGTGATCAGGACGTCGGCGTCGGGGAGTTCGTAGGCGTTGTGGCCCGGCGTGTGCCCGTGGGAAGGCACCGGAACCACGGTGTGCCCGCTGAGGAGCAGCGGCTGGTGGTCCGGAACCGGTTCAACCTGCGCAACAGCCACATCGTTCAGCCCTCCCGAGGCGACGGCGTGCCATGCCCAGGCCGCAACGCCATAGCCCAGCAGGCGGGGGTGCACCTCGCGGAACCCCACCTGGTGCAGCACCTCACGTCGGATGTTGGGGATCTCCTCCGGCGAGGCGAGGATCCTTGGTGAGAAGCGTTCGGAGAGGCCGGCGATCGAGCCGATATGGTCCGAGTGGCCGTGGGTGATCAACACCGCTTCAAGGCGCCTGTCTCCGGCCGTCTTCTTGAGTGACTCAAGCACCAGGCCGAGGTCCTGCGGGTAGCCGGCGTCAACAAGTGTTGCGGTCCCGGGGCCCACCAAGACCGTCCAGTTGGAGTACGGGCCCTCCACGAAGTGCACACCCGGAGCAGGTTCGGTCATCGAACGGATCGACCTCGGAGTTTTCATGACCTCGCTGCTTTCAATGTGGTGCCATCTTCTCGACGTGGATCAACAGGTGGTCAGCAGGGCCGCCCTCAAACATGGTCAACTCTAGGCTCCCGCCCGGGCGACTACTTGGATGGGCGATCGAGAAACGAGTATCAATTTCCCTTGTGACCCCGAAGCACCGCGGACCACAGTGGAGAGAGTCACCAAAGTGGTGAGTGAGCTTGTGGGAGCGGGTGTGTAGTGACGGGACACAATCAATTTTCAGGTCACCTTTTCACTGTCTCGGAGGTTGCCGAGATGATGCGGGTATCGAAGATGACGGTTTACCGTCTGGTGCAGTCCGGCGCTATGAGGGGGATTCGGTTCGGGCGCTCCTACCGCGTGCCCGAGGAGGCAGTTCAGGAATATCTGGACACCGTAAACCCGGAACGGCGCTCGGTCGGCTGAGCAAGCGCCGACTGTGACGACCCCGGCGGCGCTCAGGCGCCGGCCACGGTCGTCACAACGCTGACCAGCTGCGGAGCGGCGGGGGCGGAGCTGAAGCCGAAACGCACTGGCGGATGCAGCGGGGCGAGGGCGCCGAGGGTCGTGCCGTGCCACCGCGCGTCGGCGGCGGTGATGGTGCGGGCGCCGGTGACCCCGTAGTACTCGCGTCGCCCGTTTCCGGCCGAACCGGCGGTATGGACCCCCGGCACCAGGGCCGCGGCCATTGGGTCGATCAGCGCAAGCCAGCGCGGGCTTGTGGCGAGCCGCCGCGGAACCAGCCGAAGGGCCAGCCCGAGCGGGGTGGTGCGCCCGACCTCGGCGCGCAGGTGCAGCGGTCCTGCGTCAACGGCGATTCCGGCAGCGTCGAGGCGGCAATGGACTGCCGTGATCAGCACCTCGTCGAACATGTAGGTCGAACCCACGTAGTCGCCGACCTCAGGCGTGGGTGCGATCAGGGTCCGGTGGCCGCCGGCGTCCTCGACCATGACGTCGGTGAACGCGCCAAACGGCGATACCTCCCAGCTGCCCACCACGATGCGGGTGCCGGAGGTGGTGCCGATGCCTGCGATGCGGCCTTCAAAGCGGTCCATCGCTCAATTCTGCCCCAGCCGCACGTGCCGGACGGACGGGGCGGGCGCAATGGACGGCCCGGGTTTCGACGCCCAGCAGCGGCCTCGGCTAAACTCGGGGAGTAAGAGCCCCTGGCCCTGCCGGTATCCGGCGCGCACCATGGGGCGTTCTCATGACGGCAGCGACTGCGCACGTACCGAGGCGCGGAGCGCCGTCGCGATGGGGGAGGATCCCATGCCTGCAATTGTGATTGTCGGAGCCCAGTGGGGCGACGAAGGAAAAGGCAAAGCGACCGATCTGCTGGGCAGCCGTGTCGACTACGTCGTCAAGCCCAACGGCGGAAACAATGCCGGGCACACGGTGGTCGTGGGCGGCGAAAAGTACGAGCTGAAACTCCTTCCCGCCGGCATCCTCAGCCCCAATGCAATCCCGATCATCGGCAACGGCTGCGTGATCAACCTCGAAGCACTCTTCGCCGAGATTGACGGGCTCGAAGCACGCGGCGCCGACACCTCGAAGCTGAGGGTTTCGGCGAACGCTCACCTGGTGGCGCCCTACCACCAGGTGCTCGACAAGGTGACCGAGCGGTTCCTGGGCAAGCGGGCGATCGGAACCACGGGGCGCGGCATCGGGCCCGCCTACATGGACAAGGTGGCCCGGCTTGGCCTGCGCGTCCAGGACGTCTTCGACGAGTCGATCCTGCGCCAGAAGGTCGAGGGCTCCCTCAAGCAGAAAAACGAACTGCTTGTGAAGGTCTACAACCGTCGAAGCGTCGAAGTGGACGAAGTCGTCGCCTACTTCCTCTCCTACGCCGAGCGGCTGCGCCCCCTCGTCATCGATTCGACCTTCGTCCTCAATGAGGCGCTCGACGAGGGCAAGGTGGTCCTCATGGAGGGCGGCCAGGCCACCTTCCTCGACGTCGACCACGGAACCTACCCGTTCGTCACCTCGTCGAACCCGACGGCGGGCGGTGCCTCGGTGGGATCCGGAATCGGGCCCACCCGCATCACCCGTGCGGTGGGAATCATCAAGGCGTACACCACGCGCGTGGGCGCCGGTCCGTTCCCCACCGAGCTCTTCGATGACATGGGCCTCTACCTCCAGAAGACCGGCGGCGAGTTCGGCGTGAACACCGGGCGCCCCCGCCGCACCGGCTGGTACGACGCCGTCCTGGCCCGGCACGCAGCCCGCGTGAACGGGTTCACCGACTACTTCGTCACCAAGCTCGACGTCCTGACGGGCATCGAGCGGATCCCCGTCTGCGTGGCTTACGACGTTGACGGAGAGCGCCACGACGAAATGCCGATGACCCAGACCGAGTTCCACCATGCCAAGCCGATCTTCGAGTATTTCGAGGGCTGGACCGAGGACATCACCGGCGCGCGCACGATCGACGATCTCCCCGAGAACGCGCAGACCTACGTGCGGGCGCTCGAGAAGATGTCGGGCACCCGCTTCTCCGCGATTGGAGTGGGCCCCGACCGCGACCAGACGATCGTGGTCAACGACCTCATCACCGGCTGAGTCGGCTCGGATGCAGCGCCCGGCACCGGCGGCCTACCAGCCCCGGGTGCCGGGCGCTCCCTTGAACGGGCCGGTGATCCTGCGCGTGATCCAGCCGCCGTAGAATCCTCCGGCCTGCGCGGTGACCGGCTCGCCGTTCACGGTGCAGCTGTCCATTGCCGCCGGGTAGACCGCCACGCGTCCCTCGAGTTCCTCGTAGCCGGCAGCCGGACGAGGGTAGGTCCAGGCCGCCTTCGCGGCGCGCCGCCCGCCTCCGATGACGTCGAAGTAGCCCGCGGTGCCCTTGAATTCACAGAACGAGGTACCTCCCACCGGCTCGAGGGCCCCGGGCACGAAGTCCGCCAAGGGCAGGTAGTAGACGGGAGGGTGGCTCGTCTCGAGCACCCGGACCGCGGCCGTCGTCCGAAGGATCACTTCCCCGCCGAGCCTCACGATGATTTCCTCAGTGCTTTTCTCAACCCGCGGCGGCCGCGGGTAGTCCCAGACGGATTCCTGCCCGGGGCCCGGCGTTTCCTTCGAGTTCCTCATGGCCCAACGCTAGCCTTTAGCAACCCTGCGCGCAGTCTGTAGGCTTGGGTGAGGAGCAGCTACTCGGAGGCGGGGTTCATGAAAGTCAGCGTGGGGCAGTTCCGGCCGGGCGGCGACGCCCAGGCGAACCTTGGGGTGATGCGCGGGCTCGCGGAGCAGGCCAAGAGCGAGGGGTCCTCGCTGATCGTGTTCCCCGAGGAGTCGATGTTCTCCATCGGCAAGGTCGAGGGTCCAGTGCGCGACGCTGTCGAGGCGAACTGGAGCTCCTTCGTCCAGAAGCTTTCATTCCTCGCGGCCGAACTGGGTCTGGCGGTGGTGGCCGGCGGGTACGAACCCAGCGGCGAGGACCGCCCGTTCAACACCCTCGTCCTGATCGATGAAACGGGCAGGATCGCCGACACCTACCGCAAGCTCCACCTCTACGATGCGTTCAGCTACAAGGAGTCGACGCGGATCAAGCCCGGCGACGGCGGCATCGCCGTCGTGCCCGTCGGCGGGATGACCGTGGGGCTGATGACCTGTTACGACATCCGCTTTCCCGAGCAGGCGCGTGCGCTCGTCGACGCCGGCGCCGACCTCCTGTGCGTTCCCGCCGCGTGGTTCAAGGGAGACCACAAGGTTGAGCACTGGGAGGCGCTGCTCAAGGCGCGCGCCATCGAGAACACTGTGTGGATCGCGGCGGCGGGAACCTCGAGCGGGCACACGATCGGCCACTCGGCAATCCTTGACCCGATGGGCATTCCCCACGTCTACCTCGACGACGAAGAGCGTGCCGTTGTCACAACGGAGGTCACCCGGCGGCGCGTGGACGACGTCCGGGAGTTCCTGCCGGTGCTCAAGAACCGCCGTTTCGCTCACAACGCCGAAATCGTCGACGCGCAATAGCCCGCTCAGCCTGCCGATCGGGCGGCGTCGGCGAAGACCGTGCGGTCCAGGAAGTCGTTGCGGAACTTGCCGTGCGGATCCCAGGCCTCGGCGAGCGTGCGGAAATCGGCAAGCCGCGGGTACAGCCGATCGAGGTCCCCGGCATGGGGGCCGAACAGCTTGCCCCAGTGGGGCCGCGCCCCGAACCGGGCGAGGCTTGCCTCAAGCTCCGGCAGCAGAGCCTCCACCTCCGCCTGGAGGGGTTTCCAGGTGAAGTGGATCCCGATGCCCGCCCGGCCGTAGTTGCTGCTCAGCCACAGGTCGTCGGCGGCCATGGTGCGGATCTCCGAAACCTGGAGCAGCGGCGCAATCCGGTGTGAAAGCGCGCGGACGGCCTCGATCGCACCGGCAGCGTGTTCGGTGCCGACCAGATACTCGGACTGCAGCTCCTCACCGCTGCTTGGGGTGAAGGCGAGCCGAAAATGGGCAAGGCGGTCGGACCAGGGCCCGGGCACGCCGCCCTGTTCGGTGCAGTTCACCGGAGACATCCCCGGAACCGGGTGCAGCGGCCCGGCGGCAGGGACTCCGCCGTGGAAGTCCTTGGGTGCCGGACCCGCATCTTCGGTCCGGGTCTTCAGCCAGGCCTGGGCAATCGTCTCCGACCGCCAGTCGGTGAAGAGGCTCACACTGTAGGCGCTCCCGGTGACCTCGGCCAGGTTGGAAAGGACGTGTGCCCAGGGCAGGCCGGTGTAGACATCCTGGCGGACGCTGAAGCTCGGTTCGATGTCGAGGGTGATGCGGGTCATCACGCCAAGCGCCCCGAGGTTCACCACCATGCCGTTGAAGTCCGGCTCACCGCGCCGGACCGTCACGAGGTCGCCGGAGGCGGTGACCAGTTCGATGGCGGCCACGGCCGTTGCGAGGTTTCCGTTGCCGTTGCCTGAGCCGTGGGTGGCGGTGGCCACCGCTCCGGCAACGGAGATGTGGGGCAGGGACGCAAGGTTGTGCAGCGCGTAGCCCGAGCGCTGGAGCTCCGCCGCGAGCTCGCCGTACCGCGTACCCGCGCCCACAGTGACCGTCCGCCGTCCGGGATCCACCTCGGTCTCAACGGCCAGGTCCTCAAGGCAGACGAGCGTGCCGGAGGTGTCGGCAATGTCGTTGAAGGAGTGCCGGCTGCCCAGCGCCCGTACCGACGAAGCGCCTGCGACAACTGCCTGAAGGGCTGCAATGCTCTCGGGGCGCTCGATGCAGGCCTGCCGATAGGTGAGGTTCCCAGCCCAGTTGCGCTCGGTCTCTGATTCTTGGGTAATCACATGCCGTCCTTGCTGATCGCGCGTCGCCGCCAGGGCGAGTCCCTGGGGTTGAGGGCCTCGGCTTTCGCGGCGGCCCGTCCAGAGGGACCACTCTAGGGTCATTTGCCGGTTCCTACAACGTTATAGAATTCGGACTAATCATCCGCCGGCATCAGGCCGGCCGCCTCAAAGGAGTCCGAATGGCGGCAACAATCCGCGATGTTGCACAGGCCGCAGGCGTCTCGATCAAGACCGTCTCGAACGTCATGAACGACTATCCCCACATCCGTCCCGACACAAAGCAGCGCGTCCTCGATGCCGTGGAACTGTTGAATTACAGCCCCAACCAGTCGGCCCGCAGCCTTCGCTCGGGCAAGACCGGCGTCCTCGGCCTCGCCGTGCCTGAGCTCTCCCTCTCCTACTTCGCCGAGCTCGCGGACTCCGTCATCCAGGCCGCGGAAGCCCGGGGGCTCAAGGTGCTGATCGAGCAAACGGGAGGCGACCGTGATCGTGAGCTCGAACTCCTGGCGAGCCCGAGGCTGCAGCTGACCGACGGGCTTCTTTTCAGTCCGCTGGGGATGTCGAATGAGGACGCCGGAAGCCTTTCCGTCGGGTTCCCGCTTGTACTGCTGGGGGAGCGCATCTTCGGAGGGCCGACCGACCACGTCACAATGCGCAACATTGAGGCGGCTTCCGCGGCCACGGCGCACCTGATCTCCAAGGGCAGGCGGCGGATCGCCGTCGTGGGCGCGCACGAGGGCGAGGTGATCGGTTCGGCGGGACTGCGGCTGCAGGGTTACCGCAATGCGCTCGAGGAGGCAGGGGTGGACTATGACCCGGCCCTGATCGCCCACACGACGCTGTGGCACCGGGCAAACGGTGCCACAGCCATGCGTGAACTGCTCGCCACAGGGGTGGACTTCGACGCGGTTTTCGGCCTCAATGACACGCTGGCGCTGGGGGCGATGCGTGTGCTTCAGGAAAGCGGACGCCGCATTCCCGAGGATGTTGCGGTCATCGGGTTCGACGATCTCGATGAAGCCCAGTATTCGCTGCCCACCCTTTCCACGATCGACCCTGGCAGGGCTGAAATCGCCGACACCGCGGTGAAGGTCCTCATCGAGAGGATCGCCGACCCGCGCGGCGGCACCGCGCCGCGGGAGATCCAGGCCCAGTTCCGTGTGGTGGAGAGGGAATCCACGGGATCCTGACTCCCGGGACGCGGCGGAATCAATTGTGGAGTACCTCTTGACAGCGGTGACACTTCCTCGGCATGCTTCTTCTACATCGTTTACCTATAACGATGTAAATCGGAGCCGACAGCTGGTTCCCCGCCGAAAACGGCGGGAGGGCACAGGTGGAAATGGGCCGAATCAAGGGAGATTCGAACGGGCGCTGGAATCCAGCTGCTTCCCGGGCTAATCCTCCTCCCCGCAGCATCCTGGCTCCTCGCGTTCGACGAGGCCACGGTGGCTGAGAACCGCGAGAGGAAGCACACGACATGAAAGCCTCAATCCTTTCAGCGGCCGGCATTGCCGCCGCCGCTGCACTTGCACTGACCGGATGCTCATCAGGTGGCGGAGATTCCGCAGCCAAGGCGTCCTGCACCAACACCATCGTCAACAAAGAGGCTCCGCAGGTGACTGTCTGGGCCTGGTACCCGGCCTTCGAGCAGATCGTGGATTCCTTCAACGAGAGCAACGACGACGTCCAGGTGTGCTGGACCAACGCCGGCCAGGGAAACGACGAATACACCAAATTCTCAACGTCCATCGAATCGGGGTCCGGGGCGCCGGATGTCATCATGCTCGAATCCGAGGTGCTCTCGAGCTTCTCCATTCGGGATGCCCTAGTCGACCTTTCGGAGTACGGCGCGGACGAGGTCAAGGGCAACTACACCGAGGGTGCGTGGAAGGACGTCTCGAGCGGGGACGCTGTGTACGCGATCCCCGTCGACGGCGGCCCTATGGGCATGATCTACCGCCAGGACCTCTTTGAGAAGTACGGCATCGCCGTTCCGAAAACCTGGGACGAATTCGCCGTCGCCGCCCAGCAGCTGAAGGACGCCGGCGGCGAGGGCGTCCTGACGAACTTCCCGACGAACGGCCGGGCCTTCAGCCAGGCACTGTTCGCCCAGAACGGGTCGGTGCCCTTCGAGTACGACTCGGCAAAACCCACCGAAATCGGGATCAACGTCAACGACGAAGGCTCCAAGGAGGTCCTTGAGTACTGGGACGGCCTCGCGAAGAAGGGCCTCGTCACCACCGATGACGCCTTCACAGCCGACTACAACACCAGCCTCGTCGACGGCACCTACGCCGTGTACCTGGCGGCTGCCTGGGGCCCGGGCTACCTGCAGGGCCTCTCCGATGCCGACAAGGACGCCATCTGGCGTGCGGCACCGCTGCCGCAGTGGGATGCCTCGAACCCGGTCCAGGTCAACTGGGGCGGATCGACCTTCGCCGTGACGAGCCAGGCGAAGGACAAGGAGCTTTCGGCGAAGGTCGCCAAGGAAATCCTTGGAACGGACGAGGCGTGGAAGATCGGCGTCGAGGAAAGCGCGCTGTTCCCCTCCTACACCCCGGTCCTCGAATCGGAGGGGTTCGCCCAGACCGAATACCCCTTCTTCGGCGGACAAAAGGTCAACGAGGACGTCTTCCTTGAGGCTGCGGCCGGCTACGAAGGCGCAACGTTCAGCCCGTTCCAGAACTACGCCTATGACCAGCTGACCGAACAGCTCTACTCGATGGTGCAGGGCGAGAAGGACGGCAGCAAGGCGCTTGACGACCTCCAGGCAAGCCTCGAGCAGTACGCCAAGGAACAGGGCTTCACCCTCAAGTAGCAGGACCGGCGTCCTGCCGCCGCTCGCTCCGGCGGCAGGACGCCTCCCCAGTACGGCCCAACCCTAAGGATTCCCCGACAATGGCTACTACAACCGCGCCCGTCACGGCCAGTCCGCCGAGCACCCCCCGGAAAACCCGCCCCGACCTCAAAGACCGCCGACGCCAGCGCTGGGGCTGGCTGTTCGTTGCCCCCTTCGCCGTCGTCTTCCTCACCTTCCTGATCCTGCCCCTGCTTTATGCCTTCCGCATGAGCCTGATGACCAGCACGCTGGCCACCGGCACCAACTTCGTCTGGTTCGACAACTACGCCAAGGCCTTCACGGATCCGATTTTCCTTGACGGCCTCCTGCGGGTTGGGAAATTCGCGCTGATCATGATTCCGGCGCAGATGCTCATCGCCCTTGCCGCCGCCCTCGTCCTCGACAACCTGGCGACGCGGGCATCGAAATTCTCCCGGCTGCTGATCTTCGTCCCCTATGCGATTCCCGTAGTGATCGGCGCGCTGATGTGGGGTTTCCTCTACAGCCCGCGCTTCGGGCCGGCGGGGGATCTGTTCGCGATCTTCGGGCTTAACTCCCCGGACTTCCTGGCACAGGGCAGCATCTTCGCATCGCTTGTGAACATCGTGACCTGGCAGTGGGCCGGGTACTACATGATCATCATCTACGCGGCGCTCCGGGGGATCGACCCGGGCATCTACGAGGCCGCGGTGCTCGACGGCGCAACGGGCCTGCAGATCGCACTGCGCGTCAAGGTCCCGATGATCGCCTCATCGATGGTGATGGTGCTGATCTTCGCCCTCATTGGAACCCTCCAGTTCTTCACCGAGCCCCAGGTCCTTCGGGCCGTGGCGCAGGGAGCCATCCCGGTGTCCTACACACCCAACATGTACGCCTACTCGCTGGCCTTCTCCTACAGCCAGTTCAACTACGCCTCCGCAATCTCCTTCGCACTCGGCATCGTGGTGTTCATCGGCTCCTACTTCTTCCTCTTCCTGACCCGCAAGCAGAGCGGACTGAAATAAATGGCACTGGTAACCTCAACCCCCGCAGCGCCCGACGAGGATGTGCGCCGCACCCGTTCGGTGCGGGCCGGCCGGACCGGCGGGCGCCGGATCGGCTCCCACATCTTCCTGCTGATCCTCGTGATCTACTTCATCACCCCGCTCTGGTGGCTGACCGTGGCAAGCACCAAGGACACCGCAGGGCTCTTCACCGGCAGCGGCGGGCCGCTCTGGTTCGATGACAGCTTCAACCTCTTCGACAATATTGCCGGGCTCTTCCAGCACCAGGACGGAATCTACTGGCGCTGGCTGGGCAACTCGTTCCTCTACGCCATCTCCGGCGGGGTGGGAGCCACGGTCCTTTCGGTTCTCGCCGGCTACGGTTTCGCGAAGTACCGCTTCCGCGGCAGGAACGCCTTCTTCGCGCTCCTGCTGGGGGCGGTGATGGTTCCCATGACGGCGCTCGTGATTCCCACCTTCGTCCTGCTCAGCGAGATCGGCCTGATCAACACCATCTGGGCCGTCATCCTGCCGTCCCTGCTCAGCCCCTTCGGCGTCTACCTCATGAGGGTCTACACCCAGGAGGCAATCGCCGACGAACTCCTCGACGCCGCCCGCGTCGACGGGGCAGGCGAACTGCGGACCTTCTTCCAGGTCTCGCTGCCGCTGCTCCGCCCGGCCATCGTGACGGTGCTCCTGCTCTCGGTCGTGGGCACCTGGAACAACTTCTTCCTTCCGCTGGCAGTGCTCAGCGACCCGCTGCTGCTGCCCGTCACAGTGGGCCTCAACAACTGGCAGGCGCTGTCGAATGCCGGCGCCGGCGGAGAACAGGTCTGGAACCTCATCGTCACGGGCGCCTTCATCTCCATCCTGCCGCTCATCATCGCCTTCCTCTCCCTCCAGAAGTACTGGCAGGGCGGCCTCTCGCTCGGCTCATTGAAGTAACCGCTCCGCCCCGGCGTACCCCGCCACTTCCTGCCTTCGATCCGCGGCCGGCCCGCCGGTCCACCGACCCCGAAAGGGACCCAATGAACACCGCACGCCTCACCCTCGATCCGCACTTCACGGTCGGACCCATCAACCGCCGCCTCTTCGGGTCCTTCGTGGAGCACCTCGGCCGCTGCGTCTATGACGGCATCTACGAGCCCGGCCACCCCGCAGCCGACTCCGAGGGCTTCCGGGAGGACGTCATCGCCCTCGTCCAGGAGCTCGGGGTTTCCGCGATACGCTACCCGGGCGGGAACTTCGTTTCGGGTTTCCGCTGGGAGGACAGCGTCGGCCCCCGGGAGGACCGCCCCACCCGGCTCGACCTCGCCTGGCATTCAACCGAGACGAACCAGGTTGGCCTCCATGAATTCTCCTCCTGGCTCGAAAAGGTCGGAAGCGAACTCATGCTCGCAGTGAACCTCGGAACCCGCGGCACCCTTGAGGCACTCGACCTCCTCGAGTACTCGAACATCGACAAGGGCACGGCGCTCGCCGACCAGCGGATGGGCAACGGCAAGGCGGATCCCTTCGGGGTGAAGATGTGGTGCCTCGGCAACGAGATGGACGGCCCCTGGCAGCTTGGCCACCGGTCGGCCGAGGACTACGGCAAGCTCGCCTCCCAGACAGCCAAGGCCATGCGGCAGCTCGATCCTTCGGTGGAGCTCGTCGCCTGCGGCTCCTCAAGTGCAGCCATGCCCACGTTTGGGGAGTGGGAGCGCACGGTCCTCGCCCACACCTACGACGACGTCGACTACATCTCCTGCCACGCCTACTACGAGGAGAAGAACGGCGACCTCGGCTCCTTCCTTGCATCGGCCGTCGACATGGACCACTTCATCGATGCCGTCGTCGCCACGGCGGACCACGTCAAGGCGGTCCGCGGCAGCGCCAAGACCATCAACATCTCCTTTGACGAATGGAACGTCTGGTACATCGAGCGCTTCCACGGCGTCGACAAGATCGAGGGCATCGACAACTGGCCGGTGGCGCCACGGCTGCTTGAGGACCGCTACTCCGTCGCGGACGCGGTGGTGTTCGGCAACCTGATGATCTCCCTGCTCAAGCACGCCGACCGCGTCACCTCGGCGTCCCTTGCCCAGCTGGTCAACGTCATTGCGCCCATCATGACCGAACCCGGCGGCCCCGCCTGGCGCCAGACCACCTTCTACCCCTTCGCCCTCACCTCGCGGTTGGCGCAGGGGGCGGTGCTCGAGGTCAAGCTCGACACCGGGACCTACGACACGGCCGTCTATGGCACCGTCCCGCTCGTCGACGCCGTCGCAACGCACGACGCCGACGCCGGAACGGCCGCTGTCTTCCTGGTGAACCGGTCGCAGACCGAGGAAGCCACTGTGACGATCGACGCAGCGGGCCTCGGGGTGCTCCGCCTTGTCGAGGCGCAGACCCTCGCGGATAAGGACTTCTATGCGTCCAACACGCTTCAGGAGCCGGAGCGGGTGGGGCTGAGTCCCAACACCAGCGCCTCCGTCTCAGGCGACACGATCACAGTGACGCTGCCGCCGGTGTCCTGGACCGCACTGTCCCTCGCGAAATGACGGCCGCCTTTTCCGCGGACCGGCCCCCGGGGGCCGGTCCCGGGGGTGCTCCGCACCGCCGGCGTGCAGTAGCGTTTCCGCAATGACGGGAAATAATTCCGGGGGAGCTGTGCGGCCGCAGCGCGGGGCGAATATCCGCGACGTCGCCCGTGCCGCGGGGGTCTCCCATCAGACTGTCTCCCGGGTCATCAACGGTCATCCGAGCCTGCGGGAGGAAACCCGCCAGCGCGTGGTCGAGGCGATGGAGCAGCTTTCGTTCCGGCCCAACCGGGCGGCGCGCGCCCTCGTGACAAGCAAATCCCGGATCCTCGGTGTGCTCGTCTCGCACGGTGTCGAGTATGGACCGGCGGCAAGCCTTCAGGCGATCGAGGCAGCCGCGGCCGACGCCGGGTACTCGGTGGATATCGCCAACCTTGAGCGGACGGACCGCAGCTCAATCGTCGCGGCGCTTGACCGCCTCATGGACCACGCAGTGGAGGGCCTTGTCATCCTTGCTCCCCAGTCGCAGTCCCTCGAGGTCATCGAGGACCTCTCGATCCGGCTGCCCTTTGTCACAGTGCACTCGACGGGGCGGATGGAGGACCACCGCCTTTCCGTGGACCAGCTGGCCGGGGCGCGCCTTGCAACACGCCACCTGCTGGAACTGGGGCACCGCGGCATCCTTCATCTGGCCGGACCGGACGGTTGGGTGGAATCCGCTGCGAGGCTCCAGGGCTACCGGGAGGAAATGGCCGCCTGGAACATGCCTGAGCGGGAGGCCCCGGAGGGCGACTGGACCGCCGAGTCCGGGTACCGCATTGGAAAAGACCTGGTCCAGGCCCGCGGCTTCAGTGCCGTGTTCTCCTCGAACGACCAGATGGCGCTGGGGCTCGTCCATGCGCTCTCGGAGGCCGGGCTTCAAGTTCCGCTAGACGTGAGCGTTGTCGGGTTCGACGACATTCCCGAAGCGGCCCACTACCTTCCGCCGCTCACAACGGTGCGCCAGGACTTCCCCGAGCTGGGGCGGCGCTGTGTTGCAGCCCTGCTGGGACTGCTGGGCGAGGAGCCCTCGCCGCCGCAGGGGGATGTTGCCCCGGAACTGATCATCCGCAGCTCCACGGCACCACCAGCTGACAGCCCGTCCAACCAAGCCGGTTGATCACACGGGTTGACCGGCTTGGCCTGATCAGCGGCGCACCCACCCCCGTCCCGCCCGACTTTCTGTAACCAAATCGTTATTCAATAGTTTCAACCCGTCCCCGCAGCGTGCGTGTATCGTGGCACGCACAGTGGATGTGACCGTTCACATTAACGACGGCGGACGGTTGATTTGTCCCTCATCCACAAGTACCACCCGAAAGACAATGAGGTTTCTCCGTGAGTGAAGCGTTCCCAACCCTTCCCGCCGTCGAGCATCCGGCGCCCCGTCCCTCGGGTTCCCTGCGAGCGCAGGACACCAACACCAAGTACGTCATCGGCATCGACTATGGAACGCTTTCCGGCCGCGCCGTTGTGGTGCGGGTCAGTGACGGCGCCGAGGTCGGCTCAGCGGTCACCGAGTACCCGCACGCCGTCATGGACTCGGTCCTTGCGGCAACGGGGGAGGCACTCCCGCCCGAGTGGGCCCTGCAGGTCCCCTCGGACTATGTAGAGGTGCTCCGCAGCGCCGTGCCCGCCGCGGTGCGCGACGCAGGCATCTCCCCCCAGGACGTCGTGGGGGTGGGAACCGACTTCACGGCCTGCACCATGGTTCCAACAACGGCCGACGGCACACCGCTCAACGAGCTTCCCGGCTACGCCGAGCGCCCGCACGCCTACGTGAAACTGTGGAAACACCACGCCGCCCAGGGTCAGGCCGACCGCATCAACGAGCTGGCCCGGCAGCGCAACGAGGCCTGGCTGCCGCGCTACGGCGGACTGATCTCAAGCGAATGGGAATTCGCCAAGGGACTGCAGCTCCTTGAGGAAGACCCGGAGCTCTACTCCCGCATGGATCACTGGGTTGAAGCCGCCGACTGGATAGTCTGGCAGCTCACCGGCCGCTACGTCCGCAACGCCTGCACCGCCGGGTACAAGGGCATCCTGCAGGACGGAGCGTACCCGACCCGCGGGTTCCTTGCCGGCCTCAACCCCGAGTTTGAATCCTTCGCCGAGGACAAGGTGGAGCACCCCATCGGTGCCCTCGCCTCCGCCGCAGGCACTCTCTCCGAGGAAGCAGCCGGGTGGACCGGGCTGCCCGCGGGAATCGCCGTCGCCGTTGGCAATGTCGACGCCCACGTCACGGCACCCGCGGCGCAGGCCACCGACCCCGGCCAGATGGTCGCCATCATGGGGACCTCCACCTGCCACGTCATGAACGCCGAAACGCTCCGGGAGGTGCCCGGGATGTGCGGCGTCGTCGACGGCGGGATCGTCGAGGGGCTTTACGGCTACGAGGCAGGGCAGTCCGGGGTGGGCGACATCTTCGCCTGGTTCGTCGCCAACCAGGTTCCGGCCGGAATCACCGCCGAGGCGGCGCGGCTGGGACTGAGCGTCCACGAGTTCCTGACCGAACAGGCGCGGCACGAACCCGTCGGCGCCTCCGGGCTGATTGCACTCGACTGGCACTCAGGCAACCGCTCCGTCCTCGTTGACCACGAGCTCTCCGGCCTGGTTGTCGGGCTGACCCTCGCCACTGCGCCTCACGAGGTGTACCGTGCGCTCCTTGAATCGACGGCCTTCGGGACCCGGCGGATCGTCGAGGCCTTCAACGACTCGGGCGTCCCGGTCACCGAATTCGTCGCGGCCGGCGGGCTGATCCGGAACTCCTTCCTGATGCAGACCTACGCCGATGTGCTCAACATGCCCATCTCGGTGATCGGCAGCTCCCAGGGACCGGCGCTCGGCTCGGCCATCCACGCGGCAGTCGCCGCGGGGGAGTACCCGGACATCTCCGCCGCGGCGAAGGCGATGGGGCGCCTGCAGCGCGCTGCGTTTACCCCCGATCCCGGCCGGGCCGAGGCCTACACGGCCCTTTACAACGAGTACCGGGAGCTCCACGACTACTTCGGCCGTGGCGGCAACAACGTCATGCGCCGGCTCAAGGCGATGCGCCGCTCCGCCCGCTCTGCTTCTCCAGCCCCTGCGGCCTCTTCAACCCAGGCGGTGTCGGCATGAGCGGATTCTCGCCGGCGCTCGAAGCGGCAATCGCGCGGACGCGGCAGGAAGTCGCCGACCTGCACGCAGAACTGGTGCGCTACGGGCTCGTCGTCTGGACCGGCGGCAACGTTTCGGGCCGGGTGCCCGGGGCTGACCTCTTCGTCATCAAGCCCAGCGGCGTCGGCTACGACGAGCTGTGCGCCGAGAACCAGATCCTGTGCACCCTCGACGGCACTGTCGTCCAGGGAACCCCCGGCTGCGAGCGCTCGCCTTCCAGCGATACGGCAGCCCACGCCTACGTCTACCGCCACCTGCCCGAGGTCGGCGGGGTTGTCCACACCCATTCCACCTACGCCACGGCCTGGGCGGCCCGCGGGGAATCAATCCCCTGCGTGCTTACCGCAATGGCCGATGAATTCGGGGGAGAGGTGCCCGTCGGCCCCTTCGCCGTCATTGGGGACGACTCCATCGGCAGGGGCATCGTCGAGACCCTCGCCGGGCACCGGTCCCGGGCCGTGCTGATGAAGAACCACGGCCCCTTCACGATCGGCAAGGACGCCCGCGACGCCGTCAAGGCCGCCGTCATGCTCGAGGACGTCGCCCGCACCGTGCATCTCTCCCGCCAGCTCGGGGAACCGGCGGCGATAGCAGAAACCCACGTCGATTCGCTCTTCGACCGCTACCAGAAGGTCTACGGCCAGCCCGTTGCGCCACCCTCAACCCCAGCAGGAGCTAACTGATGGCCCCCCTCAGCACTACCCTCGACACCTACGAAGTCTGGTTCCTCACCGGCAGCCAGGACCTCTACGGCGACGAAACCCTCGCCCAGGTGGAGACGCAGTCCCAGGAGATCGTCAAGATCCTCAACGACTCGGGTCTTCCGGTGAACATCGTGTGGAAACCGACCCTGAAGGACTCCGACTCGATCCGCAGGATGGCCCTCGAGGTCAACGCCGCCGACAACGCCATCGGCGTCATTGCCTGGATGCACACCTTCAGCCCCGCCAAGATGTGGATCGCGGGCCTCGATGCCCTGCGTAAGCCACTGCTCCATCTTCACACCCAGATCAACGTCGCCCTGCCCTGGGCCGAGATCGACTTCGACTTCATGAACCTTAACCAGGCCGCCCACGGCGACCGCGAGTTCGGGTACATCCAGTCGCGGCTGGGCGTCCCGCGCAAGACGGTCGTCGGACACGTCACCAACCCGGCCGTCACCGGCCAGGTCTCGAGCTGGCAGCGCGCGTGCGCCGGCTGGGCCGCCGTTCACGAGCTGAAGGTTGCCCGCTTCGGCGACAACATGCGCAATGTCGCCGTGACGGAGGGCGACAAGACCGAGGCAGAGCTGCGCTTCGGCGTCTCGATCAACACCTGGGGCGTCAACGACCTCGTTGAGGTTGTCGACGCCCAGCCCGAGCACCTCATCGACGACCTCGTCGCCGAATACGGGGAAAGCTACGACGTCGCACCCGAACTGCGGCGCGGCGGCGACCGCCACGAGTCGCTGCGCTACGGCGCCCGCCTCGAACTGGGACTGACCTCCTTCCTCGAGGCCGGCGGCTTCGGTGCGTTCACGACGAGCTTCGAGGACCTCGGGGGCCTGCGGCAGCTTCCCGGCCTCGCCGTTCAGCGGCTCATGGCCAAGGGCTACGGGTTCGGCGCCGAGGGGGACTGGAAGACCGCCGTCCTGGTGCGTGCCGCCAAGGTGATGGGTGCGGGCCTGCCCGGCGGCGCCTCACTCATGGAGGACTACACCTACCACCTCGTTCCGGGGGAGGAGAAGATCCTCGGCGCGCACATGCTCGAGATCTGCCCCACACTGACCACGGCGCGGCCCTCGCTCGAAGTGCACGCCCTCGGCATCGGCGGCCGCGAAGACCCCGTCCGCCTTGTGTTCGACACCGACTCCGGACCCGGCGTCGTCGTCGCCCTCTCCGACATGCGCGACCGCTTCCGGCTCACCGCCAACGCCGTCGACGTCGTCCCCCCTGACGCGCCGCTGCCGAACCTCCCGGTGGCCCGGGCCGTCTGGAAACCCGCACCGGACCTCGCGACCTCCGCGGCGGCCTGGCTCAGCGCCGGCGCCGCCCACCACACGGTGCTCAGCACGGCCGTCGGCCTCGATGTCTTCGAGGACTTCGCGGTCATCGCCGAAACCGAACTCCTGCGGATCGACGACTCGACGACACTCCGGGAGTTCCAGCGCGAACTGCGTTGGAACGCGGCCTACTACCGGCTCGCCTCAAAACTGTAATCAACTCAGCAACCCCTGGGCGATGGCGCCCGGACCGACGAAAGGTAAACCTAGTGAACAAGAACTTCCTCAAGGGCGTCGCCGCAGCCGGCGTGCTCGCACTCAGCCTGAGTGCCTGCGGCGGCAGCCGCGGAGCCGACGCCGGAGCAGAAGGCGGCGAAGGCTCGAACGAAGGCGCCAAGATCGGCGTCGCGATGCCTACGCAGCAGTCCGAGCGCTGGATCGCCGACGGCGAGAACGTTAAGAGCCAGCTCGAGGAACTCGGCTACGAGGTCGACCTCCAGTACGCCAACGACGACATCCCCACCCAGGTCTCCCAGATCGAGAACATGATCAACGGCGGAGCGAAGGCCCTCGTCATCGCTTCGATCGACGGCACCACCCTCACGAGCGTCCTCGACACCGCCGAATCCCAGGACATCCCGGTCATCGCCTATGACCGCCTGATCAACGGCTCCGACACCGTCGACTATTACACGACGTTCGACAACTTCGAGGTCGGCGTCCAGCAGGCCACCTCGCTGCTCACCGGGCTCGGCGTGCTCGATGAAAACGGCAAGGAAACCGGCGAGAAGGGACCCTTCAACATCGAACTGTTCGCCGGAAGCCCCGACGACAACAACGCGACGTTCTTCTGGGACGGCGCAATGGAGGTCCTGCAGCCCCACCTCGACAGCGGCGTGCTGACGGTTCCCAGCGGCCAGACCGACTTCGAGCAGGCCGCGATCCTGCGCTGGCTCCCCGACACCGCCCAGGACCGTATGGAGGACCTCCTGACCGTCGGCGGCGGCAAGCGCCTTGACGGCGTCCTTTCGCCCTACGACGGCCTCTCCATCGGCATCATCTCCGCCCTGACCTCAGGCGGGTACTCCGCCGACGACCTTCCCGTCGTCACGGGCCAGGACGCCGAGGTCGGCTCGGTCAAGTCGATCATCGCCGGCGAGCAGTACTCCACGATCTTCAAGGACGTCCGTGAGCTCGGCAAGCGCGCCGTCACGATGGTCGATTCCCTGATGAAGGGCGAGGAGCCGGAGGTCAACGACAAGGAGACCTACGACAACGGGGAAAAGATCGTTCCCTCCTACCTGCTCGAGTCGGAGATCGTCACAGTCGACAACTACGAGAAGAGCCTCGTCGAGACCGGCTACTACACCGAAGACGACCTGAAGTAAGGAATCCGGGCCGGGCGGCAGCGCCGCCCGGCCCGAGCTCCAGCACGTTGCACACTCCAACTTTCAAAGGACGCTCAATGACCGAGCACATTCTTGAGATGCGACGGATCACCAAGACATTTCCTGGGGTCAAGGCGCTCTCCGACGTGAACCTCGCCGTTGCGCGGGGGGAGGTCCACGCGATCTGCGGCGAAAACGGCGCAGGCAAATCGACCCTCATGAAGGTGCTCTCCGGTGTCTACCCGCATGGCACCTACGACGGCGACATCAGCTTCGACGGCGAAGCGGTCTCCTTCAAGGACATCAAGGACAGCGAAAGAAGCGGAATCGTCATCATCCACCAGGAACTCGCGCTCTCCCCGTTCCTCTCCGTTGCCGAGAACATCTTCCTCGGCAACGAGCGCTCCAGCCGCGGCTTCATCAACTGGAACGAAACGAACGTCGAGGCCGCCAGGCTGCTCCGCCGGGTCGGGCTGACGCTCAACCCCGTGGTGCGGGCCGGGGACATCGGCGTCGGCAAGCAGCAGCTTGTCGAGATCGCCAAGGCGCTGTCCAAGAACGTCAAGCTGCTCATCCTCGATGAACCGACGGCCGCACTCAATGACGAGGACTCCGCACACCTGCTCGGGCTCGTGAAGGGGCTGCGCGACGAGGGCATCACCTGCATCATCATCAGCCACAAGCTCAACGAGATCCGCTCGATCGCCGACTCCGTGACGATCCTGCGCGACGGCAGGACCATCGAGACGCTCAGCCTCCACGACGGCTCGGTCACCGAGGACCGGATCATCAAGGGAATGGTGGGGCGTGAGTTGAAGAACCGTTACCCCGAGCGCACCCCCTCGATCGGGGCCGAAATCCTTCGTGTCGAGGACTGGACGGTGCACCACCCCCAGGAGCACTCCCGGGTTGTTGTCGACAACGCCAACCTCAGCGTCCGGGCCGGTGAAATCGTCGGAATCGCCGGGCTCATGGGAGCCGGCCGCACCGAACTCGCAATGAGCATCTTCGGGCGCAGCTACGGCTCGAACATCTCCGGAAAGCTCTACAAGGACGGCCGGCAGATCTCCGCCAAGACCGTCAGCGACGCGATACGCCACGGCATCGCCTATGCCACCGAAGACCGCAAGCGGTACGGGCTGAACCTCCTCGACGACATCAAGCGCAATATCTCAGGCGCCGCCCTGGGCAAGCTCGCCAAGCGCGGCTGGGTGGACGGCGGACAGGAGGCGGTCGTCGCCGGCGGCTACCGGACCTCCATGAATATCAAGGCCCCATCGGTCACAGCAGTGACGGGGAAGCTTTCCGGGGGAAACCAGCAGAAGGTCGTGCTCTCCAAGTGGATGTTCGCCAACCCCGATGTGCTCATCCTCGACGAGCCGACGCGCGGCATCGACGTGGGCGCCAAGTACGAAATCTATACGATCATCAACTCGCTTGCCGCCGAAGGGAAAGCGGTGATCGTCATCTCCTCGGAGCTGCCGGAACTGCTCGGCATCTGCGACCGCATCTACACCCTCGCGGAGGGCTCGATTACAGCCGAAATTCCGATCGGTGAGGCTACGCCCGAGCTTCTCATGCAGCACATGACCAAGGAAAAGGACTGAATCCCATGGTTTCGACCCTCACCGATGCCCCGGTCAAAACCGCGGCGCCAACAATCACCGATGCGGGAAAGTTCCTTGCGAGCAGGCTCCGCCAGATCGGTATTTTCGTAGCACTCCTGGTGATCGTCACGTTGTTCCAGCTGCTCACCGGCGGCAAGCTGCTGCAGCCTGACAACGTCTCGAACATCATCGTGCAGAACAGCTACATCCTGCTGCTGGCCATTGGCATGGTGATGATCATCGTCGCCGGGCACATTGACCTCTCCGTCGGATCCGTCGCCGCGTTCGTCGGCGCGATGTCCGGCATCATGATCCAGGACTGGAACTTCCCCTGGTGGCTCGCTTTCGGAGCCTCACTCGTGATCGGCGGCCTCGTCGGGGCGTGGCAGGGCTTCTGGGTGGCCTACGTCGGGATTCCGGCGTTCATCGTGACCCTCGCGGGAATGCTCGTTTTCCGCGGACTCACGCAGATCACCCTCGAGAACCAGCGCATCACGGGATTCCCCGTCGAGTACCGGCAGCTGGGCGGAGGGTTCCTGTTCCCAGGACTCTTCCCTGCCGACACGAACATCCTCGACTGGACGACGGTGGGCATCGGACTCCTCGCCGTCGTGCTGCTTGTCGTCAGCCAGCTGCGGGGGAGGGCAATGCGCGCCAAGCTGAAGCTCGAAGACGAGCCCATGGCCTGGTTCGCCACCAAGCTCGCCTTCGCCGGCGTCATCATCCTCGGCCTGACCTACCTGCTGGCCAGCTCGCGCAGCGGCACCCCCATCGTCCTCGTGGTGCTCGGGCTCCTGGTTGTGACCTACAGCGCGGTGATGGGCAACAGCGTCTTCGGACGCCACATCTACGCCCGCGGCGGCAATCTCCAGGCCGCCCAGCTCTCGGGGGTCAACACCAAGAAGATCGACTTCTACCTCTTCGTGAACATGGGCGTGCTCGCCGCACTGGCGGGGCTGATCTTCACCGGCCGCCTGAACTCGGCGGGTCCGGGTGCCGGAAACCTGTTCGAGCTCGACGCGATCGCAGCCGCCTTCATCGGTGGTGCGGCAGTCACCGGCGGGGTCGGGACCGTGATCGGCGCCATCACCGGCGGCCTGATCATGGGCGTGCTCAACAACGGCATGTCACTGCTCGGCGTGGGGATCGACTACCAGCAGTTCATCAAGGGCATGGTGCTCCTGCTGGCCGTGGGATTCGACGTTTTCAACAAGCGGCGTGCCTCCACCGCGTTGAAATAGAAAACCTTCGCCATCCGCGTAACCTTTCCATCCAGGCCGACGATTACCAATGTGTGAGTGCCGCACCGGGGCTTATCCCCCAACGGGCCCCGGTGCGGCCTTCTCATGGGTTGTCCAGGCACATCGCGCCGCACCCCGCCGGGGGTTGATTCTCTGGTTACGATGGTCCTCGTTGTGCCACCTCGCCCAAGGACTCCCATTTTGGTTTCAAAGCTGTCTGATGACGCGCTCTCACGCGCGCAAGCCGGCGAGCCTGCGGCCTTCGAATCGATCTATGCGCACCTGAGCCCCTCCCTGCTCGGATACTTCGCCGGCAGGGGCGCCGAGGACCCGGAAGCTCTCACCCAGGAAGTGTTCCTTGCGGTGTTCAGCAGACTCGACACGGTCCACGGCGGCGCGGAGGGCCTGAAGACCCTCGTTTTTTCTGTGGCACACGCCCGATACGTCGACGAGGTGCGCCGGCTCGCCCGCCGGCCCTCACAAGCGGTGTACGAGCCTGAAAGCGACGTCCGGACCAGCGTTTCGGCAGAAGCCGCGGCCCTTAACGGTTTCGGCGAAGGCAACATCGAGCAACTGCTCGCCGCCCTCAAGGCGGAACACAGGGAAGTGTTGCTGCTGCGGATCGTCGCAGGGCTGTCAGTGGACCAGGTTGCCAAAGTTGTAGGGAAGACTGAAGGTTCAGTGAAGCAACTCCAACGGCGGGCCCTGATCAAATTGAGGGAACTCGTTGAGCTCGATGAAGCGGAAGCGTCATGAATAAACCAGCGCACGGGGAAGATCCGGTGCAGAAACTGCTCGACGAATCCGGAGTTCCCTCCTCCGAAGGCCTCTCGAATGCCCTCGAGGCCGTTCGGGCCCTGGCCAACGGGCCGGTCCCCGAGGTGGCTGCCGAACTGGCCCAGCTCATGGCCGCCGGTGGAGCGCAGCCGCGCGGGCGCAGAAACCGGCACCGGGCCACCTTCATCGGGGGAACCCTTGCCATCTCAATGGGCCTGGGCATGTCGGGGGTTGCCGCCGGAACGATGCATTTCCCCGAAGGCTTTGGCCGCACAGCCGAGGCTGTGATCCACCTGCACGGCAGGGAAACCGGCGCGGAAGCTTCGGCCGCCGATGAAAAGGAAAACCCGCGCCACGACCTGCCGGCGGTCAAACAGCCGGGAGCCGAAATCGACTCAGCGATTCCACGGCTTGGCGACGCCCGTCCCTCCGGAATACACGGCGGGTTCGAGGCGGCACCGCCGCCGGAGAGCATGGATCCCGGGGCCACACCGCCCCAGCCGCCAGCACCCCCGGCAGTGCCCGCGCCGCAGGAACGCTCAGTGCCGGCACCGGCCCTGCCCGGCCACCTAGCACCCGCAGATCCGAAACACGGTTCAGGAAACCCTGACCCAGGAAACCCTGACCCAGGAAACCCTGATTCAGGAACCCCGCCGGCCCACGGTCACTGGAAAGATGTGCTCCACGGCATCACGCCCGGCGGGCTGCACGGTGCACGGGATCAAGCAGACCTGGCGAGACGCCCGGGGCCTTCAGGGGAGCTTCGACCTCCGGGGCCCACCAATCCGGTGCAGGAAGGCACTCCTGCCCACCCGGCGCGGCCCGGGGCGGCTGAGCCGCCCGCCGGCGGGCGCGCTAAGGCCGGTCACAACGGCGCAGGAAGCGGTGAGACGGTCCGCCGTCGTGCTGATAACGGTGGCTCCGAAAGTGGTGGAACCGCGGCGCATCCCGGCACGCTGCCGCAGCTCCCCGTGGAAGTACCAGCTTCAGAGCCCGGCGACGAGGAACCCGCAACGCAGCAACCGGCCGTGTCTGAGCCGGCCGTGTCGGAGTCAGTCGCACCGGACCCGGCCGCGCCTGAGCGGGCTCCATCGGAGCCCGTCACCGGCGAAACGGCCGACCCCGACCCAACTACGCCGGGATCAGCCGTATCTGGACTGGCTCCTGCGGAACAGGAAGCGCTGGACAAGACAGTGCCGGAGGCAGCACGGGAACAGCCAGAATCGGAGCAGGCAGAATCGGCACCGGCTGCGCCCGGCCCCGCGGTGTCCACTCCAGTGGAGCCGGGTCCAGCAGCCCCGGACTCAGTCGGCGGCGAAACGGCCGCCGCCGGCTGAGCTAGGACGTAATCTGGCGCTTGGAGGAGATGATGCCGGTGTTGAAGCCGGCAAGGTTCAGTCCGCCGTGGAACCGGGCGTGCTCGATCTTGATGCACCGGTCCATCACCACGTCCATCCCCGACTCTTCGGCAGCGCGGGCAACGTCCTCGTGCCAGGACCCGAGCTGCAGCCACAGGGCCTTCGCGCCCACCGCCTGCGCCTCGGCAAGGACCGAGGGGAGGTCGTCGTGCTTGCGGAACACGTCGACGAGGTCGGGGACCTCCGGCAGGTCCGCCAGCGAGGCATAGGCCGGCTGGCCGAGGATCTGCGTGGCCACGGGATTGACGAAGTAGAGCCGGTAGGGCGACGACGACTGCAGGTAGGTTGCGACGAAGTACGACGCCCGCGACGGCTTGTCCGATGCGCCGACGATTGCCACCGACTTCGCCCGCCGCAGCAGTGCCAGCCGCTCCGGTGCCGAGGGTCCTTCCCAGGTCCGCGTTGGCGCGCTCATGCCCCGACTCCTACAGCGCAGGTCCGGCCGTCCTCCGAGGGCGGTGCGCCCACGTTCCGGGCAGCATCGGGCGCGTTGGACGCATCCGAGTTCGACACTGCAGCCTCGAGCGCCTGGTCAAGGTCCCAAAGGATGTCCTCAAGGTCCTCAAGCCCCACCGAGATGCGGATCAGGTCCTCCGGGATGCCCGCCGCCAGGAGCTGCTCCGGCGAGAGCTGCTGGTGGGTTGTCGATCCGGGGTGGATGACAAGGGTCCGGGCATCACCGACATTGGCAAGGTGCGAGGCGAGCTGCAGCGACTCGATGAAGGTCTTTCCCGCTTCGCGCCCGCCCCGGACCCCGAAGCTGAATACCGAGCCCGGTCCCTGCGGCAGGTATTTCAGTGCCCGGCCGTGGTGGGGGTGGCTGGTGAGCCCCGCGTAGTTGACGTACTCGACGCGCGGATCCGCCTGCAGCCACTCGGCAACAGCTGCGGCGTTTCGAACGTGCTCGTCGACGCGCTGCGCCAGCGTCTCGACTCCCTGGAGCAGCTGGAACGCCGAGGTGGGGGACAGCGCGGGGCCGATGTCACGCAGCTGTTCGGTGCGCAGTTTGGTGAGGAAGCCGTACTCCCCAAAGTTGGCCCACCATTGGATGCTCCCGTAGGACGCGACCGGCTCGGTCATCGTGGGGAACTTCCCGTTTCCCCAGTTGAACCTGCCGCTTTCGACGACGATGCCGCCGAGCGTGGTTCCATGGCCGCCGATGAACTTGGTGGCGGAATGGATAACGATGTCGGCGCCGTGCTCGAGGGGGCGGATCAGGTAAGGGGTGCTCAGGGTGGAGTCGACGATCAGCGGCACCCCGGCGTCGTGCGCCACCCGGGCAAGGCCCTCGAGGTCGGCGATCTCGCCCGACGGGTTGGCGATCACCTCCGCATAGACGGCCTTCGTGTTCTCCCGGATTGCGGCAGCATAGTCCGCCGGATCGGTTCCCGGCACAAAGGTGGTCTCGATCCCGAACCGGCGCAGCGTTACATCGAGCTGCGTCACAGTCCCCCCGTACAGCTGGGAGGCGGCAACGATGTGGTCGCCGGCCTGGCAGAGGGCGGCGAAGGTGATGAATTCGGCGCTCATCCCCGAAGCCGTGGCGACGGCGCCGATCCCGCCCTCAAGGGAGGCGATGCGCTCCTCGAAGGCGGCAACAGTGGGGTTGCCGATCCGGGAGTAGATGTTTCCGTACTTCTGGAGCGCGAAGAGATTGGCGGCGTCGTTCGTGTCCTTGAAGACAAACGACGTCGTCTGGTAGATCGGCACGGCGCGGGCACCGTGGGTGGCATCGGGAGTGCCTCCCGCGTGAAGCGCGCGGGTGCGGAAGCCGAAGGTTTTCTCAGTCATCAGACGCCTGCCTTGGTGGGGAGAGGTTCGAGGTGGAAGTCGACGCCTGCCTTGGCGGCGAGGTCGGCTTCGAGGGAGCGGACAATCGGCAGGACATCCCTGCCGAACGCTTCAACCTCCTCCTGGAAATGCAGGTAGCAGGTGAGCAGCAGGTTCACCCCGATCTTCTTGTACTCGACGATTCGTTCGGCGATCTGCTCGGGCGTGCCGATGAGCTGGGTCCGGAAGCCGTCGTTGTACTGGATGAGGTCCTCGAAGGAGGAATCCGCCCACATCCCCTTCTTGTCGGCCGTTGAGGCCCCGGCCTCCTGCACCGCGTCGCGGAAGCCTTCAACGGCCGGCCGATGGGCCTTGGCGACGATCTCGCGCAGCGTCTCGCGTGCTTCTTTCTCGGAGTCGCGTGCAATGACGAACCCGTTGAGGCCGAACCGGGGCGACCTGCCGACGGCCGTGGCGGAGGCCTCTACCCCGGCGATGTTCTCCTTGAACCCCTCGAGGTCCTTGCCGTTGGAGAAGTACCAGTCGGCAACCCGCCCCGCCGCGGCCTGGGCCGCAGTGGAATTGCCGCCGAAGAAGATTTCGGGGTGGGGGCGGCCTGGAACATCAACGGGCGGCGGGCTGAGCGTGAAATCCGAGATGGAGTAGTACTTGCCCGTCTGCGTGTAGCTTTCCCGGGTCCACAGGCCGCGCAGCACGCGGATGAACTCCTCCGTGCGCACATACCGTTCGTCGTGTTCGAGCCAGTCGAGGCCGAAGTTGGTGAATTCGCTCTTCAGCCACCCCGAGACGATGTTGACGGCCGCGCGCCCGTTGGAGATGTGGTCGGCGGTGATGATGAACTTCGCCAGCACGCCCGGATGCCACATGCCCGGGTGGACGGCGGCGATGACCTTGAGCCTCTCGGTTGCGGCGAGCAGGGCGAGGGAGAACGACGTCGCCTCGTGCTGCTTGTCGGCGCCGTACGACGCCGCGTAGCGGGTCTGCGACAACGCGTATTCGAATCCTGCGTCCTCGGCGATCCGCGCAAGTTTCTTGTTGTACTCGAAATCCCAGCTGGTGCGCTGCTCGATTGTGGAAACCACGAGCCCCCCGCTCACATTAGGGACCCAGTAGGCAAACTTCAGGGGCTGCGAATAATCGACTGTGCTCACAAATCCTCCATCGGTTCTGGCGGTAGCACCCTACTGTCAGCGCGTTCTGCGCTGGCCAGGGTTGCTGCGGCGTCATAAAGCCAGATCTCTCGGCCGCTCGGGATGGTCATTACCGAGTGTGACAGCACGGGTGCCCGGCACCAAGAAATGTGTCGCCCCGGGTCGGCGCAGATTTGGACGGGGCAGGAAGGCGCCGGGTGGACTTGCGGGGCATTTCGAGTATGGTTTGCGTCACGTGGCGTCATCGGCGAGGTTGGCCGCCTGGCTCATACCCCGCGGCGGTGGCCCACCGTCACTTGTTGAGCGAACAAAGGAGCTGGCAGTGGATCTGCGATCACTGGGGCTCGTGGTGCATGGAGGAAAGCAACGGGCCATTGACGCGGCGGAGGCCCTCAAGAGCTGGGCCGCTGAGAACGGCGTGTCCGTCACGGAGGTGGATGTCTGGTCGGCGGACGACGAGGGCCACCTGACGCATCACCACGTGCCGCTCGGCCCGTTTGACCTCGTTGTGACGATCGGCGGAGACGGCACCTTTCTGCGCGGGGCGGCTGTGGCGATGTCCTGCCAGTGCCCTGTCCTCGGGGTGAATGTGGGCCGGCTTGGGTTCCTTGCCGAGGTGGAGCCGGAGAACCTTGTCGAAGCCCTCAGGGCCGTGATCGCCGACGAGACAATCGAGGAACAGCGCCTCACCCTCACCATCCGCTCGAGCAGGCCCCTTGAGATCCCCAGTGAGCTCGGGGCGCTCATCCACAATCCCAAGGGACCCGTTGCGGAATCGCCGCTGGTCCGGGACGACGCGGTGGAGGTCCTGGGCTGGGGCGTCTGCATGGACATCACCGCAATCAACGACGTTGTCTTCGAGAAGCTCAGCCGGGACCGCCAGGCGAGCGTCGCCGTCTATATTGGGGCCCGCCGGTTCGTTTCCTATTCGGCAGACGCCCTGATCATTTCCACGCCCACCGGATCAACGGCCTACTCGTTCGCTGCGGGAGGACCCATCGTCTCGCCCCGCGCCAACGCCCTGGTTTTCACGCCCGTCGCAGCTCACATGGTCTTCGACCGCAGCCTTGTCGTTGCCGCGGACGAGCTGGTGTCGGTGCGCGTGCTCGAGCGCAGCGGGCAGGTATCGATGTCCGTCGACGGCCGGATTGTCGGGGTGCTGAACCCGGGGGACTGGGTGGGCGTCTACGCACGCCCTTCGGCGCTGCGCATGCTGCGCCTGCATGAGCCTGACTTTTTCGGCAGGGTGCGGGACCGGTTCGGGCTGGTCGACGCCGCGGCTGCGGCCGCCGACGGAGATTCCCCGGTCGACTATTTCCCAAGCACGCCCAAGCCCGACGACATGAAGCACGTCCACATTCCGACCCAGCCGCTCGAGTCCTGGATGGGCTCCAAGACGGAGTAGGCGAAGCTTCAGGACCGCCGCGCGAGCACCTCGGAGATGCCCGGGAGGCACCCCTCGTTCTGCAGGGAGGTGGTGTCCCCAAGGGGCGATCCTTCGTACAGCCCGGTCAAGAGGCGGCGCATGATCTTCCCGGACCGGGTCTTGGGCACGTCCTGGACCACGATGACGGCACCCGGCTTGGCGATGGGCCCGATCTCGGCGGCAACGTGCCGGCGCAGGGTGGATTCGACGTCGCCCGTTCCGCCCGAACCGGGTGCCAGCACGACGAATGCGGCGATGGCGTGGCCGGTGAGCGGGTCGGCGACGGGGCACACGCCGGCCTCGCTGACCAGCGGGTGCGCGACGAGGGCCGATTCGATTTCGATCGTGGAGAGCCGGTGCCCCGAGACGTTGATGACGTCGTCAACCCGCCCCAGGATCCAGATGTCGCCGTCGTCGTCGTAACGGGCGCCGTCCCCGGCGAGGAACCAGCCCTGGCGGGCAAATTTGCGCCAGTAGGAGTCGAGGTAGCGGCGCGGGTTCCCCCAGACGGTGCGGGCCATGGCCGGCCCGTGGCGGTCGACCACCAGCAGGCCGGAAACGCCGGGAGGCACTGCGTTTCCCTCATCGTCGACGATGCGGGCGCCCACTCCGGGCAGGGCCCGGGCGGCGCACCCAGGCTTGAAGTTGGCGTCCGCCGGACTGGGGGAGAGCACGGTGGCGCCGGTCTCCGACTGCCACCACGTGTCGACGACGGGAACCTCGCCGCGGCCGAACTGGTCCCGAAGCCACCGCCACGCCGCCGGGTTGACGGCCTCCCCGACCGTTCCGAGGACGCGGATGCTCGAGAGGTCGTAGGAGTCCGGGACGCCCTCGGGGAACCAGTGCATCAGCGAGCGCACGAGCGTGGGCGCCGTGTAGTAGCTGGTGACCCCGTAGCGTTCGATGATTTCGAAATGCCGGCCCGGGTGCGGGGTGTCGGGAGTTCCTTCGAAGATGACCTGCGTGGCGCCGTTGGACAGCGGCCCGTACAGCTCGTAGGTGTGGGCGGTCACCCAGGCGAGGTCCGCGGTGCACCAGTGGACGTCGCCGGCCCGCTCCGCGGGGTCGGGTGAGCTGAAGAGGTGCTCGAAGCTCCAGGACGCCTGGGTGAGGTAGCCCCCTGAGGTGTGGAGGAGCCCCTTGGGCCGCCCCGTGGTGCCTGAGGTGTACATGATGAACAGCGGCGTTTCGGCGTCGAATGCCTCGGGGGAGTGGGAGGGGGATGCGTTCCCGACGGCGTCGGCCCAGTCAACGTCCCTTCCCTCGGTCCACGCGATGTCCGAGCCGGTGCGCCGGACAACAAGGACGTGCTCGAGATCGGTCACCCCGGCCACCGCGGCGTCGGCGATGTCCTTTACCGGCACGGCGGTTCCGCGCCGGAACTGCCCGTCGCTTGTGACGAGCAGTTTCGCTCCGGTGTCCTGCACCCGGAACCTCAGGGCCTCGGCGGAGAACCCGCCGAAGACGAGGGAATGGACGGCTCCGATCCGTGCACACGCGAGGGTGATGACAACCGTCTCGACGAGCACGGGAAGGTAGATCACCACGCGGTCGCCCTTGCGGATGCCCAGGGCCAGCAGGGCGTTGGCTGCCCGGCTTACCTCATCGAGCAGTTCGGCGTAGGAGACGCTCCGGCGGTCACCGGGTTCGCCCTCGAAGTGGAGCGCGGTTTTCGCGCCGTTGCCGGCGGCCACGTGCCGGTCAACGCAGTTCGCGGTGACGTTCAGGCGGCCGCCGGCGAACCATTCGATCCTCGGGACCGACAGTTCCCCGTCCGGGCCCGGCCGCGCCGGATCGAAGGTGTGCGCGGTGTGCCAGTCCCCGGTCCAGTGGAGGCGCCGGGCCTGATCTTCCCAGAAGCGGATGCGCTCGCGCTCCGACGTCCCCGGGTCCGGATGGGGTTCCGCCGGGTTCAGGCCCACCGCCGCACCGCCCAGCGCTGGGCGAGGCCGAGGAGGGCGTCGGTCGTCTTGCCGAGGACAGCGAGCAGGATGATCGCCAGGAAGATCCTGTCCACCCTCCCGTTGTTCTGGGAATCGCTCAGCAGCCAGCCCAGGCCCATCGAAGCGGCGATGAGTTCGGCGGCAACCAGGAACAGCCACGACTGCGCAAGGGCGAGGCGAAGCCCGGAAAACACCGCCGGGACGATGGCGGGCAGCTGGACGGTTGTCAGCAGCTTCATGCCGTTGAGCCCGAACGCGCGCCCTGCCTCGACGAGGTTCCGGTCGACGTGGCGCAGGGCCAGCGAGACGGTGGTGAAGACGGGGAAGAACGCACCGATCAGGATCAGCGTGACCTTCGAGTCCTCGTTGATGCCGATCCACAGGATCAGCAGGGGAACCCACGCCAGGGAGGGCACGGCGCGCAGCGCGCCGATCGTCGGGCCGAGAAGGGAATCGGCGAACCGCGACAGTCCGAGCACCGCACCGGCGAGAAGGCCCAGGGCCGCGCCAAGACCGAAGCCGATCAGCACGCGCTGGGTGCTGATGGCGATGTGCAGGGACAATTCGCCGCGTCCCAGCAGCTCCCCGGCGGCGCGCACGACGGCGCCCGGCGGCGGCAGCTGCACAGCACTGAAAACACCGGTGACCGAGTTGAGCTGCCACGCCCCAAGCAGCAGGGCCGGAACGATCAGCCCGAGCAGGAGCCCGCGCAGCCGCACCCCGGCCCCGGGGGAAGCCTTCGTGCGGGGACCGGTCGGAGCGCCCGGCGTCGTCCCCGCCGTGGCGGGAACCGGCGCCGCAGGCGGCGCCGGGAGCTCAGCCGGCGGTAATTCGTTGCCCGGCGCGGTCATCAGGAGGCTCCGACAGCGGCAGGGTCGGCCTTCTTGACGAGGGAGTCGTCGAAGAGGGTATCGAGCGCTTCGTCGACCTGTTCCTGGCTTGAGACGTCGCCGGATTCGACGAAGACCGGGCCGATCTTCTCAAGGACGTTCCGCTGCGCCTCACCGGGTGCCGGGTCAACGTCGAGATTCGTGCGCTCAAGGATCACCGAGTTGGCGAGTTCGACGTCGATGCCCGCAACCTCGGCGAGGATTGCGGCCGTTTCCTCCGGATTCTCCTTGGCCCACGCCCTGGCCTTTTCGTAGGCGTTGACGACGGTCTGGGCGACGTCGGGCTTTTCCGCGAGGAATTCCTCATTCGCGTTGAGGAACCCGTACGTGTTGAAGTCGATGTTGCGGAAGAACAGCTTGGAGCCGTCCTGTTCGGCTGCGGCCATGATGGGGTCGAGCCCGGACCACGCGTCAACCGCACCGCTGGCCAGGGCTGCACGGCCGTCGGCATGCTGGAGGTTCTGCACCGTGACCTCGGAGGGGTCGACGCCGGCCGACTCGAGCGCCTGCAGGAGGAAGAAGTACGGGTCGGTGCCCTTCGTGGCGGCCACGGCCTTTCCGCGGAGGTCCTCGACCTCGGTGATGTCCGAGCCCGGCGCGGCGACGAGGGCCGACCACTCCGGCTGCGAGTAGATGTCGATCGTTTTGATCGGTGAGCCGTTGGAGCGGGCGAGCAGGGCGGCCGATCCCGCTGTTGAGCCTACGTCGATGGCGCCCGCGCGCAGGGCCTCGTTGGCTTTGTTGGATCCCGCCGACTGCACCCAGTTCACTGAGACGTCCTGGTCCTTGAGTTCTTCCTCAAGCCAGCCCTGATCCTTGATGACGAGGCTCAGGGGATTGTAGGTGGCGAAGTCGATGTTGAGGGTTCCGCCTTCGGTGGCGGCGTTGGCAGCGGCGCCCTCCGTTGAGGCGTTCTCCCCGGCAATGCATCCGGTGAGTCCAAAGGACAGGGCGGCGGTGACGGCGGCGGTGGTGAGGAGCGAGCGGCGGGTCATGGGTTTCCTTTGGTGGGGTGACGCGGAGGTGGTTGATGCGGGGAGGCGGAGTCTGCGGTGTGTGGAGAAGGAAGGGGGTGCGCCGAAGGCTGGCCGGTTGGGGCCGGCGCAGGGGTGGTGGTCACGAAACGGCTGCGATCCGGGGGATCAGCGGGGCCGGGCGTGCCGGGTGGGGGCACCGGCAACAGCCGGCGGGAGCGTGCTGGACGCGGGTCAGTGCCCGGGAACGCCCAGCATGCCTAGGAGGGAACTGCGCAGCGACCGCAGCGCAGGCGCATTGCGGTCCCGGGGCCTCGCTTCGGGCACCGACACCAGCTCGGCGATGGTGGAGCCGGGCCCGTCACCGTTGGCGCCGAGCACTAGGATGCGGTCGGCGAGTTGAAGGGCTTCGTCGACGTCGTGGGTCACCAGCAGCACTGTGGTTGGCTGTGCCGCGTGGATCTCGAGGAGCAGGTCCTGCATCTTGATGCGGGTGAGGGCATCGAGCGCGCCGAAGGGTTCGTCGAGGAGCAGGACGCCGGGGTTGCGGGCAAGCGCACGGGCCAGGGAGGTGCGCTGTGCCATGCCGCCGGATACTTCGCGGGGACGGTGCTTGGCGAAACGGTCGAGCCCCACCAGCTTCAGCAGCTCGGCGACCTTGGCCTTGCCGGCGCTGGCGCTCGACGACTTGGGCAGCCCGATCGCCACATTGGCCTGGAGTGTGTGCCACGGCAGCAGGCGGGGCTCCTGGAACGCGACGGCACAGCGCTCGTCGATTCCGCGGACCGGCGAGTCGCCGATGACGACGCTTCCCGTGTCCGGGGCATCAAGGCCCGCCGCCGCACGCAGCAGGGTGGATTTTCCGCAGCCGCTGGTGCCCAGGATGGCGAGCACTTCACCGGCAGGGACATCGATGCTTACATCGCGCAGAACAACCTGTTTGTGGCCCGGGGTGCCGAAACTGCGCCCCAGGTGGGAAAAGCTGATGGGCAGGGCCTGCTTGCGGCGCGCCTCAGCGGTGGATGTTTGTGCCAAAAGAGCGGTCATGATTAACTCCATCGATCCTGGCAGTAGCACCCTACGAATCAAGCCTTCACCGGCGCTTGTGGCTTCCGGTTCCCGTGGCTTGGTCCTTGTTATTGCCCAATATCAGGGGGATACGGGCAACCAGGGTTGCTGCGGCGTCATCGATCCAGGTCTCTCGGCCGCTCGGGATGGTCAGAGACCACTAAACGCGCATCGCCCGGATGCGGCAAGTCTTATCCGTAACAATGCGACACCGGGAGGCGGGCGAAGCGGCCCTCCGGAGCGGTTTGCCGTGGCATAGGCTTGAAGAATCACTGTGAAAGGACTGTAATGCCGCACCGGAACGACCCCGAGGTCATCCGCCGACTCTTGACTTCCCCCGGCCGGTGGGCTGTCGTCGGGCTCTCCAATAATCCGCGCCGTGCGGCGGTCGGGGTTTCCCGGTTCCTCATGGATCAGTTGGGCAAGGAGATCATCCCGGTCAGCCTCAAGGGCGACGATGTGCATGGACAGCAGGGCTTCAAGACCCTTGCCGAGATTCCCGGACCGATCGACGTGGTTGACTGCTTCGTGAACTCGACAAAGGTTGGCGCCGTGGTTGACGAGGCGATCGCCGTCGGGGCGAAAGCCGTCTGGCTGCAGCTTGGGGTGATCGATGAGGAGGCCGTCCAGCGCGCGAAGGATGCTGGCCTCGACGTCGTCATGGATGCCTGCCCAGCCATCGAGGCGCCGGGGCTGCTTCGCGGCCGCCCGGCCTGAGCACACCGGCGTTATCCGCCGTTTGTGCGGTGTTCCTCGACCCGGTCAAGCCATTCGTTGATCAGTGACCGGAACAGGTGCGGCTGTTCGATCTGGAGGTTGTGCCCCGCCCGGTCGAGGACGGCGAAGCTGGCCCGGGGCAGGTACTGAAGCAGCGGAAAGGTGTCCGCGTACCCGGTGACCGAGTCCTGCCTTCCCGCCAGCACTAGACTCGGCTTGTCGAAGACGGTGCCGTTATCCGGGGAATCCGTGAGTTCGTACCGTGCCCTGATCCGGTCGAGCGCTGCCTCGTCTGCCCGATTCAGGCCTGAAACTATTTCGTCCTGCGTCCGCTGCCAGGTCTCGAGCGTCTGAACCACGGCGAAGTCGTCAAATTCGCCTATATCCCCGACCCGCTCGAGCAGCGCCGGTTCGGTTACCAGCACCCGGTGTTCCGGCAGCGTGCGCTCCTCACGCCGTACCGCCGTGCCGATGGGGCAGATCATGGCCAGGCCCTGCACCTGGGCGCGCCGGTGGTGGATGACTCCCCGGGCAAGGTATCCCCCGTACGACTCTCCGACCAGAAGGAAAGGACCGGCGCCAATCTGGGCGTCGACAAATGCAAGGACCGACTCGAGGACTTCATCGGAGCCGCCAAGACCACCGGCAGGCGCCGATCTGCCCATTCCGGGCAGATCAGGGTACAGCCTGCGGTATCCGGATCTGCCGGCCAACGCCTCTTCCAGGCAGCCGATCATCAACTCCCGGTCCGGGCCCAGCCCGTGAATTGCCAGGATTGGAAGCCCGTTCCCTCGGGCCTCGAAGGCGAGAGGCGGGACGCTCACTTGTCGCCGTCCCGCGGCTTCAGTGGATGTTCCCGCCAGTCGGGCATCTCCGGCTGGCGGCCGTAACCCGGGCGGAAAAGCGGCTCGTCAGGCTCGTCCACGGGACCCCGCGGCGGGGCGCCGTGACGGTGCGTGAGCCAGTAGCCCCAGGCCAAAAGGGCCGCCGCCGAAAGGACCAGCAGCATGCCGATCGCGACGTTGACGCCGGCGCTCGCCGGAGCCTGCTCTCCCGAGGCCGCTGCGGAGGCGAAGTCGGAGACGCCCTGCGGCACGAAGAGGGTGCTCACCAACAGGAGGGCTGCGCCTGAAATGTACTGCTTCACTCCGGTTTTCATGATCTTCCTCTGGTGTTGCGCGCGTCCTGGCTCTCTAGCAAGCCTAGGTGATGTGAGGGAACGGGTAGGCAGTCTATTGGCAGGATCACGGCGTGCTTCGGTAGCGGCAGGAATAAAGCGGACCCCGGGCCGGTTCTTCACTCCGAACGGCTGGGAACCGAACCCGAAGCCGTATTTCCTTAGGAGAACTCTTGACGACTACGACCATCCTCACCCTTGTGGGAAGCCTCCGCGGCGCCTCCTACAACCGCCAGCTGGCCGAAGCGGCTGCAGTGAACGCCCCCGGCGATGTGGAGCTTGTGAATTACGACGAGCTCACCGGCATCCCGTTCTACAACGAGGACCTCGACACACCCGGCAGCGTTCCGGCTGCTGCGGCGGCGCTGCGTGCGGCGGCCGAAGACGCCGATGCAATTCTGCTGGTGTCCCCCGAATACAACGGCACGATGCCCGCCGTGCTGAAGAACGCCATCGACTGGCTCTCCCGTCCGTATGGCCAGAGTGCCCTGTCAGGCAAGCCTGCCGCCGTGATCGGATCCTCAATGAGCCCGTATGGCGCCGTGCGCGCCCACTCCGATGCGCGCCGCTCGCTCGGTGTTGCCGGAGCCACGGTCCTCAACGATGCCGAGCTCTCAATCGGCACGAGCATGACCCGTTTCGCCGAGGTGCACCCCAAGGATGACACCGAGGTTGCCGAGCAGCTCTCAGCGATCCTGACTGCTCTCTCAAGCGCAGCACAGGAGCCTGCCGCCGCCTAGTGTGCCACCGCTGCGGCCGTCCGCCGCAGAAGAGGAAGGGCCGGGAAAATCTCCTGGCCCTTCCTCTATTTAATCTCCGCGTTCAGCCTGTACGCCGTCAGGTGCGGTCCAGCTGCGAATCAGGTCGTTTTCCCCCTTCGTCGCTCGCCGGGTACTCGCCGCTCCATATAGCTCGCGGGTACCTGGCCTCGAGGGCCATGGAGCTCGGATGGCTGTCCAGCCACTGCGGCCCGAGGATTTCACCGATCACGAGCAGATCCGCCACATTCTCGGCTGAGTTAACGGACCCGAAGCCGCTATTTAGTGTCTCCACCCGTAGGCGCCGGCCGAATTGGTGGGGACCTAGTTCAATGATCACGGCCAGTATCTCGTCGTTGAGGCCATACACGTCTCGAAGTTGCCACTCGTCCCGCGGAATGATCCTCACCCGCTCGAAGGCTTCGTTGAAGGCTGTGATCCATTCATCAATTGAAAAGCCCATATGCCGGTTACCGGTCCTCAGGCGTTGGTGCTGGTTCCGCTTTTTGCGCCCGACCGGCGGTCCCGTCGTTGGAATCACCCGGGGTTCCGCTCGTCGCGTCGTTCATCGAAGCTGTCGGTCCCGGAACTACCGGCATGGGCATGGGAGTGGCGTTAATCATTTCCTCGCGCGTCAGCGGATCGGACTCCTCGTCTGCACAGCTGATCGACCCGGTGGTTCCTGCGCCTTCCCGAACAGGGCCCGGGCTTAATTCGGCACCACAGGAAGTTTCGGATCCGGGTCCCGGTCCGGCTGACGGATTGGGTCCAGCAGGTGGTGCTGCTGTGACGGCGGGCTCTTGGGGAATAGCTCCGGCTCCCTCAGTTCGCCGTATGGCTATGTCGCTTTCGGGAAGGATCGCTTTCAGGCACTCCACGATGCGGTTCGCGTCCGCTTCGCCGGCTTCAGGTACAAGCGCAATACCTAAATGCGAGGACGGCATATCGGCTGACTTCCAGCTGCCCGCGACGGTGGGATCTGCAACGCAAGACTCCACGTCGCCGTTCCACACGCCCGACACGTCCACCTGCCAAAAAGCCTGTTCTTGCCCGACGGCGTCCGTTCCTGGCGGTCCACTTCCTTGCGGACCGTTTCCGCAGCCAGCGATCAGAAGAATTGCGGTGAGCGAGCAACCAATCAAGAACGGTTTCACGAGTCCCCCAACTGTGAAGGCCAGAAACGTCAGACTGGCGTAGTGGTGATGCTAGTGCCCCATCCAATGCACCGCCAGCAATCCAAATCCTCAGCTCAGTTCTCTCCAAGAAGTAGATTTTCCGGTGAGGGATCCGTCGGCGGGTACGTGAAGTCAAACGAGCTTCTTCGTATTCCGGGCGCTTCTACCGTCCGGCTATTTCTTCTACTGCGTTGGAGAGGGCTTCCATGGATTCAGGCCCGCCGTGTCCCTCGTTCTCCAGAATCATCAGTCGGCTGGTGGCCCAGCGCCGGTGTAGTTTCCATGCTGTGATCGCTGGTCCGCTGATGTCGCGGCGTCCATGAATGAGGTACCCGGGTACGCCGTCGAGCTCGTGGATCCGCGACATGATTTCCAATCCGTCCCTAAGGAATCCATCATTGGACCAGTAGTGAGTGACAAGAAGCGCGAAGGTCAGCCGTTCCCGTTCATCCTCGAACATCGGGCCCGGGCGCCACGCTGGATCCAAGGAGACATGGGTTGACTCCCATCTGACCCATGCCAGGGCCGCGAGCAGCGAGTCCTCCCGGTCGTGGCCCGCCAGTCGTCGGGCGAAAGCCTCAACCACCCGCTCACCGGGCCGGGCATCGGCGGCTTTGCTGAAGTCTGCCCACGCTTCCGGGAAGATCATCCCGACGCCTTCAGTAATCCACTGGACTTCTTTCCGGCTTGTTGTGGTCACCGCGACAACGGCTACCCCCAGGACACTATCTGGACACTGCAGGGCATAAGCCAGGGCGAGAGTGCTGCCCCACGAGACGCCGGTGACAATCCACTTCTCTATTTTCAGGTGTCGGCGAAGAGCCTCAAGATCGTCAATCAGGGTCTGGGTGTTGTTGAATGCCAGGTTTTTCAGATCGTCCTGTGCCCTGGGAGTGCTCTTGCCGCAACCGCGCTGATCGAGGCCAATCGTCCAAAAACGCTCGGAGTCGTGCCTCCTGCGGTAGCCGCCCGCACCCAGTTTTCCGCCCGGGCCTCCGTGAAGATACACAACGGGAACACCGGAAGGGTTACCCGAGGCTTCCCAGTAAAGACTCGCGTGGGGGACCTCCAACCAGCCGCTCTCCATCCGAATCCCTCCCATTCCAAGTTCCGATTATTGGAGCAACCCTAGTGCGCCCGCCCGTGGGGCCGATCCTCAAACCAGCCCTTTACCCAGCGTCTCAGGGCGAAGACGGCAGGGACGAGTGCGAGGGAGAAAAGAAGTCCGAATAACATTGCCGGGCCGCCGACGCGTGCAACGGACCCGATGTAAACGCAAACGCCCGCGGAAATCACTGCAACGAGAATGAGAAAAATTGTCATGATGTTGGCCAATCGCGTTGACCGGTTGGTCAGCGCCCTGCCTGCTACCGCGGCCGAGATCAATTGCCAGGCTGCCAGCAATGCCATCTCGAAACCGATGAATGCAACAACCAGTGCCGTGACGGACGGGCGCGCCAGATACGCAACCTCTGGGTATGCACTGGCGAAGTTCGCCCCGGCCCCTGGAATGACTACGAGTTGAGCCAGCAGGGCCACGAGCAGAAGGACTCCCAGGAAAAAACGGAGGGGTAGTGCTTCTTGCGTGGTCATATCGCGATCATCGTCCTACGGTCGAAGGTTGGATCCGCTGCCTCGAACCTACGTTTCAAACGTTGTTCTGGACAGAACCCCGGGGAATTCATCGACACCATAGCCGAAACGAAGTCCTGGCCGACACGAAAATCACCTAGCTATCGCATAGCCACTGGATTGCTAACCGGGACCTGATGAGGGTCACCCACAAAGTTGTGCGGAGGTTTTTCGAGTGGCAGCAAGTAACGCATCAGGGAATGGAAATAGTCCTAAGGGAGTACGTCTTATACGTCATTTGGAGGACGACCTGGCCTGGAACATCTCGGTAAAGTCACTGCGGTGACAAGCGTGACCACTTGAACGTGGGCAAAAGTACACCATCACGATGCATCCAACATTTCAATTGAAGAGGGACATGTCCGAGCAACAAAACCTGGTTATGGAGGGCGCCAGAGGAGAAAGGTCCGGTCCCGACGAGGTGCGGAGGATACCCCGGCGTATCCGCAGCGGAGCGCTGCTTTCGGCCCTGACGGCGGCAACGGCGATCCTCGGACGGCTTCTGATCATCGCGGTCGCGGTCATCGGCGTGTGCTACCTCCTTTCCAGGGTGTGGGTGATCGTTCTCCCGCTGATCCTGGCCCTGCTGCTGACTTCGGTCCTTTGGCCTGTCACAAGGCTTTTGCGCCGAACCCTGCCCGCGGTGGCAGCTGCAGCCATCACGATCGTCGGGCTGGTCGGTGCTGCGGCCGGGGTGGGGTGGGTTACTGCCGCCCTGTCAGTGAACGGGGTGCGGGAACTGTCAATGCATACGAAGGACAACGTTCGGAGCCTGAACGAGTTTGCGGCGTCGTTGTCGTTCACGGAGGCAGACATCAATGGGCTCCTCGAATCGGCGCTCACCTGGCCGCAGGAGAACGTGGGGCAGATCCTGGCGCAGGTGTTTACAGGTCTCGAGACGGTCGGTTCCATCACGGTGACGGTGCTGCTGACGCTGATTCTGACCTTTTTCTGCCTCAAGGACGGAGACAAATTCTCCGGATGGCTGCTGCGGTGGACTACAGGCACGGCATTCGTCCATGTCGCGGGAGTGTCATCGAGAAGTTGGCAGACCTTGTCCGCCTACGTGTCCTCGCAGGCGGCCGTAGCGCTCGTGGACGCCGTGTTCATCGGGGTTGGACTCTGGGCGCTCGGGGTTCCGCTCGCTCTTCCATTGGCGGTTCTAATCTTCTTCGGCGGATTCCTTCCGGTGATCGGCGCCGTCGCGACCGGGCTCCTCGCCACACTCGTGGCGCTTCTGTCTGAAGGGTGGGTCACCGCCCTGATCGTGCTGGGCATCGTCCTGTTCGTGCAGCAGATCGAAAGTAACGTGCTGCAACCACTGCTGGTCGGGAGATCCCTCAAGCTCCACCCGGCAGTGGTCCTCACCGGAGCGGCGGCCGGCGCCTCGCTCTTCGGCATCGTGGGCGCGTTTCTTGCCACACCCGCAATCGCCGTGGTGATGGTCGCCCTGCAGTACTTCAGGGAGCAGATGCTCGAACCCGCCGCGATGCCCCAGACCGGTTGCTGACAAGGACTTCTACCCGCTGCAACCGACGCCGACCACTACCGGGATGATCATCCGACTGACGGCGATCCGCCAAACTGAAACACAGGCTCGCAGGCGGTAATGCGCTGGCATGTAGCTGCCGGTAGCCGGACTTCCCTTAGAACAGTGGCCAGGGAACCGCCGGCCTCCCACTGCCCGGAGCTGGAAACCGCCCTGCCGAGCGCAACCGGGCGCACCGTGCGGCGAGCGAAGCGATTTCTTCGGCGCTGAGCAACTCCGCCAGGGTTCGGCCCAGCTCACCGTGCAGTCCTTCGCTGACACGATCGATGCCGTCGAGTTCCTCGGCGGTCAGCGGGTCTCCCACCCACCCCCACAACACCGTGCGCAGCTTGTGGTCACTGTGAAAGGTCAGCCCATGGTCAACGCCGTGCCGGCGTCCGTTTCCCATGGCAAGAATGTGGTCACCTTTGCGGTCGGCGTTGTTGACGACGACGTCGAACACGGCCATGCGTCTCAGAGCCGGCGAGTCTTCGTGAACGAGGGTGACCATGCGTCCGTTCTCGTCGCGGCCTTCGAGAACGTGTTTCCAGCCGGTCTCCGGTACGTCGTCAGTCGCGACCAGATCCACGGCGTTCTGGGCGGGGTCCTGGTCCTGCCAGAGCTGCACCATCCCTTCACCCAGCGGACCACCGCGCAGCCAGGTGTGCGGCACGACGTCCCAGCCGAGAACCTGCGAGACCAGGTAAGCGGCCACCTCCCGCTGAGCCAGGGTGCCGTCCGGAAAATCCCACAGAGGATGTTCCCCCGCTATCGGCTTGTAGACGACCGCCACGCCGCCAATGCTGCCCAGGAAGGTGGCGTTCGACGCCGTCGTGATGCGGCCGGTAAGCGTCAGCTCGGCGGTCACCAGGTCGGGCGCCGGCATCAGACCTCGGGAATCGTGCAGGTATGCCCGTCGGCGTCGATCGGGTAACCGCAGAGCGGGCAGATCGGACGCCCGGCGCCCACGACCTCACGGGTGCGCTTGGCGAAGGCGCGGGCGGTGCCGACCGGCATTCTCACCAGCAGCATTTCGGACGCGCCGGCGTCGTCCTCATCGAGCGATTCGTCGTCCTCATCAGCATCGAGATCGGTGATCGGGTAGGCCTCAATGACGACCTGCGCCGTCGTTGGGTCCCACCCGAGGCTCATGGCGCCGGTGCGAAACTGCTCCTCAACGGCATCGAGCTGGTCATTGTCGACAAGTTCAATGGGAGTAGTCGTGGGAACGCTGAAGGGGTTGCCGTCAAGGGTGATGAGCTGATCAAGCATTTCGTCGATCTTCTCAGCGAGCTGTGCCGACTGCTGCTTCTCCAGGGCGATACTCACGATCTGCTTCCCTGTGCGCACCTGCAGGTAGAACGTGCGCTCCCCCGGAACACCAATGGTGCCGATGACGACGCGGTCAGGCCAGGCGAACTCGTGAACGATTGTAGGCATAGAACTACTTTAGGCTCCTGAGGTTCGTGGTGCCTTGTGGCCTGCGCCACCGCCCACCGGCGCATCGCCAGCGGGGATGCTGTTTGCCAGCCACGACAGATCCCCGGCGTCGGTGTTGGTCGCGTAGACGCTCGGCCGATGAGTGCCGTAGCTCACGATCGATACCGAGGAAGGGCCCACGGTGATGCGCTGGAACAGGTCGAGGTGCATGCCGAGCGCGTCTGCGAGGATCGACTTGATGACGTCACCGTGGCTCACCGCCACCCAGACGGCCCCCGGTCCGTACTCGGCTTCGAAAGCTGCATCGTGGCGCCGAATCGCTGCCACCGACCGAGCCTGCATTGCGGCCATGGATTCGCCGCCCGGAAAGGTGACGGCCGACGGTTGAGACTGCACAACCGACCACAAATCCTCGGTCGCGAGATCAGTGAGCATACGGCCCTGCCACTGGCCGTAATCGCACTCAGTCAGACAGGCATCGAGGTTGATATCGCCCGGCGCGTGCGGGGTGCCGGCCTGGCGATCAAGGATGAACTGGGCGGTCTGCTGACAACGCTCGAGGGGGCTCGACACCACTCCGACTAAGGGCACGGCCGCGAGCCGGTCACCGGTCAGGGCCGCCTGGTCGCGCCCGATCTGGTCCAGGTCGACGCCGGCGGCCCGACCGGCCAGCAGTCCGGTCGCGTTGGCTGTGGTGCGGCCGTGCCGCACGAGAATGACTGTTGCCATCCACCCAGCCTAACCACCCGCTCGACGGCGGCGTCCGCCCGCCCCTAGGAGAATCTGCCGGCCGCGGCATGACGCGCATTACCGGCGGCCGGCGGGTTCACCGCAGCAATTGCCCAAGTATCGGCACTTCAATGGCCGGCCGAACATTGGGCGAGCGATAGGTCAAGCACACCACGGGTAGTCAGTTGTAATGCGCGCTGATCGTGCGCTCGGATCCGTTCATGGTGAGGTGTCCGCCGTAGGGCAGGATCCACTGGGGGCGGGTATGGCCGAAGGGCACCCCGACGCAGACGACGGCACGGGGGTTGTACCGGGTGATCACCTCGATTGCGGCGTCGCGCTGGGCGTCCCGCAGGCGGAGGCGTTCATCGGCGGCGGGCCGGTGCTCGAAGCTGCTGGTGGGGGGTCGGGCTATGAGAACCCCGTCGACCGCGCTAAGGATGCCGCGTTCGCCGAGTGCGCGCACCCAGCGCTTAACCCAACCGGCCGGAGGGAGCTCCTCGCTGGTTTCCAGCAGCAGGATCGACCCGCGGAGATCCTCGACCGGCGGCAGCCGGTCCGCCAGTGCAAGCTCGTCAAGGACCTCAAGGCATCCGCCCCAGGTCCTGCCCGACACGGTCCGTGCCGGCCCGGACCAGCTCCATGGCTCGGTGGGCTCCCGTTCCCCGAACTCGGCAAGAGCTTGAGGGTCGAGCCAGTCCCGGCCGAAGTCCTCGGATTCACCGGGATCATTGACGGTCAGCTCGCCGCCGGTCATCAGGGCGGCTTTCAGAGAGGCGAGGTGCACCTCGTCGATGCGCGGACCCGGACCGAGGTGGACCTGGCTGGAGCCGCCGTAGAACCCGGTAATGCCGTGGGACCAGAGCCAGTTCAGCAGGTGGGTGTTGTCGCTGTAGCCGAGGAAGATCTTGGGGTCGGCGCGGGCGAGTCCAGCGTCCAGGTGCGGGATGACAGTGATTTGGTCATTACCGCCGACGGTGGCGAGGATGGCCCGGATGGTGGGGTCGGCGAAGGCCGCGTTGAGATCGGCGGCACGGTCCCCGGCGGATGCGCCAAGCCGCCGGGTCGTCGGGAACTCCACGGGGACCAGCCCGGTCGCGGCCGCCAGCCGTGTCATGGCCTGTTCGTGTACCGCGGGTGCGAAGCCCGGGGCCGCGAATGACGGCGACAGGACCGCTACCCGGTCACCCTTGCGAAGTTTCGGAGCCGATATTGTGTTCCCCCATTTTTCCATCCCGCCATTCAAACACAACGGCAATGTCAGCCTTCGCCACATCACGAATCCACCTGAACCTGCCGGGGCTGACCAACTCGCCTAGTACGGTTTTCACCCGCCCTGAAGCGGATCCTCAGCCGGACGCATTGTCGAGGTGGGCCGAGTAATCGAGGTGGACGATGCAGCGGTCGTGGGTGATACCGTCTTCCCGCAGCTGGGTGATACCGCCTGGTGTGGCGGGGAACCTCGCATAGCCGGCATGGTCCAGGGGCAGTTTGATCCATGCGCTGATGAGGTAGGTCAGGGTGCCACCGTGGGTGACGATGATCGAGTGTTCAGCGTCGGCCTGTAGTACCCGGTCAAGGGCGCGGTACGCGCGGGTGGCCCACTGGCGGCGGGTCTCGGTTCCGGGAGTACCGGGTTGATGCTCCATCCGGCCTGAGCCTTGAGGCGGCGGGACGAACATGGTCGTCCCGGGTGTCCTTCCCTCGGCTTCGCCGTAGGACCGCTCCCGCAGGTCCGGGTCGATGACGGTCGGTATTCCAAACGCTCGGGCGATCGGCTCCGCAGTCTGCTGGGCACGGAGCAGATCCGACGTCGCCAGATGCGCGCCGTCTCCTTCGGGGATCAGCCCCACAAGATGGTGAGCGATTCGTTCTGCATCGTGCATGCCCCGTGTGGTGAGTGAGGAGTCGTACCAGCCTCCCACCAGGTTCTCGGTGACGTGGGTTGCCTCGGGATGGGTGGCGATGTAGATGCTGCGCATCACTGGAGCGTAACCGCCCGTACCTGCATGAGACCGACGTGTGAAGGGCTTGAGGCAGGGTGCCAAACCCTAGAGTGAGGGGATGCCCCGTGAGATCGAGAAAGTCGCCTGCTACGTCGTGCACGACGGGCACCTCCTGGTGTTCACCCACGACGACGTGCCGATGACAGTGACCGGGGTGCAGATCCCGGCCGGATCGATCAAGCCCGGAGAGCCCCCGGAGGACGCTGCGGTCCGCGAGCTCTTCGAGGAAACCGGCCGGTACGGGCAGGTAGTTCGTGGGATCGGTATCCAGCGGTATGACCTCAGGCCGGCCCGGGACGAGGTCGCCGTCCGGCACTACTTTCACATGAGGATGGCGGCCGCCGACGTAGCCGAGCAGTGGACAGCGGGGGAGCGGGATCCCTCCCGTGGCGGAGCGGGCAGCAGCTGGACCTGTTGGTGGATCCCACTCGCCGACGCGCACGTTCTCGCAGCAGGATTTGGCGCACTGCTCGGCTCAATGCTCACAACAAGCTATGAGGGGAGCGGCGCAGGGTAACGAGGTCCCCTACCTCAAGCGTTCCTAAGCGACGGGCGTGGGCCTGCAGGCCGAAGATCGTTCCGTGGTGGGCGCCGAGGCTCTTGAGAACTTTGGGGCCAGCAATGACACGCGCCTGATCCTGATCAACCATGGTGCAGCGCGGCATGCCGGCCCCGATGCGGAGGATCACTTCGCTTCCAACGGTCAGCTCCGCGCCCTCCAGTCCGCTTTCAAGAAACTCCGGCTCGGTACCGGTGTCCAGGATGATGTTGGCGCGGAAGCGGCGGTGATCGATCCCGGCACCCACCAGGTTGGACACGGCCGCGAGAGAGGACGTGGTGAGCACGTGAAGCGGTGACTCGTCGTGGTGCTGTACCGTGCTTTCCGGGCGTAACGTCAGCTCCTGGCCGAAGGCCTCGCTGAGTGCCCTGGACGCATCGGGGCTGTCCGCCCGGTACAGCACGCCCTCCGGGCTGCGGAGAATCGGTATGCCGCTGGCATCGTCAGCGGTGGAGGTCCAGTTCATCAGTCCCGCTACAGGGCGGAAGCGGTGGGTCCGTTTTCCACTGGCGATACCACCATCGCGGGTATAGACCGCCCACCGGCGATCATTCCGCAGGCCCTCCTCCGTCACATCAACGCTGCGCAGGGACTGGCCGGACGTCGATTTCACCGGATACCGGTACAACGCCTGGATTCTTCCCACTGGGGTTCCTTCGTGCGGCATCGAGTCATTCTCGCACTCTTGTTGCGGAGGATCCCTCACCTCGACAAGACAGGCGGCACTGAAACTCTTGCGTGGTGGCTTTGGGATACCGTCAGGGGATGGGGTCGCAATGTCTATTTTGTGAAATCGTGGCGGGCACTGCACCTGCCCATGTCGCGCAGGAGAACGACGGGGCAGTGGCGTTCCTGGACCGCTACCCGGTTAACCCCGGTCACACGCTCGTCATCCCTAAGCGGCATTCGGATGACGTCTTCGGCATGACCGAGGACGACGCTGCCGCAGTCTTCGCCTTGGTATATGAAATCAGCCGCCGGATCAGGGACGTCTTCGGGCCGGATCAGGCGCTCAACATCTTGATGTCGAACGGCGCGGCGGCCGATCAGTCGGTCTTCCATTCCCATGTTCACCTCATTCCGAGGAACCCGGGGGACGGCTTCGCGTTCGTGGAAGATCCCAGACCAGCGCCCACGGATGGGCAGCTGGACGAGATGCGTCGGGCTCTACATCGGGGATCCTCCGGCTGAATAGTCGAGCCGCTTCGGGTCGTCTGTGCCGTTTGAGGATGGTTGCCGGTCCTACGTGGCGATCCGATGAGACCGGCGGGTGCACGCATCGGGTGCCTGACGGTGTCACTATTGCCCATCCTCCAGCAGGCGCTTTCTCGGGCTACCGGCCTAGGACGTGTCCCCATTCCAGTGCGTCCCCGAGGTGTTCATCGCTGAATCCGGGGTGTGCTTTCCGGAGTTCGGTCATGTCCTTTTCGTTGTTCCATGCGCCGAAGCCGAGTCGTTCACCATGGTCGATCAGGGCCGTCGATCTCCTTTCGGCGTCCTCGATCGTTTTCGGCCCGAAACTGCTCCCAAGCTCCTGCCCGACATCGATAATCCCCAGGCCCTCCCTCACGTACTGCCCGCCGAACCGGCGGTTGCGGTACACCAAGGCGAAGACTGCATTCAATACATCCTCCGCCTTGCACGCGGCAATCAGCTCCTGCCTGCGACGCAGGCCATCGGCCCGGTGGGATTCCGCCCACTCCATGGCGGTGTCGAGTTCCTGCTCGTACCGCTCCATGGGATAGCCGGGGGCGATTTTCCGCATACGGGCGAGAACGTCTTCGCGGGGAACCCCCTCGTACAGGTGTTTGCCAGCATGGTATGCCGACGCGGACTCGGCGGAAAAGTTCTCTTCCTCCACTCCTGATTCCTCCAATTTTCTAGCTCAGGGTACCCTGCGGCGCTTATCCGCAATCAGGCGAAGTGACCCAGTGTCCGTTGGTGGTATTGCCGCGTTGTCGAGCGCCTGCGCCGACGCCTTCACCGATATCAGCGCTCATGACATCCAGGAGGGCCCTACTATTCAACGCCCGGCTCGTAGGTTCCGAAGCTCCATTCGGTGCCTTCGGGGTCGAGAACCGCGCGCGGCGGGAACCCCACCCGGTGTTCTCCGGTTCAATGACTGAGCGCCCACCGGCCGCAATGGCCGTGTCGTGTGCGACGGGATCCTCAGGGCCGCAGCAGCACCTTGATGGCGCGGCGTTCATCCATGGCCTTGTACGCCTCCGCCGCCTCCTCGAGGGGCATCTCGACGTCGAACACGCGCCCCGGGTTGATCGTCCCGTCGAGCACGTCCCTCAGCAGTTCGGGGATGTACGTGTGCGCCGGCGCCATGCCCCCGCCCACCGTGATGTTCTTGGCGAACAGCACACCGATCGGCAGCTCGGGCCCGCCCGCAGGCACGCCGACGAACCCGAGGTGCCCGCCCGGACGCGTGCTCCGCAGCGCCTGGTCCATCGACTCCTTGGTCCCCACGCACTCGAGAACGGAATCGGCGAGTACTCCGCCGAGCAGCTCCCGCACCTTCGCCACGCCCTCGTCGCCGCGCTGGGCCACGACGTCCGTTGCCCCGAATTCGCGGGCAAGGGCCTGCCGGTCCTCGTGCCGCGACATGGCGATGATGCGCTCCGCACCCAGGCGCTTTGCGGCGAGGACGCCGCAGAGCCCGACGGCGCCGTCACCCACCACGACGACCGTGCTTCCCGGGCCCACCCTGGCGGACACCGCAGCGTGGTGGCCAGTGGACATGACGTCCGAGAGGGTCAGAAGGCTCGCCGTCAGGGCGGCGTCCGGCTCGGTGACACCCTCGACCTTGCGCAGTGTGCCCTCGGCCTGCGGAACCCGCACGGCCTCGCCCTGCCCGCCCTGCACGAAATCGCCGTTCTCGTCGGTGCTGCCCCAGCCCGTCAGGTGATCGCACGCGACCGTCACACCGTTGAGGCACTGCGGGCACTTTCCGCAGCTGTCGACGAACGGTGCGATCACGAAGTCACCGACCGCGATGTCCCGCACCTCGCCACCCACCGACTCGACGACGCCGACGAACTCGTGCCCGATGGCCTTCGGCTCCTTGGTGGGCCTGACGCCCCGGTAGGGCCACAAATCGGACCCGCACACGCAGGACGCCGTCACCTTCACCACGGCGTCGGTCGGCCGGATGATGCTCGGATAGTCGCGGTCCTCAACCCGGATGTCGCCGGGCCCGTGGATGATGGTGGCTCGCATGATTTCTCCTGGAAGTCTTTTTCTTCGGCGCCGGTGCCGGGTTGGTGGGTGCGGGCGCTCAGGTGCCGGTCAAGGTGGAGTCTAGGGTGCTGGCGGGCAGTCAAGCTAACGCAGCCCGCTCACGGTGGACGTTTGGTTGTGCAGCCAACTCGAGGGACGGCCACCTGCAACCAGACTCCCGGTCCCCGCGACTGATATTTTGGGGACTGATAAGGAGACACTCATGCCGCGCCCCCGATCCGCCCTGCTGTCCGTTGACCTGATCGTCGAGGCGGCGCTTAGGCTTGTTGACCAGACTGGGGACTTCAGCTTCCCTCGAATTGCCCGCGAACTGGGCGTGAGCCAGTCCTCCCTCTACAACCGTATCTCCGGCCGCGAACACATCATCGAACTCCTCCGGGCGCACCTTTTCGCTTCGAATCCCCTGCCGGAAATCACTGAAGCGCCCTGGGACGAAGCGCTGCGCATCCTCATTCGCGGCTACCGCGACTGCTTCGCCCCGCACCCCAAACTGGTACCCCTCCTGGTGACCCAGACGGTAAGGGCGCCGGAGGTCATCAAGCTGTATGAGGATCTCGCGAAGACGCTCGAGCGCTCCGGCCTTGATGCGGACGACGTCGCTCCCGCGTTGTCCCTCATCGACTACTTCGCCCTCGGAGCGGCGCTCGATTACACCGCTCCGGAGGAGGTCTGGGCCCCGGCGCCGGATCAGTACCCCGCCCTGACCAGGGCCGTCGCTTCGAACCCTTCCGCATCAGAAAGAATCGAGCGGGCCTTTGACTTCGGGCTCGAAGCGCTCATCACAGGCATCGCGAGCGAGGCGAAACGCAAAGTTATATGAAAGGGTTTCAAAAACCCTTGCCAGAGTGTCCGTGCGGTCTCCATACTAAATGAACACCGTTCATTTGGGGTGACGGTCATCACACTCATCCAGTGAATGGAGCACGCCGTGGCAATCACACCCACCCAACTTGAGGACACCGTCCGGGTTCCCCTGACTGCCTCCCGGGCTGTCTCCACTTTCGGAATCACGGTCGTGGGGTTCATGACCGCCAATCTGGTTCCTGTCATGATCATTGCGCTGAATGATCTGGGCTTTACTCCAACCGGCGCCGGCACTCTTATGACCGCCTGCCTGCTGCTCTCTGCCCTTGCCTGTCTGGCCACCTCCCGCTGGACCGCCCGTGGCGGACGCTACGTCGTGGCGCGCGCTGGCCTGGCACTGACCGCCCTGGGTTTCGGCACGGCCGCCCTTATCGCCGATCCGGTGATCGCCGCCGTTGGAATCATCGTGGGCGGCATCGGCGGAGGCGGAGCGGTTGCTGCCGGCGGTGCCGCCCTGGCCGCGCTGCGCGACCCTGACCGCGCCTCGGGGATCAGCGGGTTCGCCAACCGGGCGATCGTCGCCGTCGTGCTGTTCGTCATCCCCGTCGTTGGGCTGGGGATGGCGAGCGCCTTCGGCATCCTGGCTTGCCTGGCGCTGGCCGCGCTGGCCACCACAGGGTGGCTGCCCGATCGCCCTGCCGCAACAGCTCCTGACACCACCTTTCGAGCAACGGCTGCAGTCAAGGGCTCCCGCGCCGTCACCATCGCCGGTTACGTCCTTCTTGCCTGCTTCGCCGTCTGGGCCCTGGGGGAGGACTCACTCTGGGCGGTGGCCGCAGTAATGGGGGCGGAACAGGCCGGCCTGAGTGACACAGGAATGGGACTGGTCCTCAGCCTTTCAACCCTGGGCGGGCTCCTTGCCGCCGCCCTGGTGGGACTGGCCGGCAAGCGGCTCGGACGGACAGTTCCCCTCGTTACAGCCCTCCTTGTCGGAGCGTCCCTGAAGATCGCTTCTGGATTCATCACCGATCCCCAGCTGTACCTGGTGGTCATCATCATCTGGAACACCGTCTACATGATCGCGTTCCTCTACGTCATCGCCATCGCCGCCGCACTGGACGCAACCGGCCGCTGGTCCGCTCCCATCCTCGGGGTCTACCTGGTGGGATCCTCCTTCGCCCCCCTGTTCGGAACCGCGGTGTCCGCGACCCTTGGGTACCCGGCGTTGGGCATCATTCTCGGCGCCATCACCCTTCTGGTCCTAATTCCCCTGGTCATCGTCTCCCGCATGTCGCTCCGGACCGAAAAAGGCCTCCTGCCGGGGGCCGCGCCGGAAACCGACTTCCCTCACGCAGCAATCGTCTAAACCCGAACGGACCTCCTGTGCCACGTCAGCGAACCGCCTACACCAACGCATCCATCCTCACCCCCGAAGGAGTCATCGAAGGGTCCGTCGTAATCAACGGCAGCAGGATCGAAGCTGTCCACAGCGGCGCCCCCGAAGCACCCTCCGGTGCAGCGGACATGCATCAGATCGATCTCGGCGGCAGGTTCATCCTTCCTGGATTCATCGATGCACACAGCCACCTGCTCATGCTCGGGCAATCACTTCAAAAAGTGCAGCTCCGCGGCGCTCGATCACTCGGTGATATTCAGGAAGCCCTGAAGGACGCGCGGCAGCAGAACCCCGGCGCAGCCCGGATTTTGGGCAGCGGCTGGCTCTACAGCGCGCTGAACGGCGCTGCCCCTCACCGGGCAATGCTTGATGCGGCAATCGAGGACATTCCCGTCTACCTGGATGCGAATGATCTGCACTCGGTCTGGGCGAACACCGCGGCGCTGGCGGAACTGGGTGTCACCGCCGACACCGATGATCCTCATGGAGGATCGGTCACGCGGGACCCAGCCACAGGGGAAGCGACCGGCATGCTTCTCGAAACGGCTGCGCAGCAGATCGTCTGGCCTGCGCTGGCCCGTCACGCTACCGACGCAGACCGGGACACCTGGATTGACAGCGCGATCAGTCACTACCTTGCCAGTGGGGTGACCAGCGCTGTCGACATGGCGGTTGAGGAAAACGACCTGCAGGCCTTCCTCCGGGCGAAAGCCCGGCACGGAGGAGAACTGCCCCTGCGGATCAAGGGACACTGGTTCATCCACCACCGCCCCACCGTGGAGGAGAACCTCCAGCAGGTCCTGCACGCCGTGAAGCTGGCAGCGCAGGTCGATTCACCGACGCTGAAGATCACCGGGATCAAACTGGTGCTCGATGGCGTCATCGACAGCTGCACCGCAGCCATGAAGGAACCCTTCACGGACGGCACCAGCAGCGACCCGATCTGGGACCGTGAGGAGCTTCTTCCCGTCGTCGCCGCGGCAGATGCGGCCGGACTGCAGATCGCCATCCACGCCATCGGCGATGAGGCCTCGGACATCGCCCTGGATGCACTGGAAGCGGCTTACACACTCAATGGCCCCCGGGACCGGCGCCACCGGATAGAGCACCTGGAGACCGTGACACCCGAGAACGTGGCCAGGCTCGCCCGCCTCGGCGTCGTCGCCTCCATGCAGCCCGTCCACGCCGACCCCGCCATCCAGGACAACTGGCGCGCAGTGCTGGGCGATCACCGAACGGAACGGGCCTACCCGTGGACAGAGTTCACGGCCGCCGGAGCCACTCTCGCCCTCAGCACCGACGCCCCCACCGCCCCCTATCAACCCCTGCCCAACATGTACATCGCGGCGACCCGTAAGTCCGCCCTTGATCAATCCCTGCCGGCGAACCTTCCCCAGTACGCACTCGATCTTGAGGCGGCGCTCCATCATGCAACCCGGGATGCGGCCTATTCCTGCAGGGCGGAGAACCAGGAAGGCAGCATCGCCCCGGGTTCGCTGGCGGACTTCACCGTGCTGGAGGCGGACCCTCTGGCCCAGGACCCCATCGGTCTGCTCAGCAACCGCGCCTGCCTGACCGTTGTTGGCGGTCATCACCAGTTCGAACTGTCGATGGCGCTGCCCTCACGCCATCAGGAAGCACGCCAGTAACCGGCCTCATAGTCTGGGCGCACATGACATCCGCAGGAAGGAGCGCCCCGAGCGTGTGCCGGGGCGCTCCTTGTAGGTTGCGGCGCGGTGCCGGTGCTGGTCAGGCGAGCAAGATGGTGATGAGCCTGATGGAGGAGGCGATGATGGCGACGAGGCCAATGGCGCCGAAGAGGTTCTGCCACCATTTGTTGCGGAGCTCGCCCATGATCGAGGACCTGTTGGCCATGATGACGATCAGCACGCCGAGCAGCGGGGCGATGAGCACCGTGAGGGATTGGGCGATGACAATCAGGCCCACGGGTGAGGACTGGAACGAGAGGGTGATGATCAGTCCGAACGCCAGGATGGCTCCCGTGAAAGTGCGGGCGGTGGGCGACCCTGCCTTGGCACCGCGGCCGAGGGCGTCGGAGATCATGGTGCCGCCGGCGGTGGCGTTGGCAATCATCGATGAGAAGGCTGCGCCGGAGAGGCCAAGGGCGAACACCATCGCGCCGACGGGGCCTGCCAGGGGCGTAAAGACGGAGGCGAGGTCGTTGATGGTTCCGGCCTCCGCACCCGTTTTGCCGAGTACGGCAGCCGCGACCATGATGACGAGGGCGGTCATGATGCCGGGTGCGACGATGCCGGGAATGGTGTCGACGAGGGTGATGTCGCGGTAGTCGGCGCGGGTTCGGCGGTGTTCCTTGATGCCGTAGGAGGTGTAGAAGGCGGCGTTGATGGAGAAGTTGGTGCCAACCAGTGCCACGATGAGGATTTCACTTCCCGGCGGCAGGCTTGGAACCATGCCCTCCAGGGACCGGTACCAGTCGGGTTGGGCAACCACGGTGCTGGCGATGAAGGCAATGCCCATGAGAACCAGCACCGGGATTTCGGTGTCCCAGCGCTTCATGTTGCGGACGCCGTTCTTGGTGGCAAACACGCCCTCCATGCCGGCGATCTCCAACTGGGTTTCCAGGTCATAGGTTGCCTTGGTGACATCCGGGTACTGGAAGAGGATCAGCGGCAGGCCTGAGGTTTCGTAGATTTCCTTGTAACGGGTCTGCGGGGCGCCCGTCTGGTAACCGAAGCGCAGCCAGCCGTGGGACGGGTAGACCAGACCGGCCTCGGCCCCCGCCTCAACGGCACGCTTCGCCTCAAGGGCAGCAACGGTGTTGCCCTCGCCGGTGAGGCCCGCGATGATCGGGATTCGGCTGTTGACGGCGTTCTTGAACTCACGAATGACGAGTGCCTGCTCCTCCTGCGTCAGGAAGGTGCCTTCACCGGCGTGGCCGAGAACCACGAGGCCCTTGACGCCCTGAACGCTGGCCAGCCAGCCGCCCAGGCGGTGGATGGCGTCGACGTCGACGCTGCCGTCACGGTTGAACGGGGTTACAGGTGCGGGAACAAGCCCGCGAAGATCCATGGTCATTGCACTACCTCTGTCTTGTCTGGTCGGAGGTTCCGCATATACTGAAAACGTTTGCGGGAACGTTTTCATTGTGCGTTGTGCTCCAGCTCACTGTCAAGGGTTGATTTCGGCAAAGGGGAAATAGAGTGTCTAGCAAGACCATGATGAACAGGAGAACGCACATGGAACCCGGCAGCCCAGGGACAACCGTCACCCTCAAGGACGTTGCCGCAGCCAGTGGCGTCAGTATCTCCACGGCCAGCCGAGCCCTGGATGAGCGGGGCGGTGCATCAAAGTCTGCTGCGGCAGCACATGTCAGGAAGATTGCCGAGGAGATGGGCTACCGCCGCAACTCCTTCGCCTCCAACCTGCGCAGAGGCGAGACCCGGACCCTCGGCGTGCTCGTGCCGCGGCTCAGCGACACCGTCATGGCCCTCATGTTCGAGGAACTGGAGCGCGCGGCGTCGGACCGCGGCTACTTCGCCATGGTCGCCACCAGCGGTGATGACCCCGATGACGAACGCCGGGCCGCCGAAACACTCCTCGACCGCAATGTCGACGGGCTGATCCTTGCCACTGCACGAATCGACGACGAACTGCCAAGGCACCTGCGCGAGCGGGGGGTGGCGCACGCGCTGGTGCTGCGTACCGACGGGGTCAGTCCCTCCGCACTCGGCGACGATGAGATGGGCGGATACCTGGCGGTCAGGCACCTTATCGATCTCGGCCACCGTGACATCGCCGTCGTGACCGGACCTTCATTCACCTCCTCCGGAAGGGCCCGCCTCGCCGGCGCCCGCAGGGCCTTGGAACAAGCAGGTATCAAGCCCCGGAAAGACTGGCTCATCGCCGCGGGCTATGGCATTGAAAACGGGTTTTCCGCCGGAGAATCCCTGCTGGAGGGCAGCACCGGAAAACGTCCCAGTGCGATGTTCGCCGCCAACGACAACCTGGCCATGGGCATCATCGCGGCCGCCCACCGCCTCGACATCGCTGTGGGAGAAGACCTCGCCCTGGTCGGCTACAACGACATACCGCTCTCGTCCCGCCTTTCAACCCCGCTGTCTTCCGTGCGGGTGCCCCTGGACCAGATCGCCGGAAACGCCATCGACCTTATTGTGAACCCCGGCAGGGAACCTCAGATCCGCAAGTCCATGCCCACACTCATACCCCGCCAATCGAGCGGCTCACCCATACACTCCACACCCCACGTTCCCTAGGAGGCTGGAGCCTCACCGGCTCACGCTGTTCTCTTTGTTGGCTTTCGCCCGGTCAGGAGCTTATCGGTGTGCTTTCGGGGTGAACCCGGTGGCCGATGACCTGTTCGAAGCCGTAGCCGACGGCGAACATCGTGGGCTCATCATAGGGACGTGCCAGTACTTCCATCCCAACCGGCAGCCCGGAGTCGGTCAGGCCGGCAGGCACAGTCATGGAAGGCATCCACGACTGTGAGCCGATGACCGTGTTCGTCGGGAAGTTCAGCGTGTTCCACAACCCGGAATCAGTGTCCTCGTGTGTGGGCGGGGCCACCTGACAGGTCGGGTAGACCAACGTATCGAGGTCATTGGCCTCCATGAGGTTGACGATCGTCTTCATGAACGCTTCACGCGCGGTATAGGCCGTGTAGTAGTCCACATCGTTCAGCGGGTCGTCGGGCCCGGCTGCCAGCGCCTCGAGGAGGTCAAGTTTCCTGTGGTACCGGCCTGAGTCGATGATCTCGGCGACGGAGTGGGCCGGCGCGTTGGGTCTGGACCCAAGCCAGGTGTCGATGTCGTGTTTGGACTTGATTGTGTAAAGGGACGTTCGACCGATCCACCCGGACAGGTCATCAATTGTGACATCGACGAGGGTGGCGCCGCCTGCCCTCAACTCGTCAAGGGCGCCGGCCATCACATGATTCACGGGGCCAGTGTTCGGGTCATCATCAGCGCCGAATGCACTGCGCAGCACTCCGATACGGCGACCCTGCAGGGCGTTGGGAACGAGGAGATCCACGTAAGACGCGGGGGCGCGGGCGACGGAGTAGGCGTAGGTGAGCGGGTCGCTCTGATCAAAGCCGGCCATCACGGTAAATACCCGGGCAGCATCCTCCACGGACCTGGCCATCGGCCCGATAGTGTCCTGAGCGCTGACCAGCGGGTTGCATCCGGTTCGACTGATCAAACCGGGAGTTGAGCGGACCCCCACCAGATTGCAGAACGACGCGGGCAGCCGCACTGATCCTCCGCAGTCGGTGCCGAGCCCTACTGTCGCATACCCTGCCGCAATGGCGGCGCCGGTTCCGCTGCTGGATCCTCCTGGATCACGGTCAAGGTCGTAGGGGTTCTTTGTCACCCCCGTATGGGAGGAGTAGCTGAACCACGACGTGGCCCAGTCGGGCAATGTCGTTTTCGCCAAGATGATGGCCCCCGCAGCACGCAGTTTGGCGACAACTGTCGCATCTTTATCCGCGCGGTAGTCAGCGAAGATCTCCGATCCGAATGAGGTGGGCATGTCAGCCGTTTCCAGGCAGTCCTTGATGACCATAGGAATGCCATGCAGGGGCCCCACTGCCTGCCCCGTTTCCCGATAGACGGTATCCAAAGCATCAGCTTGTTCCCGGGCGGCCTGGTTCGTCATGACAACTGCATTGAGCTCGGGGCCGGCATGGTCGAAAGCCTCAATGCGGTCAAGGTAGGCGTCGACCAGCTGCCGGGCAGTGACCCGGCCTGTGAACAGTGCGGCCTGGATTCCCGCAATATCCGCGTTTTCAAGTGACGTGCCGTTGAGATCCATGAAGGGTTCTCCTCTGAGCGGGTCGGATCTTCTCCTGCCCCGACGCTAGGTCGAGCAAAAACCAGGGTCAACCGCCAGCAGGATTTATTCAAACTGCCATGGAAAAAGATCGGTTCTATAATGCCGGCCCTGATGGCGCGGGTCTCCACCGGTCATTGACTCGGTTGGTAAGTTCATCGCCATGAGAAAAGAACCGCTCGTGGGGGCGGGTGTCGGAGCCGTGATCGTGGGCTACTTCACCTCGGCCGAGCCCAACCTCTTCACCTCGGCCGAGCCCAACCTCTTCACCTCGCTGATCCTCGGGGCGGTGTTCCTCGCCCTGAGCGTTCAGCTTGCAGTCATTGCAATCGAGGAGCGCGGCGCTTGGCCTTCGCCCCGGCTTCTGGCCTGGGCCGTCACCGGGATAACGGCAGCGCAGACGGGGATGTCGTTCTGGCTGCTGTTGGTTGCTCAGCACACCTTCTCGATCGTCGGTGTCCTGTGCGGACTCTGCTTCTTGACCGTCGGCAGGGCGGCACTCCAGCGGCAGGCGCGCGTGCAGGCCAGCTAGTGCCCGGGGCCGAATGTAGTTGCGTGACGCTCCGCTCGAAAATCGGCAGGATCTCGGACGGTCAGGCCACCGAGCCGGCCCGACCGTCATCATTCACCGCCGCGGCATCCGGGCCGGCGGTCACCCCCGGTGACCCTCAGCGTCCGAGGGTGCGTCCGATCCACGAATCGCGGGCAGCCACTGCGGCGACCGACAGCAGCGCTTCGGGTGCCGCGCCATCGAAGATGTGGAAGCCACCGGCCCAGACGTGCAGCTCCGCCTGGACGCCGCCGGACCACAACCGGGAGGCGTATGCGACGTCCTCATCCCGGAACACCTCGGCCGATCCGACATCGATGAAGGCCGGCGGCAGGCCGCTCAGGTCGGTCGCCCGTGCCGGGGCGGTGTAGATGTCGACAGCGTCGGTGCCGCGGCGGTCGCCGAGCAGGGCGTTCCAACCGGTGTGGTTGCTCTCCCGGCTCCAGGACCCGGTCCGGGTGTACTGGCGGCTGGAGGCGGTGGAGTCGCGGTCGTCGATCATGGGGCTGAGCAGCATCTGGGCGATCAGGGCCGGGCCCCCGCGGTCACGGCTGAGCAGTGTTACGCCTGCGGAAAGGCCTGCACCTGCGGAGGTTCCGGCGATCAGGATGCGCTCGGGATCGATGCCGAGCTCCGGTGCGTGACCCGCCACCCACTTCAACCCTGCGTACGCGTCCTCCACGGGGCCGGGAGCGGGATTCTCCGGCGCCAGCCCGTATTCGAGGGAGACGACGACGGCGCCGTACTGGACGGCCCAATCCAGGACATGGCCGATGCCGGTGAAGCGGTTGCCGATGATCATCCCGCCGCCGTGCAGGAAGTAGATCGCCGGTGCGGCGGCGTCCTTCGTCTCAGGAGTGAAGACCGAGGCGATGAGGCTGCCGGCCGGCCCCTCGAAGGTGTGTTCTTCATGGGTGATGGCACGGGTCGATACGAGATCCTCGAGGGTCGGACCGAACGGGTTCGCCCGGAGGAAATCGATCATGTCGGCGGTGACCGTCGACGGCAGGGGACTGGCGTCGAGCAGCTCGGCCAGCTCCGGATCGTACGGCGGGCGGGTGGGGGTGGTGGTCATGGTCTTCACCGTTCTCTGGGTATCTTCGGGGGGGAATGATTCGTGCTGGTGTGACGGGTGTTCGCTTCGGTCTACCGCGCGCCGGAGACAACGATCTTGCCGCGGAGATGCCCTGACTGACTCAGGGCGAGGGCCTGGGGTACCTCTTCGAACGGGAACAGCTTTGCGATTTCGGTTTGGAATGAGCCCTGCGCAGCGAGAGCGAGTACCGGGGGAATGGTTTCGGCCGTCAGGGCTGTCGGGTCACCGCCGGCAACGATGGCGCCCTGGGCGCCTGCAGCGAAGTCGACGATTGTCACAACCCGGCTGGCAGGGATGACGCCGTCGACGCGGCTGATGAAGTTCTGGCCGGCCGTGTCGAAACCGGCACTGACGCCCTCCGGCGACGCAGCCTGGATGTCCTCAAGCATGGTGTCCCCGTACGAAACGGGCTCGGCGCCCAGCGAGCGGATGTAATCGAAGTTCGTGGGGCTGGCGGTGCCGAGCACCCGGTGGCCGTCGGCAACGAGGATCTGCACCGCTGCGCTTCCGACCGACCCGGCAGCACCGTTGACGACGACGGTCGACTTGGCTTCGGGGGAGAGGAGCATCAGCGCGCGCTGTGCGGTCTCGGCAGATGTGGCAAGGGTGGCGGCCTGCTCGACGGTCAGACCGTCGGGAATGGGGGCCAGGCGTGCGGCGCCGGTGACGGCGAACTCAGCGTATGCGCCGCTGTCGGCGAATCCAACCACCCTGTCACCCACGGTGAAGCCATCAACTCCGTCGCCGAGTTCGACGACGATTCCGGCAACGTCGGTGCCAATGACGGCGGGCAGGGGAAGAGGGATCATCTCGGCAAGGTAGCCGTTGCTGATCTTCCAATCGAGCGGGTTGATGCCGATTGCTTCGACCCGGAGCTTTACCTGGCCGGGCGATACGGAGGGCTCGTCAACCTCGGCGAGGGCGAGGGAGTCGGGGCCGTAACTATTCAGAAGATGCGCTTTCATTGGGGGTTCCTTTGATAGTCGTGGGTTTAGGGTACGAGCTTGCTGGGTGCGGTTGACTGGCTCGGAGCGAACGTTACGAGCTTCATATTCGAGATATGTTGCCGACCCCGTTTTTCTTTCATGGTGTAGAACCAGCGGGCGGCCAACAATATTCCGCCGAGGCGGTCGTGACCCCGGTCATCCCTCAAGGGCCCGAAGCGCGCGGGTCGAGAACTGGCACAGGTCCGCCTCACCGCGGCAGGGGAGCAGCGCTCAACACGGCCGGATCATCTTGCCGTAGGGTGACCGACATGGAACTCCGCCTCGAGGTCGTCCAGGTGCCCGTCTCCGACGTGGACCGGGCAAAGGCCTTCTACACCGACACCCTCGGCTTCGTTCTCGATCACGACGCCGAACACATCCCGGGCATGCGCGTCGTCCAGCTCACCCCGCCGGGGTCGTCCTGCTCGATCGTCATCGGAACCGGCATGACAGGCATGGTTCCCGGCAGCCTCGAAGGGCTCCAACTCGTGGTGCCCAACATGGAAGCGGCACGGACCGAACTGGTCCGCCGGGGCGCCCCGATCAGTGAGGCGCAGGACATGGGAGGGTTTGCCTTCGCCTTCTTCAGTGATCCGGACGGCAACCGCTGGGTCCTTCAGGAAATACCGCCCAAAGAGGCATGAACCGCCGGGCTCGACGCGGGTCACGCGAGCCTGCAGGAGCGGGTGCCTTCGTGCTGGCCTAGGCGGTGACGAGGATGGCGCCGGCGAGGGTGATCCCGCCCAGGAATACCGTCGAGATTCCCCCAAGGGCCAGGTTGCGGCCTCCGGTGCGAGCCACCTGCGGGAGATAGATTCCGGTGCCGAGGCCGAACATCGCCGCCGCCAGCAGCAGCGTCGCCGTGACCGACGCGGCCCCCAGGACGGGCTCCGGGACAACACCCGTGGAGCGCACAAGGACCAGCACCAGGAAACCGACGACGAACAGCGGTACGACCGGACCGGCCGCCCCGCGGGCCGCGCGCGGCAACTCCTTGGAGCGGTGGATGCCGAGCGAGACGAGGGCGGCAACGGGTGCCAGCAGGACCACCCTGCCGAGCTTGACGACGGTGGCCACCGCCAGGGCGGCAGCGCCGGCCGTGCTGGCCGTTGCCACCACCTGCGCCACTTCGTGGACGGCGAGACCGGACCAGATGCCGAACGTTTCCTCAGACAGGCCCAGGAGTCCGCCGACCAACGGAAGCCCAAGGATCACGGCCGACCCGTACAGGGTCACCATGGCGATGGCGCTGGCGACCTCGTCGTCGTCGGCGTTCACAATGCTTTGCATTCCAGCGATTGCCGATGCGCCGCAGATTGAAAACCCGGCCGCCATGAGGGTGGAGGCGGCCCGGCTGAGGCCGAGGCGCTCGCCGACGTACCGGGTCAGGAAAAAGCTGATGAACACGGACGCGACGATGAGGGCCAGCACAGGAAGCCCAAGGCGCAGGATTTCGGGCAGTGAAAGCTGAAGGCCAAGAATCACGACGCCCAGACGCAGGAACCGCTTGGTGGCGGTCCGGATGCCCGGCTGGATCCGGGGGTGGAAGAGGCCTGCGTTTCGGACAAGCAATCCCAGGGCGAGAGCGATGACCAGGGCGCCGATGAAGCCCTGCAGGCTTGCCAGAAACACGGCACCGGCAACGGCGGCCGCGATCACAAGGATCCCCGGAAGGTAGGCGACCGCGGCCGCTGATCGCCTGCGGGTCATTGGGCGAGGTGGAATGGTGTCGTCTCCGTCAACGCCGCACCGTGCGGGAGGTCGAACCTGCGTGGTCGGGTGCAGGTTCGGGCGCTGATTCAGGGGAACGTCCGCCAAGGCGCGCAGTGACCTTGCGGGCGGCCGCAGCGCACGATTCTCCAAGGCTTTGCAGCCGATCTGTGGAAACGCGGAAACGGGGTGCGGGTATGAGCACCGCAGCAACGACGTCGCCGCGGTGGTTATAGACGGGCGCCGCTACGCCAACTTCGTCGATTGAGGATTCACCGTAGTTGATGGCCCAGCCGCGCCGGGTGTCGTCCTTGAGCCGGAGCAGGTAGGCCTCGATGCTGCTTTCGTCGATTCCCGGATAGGCGATTGTGCCGCTGCGCAGCAGGGCCTTCACGCGTTCAACGGGTTCCGAGGCGAGGAAGACCTGCACTGAGGAACTCATGGCGTCGTTGTAACGGGCGCCCAACGGTGTTGTGTGTTTGATCTGCTGGTGACTGGGGATCTGTTCAACGCACATAGATTCCGAGCCGCTCCACACCATGAGGGCGCTGGTTTCACCGGTCTGTTCGGCGAGTTCGCGGAGAACGGGGTAGGCCACGCGCCGTTCCTCGAGTTCGGCAAGCAGGGGTCCGGCGACGGCGATCAGACCGAGGCCAAGGCGGAACCGGCGGGTGTCCGGGTCCCGTTCCACGAGGTGTTCCTGTTCGAACGTGGCAAGGATGCGGGAAACGGTGCTCTTGTGCAGGCCAACCCGGTTCGCGATCTCGGTGACGCCAAGCAGCGGCTCATCCGCGGTGAAGCTTCGCAGGACGGCGATGGCATTGACAATGACGGAGGCGCCTTTGGTATCGCCGTTTCCATTGGTTTCGGGAGCGTCTTCGAGGGTCATGGTCTTCACCATCATTCCGTATGTTGCCCGAAAAGCGGCGCCACGGTGACGTGGCGCCGCTCGACAGGCCGGTGCTTGGGCGGACTAGGCGCCCACGATGTTGTACTCGGGGCCGAAGGGGAACTTCGTGATGTTCTCCGCTCCGTTCTCGCCGACCACCAGGATGTCGTGTTCGCGGTAACCGCCGGCACCGGGCTCGCCGTCAAGGACGGTGATCATCGGTTCCATTGAGACGACCATGCCCGGTTCGAGGACGGTGTCGATGTCCTCGCGCAGTTCAAGCCCGGCTTCGCGCCCGTAGTAGTGGCTCAGGACGCCGAAGGAGTGGCCGTAGCCGAAGGTCCGGTTCGCCAGCAGCCCGTGGCCGATGTAAATCTCGTTGAGCTCGGCGGCGATGTCCTTGCAGACGGCGCCCGGCTTGATGAGCTCAAGGCCGCGCCGGTGGACCTCAACGTTGATGTTCCACAGTTCAAGGGAGCGGGCGTCCGGTTCGCCGTAGAAGAGCGTCCGCTCGAGAGCCGTGTAATAGCCGGACGTCATCGGGAAGCAGTTGAGGGAAAGGATGTCGTGTTCCTGAATCCTGCGCGTTGTTGCCCAGTTGTGGGCGCCGTCGGTGTTGATGCCCGACTGGAACCACACCCAGGTGTCGCGGATTTCGGAGTCCGGGAAGGTCCGGGCGATCTCGTGCACCATGGCCTCGGTGCCGATCAGCGCCACCTCATACTCGGTGATTCCGGCGGTGATGGCGTTGCGGATCGCTTCGCCGCCCAGGTCACCAATCCGTGCGCCGTGCTTGATGACCTCGATCTCCTCAGCGGACTTGATCATGCGCTGGCGCATGGCTGCCTGGGCCACATCAACCAGCGTGGCCGATGGGAAGGCCGCCTGGATCTTGTTGCGGTTATCAAGGGGGAGGGAGTCATCCTCGACGCCGAGCCGGCGGACGTTGATGCCCCGGGTGCGCAGAGTCTCCTGGATGGCGTGGATGTAGTTGTCCCGGCGCCAGTCCGTGTAGACGAGGTTATCGCCGAAGCTGCGCCGCCACGGCATGCCGGCGTCGATGTTGGCAGTGATGGTGACGGTGTCGTCCTTGGTCACCACCATGCCGTAGGAGCGGCCGAAGTAGGTGAAGAGGAAATCGGAATAGTACTTGATGGAGTGGTAGCTGGTCAGGACGACGGCGTCGAGGTCCTTTTCCGCCATGATGCGGCGCAGCCCGGCCAGGCGCCGTTCGAACTCGGTGTCGGAGAACGTGAGGCGGACCTTCTGCCCGTTGTTAAGGGTCTTGAGGCGGTCGAGCTTGGCGACGTCGTTGACTGCTTCGGTTTCGGTGCTGGTCATTGGAATTGGGCCTTTCGATGGGGGCGGTTCGGTGGGGGACAGGTGGAGCGCCGGTTGGGCTATTCGTGGCGCAGTGGTTCCTTGCAGGTTTCCCGGGACAGCGCGACGGCGATCAGGGAGACGACGGCGGCTGCGGCAAGGTACCAGGCCGGGGCCAGGTCGCTGCCGGTGGTCGCGATCAGCAGCGTCGCCATGAAGGGAGCGGTGCCGCCGAAGAGCGCGTTGGAGAGGTTGAAGCTGACCGCGAAGCCGCTGTAGCGGACGCGGGTGGGGAACATTTCGGCAAGGAAGCTCGGCAGTGTGCCGTCGTTAAGGGTCAGCATCGCACCGAGCAGGATCTGCACGAGGACGATGACCAGGAAGCTCCCGGTGCCCAGCAGGGCGAAGGCCGGCACGGTCAGCACGATGAAGCTGAGTGAAGCCGCAATGAGCACTTTCTTCCGGCCGTAGCGGTCGGAAAGCATGCCTGTCAGGAAGATGAAGCCGATGTAGGTGGCAAGCGCGATCGTTGTCGCGAGGAATGACTCAGTTGCTCCAAGGCCCAGTTCAGAGGAGAGGTAGGTCGGCATGTAGCTGAGGATCACGTAGAAGCCGACGGCGTTGAGCAGCACAGCTCCGACGGCCCTCAGCAGCAGGCGCCAGTGGTCGCGGAACAGGCTGAAGACCGGTGCCTTGATTGCCGCATCTTCGGCGGCAAGTTCGCGGAACACCGGGGTGTCCTCGAGCTTGGTCCGGATGTAGCGTCCGATCAGGCCCATCGGGGCGGCCAGCAGGAACGGCAGCCGCCATCCCCAGCTGTGCATGGCGTCGGAGGTGAGCAGCAGGGTCAACAACCCGGCGATCAGCGAACCGAACAGCAGGCCGGCGGCGGTGCTGGCGGGTACCACCGCGGCGTAAAGGCCGCGCTTGCTTGCCGGGGCGTACTCCACCAAAAAGGCCGATGCTCCGGCGTATTCGCCGGAGGCGGAGAAGCCCTGCGCAACCCTGAGCACCAGGAGCAGGATCGGTGCCCAGATGCCGATCGTGGCATAGCCCGGAATCAGCGCGATGCAGAAGGTTGCTCCGGACATGATCAGGATTGAAAGGGAGAGGGCTGTCCTCCGCCCGACCCTGTCGCCGATGTGCCCCCAGACGAATCCGCCGAGCGGGCGGACCAGGAACGAGATGGCGAAAAGGGCGAAGGTCAGCAGGAGTCCGGTCTGGGGGTCGGACTCGGGGAAAAAGACGGTCGCGATGGTCACGGCCAGGTAGCCGTACACCGCGTAGTCGAACCATTCGACGAAGTTGCCGATGAAACTGGCGGCGATGACCCTGCGCCGCGTCTGCGTGCTCACGCCTGAATTGTCGATTGCCGTCAGCTGGTCGCTTGAAGCCGGCGAGGAGGTTTCGTAACTCATGTATCCACCAATTAGCTAGTTGCATCTGAAACAACGCTGTTGCACCAGCGTAGGAGTGGCGTGCGCCACAGTCAAGAGGTGCAGGGCAGCAATACGCGGGAGTGGAGGGAAAATTACCTCGAAGCATGAGCTGATCGGCGGCACCCTTGGAAATCGCAACGAGTTGCACATGCAGCGACACTGTTGCACTAGGGCCTTCGGGGACAGGGAGGTTGCGGTGCGGAAGTCCTACTCAGCGCAGTGCGGCCATGCGGGCGGCAAGGTGCAGGGCCGCCAGCCGTCCGGTTTCCCGCGGGTCTCCGCCGCAGAGCTCAAAGATCCTCTGCAGCCGCTGATGCATCGACTGCCTTTCGACATGCAGGCGCCGGGCGGCCCTGGCTGTGTTGCAGCCTGAATCGAGCCAGGTCGCCAAGGTGAGGAGCAGCTGCGAATTGCGCTGGGCATCGTGGTCCAGGAGCGGTCCCAGCTGCTGACGGACGAAGCTGCCGCGGCGGCCGCTGTCAACCGACTGGACCGTGAGGCGTTCGACGGCGAAACTCTCGGCGTCCACAACTGTGCTGCCCGGCGCCGCTGCCCGGGGCGCCGACAGTGCGGCGTCGTCCGCCAGTGTCAGGCTGAGACGTGCCTCCGACAATGACCAGGGGGCCTGGGAGATCCCGGTGGCCAACGGTCCAACAGCGCCAAGCGTCCCGTCCGGGGCATCAAGCGTCCCGAGCCCGGCCAGAAGGGCCGACCGGCTCGCGACGTGGCTCCCACCGCGCAGGACCGCCAGGGCCAGAAGCTCGTCGTTGTCCACATAGCTGGCGCCCTGTTGGCCGAGCCCGGTCAGCACATGCTCCACAGCTCCCCTCAGGTGTTGCGTCTGCGGCGAGCGGATGACGACGGCCACGACCGGCGCGGCGACCGGAATGCCTGCTGCGGCAGCGAGCTGCTGAATCCGCCAGACCTGCGTGCCGGAATCGACCGCGCGAAGCAGCGCAGCACCCGACACCTCCTTCAGTCCCGGGGGCATCCGCTGCAGCAAGGCCAGCGCCAGGATGTCCACTGACCGGCGCCCGGCCACGCGCGCCAGGTTCGCGTCGGCCTCAGGGGGCGGATACAGATCAAGGCGCGCCGACGGAATCCCGCGCACGGGCACGTCAAAGGAGATCGGGCGGGCGTCCTCTCCTGTCATCCGCTCCGGGTCGGCAAAGTCGGCCCCGGCAGTGGGAGGGGCAGCGCTGGCAAGCGTCGACCCCGTTGTGGAGGTCAAAGCCACCGTGGCCCCGGTGATGCCGGCGAGGACGGCAAGAATCCGGTCGAGGCTGCCGCCGTGTGCCAGCTCGATAGCCATCGCGTGGCTGGCCTCATCGGCACGCTGCAAATTGGACACCGACTGGCTGACCAGCATCGAATTGATTGCCTGCATGACGGTGACGAAGGGCACCACCCGGCGCAGTTCGATCAACGGAAAACCCGCTGCTTCCGCCGCCGAAACCATCGATGCCGGAAGCGAAGGAAAGGCCGGGCCGGTTTCGATGGCGAGGGCTGCAACACCGCGCTCCGCCAGCTCGTGAATGTAGCTGACCCTGCGGGCCTCGGGTGCCACGGCGAGCGCCTGGGCGCCGGTCAGCAGGAGTTCCCCGCCCCCCAGGAGGGGAGCGATGTCCAACACTTCGCTGGAGTGGATCCACCGGAGCTGGGTTGTGGGGACGGCGCCGGCCCCGGCCCGGATCACCGGGTCGGCGACGATGAAACTCGGATGCTTCAGCGCATCTTCGAGGCGTATGGGCATCGACACTCCGTCGCGTCGGATGGGATTTCTGTAGACACAATGTATATGGTAGGTGTGGTGCGCGCCACATAATCTTGAGGAATCCATCCCCCTCTGGAGGCCTCAATGCACCAGCAATCCCCCCAACCTCCCGTCGTCCACACCGGCGCTGAAGACTGCGAAGCCTGGCTCCAACCCATTCCCGAATCCCAGCGGACCCGGAAAGTTTCAGGCCAGTTCTGGATCTGGGCCGGCGCCAACCTTGCCCCAATCAACTGGGTGCTCGGCGCCCTCGGCATCCACCTCGGACTGGGCTTCGCCGACACAGTCACCGTGCTTGTGCTTGGCAACCTGGTCGGGATGCTGCTGTTCGGCTGCTTCGTCCTCCTTGGCCAGAAGACCGGTGCCACGGGCATGGTCCTTGCCCGGGCCGCGTTCGGCCGGCGCGGAAACTACCTGCCGGCCGCCATCCAGGCGCTCCTGGTGATCGGCTGGTGCGCGGTTAACACCTGGATCATTTTGGACCTCGTCATGGCCCTCTTCGGCACCCTTGGATGGGTGGATCCGACCGCCAACAACTACGCGTGGAAGATCGGCGTCGCCACGGCCATCATGGCCACACAGGTCGCCATCGCCTGGTTCGGGTACAGGGCCATTGCGGCCTTTGAAAAATGGACGGTGCCTCCCACAATCATCATCCTCGCCGTCATGTCCGCCGTCGCATGGTTCGGCATCAAGATCGACTGGTCCTACGCCGGCCCGGCGGGGAACATCCTCGAAGGTTCCGAGCGGATAGCCGCAATGAGTGCTGTCATGACCGCCATCGGCATCGGCTGGGGCATCACCTGGTTCACCTACGCCGCCGACTACTCCCGCTTCGTCAGCACCGAGGTGCCCAAGCGCAAGGTGTACCTGGCATCGGTTCTCGGCCAGTTCATCCCCGTTGTCTGGCTCGGCGTACTCGGCGCGAGCCTTGCGACAAACAGCGGTGAGATCGACCCCGGGAAGCTGATTGTCCAGAACTTCGGCGTCCTCGCCCTGCCCGTGCTGCTCATGGTGCTGCACGGCCCTATCGCCACGAACATCCTGAACATCTACACCTTCTCCGTTGCCACCCAGGCACTCGACATCACCATCAGCCGCCGCAAGCTGAACCTGTTCGTCGGCGTCTTCTCCCTCGCCGCAGTGGTGTACTTCATCTTCCAGGAGGACTTCGCGGCGGTCCTCGACGCCTGGCTGATCGGTCTCGTCGCCTGGGTCGCCGCCTGGGGCGGGGTCATGCTGGTCCACTACTTCTGGATCGAAAAGCGCTGGCCCGGAAACCCCTCACGGCTGTTCGACCGCGTCGGCACCAAACGGCTTCCGGTCGTGAACTTCGCAGGCGTTTTCTCACTTCTGATCGGCATCTTCGCCACCTGGCTGTTCATGTACGGGCTGGTGCCGGCGATGCAGGGCCCCGTGGCCGTTGCCCTCGGCGGATGGGACCTGTCCTGGCTCGCCGGCGGACTGTCCAGCGCCGTCAGCTACGCGATCCTTGGCTCGCGGGTCCACCGCCGCTACCTGTCGGCGTCCGACTCCGCCCCCGACGCCGCGCCCAGCCAGGAACCGGTTATCAGCGGACCGGCAAGCGTTCCGGCTCCGGCCCTCCCGGCCGCCAGCATCTAGCCTCTAGCCCCAAGGACACCAGGACAATGAACAATCCCGCCTTCGCAGACTCTGCCCATCCCATCACCTGGCCCGAAGGGCACCGGGCCGCAGCCTCCTTCACTTTCGACGTCGACGCCGAGTCCTGCACGATCGCCCACGACCCCGCCAGCACCCGCCGGATGTCCCTGATGACGCACCAGTCCTACGGGCCCAAGGTTGCCGTGCCGCGGCTGCTCCAGATCCTCGACCGCCAGGACATTCAGGCAACATTCTTCGTTCCGGGATTTACCGCGGAATGCTACCCGGACACGGTTAAGCGCATTGTCGACGGCGGGCACGAAGTGGCCCATCACGGCTACCTGCACGAGCCGATGCAGGGCATCGACGCAGCAACCGAAGCACGCTACATCGACAGGGGGCTCGAGGCGCTGGCCAAGGCCGGAGGGGTTGAGCCGGTGGGCTACCGCGCCCCCTGGTGGGAGTTCAACTGGCACTCCGCCGCGCTGCTCGCCGACCGCGGATTCCTCTACGACTCAAGCCTGCTCGACGGCGACGCCCCCTACCGGTTCAGCGTGGCCGAGAGTGACTCCCGCGACCTCGTCGAGATCCCCGTCGACTGGGCCCTCGACGACTGGGAGCAGTACGCCTTCTACCCGGGCGTGACCGGAAGCGGCGTCATCGAAAGCCCAGCCAAGGTCCTCGAAATGTGGACCCTGGAAGCCGAAGCCCACCACTCGGCGGGAAGCTGCTTCGTTTTGACGAATCATCCGTTCATCTCGGGCCGGCCTTCCCGGGCCGTTGCCTTGGAAAAGCTGATCGAGCGGGTCAAGGCGCTCGACGGCATGTGGGTGACCACCTTGGAGCGGATCGCCGAGCACACCCGCAGCGCCGTCACCGAAATCCACAGCCACGCCCGGATTTCCGTCCCCTCCTTCCCCGACACCGATGTCCGCTTCACGCCTCCAATGGTCCGCGACACGGAGCGGACGGCGTCGTCCGGCTGACTGGGCTCCGACGGGCGGGCGGGACCGGTTAGCCCGATGTTCAGGGGGAGTCCGCACCCCATCCATCTGTTGATTCCGGTTCGTTCGCGGGCCCCAGCGACGGTGGGAGCGCAAACCCCACCGATCGAGGAGCCCCGTGAATCCACGTCTTGTCCCCGCAACTGCCGTCCTCTGCCTTGGGATGGCACTGGGCGTCCCCGCCCCCGCCGCCGCCATCCCCACTGAGGCGCCGATGACCGGCAGCGAGACCACGCCCGTCGGCGATACCACCCCCGCCAGCGGCATTAAGCACTTCGATGTCCAGGCGCACCGCGGCGGGGTCGGCCTCACCGTGGAGAGCACGCTTCCGGCATTCGCCACCGCGTTGCGCACAGGGGTTTCAACGCTCGAGCTCGACCTGCAGATCACCCGGGACGGCAGGGAAGTGATCACCCATGACCGAAAGATCGACGGCAGGAAGTGCGCGGACACGGGGCCCCTGGTCCCCGGCGATCCGAAGTTTCCCTACGTCGGCAAGTACGTCAAGGACCTCACGTTCGACCAGGTGCGCACCCTCGACTGCGGGTCCCGGGCGCTTGCCGCCTTCCCCGGCCAGGTCACCGCACCGGGCGAGAAAATGCCCACCCTCGCCGAGCTGTTCGACCTGACCAAGCAGTACAGGGCGAGCCAGGTGGAATTCAACATCGAAACGAAGGTCGAAGCGGGCGCCCCGGAACAGACCGCCCCGCGGGAGCCGTTCATTGAGGTGGCACTGCGGGAGATCGAAGAGGCAGGGATGAGCCGCCGGGTATCCATCCAGAGCTTCGACTGGGGAGCGCTGCGCCTCGTGCAGGAGCAGGCACCTCAGATCCGGACGGTGGCGCTGACCAACAAGGACTTCCTGCAGATCGGTCAGCCCGGAGCCTCGCCCTGGCTCGGCGGCATCGACGCCGACGACTTCGGCGGCGACCTCATCGAGGCGGCCACCCACCTGGGCTTTGACGCCGTCTCCCCGGTCCACGGCTCACCCCAGAACGGAACGGTCGACGACGGGAACTACGTTCCGTACGTCACCGCCGACATGGTTCAGCGTGCGCACGCGGCGGGAATGCAGATCACCCCGTGGACCATCAATGACAAGGCCACGATGTCCTCCCTGGTCGACCTCGGCGTCGACGGCCTCATCACCGATTACCCGGACCGGCTGCGCGAAGTCCTCGCCGAGAAATCGATGAAGCTCCCGCACCAGTACAAGGAGCCCAAGGTTCACTCCTAGGAAACCAGGCCGCGGGCCGGGCGTTCGCGCAGGTTCACCCCTGCCGAAAACGCCCGGCCCGTGCGACACTTGCGCATGACTTCGGACCGGCCGAATGGGGGCGCTGCCGGCGGGCCACCCGACGAGGAGCTGAGCTGGGTGCAGCGGCTGATGCTCTACTTCACGACGCCGTTGCGCAAGATCGCGACTGCCCTGATCGCTCTGGTGGGGTGGTTTACCGTCAGTATCTGGGGGGAGCTTTCAGGCGATACCTTCCTCCATACGGCGTTCTCCCACCTCTACTTCTACGCGGCACTCTTTGTGCTGGCGGTGCTTTTCACCCAGGGCGGTTCCCTGCGCCGGCCCGTCCTGCTGCCCGCCGACGTCATGCGGCGCACGGCCGCCAAGCACTTCTCTGCCGAGGAGACCTGGGTATCAGCCACGGGAGTTCAGCAAACCCTCCAGGCCCTGCGCGCCGTCTTCAGCGCGCCGGGGGCACGCGCACGGATGGTGGGTACCTCCCTCTGGGTGGAGCTGGGCAAGGACTGGGATGTCACCGAGTTGCGGCACCGGGAAGCTGCCCGCCACCTGAAGCATCCCGTTTTTGTCCACTTCTTCGTCGAGGACGCCAATGGAGGAACCACGGTGACGGCGTTCAGCGGGGACACCCGCCTCGCCGGTGTGTGGGACGTTCTGAAGCTCTCCGATGAGATGGCTGCCACCGCCGTGAAACTTGGCCGGGACGCGACCTCCGATGAGCCCCAATAGCCACCCGGGCCCCGGTTCGGTATCGTCGCGGAAATGACGAAATCGATTCTAGTGACGGGCTCCGGACGCGGCATCGGGGCGGCGATCGCCACGGTGCTCGCCGAAGCGGGGCATCGGGTGGCCGTGCACGCCGGGCACGACGCAGAGGCCGCCGAACGGGTGAGGGCCGGGCTGCCGGGTGAGGGGCACGCCGTCGTCGTCGGGGACCTTGCCTCGCCGGAGGCGTGCGAGCAGGTGTTCGCCGGGGCGGCCGCGGAACTCGGCGGCATCGACGTCCTCGTCAACAACGCCGGGATCTTCCAGTCCCACCCTGTCGACGGCACGTCGTTTGCCGAGTGGCAGCAGGCGTGGCGCCGCACCCTTGAGGTGAACCTGCTTGGCCCGGCCAATCTTTCGTGGCTCATGGCCGACCACCTGCTTCACCGCTCCCAAGGGCCCGCGGGAGGGCGGATCATCAGCGTTGGTTCCCGCGGAGCCTACCGGGGCGAGCCGGCCACCCCGGCATACGGCGCGAGCAAGGCGGCGCTTCACGCAATGACGCAGTCCCTTGCGGTCGCGCTTGCGCCGCACGGCATCTTCGCGGCAGCCGTCGCCCCCGGTTTCGTCGACACGAAAATGGGCCGGCCGGTGCTGCAGGGGTCCCAGGGCGACGCGGTCCGGGCCCAGAGCCCGTTCGGGCGGGTCGCCGAGCCGGAGGAGGTTGCCGCCGTCGTGCTGTGGCTCGCCGGCGGGGCGCCGGAGTGGGTCAGCGGAACGGTGGTAGACGCAAACGGGGCGTCCTACCTGCGTTGACCGGCAGGTGGGACGCCCCGAAATCGCCCAGCTACAGGCGCTGGGTGCGGGAGAGCACCGTCTGGATGATCACCACGATGGCCAGGAAGACCCCGGAGACCACCGACTGGACCGACGAGGTGAGGGAGCCCACCTGGTTGATCAGGTTCTGGATCACGGTCAGCAGGAGAACACCGGCCGTGGTTCCAATGAGGTTGCCGCGGCCTCCGGTGAGCAGGGTTCCGCCGATGACGACGGCGGCGATCGCGCTCAGCTCCAGCCCGACGCCGACAGTGGGGACCCCCGAGGAGGAGTAGGCGGCGTTCAGGGCGCCGGCCAGTCCGGCGCAGAGCCCGCTCACCACGTAGACGCTGAATTTCACGCGGGCCACCGGCAGGCCCATGAGGATGGCAGCGCTTTCGGACCCTCCGACGGCGAGGATCGCCTGTGGCCCCCTGCCGCGGGCGAGCAGCACAGTGCCAACGACCACCACGATCACGGCGATCACCACCGGCCAGCGCAGGCCGAGCACGTTGCCCTGGCCCATCAACGCGACCGAAGTGTCCTTGATCAGCGGAGTGTTGGCACCCTCATTGGTCAGGGCGAACACCAGGCCGCGGATGCCGAGCAGGCCCGCCAGCGTGACGATGAAGGGAGCCATGCCCCCGTAGGCGATCAGCAGTCCCTGGAGGACGCCGACGGCCCCGCACACAAGGAGCGGCAGGAGGAGTGCGCCAGCGATGCCCCACGTCGATCCGTAGGCTGCAAGGATGCCGCCGAGGGCGTAGACGGAGCCGACGGAGAGGTCGATCCCGCCGGTGAGGATCACGAACGTCATGCCGGCTGCCACGATCAGCAGGAACGACGACTGCGTGGCGATGTTGGTGAAGTTGCTCAGGGTGGGGAAGGTCGGGAAGGCAAAGCTGCCGATCACGAGGAGCAGCCCCAGCACGATCGCCGCGCCGTACCGCTGAACGTTCCCCGCGATCCGCTCCCGCGTCACCTGCTGGTTCGTTACCGGACCCACGCTGGGTTCCAAGGCCAGACTCACTTGATGGCCGCCTTTCCACGCTGAAGGTAGACCGCGAGGAGAATAATCACGGCCTGGGTGATCTGGGAGTACGCGTCGGGCACGTTGTGCTTGATCAGCGACGCCGCGATGAGCTGCAGGAGCAGGGCGCCTGCGACGGTTCCGAGGACTTTCACCTGGCCTCCGCTGAGGGGAGTGCCGCCGATCACGACTGCGGTGATAGCGGAAAGCTCAATGAGGTTACCGACGGTGGAGGGCACCGAAGCGCTGAGCCGTGCGGTCTGGATGATCCCGGCGATTGCAGCGAGCGCAGCGACAAGGATGTAGACGGTGATCAGGATCCGCTTCACGGGAAGCCCGGACAGCTCTGCCGCCCGCCGGCTTCCACCGATGGAGACGAGCTGCTTGCCAAAGGTTGTCCGGTTCACCAGCACCGCCACCGCAAGCACGAGGATGAAGGCGAGCAGGACGCTGTACGGCACCCCGGCCACGGTTCCGCGGCCCAGGGCAAGGAAGCCCGGATGAACGACGGATTTGAGCTGCTCGTCGGCCACAAGGAGTGCGATGCCGCGGCCGGCGACCATGAGGGAGAGGGTCGCAACGATCGGCTGGACGCCGATGAGCGCGATCATCGTGCCGTTGGCCAGGCCGATCAGGCATCCGGCCGCGATGGCGATGAGCGCCGCGGGCAGGGGCCCGTACCCGATATACAGCGGGATCACCGCCGCCGACAGCGCCATGACCGCACCGACGCTGAGGTCGATGCCCTCCGTGCCGATGACCAGGGCCATGCCGAGGGCCACGATGAGCACCGGAACAACCTGGATGAACTGGACGCGGAAGTTATCAAGCGTCATGAAGTTCGGCGTGAAGACCAGGTTGAACAGGAGCAGCAGCGCAATGGCCAGATAGACCCCGTACCGCTGGAGGAAGACAAGGGTCGACCCCTTCCCGGGTAGGCGGACAGCAGCGGTTACCGTACTCACAGGCTTTCCTTAATCTCAGCTTCATCCTCATCCGTCGATGAGTGTTCTTCTCCGACCAGAGCGGCCATGAGGTGTTCCTCGGTCACTTCGCTTCCACGCAGCTCACGCTCCACCGAACCGTCCCGAAGGACGACGACGCGGGCGGATCCTTCGACAACCTCTTCGAGTTCGGAGGACACGAGGACGATGGCGAGGCCTTCATCGGCGAGCTCGTTGATGAGCGCCTGGACTTCCGCCTTGGCGCCGACGTCGATCCCGCGGGTGGGTTCGTCGAGCAGGAGGACCTTGGGGCTCATGGCCAGCCAGCGGGCGATCATGACCTTCTGCTGGTTGCCGCCGGACAGTTCGGACACCACCTGGTTCGGGCTGGAGGCCTTGATCCGCAGGCGTTTCATGAACACGTCGACGATTGCGTCCTGTTTCGCCCGGGAGGTGAATCCGGCCCGGGACAGGCGGGGGAGGGCAGCCAGGACGATGTTGTCCCGGATCGAGAGGTTGGGCACGATGCCTTCGGCCTTCCGGTCCTCGGGGAGCATGACCACCCCTGCCCGGATTGCCGTCGCGACCGATCCGCTCCGGACCCGCTTCCCGTCGACGGTCAGGCTGCCTTCGTCCAGCTGCATGACGCCTGCCATCGCCTTGAGCGTTTCCGAGCGTCCGGATCCGAGAAGGCCTCCGAGGCCCACAACTTCGCCCGGCCGGATGTCAAGGCCGATGCCGCTGATCTGGTGTTTGCGGCTCAGGTCCTTGGCCACGAGGACGGGCTCGCCCTCGCCTTCCTTGGCTTCCCCGAAGGCGGTCACTCCGCCGCGCTTGACCTTCTCCACTGAGCGGCCGAGCATCAGCGCAACCAGTTCAACCCGGGAGAGGTCTGCCAGTTGGCCGTTGTGGACCACCTTGCCGTCCCGCAGGACGGTGACGGTTTCGCAGATCCGGAAGATCTCGTCCATCCGGTGGCTGACGTAGACGATCGCGATTCCCTGCTCGCGGAGCATGCCGATGACCCGGAAGAGGGTTTCCACCTCGCGGGCTTCGAGTGAGGATGTGGGCTCGTCCATAATGACCACGCGGGCGTCGATCGAAACCGCCCGGGCAAGTGCGACCATCTGCTGCAGCCCCAGCGCGAGGCTGCGCAGGGGCCGGCGCACATCGATATGGATGTCGTACGTCGCCAGGAGGTTGCGCGCCTCGTCCTGCATGCGCTTGAAGTCAATGAGGCCGAGACGGTTCCGGGGCTCACGTCCGAGGAAGATGTTCTGGGCGACCGTCATCAGGGGGACGAGGTTGACCTCCTGGTAGATGGTGCTGATTCCGGATTTCTGGGCGTCGACGGGCCGGGCGAAACTGGCCGGTTTGCCGTGGAGGAACAGTTCCCCCTCGTCCGGCTGGTACACCCCGGTGAGCACCTTGATCAGCGTCGATTTTCCGGCGCCGTTCTCTCCCATGAGGGCCAGGCTTTCACCGGCCCGCAGAACGAAGTCAACGTTCTGCAGGGCCGCGACGCCGGCGAAGTTCTTACCCACCCCGCGGGCTTCGAGCACTGACGCCGATGGGGCGGTGCTGAGCTGCTGTGTCACGCTTGCTGCCTTTCTGGAACGGTGTTGGAGGCGGGGCCGGCTTCAGTGCCGGCCCCGCCGTCATTGCGCTTAGTAGGCGGAGCTCACGCGCTCGGCAGCATTCGAAGGATCGTATTCGGAATCCGAGATGATGATGTCCTGTCCCACCGGCGTGCCTTCCATGAACTCGGTGATCGTCTTGAACGCCAGCGGACCGAAGCGGGGGTTGGACTCGATCACTCCGTTGTAGGAGCCTGCGGTGATCTGCTCCACGGCATTCCTGGTGCCGTCGATGGAGTAGATCTGGATGTCGGTGCCCGGGGTTTTCCCTGCAGCGATGATTGCCGCCTGGGCGCCCAGTCCCATTTCGTCGTTTTCAGCGTAGATCGCGGTGATGTCGGGGTTCGCCTGCAGGAGCTGCTCGGTGACTGACTGGCCCTTGTCGCGGGCGAAGTCGCCGGTCTGCTCCGCCACGATCTCGACGTCCGGCGCTTCAGCCGCGACCTGGTCCTTGAACCCCTTGGTGCGGTCGATTGTCACGCCGTTGCCGGAGGATCCGAGCAGGATCGCGACCTTCGCCTTTCCGTCGGTGCCCTCGATCAGCTGATCGGCGGCCCGCTTGCCCTGCTCGACGAAGTTCGATCCCAGGAAGGATACGTAATCCTCGCAGGGGGTCGCGTTGACCTTCCGGTCGATGGTGATGACGGGAATGTTCTTGTCCCGGGCCGCCTTGAGGGCAGGCTCAAGCCCATCGGAATTCAGGGGAGCGACGATCAGCACCTGGGCGCCCTGGGAAATCATGTCCTGGATGTCGGAGATCTGCTTGGACAGGGTGGACTGGGCGTTGGTGGTGATCAGCTTCTTCACCCCGATCTTCTCCGCTTCGTCCTTGATCGACTGGGTTTCGGCGATCCGGAACGGGTTGTCTTCCTTTTCGGACTGCGAGAACCCGACGACGGCGTTCTTCAGGTCGATCTTCTCGGCTCCGTAGTCCTCAATGGAGCACGTCGGCCCCTCGGAGGAGGCGACGGACTGCTCGGTGCCCTGGGGTGCCTCTGAGGTCCCGCCTCCGGAGCCGCCGGCGTTGGTTCCCGTGTTGGTGCAGCCGGTCAGGGTGAACCCCAGGACGGCCACACAGGCAAGGGACTTAAGGATTGGGGTGGAGTGCGATTTCATTGTTCCAACTTCCTTGTTGAGTGACGTGCTGACCGCGGCCCCGGCCGTTTCGCCCGGGGCGTTGAACGTGTTCGCGCTAACTGCCGCGGCGGTAATCCAGGTAGACGGTTTTCTTGCGGGTGTAGCGTTCGAAGCCGTGCTGGCCGTCGTCCCCGCCGAGGCCCGACATCTTCCACCCGGTGTGGAACCCCTGCACCTGCTCCGGGCCGGTCTGGTTGACGTACACCTCACCGAATTCGAGGTCTTCGGTCAGGGAGAGGGCCGTCCGCACGTTCTCGGTGTAGACGTACGCCGTCAGGCCGTAGTCGGTTGAGTTCGCGTACTCGACCACCTCGTCGTACGTGTCGAAGGGAATAATGGGCAGCACCGGCCCAAACACCTCCTGCTGAACGATGTCCATGTCGTTGGTGACTCCGGTCAGGACGGTCGGAGCGAACCAGAACCCCTTGTCGTCCGCGCGGTCCTCCGGCCGGCCGCCGCCGATTTCGAGCCGGGCACCGGCGTCGACGGCGCCGTCGACAAAGGCCTTGACCTTGTCCCATTCGGCCTGGGAGACCTTCGGGCCCATCTGGCTGCCGTCATCGAGGGGATCGCCGACGACGAACCCGCGGATCTTCTCCACGAGGCGCCGCACGAACTCGTCATGCACCCCGCGCTGGACGTAGGTGCGCTCGTTGCAGGTGCACACCTGCCCGCAGTTCCAGAACCGCGACTCGAACGCCTCCTGCACAGCAAGGTCCAGGTCGGCGTCATCGAAGACGATCACCGGGGCCTTGCCGCCCAGTTCAAGGGACACCGGGATAACCTTCTCCGCGGCCTGGGCCAGGATCTCGCGGCCGGCGCGGGTGGAGCCGGTCACCGTGACCATGCCGACCAGGGGGTGTTCAACAAGCGCCTTGCCGATTTCCCTGCCGGCGCCGGTCAGTACGCTCACGAGCCCGGCCGGGACGCCGGCCTTCTCGCAGACCTTGGCCATGGCGAGGGCCGAAAGGGGAGTCATTTCGCTGGGCTTGAGCACGATGGCGTTGCCGGCCATCAGCGCGGGCGCCACCTTGCGGGCGAAGATCGCCGCGGGGAAGTTCCACGGGATGATCGCCGCAACGATCCCGATCGGTTCCTCCCTCACCATGAGCTGGCGGCTGGAAGCCGACGACGCGACAACCTCGCCGACGTTTCGGTATTTCTGGCTTTGCGCGAAGTCGAAGAAGGCCTTGACCCCACCGATTTCCCCGCGGGCCTCGGTGATCGTCTTGCCCTGTTCGGCGACGACGATCTGCGCCAGTTCCTCGGCATGTTCGTCGACGGTGCGGATGATCGAGCCAAGAACCTCGGCCCGCTCGGCGTAGGTGCGCCGCGCCCACTGCTTCTGCGCCTTGTAGGCCACCGCGAGGGTCTCCTCGAGGTGCTCCTGGCCGGCTTCGGGAACCGCGGTGATCACTTCACCGGTGGCCGGGTTTTCGACGGCGCGGGTCTTTTCGGTGGAGATCCACTGCCCTCCAACGAGCATGGCGGGGGATGGTCCAAGCAGGGAATTCTCGGTGAGGATGGAAACGCTCACAACGGTCCTTTCGAAATCGGGAGGGTGCTGGGCGAGGGGAGGCCGGGGCCTCAGCTCATGACCATTCCGCCCTCGACGTTGTAGGTCTGGGCGGTGATGTAGTCCGAGCCCGGGCCGGCGAGGAAGATCGCCAGGGGCACGACGTCTTCGGGCACGGAGGTCCGGCCCAGCGGAATGGCGTCCGCGGCGCTCTTGAACGTCTCGCCTTCGGCTTTGCCCGTGATCTCACCGAACTGCTTGTCGACTTCCTTCCAGTAGGGGGTGTCGACGATGCCCGGCGCCATGGCGTTCACGTTGACCCCGTACTCGGCCATGGCCATCGCGGTTGACTGCGTAATCGAGATGACTGTGGCCTTGGAGGCACAGTAGGCGGCAACAAGGGCTTCTCCGCGGCGGCCGGCGATCGACGCCATGTTGATGATCTTGCCGCTGCGCTGTTTCCGCATGGGTTCACAGACCGCCTGGGTCAGGAAGAACAGGCCCTTGACGTTGACGCTCATGATGCGGTCCCACTCTTCGGGAGTGGTTTCCCAAAGGGGCTTGATCAGGCCGATGCCCGCATTGTTCACCAGGATGTCGATCCGGCCGTGCTCGTTGACGATGTCCTCGGTGACGGCCTTTGACTGCTGTGGATCCGCGACGTTGAGGGAGACGGCGGAGGCCGATCCTCCCGTGGCCCGGATGGCCTCGGCGGTTTCCTTCGCCCCGTCAAGGTTCAGGTCCGCGATAACGACATGCGCGCCTTCCTCGGCGTAGCCGACCGCCATCGCCTTGCCCATTCCGGAAGCAGCGCCAGTGATGAGTGCGACCTTGCCCTCAAGTGATCCCATGTGTATTTCTCCTCAGTAGTGTTCCGGCGGCGCGGAGCGCGCCCCCTGCCCTGTGAGCTAAAAAACCGGTTTTCTGCTGTGATACAGATTACATCGAGGGTCAAGGGTGTCAAGGCGGGACAACGGTTGCCCGACCGGGGAAGCGGCTCCGTCCGCCCCAGAGGGGCGGCTAGGGCCGGAACCTCACATGCGCTGGTACTTCGACCTCACGATTCCGAAAACTCCGTAGCAGATGAGCCCGACGGCGACGGCCCCGAGGATGTAGACGCCGAACGGCTGCTCCTGAAGGGACTTGAGGGCGCCGTCGAGCCCCGTCGACTCCTCCGGATTGTGCCTCAATGTGGCAATGCCAAGCAGGACGCCAAGGACGACGAGCGCAATCCCCTTGGCGATGTAGCCGACGGTGCCCAGGGTGCTTACTGCGGATCCCGCGGAACCCGGTGGGAGCCGGGTGAGGTTCCGCTGGAACCTCTTGGTGGCCCCGCTGTAGATGAAATAGCCGCCGGTTGCTACGAGGGCGGCGCCGATGGCGAAAAGGAGTGCCACTCCGGCCGGGCTCGCCATGAGGGACGCGCTCGCCGATTGCGTTGATGAACTGCTGTCACTTGATCCGCCCAACGCGTAGACCCCGAAACCGGCGCCGACAGTGGCATAGGCAACGGCCTGGGCACCGGCTTTCGCCGCGTGCTTAGTCCGATCAGCGCTGGCCAGGCGGCGGGACCCGAGGATGGCGTCGCTGGCCATGAACAGGGCGAGGGCAATGCAGCCGAGGAAACACGCCCAGAGGAGAAACTTACCGCCCGGTCCTGAGGCGAGTTGCTGCAGTGCACCGCTTGAATCGGCGCTTCCCGAACCCCCCGTGGCGATGCGCAGCGCGATCACGCCGATCAGCAGGTGCAGGAGGCCCGCCGCGGCATACCCTGCCCTCGCGGCGAGAATGAATCCTTTGGAATCGGTGGCTTCTTCGGCGGCGTCTGCCGCTTTGGATACCTGCCGTTTGGCCTCGCTCATGATGCCTCCTGTGTGTGGCTCCATCCTGCCACTGATTCCCCGTTCAGGGGACGGGATCAGATGGGACGGGGCCGGGGCCGGGCGCTCACGCTACATCTGCGCGGACCCCGCCTGGGGATACTTCTGCGATACCGCCTCCCAGTCGCCGGAGGAGGCGATCGGGTCCATCCACAGGACCTCCCACTGATGCCCGTCGGGATCGCTGAACGCACGGGAGCGCATGAAGCCGTAGTCCTGCGCCTTGCCCTCCACGGCTCCCGCCTGCACTGCGGTATCCACGAAGGTGTCGATCTCCTCGGGCGTATCGACGCTGAGCGCGTTGATCACAGCAGAGGTCCGTGCGCTGTCGGCGATCTCCTTGTCCGTGAAGCGCCTGTAGTTCTCATGCGTCAGGATCATCACGTAGATGGTGTCGCTGACCATCAGGGCGCCGCCGTTGTCGTCGGTGAAGGCCGGGTTCAGCGTCCAGCCGAGATCGGTGTAGAACTTTTTCGACCGCTCAAGGTCGGTGACCGGCAGGTTGATGAAAACATTCGTTGTCATGAGGGCTCCTTTGCCATCGAAACGACATGCATGCGAATAGAAGTGTGGGGCCGCAGCGGGCGTTGGGCCCTACCGGCGGCCGAAAAGGAAATAGGCGAGGGGTCCGGCGAAGTTGATGAACGAGGCGGCAACCCAGGCGGGCTTTTTGCCGCGTATTCCGCTCTGGGGCCGCCGGGCGAGGTCGGTCAGCGCTGCGGCGAGCAGCGCGAGCTGAAGCACCCCGGTAACGGCAATTGCTTTCCGCTCCCGCGGCTTGAGTTCACTCCACGACTTCTTCTGAGTCACAGCTCCCCCTCTTCAGTTGGCTCTTGCCCACCGGGACTCCCCGCCAAGGCCTCCCGGACACCCAGAATACGGCCGATTTGCGGGCCCGGCAACGAAGAAACGGCAGGCCACCCCGCAGCGGGATGGCCTGCCGTTCCGGGCGAATCCGCCTAGCCGAAGTGCTTCGGCAGGGTTGCCTCGTGGGCTTCCTTCAGTTCGGCCAGCGGCAGGGTGAAGTGCCCCTGGACGTCGAGCGCGGAGTTTTCGGTGTCGACGACGCCGATGCGCAGCGCCGGATAGTTCCGGGCGGTGCACATGTCGTTGAAGCGCACCTCCTCAGAGCGGGGAACGCTCACGATGGCCCGGCCCTGGCTCTCGCTGAACAGTGCCGTGAACGGATCAATGCCGTCACGCTCGCAGAGCTCGTCGATGCCGATGCGGGCCCCGACGCCGAAGCGCAGCGCCGCCTCGGACAGGGCGGCGGCGAGCCCGCCTTCGGAGAGGTCGTGGGCGGCGTCGATCATGCCGTCGCGCGAGGAGTTCACCAGCACGGCGGCGAGGGTCTTCTCCGCCGTCAGGTCCACCACCGGCGGCGTGCCGCCGAGGTGGCCGCGGAGGTTCGCCCACTCCGAACCGTCGAGCTCGTTCCGCGTGGTGCCGAGCAGGTAGATGGCCTGCCCGTCCTCACGCCAGCCCGAGGGGGTCCGCCGGGCGACGTCGTCGAACACGCCGAGCACGCCCACGACCGGGGTGGGGTGGATGGCCACGCCGCCTGTCTGGTTGTAGAGCGAGACGTTGCCGCCGGTGACCGGAACGCCGAGTTCCTGGCACGCGTCGGCGAGCCCCCGGACCGATTCGGCGAACTGCCACATCACCTCGGGGTCCTCGGGGGAGCCGAAGTTGAGGCAGTCGGTGACGGCGAGGGGCTTGGCGCCAGAGGTGGCGACGTTGCGGTATGCCTCAGCGAGGGCAAGCCGCGCACCCTCGTAAGGGTTCAGGTACGAGTAGCGGTCGTTGGCGTCGGTGGAGATCGCGACGCCCAGGCCCGTCTCTTCGTCGACGCGGATCACGCCGGCGTCGTCGGGCATTGCAAGGGCCGTGTTGCCCTGGACGTAACGGTCGAACTGGTTGGTCACCCAGTCCTTGGAGCACATGTTCGGGGAGGACATCAGTTCGAGCACGGCGGAACGCAGGTCCTCGGGCTCTCCTACGAAAGAGTTTCCCTGCACGCCGTCGAGCCACTCGGGCCGGTGGTAGGGCCGCTCGTAGACGGGCCCGTCATGGGCAACGGTGCGCGGATCGACGTCGACAATCGTCTCGCCGTCCCAGTCGATGATGAGTCGGCCGGTGTCGGTGACCTCGCCCAACCAGGAGTACTCGACGTCCCACTTGTCCAGAATCGCCTCGAACGCCTCGGCGTTCTCCGGAGTAACGACCGCCATCATGCGTTCCTGCGACTCCGACATGAGGATCTCGCCGGGGGTCAGAGTCGGGTCGCGCAGGAGTACCTTCGTCAGCTCGACGTGCATGCCGCCGTCGCCGTTCGATGCAAGCTCGGACGTCGCGCAGGAGATGCCTGCCGCGCCGAGGTCCTGGATGCCCTCGACGACCGAGGCCTTGAACAGCTCGAGGCAGCACTCGATGAGCACCTTTTCGGCAAACGGGTCACCTACCTGCACGGCGGGACGCTTCGAGGGCTTGGCGTCGTCGAAGGATTCCGAGGCGAGCACGGATGCTCCGCCGATGCCGTCGCCGCCGGTGCGCGCGCCGAAGAGCACAACCTTGTTGCCGGCGCCCGTGGCGTTGGCAAGGCGGATGTCCTCGTGGCGCAGGACGCCGACAGCGAGGGCGTTGACGAGGGGGTTGCCCTGGTAGGAGGGATCGAAGACCACCTCGCCGCCGATGTTGGGCAGGCCAAGGGAGTTGCCGTAGCCGCCGATTCCCGCAACGATGCCGTGGACGAGGCGCGCGGTGTCGGGGTGGTCGATGGCGCCGAAACGCAGCGGGTCCATGACGGCGACCGGACGGGCCCCCATCGAGATGATGTCGCGGACGATTCCGCCGACGCCTGTCGCTGCGCCCTGGTAGGGCTCAACGAAGGAGGGGTGGTTGTGGGATTCGACCTTGAAGGTCACGGCCCAGCCGTCACCGATGTCGACGACGCCGGCGTTCTCGCCGATGCCCACGAGGAGGTGCTCCTTCATGGCGTCGGTGACCTTCTCGCCGAACTGGCGCAGGTGCACCTTGGAGGACTTGTACGAGCAGTGCTCGCTCCACATCACCGAGTACATCGCCAGCTCGGCGCCGGTGGGGCGGCGGCCGAGGATCTCCTCGACGCGGGCGTACTCGTTCTCCTTGAGGCCGAGCTCGGCCCAGGGCAGGGCCTGGCCGGGGGTTGCTTCGGCGTTGACGACCGTGTCGATATTGAATCTCTTGTCGGCCGGGGAGGTCTTGGCGATCAGCTTTTCGCTCACTTGCTTACCAACTTCTTGAGTACCGAGGTGAAGATGCCGAGGCCGTCGGTGCCGCCGCGCAGGTCGACGTCGCCGCGGGCCGAGGAGTCGGGGCCGAAGCCGGCCTCGACGGCGTGTTCGGGGTGCGGCATGAGCCCGACGACGTTGCCGGCGGCGTTGGAGATGCCGGCGATGTCGCGGCGGGATCCGTTGGGATTGCCTCCGACATAGCGGAACACGACGCGGCCTTCGCCCTCGAGCTCGTCGAGTGTCTTCTCGTCGGCGACGAACTGACCGTCCTGGTTCTTGAGCGGCACAACGATCTCGTCGCCGGCGCTGTAGTCCGAGGTCCACAGGGTGTCGTTGTTCTCGACCCGCAGCCGCTGGTCACGGCACAGGAAGTGGAGGGAGTTGTTCTTGATCATCGAGCCCGGCAGCAGGTGGGCTTCGGTGAGGACCTGGAATCCGTTGCAGATCCCGAGGACGGGCAGTGCGCCGGGGCCGCCGGTGGCTGCCGCGGTGATCTGCTCCATCAGCGGGGCGAAGCGGGAAATCGCTCCGGCGCGCAGGTAGTCGCCGTAGGAGAACCCGCCGGGGATGATGACCGCGTCGACGCCGCGCAGGTCGTGGTCTCCGTGCCAGAGCGACACGGCTGAGCCGCCGGCAAGCCGCACGGCGCGCATTGCGTCCCGGTCATCGAGCGTGCCGGGGAACGTGACGACACCGACGCGCACGCCGGCGAGCGCGCCCTCGTTCGAGGACGAGGGGAACGGCTGGAAGTCGCCGATCAAGGGGGTCTCGGCCGTCACTTCGCGTCCTCGTCGATGACCTCCACGCGGGTCACGTCTTCGATCACCGGGTTGGAAAGAAGGGTTGAGGCGGCGTTCCGGGCCTGTTCGAGCACTTCTTCGGTCACCTCGCCGTCAACGGTGAGTTCGAAGCGCTTGCCCTGGCGGACCCCGGCAAAACCGGTGAGTCCGAGGCGGGGGAGCGCACCAGCAATGGCTTTGCCCTGCGGGTCAAGGATTTCGGGCTTGGGCATGACGTCAACAACGATCCGGGGCATCCGGCAACTCCTGTGAGTGAAGCGGCAAGTGCTGGGGGTGCCAGCATTAAATGCAGGGGCCCGGAAGTGCCGTCTCACGCCGGGTGGACCTGGGGTCGGTTGAAATGTCCGGCGCTCCGCGAGCTTGCCCTTCCAGTCTACCGGGCCTGCACACCGCCCCCGCACGTGGGGGAGAGGCCGCCGGGCCGCCTAGAAGTTCCCGCCGGGCCCCACGATGCCCTTGGCGGCGTCCCACCGCGAGATTTCGCAGCCGTTGGTGCGCGCGAATGCCGCGTTGACGGGCTCTCCATCGATGGTTCCGCTGACACGGGCGGTCTGCGGCCCGCCGTATTGCTCGGTGCAGAGCATGTTCTTGCTCGGCAACGCTGTGAAGAACCTAACACCGAGGCGGGCAACGGTGGCGCACGCGGGCCCGGGATCCGGCAGGGTGCTCGCCTTCCCGGGGGTGGCGCCGTCGCATTCGAGGATGTACTCGGTGGGCTCGGCCTCGGCCGACTCTTTCACGACGATCGTGAGGCGGGTCGGCGGATCTGCAGGGGCCATGGGTGTTGTCTCCTCATTGGTTGGAACGGCGGGCGTTGCCGGTCCGCCGGGTGAGGCGCACCCGGCGAGGACGGCGGTGATGAGCCCCGCGGCAGCAAGTCCGCGGCGGGCGCGTGCTGACCGTTTCACGTCAGTGTTCCCTTCTGTGCGGTTCCCATCAGTGCGGAATCCAGCGGGAGCCCCGGGTCCAGCGGACCGGTGCCCCAGGCGCCGACCTGCTCCAGGTGCTGCAGCAGGCGTTCACGCAACTGCTGGGCCTCGCGGGAGAATTCCCGCTGCAGCTTCGTGTATTCGGCCTTGCCGGTGGAGGTCTCGATGCGGATCGGAGTGTAGCCCCAGTCGCTTAGATCGTAGGGGGACGCGCGCATGTCCATGACCCGGATACGCCACGAGAGTTCGAAGCAGTCAACAACGAGCTCGCTGGGCAGCACCGGGCCGAGTTTATAGGCCCACTTGTAGAGATCCATGTTGGCGTGGAGGCAGCCGGGCTGCTCAAGGTGGCGCTGGTTCTGGCGCGTGGGGGTGAGGGCATTCAGGGGCACGGCCTGGGGGGCGTAGAAGCGGAACGCGTCGAAGTGCGTGCAGCGGATGTTGGATTCCTCAACGACGTCGTCGGTTCCCTCAGCGCCCAGCCGCAGGTTCAGGTACTCGTGGCGCACCCCGTTGAGCTGCGACTTGTAGGCCATCGCCCATTCGTGGAGGCCGAAGCACCCGAACTGTGCCGGCCGCGCCGCGGTGCCGGCGAGGATTGTCCGCGTGAATTCCAGGGTCTCGCCCCGCTCCCTCCGGAAGGAGTCGAGGTCGACGGCCACCGCGCCCTGCGGGGAGGCAACGGAGCCGTAGTACTTCCAGGAGCGCCGCTCGGCGGCGGGAGCTCCGGTGAGCGCAATTCCGGCGCCGGGATGCCACCGCAGAAGCTGACCCGGCTTCTGGTTGTAGTAGGTGAACAGGAAGTCCTCAACGGGGTGCTTCGCGCCGGTTGACCTGCGCTGCAGGTAGGGCTCGGTGAAGCGGCGGACGCGCTCGTGGTGCTCCTGCTCAAGGAGCTTCGCCTCGTGCTCCTCAAGGACGTCGTGCGTTACCGAAGGCATTATCCAATTATCTACCTTCAGGCCCTTACCAATTCACCGGTGTCAACCTTAAGTTAGTCGAGGGAACCGCTTCCGGATCAGCGTCAACTCCGGTAAATTTGCGTCTGTTGTGGCGGTTGTGACAGTAGTCACAAACGGGGTCCTTGTTGGAGGTCCACAGCGTGAGGGCAACCGGCAGCTCCCGCCCTGCCCGGATCTTGATGAAAGGCACATCTTCCAATGACACAACGAGGACAAGCCGGGCTGCGGAGCCGTTCGTTCCGTGCAGCAACGGCAATCGCGTTGGGGCTGCCACTACTGGTGACATCCACCACCGTGGCCCCTGCCGCGGCGCAGGCCCCCACCCAGGCACCCGCGCAACTGCAGAACGGTCCCGCCAGCTTCCAGGACGGGCGCTACATCGTCATGCTTCAGGAGCACCCCCTGGCCTCCTACGAGGGCGGCACCGAGGGATTCGCGCCGACCAAGCCCGTCAAGGGCCAGAAGATTGCGATCAACTCCAACGCCCGTGCGTACGAGGCGCGGCTGAAGCAGAAGCAGAAGTCGGTCGCTGCAACCGTGAAGGCCGAAGTACGCGCCTCCTTCACCACCGCACTGAACGGGTTCACCGCCGTGCTCACCGCGGAGCAGGCCGCACAGCTGGCCAAGACCCCCGGCGTTTACGCTGTGGCCCCCGACGAGCGGAGGAGCCCTGACTACTCAAGCACCGAATTCCTCGGCCTGACCGGCGAGAGCGGAGTCTGGGAAACACAGCTCGGCGGCGTTCAGAACGCAGGCAAGGGCACGGTCGTTGGCGTCATCGACACCGGCTACCGCCCCGAAAACGCGTTCCTGACGGGCGAGCCCGTCAAGCCGCTGACCGGGCAGCCGGCGGTCGGCGAGCCGTACCTCACGCCAGAGGGCAAGATCGCGATGCTCAAGGCAGACGGCAGCACCTTCCTCGGAGAATGCCAGGTCGGAGAAGACTTCGACGGCAGCGCCTGCAACTCCAAGGTCCTCAGTGCCCGCTACTTCGCAGAGGACTTCCTCGCTTTCGGCTCGGGACGCGCACCGGAAGAGCGCATCTCGCCGATCGACGTCGATTCCCACGGCACGCACACCGCTTCGACTGCTGCGGGCAACGCCGGCGTCGACGTCGCGGTGGACGGCCGGAACTTCGGCAAGGGTGCCGGTGTCGCTCCCGCGGCCGCCGTATCCGTCTACAAGGTGTGCTGGGACGACGCAGACCCGAATACCGGTGACTGCTACTCCTCAGCTTCGGTCTCCGCAATCGAGCAGTCGGTTCGAGACGGCGTCGACGTCCTGAACTACTCGATCTCGGGCAACAACAACTCGACCACCGACCCGGTCGCGCTCGCGTTCCTGGGTGCCGCCTCGGCCGGTATCTTCGTGTCGACCTCCGCCGGCAACTCCGGCCCCACGGCCAGCACGGTCAACCACAGCTCACCCTGGCTGACCACCGTCGCTGCCAGCACCTTCTCGCACGAACTCCAGGGCACGGTTGAGCTGTCCGACGGAACCAAGTACCGGGGCACCTCGGTCATGAACCGTGAAGTACCCCAGACCGCGCTCGTCCTGGCCGCCAACGCCGCCGCCGCCGGGATCGCTCCGGCGGATGCCGCCCTTTGCAAGCCGGACTCACTCGACCCGGCGAAGGTTGAGGGCAAGATCGTCGTCTGCGACCGCGGCGTCGTCGACCGCGTCGCCAAGAGCGCCACCGTCGAAAAGGCCGGCGGTGTGGGCATGGTCCTCGTCAACGTGAACCCCGGTTCCCTCGACCTCGACCTCCACGCTGTACCCACCGTCCACATCCAAGGCGCGGAAATCAAGGAAAAGCTCACCGCCAACCCCTCACTGACCGCCGCTCTGGTCAGCAAGGACACAACGGGTCTTCCGGAGTCACCGGACCCGCAGATCGCGGCCTTCTCCTCGCGCGGGCCGTCGCTCGCAGTGAACTCCGACCTGCTGAAGCCCGACATCACGGCTCCCGGCGTGAATGTGCTGGCTGGGGTGTCCCCCGTAGGCACGGGCGAGAACTTCGGATTCCTTTCCGGAACCTCGATGGCAGCCCCGCAGGTGGCCGGACTGGGTGCGCTGATCCTGGCGAAGAACCCGACCTGGTCGCCCGCGGCCGTGAAGTCGGCGCTGATGACAACCGCTGGCGAGCTGGTGAACGAGGACGGAAGCATCAACACCGATCTGTTCGCCACGGGCGCCGGACACGTCGCACCGCGGTCCATGCTCAACCCCGGCCTCGTCTACGACGCTGATGCGAGCCACTGGAACGCCTTCCTGCAGGGCCTCGGCGCTGAACTGGGCGTGAAGAAGAACAAGGTTGTCACGGCCAAGGACGTCAACGTACCCTCGATCGCCGTCGGACAGCTCACCGGCCAGATGACGGTGACCCGCACGGTCACGGCAACCGCTCCGGGCAGCTACACGGCAAACATCAACGTTCCCGGCGTCGCCGCGAAGGTCGCTCCCGCCCGGCTGGACTTCACAGCTGCAGGCGAGCGCAAGACCTTCAAGGTGACCTTCGAGAACGCATCGGCAGCTCTGGACCAGTTCGCCATGGGCGACCTGACCTGGACCGGAACGCAGGGAACAAGGGTTGTTTCTCCCGTCGTCGTCCGCCCGGTGACCGCAGTGGTTCCCAACGTCGTGTCCCTGTATTCGGAGACCGGAACCGGAACGGGTTCCTTCAAGGTGACCGCCGGCGTCACCGGCACCGTCGACCTCTCGGTCAAGGGCCTGGCAAAGGCCGACCGGACGCCGACCAGCTTGGTGCCCGGGCCGCTGCGCAACGCGAACGATGCCAGCAACGCCCGCAAGGAGGTCGTGGTTCCTGAAGGAACGTCGCTTGCACGGTTCGCCGTGAACTCGGCGGACTCCGCAGCCGACTTCGACCTCTACGTCATTGCCCCGGACGGTGAACTCCTTTCGGCGGCAACGGCTTCGGCGAGCGAGGCGCTCCTGCTGAACGACCCGGCACCGGGCACGTACACCGTCATCGCGAACCTCTATGCCAGCCCCAACGGAGCCGCAACCGCTGCGACCGTCGAGGCCGTAGTGCTCGGTGGGGATGAAGGCAACCTCTCGGTCAGCCCCGACCCGCTCAAGCTCAAGAACGGCAAGGAATCGACGATCAACCTGTCTTGGAAGGATCTCGAGCCCGGCAGCTACGTCGGACGCGTCTTCCTTGGAGATGCGGCCTCGACCGCCATCAGCCTTGAGGTGGGCGGGAGTGCAGCCGCACCGGCCACGGCGCCTGTTGTGATCGACGGCTCCCAGGCCGGCGGCGGAGGTTCGCTGCTGCGCTAGGGAACCACATGCGGGCGGTGTAGAAGCCTGCCTGAACAGGAAGGACCGGGGGCCCACACCCCCGGTCCTTTCGCCGTCTACGGGCGTAAAATTGCGGTATAGCAGTTGGGTGCACAGTTGAAGGAAGCTGGTCAGCATGAGACACACCCCCGCCGCCCCACGGGAGCGCAAGCCACGCGAGCCGTTCTACAACCGGCTCGATTCATTTTGCAGGATCTTCCTCGGCCCCGCCGAGCGAAGCAGCATGGATCTCCCCGCTGAGGGCAAGAACGACAATCAACTCGACGGGTTCGAGATCGAGGAAGACTCGGAGGGCCATCACTACGCGGTGCGCAAGCCGCACCCGCAGCAGTCCTAGCGTCCGGTTCCTGCATAGACGGTGGCTGTCGCCTCGCCGTCGAGTTCAAACGCGGCGTGGACCGCTCGCACCGCTGTGTCGAGCAGTTCGGCGCTCGTGACCACGGAGATGCGGATTTCGGAGGTCGAAATCATATCGATATTGACCCCTGCGTCCGAAAGCGCACGGAAGAACTTGTACGACACCCCGGGGTTGGAGCGCATGCCCGCGCCGATGAGCGAGAGCTTCCCGATCTTCTCGTTGTACTCGACTGACTCGTAGCCCACCCGTTCCCGGGCGGCCTCGAGCGCAGCAAGCGCCGGGGCGCCGTCAACGATGGGCAGGGTGAAGGAAATATCGGTGCGCCCCGATCCGTGGGTCGATACGTTCTGAACGATCATGTCGATGTTCGTGTGGGCGCCGGCGACGATGCCAAAGATCTCGGCAGCCTTGCCGGGGATATCGGGAACCCCGACCACTGTGACCTTCGCTTCCGAGCGGTCGTGTGCGACGCCCGAGATGATTGGCTGTTCCAAGGGTTCTCCCTCTTGAATCTTGATCTGGTCGTCGGGGCTGGGCAATACCCATGTCCCTTCATGGTCGCTGAATGATGACCGCACGTGAAGCGGAACTCCGAATCTCCGCGCGTACTCGACACTTCGCAGATGGAGTATTTTGGCCCCGGATGCGGCCAGCTCGAGCATCTCCTCGCTTGAAATGGTTTCGATTTTCTGGGCCGAGGGAACGACGCGCGGGTCCGCGGTGTACACGCCGTCGACGTCCGTGTAGATCTCGCACACGTCGGCCCGGAGCGCCGCGGCAAGGGCGACGGCGGTAGTGTCGGACCCTCCGCGGCCGAGCGTCGTGATGTCGTTGCTGTCCCGGCTCATGCCCTGGAAACCCGCGACGATCGCAATGTCGCCCTTTTCGATGGCCGTGCGGATGCGGTGTGGGGAAACGTCGATGATGCGGGCCTTGCCGTGGATGGCGTCGGTGATCATGCCGGCCTGGCTGCCGGTGAACGACTGCGCCGAAGCCCCGAGCCCGTGGATCGCCATCGCCAGGAGCGCCATGGAGATCCGTTCCCCGGCGCTGAGCAGCATGTCCATCTCACGCGGATCGGACGTTCCGGACACCTGGGCGGCAAGGTCGAGGAGCTCATCGGTGCTGTCGCCCATCGCCGATACAACGACAACCACCTGGTTGCCTGCGGCCTGGGCCTTCACGACACGCCGCGCAACGCGCTTGATCCCTTCGGCGTCCGCGACCGATGACCCACCAAACTTCTGGACTAGAAGGCTCATTCACTCGCTCACTGACATCAGGGAATTGTTCAGGCACCGCCGCGGTAATCCACCGGGCCGGGCCACGTCGTGTCAGTGTATCGGCGGGCGGAGCGCCATCTCCAATTGTGCGTCGCAATATGGACAAACGTCCGCGGCTGCAATTTACTGCCGGGAAGAGGGCGGAAATCCGCACTTCATGGCATAGGGTCTGCCTATGAACAACGAATTTGGGGGAATCGTTGTCGAGGCTGTCGCGCGGAGATTCGGCTCGGTGCAGGCGATACGCCATATCGACTTCGTGGCTCCCCCCGGTGAAGTGACAGCCCTTATTGGACCGAATGGGTCCGGCAAGACAACCCTGCTGCTGGTCCTCGCGTCGCTGCTCGCGCCCGACGCCGGAACCGTGAGGGTGGCCGGCCTCGACCCAGCGACCGACCCCGAAGGGGTGCGGCGGCTCGTTGGCTGGATGCCCGACACCCTTGGCATGTGGGAAACGCTTTCAGCGCTGGAGGTGTTGGCGACCACGGGCGCCCTTTACGGGATGCGCAAGGAAGAGCGGGTAGCGCGGGCACACGAGCTGCTCGAGGCAGTGGGCCTCGGTGAATACGCGAGCCAGCCGGCCCGCGTCCTCTCCCGCGGCCAGCAGCAGCGACTCAGCCTGGCGCGCTCCCTCATCCACGACCCTTCGGTGCTGCTGCTTGATGAGCCGGCGTCGGGGCTCGATCCCGGATCACGGGTCGAACTGCGGACCCTCCTGAGGCGTCTCGCCGAGGAAGGCAAAACCATTGTGGTTTCGAGCCATGTGCTGTCCGAGCTCGATGAGATCGCCGACCGCGCCGTCTTCGTCAACCGGGGCGAGTCGGTCAAAAACCAGACCCTCGACGAGGCCGGAAGCCAGGCCCGGCGTTACTACATCCAGGCCAAGCCGATGGGCGCACTTGCCGCGGCGCTGCAGAGCCACGGAGTGCAGTTCCAGGAGCGCGGCGACACACGCCGACTCGAATTCCAGGTGCTGCTGGGCAGCACCGAGCAGGCGGCGTGGCTGCTGCGCACCCTCGTGCTGAGCGACGTCGTTGTGACCGCCTTCGCCCCGGCCGGCGGTGCCCTTGAAGAGACCTACATGAGCCTGGATACGGAAAGACGATGAGCGTAGAGATCCAGCAGCCACAGCAGGCTGCCGAGAGCAGGAGCCTTTCCTACCGGTCGGCTGTCCTGACCGTGTTCGGGTTGGAGATGCGCCAGCGGCTGCGGAGCAAGGGCTGGTACATCATGCTGGTCGTCTGGTTCGTGGTGATAGGCGTGGTGTTCCTTCTCGGATTCCTCACGACCGGCACCTACGAACAGACCGGGGCGCTATTGTTCGACCTGGTGGTCGGGTTCGTCCTGTTCTTCGGGCTGCTGGTTGCCCCCGGGCTCTCGGCGAACGCAATCAACGGCGACCGGGCGGGAGGTACCCTTGCGGTCCTGCAGGTCACCCTGCTGCGGCCAAGCCAGCTCTTGATGGGCAAGTGGCTCGCCTCATGGGTTGGCTCCCTTGCGTTCCTGCTGCTCAGTGCCCCCTTCATCTTCTGGGCGTTGGCGCTGGGCGGGGTACCGGCACTGGAGGCCTTCCTTTCCCTGCTGATGCTCGCCGTGGAGCTGGCACTTGTGTGCGCCATCGGTGTTGGAGTCTCCTCCATCGCACCCCGGCCACTCTTCTCGATTGTCACGAGCTACATGCTTGTTGCGCTGCTCGGCCTCGGGACGCTCATCGCGTTCGGATTGAGTTCCGCACTTGTCACCGAGGAGGCCGAGGTGACCACCTCCTACATGGAGTACACGGGTCCCGCGATGGACGGAGGGGTACAGGCGCCGGCGCGCCAGGCCACTGATGAGGACTTCGAGTGCCGGACCCAGACGAATACGCAGCAGGTCGTGCACACCGAGCGGATAGCCTGGCTGCTCGCGGCAAACCCCTTCGTGATCGTGGCTGACGCTGTTCCCTATACGCGTTCGGTGCAGCAGAGCTTTGGGTACATTTCCTCCAGTTATCAGCCACAAGGCGTCATGGAAGGCATCAGCGTTCAGGTTCGGACACTTCAAGCCGGGCCCGACTATGAGATCACCTGCGACGAAAGCCAAGGGATGCCACGCGAGATCGACGACGGCTACCCGATCTGGCCGCTGGGCATCGGATTGCAGTCCCTCCTGGCCGGAGGCCTGCTGGCCGTGGGCCGCAGGAAACTGACAATGCCGGCACGCAGGCTGGCGCAGGGAACCCGAATCGCCTAGGGGCCCAGCGTGTACGGCTCGGGCGGGCGGCTAGGACATCGAACGGCGGCCCTCGAACGCGCGGCCGAGGGTCACCTCGTCTGCGTACTCGAGGTCTCCGCCGACAGGCAGCCCGGAAGCGAGACGGGTGACAGGAATGCCGATGGTCTTGAGCATCCGCACCAGGTAGGTCGCGGTTGCCTCGCCTTCGAGGTTCGGGTCGGTTGCGATGATGATTTCCTGGATCTGCTCGTCCGAGAGTCGGTTGAGCAGTTCCCGGATACGCAGCTGGTCCGGGCCGACGCCCGCTATGGGGTTAATCGCCCCACCGAGCACGTGGTAACGGCCGCGGAAGGAGCGGGTGCGCTCAACGGCAATAACGTCCTTGGATTCCTCGACCACGCAAATCATCGTGGGATCCCTTCGTGGATCCCGGCAGATGCCGCAGGTTTCCTGTTCCGCGACATTTCCGCAGATGGCGCAGAACTTCACCCGCTCCTTGACAGTGGTAATCGCCGTGACGAGCCGCTGCATGTCTTCGGTGTCCGCTTCGAGGATGTGGAAGGCAAGCCGCTGGGCCGACTTCGGACCCACACCGGGCAGGCGTCCCAGCTCGTCGATAAGCTCCTGAACCGCGCCTTCGTACACTTGACCTTCTTCACACTATTCAGAGGATGCCGCGCTGGTCGCGCGGCGTTTTGCGGCATGGCCGGTAGGAATTCCGGCACTGCTGCTTGCGCTGCGCCGGGCTACTGCGTTTCGATTCCGCGTTCTTCGATCAGCCTGCCGTTGAGGATGCGTTCGATGGCCGAGCGGCCCACCAGCCCTGCCTCTTCGATGGTTTCATCGTCGGCGCTGGGTTCGTCTTCGACATACTTGAAGTCTACGGCGCGCTCGCCCGCTGCGGCGCTCTCTGCCCGTTTCCGGGCAGCCTCATCGAGCAGCCGCTGGTAGCGGCTGACGGGTTTATTAGAAGGCGCTGGCTCATTGGTTGCTGGCTGGCCCGGCGCCTGCTGAGCCGCTGCCTGCTGAGCCGCTGCCTGCTGAGCCGATCCCTGGTCCGGTGCTGTCTGGCCCGGTGCCGCCTGATTGGCTGTCCGCTGTGCCGCCGGTGTTGTCCGCTCCGGAGACGTCTGAGCCGCTGCCTGCTGAGCCGGTGCTGTCTGCCCCGCTGCACGCTGTGCCCCCGGAGCCACCTGCCTCGCCGCCGGGCTTGCTCCCTGCTGCCCCGGCGACGTCTGTGCCGCTGCCTGCTGTGGCGTCCGGGCCGCCGACCCCGCGTCGGGCCGTGGGGCATCAGTCTGCAGGGTGCGGCCCTGCGGCGCTTGGGCCTGGGGGGAGCGGGACCCTACGGGGGAGGGGCCTGCGGTCAAACCGCTTCCGCCCGCCCCGGTTTCCGCCGCGAGTCCGGCCGGAGACGCCGGGCGCGCCGAGGAAACGGCCGGCGCTGCCGTCGAGCCGTTTCGCTGAGCCTGGACGGCTTCCACATGCGGGGGACCGCTGGGTGCGGCGCTGTATCCGGGGCCCGGGTCGTACGCATCTTCGGGCGGTTCAACCATGGCCCATGAGTCATCGTCAGGTGCGTCTGGTGTCCACCCGGGTGTCGGCATCGGATCCGGTGCAGTGTCCTTTTCCGGAACCGCTGCAGCCGCCGAGCGCCGGGGCGCCGCTGCTGCGGGCCCTGTCTGCCCAGCCGACGGAGCGGCAGGCGTCGCACCTGGGCCGGCCTTCAACGGTGCTGGATCAGTTGCCCATCGCTGCGGTTCGGGCACCCTAACCGGAGCAGCCATGGGCGATGCCTGGGCTTCCGTCTGGGGCCGAGCCGGAGGTGTCCGGTTCGGAGTCTGCGCTCCAGTGTGCGGCTGCGCACCAGCCTGTGACTGAGCATTCGGCTGCGAGCCCGTCTGTGGGTGTGCAACGGCCTGGGTCGAGGTCTGTCGGTGCGCAGCCTCTGGCCCCTGGCCACGACCCGGCGCACCAACCGCTCCGGACTGACTTCCACCCTGCGCTTGGACCGGAGGTGTTGGAGCTGAACCCGGCGTGCCGGCAGGCGTTGCCTGAGGGGGGCCGTTGTGCGGGCCGGATGCCTCATCGGAGGCCGCCCTAGCCGGCGTTGGCCGGCTAGCCGGTACTTTTGGGCCCGACTCACCCTGCCCATCGAGAATGGCCTCAATGTTGCAGGTCAGTCCAAGGACCTTGTGGATCGCCTGTTTAACGTTGTCCATGTGCGGTCCGCGTTGGAAAGCAATTGCATTGCCAGGTGTGGCGAAGGCAAGAACTAGCTGGTTTCCGTCGAAGGAGCGCGGTTTCGCGTCAACGTTGACGTTCAGCCACGTGATGCGCTTGATCTTCGCGAGCTCTTCCATGATTTCCGGCCAAGCACGGCGGATCATCTCAACCTGGCCGGACCCTCCACCAGACGCCTGTTCGGCCGGCGCTGTCGCCGCAGCAGGAGACTGGACTCCCTGCGGACGCTCCGGCGTACCCGATTCAGCCCGGGCAGGCCCGCCTTGCGTGGTTTCAGGCTGGACAGTCTCGGACGCGGCAGACTCGGCGGGGGCGGGCTCGGGCCGTGCTGATTGCGGCACGGCCACAGCGGGCCGGGCAGATGCAGGGACGTCCTGTGCCGGCGTCGAGGCGTCAGCACCCCAGCTGCCGCCCCAATCCGGGGAAGGCGCCGGCACCTGCGCGCCGCGCTCCGCGGAGCGTGGAACCGTCGATGGCCGTGTTTCGGCTGCCGTCGGTGCCGCTGGAGCTTCAGGCTCCGCAGTTTCGCGTGTTGTGGCACCAGCATCAGCTGCTTCTGGTGCGGTGGTTGTGGAAGCCACTGCAGCTGGAACCGCAGTGGGGCTCGAGGTTGCGGGAACCGAGGGCGCCGGAGCCGCCGAAGGCGCTGCGGCGGGCCTGGATGCCCGATCTCCGGTCGCTTCCCGTGCGGGACCATTTGTCTGAGCCGGAGCGGTTTGTGCAGTAGCGGTGGACCGTGACGGCGCCTCACCCTGCGCCGGAGCGGTCATTGGCGCTGCGCCTCCGGCGTACTCGAGGCGACGTTCAATCCGATCGACGCGGGCGAGGGTGCCGGTGGCGGACTCATCGGCCGCGGGCAGCAGCAGGCGGGCGCACAGCAGTTCAAGGTGCAGCCGAGGGGAGGTGGCTCCGGTCATCTCGGTGAGTGCCGTGTTGGTGACGTCGGCGGCACGTGAGAGTTCACCGGCGCCCAACTGGTTTGCCTGCGTCCGCATCCGGTTCAGCTGGTCCTCGGGCACGCCCCGCAGGACCGATGCTGCGCCTTCGGGGACTGCGCGAACCACGATCAGGTCGCGGAAACGTTCGAGCAGGTCCTCCACGAAGCGCCGGGGATCGTGTCCTGTCTGGATCACCCGGTCGACGGCGGTGAACACCGTCGCTGCGTCGCCCGCAGCAACAGCGTCAACGACGTCGTCGAGCAGCGTTGCGTGCGTGTAACCGAGCAGGGACACGGCAAGCTCGTAATCGAGCCCCGATTCACCCGCACCCGCCATCAACTGATCGAGCACGGACAGGGAGTCGCGGACCGATCCGCCGCCGGCCCGAATCACGAGCGACAGCACGCCGGGGGCGACACTCACGTTTTCCTGCCGGCACAGCAGTTCAAGGTAGGCAATGAGCGGTTCCGGCGGCACAAGCCGGAAAGGGTAATGGTGGGTCCGGGACCGGATGGTGCCGATCACCTTGTCCGGCTCCGTGGTGGCGAAGATAAACAGGATGTGTTCCGGCGGTTCCTCAACAATCTTCAGCAGGGCGTTGAAGCCCGCCGAGGTGACCATGTGGGCTTCGTCGATGATGAAGATCTTGTAGCGGTCGCGCACGGGCGCGAACGTTGCGCGTTCCCGTAGATCGCGTGCATCGTCGACGCCACCATGGCTTGCGGCGTCAATCTCGATGACGTCGAGGCTGCCTGATCCGTTCCGCGCGAGTTCGACACAGCTGTCGCAGACGCCGCACGGGGTGGGCGTCGGGCCTTTTGCGCAGTTGAGGCAGCGGGCGAGGATGCGAGCAGACGTCGTCTTACCGCAACCACGGGGTCCTGAGAACAGGTAGGCGTGGTTGATGCGCCCCTTCTCGATGGCGGCCATCAGCGGAGCGGTGACGTGCTCCTGGCCAATCACGTCCGCGAAGGTCTCGGGGCGGTACCGACGGTATAGGGCTGTACTCACAGATGAACCTTATCGGTTGGGGGTGACGGAACGCATTCCGGTGGAGGAGAAGGTGGCAGGGCTTACAGTCCATGGTTCACGGGGCAGGGAGGCGGGATCGAAGGCCCGCAAGGCGTCGGCGAGGGAGGTGCGGGGCAGGTTCAGGGATTCGAGGATCAGGGAGCGGACCTGGGCTGGGGTCACACGCTCCTCGGCAAGCGCCTCGAGCGTTACCGCGCCGTCCCTCTTGGCGAGCCGGCGCCCGTCGGTATTCAGGGCAAGAGGGACATGCGCGTAGACCGGAGCGGGCAGCCCAAGCAGCCCGGCAAGGTAGGACTGGCGCGGCGCCGAACTGAGCAGATCATCACCGCGCACCACCTGATCGACGCCTTGGGCCGCGTCGTCGACCACCACCGCAAGGTTGTAGGCGGGGACGCCGTCGTTCCGCCGCACGACGAAGTCATCAACCATGCCGGTGAATTGCCCGTGGAGCAGGTCGGTGATGGTGAACGCCGCAGTGTTCGCGCGCAGCCGGAGGGCCGGTGGCCTTTGCGCCCTACGCAGTGCTCGCTCGGCCGGGGACAGGTTCCGGCAGGTGCCCGGGTAGCTGCCCGGAGGAATGTGGGGCGCGGAGGGCGCCTCGGCGATGTCGCGCCGGGTGCAGAAGCACTCATACACCAGGTCCGCCTGCTCAAGGCGGGCCAGGGCGTCTGCATACAGGGTTCCACGCTCACTCTGTCGGACCACCGGTGGATCCCACGTCAGCCCGACGGCGGCAAGCTCGCGGAGCTGGGCGGCTTCGGCACCGGCGCGTTGCGCATCGAGGTCTTCAATGCGGAGCAGGATGCGTCGTCCGCTGGCTCGGGCGAAGAGCCAGGCCAACGTGGCCGTCCGCAGGTTTCCGAGGTGCAGTTCCCCGGATGGGCTTGGGGCGAACCGCCCGGCTCCTGACTGCTGATCCACTGGTGCGCTCCTTACCGCGTGCAGAGAGATGGCAATCGGCATCTCCTGGGGCGCCGGTCCCGGAAAGCGGGACGCTTAAAGATAAGACCCCCCATGCACCTGCCAGAGCCCGCTTACCCTTGCTACCTTCCGGTCCTGGGGGAGTTCACAGGATGACACCACATGAGGGGCCGGGAAATAGTCTACAGGAACTCCGAGGTTGGTTTTCCGCCCTCATCGGGCGACCGCTGTGGGCTCGTAATCCCGGTCCCGAAACGGTGCTCTCGGACTGTGTGCCGCCCTGGAACGCCGCTCTAGGACCATGGGTGGAACAATGCGGAGCGAGGTGTGGAACGGCGGGCACAAATGCTTGGACCGACAACTGCTTAGAGCGAAAACTGCTTGGAGCAACGCTGTCATCAGAACAGCCCCACCTCAGAACGCCACGCTGTCAGAACCACCACACCCTCAGAACCACCACACCCTCAGAACCACCACACCCCAGGACCACCACACCCCAGGACCACCACACCCCAGGACCACCACACCCCAGGACCACCACACCCCAGGACCACCACACCCTCAGAACCACCACACCCTCAGAACCACCACACCCTCAGAACCACCACACCCTCAGAATGGCGGAGGATCGGCCTCGCTTCTGCGCTCCGGCGGTCCGTTCGGCAGGACTGGTACTGCCGAGGGCGGTGGCTCGGACCGGGTCACGTACTTCCTTCCGGTCGGTGATCGCCATGCGAGTACGCCGCCGCGGAACTGCTCGACGGACCAACCTGCCTCGTGTTTCATACGGTGATGCTTGGGGCACAGGCACGCGAGGTTCGCGGGGTGGGTGCCTCCTCCGTCTTCCCACGCGATGGTGTGGTCGATGTCGGCGGTTCCAGCCGCGCTGTTGCAGCCCGGGTACCTGCAGGTCTTGTCCCTAACCCGGAGGTAGGTCCGGAGGTCTCGCGGCACCCGATAGCGGCGGCGGCCGACGTCGAGCACCGCCGAATCAATTGGATCGGTGAGCAGGCGGATCAGGCTTGGGGCGCCGGCGGCGAGTTCACGCGCAACGGTTGCCGGGATCGGCCCGTATCCTTCAAGCTCCGCGGGCTGGTCGCTGGAGCCGAGCAGGGACAGGACCGGAACGGTCACAAGCACCTGGGGCCGGATGCCGCGAAACCGCCCGCGGCCGTCGAAGCAGGGGCCGTTTACCGAATCGCTGTCCTCGATCACCAGGGCGGTCAATGCATCGGCCCGCAGCTGAGCCAAGGTGCGCTCCTCCGCCGGGCACTGGGCCGCCCGGGCGATCTGCGTGAGGCGGTCGAACATCGCTACCGCGTGCTCCGCCTTCAGCCTGGCGCCTAGGTAAGCCATGCCGTCGGCAGCAGGCTCCAACCAGACGGCCCGTTCTGTTTCGGCCTTGGCCCGGCGTTCGGCATGGGCGTCGGGGTGGGTTTTCTCCCGGAGGCGCCGGGCCCGAACCGCGAGCTGCGGGCGAGTAAGCTCCGGTGCCGCTTCGAGCAAAGACATCTCATAGCTGCTGCGGGCCTCCTCCGGGATTCCTGTGCCCTCCCGAACGATCACCTGTGCGTGCTGGTAGTGGATGTTTCCGGAGGCAAGCGCCTCAAGTGAGGCCGGGAAGTCCTCGACAAGCGCGGCTGACTCATTGAGCAGGAAACCCGCGGTTCCTTCTGGCACCTTAAGGACACACGCCGTCTCGCTGACGGCATTCATCGACGCCGTCAGGCGCTCGTTGGGTGATGAGGCGGCTTCCGACATGGCGGCACCGACCCTGTGCACGATCCGGGCTTTCATCGCCGATAGCCACCGCTCAAGCCGGGCAGCCTGGTCGAGCGCGCTGAGGGCGTCGTCCGGTCCGAGCCCGGCGATCATCTCGTCATCAAGGGCGACGAGCGACTGTGCGAGCCAGAGTGGTTCATGGCCGAGGAGCGCCCACAGTTCGTTTTCGAAGAGCGAATCTGGCGTTTCATACCCGCCATAAGGAATGAAGTTCGGGGCTTGGTATCCCGAGACGGATTCGGGCGCTGCGTGTTCGGCGCTGGGGGCTGAATGAGTCGAACCGTGCACGGTATCGGAGGCCGCGTTAGGCGGTCTGCGCATGGAAGCGGAATTGGATGCTCCGCACCCGGCGCCCGGGGCAGCGGCTGGTGACCCGTTTCCTGTACCGAAGGCCGCCGCGGGCAACCAGTACCCAGCGCCGAAAGCGTCCGGAGCCGTGGTTTCCGCTGATCGGTTGACCATAGGTACAGTCCATCACCCTCCACTGACAAAACAGGCTCGACAAGACGGGCTGGCGGGACAGGCCGATAGGGCGGGCCCCGTACGATATGTCGGCACAAACAGGCCCGCACGGCAGGACGGGGCCGCACGACTGGGCCGCACGACTGGGCGACATGACAGGCCTGCACTTACCGTCCCGTACGGGCCCGACATGCCGACGAAAATGGACCTGCCAGAGCGGGCCAGACAGCGGCGATCCGGCAGTTCAGAGTTGTGTGGGTATTTGGCAACCCGTCAGGACACTCCCGGCAGAACGAGCCCTAGAGACCGACGAAAATTGGCCCGCCAGCGCGGCCCAGACGGCGACGATTCGGCAGTTCAGTGTTGTTTGGGTATTCTGGTATCTGCTCCAAAGTAGGAGGATTCGCCTAGCGGCCTATGGCGCACGCCTGGAACGCGTGTTGGGTTAACGCCCTCGGGGGTTCAAATCCCCCATCCTCCGCACAACGAACAAAGCCCCGGCCGGGAACAGCCGGGGCTTTTTCATGCCCTCCGCGGCCCGGTGGAGTAAACCCGGGCGATGCGACGCCGCGCGGCAGCCTCACTCGGCCCCTCCGAGCCCAAGCCCAGCCTCACGACCCTCAGCACGAGCCGGGTCGCCGCATCAACGGGCAGCGGTATTGGACCGAGGGACGGCACCCGCAGCCCCAGCAACTCCCGGTGGCGCGGTTCAAGGGTTGCCACAGCCGCCGCGAACAGCACGCGGTAGCCCAGCCGCTGGGAAGCCGGCAGGGGAGGGCGCTTGATGTACCGCAACGCTTCCTGCACCTGGCTGCTGTTGGTCAGTTCGGCGTCGAAGGCGGACAGCTGTTCGGCAAGTTCGCGCTCCGAGCGGGGCGGTGATTCCACGCCCATCAGTTCGCCGGCCTTGGCCCACTCGGCGACATACCGGTCGCCCCCGCCGGGGATGGGCGGGCCGTAGGCCTCATGTGCGGCGAGGAATGCGTCGGTGAACGCCAAATGGACCCAGCGCACAAGGTCGGGGTCGGCGGCCGAATACTCCCTGACAACCCCGTGGCTGTCCACGTAGCTGCCACGCACCCGCCGGTGAAGGCGTTGTACGAATGCCGAGCCCTCCTGCGCCGTGCCGGTTGAGCCGTAGGTGACCGTGAAGATCCACCGGATGGTGTTTGCGAGCCTGCCGAGCGGGTCCTCCCGGAAGGAGGAGTGGTCGTGCACGCCGGCCATTGCGCCCGGGTGCAGTGTCTGAAGGAGGAGCGCGCGGATCCCTGCGACCAGGGGCGTCATTGAACCATGGACTGCCCACACCGCGGAGTCCGGCAGGAAATAGCCGGCGTCCTCGCCGTCCTCAAGGTCAAGCTGCCATTGTGGGACCGCCGGATCACCGGCGGTGAACGTTGTGCGCAACTGGGTGCGCCAAGCTGAAACCAGGCTCATCACGACGTTGGCCTCCCGCGGAAACGATCAAACCCCATTCCCCCTCTCCACGAAGACGAAGGAGAGTGAGTTCCCTTCCCATCCGAGGTGACGTCGGCAACGAAGTAGCACCATCGGGACCGCAATGAAGGAGCAGCAATGCCTCAGGGAGACCTCACGTACGCCGAAGACCTCTACAACATCGACCTGACAATGAACGACGGCACGCAGAAGTCCTTCGGTGATTTCAGGGGCAGAACCGTACTCGTGGTCAACGTCGCCTCGCAGTGCGGGTTCACGCCTCAGTACGCCGGCCTCGAGCGGCTCTACCAGGACTACCAGGGGCAGGGATTGGTGGTGCTAGGTGTCCCATGCAACCAGTTCCTCAACCAGGAGCCCGGCACCGATGAAGACATCTCCTCGTTCTGCACAAGGAACTTCGGCGTGACGTTCCCCCTGACGAAGAAGGCGCGGGTGCGGGGGAGGAACCAGCATCCCCTCTACGCCCGCCTGACCGAGTTCCGGAGCCGGGGGGTGTTCCCCGGGCTGGTGAAATGGAACTTTGAGAAGTTCCTGATCAGCGGCGAGGGAGCCGTCGTCGCCCGTTTCGCTCCGACGGTTGAGCCCGATTCCGCCGAAGTCCGCACCGCAATCGAATCCGTCCTGCGCCGCACCGCGGCCTGAGGCTCTATCCCTGCAGGGAAGCCACGCAGCGCGCGAGGAAGGCGGCCCCGGCCTCCTCATGGACAAGACCGGACTCCGTCAGCACGGGGTAGGGCTTCTCGGGGATGCCGTCCGCGGGACGCACATCAACATGGGCGACGTCGTACCCGGCCTGGTGGAGGTAATCGGCCATCGCGTAATCGGTGCGCGAATCGCCCACAGTCCGCCAGACCGACGGGATCGCCTCCTGCGGAATGATCAGTTGCAGCGCCCGTTCGGCACCAAGATCCTTCCCGACCCGGATCGACTCGATGTCGGTTGAGATGATCGTCGGATCGACGCGGTAGGCGATGCCCCCGCTGCTGTCCGGCTCCTCGAAGCCCAGCCGCTGCGCTCCCATGTCGTGGCTGTGCAGGATGTCGAGTGCGTCGGCGTCGAACTCCTTCTGGCCCGCCAGGTAATCGCTGCTCTCCACCTCAAGGGACTGCTCGACCGAAACCATTGCGCGCTTTGTCTCATCGAAGAACATCAGGTGGGGATACTTCTCGAGAACGAGGTCGCGGACGTCGTCGGCGAAGCTCGACGGGAGCGCAAGCTCCTCGTCGATCTGCACTTCGCCAGCACCCGCGGCGCTGAAACTGAACCACACCGCACCCTTCTCGCAGACGGCGTGAAACTCGACTCCAGCGGGGATCCCGGCGGCAAGCATCGGCTCCATGACCTGCTTGCGGATGAAGTCGTCGGAGCGGCCGGTGTTGAAGATAATTGGCCAGCCGGCGTCAGCCAAGGTGATGAGGTCACCGATGATTCCCGGCGGAACGGTGCGGGTGACGGGACTCGCGATGGGGCCGTCGACGTCGAGGAGCAGGCCCATGCGGGCTTCGGAAAAGGGCATGTTCCATTATGGGCCGACAGCGGCCCGGCACCCACTTGACACGGAAAAGCTTAAGGTGCATACTCTTGGAATCGATTCCATGGAACCGATTCCACAATGGAGAGGAAGCCGTGAAGCAGGTTACAATCAAGGATGTGGCGGAAGCCGCAGGTGTTTCAAAAGCCACGGCGTCGCGCGTCCTCTCAGGCCACCCGGCCACTTCGCCCGAGGCACGCCAGGCCGTCGAGGCCGCAGCCGGACGGCTCGGCTTCCGTCCGAATGCGCAGGCGCGGTCACTCCGCAAGACCCGCACCCAGACAATCGGCCTCCTCCTGCCGGACGTCCGTAATCCTTTCTTCGCCGACCTGGCCCACGCAGTGGAGCAGAGGGCACGCGACTTCGGGTACATGACGCTGTTCGGCAATGCCAACGAGAGCGTTGAGCAGCAGGACCAGTACATCGACGTCATGCTGTCCCAGCGGGTTGACGGCGTCATCGCGGCGCCACAGGGCGATGGCGGCAACCTCGACCAACTGCTGCGCAGTGGGGTTCCCGTTGTCTTCGTTGACCGGGTGCTCGACGACTTCGACGTCCCATGCGTCAGTCCCGACAATTCGACGGGCATCCACGAAGCCGTGAAGCACCTCACCTCCCGGGGACACCGCCGCATCGGCTACATCGCCGGCCCGCAGTCAACCTCCACCGGCCGCGAGCGCCTGCGCTCCTACAAGGAAGCGCTGGCCGCCACGGGGGCGGACGACGACGCCGAACTCATCTTCCTCGGTGACTTCCAGGCCGCCAGTGGAGCCGAAGGCGCACGTACCCTCCTCGACCTCGCGGATCCGCCGACGGCCCTGCTCGCCGCGGACAGCCTGATGAGCATCGGGGCGATCGGGGTGTGCAACGAGCGCGGGACCGTCATCGGCACCGACCTCGCTTTCGTCGCCCACGACGACATCGAGGCGTTCACGCTCATCAATCCGGCCCTCACCGTCATCGCCCACGACGTCGATGCGATGGGACGGCTGGCTGTCGAAATGCTGACAGGAGTCATCGGGGGCGAAACCCCAGGCTCCCGCATCGTTCCCGGCCGCCTGATCGTCCGCGGCTCCACCCCTGAACTTGAGAAAGTACGGAAATCATGAACGGCAGTCCCATCCTTACGCTGGACAACGTGTCCAAGGCCTTCGGCCCCGTCACGGTGATCGACGGCGTCAGTGTCAACGTCCTGCCCGGCAAGGTGCAGGTCCTCCTGGGCGAAAACGGCGCAGGCAAGTCCACGCTGATCAAGATGATGGCAGGAGTGCACCAGCCGGACCGCGGCAGGATCCTCATTGACGGCGCCGAGGTCCAGCTTCCCGACACCAAGGCCTCGGAAAACCACGGAATCGCCACCATCCATCAGGAACTCAACCTGGTGGGGTCGATGAGCATCGCCGAGAACATCTCGCTGGGACGCATGCCCCGCCGCTATGGCCTGGTGGACAAGCGAAAGATGAAGGACGACGCCCGAGCCGCGCTCGCCTTGATCGGGCTCGACCTCGACGTCGACCGGCACGTGGGGGAGCTGGGTATTGCACACCAGCAGCTCGTGGAGATTGCCAAGGCCCTGAGCCTCGACGCCCGCATGCTCATCCTTGACGAGCCCACTGCGGCCTTGACCAAGCGGGAGATCGCTTCGCTGTTCTCCGTTGTGGAGGACCTGCGGGCACGCGGCGTCGGGATGGTCTTCATCAGCCACCACCTCGACGAGATTGCCGCTATCGGCGATTCGGTGTCAGTCCTGCGCGACGGCAAGTTCATCGCCGAGGTTCCAGCGACAACTGACGAGGATGAGTTGGTGCGCCTCATGGTGGGGCGCGACATCGACCAGCAGTTCCCGCGCCGCAGGGAGTACAACGGTCCTGCCGAAACCCTCCTCGAGGTCACCGGCCTCTCAACGAAGGGCATGGTCAACGACGTCTCCTTCTCGGTGAACGCCGGTGAGGTCGTCGCGCTCGCAGGGCTCGTCGGAGCGGGCCGCACCGAGGTGATCCGGGCCATCGCCGGAATCGACCCGTACACCTCAGGAACGATTTCGGTCCGGGGCAAGACCCTCCCGCCGCTCAACGTCGGCGCGGCTATCCGCGCGGGCATTGGCCATGTACCCGAGGACCGGAAGGTCCAGGGCCTCGTGCTGGGGGCTGCCGTCAACGAGAACATCGGCTATGCGACGCTCGCGGCCACGGCGCGGGCGGGAATCGTCGACTTCGCCGGGCAGCGGAAACGGGCCCAGGAGGTGGCGGACAAGCTGAGGATCCGCATGGCCAGCCTCGACCAGGCGGTCGGGTCCCTCTCCGGAGGCAACCAACAGAAGACCGTGTTCGCCCGGTGGATCGTCGCCGGCTCGACCGTGCTGCTCCTCGATGAACCGACCCGCGGGGTCGACGTCGGAGCGAAGGTCGAAATCTACGAACTGATCAATGCCATCACCGCGGCCGGCGGGGCCGTCGTGATGGTCTCAAGCGAACTTCCCGAAGTGCTCGGCATGGCCGACAGGATCGTCGTCATGAGCGGCGGCCACGTCTCCGGCCAACTGCCAGCCGAAACCGCAACGCAGGACTCAGTGATGTCACTGGCCGTCCGCGATGTAAAGCGTGAAAACGAAGACAAGCAGATGAAGGACGAATCATGAACAAGGTAGCTGTAGCTGTCCCCCAGGGGCGCGGACGGGAGACGTTCATGACGTTCCTCGCCGGCAACGGAGCACTCGTGGGCCTGGTGGTCCTCAGCCTCGCGCTCTTCATTGCCACCCCGGACTTCCTCACCGGTCCAAACCTCCTCAACGTCGGAATCCAAGCCTCAGTGATCGCGGTGCTCGCCTTCGGGCTCACCTTCGTGATCGTGGCGGCCGGAATCGACCTGTCCGTCGGATCGGTTGCGGCACTTTCGGCGATGGGCTCGGCCTGGCTCTTTTCGCAGGCCGACCTGCCCGGCTGGCTCGCACTCGGTGGAGGTCTGCTCTTCGGCACCCTCAGCGGCGCGGTGAGCGGGCTTGCAGTGAGCTTCGGAAGGCTTCCGTCCTTCATTGCCACCCTGGCGATGCTCAGCGTGGCACGCGGCCTCACCCTCGTCCTCTCCGGTGGCCGGCCCATACCCACCGCTCCCGAGGTTTCCTTCCTCGGCAGCATGCTCGGACCGGTGCCGATGCCCATCGTGGTGCTCGTCCTCGCGGGAACCGTCGCCGCCCTGATCCTCAACTTCACCGTCATGGGCCGCTACATGTACGCGGTAGGCGGCAACACCGAGGCTGCACGGCTCTCCGGCATCCCGGTACGCCGGGTCCTCATCACCGTCTTCGCGCTCTCCGGCCTCTTCGCGGGGCTCGCGGGCCTGCTGCTGTCGGGCCGCCTCGACTCGGCCCAGCCGCAGGCAGCAGTGGGTTATGAACTCGACGCCATTGCCGCCGTCGTCATTGGAGGCGCCTCCCTCGCCGGCGGCGTCGGACGGATCAGCGGAACCCTGATCGGTGCGCTCGTGCTCGTGGTCATCCGCAACGGACTCAACCTGCTCAACGTCTCATCCTTCTGGCAGCAGGTGGTGATCGGCGTCGTCATCGCGCTCGCCGTCGGTGTTGACTCACTGCGCCGCAAGACCGCGCAGCACTAGAACTTTCCTCTCAGTAGTCCCATTTAGAAAAAGGAAAAAACAATGAAGTTCTCCCCAACCAAGACAGTGGCGCTGACCGCGTCGGCCGCACTCCTGATCGGTGTTGCCGCATGCAACCGCGGCGGCGACGACACGGCGGCCGGCGGCGACAGCGTAACCCTGGCCATCTCGACGCTGAACAACCCGTTCTTCGTCGAACTGCGAGACGGTGCCCAGGCCGCGGCCGACGACGCCGGAATCACCCTCGATGTCGTTGACGCGCAGAACGATTCAGCGACCCAGACCAACCAGCTCGCCACCGCGTCCACGAGCGGCACCGACGGCGTCATCATCAACCCGGTCGACTCGGACGCCGCTGCGGCGTCGGTGGCACCGCTTGTCTCGAACGACACGCCTGTCGTTGCTGTGGACCGCACCGTCAACGGCGCAGAGGTCCAGTCGCTTGTTTCAAGCGACAATGTGGCCGGTGGCAGGCAGGCCGCCGACGAACTGGCCCGGGCGATGGGCGAAAAGGGAAAGGTGATCGTGCTGCAGGGCGTTGCCGGCACCTCCGCCAGCCGCGACCGCGGGGCAGGGTTCACCGAAGGACTCGAGGCCTACCCCGACATCGAAGTCGTCGCACGGCAGACCGCCAACTTCGACCGTGCTGAGGCACTCAACGTGGCAACCAACCTGCTGCAGTCCAATCCGGGTGTCACGGGGATCTTCGCCGAGAACGATGAGATGGCGCTCGGAGCCATCCAGGCGCTCGGCGAGCGGGCCGGCAGCGAGGTCAGCGTCGTTGGCTTCGACGGCACTGAAGAAGGGCTTGCTGCGATCGAGGCGGGCACCCTGACCGCCACAATCGCCCAGCAGCCCTCCGAGCTCGGAAAGCGCTCGGTCGAGGTCCTCGCGCAGCTGCTCAAGGACGAATCCGTCGAATCAATGGTTCCCGTCCCCGTGACCACCGTCAACGAGGAAAACGTAGGAGAATTCACCGAATGAGCACCAAACCACCGGGCATTGTCGTCGTAGGGTCGATCAACGCGGACCTCGTCGTGACGCTGGAACGCCATCCGCAACCGGGTGAAACAGTGTTGGGACGGTCAATGACCGTCCTGCCCGGTGGCAAGGGCGCCAACCAGGCCGTAGCGGCCGCCCGCCTGGGGGCGCCGGTCACTCTGGTCGGCGCCGTCGGCAAGGACGCCTACGCGGACGCAGCCCTTTCCGGGCTGCGTTCCGCGGGGGTCAAGCTCGCCCTCCACGCGGCGGAAGCCGGCACGGGCGTGGCGGTCGTCCAGGTATCCGGGTCCGGTGAAAACTCGATCGTCGTGATCCCCGGCGCAAACGCCGAGGTGACAGGCGACGTCGTGCGCTCCAATCGGGCCCTGATCTCCGAGGCTGCGGTTGTGGTCCTCCAGGGTGAAATTCCCGCAGGCTCCATCGCCGAAGCTGTTCGGCAATCGACGGGCCGCGTGGTGATCAACCTCGCGCCGGTGATCGACCTCGAACGCTCCGCGCTGCTGGCGGCCGATCCGCTGGTGGTCAATGAGCATGAGGGCGTCCTGGTGCTCGAACGGCTTGGTGTCCGGGACCTCCCTTCCGCCGCTGACCACCGCGGCATCATCGAAGGGCTTTCCGCGGCAGGCTTTGCCTCAGTTGTGCTCACCCTCGGTGCCGAGGGTGCCCTTGTCGCCTCCGACGGCGCCGTTGAGGCCTTCCCGGCCCCGAAGGTCTCGGCGGTCGACACCACCGGGGCCGGCGACGCCTTTGTTGGGGCGCTCGCTGCCAGGCTCGCTGCCGGCGACAGCCTGAGCTCCGGCGTCGAATTTGCCGTGCGGGTTGGCGCGTACGCTGTCCGGTCCGAGGGCGCCCAGCCCTCGTACCCGGCCCTCGGTGAAGTGCTCCCCGGCGGCGAAGGGAACATCGAAGGCGAAGGGGACCTCAAGTGAAACGCGGCGGCATCCTCAACCCAACACTCAGTTCCGCCATTGCGGGTCTGGGCCACGGGCACCTCGTGGTCATCGCCGACATCGGCCTGCCCATCCCCGAGACGGTGCGGACCGTCGACCTCACCCTGGTCCGGGGGATTCCCCGGTTCACGGACGTGCTGAGGGAGGTGCTGGCGGAGATCGTCGTCGAGGGCAGCATCATCGCCGCCGAAGCCCGGGACAGCGAGGTGGAGGCGTGGGTGAACAGCGAGGGGCTCACACCCCGTGCCATCACCCATGAGGAACTCAAGGCCCTGCTTCCCTCGGCCCGGCTGGTGATCCGCACTGGGGAGGCGACACCGTACGCCAACGTGATCCTCGAGAGTGGCGTCAACTTCTAGGGTGCGTATCCGTGGCCGGGGGTAACTCTTTGGCCACGGATACGGGCTCGCCGGGGCTTATATTCCCTTGAGCGATTGTTTTACCTAGGCTGTATCAGTGATCTTTAAAGCTGTAAGTGATGGCCGCCCGTATCCGGACCATGGACATGTGACCCCGAGAGACTGGGCAGAAGTGCCTCCGCGGCAGGTCCGACTCGACGAACTCGTCACCACCAAGACAACCCTCGACCTCGAAGCACTCCTCGCCGAAGACTCAACCTTCTTCGGAGATCTTTTTCCGCATGTCGTCCAGTGGCAGGAGACCCTCTACCTCGAGGACGGGCTCCACCGTGCGGTGCGGACCGCCCTGCACCAGCGCACCATCCTCCACGCCCGAGTCTTGGTGATCGATGGCTGATGAGCCCTCGAGCCGCCGTGCCCGGGCGCTCGCGAAGCGGGACCCCATTGAGTGGCACGGGCAGCGGATCGTCACTGAAACGGACCTCGGGGCGGTCTTTTCAAGCGACGACGAGGAAAACCCAGCCCCCCGCTTGTATACCAAGCGGATCATCCACGGCGTCGTGCTGCTGCTGCTCGTTGGGCTCCTCACCGCCGCCGTGATCGTTGCGGTGGGCATCAACCGCGGGGAGATCCGGATCGCGGCACTCGAGTCGAGCCCTGAACCAACCGAGACCTGCCCGCAGGGGCCCTTCGAGTTCCAGGATCCCAGCGCGGTGACCGTGAACGTCTACAACAGCACAGACATCGAGGGGCTCGCAGGCGGGGCCGCGGAACAATTGCGCAAGCGCGCATTTGTCGTCGCGGAAATCGGGAACCGCAGCGTCAGCGGAAACGAGGCAACAGCGATCATCGTCTCGGGCGCCGACGGCGCGGCCAACGCCTTCACCGTGCAGCGCACCATTCCCGGGTCCCTCTACGTTTCCGACGATCGGGCCGACAGGACCGTCGACGTCGTCCTCGGGAAGGCTTTCAAGGCCGTCGCCGCGGCGGACGCCGTCGACAAGAAGCCCGCGGGCCTCGCCTGCCTCGGGGCGCAGACCCAGGAGGCGGTGCAGGAGGCGTCACCCGGGGCAACGCCTGACGCCCCCTGACCGGAAGCGCCGCGCACCCCGACCGTGTCCCTCAGCCCACCCGTGCCAGCTTCCAGATGCTGGCCCTGCCCACCGCGGCCGCTGCGCCAACAAAGGTCGCGAAGGGAAGGGTCTGGGCGGTCACCGGCGGATAGATCAGGGTGAGGGCAAGAAAAACAAGCACTGTGAACACGAGAAAGAATGCCAGCACATGGGCCGACTGGCTGGCGACCCGACGGAGCGCCAGGCCGAGCAGAATGGCGACCGGCAGACCCGTTACCGCGGCAACGGGAAGACCGTACATCAGCGACAGGGCGAAGATGCTGACAAACCTCGATCCGCCCAGCGCCCAGGTGAGGGCCATTCCGGCGGCCAGCACGGCCATAGCGACGCAAAAGCCTATGAGGACGGCACCAGGCCCGAAGGTGACCCTTGGGTTCGGTCCGCTCCCGGGACGGTCTGAAGGATCAACCTGGCCGTGATTGAGGCCCTCCTCGTCCGGCACAGACACTGACGCCCCCCCCGCTCGCGAAGTCTTTCATCAAGGCTACAGTTGCGCCGGGCCGTGCGACTGTGGGAATTACGCGTAGTAGCGCCCGAGAACCTCGTCCTTCAGGTCGTAGAACGTTCCGTCAGCAATAGCACCCCGGGCGTCGTCGACCATGCGGATGACGAAGCGCTCGTTGTGGATTGAGATGAGGGTTGCCGAAACCATCTCCTTCGCCTTGAACAGGTGGTGGATGTAGGCGCGCGTGTAATTCAGGCAGGTGTAGCAGTCGCAACCCTCGACCAGGGGGGTGAAGTCGCGCTTGAAGCGGGAGTTTGAAAGGTTCCACCGGCCGTCCGGGGTGTAGAACGCCGAATTGCGGGCAACGCGCGTGGGGGAGACGCAGTCGAAGGTGTCAGCCCCGTTCTCGATCGCCGTGAACAGGTCATCGGGCTCCGAAATGCCAAGCAGGTGGCGGGGCTTGTCTTCGGGAAGCTCATCGCTGCACCAGCCGAGGATCGTGCCGAGGTTTTCCTTCTCGAGCGCCCCGCCGATGCCGAAACCGTCGAAGTTCATGCCGCCCAGGTCACGCGAGGCCTTTCGGCGCAGGTCTTCGTACTGCGCACCCTGGATCACTCCGAACAGCGCCTGGTAGGGGCGGTGGCTGCGTTCAACGGTGAGGCGTTCGTGCTCGGCGACGCAGCGCTCAGCCCACAGCCTCGTCCGTTCGAGGGATTCCTCCTGGTAGCCGCGGGAATTCATCAGCGTGGTGAGCTCATCGAAGGCAAACATGACGTCCGCTCCCAGCTGGTGCTGCACCTGCATCGAGATTTCCGGGGTGAACCGGTGCCGGTCGCCGTTGAGGTGGGACTTGAACCAGACTCCGTCGTCGTCGATTGCGGCGAGGCGCTCCTTTCCGGCGGCCACCCGGTCATCGGCGCCTGCGGCCTCGGAATCCACCGGTACGTCCATGTTGATGACCTTCTTGAACCCGGAACCAAGGCTCATCACCTGGAAGCCCCCCGAGTCGGTGAAGGTGGGCCCGGGCCAGTTCATGAACCGGCCAAGCCCGCCGGCTTCGTCGAGGATGTCCGCGCCGGGCTGAAGGTAGAGGTGGTAGGCATTGGCCAGCAGCGCCTGCGCGCCGGCCTCGTTCATCGACTCCGGCAGCACCGCCTTGACCGTTGCCTTGGTTCCCACGGGAATGAACGCCGGCGTCTGGATGTCGCCGTGCGGTGTGGAGATGACCCCGGTGCGGCCGTGCCGGGGCCGATCACCGTGTCCCGGAGGAGCCGTTTCCTCGAGCCGGGTACCGACGGTGAACGAGAATGACGACTGCTGGGACTGTGGATGCACTTGTCCATTTTGCCAGCAACAGCAGGTCCTTCCCGCCACTGCCTCATCCGGAGCCATGGCCCGGCAGCGGCCGCGCCGGGCCTCCGGGTGGGGCTCAGCGGCCGGCGAGTGCTGCGACGGCGCTCAGCTCGTTGAGGATCCGGCGCTCGAGGACCTCGCGGCTGAGGGTTTCGGAGCCGCCGTGTGCGCGCAGGTAGAGCAGGACGCCCAGGCGCAGCACGCGCCAGTCCTTCTCGGCGGTGCGGTTCCCCGCAGCGGCCGCGCGCACGATCTCCGGATCGTAGAGCTCCGGGTTGTTCAGCCGCCGCTGCCGGACCTTCGCCGCGAGCTTGACCCGCAGCGGATCGGTTTCGGCATCGTCGGCAACGCGCAGGGCGGCGGAGTACCGGCTGGAGCGGGCTTCATCGTCGCGCGTGATGAAAGCCGCGATGGCAAGGGCGCTCTCAACCCACTTCCACCGCCCGAAGTTTCCATCGAACTCCAGCACGGTGAGGAGGTCGGCTGTGCGAAGCGCGCTCTCCTGGTCGCCGCGGTCAACGAAGAGGGTCAGCGCGAGGTCGTGGAGGTCCTGAAGATTGCTCCCGGCCTTGAAGTTGATGCCGCGGGAGAGCCGTTCGGCGAGCTCGGCAACGCGTTCGTCACCCGGGTGAAGCGCGGCGACCTCCGCCACAAGCTCCTCCGGCGAGCCGTCGTCGGCCGCGACGGCTGGGGAGGCGGGAGCGGCTCCATCCGCTTCGATGTAGACCACCGACCCGCTTGCCATCCTGAGCGTTCCGCCCCCTGCGAGCCGGGCGACGACGACGGCGGGAACCCCGAAGTCGTCGGCCTCGATCTCGGTGCCTTCAACGACGGCTGACGACGCGCCGTCGGGCAGTGCGATGTTCTGACCTGCAATGACGGCATTGGCGGCCACGGGCCGGAGCTCCATTTTCCTGCCTTCGTCTTCCACTTTTTACGTACCTCGCCTCCGCTGCCCCCGCGTAGGCACAAGTCATTCCTCTCAACCTGCGCCTACATAAAGATACGGTAACGGCGGTGCTTCACTTGCCTAGCGGCCCCACCCTGCATGGGCGAGGGCCTGGCGGAGGAGGTCGGCGCGACCGCCGGAGAGCTCGGCCTGGATCGAGGGGCTCAGCGCCTCCGCGGGAGTCAGCCAGGACAGCTCAAGCGCATCCTGGCGGGGGTCGCAGCGGCCGGTCACCGGCACCAGGTAGGCCATGGCGACGGCATGCTGGCGGTCGTCGGTCAGCCCTGTCTCCGAAGGGGAGGGGAAGTACTCGGCGATCGTGAACGGAAGGACCGACGGCGGCAGCTGGGGCAGTGCAAGGGGCCCAAGGTCCTTCTCAAGGTGGCGCAGCAGTGCCGCGCGGATCGTCTCGCGGTACATCACCCGCCCGGATACGAAGGTGCGCACCATCTCGCCCTGCTCGTTGGCCTGGAGCAGGAGCCCGACCTCGTTGACGTACCCGAGCGCGTCGCACCGGACGGGGATCGCCTCCACGTAGACCATTGGCAGACGGCGGCGGGCCTCGTACAGATCGTCCTCGGAGAGCCAGCCCGGATTGGGGTCAGGAGTGCGCACATTCATAGACAAGTTTTATAGCAGAGACGGTGTGCAGCGACAGCCGGAAGGCGTGCTTCGGCCAACGGCTGAATCCCCTGCCCGCCGCCGTCGGCCGGCCGGAGCGGTGCTGCGGCCCCGTCATTCCGCCTCTGGCGGGCACCCCCGCGCACGCCTACAGTGGGGCAATGGCCACCGAGTTGCCGGAGTTGATCCTTCCCGATGCGGTGCACTGGCGCGCCTGGCTTGAGGCGAACCACAGCGCCTCGCCCGGCGTGTGGCTGGTGCTGCACCGCAAGGGCGGATCGGTGACCACCCTGACCTACGCCCAGGCGCTCGACGAGGTGCTGTGCTTCGGCTGGATCGACGGGCAGCGGAAGTCCAAGGACGCCGAAAGCTACCTTCAACGCTTCACCCCGCGCACCCCGCGGAGCATCTGGTCAGTGCGGAACCGCACCTACATCGAGCGGCTTACCGCCGAAGGCCGGATGCACGAGGCGGGGCTTGCCGCAGTGCGTGCGGCACAGGCCGACGGCCGGTGGGAGCGCGCGTATGCGGGACCGGCAACGGCGGAGGTCCCCGAAGACCTTGCCGCCGCCGTTGCCGCGAACCCGCTCGCGCAGGCGGCCTTCGAGGGGTTGTCCTCCCAGAACCGCTACGCCCTGATCTTTCGCCTGGCCCAGCTCAAGACTCCGGCCGGGCGCAGCCGCGCCGTCGAGCGTTTCGTGGCGATGCTTGAACGCGGGGAGACGCCCTATCCCCAGAAGGACCGGCCCCGCGGCTAGGACCCGATTTGGACCTGGCTACGTGTCGAGGGGGAAGGCGACGCCCTCGCCCACCACCCGCAGCCGGAGCTCCGTTCCGACCCGTGCCAACATCGCGTTCCAGTGACGGATCGTGACTGTCTGCCCTTCGACAACCGACCCGTCGCTGTCGATCGTGCCTTCGAGCCGAATCCGCACGGTGACCTCCGGGCCGAAAAAATCTGTCTCCAGGACGGTTCCGCGGATGTTGCCGTCTTCGGCGATGCGGATCTGCTCCGGCCGCAGCATCAGCTGCACGCGGCCCTGGCAGGTCGGCCGGCGCACAGGGATCCCGCCGAGCGCGCACATCGCGAGGGAACCCTGGAGGTGTGCCTCGAGGAGTACGGCGTCGCCGAGGAACTCCGCCGTCGCGCGGTCCGCCGGGCGGGTGTAGACGACGAACGGATTGCCGACCTGGGCCAGGACGCCGCTGCGCATCACGGCCACCTGGTCGGCAAAGGAAAGCGCTTCGGACTGGTCGTGGGTGACCAGGATCGTTGTGACACCGGTTGCCGCAAGCGTCTTCGCCACGGTCTTGCGCGTCGCAACCCGCAGCCCCGCGTCGAGGGCCGAGAACGGTTCATCGAGCAGCATCAGCGACGGCCCGCGGGCGAGCGCCCGCGCGAGGGCGACCCGCTGCTGCTGCCCGCCGGAAAGCTCGTCGGGGCGGCGGTCCGCGTAGTCGGCATCGAGGGAAACCATGCCGAGGAGTTCGCCCACACGGCTGCGTGCCGCGGCACGGCCCAGTGCCTTCCGCTCAAGCCCGAACGCAACGTTTTCACCGACCGACAGGTGCGGGAACAGGGCGCCGTCCTGGGCAACATAGCCGATATTGCGCTTATGCGCGGGCACCGGGCGCCCGGAGCCCGCGACGAACGAGCCCTCGAAACTTACGGTGCCGGCGTCGGGCGCCTCGAACCCGGCGATGATGCGCAGGAGGGTGGTCTTCCCCGAGCCGGAGGGCCCAACGATCGCCGTCGTGATGCCTTTCTGCACCGACAGGGTGAGTCCGCGCAGCACTTCGGTGGCGCCGAAGGACTTTCGAACGTTCAGCAGCTCAAGGTGGTTTACTGCGGGGATCAGCGGGTTCGTGGTCATGCTTGTCCTTCTGCGCTCATTGGCCTGCCGCCTTCTGGGACTGCCGGTACAGCAGATACGTCGTGGGGAGGGAAAGCAGGATCAGCAGCAGGGCATAGGGCGCGGCTCCTGCATAGTCGATTTCCGAACTCAGCGCCCAGAAGCGGGTGGCGAGGGTTGTGACGCCCGACGGCGCCAGAACCAGCGTGGCGGTCAGCTCGGTTGAGGCGGCGAGGAAGACAAGGGCCGCTCCCCCCGCCGCGGCGGGGGCGACCAGCCGGAGCGTGACCTTGATGAACGACATCAGCGGCGCGGTGCCCAGCGCCTGGGCCGCCTCCTCCAGCTCGCGCGGCGCCTGAGCCAGGCCCGCGCGAAGGCTGACAAGGGCGCGGGGCAGGAACAGCAGGACGTAGGCGGCAATGACGACGGGCGTGGTCTGGTAGAACGGGAAGGCGATGTTGATCGTCACCGTCACGAAGGCGAGCGCGACGACGATGCCCGGCATGGCACTGGCGATGTAGTTGCTGCTCTCAAGGAAGCGCGTGAACCTGCCCGGGTGGCGCACCGCGAGCCAGGCGATGGGGAACGCCGCCGCAACTGTGACGACCGCCCCAGTGAGCCCATAGGCGAGGGTCTGCAGCAGGGCGGTGAGGAGGTCGGCTGCCTGCCATACCTCGCTGCCGCCGGCGACAAGCCACCGTGTGACGTTCCACAGGGGCACGCCCAGGGCAAGCAGCGTCAACGCCAGCACGAACACCAGCGAACCGCCCCGCCACCTGCCCAGTGTCCGGATCCCCGGCGCTGAAGCGACCCCGGGGCCGATCCGCGCGTACCGGGCCGATCCCCGGGCACGGGTCTCGGCGAGCAACAGCAGGAGGCAGAGAACCACAAGCACGCTGGCGAGCATGTTCGCAGCCGCGCTGTTGAAGGTCGACTCGAACTGCTGGAGGATCGCCGTCGTGAAAGTGTCGAAGCGGATCATCGAGTAGGCGCCGTATTCGGCGAGCAGGTGGAGCCCCACAAGCAGGGAACCCCCGCCGACGGCGAGGCGGAGCTGGGGGAGGACCACCCGCAGGAACACCCGCCACGGGCCGATGCCCAGTGAGGCGGCCGACTGCTCCAGGCCGGGATCCAGCCGCCGCAGGACTGCGGCCACGGGAATGTAGACGAGCGGGTAGTAGCTGAGCACCGAGATCAGGACTCCACCGCTGATGCCCGACAGCGAGGGGATGGTGCTCGCCCAGGCATAGCTGTTCACGAAGGCCGGCACTGCAAGCGGCGCGGCAAGCAGGAGTGCGAGCGGGCGGGCGGCGGGCAGGTCGGTTCGTTCAACGAGCCATGCCGCAGCGACGCCCAGCACGATGCACAGCGGGACGGTGAGCAGGACCAGGGCAATGGTGTTGAACAGCAGTTCGGCGACCCGCGGGCGCACGATCAGCTCGACGGCGGTGTCCCACCCGGTTGCGACGGTGATGGTGAGCACGAATCCGAGGGGAATCAGGGTGCCCAGGGTGACGAGGATGGCGGCCGCCGCCACGCCGAACGGCGGACGGGAGCGTCTGCTCCCGCCCGCCGTTCGGTGCATTCCGGAATTATTGGCCATGAAGGGCCGGTCGTGCCTTCCTGCTGTTTAGAGAAGCCCGGCTGCGGTCATCAGTTCCGCAACCTTCTCGCCGTTCAGCTTGGCGGGATCGACGACCGGGGCTTCGAGCTCTTCGAGCGGAACCAGGCCTTCGCGCGGTGTCACATCGGCGCTGACCGGGTATTCGAAGTCCTCGCCCGTGCTGAGGGTCTCCTGGCCTTCCTTGCTCGTGATGAATTCGAGGAAGGCGTCGGCTGCTGCCTTGTTGTCGGAGGACTCGAGCACTCCCGCACCCGACACCGAGACGAAGGCGCCCGGGTCGGAGCCCTTGAAGTAGTAGGGCTCGAGGTCGCTCGAGTTTTCGCCGGTGTCGGCCTGGTCGGCGGTGTAGTAGTAGTGGTAGATCACTGCCGCATCGACTTCACCGGCGTTGACTGCCTTCATTGCGGCGCCGTTCTTCGGGTAGATCTTGGCGCCGTCCTTCATTGCGGCGAGCCAGTCCGCCGTTGCCTCTTCGCCCTCGAGCTCAAGCATCGCCGAAACGATGGCCTGGAAGTCGGCGCCACCGGCCGCGGCACCCCAGCGTCCGGCCCACTCGGGATCGGAGAGGTCCATGATCGATTTGGGAAGTTCGGCCTCCGAAACCTTGTCGGGGTTGTAGACGAACAGGGTTGAACGGGCAGCGACGCCGGTCCACTTGTCCGTCGACGGGCGGTACTCGTCGGGCACGTTCTGCTTGACCTCGTCGGAGATGTCGGCGAACAGTCCGGCGTTCTCAACCTGCGTCATCGCGGGGGAGTTCTCGGTGATGAAGACGTCGGCGGGCGACTTCTCGCCCTCCTGCAGAATCTGGTTGCTCATCTCTGAGTCTTTGCCCTGGCGCAGGGTCACCTTCACGCCGGTCTTTTCGGTGAACTCGTCGACCCAGGCCTGGGTCATCGTCTCGTGCTGGGCGTTGTAGACGGTGATCTCGCCTTCAACCTCTGCGGCCTGGCTGGCGGGAGCACTGGTGCCCTGGGCGGCGGGCTCGGCCGAGCCGCTTGAACCGCAGGCGGTAAGCGCAAGGAGGAGTGCGGCGGTAAGGGCGGCTGGCTGGGCCTGCCGGAAACGGAGATTCATTTGAGCCTTTCAAAAAGAACGCCGGTCGACAGCCTCAGAGCTGGGCCGGCAGGACGGGTGCGCGTGCCGGCGGTGAACCCCGCCGTGCACATAGGTAAGCATGTCCTAACCTATTCCCATTCTGCGAGTAACGTGTCACATTTCACAGCCTTTTGGTCACATTGCTGTGACGTAATTGCCGCGGGCCGCTGCTTCAGCGGCTTCCGGGCAGCCTTGTCGCCGCCTCGAACACCATGCCGGCCTGCAGCTGGGTCGAGAGGTCGACCGGCAGTTCCGCGGATTCCCCGGGGTGCGCCGGAAAGATGAGCGCGGAAGCCCCGTTGGTCTGGTGCCGGGCCTCAGCCCGTCCTTCCCACAGGGAATCCGCAGTCGCCGTGATGAGCCGGCGGGCAGTACGCGCCGCCCCGGGGGCCAGACCGGGCGCCAGTGCGGCATCGGCAAGGTAGCGGGCAAGGATCCCGGTGAACAGCCCTCCGTCCCCGGACCCGTGCGCGCGCAGCGCCCCTTCCGGTGTGGTGAGCCCTTCGGCAACCGCCTCGATGAGCGACGCGGCCTGTTCCAGATGCGCGGCGCCGCCCACCTCCACAAGCGCTCCGAGCGTTGGGCCCTGGTTGTAGGTGTAGAGCGTCCGCACCACCTTTTCACCGGCAGGGCCGTTCCGAAGCCCGTCGAGGTAAAGGCCCGAGCCGCTGTCCCACAGGCGGGAACGCAGCCACTGGAGCAGTTGCTCGGCCCGGGCGGGATCGCCGGCCCTGACGAAGTAGAGCGCGGTCGGCGCGGTGGCCGGGGTGTTCTTGAAATCGCGCTTGACATTCCAGAACACGCCCCCTCCGAAGTCATCGGTGGCTGCCGAGCGGAGCGCCGAACCGAGCGCCGTGAGCCCGCGCCGGTGGCTGCGCCGCCTTCCCGCTGCCGCGGCGGCAGCGTCGAGGCGCTGGAGGGCCAGGGCGAGCCAGGCCATGTCGTCGAAGTAGGAGTTGGTCCACCGCAGTCCGTTGCGGGCCCAGATGCCGCGGGCGAGCGCGCCCGCCCGGGACAGGGCCGCCGCGGCCTCCGGGCTTCCCTGCTTCCCCAGGCGCAGGTGCACGTCGATCAGGTGATCGAGATAGTGTGCCTGCCACCAGTAGTGCCACGGCGACCTGCCCCCGATCCCCGGTGCGGCGACCCGCCCCAGGCGCGAGCCGGGCAGCCAGAACCGCCGGGCGAAGAGGGCCTCGACGCTCTCGGCCGCAGCCTGGGCGCGTGCGGCGAGCGGATCCGGACCGGAGGTCTCCCGCGGGGTGAGCATAAATCCACCCTAACCAACGGCGCGAGCCGTCCGACTGAGCAGAGTGCACAGTCGAGGGCACGGCGAGTGCGGTGTGGGGTGCGCCACAGTACGCTGATGCTGGCAGGTTGCATATTCTCCAGGGGGCCCTTCATGAATCTCGCGAACTCGACAGCGCTGGTCACCGGCGGAGCCTCGGGGCTGGGCCTGGCGACGGCTGAACGGCTCCTCGCCGACGGCGCGAACGTCGTGCTTGTCGACCTCCCCGGCTCGGCCGGGGACGACGCCGCGGCTCGCCTCGGATCCCGCGCCCGCTTCGTGGCGGCGGACGTCGTCGATCCGGACCAGGTGCTCGCCGCCGTCACTGCCGCCGCTGAGCTGGCGCCACTGCGCGTCGTCGTCAACTGCGCGGGAGTCGCAACCCCGGGAAAGGTGCTGGGCCGCGACGGGGTGCTTCCCCTTGAGCAGTTCACGCGCGTCATCAGCGTCAACCTGATCGGCACTTTCAACGTCGTCCGGCTCGCGGCCGAGGCGATGGCGGCGTCGGAGCCCGTCTCAGGGCCCGGGGAATCCCCGGAGCGCGGAGTGATCGTTAACACCGCCTCCGTGGCGGCGTTCGATGGGCAGATCGGCCAGCCCGCCTACGCGGCCTCGAAGGGCGGTGTTGCAGCAATGACTCTCCCGCTGGCCCGCGAACTTGCCCGGCACCTCATCCGGGTTGTCACGATTGCGCCAGGCATTTTCGAAACCCCGATGATGGCGGGGCTGCCCCAGGAGGCCCAGGATTCGCTGGGCCGCCAGGTCCCGCACCCGTCGCGCCTCGGCAAGCCCTCCGAATACGCCGCCCTCGTTTCATCGATCATCGCGAACCAGATGCTCAACGGCGAAACGATAAGGCTCGACGGGGCCATCCGGATGGCCCCGAAATAGCAACACCGCACCACCCCGCTCCTCCAACGAAAGGACGGCTCAACGGTGAGCCAGCTCCCCGCCGCGGACTTCCTCGGTTTTGAATCCCAGCTCAGCGCGAACGAGCGCGCCAAGCTCCAGGACGTGCGCGACTTCCTCGCCAAGGAAGTTGCGCCCCGTGCCGTGGAATGGTGGAACCGGGCGGAGTTCCCGCACGAGATCCTGCCCAGCCTCGCGGCGCTCGGCCTCAGCACCCCGGTCCAGCAGGGCTACAGCCACCTGTTTGGCGGGATGGTCATCGCCGAGATGACCCGTGCCGACACCTCCCTCGCCACCTTCTTCATGGTCCACCACGACCTCTTTGTCGAGGCACTGCACCAGTTCGGCTCCGCCGAGCAGAAGCAGCGACTCCTCCAGGACGCAATGGATCTGCGCATCACCGGCGCTTTCGCACTCACCGAGCCCCAGCACGGTTCGGATGTGGCGGGCGGAATGACGACGACCGCCACGCGCGACGGCGACTCCTGGATCCTGAACGGGGCGAAGCGCTGGATCGGCAATGGAACGTTCTGCGACTACATGCTCCTGTGGGCGCGCGAGGCCGAGACCTCAATGGTGCGCGGATTCATCCTCGATGCTTCGCTGCCCGGTGTCACCCGCACGGTCATCGAGAACAAGATCGCCCTGCGGACGGTGCAGAACGCCGACATCGGCCTCGACAATGTTCGGGTCTCCGAGGCCGATAGGTTCGCCGGCATTGAGAACTTTTCCGACACCCGCCACCTGCTGCGCGGGTCGCGGATCCTCGTCGGATGGCAGGCGGTGGGGCAGCAGCTGGCCGCCTTCGACATCGCCCGCAAGTATGCGCTCGAGCGCCATCAGTTCGGCCGGCCGATTGCCGGGTTCCAGCTGGTTCAGGACCAGCTCGTGACCATGCTTGGAAACGTCACAGCCAGCATGGCCATGATGGTGAGGATTGCCCAGCTCCAGGACGAGCACAGCGCTTCGCGGCAGGGGCGCCGGGCAGGCCATGAGGGTGCTGAAATGCCGCAGGCAGCCCTCGCGAAGTCCTTCACCACCGCCCGCATGAGGGAAACCGTTGCCCTGGGCCGCAACATCCTCGGCGGCAACGGAATCGTCACCGACTACGGAATGGCGAAGGTGTTCGCCGATGCCGAAGCCGTCTACACCTACGAGGGGTCCTACGAAATCAACAGCCTGATCGTGGGGCGGGCGATAACCGGGATTTCGGCGATCGTTTAGCTGTAGGCAATTCTCTGACCCGAGTGGATGAACCCGCGGCGGCACCTCAATGGGGAAGGTGCCGCCGCGGGTTCCGTCAGTCGGCCGCCCGGACCAGTTCGGCGACGCCCGCCCTGAACAACCCACCCTGGCGGGTGCCGACGAACAGCCACTTGCCGTCGTCGGAGGCATCGAGCGCGGTGACCGAAGGGGACGCCAGGCCGGCCGAGACGTTGGCCCAGGTGGCTCCACCGTCGAGGCTCACGAGCACGCCGCGCCCATGCACCCACATCGGTGAGGGGCGGAACGTCGTGGAACCGGCGAACAGGACGGTCCGGCTCCCGCTCTTGTCCTTCACCGTGGTGGAGGTGACCGAACTGATGTACATGTCGATCCCTCCGGCGTCGGACCTGGTGAAGCTCGTGCCGCCGTCGATGGAGACGGAGATCCCGCGTCCTGCGGCAACGACGTGCTTTGCATCAGCCGGATCCACCCACACGGACGTGGTTTCGCCTTCCTGTACCCGGCGGATCGTCCGGCCGTTATCGTCCGAGACGTAGAGGCCCTCGTCCGCGGCGAGCCACAGGCGCCAGTCGTTGTGCGGGTCGATGGTGATGTCGCGGATGGTCACCGGGTGGTTGTGGGTCTCCCAGGTCGCCCAGCCGTTCGTGGTCACCAGCAGCCCGTTCTCCTCAAGGCTCGCGAAGCCCGCCGCACCATGACCCGAGCGGGTGGGGCTTGCTTCGAGGGAAAGCAGGTCCAGTCCCGGGAAGCCGTCCTTCGCTGTCTCCCAGGTCTTTCCTCCGTCGGTTGTTGCAACGATGCTCGTGTCGTACCAGGCTCCGACGCGGATCTGCCACAGCGAGTCGCGCTTCACCGCGTCCTGCTCGAGGTCATTGACCCGCACGCCGATCCTTCCCTCCCCGCCCGTGAGGCCCCATTCGGTGGCACCGGCGGGCAGTTTCGGTTCGCTCGGCAGCGCTCGGGCGGCCGCCCCCTGGTCGTCGGAGACAAAGAGGGTGGGTTTCCTGGCGGCGTTGGTCGAAGCGATGGTGCTGGTGATGGTCGTGGCCGCCGCGCCGATCCGCCTGAACTTTCCGCCGTCGTTCTCCGACGCGAAGAGCCCGCCTCCCTCCATCGCGACGAGCAGCGACTTGCCGTTGTCCGGCCACCGGGCGAAGGCGGTGCCAACCGGGCCGTGGACCGGGTAGGGCGACGGCTCCCAGGAGCCACCGTTGTCCCGTGACCTGACCCAACCGGCGTTGGAGGTGGCAAGAATCAGCTCGTGGCCGAGTGCGTGGACCCCGATTGAGTAGAAGCCGAGGTTCTCCGACGTCTTCCAGGTGGCACCGCCATCGGCCGACGTCGTCACCTTCTCGGCTTCGCTGACGGCGATCGTCGAACCGGTCGCAGCAATCCCTCGAATCGTGAAATCCTCCACTTCATAGGCAACCCGCGGCGTCTTCGGAGCACCGAAGATTCCATCGATCCGCCACACGCGCTGAAGGCCGCTCACCAGGAGGTTTCCCTTGTGCAGCGTTGCCCCGTTGATCAATCCGGGCCACTGGAAGGGAAGGTGGGACCAGGTGAGCCCGCCGTCGGCGCTGATCTCAACGCCGGCGGAGGTAACCGCCGCAAGCCGCTTCCCGTCATTGACGATTTCCCAGACGTGGCGGTCCGGCATCGGCAGCACGCTCCAGGTCTTGCCCAGATCCTCGGTCCGCAGCAGCCGGCCGGCGTAGCTCGGGTCCATCGCAGGCCGCGTTCCGCCCCCGTTCACCGCGTACCAGAACGCCTTGGCATTGCTTGGGTCGGCCAGTGGGGTGCCCTGTCCGTCCGCGACTGGAAGGGAAGGAACCTGCCGCCAGGACTTGCCGTGGTCGGTTGTCACGAACGGCCGCACCGAAGTGGATACCGTCTGCATCGCGGTTCCGGGCTTCGCCGTCGAAACGGCGACGCCGGCCGAGCTTGCGTTGCGGCCCACCTGCTGCCAGGTCTGCTCGCTGGTCTCACCCGAGACAACCTCGAAGGATCCAGCACCCACGATGGTGCGTCCGCCGACGGTTCCCGACGCCTTGACGGCATAGGTGCCCACCGCTGTGGCGTCGACGTCGGCGTTGAACCATCCCGGCATGGTGGGGGAGGCCGTGGCGGCAACGCTTGAGGTTCCACCATCCACCCCGGTCACCGTCACGGCAGGGCCGGCGTCAAGCGGAAGGGAGGATGAGATCATCACCCGGGTCTTGCCCGGAATTGAGGGCTGCGGGGTTGCGGTGACCCCAAGGTGGCGGGACAGCTGCACGTAGGGAACCCGCACCTCGCTGCCGTCACTCAGGCGGGCGCGGATCACCCCTGATAGTTCGGAGTCCTGATCCGACAGGGCGGCGGAGGCAACGGCTTGAACGGTCACCGTTGCACCTGGCGCAATCGTTACGGCAGTCTCGCTCAATGCGAGTTCGCCTGCGTTCACGTTCGAGGGGAGCGCATCGAGCTGTGCGGACACCGGTTCGGCGGAGAGGTTCGAAAGTTTCACGTCGAGGGTGGTGGGCTTCCCGCCCGCATCGGCCTGTCCGAGGCCCAGTGCCGCCGGGGAGGCAATGACGCTCGCCTTGCGGGCTGCGTCAGGGTTTGCGCGGCCAGAGCCTTTGATGAAGGGCGAAAGCCGTGCCGAGTCTCCGGCCAGTTCGCTTGCGCTTCCAATGACGAGCGAACGCAGCGCGGCCGGGGTGATGTCGGGCCGCTGGGCCTGTGCCACTGCAGCCACACCGGCGACGAAGGGCGCTGCCATCGACGTACCCGAGAGCCTGGTCACGTTCCCCGGAAGGCCGAGGGCGGCGGGGACGGTCGAGAGGATCTGGTAGCCGGGAGCCACGATCTCCGGCTTGAGGGTGCCCCTGGTTGTCGGGCCCCGTGAACTGAACTGCGCGATTGTGTCTGTGGCATCGACCGAGGAGATCGTGATCTTCGCGGTTCCCGCCTCAACGGCTTCACCGGAGAGGGCATACTCGGCGGCGCTCATTCCCAGGAGGACGAGCGATTTGAGCGGTCCCGAACCCGACGCGCCGATCGGACCGGCACCGCTGGGCATGACATTCGCGAGGCCGGTGCCCGTTTCCTTCTCGGCGTCCCTGCCGGCGGTGCCGTTGGAGCCCGGGGCGTGGACGATTGCGCCAACCGCGCCACGCTCCTCGGCGAGTTGAGCGATCGCGGGGGTGTCACCGAAGTGGTCGCTTGAATAGCGTGGCGCCGCACCCTGGAAGACGACGATCTTGCCTGTGATGTCGCCTGCCTTGTCAAAGTCCTCGGGCGTGCCCGCGCCGACCGAGACGACGGGCGCAGTGATGGCCTCGGCCGGCGGGTTGGCGCTGAAGGGCACCCGCCAAGTGGAAATCGGCCGCTGGAACGGGGCGGAGAAGGCTGCGGATGCGATCCGCAGGTCGGTGACCGACGCCCCAACCGCCACGACGTCGTCACCGGCTGCCGGCGAGCCGATCGTTGACTCGCCCGGGCCGCTGTTGCCCGCGGCCGCCACAACGAGCGTTCCGCTCCGGGTGGCGTTTCCGGCGGCGATGCTGAGCGGATCGAGCCCGTCGCCCTGACCGCCGAGGCTCATATTGATGATGTCGGCGGGATGCTTCCCGAGCGGGTCGGCCGCTGCTTCGACGGCGGCGATGATGTCGGACTCGTAGCCCGCACCGTCCGCGTTGAGCACCTTGTATGCGGTGAGCACCGCATCGGGTGCCACGCCTGTCACCGAACCCGTCCCGGCAATGATGCCCGCGACGTGGGTGCCGTGGTAGTGGTCGTCCATGGGATCGGCATCGCCATTGACGAAGTCGTATCCGTCGACAACCCGGAACCCTTCACCGAAACCGCCGCCGAGTTCGGAGAGCGAGTAATCGATGCCGGTGTCGAGGACCGCCACAACCGAGCCTTCCCCTGTGGCGGCCTTGGCGGCCGGTTCCGGGGACTTCTTCACTGGCGTTGCCGGAGTCGACGACGGCGCGGGAGTGGCCGGCGTCGGAGCCGACGACGGCACGGGGGGCTCGGTCTCCAACAGGGCGACCGGGCGGTCGATGCTCACCCGGCTCACCCCCGGGAGTGAGCGCAGGGCGGCGAGCTGGGCGGGGTCGACGTCGGCGATCACAGCGTTGAGCACGCCGGTGACCTGGCGGGTCCGTTCGAGGCGGATCCCGCTGGCTCCTGCCTGCTTGACCGCGGCGTCCTGGGCGCCCTTCACAGAGGCCCGCAGACCGCTGTAGGTCTCGCCCAGGGCGGAGCGAAGGCCTGCCCCGCCCTTGCGGAGGTCGGCAGCCTTTTCGGAGCCGAGCCGGGCGAGCGCCGGCTTGTCCTCAAACTCGATGATGACGCGCTGGGTGTCTGGGGCGGCTTCGGCAGCGGCCGGCCCAACGGCGGCAAGGCCTCCGGCGAGCAGGGCGAGGGCGGCTGAGCCTCCGGCGATGGTTGTGTAACGGGAACGAGGTATTGGCATGGGCATCCTTCATCACGGTCGCCGAGCGGCGTGCCCAAACTCTACATATTCACCACCGCGAAAACTGGCCGCCTAAGGACTATGGCCACACGCGGCCAAAAATCGATGTCTCAGCGGGATTATTCCGAAAAGTTTGAGTCATATCCAGCCCCGCCGGGCCGCTTCCGCGCCGGCTTGGAACCGGTTCGCCGCGCCCAACTCGGCCATGAGGTCCTGGCTCCGGCGCCGGAGGGTGCGCGCCGACATGCCCAGCTGGCGCGCGATCACCTCGTCCTTCAGCCCGGCCCCGATGAGGGTGAGCATCGCGCGCTCCTCGGGGGACGGCTGCCGCACCGCCCGGGCCCGGCCCCGGTTCGCGTCCGGCGGAGGGAGCTCCTGGATCCCCGCCGACGTAATCGGCGTCGCCGTCTGCCAGTAGAACTCGAACAGCCGGCACAGCGCCTCGACCAGTGGCGGCGACTCGGTCACGAGTGCGTCAGCCTGGTCACCGCTGAGGGTCAGCGAAACCAATGCCACGGAGCGGTCGGCAATGGCCAGCTTCAACGGCAGCTCCGGGGCGACCCGCGACTGCTCACCGCGGGCGACGAGCTGATTGACCTCTTCCCAGCTGCCCTCGTGTTCGAAGCTTGCAGCAGCGTAAACCGCCCGCCATGAAACACCCCGGTCAAGCACCACCGGCTCGAGCGGATTGGCACCCGCTGACACGTACGGGGGCCGGTCGAAGGCAAGGAATTCCCGCCCGGCCTGGTGTTGAAGCCTCACGTACCAGGACGCGAGGGCGTCGGCACCACTGACCACCTGGGTCTGGGGTGCGGCGGAATGACTGGAGCGCCCGGCGTCGAATTCCTCAGAGAGCGTGCCGATGCGCTCGCGGATCCGGGCAAGGCCGTCGCTGTGCCGGTCGGTCAGGATGCGCAGGGCGAACCGGGGGTCCACCGGGGCGTAATGGCCCTCCCCGGTCGCACGCCGCGCGACGAGGCCCATTCCCCGCAGGTCATCAAGGCGCCGCTGCGCTTCGGCCTTCGAGAGGCCGAGCTGCTCGGCCACGGCCGCGACGCTCGTTGCGCCCTGCCGCAGTGCCAGGTGATAGATGCGCTCGCTCGCCGCGTCGATGCCGAGGAGCTCGAGCACGGTGTCCTCCGTTGCCATGAAAGAAGACTATCGAGGGCGGCTGCCATTGTGACGTTCGGCTTGTCGGCCCGGCTTCACACTTTTAGGGTTGATCCATGGAACGGCCCAGAGTGCTGGCCCTCATTCTTGCGGGCGGAACCGGAGGGAGGATGGGTGTCCTCACCGACACCCGGGCGAAGCCTGCCCTGCCGGTCGGCGGAACCTACCGGCTGATCGATATCCCCCTGTCGAACCTGCAGCACAGCGGCTACTCGGATGTCTGGATCGTCGAGCAGTACCAGCCCAAGTCGATCAACGACCACCTTTCAAGCGGAAGGCCCTGGGACCTCGACCGGACGCAGGGCGGGCTCAGGGTGCTCCCGCCCTTCCAGGGCAAGGACGGCGAAGGGTTCGCCGAGGGCAATGCGGACGGCATCGCGCGCCAGGCTGAATTTATCCGGGAGTTCGCCCCGGACCTGGTGCTGGTCCTGAGCGCCGACCACCTCTACCGCCTCGACTACCGGGACGTGGTGCAGACCCATCTCGACGCCGGCGCCGTCCTGACGATGGTGACCACCCGGTTCGACGGCGACGCCTCCCAGCACGGCGTCGCCGAGGTTTCGGACGGCGTCGTCACCGGCTTCGAGTACAAGCCCGAAAGTCCCAAGACGGATCTGGTGGCTGCCGAAATCTTCCTCTACAACGCCTCCGACCTGCTTCAAACGCTCGAAAAGCTGCAGGAGGAGGAAGGCGAACTCGAAGACTACGGCCACCAACTGGTGCCCTACCTCGTGAAGAACGCGCTGGTCGTTGAGCACCGGCTTGAGGGTTACTGGCGCGACCTCGGGACGCCGGAGAACTACCACAAGGCGCACATGGAACTCCTCGAGGGCAGCGGGCTCGCGTTCGATGACCCGAAGTGGCCCATCCAGACCGATGTGCCCCGCCGCCTTCCGGCGTTTGTCGCAGCGGGCGCCCAGGTGGAGGACTCCCTGCTTGCACCGGGATCGACGGTGCGCGGCCAGGTGGTGCGCAGCATCATCGGCCCCGGAACGGTCATCGAGCCCGGCGCGCTGGTTGTCGACTCGGTGCTGTTGGAGAACGTGGTGGTTGGACAGGATGCCCAGCTGCGCCGGGTGATCGTCGATACCGGGGCGCGGGTGGACTCCGGGGCCCACCTGGGCGGCTCATCCGAAGTTGTGCTCGTCGACGGAAACGGCGACGCTCAGGCCTGATGCGGGGAGGGGCCGTGGGGGATCAGTACAGTGGGTCAATGCCGACTTTCTGGAACAGGGTGCAGATGATCCCCCGGCTTGCCTGGGTAGCCTCCAAGGCGCCGCGCAACCCGCACGTGGCCTGGGAGGGGTACTGGAACGGCATCCGCAGCACCGGCTCCGAGGGGGACGTGTTGTGGGATTCCACCTCGGAGGATGAGCACCGGCAGTACTTCGACGTGATCCACGGACACTTCGACGTGTCGTTGCCGGTCATTGACGTGGGGTGCGGCAACGGAACCTACACGCGCTGGCTTGCCGGGATCTTCCCGCATGCGCTGGGGGTCGACGTCTCCGAGAGCGCTGTGCGCAGGGCGGAACTCGAGGCCGCGGGAATCTCGAATATCTCGTTCGACGTCGTCGATGCGACGGCACCGGGTGCGGGGGCCGAGCTGTTCTCCCGCCTTGGCCCCTGCAACGTGTTCGTGCGCGGGGTGCTTCACGTGCTGAGCCGGCCGCAGCGCACCCTGATGGCCGAGAACCTGCGGTCGATCACCGGCGGCTCCGGCCGGGTCTTCCTCACCGAAACCAACTTCCAGGGCAACCCCCTCCAGTATGTGGAGAGCCTCGGAGCAACTCCCCGGAAGATACCCGCCCCGCTGCGGCGGGCGATAGGCAACCTGCCCATGCCGGGTCATTTCGGCGCGCCCGAACGCAAGGCCGCCTTTCCGGAACACTCCTGGCGGCTCATCAAAGACGGGGCCGCGACCATTGAAGCGGTGCCCATGACCGCCGAGGGAAGCATCGGCATCCCCGGATACTATGCCGTCCTCGAAGCGCGCGCGGGCAGCGGATGGGACGGGCCGTGAGCAGCGGCCGCCCCACTCCCATCGAAGGCGGCAAGGGATCGATCGGCCTGCGGCCTGACGGCATCCTCCACCTGCGGTGGACTCCCGGTACCGCAATCTCCGGTGACGACGCCCGGGCGGCAATGCGTGAGGTGAACAACCTCTGCGGGGAAGTCTCCCATCCGATGCTTGTCGATATGGAAGCCATTGGGTCGGTCAGCAGGGACGCACGCAGCACTTTCTCGATCCCGTGCGCCGCCTCGCGCATCGCGCTGCTCGGTAAGTCGCCCGTTGACCGGCTGATTGCCAATTTCTTCCTTGGCCTTCACACACCGCCCTGTCCGACGAACTTCTTCACCTCCCGAACCGACGCGATCCGGTGGCTGTCGGAGGGCCTCTCCATGCGCGAGGGGAACGGATGAACGCCCGGTCCGCGGGCTAGTTTCCGCCCTCGTCAAGGATGAGCGGCTCCCGCTGCGCATCCTGCAGGGCCCGCAGGCGCCGCCTGCGGTTGTGGTCCACCTGGTGCCTGCGGGATCCGGCCGAGATCAGCAGCAGGAAGGCGGCGAGTCCGGCCGAGAACGCCACGGGCATTGACGATGGCTCCCCGAGCAGCCGCTCGACGAGGATCCAGGCCAGACCCCAGCACACGGCGAGTGCCACGGCAATCCTGCCCCTGTCGGTCATGCAGATGACGGCGGCACCGAGCGTGACCACTGCGATCCCGATCAATGCCCAGGTCTGCCCGCCGAGGCCGAACACGTCGATGCCTTCCGCGGTGGTGACCGCGGCGATATTGGCAGCTGTCGCAACCAGGACCCACCCGAGATACAGCCCCAGCGGTGCGTCAACGAAGGCACCGCTCCACCGGCTTTCCGCAGGGAACCGGTTGAGGGTGGCGAGCGCGGAAAGCAGCACCGCGAGCAGGAGCACGATGACGACCACGCTCAGCACGGGCAGCGATTCGCGGGCGCTGAGGATCCAGGCGAGGTTGAGCACCATAGACGCCGCAACGCTCCAGCCCAGGCGCCGTTGGCGTTCGCTTCTGCGCTGGCTCGGCAGCCACTGATAGAGGGTATACGCGACGAGCCCCGCGTAGATCAGGCTCCAGATCGAAAACGCCCTGGTGGACGGAGCTAGCAGTGTCGCATCCGGCTGGAACAATCCACCGGCGGCGTCGCGGATTGAGGGACCGCCGAAGGCACCGACGCCTGCGGCTGAGCCGGCGATGCAGGCGGCGGCGGTGAGGGTCACTACGACGGGGCGCACGATGTCGGGATTGAAGGATGCCTCCCAACGATGGCCTGCGGGGCGCGGGACAGCCGAGCCGCGCGCTCCCTCGCCAGCCTGAGGGTCAACGGCGTCAGTGGCGCCGTCGCCTTCTGCAGCGGACGCGGCGGCGCCGATGGTGGGCGGGATGGAAGGGGCCTTAGGAAGTCTCGGAGCCCGTTCGTTCGTCGGGTTCATCGGCTGGTCCGGCCTTTCGACGTCGTTTGACCGCGAGGAACGCCGCAGTCAGAATTCCCACAAGAGTACCGACCATCATTCCGAGCAGGGCACTGCCCCACGGGGGAAGGCCGGTGTTCGCTCCTGTGGCGTAGCCCAATCCGAGAAGCCACCCCGCCCAGAGGACCGCCCCGACGGCGGTCGCGAGCACGAAGGGCCGCAGGGGTACCTCCGCGATACCCGCCGCAGCTATGCTTGCCGTCCGGCCGCCGGGCAGGAACCGCACGGCGACGAGGCCTGCGTAGGTCGGTGACTTCCCGGCCTTCGCCACCGCGTTCCGAAGACCGCGGTGGACCTTCTTTCCCCAACGGAACCGGTCAAGCCAGTGGGTGAGCTTGTTCCTCAACAGCAGGAACAGGGCGAGGTCGCCCAGCCAGCTGGCCGCCACCGCGACGAAGACCGCGGGAGGCAGGATCGCCGCACGGTGGGATGCCATTGTCCCGGCACCGATGACCATCAGCTCGGAGGGCACCACTGGTACCGCCACGTCCACGAAGATCACACCGAACATGATCAGGAAGTAGACGGGCATCGTCACATCCGGGCCCGGGATCTCCACCCCTCCAACCTACCGGTCCGAGGTTGGGATGCCCTTGGACGGTGGTCGGAAGATTCGTTAACGTTGGGCGAACTCCGAGAGCTTCAGGGCTGAGGTGAAGGAGCTTTCGGCGCCGGTAAGGGGGTCGGTGAACTCGATGCTTTTCGCCAGCAGCTGCAGCGGCTTCGAGTAGTCGTCGAGTCCCTGGGGCTGGAGCACCGGGTAGAACGGGTCATTGATGATCCCGAGGCCGAGTCCGGCCATGTGCAGGCGGAGCTGGTGCGTCTTGCCCGTGTGCGGCTGGAGCCGGTACCGCCCCACCCCGGCTTTTTCCTCGGTGAGGCTGATGGTCGTCTGCGTGTTCGGCTCGCCCTCGACCTCCTGGGCCAGCAGGTACGTCCGCGATTTCACGATCCTGCTGCGCACAGTCACAGGCACCCGGTCCAGCCCGAGTTCGGGCCGGACCGGCGCGAGCGCCTCATACTCCTTGCGGATCTGCCGGTTCTCGAAGAGCAGCTGATACTTTCCCCGAGTTTCCGGGTTGACCGAAAACATCAGGATCCCGGCGGTCATCCGGTCCAGCCGGTGCATGGGGATCAGGTCCGGCAGATCAAGCTGCACGCGCAGGCGCACCAGGGCGGACTCGGCCACGTACCGCCCGCCGGGGGTTGTGGGAAGGAAATGGGGCTTGTCGATGACCAGCAGGTTTTCGTCCTGGTGGAGGATGCCGATGTCGACGGGGATCCGGTCCTCAACAGGAAGTTCCCGGTAGTACCACACGAACGTGTGGTCGGTCAGTGGGGTCGTCCGCGTGAGCACCGCACCACCCAGGGCCATCACCTCGCCGCGGTCGAACCGCTCGGCGATGCCCTCGGGATCGACGTGGTCGAAACGGTCGAGGATGTACTCGAGCGCTGTTGCCCACGGACCCTCCTCCGGCAGGCGCAGCCGGGTGGCGTTGACGCCGTTGCGCACGGGGAGCGGGGATTTCATCACCGTTCAAGGTTACGGTGCCGCGCCGCGATCCTTCTCCTCGGCTGCCGCGGCCACCGGCCGCGCATCGCTTGGGGCGCTCAGTCGAACCGCACGAACGCGCGCACCGCACCGCCGCGGAACTCCGCTGTCTCCGTGTAACCGAGGGACTCGTAGAACGCCTTTTGACCCGGCTCGTCGTCGGTCAGCAGCACCTTTTGGCGCACGTCCGCATACCGCTCGAGGGCCTCGGTTACGAGGGCCCTCCCGACGCCCTCCCGTTGGTGGTCCGGGTGCACCAGGATGTCCTGGAGGTAGCAGATCGTCGCGTTGTCGGAGATGACGCGGGCCAGGCCAATCAGGCGCGGGCCGACGCGCGCTTCGACAAGCAGGGAGGAACCTGCGAGTGCAGCGGTGAGGGTTCCAGGGTTGTCGGTGTAAGCCGACCAGCCCACCGACGCGTAAAGGCTGAGAACCTCGGCCGGTGCGAGGTCTGGGGCGCTGACGGTGCGGATGGTGGTCATCCGCCCATCAAACCAGACCCGTGCCTCTGGGGCTGGCAGTGCGGGCAATAGTAGAGGTCCCGAAGTTCAAGCTCGCTGTCGCCGACCTGTTCCAGGACCACCGGGGTGCCGCAGCGCAGGCAGCCGCGGTTCGAGCGGCCGTACACCCAGAGGTTGTTCCCCCGGAGGTTCCCGGTGGTGGCGCGGGTGCTTCGGTGCTTGTTGGCCTCGAGAAGCCTTTTCGCGAGGTCAACGATGCGCGGCAGGTTCGCCACTTCCCCGACAGGTGTCAGGGGGTGGACGCCGACGAGGAAGCAGAGTTCACAGCGGTACACGTTCCCGATTCCCGCGAGGTTCCGCTGGTCGAGCAGCGCCAGCCCAAGCGGGCGTTCGGGCTGGCTCGTCAGCCGCCGCAGGGCTTCGGCGGGGTCCCAGTCCGGGCCCAGGAGGTCCGGTCCGAGGTAACCCACGGCCTCCTCCTCCCCGGACCGCGGCAGGACGCGCAGGAAGCCCAGTTCGAATCCGACGACGACGCTGTCCCGGGTTTCAAGGACGCACCGGGCCTTGAAGCCCGGCCGCCGCCACTTCTGGCCGTGGGCGTAGACGTGCCAGAGCCCCTCCATCTTCAGGTGGGAATGGATGTCCCAGCCGTCGTCGCCCCCGCCGCGGATCAGCAGGTGCTTGCCCCGGGAGACGACCTCCTGGACGGTGTCGCCGGTGAAGTCCACCGTGGCGAAGCGCGGCACGCGGATGTCGCAGCGGGTGAGCTCCTTGCCGGCGAGTGCGCCGTGGAGCTCGCGGGCTGCCCGCCAGACGGTATCTCCCTCAGGCACTGATGTCCCCCTTACGCACGGATCCTGAGCCCCTTCGGCGTTGTGTAGAAGCCGGCGGCGGCCAGCGCCGATCCCACCCCGGTGTCGAGGATCTCGCCTCCGTTGACCTTCTCGAGGGCCATCTTGTCAGCGGCTCCGCGCCGGATCACGCCGACGAGTGCCCCGGCGGCGGCATCGAGCGCGGGCTGGTCATCGGTGAAGGCGAGGAGGGTCTTGCCTCCCCGTTCGACGTAGAGCGCCAGGGCGCCGTCGACGAGCACCACGAGGGCGCCGGCCTTGCGTCCAGGCCGGTGCCCGCCCTCGGCCTGAGGCCAGGCGAGGGCCGCCCCGTACGGGTTGGCCGGATCGGTCGCCGCGAGCGCCGTCGCCTTGGGCACCTTTCCTGAAGGTGCGTCGGCGTCCGGCTGGAGGTCGGTGTCGGCGCTGAAGGAACGCAGCCGGTCGACTGTTGAGGGGACGGCGAACTGTGCCGCACCCAGGTGCTCGATGAAGTAGCCGCGCCGGCACCGGCCCATCTCTTCGAGCCGGGCCAGCACCTTGTACATCAGGCCGAACCCGCCGGGCACCCCTTCGCTGCCGACGGCGCCGCGGGTCACGACACCGTAGCGGTCGAGAAGGAGCTCGGCTGTCGCATGGGCGTGCAACGTTGACTCGTTCTCCAGCGGAGGCAGCAGGTTCCACCGCCCCGCCGCGACCGGAGGGGTGGTCCGCTGGTACCCGGAGGCGCCGTCCGGCCCTCCCGCGAGGCTCATTGAACTGGTGGTGAGCGACCGTCCGGGGGCGCGTCCAAGCCGCCCGGCACGGGAGGTGCGGGCGCGGGCCGGCGGCTGGCGCTGCTTGTGCGCCGTCCGTCCCCCGGCGAGGAGCGCCCGGACGGGGGTGAATGTGTCGTTGCTGACGCGCCCGGCCCAGACGAGGTCCCACAGCGCGGTCACGAGGTCCGTCTCGGAGGGCACGGTGTCGACGTCCAGGGCCGAGCTGAGCTGGCGCAGGAAGTAGCCCCCGCCTCCGCCGAGGAGCTCAAGGAGCGCCGCCGAGAGCGGGGAGGGCTCGTAGGCGGGATCCGGGCGCAGGGTGAGCGGTGCGTTTTCGGCGAGGTGCAGCGCGATCCAGCCGTCGTTTCCGGCGAGCGACCCGGCACCGGACCAGACAACCTCCCCGGTGGCCGTCAGCTCGTCGAGCATCGCCGGCGCATAGTTCCCAACGCGCTGCGCGAGGATCAGCGGTTCCCACGCCGAGGCCGGGATGGGTACTCCCGAGAGCTGGTCCACCACGGTGGCGACGCCGTCGAGCCCGCGCAGGTTCGAGCCGACGTGCTGCCAGGCGGGGAGGAACCGCCCGTAGGCGGCCGGATCGACCGGCTCCACCTCCTGGCGCAGCGCTGCGAGGGACCGGCGCCGCAGCCGGCGCAGGACCTCGACGTCACACCACTCGCTGGGGGCAGCGGGGTGGACTGTCGCCGTCTCGCCGGCCTGGAGCTGGGGTGCGGCCTCGGCGGGACGGAACTCGCCCTCCACGGTGCGCCCGTCCGCGGCGAGGCGCTGCAGGGCCGTGGCAACGACAGCGACGCCGAGTCCCAGGCGGGACGCCGCCTCGGCGGCGGTGAAGGGCCCGTGGGTGCGGGCGTAGCGGCTGACGAGGTCACCGAGCGGATCGGCGACCGGTTCGATGAACGCCAGCGGAATGCCCATCGGCAGGGGAACACCCAGGGCGTCCCGCAGCCGGGCGGCGTCTTCAACGGCCGAGATCCGCTCGACCCCGCCGATATGGACTGTCAGCGCACGGTTGGCGCGCAGGAGCGCCTCGACCGAGACGGCGGCCTCCGCTTCGGTGGCGTGCGCGGATGTCGGGGAGTCCCCGTCGGAGGAGTCCCCGTTAGGCAAAGCCCCTTCGGTCACCGTGCCGGTACGCTCAAGCCGTTCGGCGATCTCGGGGATGCTCAGCGGGCCCAGCAGGCGCAGCAGGTCCGCCACCCCTTCGAGGCCGCGGGCCCGCCGGTCGGGTCGCAGCCGCTGCAGCTCGCTTTCGGTCTCGGCGATGATGCGGGAGTCGAGCAGCTCCCGCAGTTCGGCCCGGCCGAGGAGTTCGTTGAGGAGCGTCGGGTCGAGCGAGAGCGCGGCGGCCCGCCGCTCGGCGAGCGGGGAGTCCCCCTCGTACAGGAAGGAGGCGACGTAGCCGAACAGCATTGAGCGGGCGAACGGGGACGCCTGCTGCGTGGTGACCTCGACCATGCGCAGCTCCCGGCGCTCAAGCGAGGCAGCGAGCTCCTTGAGGGCGGGCAGGTCGTAGACGTCCTGAAGGACCTCCCTCACTGTTTCAAGGACGATCGGGAAGGTCGGATATTTCTTGGCGACGTCGAGGAGCTGCGCGGACCGTTGCCGCTGCTGCCACAGGGGGCTGCGCTTGCTCGGGTTCTGCCGGGGCAGCAGCAGCGCCCGGGCGGCGCACTCCCGGAAACGTGAGGCGAACAGCGCCGATCCGCCCACCTCCGCCGTGACGATTCCGTCGAGCTCGTCGGCGTCGAAGAGGAACAGCTCCGCCCCGGGCGGCTCATCCTCCATCAGGGGCACCCGCAGCACAATGCCGTCGTCGGAGGCCATTGCCGAGCCGTCCATGCCGTAGCGCTGCTCAAGCCGCGCTCCTACGGCCAGGGCCCACGGGGCGTGCACCGGCATGCCGAAGGGGCTGTGGAGCACGACGCGCCAGTCGCCGAGCTCGTCGTGGAAGCGTTCGACGACCAGCGTGCGGTCGTTGGGAACCACCTCGGTGGCCTCGCGCTGCTCCTTGAGGTAGGTCAGCAGGTTCCCGGAGGCCCATTCGTCGAGCCCGATCCGCTGGCACCGCTCGCGGGCCTGGTCCTCCGGGGCGTAGGACATCTCCCGGACGAAGGCGCCCAGCGCCCTGCCCAGCTCCACCGGCCTGCCCAGGGAGTCGCCCTTCCAGAACGGCAGCTTGCCGGGCTGCCCAAAGGCGGGGGAGACAAGGACGCGGTCGTGGGTGATCTCCTCGATCCGCCAGCTTGTGGCGCCCAGGGCGAAGACGTCGCCCACCCGGGATTCGTAGACCATCTCCTCGTCCAGTTCCCCGACCCGGCGGCCGCCGGCGCGGGCACCCTCGCCTTCGGAGCCGACGAGGAAGACGCCGAACAGGCCGCGGTCGGGGATGGTGCCGCCGGAGGTGACGGCGAGGCGCTGGGAGCCGGGGCGTCCGGTGATGGTCCCCTCGATCCGGTCCCAGATGATCCGGGGGCGGAGCCCGGCGAACTCGTCGGAGGGGTAGCGTCCCGCAAGCAGGTCGAGGGTTGCGTCAAAGGCCGAGCGCGGCAGGGTGGCGAACGGCGCGGACTTCCGTACGACGTCGAACCATTCCTCGACGTCGATGGTGCCCAGCGCGGCAGCGGCAACCGTCTGCTGGGCGAGGATGTCCAGCGGGTTGGCGGGGATGTAGAGCGGCTCGATCTTGCCCGCCAGCATGCGCTCCACGGTCACGGTGGTGTTGACGAGGTCGCCGCGGTGCTTGGGGAACAGGACGCCCTGGGACACCTCGCCGACCTGGTGGCCGGCGCGGCCCACCCGCTGCAGGCCGCTGGCGACGGACTGTGGGGACTCGACCTGCACCACGAGGTCGACGGCGCCCATGTCGATGCCGAGCTCCAGGGAGCTTGTCGCCACGACGCAGCGCAGGCGCCCCGACTTGAGGTCGTCTTCGATGAGGGCGCGCTGGTCCTTTGAAACCGAGCCGTGGTGGGCGCGGGCAAGCAGCGGTGCACCTCCGGCGCTCTGGCCCGCCTGGGCCATGATCTCTGCCGGAGGGCGGGACGCCGTCGTTCCAGCCGGCGCGGCGCCTGTGCCGGGCGATGAGCCATCTGAGCCGTCCGGGAAGGAACCCTCGCCGGTCCACGCGGCATCGCGTTCGAGCCGTTCGGCATGGATCTCATTGAGCCGGGCCGTCAGCCGTTCCGCAAGCCGGCGTGAGTTCGCGAAAACAATTGTGGAACGGTTCTCCTCGATCAGGTCGACGATCCGTTCCTCGACGTGGGGCCAGATGCTTGCCTGCGGAACCGCATCAGCGTCACCGCCGTAACCGTCGGCACCGCCGCCCCCGCGGTCATTGCTTGCGCCGCTGGCGGGGGTGGGGGCTCCGCCGAGATCGGTCATGTCCTCCACCGGAACGGAGACCGTCAGGTCCCACTTCTTACTTGAGGGCGGGGCGACGATCTGCACGGGTGCGTTCCCGGAGAGGAACCGTGCCACCGTTTCGCGCGGTTCAACCGTGGCGGAGAGGCCGATGCGCTGGACGGGGGTGCCGAGGAGGGCATCGAGGCGGGCAAGGGACACCGCGAGATGCGCGCCGCGCTTGGTCCCGGCGACGGCGTGGACCTCGTCGACGATGACGGTGTCGACCTCCATGAGGGTCTCCCGCGCCCGGGAGGTGAGCATCAGGAAGAGCGATTCCGGAGTGGTGATGAGGATGTCCGGCGGGCGGGTCAGCATGGCCCGGCGTTCGGCCTGGGGGGTGTCGCCCGAGCGCACGCCGACGGTGATCGACGGGGCGGGAAGGCCGAGGCGCTTGGCCGTCTGTGTGATGCCGATCAGCGGCGCCCGGAGGTTGCGCTCGACGTCCACGGCAAGCGCCTTGAGCGGGGAGATGTAGAGGACGCGGGTGCTCCGCTTGGGTTTTGCCGCCCCTTTGACACTGTCCTTGTTGACACTGTCCTTGGTGGAATCCGGCTCGTCCGGCGCCGGGTCTTTTCCCACGAGCAGGCGGTCAAGGGCCCACAGGAACGCCGCGAGCGTCTTGCCCGATCCGGTCGGGGCCACGACGAGGGCGTTCGATCCCTCCGATACCGCCTTCCACGCGCCTTCCTGGGCGGCAGTGGGCGCGGAGAACGCGCCCGCGAACCATTCGTGCGTGGCGGGCGTGAATTTCGACAACACCGATGTCACCAGAACATCATCCCTCAGTGTCCTGACATTCCGAGACCCTGCGGCTACGGGCCGCTTTGCTCAGCCGCCTGTTCAGCCGTCTGTTCGGCCGGTCTGGTCAGCCGGCGGGCTGCATTGGCCCGACGCCCATGAGCACGACCGAGGTGGCCGCGCACGCCTCTCTCTGCTGCTCAAGCACCAGGGAATCGGTGGCCCCGGGCGGGTAGACCCTCACGCCGCTTGCCGCGGTGATGTCGCAGTCGGGGCCGAACTTGCCGGCGTTCGTCTGGCGCAGGACGGCCGCGGCCGTCGCGTCCGGTTCAAGGGCGAACGAGGAGGCGGTTCCCTCCTCGCGGTCGGCGGGGGCGCCGATCTGCTTGCCGGCGGCGTCGACGTAGGAGACGCCGGGGAAACCCTTCATCTCGCAGGCCTCTCCGGAGGTGTTCGTCAGCTCAAGGGTGCGGTAGACGCTCCCGGCCGAACCGCTGCCCGGCTGGGTCGTGATCTCCCCGGAAAGCATTGCGGCCGTGCAGGCGCCCTCCTCCTCGGACGGCGTTGCCGAACCGTCCGGGCCGGAGGCCGTGGGTTCGGAACCGGCGTCGTCCGGCGACGAGGCGGGGCCCGACGGCGAGGCCTCGGCGGAGGTGGCTGACCCGCTGTCGGCGGCCGGCTGCCGGTCGTCCTGGGCCGCCGATGGGGCGCATGCGCTCAGGACGGTGATGGTGCTCAGGGCCGCAGCGGCTGCGAGCCAGTGGTGGTTACGTACCCGGGATCTCATGGGCCAACCCTATGACGGCCCGGCGCCGCAGCAGTTCGCCCGAAGGCGTGGCGTGCCGAGAAGTCGCGGGATCGTTATCTCGGGCCAGGCCGCTCATTCGTGGTGGTAGGAGCGCCCGCCGGCAATCTCCTGGGCGCGGTACACCTGTTCGGTGAGGATCAGGCGGACCAGCTGGTGCGGGAAGACAAGCGGTGAAAGCGACCACACAAGATCCGCGCGCGAATGGACCGAAGCATCAACTCCGTAGGCGCCGCCGATGATCAGCGTCACTGGCCGGGATGTCTCCAGCGGCCGCAGCAGTGCGGTCGAAAGGGCCGGCGAATCCAGGGCCTTTCCGCGTTCGTCGAGGAGGATCACGTAGTCGCGCGTCCCGGCGACCTTGCCGAGCAGCCGTTCTGATTCCTCGCTCCGTGCAGAGTCGGCCTCACGCGCCGAATGGGGGAGGAACTGCCAGCTGAGGTCGAAGGGCTTCTTCAGCCTTTTCTCATAACGGGTGATGCCCTCGAGTACCCAACTCTCGTGTTTCCGCCCTACCGCAAGTACCCGGATCGCCATTCCCTCAGGTTATCGCGGCGTCGACGGGTGAACATTTCGTGTACAGCAGGTAAAAAGCAACAGTCCTTGCGGCAAAAAATAATGGATGCCCAGTCGCTGAATTATCAGTACGCTTACGAAACTTCCGAAGGAAACGAGAGGTGGGTGGCCGCATGACCGATCACAGCAACACAAGCACCAGCGAAAACGGGCTGCCCGCGGATGGAATGACGCGTCCCCGGACCGTCGCCGTCCTCCTCGCTGGGGGAATCGGCACCCGCATGGGTCTGGATATCCCCAAACAGCTTGTCCCCATCGCCGGACGCACCAGCCTTGAGCACACCGCCGAGGTGTTCCAGCACTGCAGCTTCATCGACGAGATCCTCGTGATGATGGACCAGGGCTCAATCCACCAGGCCGAGGGACTGCTTCCCGCTTCGCGGTACCCGAAGATCACCAAGATCCTCCCCGGCGGCTGCGACCGCAATGAAACCTCATATCTCGCCCTGCGGGAGATCGCCGATCCGGGAGCGAAGGTCGTCTTCCACGACGCGGTCCGCCCTCTCATTGACACCTCGATCATCCGGGCCTGCGTCGACGCACTCGACACCTATGACGCCGTCGACACTGGCATCCCCTCCGCCGACACGATCATCGAAGTCGATGAAGCGAACATCATCCGGGCGGTCCCGCCGCGCGCCTCGCTCCGGCGCGGCCAGACCCCGCAGGCGTTCCGGTGGGAAACCATCATGAAGGCGTATGCCCTGGCGCGGCAGGACCCGGACTTTGCGGCGACCGATGACTGCTCCGTGGTGCTGAAGTACCAGCCCGACGTCCCGATCATCGTGGTTCCGGGCCATGAAGCGAACATCAAGCTCACCCACCCCATCGACATCCACCTGGCCGACAAGCTCTTCCAGCTCAAGCACCGCACGGTCGAGCCGGTCCCGTACCCGGCCATCAGCCTGCGCGGCTCAACCGTCGTAGTCTTCGGCGGCAGTTCGGGCATCGGTGAGGCGCTGGCCCGGCAGCTTGAGGACGAGGGGGCGAACGTCGTCTGCCACAGCCGCACCGGCAGCGGAACGTTCGTTGAGGACCGTTCCTCGGTTGCGCGGGCCCTCGCATCCGCCGCCGCCACCTACGGCACCATCGACCACGTCGTGCTGACCGCCGGCGTGCTCACCATCGGCAAGCTGGTCGAGCTCAGCGATGAGCAACTTCAGCACGACGTCGGGGTGAACCTTATGGCGGCGTTCATCGTTGCGCAGGAGTCGCACTCCTATCTTGCGGCGTCCCGGGGCTCGCTGCTGCTCTACTCCTCGAGTTCGTACACCCGGGGGCGGGCCAAATACACCGTCTACTCGGCCACCAAGGCGGCGGTGGTGAACCTGACGCAGGCGCTCGCCGACGAGTGGAGCGAGGACTCCATCCGGGTGAACTGCATCAGCCCCAGCCGGACGGCGACCCCCATGCGGGTGAAGGCCTTCGGCGTTGAGGACGAACATTCGCTTGTCCAGGCGACGACCGTTGCGCGGGTGAGCGCCGAAGTCCTCGCCTCGGACATCACGGGGCAGGTGTTCGACGTACGGCTGCCCCAGTCCGACCCCCTGAGCGTGCCACTGGAAACGGCTAAGTGAAGGGGTGGATCACTGCGGATACCCAGCGGCTGAGGGTATCCGGTGCGGTGCTTTCCCCAGGTTCAGCCGTATCGGTGCTCCTTTCGGGGCGCCGGATCTGGACCTTCCGGGTCCCGGAGCAGGGCGAGCTCGACGGCCTGACCATCGACTGGCCGCCCGCGCTCGCCGAACGGCTCACCGGCAGGGCCCTGCTCGCCGTCGAACATGACGGCGACCTGCTCACCGACGAGCAGCCGGTTCAGTTCGACGAGAGCGGCGGGGAACTGCTGCTGTGTGAACCGGCCACCGGCGTTCCGCTTGTGGTCAACAAGTGGGGCAGGATCGCGCGGTCCTTCGAAGGCCGCGACGCCTCGCTGATCGAGGACGTCCTCGACGAGGCCGAGCACGTGATCTCGCTGCTTCACGACCGGCTCGGCCTCAAGCTCTTCGTCACCGGCGGCACGCTCCTCGGCCCGGTCCGCAACGGCAGGATCATGGCCCACGATGACGACGCCGACCTCGCCTACCTGAGCTCCCACGAGAACCCGACCGACGTCGTCCTCGAAAGCTTCGCCGTGGAGCGGCTGCTCACCAGCCAGGGGTACGAGGTGGTCCGCCACTCGGGAGGGCACCTGCAGCTCATGTTCCCGGGCGGGACGGTCGCCGACCGCTTCTACGTCGACATCTTCACCTACTTTGTCTGTTCAGGGTGGTTCCACGGGCCCTTCCACGCCAGGGAGCGGGCGGAGCTCGTCCGGATCCTGCCGCTGAAACCCCTTGCCGTCAACGGCCGGCAGCTGCCCGGTCCCGCCGATCCTCCCCAGCTGCTCGCCGCGATCTACGGTTCCGGCTGGGCGGTCCCGGACCCCACGTTCCGCTTCGTCACACCGCCCGCGGCCGCCCGAAGGTTCTTCTGGTGGCTCAACCACTTCGATGTGGACCGCGAGAACTGGGAGGACCTGCACCGGGCCGAAATCCAGGCCGATCCGGCGCCTCGACCGTCACAGTTCGTCAAGAACCTGCCCGATTTCCTTCCCGCCGGATCCAGCGTGCTCGACCTCGGCTGCGGCCTTGGAGCCGACGCCCGGTTCCTTGCCGGGCTCGGCCACGACGTCCTCGCCGTCGACTTCAGCCGCCCCGCCCTCGCATACGCCCGCGCCTCGGCCGACGGCGTTCCGGGAGGGCTGCGGTATGAGCGGGTGAACCTGAACATGGCACGGCACGCCCTCCACCTGCGCAAGGAATGCGCCGGAATGGGCCGGCCGGTCCACGTCTATGGCAACCAGCTCTTCAACGCGCTCAGCCCGCTCGGGTGGGACACCACCCTGAAACTGGTTGAGCACCTGCTGGCGGACGGCGGCAGGGGGTTTTTCGAGGTCGGCACGGGCGGAACCGTCGGCTCCACGAGCTGGAGCGATTACCGGCCGGTCGACTGGCAGCGGTTCCAGGAGCAGCTGCGGCGCTACCGGCTGGTCATCGAAGAAGAGGCGACGGTGCCTGCCGCAGAGTCCACCGGCGTCGAGGTCCGGCGGGTACGGGTAAGAAGGGAAACGAATGAATAGGCTGCGCGGAATGCTCAAGACACCGCTCCAGGCGGTGGTGCGTCTGGCGCTGCCCGGGGTCAAGGAGCGGCTAGACGCCATACCCGCGCTCCAGGCGGAGGTGGCGCGGCTGTCAGCGGAACTGGTCCGCCTTGACGGGGACCTGGACGAGTCGAGGAGGCTGAACCTCCGTGCCGCCGAACTGCTTGATGTCGTATACGAAGAACTCGGCAAACGGGAAGAGACACCCTCCGAAAAATATTCATCGCCCAATTTCACTAAGCATGCTTAGTATTGCCATCCACACAGCGCACGCCACCGGCACAACACCGACAGGAGGAGATCATGGCCAGCATCCCGCCACCGGGCCAGCCGATCGAGATTATCGGCGGCTTTGAGAGCACCTTCCTGCCCGCCCACGACCGGGACATTTTCGAGACCACCGAGCACGACCTCCGGTGGCAGGACGACCTCGGACTCCTCGCCCGGGCCGGCATTACCCGTCTGCGGTATCCCGTCCGGTGGCACCGGGTGGAAGAGGTGGAAGGCACCTTCGACTGGAGCGGCACCGATGAGGTGCTCGGATACCTACGCGCGCACGGGTTCCGCCCCATCGTCGACCTGGTCCACCACACGAGCTACCCGACGTGGCTGACTGACGGATTCGCTGATCCGCGTTTTGGGGAGGCCTACCTGCGCTATGCCGAAGCCTTCGCCCGCCGCTACCCGTGGGTCGAGGAATACACCCTTTTCAACGAGCCTTTCTCAACCCTTTTCCTCACCGGCCACGAGGGCATCTGGCCGCCCTACCACTCCGGGCTGCAGGGATTTGTCGACCAGCTCGCCAACGTTCTTCCGGCCGTCGCCGAAGCGAGCCGGATGTACCGGCAGCTCCTACCGGGAGCGCGGCACGTCTGGGTGGACACCTGCGAGTTCCATACGGGCTCCGATGCTTCAGGGCAGGGGTACGCCGATATGGCCAACGACCGCCGCTTCCTGGCAATCGACAGCTTCCTCGGGAAGGGGTACGACGCCGACAGCCAGCTCGGCCGGGACCTCGCCCCGGTGGGCGGGGAACGGCTGCAGGGCCTCGAGCCGGGCTTCGTCGACGTGCTGGGCCTTGACTACTACGCCCACTGCCAGTGGAACTTCTCGATCGAGGGAGGGTCGACCCCCACGCCGTCACCGTTGCCCCTGGCCGACCAGATCCAGCAGTATTGGGAGCGCTACGGCCTCCCGTGCATCCTCACCGAGACCAACGTCCGGGGACACACGTCGGACCGCGCCACCTGGCTGAAGTACGTTCTTGAGCAGTGCGAGACCGCGCAGGCGCGCGGCGTCGAGCTTGAGGGTTTGTGCTGGTTCCCGGTCATCGACTCGACAGACTGGGACTCCCTTCTCTTCCGGTGCGACGGGCATATCGACCCGGTCGGCGTGTACTGGCTCGACGAGGCCATGGACCGCCGAGGTTCGGTGATGTCAGTCTCCTACGCGCTCGCCGCCGGCGGAGCCCGGGCGGCGGACCTGCCCGCCTACCGTTTCGCCGAACCGGTCAACACCTGGCTTCAGGGATATTTCCCTCAAATGTCGCATTGGGACTGGCAGGAGCCTCCCGAGACCGACAAGGGCTCAAGCCTTCCCCGTACCACTACCCGAATGGAATTGAGGATCGTCGATGCAAAGTGAACTCATTGTTTTGTCGCACCTGCGGTGGGATTGGGTCTGGCAGCGGCCGCAGCAGCTCATATCGAGGATCGGCAGCACCGCCGGGCGCACCACCTGGTTCGTCGAGGAGCCGTTGACGCCCGCCGGCGTCGAGGTGACCGAGAACCGCCTTGCCACCCGGGAGACGGAGGACGGGCTTACCCGGGTCTGGCTCGAGATCCCCGAGCAGGGAAGACACGTTGGGTTCTTCGACGAGGTGCTTCCCGACTACATCGAGCAGCTCCCCAAGCTCCTGGGTAAACCGACCGGTGAACGCGTGGTGTGGATCTATACGCCGCTCGCCCTGGAGGTGGCGCTTGCCCTGCAGCCCACCACCCTCGTCTACGACGTCATGGACGACCTCGCGGCGTTCAAGGACGCAGCCCCCGAGCTGATCGTGCGCCAGCGCCAGGCACTCCGCCGGGCCGACGTCGTCTTCGCCGGCGGCCGCTCCCTCCACCGGTCCGTCGTTCGGCAGGGTCGCGAGGACGCCCACCTTGTGCCAAGCGGTGTCTCGACCGAGCACTATGCGGCCGCAGCCCGGCGGGCCAACCGCGAAAGGCACCGCCCGGTCGCCGGCTACGTCGGTGTTCTCGACGAGCGGCTCGACCTCGACCTCATTGCGGAGGCCGCGGCGCTCCTGCCGGACTGGGACATCCAGATGATTGGGCCGGTGTGCAAGATCGACCCGGCCAGCCTCCCCCAGGCACCGAACATCAGCTACCTGGGCCAGCAGCAGTATGCCGACCTGCCGCGGCTGATGGCCAACCTCGACGTCGCGCTGATGCCCTTTGCCCTCAACGAGGCAACCCGGTCGATCAGCCCCACGAAGACGCTCGAATACCTCGCCTGCGCCCTGCCCGTTGTCTCGACGCGCGTACCCGACGTCGTCGCCGACTTCGAAGGCGTTGTCGACCTGCAGGACGACGGCGAGGGGTTCGCTGCGGCGTGCCGCAGGCTCGCGGGCCGCGCCGGGGAGGAAGGCACTCCCGAGCTGAAACGCCTCCTGAAACGGCACCACTGGGACCGGATCGCCGTCCTCATGGAGAAACTGGTCTTCGCTCCAGCGGAAACACGGATCGCCGAGTCCGCAGAAGCGACAGCCTGACCATCATGGCCGAGGGGGAGGCCAGCCGGGGCGGGGCCGGATCAGCAGAGCATCCGGCCCCTGAACATCTGATCCTGCACCTGAGCGACACCCATTTCATCGGCGAGGGGCGGCTCTACGGCGGCGTTGACAGCGAAGCCCGGCTCACGCAGCTGCTCCGCGAGACCGTGGCCTCGGGGGTCCGCCCCGAGGCGATGGTCTTTACCGGGGACCTCGCGGACCGGGGCGAGGCGTCGGCCTACGAGCGGCTGCGGCGCCTCGTCGAACCGGTGGCGCAGGAACTTGGAGCTCAGCTGATCTGGGTGATGGGGAACCACGACGAGCGGGCCAGCCTGCGCCGGGCCCTGCTCGGCGAGCGGCCGGAGGAGACCCCGCTTGACCGTGTTCACTGGCTGGGCGGCCTGCGCATCATCGTCCTTGACACATCGGTTCCCGGACACCACTACGGCGAGCTGACCGCCCGCCAGCTCGAGTGGCTGGCCGCCGAGCTTTCCCGCCCTGCCGCCGAGGGCACCCTCGTTGCAATGCATCATCCGCCAATGCCGATGATCCAGAATCTTGCGATCCTCACCGAGCTGCGCCGCCAGGACCTCCTTGGAGAAGTGGTGCAGGGCACCGACGTGCGCCTGATCCTTGCAGGCCACCTCCACTTCTCCTCGAGTGCGATGTTCGCCGGCATACCGGTGTCGGTGGCGTCGGCCACCTGCTACACACAGGACCTCAACGTTGTGGTCGGCGCCTCCCGCGGCCATGACGGCGGCCAGGCATTCAACCTGGTGCACGTGTACCCGGACACCATCGTCAATTCCGTCGCATCCCTGGGGGCGTTCGCCACGGTGGGGGAATACGTCAGCGCCGAGGAATCGCACCGGCGGCTCCGTGCGGCCGGTGCCCCGGCGGTGCGACGGGCGGCCCGGCGGTAGGCGGCCCAGCTGCAATGAGGGCAGTAAAAGGGGCAGCAAAAAGGGGACCCCGCCGCAGTGCGGCGGGGTCCCTTGGCGTTAGCTGGAAGTGTTGGAGGGACTAGCCCTGGCGAGCCTTGACGCGGCTGTCCTTCTTGTTGATCAGGAAGGTGCGTCCGCGGCGGCGAACGATCTGGGATCCGGGAATCTGCTTCAATGCCCTCAGCGAGTTGCGAACCTTCATAACTTGCTCCTTTTGCTCGGGAAAGGGCGGGGTGGGCGGTACGCCTCTCACCGGCAATCCCTGGCTGGGGACTGCTTCTGCCTTTTCATCCCCTAGAACACCAACGAGGGACTCTTTGTTCCCGAAGCCCGGGGACTGGAGTTCGGTGAAGTTTCCGACGCTTGAGCGCAGGGTGCAGGGGCCCAGGCATCTCCGCCGGTGGGTGCCGGTCAGGTAATTTAGGTGAAACTGCCGGACCCTGAAATTAGAGTGTAGGTACGCGGCCAAAGTTCCGGTCAGCGACTCCAATTTGGGGGGAATCATGAAGAATTCCATCGCACTTACCGCCGCTCTTCTGATTGGGCTCGGGCTGTCGGGCTGTGGCGGGGCGGACACGGCAGGAACGGCCCCGAGCGAGGCCCCTACGACCCAGGACGCAATTGAGGAAGTCCCCTCCAATCAGAGCGTGGCGTTCGGCGATACTGTGACCTTCGAGGGGGGTGTGGAGGTGACCGTTGAATCCCAGGGCTTCCAGGCCGCTTCCGGTAGTGCAGCAGGGGCAGTCGACGGCCAGTATGCGGTCTTCGAGATCACCGTGGTCAACAACGGCGAGGCAGAAGTGGACGGCGGCCTGATGAATCTGCCAACGGTTCGTGCCGGTGCCTCCGGGACAGCGGTTCAGCCGGTTGTCGATTCAGACACGGGCATCGGCATGGACGTCCTCTCGACAATCCCGGCCGGCGGAACTCAAACCGCAAAGTTTGCCTACGGCATCGCCGCTGCTGATGCGGACATCATCCAGATGGAGATCGTGGATCCAACCTCGACCGGCGAGGACGCCATCTATCAGGGCGCAATCGAGTAGACGCCCGCAGGCGAAGACCCGACCGGCGGGGTGGGTGCAGCTCGACGTCGACCTGTGCCGGGCGTGACAGCGGCCTGCCCGCAGATCTCCTCATTGGGTGGGGGCGCGGGATGGAGGGCCCGAATAGGGCGGGGCGTAGGGTGGAAGCTGGACGAAAGGAGCACTTCATGAAGAAAATCCTCATGGTACTGACCAGCGTTTCCGAGATCGGCGATACCGGCGAGAAGACCGGCTACAACGTGGCCGAAGCTGCACATCCCTGGAAGGTCTTCAAGGATTCCGGGCATTTCGTCGACTTTGCCTCGATCAAAGGCGGCCAGCCTCCGCGCGACGAGGTAGACAAGGATGACCCAATTCAGGTCGCCTTCACGGAGGACGAGACCACGCGTGCCGGCCTCTACAACACGGCCCGCGTCGACGTCGTCAATGCCGACCAGTACGACGCCGTCTACCTCGTGGGTGGCCATGGCACCATGTGGGATTTCCCTGACAGCGAAGGCCTGCAGAACCTGGTGGCCAGCGTCTACAACGCCGGCGGCGTAGTCGGAGCGGTCTGCCACGGACCGGCCGGTTTGGTGAACGTGGAACTGGACAACGGGTTCCGTCTCGTCGAGGGCCGGAGGGTGGCAGCCTTCACCAACGAGGAAGAGGTTGCCGCAGGGAAGGACAAGGTCATCCCGTTCTCGTTGGCAGACCGGCTCGAGGAACAGGGTGCCACCCACGTCGCCGCTGATGTCTTTGAGGAGAAGGTCGTGGTGGATGAGCGGTTGGTGACCGGCCAGAACCCGGCCTCGGCCGCCGGTGTGGCTAAGGAGATGGAGAAGCTCCTTGCGGAGGTCATTCACCAGGAGAAGGCCGAGGAGCAGCACGAGGCGGAAGCTGTCCGCGCCGAGAAGGACGCCAAAAAGGCTGCCGCGGAAGCGGAGCACTAACCGCCCGCAGCGAGTTGTACTCGGCGGCCGCCCCGACGACCAACGAGTCAAAGCAAAAGGCCCTGCTTCCCTTACAGGGGGAAGCAGGGCCTCGCTACATGGCGGTGACGGTGGGATTTGAACCCATTTCTGAGGGCCTGCGGACTCAGAGTGTTGCGTCAAAAGTCGCAAGAAATAAGCGATCCTAGCCATCTTGCTCACGGGCAAGCACAGTTGCTCACAGGTACTCCTGCACCAAAATGCACCACGGTCAGTTATTCACGGGCATGGGCTGCTCGTACCGAATTTTTGATGATCCCGCGTGGAGAACTGGCCGGGGACGGACTCAGAAGTGGCAGCTTCCAGTAGTCGGTTGACCAGGGCACGGACTGCCAGCCAGGGCTTGTGGGCGGGTCTTGCGGAACCCCGGAACCCGGGAAAACCGGGAGTTGGATCAACGCTCTAGGGGAGGGACCAACTGCCGGTGGAGGAACCTGCTACGGGGCGGTTTTGGGATAAGCAGACCTTTTTCCTGATGTGGCTGGTTTCACCACCGCTACGACTTCGGTTTACGGAACCGATTCACCGTTCGCGCCCAGCTAACGCAGCTGAAAACTCCTGATGTAACTGGGGTGGAAGCCGTCAAGACTGTTGAGTCTGCATAATTCGGCTTCCTAACCGCCGCTATCTCACGATCGCGCGGGCGTGGACCGGAGACCTCGTTTGGTTAGTTGTTTGACTGCTCTCGGCTTTAGGTCGAGTCCGCTAGACGACACGTCGACTACCTAGCGCCCGCGCGGTGGGGAGCGGGATCGTGTGCCGGAGCCCGCCCTTGCCCTCTTGGGTATGTCAGGCGGGGGAGTTGGCTGCTGAGGGTTGGAGGCGGATGTCTTTCCGCAGCCGATGCGCCTGCACAAGGATGGAAAGTGCGGCGAAGGCCATAATGGTGAGGGCATAGAACTGCACGGTTGTCACCAGCCCTACCAGCGGTGCGAGCTGCCCGACGATGATGACCGGGATGCTGAATGCCAGGTAAGCGGCGGTGTAGACGCCGGAGAAGACGCCGGCTCGTTGGTGCGGTTGGATGTGCGGGGCGATGAGTCGGACCTGTCCGCCGAATGAAGCGCCGAAGCCGGAACCTCCAAAGACAGCTCCGATCCAGACGGCGGCCAACCACCTTTCGTTTATTCCTGTAAGTACCAGGACGATCCCGATGAAGACAAGGATCATGCCGATCACCGTGCTGCGCCGGGCGGGCTGCTTGGTGAAGACGAAGCTGGATACTGCTGCCGCGAATGGGCCAACGGATGCGGTCAAGCCGCCCACCAGGCCGCCGTCGAGTCCGAAGTGGACCCGCAGTACCACGGGGGAAAGCCCGAGGAAGAAGGCGGGGAACATCCAGCCCGCGATGTGCACGGGGATGCCGGCGAAGAACTCAGTGCGGATGCTCGCCGGGAGGACGAGGCGTGGCCAGAGTGAACGAAGGGCGCCGGGACGCTTCGCAGCTGTTTCCGAGGTGAAGCTCAGAAAAATTACTCCCGCGACCATGACGCCGGCGAGGATCGTGAAGATGAGCCTGTTGGCGTCCGGGGTGAACTGGACGGCGGCGCCGGTTACCAGGGCACCGATGCCGAGACCGCCGGCAACGGATGCTGTGGCGAGGCCTCCGGCCAGCTTCTTCAGTTTCGCCGGGGCGTGCTCGTTGATGGCGGCGTTGAAGGCGCTGGTGGCGACACCGGTGGCCAGGCCTTGCAGGGCACGGGCAACAATCACCCAGGTAATTGTGGGTGCGAGCAGGAACACCAGCATTGAAACAATCTCCCCATACAGCGCGGCGAGCATGACCGGGCGCCGGCCGACGTGGTCGGAAAGGGAGCCGCCCACCAGCAGCGCCGCTAGGAGGCCCAACGCGTAAACGGCAAAGGCGATGCTCAGGCTGCTGGCCGAGAAGCCCCACTCCTGCTGGCGGAGCGAGAGCAGCGGTGTGGGGGCACCGGCAGCAAAAAAGAACGCGGCGAAAACCACCGTAAGTCCGGCGAAAGAGGAAGTGCTGGGTGCTAGTAGACGGGGCAACGCGGGATTCTCCTTGGACAGATCGGTCTAACAGGGTCCTCCATTTAGACAGATCGGTCTAGCAAAATCAACCTATTTTTAGACAGATCTGTCTGATAGTCTTGGTGTATGGTTTCAACGCGTCCGTCTGCACGACAGCGCCTCCTCGAGGCTGCTGACCGCTTGTTCTACGCCGAGGGTGTCCACACGGTCGGGATCGACAAAGTGATCGAAGAGGCGGGGGTTGCCAAAGGCTCGCTTTTTTACAACTTCTCGGGCAAGGACGACTTGGTGGCCGCCTACCTTGAAGGCAGGGATCAGCGGCGACGCGACCGGATCGCCCGGCACCAGCAAGGCCTGAAAGATCCAATCGAAAAACTGCTGGCAATCTTCGACGCCCTGAACGAAGCGGTTGCTGCCCCAGGTTACCGGGGCTGCGCCTTCGCCAACGCAAACGCCGAAGCCCTCCCTGGCAGCGTAGAAGCCAAAGCCCTCCGTACTTTCCGGGACTGGCTCGCCGATACCCTTCTGGCCCTGGGCAAAGAAGCAGGATTCACTGACGCTGCCGATGTGGCGGCCCGCCTCGGGCTGCTTTACGACGGGGCCGTCGCCAACTCCCAACTGGACACCCACCCGGACGCGGTCCGCCTCGCCAAAGAACTCGCCTCCATGGTCCTCAACAGCTCACCTAGGACCACCTGAGGTGGAAACTATGGGGCACGCGAAGCCGCCAATTTCTGCTATCCAGGTTCCAGTCTGCGTTTGCACTGGGTGCCATGTGGCAGAAGATTCCAGTAACAACCGCGCTACCGCCGCGGCGTCGTCCTCGCCGTTCTGATGGTCATGGCGGCCTTCTGGAGCAAGGACCTCCTCGGTCTCCGCTAGGTCACTCGCCGCGACGGGTTGCGGGCCAGCTTCTGCTGCGTGTTCCGCCCACGCCCGTCCAACCGGCTGGGAAACGACCGGCATAAGAACCTCCGGGAATAGGTTCTGAGCAGACTCGATTACGAGTGTGTCGCTGGCAGGGATGACCCACAAAAGCACAGAACTCCCGCCGTCCAGTGGGTGGGACACCGCCAATGTCATGAGCCCAAACCTTGAGCTCAAACTTGCACTACCAATACCTCAACTAAGTTAGGAACTGAAGCAATGGATCACAAACTCGAACTCGGGTACGTCCAGGTCGATCCAGACATCACGCTCAGAAGGATGGTGGCGCAGACCACCACGCCAAAGGGAACTGTGCTTCTCCTGCATGGATTTCCGGAGACGCTGTGTGCCTGGAAAGACATGTCCCTGGCGCTGTCCACGGACTACGAAGTCCACGCCATCGACTGGCCAGGCTATGGTCTTTCATCGCGGCCCCCGGCCGACAAGTTTTCGTACTCGCCCAAAGATTATGCGCGTGTTCTGCAGGACTACATCAAGAAGGCGAACATCGCGACATCGACGCTCACGATCTATGCGACCGACATCGGAGCTCTCCCGGCCCTGCTAGCAGCTCTCGACGATCCGCAGATCGCCAGGACCATCATTGTTGGTGATTTCGCGCCGTTCAACAGGCCTCAGTACATGCACGACGGATTGCAAAGTCTGAAGTCGGAACCCTCAGCAAGTGCGACGCTCGCCGGCTACAAAAGCAGGACCAGTGCGGAGCTTCTCGACACCGCCTTGAAGGGAGGTATTCCCAAAGAAGCGCAGTTTGAGGCTTCGGCTGAGTTCAAGGATGACGTCTACCGCACATGGAGCCATGGCGGAATGACACCGCCAGACGCCTTCTACCACTACTACTCCCATTTTACGCGAGATGAAGATTATCTTGAGGCGAACATCGACAAGCTCAAAACGCCCGTGAAAGTCGTCTGGGGCGAGAAGGACAACTTCATCAAGAAGGAAATGGGGATCGAGTTCGCGCAAAGGATTAACGCGAACATCCGTATTCTTCCTGATGTGGGACACTACGCCCACCTGCAAAGCCCGGAGCTGGCCATTGAGGAGATTCGCGCCTCATTCCGATGACCGCGCGGTGCCCGTTCCAGGGGGCTGCTGCAAACATCGTGCACTTCTCTGGCAATTGTGGCGAAGCCGGAGAAAAGGTATCGGCCGAGAGCTTCGCAGCTACTTCCATTCCCGTGTTTTCAGAGCGCCGATAACCGTCGTTGTGTTGTGTGAGACCATCAGACCGTTCTCGTAGCCCCCGGTGGAGTGCCACTACTCGATGCGTTAGAAAAGGGTGGGCGCCTCGGTCCCGGTACACTGATCGGCCAGCTCACGCACCTGGTCAAGACGGTCGTTATTTACCGTCCACCGTCCCCGCTGGGAAGACCGGTTCCAAGACACCTGTCGGAGGAGCTGTGGCCCGCTCGTCTCTGACTGCCTTGCTGCTGGCCACCTTTCTCCGTGGGCCTGACTACGATGGGTGATCATGGACCAGAGGGCTATTGAAGGTGCTGCATTGCCGGATAACCGGACGTACACCTCAATGTCCTTGGAGGGTGAAGCGGCCGTAGGGCGCGTCGCAATTTGGGCTGCATGGCTGGAACAGGCGTTGGCCCACTTTTGCTCGGCGCTCATCAATGGCAGGACTGGGGTGGGAACGACTCTGACCGAGGGTATGACTGGTTCGGGACAACCCAACAGACGTAGAGCGTGTGCACTCACTATCCGCTCGAGTACCCTCACCGTCTCATGGACGTCATAAGCGTCGAAACCCTTGTTACCGTGGGCCAGATCGTTGCAAACTCGGCTTAGCGCGTATGCGACGCACCGGCACCTTCACCACCGCGAACCCATTGAGCAGAAGGCGAGAAGACCATGCCCACGACCGTCACCGCAGCAGTGGCCCGGATCGGAGAGCGCGGCTTCTCGATCGAGCGGCTGGAACTGGAGGACCCGCGTCCGGATGAGGTCCTCGTCCGCTACACCGCGGCCGGCCTGTGCCAGACCGACCTGGAAGCCGCCGCGGGTCGTCTGCCCACCCCGCACCCGGTCGTCCTCGGCCATGAGGGTGCCGGTGTCGTGGAGGCCGTCGGCTCCGGGGTCACCGGCTTCCGGCCCGGCGACCGGGTCGTGCTCAGCCTCGACTCCGACGGCACCTGCCGCAACTGCCTGGCCGGGCAGCCTGCCTACTGCGAGCGACACGTCCCGCTGAACTTCGAGGCCCGCCGCGCGGACGGTTCGGTCGGACTCACGGACAGTGCCGGGCCGGTCCATGATCACTTCTTCGGCCAGTCCTCCTTCGCCAGCCACGGCCTCGCCCACCCGCGCGGCCTGATCAAGGTGGACGACGACGTGCCGCTGGCGACCCTGGCCCCTCTCGGCTGCGGCGTCATCACCGGCGCCGGAGCGGTCTTCAACTCCCTCCGGGTCCAGGCAGGCAGCACTCTCGCCGTCTTCGGCGTGGGAGCGGTCGGACTCTCCGCGCTGATGGCGGCCGTCGCCTGCGGCGCCACGCGTGTCATTGCCGTGGACACCAAGCCCGAACGCCTCGCACTGGCCAAGGAGCTGGGTGCCACCGACCTGGTGGACGCAGTAACCGCCGACACCACCGAGGCCATCACCGATCTGACCGGCGGACGCGGGGTCGACTACAGCGTCGAGTCGACGGGCGTCGTCGCGGTGATGAACACCGCCATCGCCGCCCTCGCCCCCCTGGGCTCCGCCGCCATCCTCGGTGTCGCCGCCCTGGACGCCACCTTGCACGCCAACATCTTCGAACTGCTCAAGGGCCGCACCATCACCGGCTCGGTCATGGGACACCAGGCCCCCGGTGTCCTCATCCCCCGCCTGCTCGGCCTGCACCGCCAGGGCCGCTTCCCCTTCGACCGCATGATCAGCACCTACCCGCTGGCCGACATCAACACCGCCGTCGCCGATGTGAAGACAGGCGGCACCGCCAAGGCCGTCCTCACCCACGCGGCCTGACCGAAAGGCCCGACTCTCGCGCTCACTGCCGCCCCCGCCACCGACGCCGTCGCCCAGCCCCGGGATTAGCTGTAGCCCCGAGAGGGTGCACCCTGCTCAGCGGCGCTTGAGCATGCCAAGTGGCGGTTGGCACTCCACTGCGCAAAAGAACCGAGCGCCTGAACCAGGTGTCTCGAGCCGCAATGTCACCGAGAAAGGTAGCAAGAGATGCTCACCACCTTCAGATCCCCCGAGCTGGTCGAGTTCGGCCAAGGGGCCAGCGACCGGATCGCGGACATCTGCGCCGCGGTCGGAGTCGCCCGACCGTTGATCGTGACCGATGCGTTCATGGCCGCAAGCCCGTTGCTGAAGCGACTCACCGGCCCCCTCGACGCCGCAGGCATCCAGTACGGGGTGTTCAGCCAGACGGTCCCTGAGCCGACGACCGACTCCATCGACGCACTGCGGGCCCACTATGCGGACGGGACCTACGACGGTCTCATCGCCTTCGGTGGCGGCAGTTCGATGGACTCCGCCAAGGCGCTGGCCATCATCGAGGCGTACGGCGGGACGTATGCCGACCATGTCGTTCCCAACACACCCGATGGCTCGGTGATGCCGATCATCTGCGTCCCGACGACTGCCGGCTCGGGCTCCGAGGTCACCAACGCGTGCATCCTCAAGGACTCCGCATCCGGTGAGAAACTGGTCTACCTGGGCCAGGCGTGTGTTCCGCAGGTCGCGCTCATCGACTACGAGTTCTCGCTCGGCATGCCCGCCAAGCTGACCGCGTCGACGGGCATCGACGCGCTCTCGCATGCACTCGAGGCCTACACCTCGACGGGCGCCAACCCGTTCAGCGATGCCATGGCGCTGAGCGCCCTGGCGCTGATCGGGCCGTCCTTGCGAACTGCCGTGCGAGAGCCAACGAACCGGGCTGTGCGTGAGCGGATGATGGTCGGCGCGACGCAGGCTGGCTACGCATTCACCAGCGCCGGCGTCACCCTGGTCCATGGCATGACGGCGCCGGTCGGTGGGCTGTTCCACATCCAGCATGGCGTCTCCAACGGAATGTTCGCGCCGACAGTGCATGAGTGGTCCGCCGAGGCGTCGGTCGCTCGGTACGCGACCGCAGCGCGCGCCCTCGGCTTCGCGGACTCGACCGTCGGTGACGAGGAGGCGGCAGCAGGGATCGGCCGGGCGCTGCGTGCGCTGAACCGCGATCTCGATCTGCCGTCGTTGCAGGAGTATGGCGTGGACAAGGAGCGCTACCTGGGGATCCTGGACTCGATGGTCGAGCAGGCCTTCCTGACTGGAGGGCCTGGACTGAACCCTCGAGTTCCGACACCCGATGAGATGCGGGACCTCTACCGCGCGGCCTTGAGCGACTCGTGGGACTCCGCTGCCTGACGCGTGATCGACGAACAGCGCGAGGCGGTCGTCCCTGACTGCCTCAACCTCCGGACCAGCAGCGGTCGCACGACCGCTGCTGGTCCCGAGCGGGCTGTCCTTCAGGGCGTCGACCAACTCCGCATCCCGCATCCGTCAGGGCGACGTAGATCGGCTCGACTGCGAGCTCCCCCGCGCTGAACGACCCGCGTTGGAGCGGCTCGGGATCAGCCGTGGCGGACGCATCGCTCGTGACCCCGAACCAGGGATCAGCCCGTCCTCAGCAGTCCGTGCGGCTCCGCCGTCGAGCTGCGGTACTCACCGGGCGTGCAGCCGTATGTTGCCCGGAAGAGCCGGTTGAAGTGAGGGGCGTCGGTCAGCCCATGGCTCGCAGCGATGCTGGCGCCAGAGTCGGGTTGACGAAAGCACGACGGATGCCTTCCAGACGGCGCTTGCGAATGTACGCCGCGGGCGTCTGATCCAGCTGGGTGAAGACCTTGTGAAGGTAGCGGGGCGAGATTCGATGCGCCTGGGCGAGACTCGTGGCGGTCAGTCCGGGATCCGAGAGGTTGGCATCACAGTAGGCGAGCAGGCGGTCGACCATTGGGATGGGCAGGTCGATGGGCCCGGCGCCGAGCTCCCCGAGGACAAGACCCAGAAGGTCTGCCAGCACACCTGCCAGCCGGTCGCCACCGTCCGGGACGCCGGTCGAGCCGATTCCTTCGGGCATGGAGCTGAGGAAGGCGGCCACCATCCGTGCGGTGCCTCCGCTCGTCGGCAGCCGTCGTGCCGTCGCCAGCTTCATCACCCCACGAGGTGCCGCCACCATGTGTCGCGGGACACCGATGACGATCAAGCGATGGTCACCGGGAAACGTGAGCTCGTAGGGGCGTGAGGTGTCACAGAGCACCAGATCGCAGGGATCCAGCCGCGTGCTGCGGCCGTCCTGGTCGATCACCGCCCTACCGGACGCTTGGAATGCCAGCTTGCAACACCACAAGCCTTAAAAATACTGGTCAGCGCTAGAAGGACACTGTCTGGGGTGCCGAGAGCCGACCGAGTACACCGTCTGTTTCGCAGGTTCTCCCCTGGGCCGATCCATCGAATCAGGTTCAGCCATCCTCGACGGTGATAGGGGCGCGCGCAGGAATTCCTCGACTTGTTTCCCGGCACCGGGGACAGCATGTCCTGAGGGCAGCCGCCCCCCAGCGCGGGTCGCTTGAACTCTGCCTGCGCCCGCTTCGTGACCCGGTGCGGAAGCATGTCTCGCGAAGAGTTTTGCCAATTCTTTGCCAATGAGACACCGCTGGGCAAAGCGAAGGCCCCTACTTCCCAGCAACAGCGGGGGAGTAGGGGCCTTTTCAGTTGGCGGTGACGGTGGGATTTGAACCCACGTTGGCTTTTACACCAAACAACATTTCGAGTGTTGCACCTTCGGCCGCTCGGACACGTCACCAACGCCGCTACTTTACCGGGTTTGGCGCCCAGTGCCCAAACGGGCTCCGGCCGGCGTCCGCGAACCCCCGAATCCGGGCCTTCAGAGCTCGATGACCTCGTTCTTCCCTGGGTCCGGCTTGTGCCCTGTGACGAGGCCCTTCACCGTTTTGACGACGGACACGACCCGGGGGGAGTCCATCGACCAGTACTCCGCCGAATGCGCGTCCACTTTGATGAGGGAGACGGCCGGATCGTCCCTGCCGTTCTCGAACCATGCCGAAACCGACGGACCCCAGAGCTCGTCGATCTTCGCCTGGTCGCGGCTGAGGGTGGCGGTGCCTGCGATCGAGAGGTAGCCCTTCCCGGTGCTGATCGACACGTTCACCTGCGGGTTGGCCCGGATTTCGTCCGCCTTGGGTGAGGGGTCCTCGGTGAAGAACCACAGGTCGCCGTCGAAGTCCTTCCCATGCACCGCCAGCGGGCGGCTGACGAGCTGGCCCTGCAGGTTCGTTGTGGTGAGGATCGCGATGTCCGCCTTGTCCAGGATCTTCCTCAGTTCCTGCATGCCGTCCTGCTGGGTATCCATCGGTGCTCCTTGCTTCTCGGAGGGCTTCTTGGAGGTGCCTGTCCATCAAGCCTAGGCATCACAGTGCGGGGGCGGAACCCGTTCGGTGGCTTGCGAAAAAGTCCTTGAGCAGGGCCGCACACTCGGCCTCGCGGACTCCGGGGAACACCTCGGTCCAGTGGTTCAACCGGCGTTCCCGCAGCACGTCGAACACCGAACCTGACGCTCCCGCCTTGGGATCCCATGCACCGAAGACCACCCGAGGAATCCGGGCGAGCACCGAAGCGCCGGCGCACATGGCGCACGGCTCGAGGGTGACAACCAGGGTGCACCCCTCCAGCCGCCAGCCGCCCAGCACTGCTGCGGCCTGCCGGATCGCCTGAACCTCCGCGTGGGCGGTCGGATCTCCGAATTCCTCCCGCTGGTTCCACCCGGTGCCGAGTACCTCGCCGCCGGGCCCCACCACGACGGCGCCGATCGGTACATCGCCGCTGGCGCCCGTGCGGGCTGCGGCCTCAAGCGCCAGGCCCATCCACCGCTCGTGGGCGGAAGCGGATCCGGGAAGGGAAGGGGTCATGATCCCAATGGTACTTTTGACCTATGCGCGTACTGGTAGTCGACCATCCCCTTGTTGCCCACAAATTGACCGTTCTCCGGGACAAGCGGACGTCCTCTCCGGGGTTCCGCATGCTGACCGAAGAACTTGTCACCCTGCTCGCCTACGAAGCGACCCGTGACGTTCGAGTGGAGAAGGTGACCGTAGAAACACCCGTCACCAGCGCCGAAGGCACCGGACTGGTCAAGCCCACGCCGCTGGTTGTGCCGATCCTCAGGGCGGGCCTGGGCATGCTCGAGGGCATGACGCGCCTTGTGCCGACGGCCGAGGTCGGGTTCCTCGGCATGGCACGGAACGAGGAGACGTTCGAGGCAATCACCTACGCCGAGCGGCTACCCGATGACCTGACCGGGCGGCAGGTATTCGTACTCGACCCCATGCTCGCCACGGGTGGGACGCTGCGCGAGGCAATCAAGTTCCTGTTCAAGCGCGGAGCGGCCGACGTGACCTGCATCTGCCTCCTCGCCGCTCCCGAGGGTCTCGCGGCCCTGCAGGAGGAACTCGAGGGCAAAAACGTGACGATCGTACTCGCCTCGATCGACGAGCGATTGAACGAAAAGTCCTACATTGTGCCCGGCCTGGGCGACGCCGGTGACAGGCTCTACGGGATCGTCGGCTGATCGCGGCGCGCGAGCGTAACGTACTCCACGAATGTTGAGTTCCTTGTTACTTGCGAGTAAGGGATTATTGCGTGCAATAATTTGGAGCGTGAACACCAACTCAGGAGCATCTGCAGCCGCAGCTCTCGCCGCGGGCCCCGCGCACCGCGTGGGATTCCGCAGTTGTCGAATGCACGCGTAACGGTTCTACCCCAACCTAAATACGCATTCCCCGGATCGCCGACGGGAACCACTTAGATCTCGTTCAGACCGGGCGCCCCAGCATTCGCGCCGTCAATACGGCGAATCACATTGAGGTCGTTTTCATGTCAGTTCCATCGGGCTACGTCCATATATCCCTGCGCACTCCCCAGAACCGTGGCGGCAGTGCCCTCAGGCCGCAGTACGGGCAGGGGCACTCTACCTACGCCCAGGCGGCTGCTCCATCCTTCGCCCCGCCTGCCCACCGCCCCCTCCAGTCCGTCGGCGGCACCAAGCACCCAATCACCGCGCCCACTCCTGTGGTGACGCCCAACGGGATTCCCGGTCCCCAGGCCGTTTCCGGCGACACGAGCGCGCGGGGCTTCGTACTCTACGTAGCCCTCGACGAGGAAACCGCTGCTGCCAACGGGACCACCCTGTCTCGCCTGGCACAGGACGTGCGGGCCTATGTCCGTTCGATCGTTCCCACGGCGGAAAGCCACGCAGCAGTGGCCCTCGCGCCGGCGGACGCACCCGGAAGCGACATCGACGTCGTCCGCGCCGCGCTCGGCGATCCGACGGTGCTGCGCCGTCCCCGCACGGACCACCAGCATCCCCAGCCCGGTGCGGCGGCCCGCCCCAGCGGAGTCCTCATCGACCTCTCCCGCCGTGAAGTGCACCTCGACGGAGAAGCGCTGAACCTCACGTTCAAGGAGTTCGAGCTGCTGAACTACCTCGTTGAGAACGGGGCCCGGACTGTGTGCCGCGAGGAACTGCTCTGCGGTCTGTGGCGCAACGTCGACGAGGTGCCCAACGAGCGCACCATCGATGTGCACATCCGCAGGCTGCGTTCCAAGCTCGGGCGCCTGGCCAACACCGTGCGCACAGTACGCGGGCAGGGCTACCGCTTCTACGACCACCCCGAAGTTGTGGTGTGGGCAGCACCTGAGTACTCGATCTAGGACGCCTTCCCGGGCCGATAGACTTCAGCCCATGGCAACCGATCACCTCAAGCGGCTCATGCTGCTGCGCCACGCGAAGGCCGAATGGCGGGCAGGAGTGCCAGACCATGAGCGCTCACTGAGCACCCGAGGGCACCTCGACGCCCCGCTCGCTGGTCGCTGGATGGTTGACAACGACTCCGTCCCGGACCTGATCCTGTGCTCCACGGCGCTGCGCGCGCGGCAGACGACCACGTGGGTGTGCAAGGAGCTCGGGGACAAGGCGCCAACCCCAAAGCTCGAGGAGGGGCTGTATGCGGCCCGCCCCGAGGAGATCCTCGCCATCATCAATAATGTTCCGGCAACGGTCACGAGCCTTCTCGTCGTCGGGCACATGCCGGGCGTCCAGGACCTCGCCATGCGCCTGGCGTCGGTCGACTCCGACGAGGACGCCGTCATGGAGATGGCCACCCACTATCCCACCGCCGGACTCACAGTCCTCAGGCACGACCGCGACTGGGCCGAACTGGACGGACGGGATGCTGCCGTCACCGATTTCGTCGTGCGCAGGGCCTAGTTGTGGGCCTAGTTGTACATAGGGCTTAGAGCCCGTATTTCTCGAGTAGGCGCAGCCAGACCTCGCTGACGGTGGGGTACGGCGGTACTGCGTGCCAGAGCCGGTCGAGCGGCACTTCCCCTACGATCGCGATTGTCGCCGAGTGGAGCAGTTCAGCGACGTCGGGTCCGGCGAAGGCGACGCCGACGATGACCTTCCGGTCCTCGTCAACGACCATTGTGGCCCACCCCTTGTAATCGTCCGAATGGATCTGGCTCCCCGCGACGGTGATGGGGAGCGACGTCTCGGAGGTGCGGATGCCGTCGGCGCGTGCCTGTTCCGCGGTGCGTCCGACCATTGCGATCTCCGGATCGGTGAAAACCACCTGGGGGACGGCGTAGTGGTCGGCCGTGGCTGTGTATTTGCTCCACTCGGGCGCCGTGTCGCCGAGCGTACCGGCTGCACGCGCCACAATGGCATCGGAGGTGACGCGGGCCTCGTACTTGCCCTGGTGGGTGAGCAGCACCTTCGCAGCGGCGTCACCGACCGCATACAGCCAGTCTGCGCCGACAGCGCGCCCGGTCTGGTCGAAGGACAACGTCTTGGGATCAATTCCCAGTTCCTCCAAGCCCAGTCCCCGGGTGTGCGCTGTGCGCCCGGTCGAGACCAGGAGCTTGTCCGCCCGGACGTGCCGGTTTCCGGAGACCGTGAGGATGAACCGTCCGTCGGGATCGAGTTCGACCGACTCCGTTGAGGTGTCGGTGAGGATTTCGATGTTGTCCCGGCGCAGTCCCTTCTCCACCAACTTAACCGCTTCGGCCGGGTAGTTCCCCAGGACCCGGTGCCGCGCCACGATTGTCACCTTCGAGCCAAGGCGCGCGAAGGCCTGGGACAGCTCGACTCCCGAGACGCCGCCACCGAGCACTGCGAGGCGCTCCGGCACTTCCTTCGCCGAGGTCGCATCGCGGGTGCCCCAGTAGTCGAGGCCGGCAAGCCCCTTGATCGGCGGCTCGTTCGGCGTTGAGCCGGTTGCGAGGACGACCACATGGCGGGCGCTGATGCGGGTGACGCCGTCGTCGTTCGTCACCTCGACCTCGCGCTCCGCGCTGATGCGGGCCGAGCCGCGCACCAGGCTGATCTTCGCGCCGTCGACCCAGCTCACCTGGGAAGCGTCGTCCCAGTTGTTCGTCATTGTGGTCCGCCGCTCAAGGACCTGCTGCACGTCGAGCTTGCCCGTGACGGCTTCGCGCGCGCCGGCAACCGAACGTGCGCGGTTGAGGACCGAGCCGGAGCGCAGCAGTGCCTTGGAGGGCATGCATGCCCAGTAGGAGCATTCACCTCCCACAAGCTCCGATTCGACAAGCACCGCCTCCAAACCCGCGGCCACAACCCGTCCGGCCACGTTTTCGCCCGCGGCGCCTGCGCCGATCACAATCACATCGGTTTCCCGTGCTTCGCTCATGTGCAGAGCTTTCCACCTGCGCCGGAACGGGGCAAGAGTCCTTGGGCCGGGCACCGGGGAACGGAAGGGAGGTCCGGGGGTGCCGAGACGCTGGTGTTCACGGCAGGTGGCGGGAATCTGCGCGCTGGCGTGGGAATTCGTCGCCGGGAGGCGGCGGCCCTGCCGGGCCGGACCGAAGCCTGCAGCCGCGGCGAATTCCTCGACCGCGGGGGTTTGTTAACGGAACTTTACGGGCTGCGCCCGCCGATCCGCTTCGGCGCACAGCGCTGGCCGGTCCGCCACCGACGAGGAGCAGGGTCCACGGGCGAAGGAGCACCGTCCACGGACGGGAGCGGAAAAGAAAAAAGGCCCCGGTCGGAACCGGGGCCTCTTTCACATCGATGTGCGCGCGAAGGGATTCGAACCCCCAACCTTCTGATCCGTAGTCAGATGCTCTATCCGTTGAGCTACGCACGCATCCAATAAGCTCTTCCGGCGTTGCGCCTTCCGTCTTACCAGCGGGCCGTTTGGCCGTAGACAACTTTACAGGCAAAAAGCATCTGCGCCTAATTGCCTCTAAGGCCCCACGTGAACTAGACCGGTCTATGTGACCTTTGTCACTTAAACGAAGCAAGGGCCGGGCCAATTCCGTGCAGTTGCAGTGTTTTCCCTCGAGACGCCGCACCCCACACGGCAAAAAAGCCGCCGGAGCCCCGGTTCCGCCGCCTTAGCATCGATACACACCATGCACCCAACGAAGGGAACAGTAATGGGAGATTCCGTGCGCCAGAAGGTTGACGGTAATTTCGGCACGGCCGACCAGAGTCCTGCTGCCGCGGTGGGAACCGCCGGCACAGCGCCCACCACCCACGCTCGCCTGCTTGCCTGGGTTGAGGAAGTCGCGGCGCTTACACAGCCGGACAGCGTGTACTGGGTCAATGGATCGGAAGAGGAAAACCGGGCGCTGACCGATGAGCTGGTCGAGGCTGGCACCCTGGTCCGCCTCAATCCCGAAACCTTCCCCAACTCCTTCGCGGCGTTTTCGGACCCCAAGGACGTCGCCCGTGTCGAGGAGCAGACCTTCATCTGCTCCGAGGACGAGCGTTCGGCCGGCTTCACCAACAACTGGATGGATCCGGGGGAGATGAAGAACAAGCTGCGCCTGCTCTTCAACGGGTCGATGCGCGGCAGGACCATGTACGTGATCCCATTCGTCATGGGACACCTCGACGCGGAGGATCCCAAGTTCGGCGTCGAAATCTCCGACAGCGGCTACGTCGTCGCCTCCATGCGCATCATGGCGCGCATCGGGACCGACGTGCTCGACCGGATGACCGAACTCGACGCCGACTTCGTCCCCGCACTCCACTCCCTCGGCGCGCCCCTTGAGCCGGGCCAAGCGGACGTACCGTGGCCCTGCAACGACGATAAGTGGATCGTCCACTTCCCCGAGGAACGCTCCATCTGGTCCTTCGGCTCCGGTTATGGCGGCAACGCGCTGCTCGGCAAGAAGTGCTACTCGCTGCGGATTGCCTCGGTGATGGCCCGCGACGAGGGCTGGCTCGCCGAGCACATGCTGATCCTGAAGCTCACCTCGCCCCAGCAGAAGAGCTACTACCTCTCCGCGGCCTTCCCCTCGGCCTGCGGAAAAACCAACCTTGCCCTCCTTGACCCGACCATTGAAGGATGGAAGGTCGAGACCCTGGGCGACGACATCACCTGGATGCGCTTCGGGAAGGAGGGTGAGCTGCGCGCGGTCAACCCCGAATCGGGCCTGTTCGGTGTGGCTCCTGGAACCGGCTGGGAGACGAACCCGAACGCAATGCGCGCCATCGCCAAGGGAAACTCGATCTTCACCAATGTCGCCCTGACTGACGACGGCGGCGTGTGGTGGGAGGGAATGACCAAGGAAGTGCCCGCCCACCTCACTGACTGGCGGGGCAACGAGTGGACCCCCGAGTCGGGGGAACCTGCCGCGCACCCGAACGCCCGGTTCTGCACGCCGATCGACCAGATCGATATGCTCGCCGAGGAATACTATCGACCCGACGGCGTCGAACTCTCGGCCATCCTGTTCGGCGGGCGCCGCAAGACCACGGTGCCGCTTGTGACGCAGTCCCGCAACTGGGCGAACGGCATCTTCATGGGCTCAACCCTCTCCTCGGAGACGACCGCAGCGGCGGCCGGGCAGATCGGGCGGGTGCGCCGGGACCCTATGGCGATGCTGCCGTTCATCGGCTACGACGCCGGGGACTACCTCAAGCACTGGATCGCCCTGAGTTCAAAGGCGAACCAGGAGCGGCTGCCGAAGATCTTCCTCGTGAACTGGTTCCGGCGCACCGCCGACGGCGGGTTCGCGTGGCCGGGATTCGGTGACAACTCGCGTGTCCTGAAGTGGGTTGTCGAGCGCATCGAGGGAACCGCCGACGCCGTGGAGACACCCATCGGCTTCGTCCCGACCCCGGATGCCCTCGACCTCACCGGCCTCGACATGACCCCGGCCGAGGTTGAAGCCGCGGTGCACGTCGATTCCGCTGAATGGGCAGCCGAGCTTGAGGGAATCGAGCAGTGGTACGAGCAGTTCGGCGAATCCCTTCCCGAGGAACTCCGCGGGCAGCTCAACGAACTCAAGGAGCGTTTCACTGTTGGTTGAGTTTCACGGCCGGTTGAGCGCCAAGCAGCTGAACTGAGCGTGTGAACCGGCCTTAGGGCCGGAAGGCGGGTGGCCCTTCGTAGGCGGGGCCGCCCGTCTTCCTGCGTGCTAGTCGGAGATGTCGGCGACTGTCGCCGTGAGCTTGCGGATGAGGGTATCGGCGTCGAGGAACACAGCCGTGTCGAGAGCCCCGCTGCCCATGCCGATGCGGCGGCCAGCGAGGCGTTCATCAATGAACACCGGCCACGGCGTGGTGCTGCCGAGCGGGGTGATGGTGCCCCGCACATGGCCGGTTGCCTCGAACGCGGTTGAGGCCTCGGGCAGCACCAGCTTGTTCACCCCCACGACCGTGCGGAGCTTGGGCCAGGAGATCTTGCGGGTGACGGGGATGAGGGCAAACAGGAACGTTCCGTCGTGGCGTTTGACGACCATTGACTTCACGAAGTTCGACCGGTCGGCCGTGTTTGGGTCAATATCCGAGCGGGCGATGAACTCCACCGGGATGCCGCGCGCCGCGGCATCGGTCTGAACGCGTTCGAGCCCCGTTTTCATTCGACCATCCTAGGGGAGCACGCGCGGCCCCAAGGCAGATGTGCCGGAGAGTTACTGGCGCACCAGCGCCAGGACCCGGTCCACGATTTCCTTCAGGGTCTGCGGGTTCACCGCTTCGGCGTTGAGGCGCAGGTACGGCTCGGTGTTCGAAGGCCGGAGGTTGAACCACCAGTCGCCGTTGTCCGCGGTGAAGGTTTCCCCGTCGAGCCGGTCGATTGAGACGCCGTCGACTTCGAATTCCTCACGCACGCGGGACACCGCGGCCGGCACGTCGGCAACCCTTGAGTTGACCTCGCCCGAGGAGAAGTACGGCTCGTACTCGCGGCCAAGATCCGACAGCGGACCATCCTGCTCGCCGAGCGCGGCGAGCACGTGCATCGCGGCGAGCATCCCGGTGTCGGCGTTCCAGAAATCCCTGAAGTAGTAGTGGGCCGAGTGTTCGCCGCCGAAGACCGCGCCCTCATCGGCCATGACCGCCTTGATGAAGGAATGGCCGACGCGGGTCCGGACCGGCCGGCCACCGGAGCGGGTGACGAGTTCGGGCACCGCACGGGAGGTGATCAGGTTGTGGATGATCACCGGTTTCTCCTCGCCCGCGGCCTGGGCGCGGGCGATTTCGCGCCGGGCGACCATCGCCGTGATGGCACTGGGGGAGACGGGATCGCCCTGTTCGTCGATGATGAAGCAGCGGTCGGCGTCGCCGTCGAACGCGATGCCGATGTCCGCTCCATGGGCGACAACCGCTGCCTGGAGGTCGCGCAGGTTCTCCGGCTCAAGCGGGTTGGCAGGGTGGTTGGGGAACGAGCCGTCAAGCTCGAAGTACAGGGGAACGATCTCGAAGGGCAGGGCAGGCAGCAGGCGGTCGCCCAGCACCGCAGGGGTGGTCAGCCCGGCCATGCCGTTGCCGGCGTCGACGACGATCTTGAGCGGCCGCGACGCCGAGAGGTCGACCTGGGCACGCAGGAAGCGGGAGTAGTCCTCGAGGACGTCGAGCACGCTGATCTGTCCTGGCCGGCCAACCGAGGCAATGAAGCCGCGCTCCAGGTATTGCTCGGCAAGGGACTGGATTTCCTTGAGGCCGGTTTCGGAGGAGACCGGAACCGCGCCCGGGCGCGTGAGCTTCATCCCGTTGTACTCGGCCGGGTTGTGGCTTGCCGTGAAGGTCACGCCGGCGGCGTTGAGGGTTCCGCTGGCGAAGTACAGCTCATCGGTCGAGATGAGGTCGAGCAGCACCACGTCCGCTCCCCGGCGGGTGGCGCCCTTCGCGAACGCCTTGGAGAACTCGGGCGAGGAGGGCCTCATGTCGCCGCCGACGAGGACCGTCTGCCCTGCGAGGCCAAGCGAATCGACGAAAGCCGCCCCAACCGCCGTCACGGTCTCGACGGTGATTGTCTCACCCACGATGCCGCGTACGTCGTAGGCCTTGAACGATGCAGAGAGATCATAGGTACTGTTCACGCTCGCAGTCTATCTCTGGCTCCCCGGCCTTTGTCTCCCCCATTGTGCATGCCGTGGGATATCCCCAAAGGGGCCCCGGCCCGGAAAGAGGGGGTGCCGGCTGGGATACTGGGGTGCATGGCCGAGACAACCACCCTCAGTGATCAGGCAACAGCAATCCTCCGCACCCTCGTCGGCAGGGAGGATGCGCGTTTCCACGACGGGCAGTACGAGGCGATCGAAGCGTTGGTCGAGGGCGGTCGGCGCGCCCTCGTGGTGCAGCGGACCGGGTGGGGGAAATCGGCGGTGTACTTCGTCGCGAGCCTGCTGCTGCGTTCGCGGGGAGCGGGCCCAACCCTTATCGTTTCGCCGCTGCTGGCGCTGATGCGCGACCAGGTCGCCGCGGCCGCCCGCGCAGGGGTGCGGGCCGAGGCGATCAACTCGGCGAACCAGACCGAGTGGCAGGAAGTGACGGCCCGGCTCGAGGCAAACGAGGTCGACGTCCTGCTCGTCTCGCCGGAGCGCCTCAACAATCCAGCCTTCCGGGAACACCAGCTGCCGGAACTGATGCGCAGGACCGGCCTGCTGGTGATCGACGAAGCGCACTGCATCTCCGACTGGGGCCACGACTTCCGCCCCGACTACCGGCGGCTGCGCGAACTTATCCGTTCCCTCCCGGGTGGGGTGCCGGTCCTTGCCACGACGGCCACGGCCAACGCCCGTGTTGTCCGCGACGTCGAGGAGCAGCTTGGCACAGGGGGCACCGACGTCTTCACACTGCGGGGCAAGCTTGCCCGCGATTCGCTGCGCCTCGGGGTCCTCCGGCTGCCCAGCGCCCGCTCCCGGCTCGCCTGGCTGCTGACCCACCTCGACTCGCTGCCCGGCAGCGGCATCATCTACGCCCTGACCGTTTCGGCCGCTGAAGACACCGCGCGCCTGCTGCGCGAGCACGGGCATCCGGTGCGCGCCTATACCGGACGCACCGACCCTGCCGACCGCGAGGCGGCCGAGGCGGCGCTCAAAGCCAACGAGGTCAAGGCGCTCATCGCGACAAGCGCGCTGGGCATGGGCTTCGACAAGCCCGACCTGGGGTTCGTTGTTCACCTCGGAGCGCCGTCGTCGCCGGTGGCCTACTACCAGCAGGTGGGCCGCGCCGGACGCGGCACGCCCAACGCCGACGTGCTGCTGCTTCCCGGCCCCGAGGCCCGTGACATCTGGGAATACTTCGCCACCGCCTCGATGCCCTCGGAAGACGCCGCGCACCGCGTCCTCGAAGCCCTCGAACCCGGCACCGTCCTCTCCACCCCGGCGCTCGAGGCCCGGGTCAACCTGAAACGCTCACCCCTTGAGCTCCTGCTCAAGGTCCTCGACGTCGACGGTGCCGTCCGCAAGGTCACCGGCGGGTGGGAGAGCACGGGAAATCCGTGGACCTACGACGCCGACCGCTACGGCCGGATCCGGAAGGCGCGCGTCGCCGAGCAGCGGGCGATGCTCGACTACGAAAACACGGCCGGCTGCCGCATGGAGTTCCTCGCTCACGCCCTCGACGACCCCGCCGCAGCCCCCTGCGGACGCTGCGACAACTGCGCCGGAGCGTGGTACTCCGACGACGTCGCCCACGAAGCCTCCGACAGCGCCCAGCAGGCGCTGAGCCGGGTGGGCGTCGAGCTTGAACCGCGCGGCCAGTGGCCCTCGGGTATGGACAAGCTCGGCGTGCCGGTGAAGGGAAAGCTGAAGCCCGACGAGATCTCGGCCCCGGGCAGGGCGCTGGCACGGATGACCGACCTTGGCTGGGGTTCGGTCCTGCGCGAACTGCTCGCCGAGACCGCGCCCGACGCACCCCTTGAGCCGAACGTCGTCGAGGCCTGCGTGAAGGTGCTGGCCCAGTGGAACTGGGAAACCCGGCCGGTTGCCGTTGTGTCGATGCCCTCGCGCCGGCGCCCGGCCCTGATCGCGTCCCTCGCCCAGGCCCTTGCCGGCATCGGCCGCATACCCCACCTCGGCGCCCTCAACCTTCCGCACGGGTGGCCGGAGGGGCAGCCGGGCGGGAACAGCGCGTTCCGGCTCGCCTCCGTGTGGGACCGCTTCCAGGTCCCCGAGGAGGGAGCGGCGTGGTTCGCTGCCAATCCGGGACCGGTGCTGCTTGTCGATGATCTTGCCGACAGCCGGTGGACAATCACGGTTGCGGGAAGGGCGCTGCGCAAGGCGGGGGCGGAATCGGTGCTTCCCTTCACCCTGGCGCTGCGGGCCTGAGCCGTGCGTTGCGGGTTGCATTCCGGACCCGCAACGCAAAAAGACCCCCTATCGCTAGGGGGTCTTGACGCGGAGACGGGGGGATTTGAACCCCCGGTAGGCTTTAGGCCCACACTTCATTAGCAGTGAAGCCCATTCGGCCGCTCTGGCACGTCTCCAATGGCTATTGCTAGCCACCCAAGGTTACCCAGAAGGGCACACAAGAGCAAAACCGTTGACGCCCCCGGTTACAGGACGCCAGTCAGTGCCTTCCACAGGAACTCGAAGGTCATCACGTGCATCCGCGCCGCCTGCCGGTTGTCGGAGGCACCGGCGTGGCCGCCCTCGAGCGCCTCGTGGAACCAGACGTTCTTCACTCCCATCGCCTCCATGCGCGCCGCCATCTTCCGCGCCTGGACCGGCCCCACCCGGTCATCACTCGTCGCGGTCCAGATCAGGGTCTTCGGGTAGGCGACGCCCTCGCGCAGCAGATGGTACGGGGAGAACGTGCGGACGAACTCCCACTCTTCGGGCTTGTCCGGGTCACCGTACTCGGCGATCCAGGAGTAGCCCGCAGAGAGCTTGGTGTAGCGGCGCATGTCCAGCAGCGGGACACCGCAGGAGATCGCGCCGAAGAGCTCGGGGTAGTTCGTCAGCATGTTTCCCACGAGGAGGCCGCCGTTGCTGCGCCCCGAAGCGGCAAGCAGCTCCGGTCGGGTGACGCCACGGGCCACGAGGTCTTCGGCGACGGCCGCGAAGTCCTCGAAGGCGCGGTGACGGTTCTCCTGGAGCGCGGCCCGGTGCCAGCCCGGGCCGTACTCCCCGCCGCCGCGGATGTTCGCCAGGACGTAGACCCCGTGGCGGCCGTCCTCGGTGGTGCGCTCGAGCCAGCCGCGCCCGATCACGCCGCTGTACGCGGGGGTCAGGGCGTGCTCGAAGCCGCCGTACCCGGACAGGAGGGTCGGGTTGCCGCCGTCGAGCCGCAGGTCCTTGGCCGCCACCTGGAAGTAGGGCACGCGCGTCCCGTCCTTGGAGACGGCGAAGTGCTGCTCCACCGCGAACCGGTCCTCGTCGAAGAAGGACGGAGCGGCCTTCACCGGGCCGCTCCCGGCACCGATCGCGCCCCGGTGCAGCGTCGACGGGGTCAGGAAACCGGTAGCGATCAGCCAGTAGTCGTCGCCGGCGTCCTCGTCTTCGTCGTCAACCGCATAGGCGTCGACGGTGGACAGGCCGGGGGCGCCAAGGGGGGAAGCGGACCAGCCGTCGGCCGGGTCGAGCACGAGGATCTCCGATGAGACATCGCGAAGGAGGTTCACCAGCAGGTAGTTCCGTGTCCAGCTCCAGGACTGGAGGGAGGTCGCCGGGTCCGGGGCGAAGATCGTGGTGAAGGCGCGGTCTCCGGCAAGGAAGGCCTCGAGCGGCATCACCAGGAGGGATCCGCCCTGGTGAACGGCTCCGCCGACGGCCCAGTCGGTGCGCGGGCGCAAAGCGATCCACTCCCGGTGGAGGGAAACATCGACGTCGTCTGGCACATCGAGCTGCACCCACGCGTCACTATTGCGCAGGTGGGTGCGCCGTGAATAGAAGTCGATCGTGTCGACCGCGATGTCGCGCTCGAAGCCGGGGGTGGAGTCGTGGACGACAACCGCCATCATGTGCTCTTCGGGTATCTCGAAGTACAGCGGGGCGTCTTCGAGGCTTTCGCCGCGGCGCACGGTACGGACGGTGCGGGGGTAGGAGCTCGAGGTCATCGATCCCGGCCCGAAGTCGGTGGCGACGTGCAGGGCATCGGGCCCGGCCCAGCTGATCCGGCTCTTCGCCGTGGGGATGTCGAAGCCGTCCGCCACGAAGGTAAGGGAGTCGACGTCGTACTCCCGGTACCGGGACGCGTCGCCGCCGTCGGGGGAGAGAGCCACCAGGGCCCGCCGGTACGGTTCGCCCTCGGGTGGACGCAGGAACATTGACCCACCCCAGACCCAGTCAACGCCTTCGGCCCGGCTGAGGGCGTCGACATCGAGCAGCACCTCCCATTCCGGTTCGGGTGAGTTGTAGCTGTCCCACGTGGTGCGGCGCCATAGCCCCTTCGGGTTGGCGGCGTCGCGCCAGAAGTTGTAGTAGTGGTTCCCGCGCTTGCCCACCAGGGGAATACGCTCGGTGGAGTCGAGCACCGCGAGGATGTCCTGCTCGAGCTTAAGCAACTCCGGCGTGATGAGCCGGTCCTCGGTGACGGCGTTGTGCGACCGGACCCAGTCGAGCGGCTTGTCCCCGTAGATGTCTTCGAGCCAGAGGAATTCGTCGTCGGGGGCGTCCGAGTGCGGTGCCGGAGTGCTGTTCATTGGGCCATCCTATGCAGGCCCGGCCCGGCAGCGGGTGCAGGCGGTCCGTGCACGTTCGATAAGCTTGGCGGATGATCACCATGGAGGGCGCAGAGGTTGCCGTTATCGGCGGCGGGCCGCGCGGCACCTCCGTCGTGGAGCGGCTGATCGCCCGGTGGCGTGCCGAGCCGGTGCCCTCCGGCAAGCTGACCATCCACGTGATCGATCCGTTCCCGCCCGGGCCCGGCCATGTCTGGCGCACCGACCAGTCGCGGCTTTTCCTCATGAACACCCCCGCCCTTTACCCAACTGTGGTTCCCGTCCGCGGTGCCGCGCGCGAGGTCCCTGCCTCACGTGTCCCTTTCGACTTCGAGAAGTGGCGGAAAGCGGCGGCCGCCGGAGCCATCGACGGCTTGACCGCCGATGAGACGGCCGAGGCCGCACGCCTCGGCAGTGCCGACTTCCCCAGCCGGGCGCTGTACGGCAGGTACCTCGCCTGGGTCTACGCGGCACTCGCGGCGGATCCGGGCGAGGGCGTACGGGTGGTCCACCACGCCGATGAAGTGCTTGCGCTCACCCGGACCGGCCCGCGCTGGGACCTGACCCTCGGCGGGGGAACCCGGCTCAGCGCCGACGGCGTCGTCCTCGCCCTGGGGCACCTGCCGGCCCGGCTCAGCCCGGAACAGAGCGAACTCCAGGACGGCGCGGCCCGGCACGGACTCCAGTACTGGCCGCCGGCCGTCCCCGGCGACCTCGATTGGAAACGCCTTCCGGCCGGCAAGGACGTGCTCGTCCGGGGGCTGGGGCTTAACTTCTTCGACGTCATGATCCAGCTGTCCGAAGGCCGCGGCGGCAGGTTCACCGAGGGCCCCGACGGGCGCCTGAGCTACATCCCGTCCGGGAAGGAACCGCGCCTCATCGCCGCCTCCCGCAGGGGTGTTCCCTACCGGGCGAAGGCCGTCATCGACTCGTACGTGCCGCGCAGCGTCACCCTCCGGTACTGCACCCTCGAGGCGCTTGGTGCTTTCGCAGCCGCGGGCATCCAGCCCGGCTTCGACCACGACGTGTGGCCCCTGCTTCACCGCGATGTCATTGCCGCCTACTACTCCACGCTCGCGCGGGTGAAGCCCGAGGTGTTCCTGCGCCCCGCCCCCGCCGTGCTCGCCGAGCTGCGCGCGGCCCTCGACATCCCCGGTCCCGGGTGGCAGGCGGCACTCGAGGCGGCGCTCGAAGGCGCGCTGCCCGTGAAGCTGCGGCTCGACGTCGAGGCACTGGCCCAGCCGTTCGCGCGTCGGAGGTTCCCCGGCAGTGCGGCGTTCACCGCCGCCGTCATCGACTACCTTGACGAAGACGCCGCAAGCTCCGCCCGCGGGGAGGACGATCCGCTGAAGATGGCCATCGGCGCCCTCAACGCGGGCCGGTCGGTGATCAAGCAGGTGGTGGCCGACGGCGGGCTGACCGATGCGGCCTGGGACGCCGAGCTGCGCGGCTGGTTCGAACCGCTCGTCGAGGGGCTCGCCAGCGGGCCGCCGCCGCTGCGTATCGCCCAGCTCGCCGCCCTGGCCCGGGCAGGGCTCGTCGAATTCGTTGGGCCGAACCCCAAGTTCGGAATCGACCCGGATGACGGAATCTTCCGCGCGTCCTCGCCGTGGGTGGCGGGCACCGGTTTCACGGCGGGCTACCTCGTTGAGGCGATGATGCCGGCGAACCAGGTGTCAACGAGCCTGTCCGTGCTGCTCCGGCAGATGGTCGAGGAGGGCATTGTGCGGCCGCGGCTGCGCATGGCCGAAGACGGCGTGCCGGTGCTCTCCGCCGGCCTCGACGTCACGCTGCCCCCGTACCGCCCCGTGAGCGGCACGGGTGAGCCCCAGGCCAACCTGTACGTGCTCGGCCTCCAACTGGCGTCGGTGCAGTGGGGGACGGCGATCGCCGCCGAGGCCGGGGCTCCACTCGACGCGGGCGGACGTACCCTGCGCGACGCCGACGACATCGCCGCCGCGCTGCTCGCCTCGTTTCGGGCCCTGCAGCCCCGCGAAACCGCTGAACACCAGGCCTGACCCTTCCCAAATAGCAGATCACCACCCCACGGGCGTCCCGTGGGGTGGTGATCTGATAACTCAACGCGACTGCTGAGGGATCAGGCCGGTTCAGCGCCTCCCGGGCGGGGTGCACTTCGGGCCGCCCGGCTTATCGGCGCCCTTCCCCGGTTTTTCCCCACCCTTGCCGTTTCCGTTACCGCAGACCGGAGGCTTGACGGCTCCCGGCTCGGCGGTGACGAAGAGCGTCACGGTGGTTCCGGACTCGGCCGCGGTGAGCACGATGCGCCCCGCGCCCGACGCCGTCGCAGGAACGGTCACGGTGACGGCGGCAGCACCTGCGGCAACGGGAGCTGTCCCAAGCTGCGTGGTTGTGCCGTCGCTTCCGACATAGGCCGCGCTCAACGAGGTGTTGACCGGGCTGCCGAGGGAGGTAAGGTCCAGGCGGGACACCCCGAAGGACACCGCTTCGCCGGCCCGCACCGCACTCGGTGCGTTCTCGACGACAACCCCGCGGCGGGCGAAGGACGGCGACACCGGGCTGTTGTCCTTCAGGTAGGAGATCCAGGCGTCGCGGTCGACGAGGCCGGAGTCCTTGACGCCGGTGCCCTGGGCGAAGACGGAGAAGTTGTCGCCGCCCTGGGCCAGGAAGCTGAACGTCCCGATCCGGTAGCCCCGGGCGGGGTCGATCGGCTCGCCGTTGACGGTCACCGAGGTGATACGCGAACCACGCTCCAGCGCCGGGTCGAAGGTGTAGCTCACATTCTTGGAGAGCCCCAGCGCGAGGAAGGAGCGCGAGCTCCCCTCGGGCTGCCACTGCTGCTCAAGGAGTTCCTTGACCTGCGCACCGGTCAGGGTGGTGGTCCACAGGTTGTTCACGAACGGGAGAACCGCGTTGGCTTCGGCGTAGGTGATCACTCCGTCGGGCCCGTAGTAGAGCTCGTTGCGAAGGCCTCCCGGGTTGGCGACGCCGATCTCCGCCCCGCCCCGCTCGGCCGAGGAAAGGCTCGCCTTCAGCGAATCGGCAACCAGGTTGCCCAGCGTCGATTCGGAGGACCGGTCGTCGCGGGTGGTTCCGGTGAATGCGGTGGTGATGTCGGCGGTGACCGATGCGACCGGCTGTCCGCCGATCACGGCTGCCTCCTTCAGCGCGGCGTCGACGATTGCCTTCACCTGGGCGACCCGGGGGTAGGCAGCGACGAGGGATTCGTTGCTGTCGGTGGTCCGGGGGACGTTCCGCGCGGCGTAGGACTCCACGTCGCCCGTGCTGCTGTCGACCGTCAGCGTGATCTGGCCGATGAACTCGCCATAGGACCCGGTCTGCAGGATCGGCCGGGTTTCCCCGGGGGCGCCGGGGATCGGCGCATCCCAGGCGTACTGCTTGTGCGTATGCCCGGTGTAGATCGCGTCGACGAGCGGGGTGGTCAGGGTGACGATGTCGGCGAAGGTCCCGCCGGCGGCGACCTCCTCCTCGATCGTTCCGCCCTCGGCAACGCCGTCGCCGGCGCCGTCGTGGTACTCGGCAACGATGACGTCGGCAAGCCCGGCCGCCTCGATCTCCTTGGCCACCCGGTTGACTGCTTCAACCGGGTCGCCGAACTCAACGTTGGCGATGCCGGCCGGGCTGACAAGGGTTGCCGTGGATTCGGTGACGGCGCCGATGACGGCGACGTCGAGCCCGCCCACCTCCAGGAGAGCGTATTCCTCGAGCAGCGGATCCTCGGTGCCCTTGGCGTAGACGTTCGCCCCGAGGTAGGGGAACTTGGCCGTGTCGCTGACGCGTCCGGTGAGGTCGGCAAGGCCGCCGTCGAACTCGTGGTTTCCAACGGCCGAGGCACGCAGGTCAAGAGCGTTGAGCACGTCCAGCGTCGGCTTGTCCTGCTGCAGCGACGAGGCGAACAGCGAGGCGCCGATGTTGTCACCGGCCGAGAGGAACGCGGAGCTGCCCTCAGGGAAGTCGGCCTTGAGCTTCTCAACGGTTCCGGCGAACCGCACCGTGTTGGAGTCGATGCGCCCGTGGAAGTCGTTGATGTTCAGGAGGTTCAGCTCGGTCGTCGCGTCGGCGGCGTCGAGGTTCAGCCCCACGATCACCGGGTCGTGGTCGCTGGCCCGGTAGGGGTCGGGGGAGTAGTAGTTGGTGATGTTGTTGTTGTAGCGGCTGTATTCGAGGGCGACCGACTCGCCGGCGTTGATGTTCCAGGTGTCCACCCCTGCCACTGTCGCATCGGCGGCCGGTGAAGCGAGGATGTGGTCGAGCGAGCCGCTCAGGCCGGAAAAGATGTAGGAGTATTTGTCGGTCTTTTCGCCCTGGTTGAGGTAGCCGGCCTTGTAGAGCACCTGGAGGGGATCCTCGGCGGAGTAGGCGTTGAAGTCACCGGTCAGGAACACCTTTTCGGTTCCCGCCTCGGCCTTCATCCTGTCGGCGAAGCCAACGAGGGCGGTGGCCTGCTGCACCCGGGCGGCGTTCCAGGCGCCCTGGCCGTCGCCGGTGTCGGCGTTCTCGCCGGTCTTGGGGTCGGAACCCTTCGACTTGAAGTGGTTGACGATGGCGAGGAAGCGGGTTTCCGCGCCGCCGCCGGGACGCTCGAACGCCTGCGCGAGCGGCTTGCGGGCGTTGGCGAAGGCCGTGTTGTCGTTGAGGATGACCGACTCGCCGACCGGAACGGCCGCTGCCTTCTTGTAGATGAACGCCGTGCGGATGACATCTTCCTGCTCGAGGGCAGGCAGCGCGGCGGGCGAACGGACGTAATCCCAGACACCGGGGCTGCGCTCGTTCAGCGCGGCTGTCAGCGTGGCGAGCGCGTTGTCGCGGTTCTTGCCGAACTTCGCGGAGTTCTCGATCTCCGCGAGGGTCACGACGTCGGCACCGAGAGCGGTGATCGCCGAGACGATCTTCGCCTCCTGCCGCTCGAAGTTCTCCGCGTTCGCGGCGCCGCGGGCGTCGCACCCGCCGCGCACGGTGATCGGGTTGCCGGCGCGGTCGGTGTAGTAAGTGCACCCGGTGAGCTGGTCGCCGGTGGTCGGGAAGTAGTTAAGGACGTTGAACGAGGCGATCTTGAGGTTGCCTCCGACATTGGCGGGAGCGGCTGGGCGCTCGCCCGCGAAGGCGACCGGCTGCAGGGTTCCGGCAGTCGCCGGGGTCAACTCACCGACCGGCTGGAACTTCCAGGCGCTGTTGCGGTAGTCAAGGACGACGGGCGAGGTGAAGGTGGCCGTCGAGCCCACCCGGACCGGCTGGTCCGGCGTGAGATAGGGAAGGGGCTTGTTCCGGTTGGCGTCGTTGAGGAAGTTGGTCGTTGCGCCGTCGTCGAGCCGAACCGAACGTGCGGTGTTGTCGGCGGCCACTGCGGCGTTCTCGGGGGTGCCCGGGGGAGCGACCTCGGTGGGCTGCAGGAGCGGCTTGGTGCCGGCCGCGAGCGTGACCTCGCCGTACTGGTTCAGCGAGTAGTTGTCGGCGACGGTGAAGGTGCCTTCGGGGGTCAGGAGCATTCCCTCGAGCGCCTCACGGGCTTCCGCGGACGCCGGAAGGGGAAGGGACGGAGCCTTGACTTCCTCGGCGGGTTCGCTGAGCTTGGTCAGCCCTCCCGCGGCGACGGTGATCTGGGTCAGGGAGAAGAACTCCCCGGCCGTCCCGGTCACCTCGACATGGTCGCCGACGGCGACAGAACCGACGGTGGCGGGGGAGAAGACGAACACTGCATCTGATGCGCCCTGGTCCGCGGCCGCGCCGGTGCCCGGGGTCTGGAGGTAGAACCCTGCGAGGCCGCCTGTGGGGTAGGCCGCAGTCACCTTGCCGCGGGTGGTGACAGTCTTGCCCTTGAACGGGGTTTCAGCCCCGGAACCCTGGATCTCGCGGATGGCCACCGCCGGCACCGGTGCCGGAGGCTCAGTCGGCGGATCGGTCGGCGGGTCGGTGGGAGTCGCCGACGAGGCGGTGGGGGTGATCGTGCTGGAGAGCGCAAAGTCCGCCCGGTTGTTGTCGGTGTCGGCGCCGTTTGCGCGGTTCATCGACTTCTGGGTGCCGCCCGGTCCTGATGCGGCGGCGCCCTCAAAGGTGTTCGAGGTGCCGTAGCCCAGCAGGTCAGCCACGACGGCGTGCCCGACGACCGACTGCGTGGCCAGCGGGTTGACGGCGGCGCTCTGGCGGGCGAGCAGGATTGTTCCGGAGCTTCCGCTGAAGTTGAGGTTCCCCACGACGTCGGGGGCGGGAAGCGGCGCACCATGGGTTGAGTTGCTTGAACCCTGCACCAGGAAGTGGCCGCGGGCAGGGATGGTGCCGGTCAGGGGAGTGGTGCCGGTCGGGGCCGCCGTGCCCGTCGCAGACCGGTACTGGAGCGACCAGCCGTCGAGGTTCACGGCGGCGTCGGTGGGGTTGTAGAGCTCAATGAATTTGTTGCGGAACGGCGCTCCATCGCTGCCGCCCGTGACATAGGCCTCGTTGATCAGAACTGATGCTCCGGCGGCGGGGGTTGCTTCCTCCGCGGCCGCCGGGAGCGCTGCCCCCGGTGTGGCGAGCATTCCTACCGCCAGCGCCGCACTCAGCGCGCCTTTCCATGGCGAGTTTTTCATTCGGTCCGACTTTCAGTAATTCTGGCTGGGTACAGCCGTGAGTGGGGGTCGGCCTTATTGGCCGGGTGGATCTGCGCCAAGAATAAGTGACGCATGTGACATTCGTGGTTCGCGAGCAGTCAACCAGATCATCCTTAACTCCCGATGACGAGGAAGGGAAGAGCATGCGCCATCCCGCGCTGCTTTTTTCCCGAATCCTTGACAGAAGGGGGAGTGTGGGGGCCGACCGTACTTAAACAGAAACGGCCCCGGCCGAAGCCGGAACCGTTTCTCAGGGAGCGGAAGGTAAGGGATTCGAACCCTTGAGACGGGGTAACCGCCCACTGGTTTTCAAGACCAGCTCCTTCGGCCGCTCGGACAACCTTCCCCTCAGTAGTCTTTCATGGTGAACCTGCTCCCCCCAAATCCCTATGCGATCGGACACAGCCAGTGAAAGCCGTAGTGATCAGCCGTCCCGGAGGGCCTGAAAGCCTCGAACTGCGCGAGGTTCCCGACCCCGTGCCCGGCCCGGGGGAGGTGCTGATCGAGGTGGTTGCCGCCGGCCTGAACCGTGCCGACGTGCAGCAGCGCCGCGGCGTGTATCCGCCGCCTCCCGGCGCATCCGACTATCCGGGCCTTGAGGTCTCGGGCAGGGTGGCCGACCCGAACGGGTCAAGCTTTAGTGAGGGCGCCGCGGTCGTCGCACTCCTGGCCGGCGGGGGTTACGCCGAGCGGGTCGCCGTTCCGGCGGGTCAGGTCCTCGAGGCGCCCGGCGGCGTGAGCCTCGTCGAAGCCGCCGCCCTGCCCGAAGCCGCCGCCACTGTCTACTCCAACCTGTTCCTGACGGCCGGACTGAAGGCCGGGGAGCGGGTGCTGATCCACGGAGGCGCGGGCGGGATCGGCACGATGGCGATACAGCTCTGCCGCGAGTTTGGTGCGGTTCCGCTGGTCACGGCGGGATCCGCCGGAAAACTGCGTCTCGCCGCATCGCTGGGGGCCGAGACGCTCATCAACTACCGCGACCAGGACTTCGTCGCCGAGGCTGTCTCGGCGACGGACGGGGCGGGTGTCGACGTGATCCTCGACGTCATCGGCGCCAAGTACCTGCAGCGCAACATCGAGGCGCTCGCCGACGGCGGGCGCCTGGTGGTCATCGGGCTGCAGGGCGGCGTGACGGCCGAACTCAACCTTGGTGCGCTCCTGGCCAAGCGTGCCTGGCTCACCGGCACGTTGCTGCGGCCACGTTCCGTCAGCGAGAAGGCGCGGATCATGAGCGCCGTTCGGGAGCATGTGTGGCCACTCGTCGGACAGGGCCGGGTGCGGCCCCTCGTGGACCGGACCTTCCCCCTTGCCGAGGCCGCGGCAGCGCACGCGTACTTCGACTCCGGGGACCACACGGGAAAGATCCTGCTCGCCGTCGAAGCGTCCCCCGCCGGTCCGTAAGTGTGCTTCCGAAAGCCCGTCAACAGTGGAAAGCTTGAGGCATCCGAACGGCATCCATGACGAGGAGGAACTCCGTGTCGAACCAGACCCCGGCAGATGAAAACGAGGACAACAAGGGCGGACTGTCCCAGGCGGCCGAAAGCCTGACCCAGAACCTTGCCGACCAGGTGCCCGACGGCATTGACAGTGGGCCGCACGACACCGCCAACGAGGGCGAAGATCCACGCACCCGGACCCACTCAAGCCTGAGCGAAGGCTCAAACGCCAACGACGACGACCGGTAGGTCCCACCGGTCGACCCTTGGCTCCCCGCCCGCACCACGGGGTGGGGGACGCACGGGCATGCCGGAGCGGCGTCGTTCGCCGCAGATCCACGGCCTTTCGGCGACTAAACCCCGGAGAAGGCCTTGAGATGTGACGCGCACCTCAGTACGTTGCTACCTTTCTGTGCATCACACCACTCGTATTCATAGGGAGCACCATGAGTGAGAAGCACAACGGGGCGCACGGGCACGAAGGAGTGCTCAAGACCGACCCCGACCTTCCGCCCACCGCAATCGACGCGGCGGTGGCTGACGCGGAGGACCGCCGGTGGACACCGGCCAAGATCGCCATCTGGGTAGGCATCGCACTGCTGGGCGGCATCGCCTGGGTGATGCTGGCCATCGTCCGGGGTGAGACAGTCAACGCCATCTGGTTCGTCTTCGCGGCTGTCTGCACCTACTTCATCGCCTACCGGTTCTACTCGAAGTTCATCGAGCGGAAGCTGCTCCAGCCCGACGACCGCCGGGCCACTCCCGCCGAGTACAAGGCCGACGGCAAGGACTACGTCGCCACCGACCGCCGCGTGCTCTACGGACACCACTTCGCCGCGATCGCCGGCGCCGGCCCGCTCGTCGGCCCGGTCCTCGCAGCCCAGATGGGCTACCTCCCCGGCACGCTCTGGATCATCTTCGGAGTGATCCTCGCCGGTGCGGTGCAGGACTACCTCGTGATGTTCTTCTCGATGCGGCGCGGCGGCCGCTCGCTGGGCCAGATGGCCCGGGAGGAGCTTGGCGTCGTCGGCGGCACCGCGGCCCTCATCGCGACCCTGACGATCATGATCATCATCGTGGCCATCCTCGCCCTCGTCGTCGTCAACGCCCTCGGTGAGAGCCCGTGGGGCGTGTTCTCGGTCTCCATGACCATCCCCATCGCGCTGTTCATGGGCGTCTACCTGCGCTACCTGCGGCCGGGCAAGGTCACCGAGGTCTCACTGATCGGATTCGTCCTGCTGATGCTCGCCATCGTTGCCGGCGGCTGGATCGCCGAAACCGAGTGGGGCGTCGCGCTCTTCACCCTCGACCGCGTCACCATCGCCTGGGGCATCATCATCTACGGGTTCATCGCCGCCGTCCTGCCGGTCTGGCTGCTCCTTGCACCCCGTGACTACCTTTCGACGTTCATGAAGATCGGGACGATCGTGCTGCTGGCCGTGGCCATCATCATCACCCGTCCGGAAATCAGCGTGCCGGCGGTCAGCGAATTCGCTGCGACAGGCACCGGCCCGGTCGTCCCCGGCCCGCTCTTCCCCTTCCTTTTCGTGACGATCGCCTGTGGTGCCCTCTCGGGCTTCCACGCACTGATCGCCTCGGGAACGACGCCGAAACTGATCGAAAAGGAACGCCAGACCCGCTTCATCGGGTACGGCGGAATGCTCATGGAGTCATTCGTCGCGATCATGGCGCTCGTCGCGGCGCTCTCGATCGACCGCGGCATCTACTTCGCCATGAACTCCTCGGCGGCGGCAACCGGAGGCACGGTGGAGGGCGCTGTCGCCTTCGTCAACGGCCTCGGGCTGACCGGCGTGAACCTCGCACCCGAGGCGCTCACCCAGCTGGCCGGCAATGTCGGTGAGGAATCTGTTGTGTCACGCACCGGCGGGGCACCCACCCTCGCCGTCGGCATCGCCCAGATCATGCAGGGCCTGTTCGGCGGGTCCGGGGCGATGGCCTTCTGGTACCACTTCGCCATCATGTTCGAGGCGCTGTTCATCCTCACCGCAGTCGACGCCGGGACCCGCGTTGCCCGGTTCATGCTCCAGGACAGCATCGGCAACTTCGTCCCGCGCTTCAAGGACACCTCCTGGCGGGTAGGGGCCTGGGTGTGTACAGCGATCATGGTCGCGGGCTGGGGGGCGATCCTGATCATGGGCGTCACCGACCCGCTGGGCGGCATCAACACCCTGTTCCCGCTGTTCGGCATCGCCAACCAGCTGCTCGCCGCCATCGCGCTGGCCGTCTGCATGGCAATCTGCGCGAAGAAGGGGGCCTTCAAGTACCTGTGGATCCCCGCCCTTCCGCTGGCCTTCGCCGCTGTGGTGACCATCTCGGCGTCGTTCCTGAAGATCTTCTCCCCGGTGCCCGCCATCGGCTACTGGGCGCAGCACAACGCGTTCAAGGACGCCCTTGCTGCCGGCGAGCAGAGCTTCGGCAACGCCCCGACGGTTGAGGCGATGGAGAAGGTGGTCACCAACACCTTCATCCAGGGCACCCTGTCCATCGTCTTCGTGACGCTGGCGATCATCGTGATCATCACGGCGATCCTCGCCACGATCAAGGCCTACCGCAACGGCGGGGGAGCCAGCATGGAGGATCCCGCCGTTCCCTCACGCTCCTACGCACCGTCCGGCCTGATCGCCACTCCGGCGGAGAAGGAGCTCGAACGGCAGTGGAACGCCCTTGAGCTCAACAAGCGCCCGGTGAGGTCGGGGCACTGATGAGCACGGCAACCGTCTTCGGCAAGGCGCGTGAAACCGCCCGCGAACTGGCCTGGCTGTTCAAGGGGGTCATGGGCGAAAACGCCTACCAGGCGTACCTCGAGCACCATGCTGCAACCCACAGCAGCAAGAAGCCAATGAGCGAGCGGGAGTTCTGGCGGGACAAGACCGACCGTCAGGACAGCAACCCCGAAGGCCGCTGCTGCTAGGCGCACCTCGGCATCCGGGCCGGCCGGAGATTCCCCACGGGGAGTCTCCGGCCGGTTCTTGCCTTAACGCGGCCGGCGGGCCCGCGGTGCAGGTGCCCGTCGAACGTCACTTCCCGGTCGGGCAGGCGGTGGGCGTGAGAATATAGGCACATGAGTGAACAGCCAGGGAGCCCATCGAGCAGCGTTCCACCGCCTGCCGGGCCGGTGCAGGAGGACGGCGGCCAGGAGACGATGCCGGAGGCCGGCGGCCCCGAGGCGGCACCCGGGGCCCCTGAACAGGGCAGGCCGGCCACGCTCGCCGAACTCGTCGACCAGCCTGCGAAAGTCATGCGGATCGGCACGATGCTCAAGCAGCTCCTCGAGGAAGTGCGCTCGGCCCCGCTCGACGATGCCGGCCGCACACGCCTCGCCGAAATCCATGACCGGTCCCTGACCGAGCTTGAGGACGGCCTCGCGCCCGAACTGGTGAACGAGCTCCGGCGCATCAATCTGCCCTTCGACGGGGAATCGGTGCCCACCGACGCCGAGCTGCGGGTGGCCCAGGCGCAGCTCGTTGGCTGGCTTGAAGGCCTGTTCCATGGCATCCAAACTGCCCTTGCCGCCCAGCAGATGGCAAACCAGCAGCTGGCCGCGAAGCTTCAACTCCGCCAGCTTCCGCCGGGGACGGTGATCGGCCCGGGCATCGTGGTCGGTGAGGATGGCGAACCCAAGCGCGTCACCGTCCGGGGCCACGACGAAACACACCCGCCGGATTCCCGCCGTCCCGGCCAGTACCTCTAGTACTACATGGCCTTTTTCGCAGCGGCCCGGCAGGGCCGCCAGGATGACGCTGAGCTCGGTACAGGGGTGTGGCGGCGTGCCCATGACCGTTTCCGGCGGGGGCTCGACCGCTACCACCAGGTCCTTGAGGGCGTTGAGGACGATGAGTTGTACAACGAGCTCGTGGCCGTTGCCAACACCCTCGCCGAACTGCTGCCCCGGGTGCGCGCCGTGTGCGCGCTGGCCCACGCAAGCTGGCCCAGCGAGGGGCTCGACATTCCAGGGGGCGGCATCCAGGTGCACCGGGCGCTGTCCCGCGCCGGAAACACCCTCGCAACGACGGCTGAGGCCGCCGCCATGACCCGGCTCGACGGCGAACGCTGGGGGGTGGCGTCAGCAGGTCTTGAAAACGTGCGCAGGCGCGCGGCACTGGTGACCGAGGACGTGGTGGAGGCCGAGGCGCAGCTGCCCGGCTGACCGCCGGGGCGGGTTGAAACATCCGATGGTTGCCTTGCGAAATAAATCCCGAGTGTGCTTAGTTGTCCTGATATGACTACATCACCGAATCTGACCTTCAACGACGGCTCCACCATCCCGCAGCTCGGCTACGGCGTATGGCAGGTCGAGGACAATGTGGCCGAAGACGTGGTGGGCCAGGCGTTCAAGGCCGGCTACCGACACATCGACACCGCCAAGATCTACGGCAATGAGGCGGGCGTGGGCCGCGCCATCGCGTCATCGGGGCTGGAGCGGGACGAGCTGTTCATCACGACGAAACTGTGGAACAGCGACCAGGGGTACGACACCACCCTTCGCGCCTTCGACGACTCGATGGACCGCCTCGGACTCGAAACCCTCGACCTCTACCTCATCCACTGGCTGCAGCCCAAGCAGGGGAAGTACCTGGAGACGTGGAAGGCTTTCATCGAACTGCAGAAGCAGGGCCGCATCAAGAGCATCGGCGTCTCGAACTTCACAGTCGACACGCTGCAGGAACTCATCGACGCCACCGGAGTGACGCCGGTCATCAATCAGGTTGAGACCCATCCGTACTTCAACCAGCAGGAACTGCGCACCTTCGAGGAAGCCAACGGCATCCTGCACCAGTCGTACTCGCCGCTGGGCTCCGGCAGGGGCCTGCTCGACGATCCGGTGCTGCAGGACATCGCGAAGCGGCGCAACGCCACCGCCGCCCAGGTTGTCCTTGCGTGGCATCTGGCCCTGGGCATGGTCGTCATCCCCAAGTCCGTGACCCAGTCCCGGATCGAGGAGAACTGGGCCTCGCTGGATCTCACGCTCGAGGATGAGGACATCCAGGCGATCAACGCCCTCGACAAGGGTGAAGCCGGCCGCTTCGGCGCCGACCCCACGATCGCCGACTTCCGCTAAGGACAAGCCTTCATGCCCCGCACCGACCTGCCGCTCGCCGAACTCGTCGAATACCGGCCGGCGGTGCGGGAGCCTGGGGACTTCGACGCGTTCTGGGACCGGACCCTCAGACAGGCGCGGGAGCACGACCTCGACGTCGCCGCCCGGGTAGTCGACACCCCGTACACCACGGTGACGGTCCGGGATGTGTCATTCCGTGGCTTTGGCGGCGACCGTATCAGCGCCTGGCTCACCACGCCCGCCCACGCCACGGGGCCGCTGCCGGCCGTCGTCGAATTCATCGGCTACAACGACGGCAGGGACCTGCCCGGGGAGAAGCTGCACTGGGCGAGCGCGGGCTATGCGCACCTGCTGGTTGACACCCGGGGGCAGGGCGCCGTCGCCGGAGGGCAGGGCTCGACACCTGACCCGCACGGCTCCGGGGCCAGCACCCCGGGCTTCATGACACGCGGGATCGAAAGCCCGGAGTCGTACTACTACCGCAGGGTCTTCACCGACGCCGTGCGCGCCGTCGAAGCGGCCCGCGCGCTGCCGCAGGTCAACCCGGACACGGTCGCGGTGCACGGGGTCAGCCAGGGCGGAGGAATCTCCCTTGCGGTTGCCGGCCTGGTTCCGGACCTCGCGGCGGTCCTGCCCGACGTCCCGTTCCTCTGCCATTTCGAGAGGGCGCTGGAGATCTGCGAGACCGACCCGTTCGCCGAGATCGTCAGGTATCTCGCCGTGCACCGGGGAACGGCGGAGACGGCCCTCACCACGCTTTCGTACTTCGACGCGGTCAACTTCGCCCGGCGGGCCGCAGCACCGGCGTTGTTCTCGGTGGCCCTGATGGATACAGTGTGCCCGCCGTCGACCGTCTATGCCGCGTTCAACTCATACGCCGGGACGGTCAAGGAGATCATCGCCTACCCCTTCAACAACCACGAGGGCGGGCAGAGCCACCAGCGCCACGCCCAGCGGCAGTGGCTGGCCGGCCAGCTGAGCCGGGACGGGGTGCGCCGGTCCGGGCCGTGAGGGCCCGTCCGGCTGCGGCGGGGGTCCCGTGGATCAGGTGCCCGCCGAGGCAAGAGCGGGAGCTGCGAGCAGCACGGGCAGCTGCCAGTCCCTCGCGGGCGCCAACACGATGCCCACGCAGTGATAGGCCGACGACGGCGTGATCACGACCGGCCCGGGAGCCCGTCCCAGGACGCTGTGCGGCGGAGCCAGCTGCCCCACCGGATCCGCGGCACCCGGAACCGCGTAGGCGAGCACCCAGTACCTTCCTGCCGGAACATTGAGGAACACGAACGTGTCGGTGCCATCAAGCAGGCATGCGGCGGCCGGCCGCCCGCGGGGAGACGGCGTCGCAAACAGGCCGACATATACCGAAGGGGCATGACCGACCGCCTCGGCAGCGGCGGGGAGCAGTTCAAGGGTTCCGGCCACCACGCCGCCGCCCGGGTGACGGGGCGGCAGATAGACAGGCCGGGGCGGGTGGTCGGCGAGGATGTGCGGCAGCACGCGGAAGCGGCCCGGGCTGAACCCGACATCCTCGGCAAACCTCCTGCTGAACGTGCCAAGCGAGGTGAATCCCACCTCGAAGCAGATATCCACCACCGGTTCATCGGTTTCGAGGAGCAGCTTCTTGGCACGTGCGAACCGTGAGTTCGCAAGGTACCTGCCGGGCGGAATGCCGATGTACGACTCGAAGCGCCGGGCCAGGTGGAAGGGGCTGTAGCTCACATGGTCGGCGATATCGGCGAGGGAAAGCGGCCCGCCGGCGTTCGACGTGATGAACCGTGCGGCGCGGACGGCAGTATGGTCAACCAGTTCGGGTTCTTGTTCCACATCAACTCCCGGCACCGATCATCCCGCAAGCCGCCCCGACCGTAAAGGGCGGAGCGGGCGTGCCGCCGGCACACGGGTGCAGCTGGAACCAGAAAACCCCCGGAATCCGCAGATTCCAGGGGTTTCGTTGAGCCTCCTGCCAGAGTCGAACTGGCGACCTTCTCATTACGAGTGAGACGCTCTACCGACTGAGCTAAGGAGGCACGCTTCCTGGCCGGCGCCCCGAGAGGCGGGCCATTCCACAAGGACCAACTCTATAAGAGCCTGAGCCCGCTGGTCAAAGCGGGGGAAGCAGCACCCGTTTCAGCACCGGGCGCCGTCTTCGGGCACCGTTCCGTCAATGAAGTAGGAATCGACGATGTCCTCGATGCAGTCCCCGGCACGCCCGTAGGCGGTGTGGCCCTCGCCCTCCCAGGTGACGTGGACGGCCGAATCGAGCTGCTCCGCAAGGGAGAGCGACCATTCGTAGGGTGTGGCGGGATCGCCCGTCGTGCCGATGACGAGCAGCGGTTCCGCTCCCGGGGCGCTGGCGGGAGCCGGCTTGTCAACCGGCCCGTACTTCCATGCCTCGCAGGTCACCCCGCCGTAGGCAAGGAACTCCCCGAAGGTCGGAGACGCGGCAACGAGCTTCTGCTCGTCGGCGCGCATCCCCTCGGGGCTCGAGACCATCGGGTAGTCAAGGCAGTTGACCGCGAGGAAGGCGTCGGTCGCGTTCGAGGCGTAGGTGCCGTCGGGCTCGCGCTCATAGGCGAGGTCCGCAAGGCGCAGCATGGGATCCACGTCGCCCTGCAGGGCGCTGTCGACGGCCTCGGTGAGCACCGGCCAGTTCGCGTCGTCGTACAGGGGGAGGATGAACCCCTGTACGAACGCCCCGACCGTCACCAGCCGGCCGTCGGCGGCGGTTCGTGGCTCCTTTTCCACCGACGCGAAGAGCTCCTGAAGCTCCGCAACACCCTCATCGACGCTGCCCGACAGCGGGCACTCGTCGCGGGACTGGCAGTCGGCGACGTAGGCCCGCACCGCCTTTTCGAACGCCACGGCCTGGCCCAGCGTCACTTCCTCGCTGGTGAGCGCCGGGTCGATGGCGCCGTCTAGCACAAGCCGGCCCGAGCGTCCCGGGAAGAGCCCGGCATACGCCGCTCCGAGCTGCGTACCGTAGGAGAACCCGAGGTAGTTCAGCTTGGGGCCCCCGGACAGTGCGCGCAGGATGTCCATGTCGCGTGCTGCGCTTTCGGTGTCGACGAAGCCGAGGAGCTCGCCGGTGCGCTCGGCGCAAAGGTCCGCGTACTCCCGGGCATCGGCGCGCAGCAGCTCAAGCGCTTCGGCGTCGGGGGTGGCGCCGGGAATGAACTCCTCGCGGGCCGCGTCCTGCTCCGCGTCGGTGCGGCACTCGACGGCGGTGGACCTGCTCACCCCGCGCGGGTCGAACCCGACGACGTCGTAGGCCTCCCGAAGGCGCTCGCTGACCACCCGGTCGAGCGAGTCCCGGACGATGTTGTAGCCGGAGCCGCCCGGCCCGCCAGGATTCACCAGCACCGTCCCCTGCGCCTCACCGGTGGAGTCGGCGCGGATCGCCTGGACCTCGATTGTCGCCCGCCCCGGATCGGAGTAGTCCATCGGCACCTCCACCCGGGCACAGGCGAAGTCCTCCTCGCACGGCTCCCACTCCACTTCCTGGCTGTAGAAGGGCTCAAGGTCGGGAGGAACCGCTCCAATCACTTCGGGATCCGCCGTCACCGCTCCGGTTTCCGGGGTGCGGTCGGGCTGCAGGAAGGGCAGTGAACACCCCGAGATGGCGAAGAGCAGGGCCGCACTAGCGGCCGCAAGCCGGCGGCGTGCTCCGCGCCGGTGCGGAGCGGGTCCGGCGGACAGTGTCATCGGGCGAGGTCCTTTCGGGACAGCAGGCTCACGGCCATGGCTTCGATGGCCAGCAGCGGTGACACGTTGGTTCCGACCAGGCGGGTGCGGACCTCGTTGATCGCCTCGATGCGCCGCAGGGTGTCCTCGGGCGACTCGCGCCGGGCGAACTCCTCAAGCTCGGGTCGCAGCGGTTCGTTGACCAGCTCGCGCCCGCTCGACACCTGAAGCATGAGCACATCGCGGTAGAAGGAGATGAGGTCGGTCAGCGCCCGGTCGAAGTAGTCGTTCTTCGAGCGCTTGGCGCGCCGGGTCTGGTCCTCCTCGAGGCGCTTGACCTGGCCGCGCATTGACGGCGGAAGGGTTCCGGTTTCGGGGGCGCCGAGGGCGGTGAGCAGGGCGGCGCGTTCGCTCGCGTCGCGTTGTTCGAATGAACTTGTCGCCTCGGCCTCGGCGAGCTTCACGAGGTCGGCCGCTGCCTTCATGGCGCCGGAGACGGAGCGCAGGGTCAGCGGCAGGCGGACAATCTGGTTGCGGCGTTCGCGGGCGCCCTCGTCGGTGGCGAGCCGCTTTGCTACCCCGATGTGGCTCTGGGCGGCGCGGGCCGCCGCCTCGGCGGTGGCCGGATCGATGCCGTCGCGCGCCACGAGCAGTTCGGCCACGTCGCGCACCGGGGGCAGGCGCAGGCTGACCATCCGGCAGCGGGAACGGATCGTGACAAGGACATCCCCGGGGCTCGGCGCGCAAAGCAGCCAGATGGTGCGTGGCGGCGGCTCCTCAATGGCCTTCAGGAGCACGTTCGTGCTGCGCTCCTGCATCCGGTCGGCGTCTTCGACGATGATCACCCGCCAGCGGCCCGTGGACGGCTTGTCCTGGGCCTTCCGCACCAGCTCGCGGGCTTCTTCGATGGTGATCGTGACCTTCTCAGTCGTCACGTTCGTCAGGTCGGCGTGCGACCCGGCGAGCACGGTGCGGCAGCCCTTGCACGTTCCGCAGCCGCGTTCGGAGAGCGCCTCGCGGTCGCACAGCAGCGCCGCGGCGAAGGCCCGGGCGGCGTTTGAACGGCCCGATCCCGGCGGACCCGTGAACAGCCATGCGTGAGTCGGAGCGCCCGATTGCGACGCCCTTCGAAGCTGCTCCAGCACCGGCTCCTGCCCCCGCAGATCGGCCCAGACGCTCACTGCAGCCGCTCCAGCACCGCAGCCAGGATGTCCGCGGCGAGGTCGTCGACAGCGCCACCGGCCGGGAGGACGAGGTACCGTCCGGGCGCCTGCCCGGCCAGCCCAAGGAACGCCGAGCGGATGCGCTGATGGAAGTCGTCGGGCTCGGACTCCATCCGGTCCTCGGCCGCATCACCGGCGGTGCGCCGGCTGCGGCCCACCTCGGGTGAAACATCGAGGAGCACAGTGAGGTCCGGCAGCAGGTTCTCCACCGCCCAGAGGTTGAGGTCAAGCACGCTCTGGGCTCCCAGATCGCGCCCTGCGCCCTGGTAGGCCACCGAGGAATCGACGTAGCGGTCGCACACGACGACCTCGCCGCGCCTCAGGGCCGGAAGGATCACCTGCTGGACATGGGCGGCACGGGAGGCGGCGAACAACAGGGCCTCGGTCCGCGCATCGATTTCACCCTGCCCGTGTTCGAGCACCAGGGCACGGAGTTTCTCCCCAACGGGAGTGCCTCCGGGTTCCCGTGTGCGCACCACTGTCCGGCCGCTCTGCTCGAGCGCGCGGCACAGGGCACCGACCTGGGTTGATTTACCGGCCCCGTCGCCGCCCTCGAAGGCAACAAAGAGCCCGGGAAGGCCGTGCGGTTTATGGAGCGTCACGCCTCCAGACTACCGAGTGACGGTGACTATTGCCGCCGTCCCGGATCGGCCGGGGAAAACGCCCGGGACGCTACCCTTAGGCCATGGCAACAGATTCTCCCGCCCTGGCACCCGACACCCTCGTCGTGGCCGCCGGCCGCCCCGAGCGGGCGCACGATTCACCGGTCAATCCCTCGATCGAACTCTCGACGACGTTCCACGAGACCCGGGCCCCGCAGCCCGGCGACCGCGTCTACGGGCGCATGTCCAATCCCACCTGGGACCCCTTCGAAGAGGCTTTGGGCCGGCTTGAGGGCGCGGCGCTGCCCGCCCTGGTGTTCAGCTCCGGCCTCGGTGCCGCCGCCGCCGCGCTCGCGCTCGTGCCGACGAATGGCGTTGTGCTCATGCCGCGGCACGCCTACGCCGGATCGATCAGCCTTGCCGCAGCGGAGGCAGCCCTGGGCCGGTTCACCCTGGTACCGATCGACGTTGCCGAAACGGAAACGGTGCTGGCGGAACTGGCGGGACTGGGAACGCGCATGCAGCCGGGGCAGGTGATGCTGTGGCTTGAAAGCCCGACGAATCCCATGCTGGAGGTGGCCGAGACGGCCCGCCTCACCGAGGCCGCGCATGCCGTTGGAGCGCTCGTCGTCGTTGACAACACGTTCACCACACCCATCCTCTGCCGTCCTCTGGACTTCGGGGCGGACGTCGTCCTGCATTCGGTGACGAAGTACCTCGCCGGCCACTCCGACGTCGTCCTCGGTGCGCTCGTGACCTCGGATCCCGTACGCCGCGATCAGCTCCTGGCGCACCGCACCCTGCGCGGGGCGATCGCAGGACCGTTCGAGGTGTGGCTTGCCCTGCGCGGGCTGCGCACCCTTGCGCTGCGCATGGAGCGCGCCCAGGCGAGCGCCGCGGTGCTCGCCGATCGCCTCGCCGGGCACCCGGCAATCGAACGCGTCCGCTTCCCGGGGCTGCCGCAGGATCCCGGCCATCAACGGGCCAAGGCGCAGCTTAACGGCTTCGGCGCCATCATCAGCATCGAACCCGCCGGTGGAGTGCGCGCCGCCGATGCGCTGGTTGAGGCGGTGCGGCTCTGGATGCCCGCCACCTCGCTCGGCGGAGTCGAGTCGCTGATCGAACGGCGCCGCCGGCAGCCGGGGGAGCCCGCCACGGTGCCGGAAGCGCTGGTGAGATTATCGGTCGGCATTGAGAACGTCGAGGATCTCTGGGCCGACCTCGCTGGAGCCCTCGACGCCGTCCAGCCGCTAAGCTAAACGCGTGGGCATCATCCTGGAGTTTCAGACGTACCTTTACCTCGCGCTTGGCTACCTTGCGCTCGGAATCGAAATTTGGGCGTTCACCGACTGCCTGCGCCGCAGCTCTGCCTCCTTCGAAGCCTCCTTCAAGCGCACCAAGGGCTTCTGGACGGCGGTGACCGGCGGTGCCGTCGTGGTCGGCGTGTTCAGCGCCCTCAGCCCAGGGTTCGGCCTGTTCAAACTCGTTGCCGTCGTTGCGGCCTGCGTCTACCTCGCCGACGTCAAACCGGCCGTCAGCGAAGTCCGCGGGCGCGGAAACCAGGGCCCCTACGGCCCCTGGTAAGCTCCTCGGCATTTCCCGCGCCGCCGGGACTGGACCCGATCTTCAAGCCCGCCCTATGGCACGGCGGCCGGAATGGGCGCGACGGCGTCCCATGCGACGGTGATCTCACCCAGGCGCCAGCGCGACGGCGAATCGAGCAGCGGCCAGCCGTCCGCGGCCAGCGCCCGGCACATGGCGCTCCACCGCTGACGCGCTCCGAACGCGGCAAGCGGTGCGGCGTCCAGCCAGGCGCGGTCCATCGAGCCAAGGAACCGGTGCACATTCTCGCCCGGCACATTCCGGTGGATCAAGGCCTTGGGAAGCCGTTCCGCGGTGTCCGAGGGAAGGCTAAATGACCCGAATTTCAACGAGATGCTCAATGACACCGGGCCGTCCCGGTCGACGGCAATCCACGTTGAACGGCGCCCGATCTCGTCGCAGGTGCCATCGATGAACAATCCGTCACGCGAGAGGCGGGAGCGCACCTGGTCCCAGTGGGCGAGGTATTCGTCCTCGTCATACTGCCGGAGCACATTGAAGGCGCGCACCACGACCGGCCGCCGCCCCGGGATCGGCAGCTCAAACCCTCCCTGCACGAAGCTGAGGCCCGGCCGCTCCAGCGGCAGCGCCCCCTCCACCCTTGCCGGGTCGATTTCGATGCCGATCACTTCGCTTGCGGAGTGCACCCGGCGCAGCCGCTCGAAGAGTTCAACCGCCGTCACCGGGGCCGCTCCGTAGCCGAGATCGACGACGAGCGGGTCGGCCGAATGGCGCAGCCGCCAGGTCTGGGTGCCGGCGAGCCACCGGTCAACCCGCCGCAGGCGGTTCGGGTTGGTGGTTCCACGGGTGATGCTCCCAACGGGTTTTCCGCTGCGTTTGAGGTATGGCACCGTATCAAGGGTACTGGTAACAGATGCCTTCCCCGGATGCCCGCACGCCCTCCGATACGGCACACTAGGGTTCATGACTTCCTTCAAATTGATTTTGTTGCGCCATGGGCAGAGTGAGTGGAACGAGAAGAACCTCTTCACGGGCTGGGTCGATGTGGCGCTCACCGACAAGGGCCGGGAGGAAGCCACCCGCGGCGGACAGCTCCTGGTCGAACACGACCTGCTTCCCGACATCGTCTACACGTCACGGCAGAAGCGCGCGATCATCACGGCCAACCTCGCCCTCGAGGCCGCCGACCGCACCTGGATCGATGTCAAGCGGAACTGGCGCCTCAACGAGCGCCACTACGGTGCACTCCAGGGCAAGGACAAGGCGCAGACCCTCGCCGAATTCGGCGAAGAGCAGTTCATGCTGTGGCGCCGCTCCTACGACACCCCGCCGCCGCCCCTCGAGGACTCAAGCGAATACTCGCAGGCACACGACCCCCGGTACGCAGACCTCGGCCCGGACCTGCCCCGCACCGAGTGCCTCAAGGACGTACTTGAGCGTTTCCTTCCCTACTGGGAAACCGACATCAGCAAGGACCTCACAGCGGGCAAGACTGTCCTTGTCGCAGCACACGGCAACTCGCTGCGGGCACTGGTGAAGCACCTCGACGGGATCAGCGACGCCGACATCGCGGCCCTGAACATCCCCACAGGTATTCCGCTTGTCTACGAACTCGACGAGAACCTGAAGCCGGTCAAGGCCGGTGGCACCTACCTCGACCCCGAGGCGGCGGCGGCCTCCATCAAGGCGGTCGCGAACCAGGGCAAGCACTAGGTGGGGCGGACCCGTTAACGACGACGGCGGCTTCCTTCGGGAAGCCGCCGTCGTTCTTTGGTGTGGGCCTTCAGCTGTAGGCCCGTCCGATCCTGCGCCTAGTTCAGGGGCGCGCTGGGCTGCCATTCGCCGGTCACCAGGTAGGTGACCTTCCGTGCCACGGACACGCCGTGATCGGCGAAGCGTTCGAAGTACCGGCTGGCAAGGGTGACGTCGACGGTGGTTGGCGCGGTTTCGTTCCAGTCCGCGGCCGCAACGGCCCTGAAGACGCTTGCATGGAGTTCATTGACCCGGGCGTTCGCGGCATTGATTTCGTTGCTCAGCTCAAGGTTCCGCGTCTCAAGCAGCTCCGTCACCTTGCCCGCGATCTGGATGTCCAGCGCTGCAAGCTCGTCGAACGTGGGACGGATCTTCTCGGGAATCACATTGGCGGGGTACCGCAGGCGCGCCAACTGCGCGACGTGTCGGGCGAGGTCGCCCATCCGCTCGAGCGAAGCGCTCATGCGCAGGGCGCCAACGATCATCCGCAGGTCGCTGGCAACCGGCCCCTGGAGGGCGAGGATGTCGATGGCGCGTTCGTCGAGGGAGTTCTGGAGGAAATCGATGCGCGCGTCAGCGGCGATTACTTCCTGGGCAAGTTCGGTGTCGGCACCCTGGAAAGCGCTGTTGGCTTTTTGGATGGCCTCCGACACCAGCTGCGAGATCTCAATCAATTCCTCGCCAATCTGGTGAAGCTCGGCCTGAAAAACCTTACGCACGTGGGCGTCCTTTCCGTTGGTGGAGAAACTCGCCGATGTGAGCGGTCCGCAGGCCAGTTTCTCAGCGGCCCGTTAACGCTTCCTCGGCTTTAGGTGAACGTTAGTTGAACCACTGGTCTATTACCACCGGATGCGGGTTGGGCCCGGAGTTCTGCGCATAAGCTAGGAGCGTGGATCCCGTACTGCTTAGCCTCATCGCAGGGCTCGTGGGCCTCGCGCTCGGTGTTTTCGGCGCCGTGGCGCACCGCGTCAGTGAGGCGCAACGGACCCAGCTGCTGTACGAGGACGAGCTGACCCTCCCCGACGGCGCAGCGGAGGTCCTCTCGATCATTGGGCGGGCGTACGTGATCGTCGACGCGATCGACGGCGTCGTCCGCGCCAGCCCCGCCGCCTACGCCTTCGGGCTGGTGCGCGGGCATACAGTCGTCCACTCCGAGCTGCTGGACCTGACGGCCCGCGTACGCCGCGACGGGGTGATCGAGCAGAAGCAGCTCGAGCTTCTCCGGGGGCCGGTCGGCGGCAGCACGATGGTCCTGCAGGTGCGCGTCGCGTCCCTTGGTGCCGAATACATCCTGATCCTCGCCGATGACCGCACCGAGATCACCCGCACCGAGGAAATCCGCAACGACTTCGTGGCGAACGTGTCGCACGAGCTCAAGACCCCCGTGGGCGCCATCTCCCTGCTCGCCGAAGCGATCGACGACGCCGCCGAGGACGAGGTTGCGGTACGCCGGTTCGCCCGGCGCATGCACAAGGAATCAAGCCGGCTCTCGGCGCTGGTCCAGGACATCATCGAACTGTCCCGCCTCCAGGGCACCGACATCGTGGGCAAGGGCAAACCCGTCGACATCAACGCGGTGATCGCCGAGGCAGTTGACCGCAATCGGCTCCCCGCCGAAGCGAACTCCATCGAGATCGTGGTGAAGGGAACGATCACCGAACCGGTCTTCGGGGACCCTGACCAGCTGATGACGGCGTTCCGCAACCTGATCGACAACGCCATCCGCTACTCGCCCGAAGGAACCCACGTGGGCATCGGCCTGCGCTCGCGCGAGGGGCTCGCCGAGATTTCGGTGAAGGACCAGGGAACCGGAATCACGCCCGAAGAGCAGGAACGCATCTTTGAGAGGTTCTACCGAATCGACGCCGCGCGGTCACGCCAGACCGGCGGCACCGGGCTGGGGCTGAGCATCGTGAAGCACGTCGTCTCGAACCACGGCGGCGAAGTGACAGTGTGGTCAATGGCGGGCCAGGGCAGCACCTTCACTGTGCGCCTTCCCGAGATGGAAACCGCCGAAACCGGCAATCCGGGGCTGACCGCGCACCCGGCAGAACACAAGGGCGGAACCGACGCCCACGAACAGGGAGTAACTGCTTGAGCCGCATTTTGATAGTCGAGGACGAGGAGTCCTTCAGCGACCCGCTTTCCTACCTGCTGGGGAAGGAGGGGTTCGAGGTGGCCGTCGTCGACAACGGGCTTGACGCAATCAAGGAATTCGACCGTGCCGGGGCGGACCTCGTCCTGCTCGACCTGCAGCTGCCGGGCCTCTCCGGTACGGAGGTGTGCCGCCAGCTGAGGCAGCGCTCCAGCGTCCCGGTGATCATGCTGACCGCGAAAGACGCCGAAATCGACAAGGTTGTGGGCCTCGAGCTGGGCGCCGACGACTACGTGACGAAACCCTACTCCTCACGCGAACTGGTGGCACGGGTGCGGGCTGTGCTGCGGCGCCAGGGCGAACCCGAGGAGCTGGTTTCGACAACGGTGCAGGCCGGCCCGGTGCGGATGGATATCGAACGCCACGTTGTCAGCGTCGATGGCGCCCAGGTGCCTCTTCCCCTCAAGGAGTTCGAGCTGCTCGAGATGCTGCTGCGCAATTCGGGAAGGGTGCTCACCCGGGGGCAGCTGATCGATCGGGTCTGGGGCGCCGACTATGTGGGGGACACCAAGACCCTCGACGTCCACGTCAAACGCCTGAGGGGGAAAATCGAGCCCGACTCGTCGAACCCGCGCTACCTCATCACGGTGCGCGGGCTCGGCTACAAGTTCGAGCCCTGAGGCTGCCGGAGGCTACCCGCCCCCGTGGCCGCCTTCGGCCTCCCCGCCGCCTGCTCCCTCGGTTGCCGCAGGTTCGCTGGGCTCAGGGGTGTAGCCGCCGGGAACGAACTCCCGGTATTCGGGGAGCGTTCCGCTGAGGACGGGCACGGCGTAGGTGGCGGTTTCCGAGTTCACCGTGAAATCAAGGTCGACAAGGGAGCCGGGAATCTGGGAGACGCCCTGGATGGTCCCGTCGTCGCTGGCCTCGTCCTCGAAGACATACTTGTCACGCGCATCGATGCGGATGTCAGTGGTCGTGTTCTGGCTCTCGATGGTCAACTGCACCGGTGAGTCGGTGGGGTTGAACACTGTTCCAAGGAGCGTCCCCGGCTCGCCTTCGGCCGTGGAAATGATGAGGATGTTGCGCAGCTGCAGCGGTCCGAGGTCCTCGACGATGCCGTCCGATGCCGAGTACTGCCGCGTGGTCGACTGCTCATTGATGGTGCTGCAGCCGGAGATTCCCAGCATGGCCAGCACGGCGCCGGCAGCGACGGCCTGCTGCACTCGGTTGTTCGGTGCACTTCTCACAGCACAAACTCCTGGGGTTCTCCGATAAGGCGATCGGTTCGGTTGCGGTCTCCACCATGTCGGTGAAACAAGAACCAGACTAACGGCAAAGCGGAAGTTTGGAGAGACGATTCGCCCGCGTGACACGGCGGCAGCACCAAAAGCCTGCCCAGTCAAGAGGCGAATCATAGTTCGGACGCGCGGGTTGAGTGCCCTGACCTGCGAAAACGCGAAGTCGGGCGTGTCGTTGCCGTGATAAACTGACTTGCGGGAAAGGGGAAAGTCCACATGGTTTTTGAGGTCGGCGAGACAGTTGTTTACCCTCACCACGGCGCAGCGAAGATCGAAGAGATCAAGATGCGCGTTATCAAGGGCGAAGAGAAGATGTATCTCAAGCTCAAGGTGGCACAGGGTGATCTGACAATAGAAGTACCAGCAGAGAACGTTGACCTAGTCGGAGTACGGGACGTGGTGGGCAAGGAAGGCCTGGAGCACGTCTTTGATGTACTCCGCGCCGAGTTCACCGAGGAGCCCACCAACTGGTCGCGCCGCTACAAGGCGAACCTTGAGAAGCTCGCCTCAGGCGATGTCATCAAGGTTGCCGAGGTCGTCCGCGACCTGTGGCGCCGCGACCACGACCGCGGGCTGTCGGCGGGCGAAAAGCGGATGCTTGCCAAAGCCCGGCAGATCCTGATTTCCGAACTCGCACTGGCGGAGAAGACCGACGAAGAGAAGGCCGCAACGGTCCTCGACGAGGTCCTCGCCTCCTAGGCGGGTTCAACACAACAAGAGGGGCACCCGGAAGGGGCCCCTCTTGTTGTGTGCCGTAGGGTATTCGTGTGTCTTCGCCCCTTCCCGCCCACGCCCAGCCGGCGCCGTCGACCGCGGCCGGGAATCCCCCGGACACCCGCGGCACCGCCGGGGTGGTCCTGGTTGCCGCGGGCTCCGGGCAACGCCTGGGGCAGGGCATTCCGAAGGCCCGCGTCCTCTGCGGCGGGATGACCCTTCTTGAGCGGGCGCTGCGCGGCATCCTCGCGAGCGGCGTTGCCGCCGAAGTCGCCGTCGTCATCCCGGAGGGCGACACAGCGCTGGCCGACGCGGCCGCAGCGGTTCCCAGCCCCGTCCCGGTCCGCATCGTTCCCGGAGGGGCAAGCCGCTCCGCTTCGGTTGCCGCAGGTATTGCAGCCCTCTCCGGTGGCGCCCCCTTGATCCTCGTCCACGACGCGGCCCGTGCGCTCACCCCACCGGAGGTCTTCCGCCGGGTCGCCGGACGGCTGATCCAGGGGGCGCCCGCCGTGCTGCCGGTGCTGCCGGTTGCCGATACGGTCAAGACCGTCAGGGGTGGGCAGGTTGCCGGCACCCTGGACCGGGCCGAACTGCGCGCCGTGCAGACACCCCAGGGTTTCGCCGCCGACGTCCTGCGGGCGGCCCACGCGCGGCCGGGAGCCGGCGATCCGCTCATCACCGACGACTCGATGCTCGTCGAGGCCCAGGGCGCCGCCGTCCTCGTTGTCGACGGGGACGCCGCGGGCTTCAAAATCACTACGCCGCTCGACCTGCTGCTCGCCGAGGCCCTCCTCGCCGAACCTCTCGCCGCCACACCCGCGCAATCCACGATCCAAGTCCCCTCCGACCTCCCCGAGGAAACCTCACCATGACCCAGCACGCGCACCTGCCCCGCACCGGGCTGGGCATCGATGTCCACGCCTTCGCCCCGGAAGAGGCACCCGCACCCCTGTGGCTCGCGGGGTTGCTGTGGGACGGCGAACGCGGGCTGGCCGGGCATTCCGACGGTGACGTCGTCGCACACGCCGCCGCCGACTCGTTGTTCTCGGCCGCCGGGCTTGGCGACCTCGGCACGCACTTCGGCACCGACCGCCCTGAGCTCGCCGGCGCCTCCGGAGTGCGGCTGCTCGGGGAAGCCGCAGCAATCGTCCGCGGGGCCGGGTTCGAAATCGGGAACGTCGCCGTGCAGCTGATCGGCAACCGGCCCCGGTTCGCCCCGCGCCGCGCCGAAGCCGAGGCGGCCCTGTCGGAGGCGGCCGGAGCGCCGGTGAGCGTCTCTGCGACAACAACCGACGGGCTCGGCCTGACGGGACGCGGCGAGGGGATTGCCGCGGTGGCGACCGCCGTCGTCATTTCTGCTGGGTAACAGCCCGGCCGGTGCCCCCGGTTCGGCTAATCTGGAGCAGTGAGCCTGAGATTCTATGACACCGCCACTGCCGAGGTACGGGACTTCGTCCCCCTGACTCCGGGGGCCGTCAGCCTTTACTACTGCGGTGCGACGGTTCAGGGGATGCCGCACGTGGGCCACGTCCGCTCCGCCATTGTCTTTGACCAGCTGACCCGGTGGCTCGAGGCCCGCGGTTTCCGGGTTACCTCAGTCCGGAACGTCACCGACATCGACGACAAGATCCTCGAAAAGTCGAAGGCTTCCTTCGACGGCGCCGAACCGGCGCCGGGCGGCATACCGAACGAGGAGTGGTGGGCGCTCGCCTACCGCTATGAGCTTGAATTCAACAAGGCCTACGACACCCTTGGGGTGCGCCGCCCAACGTATGAGCCGCGCGCGACGGGCCACATCCCGGAGATGCAGGCGCTCATCCAGGAACTCATCGACGCCGGTTATGCGTATCCCGCCCCGGACGGATCCGGGGATGTGTACTTCGACGTCCGCTCCTGGCCGGAGTACGGCTCCCTCACCCACCAGAACATCGACGACATGCAGGCCGCAACCGACGCCGACCCCCGCGGCAAGCGCGACCCGCGCGACTTCGCGCTGTGGAAGGGCCACAAGGACACCGACCCCGCCTCCTCGTCCTGGCCGAGCCCCTGGGGCGCTGGGCGCCCCGGCTGGCACACCGAATGCTGCGCGATGACCAACAAGTACCTCGGACCGCGGTTCGACATCCACGGCGGCGGGCTCGACCTGCGCTTCCCGCACCACGAAAACGAGATGGCACAGGCACACGCGGTCAAGCGCGGCTACGCCCAGTACTGGATGCACAACGGCCTCGTCACCTACGAGGGCGACAAGATGTCTAAGTCCATCGGCAACACAGTCAGCCCCGAGGAAATGCTGGCCGTCGCCCGGCCCCGCGTCGTGCGGTACTACCTGGGGCAGGCCCACTACCGTTCGGTCCTTGACTACCGGCCGTCCTCCCTTGACGAGGCGGCTTCCGCCGTCGAGCGCATTGACGGCTTCCTGGCAAAGGCCGAGGCCCGCTTCGGATCCGCGGCGCCGGAGCCCGCGAACCTTCCGGACGCCTTCGGCGCTGCGATGGATGACGACCTCAATATCCCCCAGGCGCTCGGAGTCCTCCACGAGACTGTGCGGGCCGGCAACACCGCGCTTGCGGCCGGTGATCCGGACGGGGCCCGCACCGCCCAGGCCGCGGTTGCCGCGATGGTCGAGGTGCTCGGGCTCAATGACGCAACGGACGCCGTCGGCCCCGCGGACGGACAGCAGACCGCTGCCCTTGACTCGCTCATCCGGTCCCAGCTGCGCGACCGCGCAGCCGCCCGTGCCGCGAAGGACTGGGCGCGTGCCGATGCCATCCGCGACGCACTCGCCAGCGCGGGCATCCTCGTTGAGGACTCCGTAGATGGCGCGGAATGGAGTCTCGCGGGCCGCTGAGGTGGACTTCGAGGCCCGCTGAGCGGGCGGATTCGCGCGCGGGAATGCCGGCGGGCGTCGTCCGCGTAAACTGGAGGTGACTTTTCCTCTATTCGAAGGTGTTTCCCCATGGCCAGTCACGGACGTCCAGGCGCGGTGCGCAAGTTGAAAAAGGGCCCCACCACAGGCACCGGCGGGCACGGACGCAAGGCCCTTGAAGGCAGGGGGCCCACCCCGAAGGCGGAGGACCGCCCCTACCACAAGGCGTACAAGAGCAAGGAGCTGGCCGAGCGCTCCGCCGCCAAGCGGGCCGGCGGCAAGAACGCCGGTTCGGGCCGCAAGGGCAAGGCCACGGAGGAAATCGTCACCGGCCGCAACTCTGTGGTTGAGGCTCTGCGTGCCGGAATCCCCGCCAAAGCCCTCCACGTCGCGATCCGCGTGGAGATGGACGACCGCGTACGCGAGGCGCTCAAGCTCGCCACCGAACGCGGCGTCCCCGTCATGGAGACCGGCAAGCCTGAACTTGACCGCATGACCGAGGGTGCGGTGCACCAGGGCCTCATGCTGCAGATCCCGCCCTATGAGTACGCCGACGCCATCGACCTCGTCGCCGAAACGATCGACAAGTTCAAGCGCGGGCACATCTCCAACGCCCCGCTGTTCATTGCGCTCGACGGCATCACCGACCCCCGCAACCTTGGTGCAATCATCCGTTCGGCGTCGGCCTTCAGCGCGCACGGCGTCGTTGTCCCCGAACGCCGCTCGGTCGGCGTCACCGCGTCGGCGTGGAAGACAAGCGCCGGTGCTGCGGTGCGGGTGCCCGTCGCCCGGGTCGGCAACCTCAACTCGGCGCTGAAATCCTTCAAGGACATGGGCATCTTCGTGCTCGGCCTCGATGGCGACGGCGACATCTCCCTTCCTGAACTGACCCTCGGGAAAGATCCGGTATGCCTGGTTGTGGGCTCGGAGGGCAAGGGCCTGTCCCGGCTCGTCCGTGAGAACTGCGACCAGATCGTCTCGATCCCCATCGATTCCGCAATGGAGTCGCTCAACGCGTCGATGGCGGTGGGAATCAGCCTTTACGAGATTTCCCGCCAGCGTTCGGCCTGATCCTCCGCCAGCCATGAGTCTCTCCCTGCCGGTCAATGCGGCCTCGCGTGAGTTTCCGCTCGGCCTTCACCGGCTGAAGAGCCGGTGGGCCGTCGACGGGCACGTCAACGCCGCCGTCTGGGCCCCGGCCGTCTCCTCGATTGATGTTCACTTCCAACTGGAGGATGGGCGCTGGACACGCGAGACGCTGCCAGGGCTCGACGGGGGAGTGCACCACGGCGTCGTCGGCCCGCTTCCGGACACCACCCGGTATGGGTTCTGGCCCACAGGGAAGGCGCTGCCGGAGGACGGGCAGCTGCTCCTTGATCCGTACGCCCGGGCCGTCGAGACGCAGGAGCCGGTGGGCACCTCGGAGCGGGCCGTCTACTGGTCGGTCTACGTCGAGGAGTCTTTCGACTGGGGCGCATCATCCCGGCCGGCAACCCCGTGGCGCGACACCGTCATCTACGAGGCCCACGTGAAGGGCCTCACCAAGCTCCACCCCGACGTCCCCGAGGAACTGCGTGGCACGTACGCCGGCCTTGCCCACCCCGCCATGATCGAGCACCTGCTCGGGCTGGGGATCACCGCCGTAGAGCTGCTGCCCATCCAGTTCTTCATCGACGAGCCGCACCTCGAACCGCTGGGCCTTTCCAATTACTGGGGGTACAACACCCTCGGGTTCTTCGCGCCGCACGCCGCCTACGCCACCGCCGCTGCCCGGGCCGCCGGCCCCGCTGCCGTGATCGCCGAACTCAAGACAACGGTGAAGCGCCTCCACGAGGCTGGCCTTGAGGTGCTGCTCGACGTCGTCTACAACCACACGGCCGAAGGGGGGAAGGACCGCCCTGCCCTGTGCTGGCGCGGCCTCGGCGATGCTGAGTACTACAGGCACGACGACGCCGGCAGGTACCTGGACACCACGGGCGTCGGCAACTCGCTGAATTTTTCGCAGCCGAAGGTCATCCAGTTCGCCCTGGATTCGCTGCGGTACTGGGTCGAGGAATTCCACATCGACGGCTTCCGCTTCGACCTCGCCGTCACCCTTGCCCGCGACGAGCACAACAACTTCACGCCGCGCCACCCCTTCCTCGTCGCCGTCGGAGCCTCGGCGGCGCTCCGGGGAACCAAACTCATCGCCGAACCCTGGGACCTCGGACTGGGCGGCTGGCAGACCGGGCAGTTCCCGCACGGCTGGGCCGACTGGAACGACAACTTCCGCGACACAATGCGGGACTTCTGGCTCCGCGACCAGGAGTCGCTCCGCTCCGGCGGACAGGCCGGTTCGGCCGCGCGGCTTGCCCGCAGCCTTGCGGGGTCCGCGGAGATGTTCGAACACTCCGGGCGCACACCCCTTGCCTCGATTAATTTCGTCACTGCACATGACGGGTTCACCCTGGCGGATCTCACCTCGTACGAGCGCAAGCACAACGAAGCGAACGGCGAGGAGAACCGCGACGGTTCGAACGACAACCGCAGCTACAACCACGGCGCCGAGGGCCGCACCGAGAATGAGGGCATCGTAGCGGCCCGGGAGCAGACAGCACGGAACCTGATGGCTGCGCTCGTGCTCTCGGTCGGCGTTCCGATGATCACGGCCGGCGACGAACTGGGCCGCACCCAGCGCGGCAACAACAACGCCTACTGCCAAGACAACGAGCTGGCCTGGGTTCACTGGTCCCGCGATGCCGCGGCCTCCCGCATGCTTGGGGCAACCCGCGACCTCCTGGCCATCCGGCGGGCCTGCCTCGCCAGCCAGCCCCCGCTCTTTCCTGGCCGGGTGGGAAGTTCGGCGCTGCTGTGGTTCAACGCGTCCGGGGTGCCGATGACGCCGGAGGACTGGCACGATTCCGAGACCCGAACCGTGCAGCTCCTGCTGAGCGCTCCCGAAGGCGGCGGGCGGACCCTGATCGTGATCAACGGATCCCTCTCCGATCAGGAAATCCACCTCCCGGCGGCCTGGATCCTTCGGGGACAGGGCATCGAGGACGCCAGGCCGTCGTCCTTCGAACTCGCCTTCGACTCCGCGGATCCCCGGCGCAGGCGCAGGGGCGCCCGGATCTCATCCGGGGAGTTCGACCGTGCCACAGCGAACTCGGTCGTCGTCTACCGCTGCTGACGTCCCGGCCCCACCCGCCCACCGCTCATTCCCGCGGCACGCTCCTGCCCACCGGCTCCGCCCGGTCGGTGAGCATGTCCGGATATGCCCAGTGACGGGATCTCCCCATAGGGCAGGATGCGGGCGTAGGGTGCCTTATGCCCTGCCGTAATACACTCATCGCCGTCAGCGTCAAAGGTGCTGTTTGCCTTGCCGCCATTCTGAGCATGTATGTCCTCGCAGGCAAGCCGTGGACCCATGAGCTGTTGAGCTGGCCGACCGCGGCAGTGGCCGGGGTCCTGCTGTCGGAAGGCCTCCGCCAGTCGAATATCCAGCGGCGTCGCCGCGCTGTCCAGAACCAGGTCGAGTGCCTCCTGCGCGCCCGGAGCGGAGGAGTTTCCGGCGTGCCCCGCACCTGGAAGCCGGGTCTTGCGACTGGTGCGAGCGGCCGGCTCGACTTTCAACCGCGGGGACGGGTGAGCGGGGGCGACGAGGGCGAGCTGTTGACGCTGAGGGTGGATTCCGTCGGCCGCGAGCGCGATATCACGGTAACCGAGGGCATTTTCCGGATGGGGCCCACCTGGCGGGTTGTTGAACTTTCGACGTCTGAGGGATCAGTTGAACTTGCGGGCCCGGTTTCCGAGCTTGAGAACGCAGTATCGGCCCTTTAGGCGTTCCCCACGCGGGCGTGCTGAATCGCTGCTGCCCAGCGAACGGGTCCGCGGGACTTCCGCCCACTGAAACCTGCCGGTCAATGGGCATATCCGGACATGCCCACCGACGGCGCAGGTCCGGTGGGCAGAAGGGGGTGGCCCAGGCGCTCCGTGCCGCCCGCCCCACCCTTGGAAAGCACTGTGGACCGGCTCCCGTCGGGGAACCGGTCCACAGTGCGGAAACGCGGGGCCGAAAGCCAGCCCCGGGGTGCTAGGCGTTGACCACCAGTCCGAGCTCGGCCTTCGAGGCGAGCGTCACGTGGCGCGGCAGCACGCGCACGGTGTAGCCGAACGAGCCTGAGTGGTCGATGCGGGTTTCCCCGGTGAACAGGTAGCGGCCGCTGCCGAGGTTCTCCGCAACGTTCAGTTCCGCGAGGGCGACGTCGCTGAGTTCATCGGTGCTCGATGCCCTGCCGTAGGCGACCTCAACCGAAACGTCGGCGGGGTCGAGGTTCCCAAGGGCCACGTACGCGTTGACGGTGAGGCTGTCGCCGATCTGCGGATCCTCCGACACACCGAGTGAATCGACGTGCTCGACCTGGACGGCCGGCCAGCCGCCCTGGATGCGGGTGCGCCACGCGGCGGTGCGCCTGGCCTGGGCGAAACCGTCGCTCATTGCATCCCGTCCCGAGCGCCAGGCCGGCTGGTACAGCAGGCCCACATAGTCCTGGATCATCCGCTCGGCGGAAACCGCAGGACCCAGGGTCGCCATGGTGTGCTTGATCATGGCGATCCACTGGTGGGGGACGCCGTCGTGCGATGGCTCCGACGGGCCTGCGGAGCCCGCCCCGACCGCGGAGACCGAGCCGTAGAAGCGCGGTCCCACCTGGGTTTCGAGCAGGTCGTAGAGGGCCGCGGCCTCGATGTCGTCCCTTTCCTCGGCGGTTGCCCCATTGTTGGCCGTGGGAATTGACCAGCCGTTGTCGCCGTCGTACATCTCGTCCCACCAGCCATCGAGGACCGAAAGGTTGAGGCCGCCGTTGATTGCCGCCTTCATGCCCGATGTGCCGCACGCCTCAAGTGGACGCAACGGGTTGTTGAGCCACACATCGCAGCCCGGGAACAGGGTCCGCGCCATCCCGATGTCGTAGTTGGGCAGGAACACGATGCGGTGGCGCACCTCCGGATCGTCGGTGAAGCGAACGAGGTCCTGGATCATGCGCTTGCCCTGCTCATCCGCCGGGTGTGACTTGCCGGCCACAACCAACTGGATCGGATGCTCCGGGTGGAGCAGGAGCGCCTTCAGCCGTGCTGGGTCGCGGAGCATGAGGGTAAGGCGCTTATAGGTCGGAACGCGCCGGGCAAAGCCGATTGTCAGCACGTCCGGGTCGAGGACCGTGTTGGTCCAGGCGAGTTCGGCATCGGCTGCGCCGCGCTTCTTCCAGGAGGACCGCAGGCGCTCCCGGACGTCGTCTACGAGGTTGGAGCGCAGGCTCCGGCGCAGCGCCCAGATGTCCGTGTCCGCGACGTCGTAAACACGCGCCCACTGCGGGTCGAGGATCGACTCTGCCCCAAAGTTCTCCCGTGCGAAGTCCGCGATCAGCGGGTCAACCCAGGTCGGGACGTGAACGCCGTTGGTGACCGAAGTGATCGGAACCTCGCGGGTGTCGAAGCCCGGCCACAGCCCCGAGAACATGCCGCGGGACACCTCGCCGTGGAGCTTCGAAACGCCGTTGGCACGCTGGGCGAGCCGAAGGCCCATGACCGCCATGTTGAACTTCGTCGGGTCGCCGCCCTCGTAGTTCTCCGCGCCAAGGGCCAGCACCTTGTCCGTAGGGACCGACGGCGCGAGCCCAGCGTTGAAGAAGTACTCGATCTGGGCGCGCTCGAAGCGGTCGATTCCTGCGGGAACCGGGGTGTGCGTCGTGAAGACCGTCGAGGCGCGTCCCGCGGTCAGCGCCTCCTCCCAGCTCATGGGGATGTCGTTGGAGGAATCCATCAGTTCGCGGATGCGTTCGATGCCGAGGAAACCCGCGTGGCCCTCGTTGGTGTGGAACACCTCGGGCGCGGGGGTGCCGGTCAGCCGCTCGAAAATGCGGAGAGCCTTGACGCCGCCCATCCCGAGCAGGAGCTCCTGCTGGAGGCGCTGGTCTCCGCCTCCGCCGTAAAGGCGGTCGGTGACGTTGCGGGCCGCTTCGTCATTGCCGGGGACGTTCGAGTCGAGCAGCAGCAGGGGCACCCGGCCGACGTCGGCGCGCCAGATGTGGGCGGAGAGCTTGCGCCCGTTGGGCAGCGGCAGGACAACCTTCGCCGGGGTGCCGTCGTCTTCGCGCACCATCGTCAGGGGAAGGCCGTCGGGATCAAGCACCGGGTAGGTCTCCTGCTGCCATGCGTCGCGGGAGAGGGACTGCATAAAGTAGCCGGCCTGGTAGAGCAGTCCGACGCCGATCAGGGGCACGCCGAGGTCCGATGCAGCCTTGAGGTGGTCGCCGGCGAGGATGCCGAGACCGCCCGAGTACTGGGGCAGGACCGCGCTGATGCCGTACTCGGGGGAGAAGTAGGCAATGGAGCGGGGGGCGTCGTCACCGAGGGACTGGTACCAGCGGGGCTCATTAAGATAGGAGTCGAGGTCGGCTCCCAGCTCCTGGATGCGCTGCACGAGGTCCTCGTTAGCCGCGAGCTGCTGGAGCTGCTCCCGCGTCACCGAGCCGAGGAACGTCACCGGATCGCGGTCGCTTGCCTCCCACGCGGCGGGGTCGATGTCCTCGAAAAGGCGCGAGGTGGGCAGGTGCCACGACCAGCGCAGGTTGCCCGCGAGCTTGGCCAATGGCGCAATGCTTTCGGGGAGGACGGTTCGGACTGTAAATCTACGGATTGCCTTCACTCGGGTTACGCTAGCGCACTTGTCTTCGGCAAGGGAGCCAAGAAGGTAACCGCTTGCGTAAAAGGGCAAAATATCGCGATGTTACGCAAAGCTCCCTTAGCATTTCCAACTTTTTCTCGCTAACGTGCTGTGAGTGACCTTATCTAGCGAGCAAACTTCCCCCGGTACGTACGCTGACGGACTACGCTTCGGCCGCATCCCCATCACCGCGGTCAGCCCGGTGATCGAAGACGGGAAATTTCCCGCGAAGGCCGTGCCGGGTTCGGACATCGTCATTGGAGCGACAGTCTTCCGTGAAGGCCACGACCAGCTCGGCGTCTCGGCTGTGCTTTACGACCCCCGCGGCAAGGAGGTGCAGCGCATCCGCCTTGAACCGGTCGGCGCCGGCCTCGACCGGTGGCGGGGCATGCTGCGCCCCCGGGTTGAGGGGCTCCACACCTTTACCATCGAGGGCTGGTCGGACCTCTACGGGACCTGGGAGCACGACGCGACAGTGAAGATTGCCGCGGGAGTCGACGTCGAACTGATGCTCGCCGAGGGCGCAGCGCTGTTCACCCGGGCAACCCAGGGCAGGACCTCCCGCGATGCAGCAGTGTTCCGCCGCGCCGCCGCCACGCTTGCCGATAGCTCACGCAGTGTCGAGGAGCGGCTCGCCGCCGGAAGCACCGCCGACGTCCTTGATGCAATCCGGCGCAAGCCGCTGCGCGACCTGGTCACCGCCTCCCAGCCGTACCCCATCCTCGTTGAGCGCGAACGTGCCGGGCGTGGATCCTGGTACGAATTCTTCCCCCGCTCCGAGGGTGCGGTGTACCACCCCGAAACCGGGTCGTGGACGTCGGGCAACTTCCGCACCGCGGCCAAGCGCCTCGATGCGGTCGCCGACATGGGCTTCGACGTCGTCTACCTCCCGCCCATCCACCCGATCGGGAAGACGCACCGCAAGGGCCCGAACAACACGCTGACCGCACGCCCCGGGGATCCCGGGTCGCCGTGGGCGATCGGTTCCGAGGACGGCGGGCACGACGCCATCCACCCGGACCTCGGCACTTTCGACGACTTCGACGCGTTCGTTGCGCGTGCGCAGGAACTGAACCTCGAGGTGGCGCTCGACTTCGCCCTCCAGGCGTCACCGGACCACCCGTGGGTCACCTCGCACCCGGAATGGTTCACCACGCGGGTCGATGGGTCGATCGCCTACGCCGAAAACCCGCCGAAGAAGTACCAGGACATCTACCCGATCAACTTCGACAATGACCCGAAGGGTCTTTCGCAGGAAATCCTGCGGATCGTGCTGATGTGGATCGACCACGGCGTGAAGATCTTCCGGGTCGACAACCCCCACACGAAACCCGTGCAGTTCTGGGAATGGCTGATCGCCGAGGTCAACCGCAGGCACCCCGACGCCGTCTTCCTCGCCGAGGCCTTCACCCGGCCGGCGATGATGCACGCCCTCGGCCGGGCCGGATTCCAGCAGTCCTACACCTATTTCACCTGGCGCAACACGAAGACCGAGATCGAGGAATACTTCACCGAGATCAGCAAGGTCTCGGCGCCGTACTTCAGGCCGAACTTCTTCGTCAACACGCCGGATATCCTCACCGAATACCTGCAGTTCGGGGGCCCGGCGGCCTTCAAGATCCGGGCGGTCCTCGCCTCGATGGGCAGCCCCCTGTGGGGCGTCTACTCCGGCTACGAACTCTTCGAGCACGTCGCACGCCCTGGTGCCGAGGAGTACATCGACAACGAGAAGTTCGAGTACCGGCCGCGGGACTACGCGGCGGCCGAAGCTGAAGGCAGGTCGCTCGCGCCATACCTCACGCGCCTCAATGCCATCCGGCGGGCGCACCCGGCGCTGGGGGACCTCGAGAACCTTACGATCCACTCCAGCACCGACGCGGCAACGGTCGTATTCTCCAAGCACAAGGAAACCGATGAGGGGAAAGACACGATCATCGTCGTGGTCAACCTCGACCCGCACAGCGCCAGGGAGTCCACCGTCTCCCTCGACCTTTCCGCCTTGTCAATCGACGCGGCCGACCGTAACGAGGACGGCACGTTCAGGGTCGATGACCTCATCTCCGGCTCAAGCTGGAACTGGGGAGAACATAACTACGTCAGGCTGGACGCCCATGTTGAGCCGGCACACATCCTTTCTGTCAGGAGGCAGCACTAGTGCCCAACCCCTTCCAACTCAATGCGCCTGGTCTCGCGCACGACCCCCACTGGTACCGCAAGGCGGTGTTCTACGAAGTTCTGGTCCGTGGGTTTGCGGACGCCAACGGGGACGGGTCGGGAGATTTCTCGGGACTCATTGAAAAGCTCGACTACCTGCAGTGGCTCGGCATCGACTGCCTGTGGCTGCCGCCGTTCTTCAAGTCACCGCTGCGCGACGGCGGGTACGACATCGCCGACTACTACGATGTCCTCGACGAGTTCGGTACGATCAGCGACTTCAAGCGCCTTGTGGCCGAAGCGCACGCACGCGGTGTCCGGGTCATCATCGACCTGCCCCTGAACCACACCTCCGACCAGCACCACTGGTTCCAGGAATCCCGCAGGGACCCCGAGGGCCCGTACGGCGACTTCTACGTATGGAGCGACACCGACGAGAAATACGAAGACGCCCGCATCATCTTCGTTGACACCGAGGAATCCAACTGGACCTTCGACCCGGTGCGCCGCCAGTTCTTCTGGCACCGGTTCTTCAGCCACCAGCCTGACCTGAACTTCGAGAACCCCAAGGTGGTCGAGGCGCTCTTCAACGTGGTCCGGTTCTGGCTGGACCAGGGAATCGACGGCTTCCGCGCTGACGCAATTCCCTACCTCTTCGAAGAGGAGGGGACCAACTGCGAGAACCTGCCCAAGACGCACGAGTTCCTCAAGGACCTCCGCGCAATGGTCGACGAGAACTACCCGGGCCGGGTCATCATCGCCGAGGCGAACCAGATGCCCGAGGAGGTTGTCGAATACTTCGGCGACGAGGACGGCCCGGAGTGCCACATGGCGTTCCACTTCCCGATCATGCCCCGGCTCTTCTACGCCCTGCGTGACCAGAAGGCCGCACCGATCATCGAGACCATGAACGAAACACCGCAGATCCCCAACGGCGCCCAATGGGGAACGTTCCTGCGCAACCACGACGAGCTGACCCTCGAAATGGTGACCAATGAGGAACGCGAGGCGATGCTTGGCTGGTACGCCCCCGATTCGCGGATGCGCGCGAACGTCGGCATCCGCCGGCGCCTCTCGCCGCTGCTGGATAATTCACGCGCCGAGGTGGAACTGATCCATGCGCTCCTGCTCTCCCTCCCCGGAAGCCCGTTCCTCTACTACGGGGACGAGATCGGGATGGGCGACAACATCTGGCTCGAGGATCGCGATGCGTCGCGGACGCCAATGCAGTGGAACCCCGACCGCAACGCCGGGTTCTCCACGGCGGACCCGGGCAAGCTCTACCTGCCGGTCGTCCAGTCGCTGGTCTATCACTACAACCACGTGAACGTTGAAGCGCAGCTCGCCACCTCGAGCTCGCTGCTCCACTGGATGCGCCAGATGCTCGCCGTGCGCCGGGCCCACCCGGCCTTCGGCCTTGGCGACTACCGCAATGTGGCCACCGAGTCCGAGTCCGTCCTCGCGTTCCTTCGCGAGGTCCCCGAGGGAAACTCGGAAGGTGAGCGCCCCGAAGTAGTGCTGTGCATCTTCAACCTTTCCCAGCACCCGGTCGCGGCGAACATGCACCTTCCCCAGTACGCGGGCAGGGGCCTGCGCGACCTGTTCGGCGGCACACCCTTCCCGGCCTTCGGCGAGGACGGAAACATCACGCTGACCCTGGGGAGCCACGACTTCTTCTGGCTCCGCCTGCGTTCGGCCAGCTCGAATTCCGCGTCCCCCCACACCGAAGCACTGCCCGTGATACCTATTTCGGAGGCAATTAGATAATGGGAAACCACACGCCCTTCATCCCAGAAATCCTCAACGAGTGGCTCCCAAACCAGCGCTGGTTCCCGGCGAAGGGGAAGAACGTCTCCCTGACGGTTGTGGGCGGCAGCGTCCTGGAGGACCCGACGGGCGAGGCGGCGCTTGAGGTCCACCTGCTCGCTGTCGAATCCGGGCGCCGCACCGACGTCGTCAGCGTGCCGTTGAGCTACCGGTCGGTGCCGCTGCCGGGGGCCGCGTCCGGCCTCGTTGGACAGGTCGACCACCCGGACCTCGGATCGCGGTGGGTCTACGACGCCACCCATGATCCAGCGTTCATCGGCGCCTGGCTGCAGTTGATCCGCTCGAATTCATCCAGTGCCGACGGGCGGATCCACGGAGTCTCGCTCGATTCCCTCCCCGCCGACGACGCGGCTGCGCCGCCTGCGGTCCGCGTGCTGCAGGGGGAACAGTCGAACACCTCCGTCGTCGTAGGGGCCGGTGCCGGTTCGATGATCGTCAAATTCTTCCGCGTCCTGGCCGCGGGCGAGAGCCCCGACGTACAGATCAGCGCCCGGCTCACCGAGGCCGGTTCAACCGACGTCCCGGCGACCTACGGGTGGGTGACCGGAGAGTGGCAGGAAGCCCACGCGGCTCCCGGAACCCACGTCACCGGCCACCTGAGCGTGCTGCGCGACTTCGTCGAAGACAGCACCGATGCTTGGCGGGTCGCGTTCCTCGCGGCCTCCGAAGGCACCTCCTTCAGCAGCGAGGCCCGGGAACTGGGCCGCGTTGTCGGCCGCATCCACGCCCAGCTCCGCTCCGCCTTCGGCAGCCGCGCGGCAACCGAGGATGAGGCGGCGGAGTTCAAGGAATCCATCGTTCGACGGATCACCTGGGCGTGGCATGAGGCATCGGCCACCCTTGGTTCGTTCGACGCCGAGATCGCAGCGATCGTCAAGCGCGTCCGTTCGATCCCAAGCCTTCCGGACCTGCAGCGCATCCACTCGGACCTCCACCTCGGTCAGGTGCTGCGGGCGCCCGACGGGTCTTGGGTTGTCCTCGATTTTGAAGGGGAGCCGCTGCGCCCCACCGCCGAGCGCAGCGTGCCAGACGTCGCGGTGCGCGACGTCGTGGGCATGGTGCGCTCGTTCGAATACGCTGCCGCGTCACGGGGCGCCTCAGCTGAGGGTTCCAAAGAGGCCCGCGTAGGCGACCAGTGGGCCGACGATGCCCGCACGGCATTCCTTGAGGGATACGCTGCGGAAGCCGGAACCCCGGTCGATACGACGTCGACCCTGTTCCAGGCGCTGTGGCTGGACAAGGCCCTCTATGAGGTGGTTTACGACCTGCGCAACCGGCCCGACTGGGTGGAACTGCCGGCACGCGACGTCCGGCGCGCCCTGAAGGCGCTTTCCGCGTCCGGAGCAGCGGAAACAGCAGCCGAACCGGTTGCCGTTGTTGCAGCCGGCGGCGCTGACGCCCTCCCGGGCGGGCAGGCGGCAACCGTCCGGCCGGCAGCCAAGTCACCGAAGGTTCCCGCCGCGAGCACCGGCCCCGTCCAGGTCTCCCGCGAGCTGCTCCAGCAGGTTTCGGAAGGAGTCCACCACCAGCCGCACGCGGTGCTGGGTGCCCACCTCGACGCTTCGGGCCTCGTCACCATCCGGACGCTCCGGCGGCTGGCGAGCTCCGTCACCGTCGTCACCGGCCAGGGCCGGGTGGAGCTTGATCACGAGCACAACGGCATCTGGGTCGGCACGCTGCCGGCCGAGAACCCCGGGCACGTTCCCGACTACCGGCTCGAGGTTGCCTACGGCGGTGAACCCGAGCTGGTCGACGACCCTTACCGTTTCCTTCCCACCCTCGGTGAAATCGACATCCACCTCATTGCCGAAGGCAGGCACGAGACGCTGTGGACCGCCCTGGGCGCGCACGTCCGCCACTACTCGTCGGTGCTCGGAGCGATCGACGGCGTCTCCTTCGCCGTCTGGGCCCCCAGCGCACGCGCAGTTCGCGTCAAGGCCGACTTCAACGGCTGGGACGGCACCATCAACGCCATGCGCGCCCTCGGCAGCTCCGGTGTGTGGGAAATCTTCATCCCCGGCGCCCAGGCCGGAGCCTGCTACAAGTATGAAATCCTCGGCAGCGACGGCCACTGGCGCGAAAAGGCCGATCCCATGGCCCGCGGCACCGAGGTGCCGCCGTTGACCGGTTCGCGCGTCGTCGAATCCCGCTACGTCTTCGAGGACGACGACTGGATGCAGAAGCGCGCCGCGACCGACCCGCACAACGGGCCGATGAGCGTATACGAGGTTCACCTCGGCTCATGGCGCGTGGGGCTGAGCTACCGGGAACTGGCCGAACAGCTCGTCGAGTACGTGAAATGGCAGGGATTCACCCACGTTGAACTCATGCCGGTCGCGGAGCACCCGTTCGGCGGGTCCTGGGGATACCAGGTCACCTCTTACTACGCTCCGACGTCGCGCTTCGGCCATCCCGATGACTTCAAGTACCTCGTGGACCAACTCCACCAGGCCGGCATCGGCGTCATCATGGACTGGGTTCCCGCGCACTTCCCGAAGGACGAGTGGGCCCTGGCCAAGTTCGACGGCGGGACGCTCTACGAGCACGGTGACCCGCTGCTCGGGGAGCACATGGACTGGGGAACCCTGATTTTCGACTACGGGCGGCGCGAGGTGCGCAACTTCCTTGTCGCAAACGCTCTGTACTGGCTCGAGGAATTCCACATCGACGGACTGCGCGTCGACGCCGTCGCCTCGATGCTGTACCTCGATTACTCGCGCGAAGAGGGCCAGTGGCGGCCCAACCGCTTCGGCGGCCGCGAGAACCTCGAGGCGATCTCCTTCCTCCAGGAGGTCAACGCCACCGCGTACAAGCGGGTGCCGGGAATCGTCATGATCGCCGAAGAGTCGACCGCGTTCGACGGCGTCACCCGCGCCACGAGCTCGGGCGGCCTTGGCTTCGGCCTGAAGTGGAACATGGGCTGGATGCACGACAGCCTCCAGTACATGGCCGAGGATCCGGTCAACCGCGCATACCACCATGGCAAGATCACGTTCTCGATGGTCTATGCGTACACCGAAAACTTCCTGCTGCCCATCAGCCACGATGAGGTTGTGCACGGCAAAGGCTCGCTGCTGCGCAAGATGCCGGGTGACCGCTGGCAGCAGCTGGCCAACCTGCGTGCCTACCTCGCGTTCCAGTGGGCGCACCCGGGTAAGCAGCTGATCTTCATGGGTTCCGAGTTTGCCCAGGAATCCGAGTGGGCCGAGCAGCACGGGCTCGACTGGTGGCTGTGCGACACCCCGCCGCACCGGGGGGTCCAGGAACTGGTCCGGTCGCTGAACACCGTCTACCGGCAGACACCCGCGCTCTACGTGCGGGACAACGAGCCGGCGGGATTCCAGTGGATCGACGAGAGCGACGGTGCACGCAACACGCTGTCCTTCATCCGATGGGACCATCAGGGCAATCCCCTGGTGTGCGTTGCGAACTTCGCCGGCGGACCCCACGAGGGATTCCGGATCGGCCTGCCTTGGGCGGGGGAGTGGACCGAGGTCATCAACACCGATGCCGAGCAGTTCGGCGGTTCGGGAGTCGGAAACCCGGGCACCGTGACCGCCGTTGAAGGTGCCCACAATGGCCAGCCGGCCTACGCCGACCTGAGGGTGCCACCCCTGGGAGTCCTCTACCTCGCTCCGAAGGCGTAATACTTGGACGCCGGGCCCTGCAGAGGGCCCGGCGGGATTTACTTCCCGGGCCCAGAGGTGCTAGAGTTTATATCCGCGCTGATCGATGATTCCGGTCGGATGACGCTCACACAAACGGTAGATCGTGGTTCCCGCTGGAAGCAGCGGAGACGGTGAGAGTCGGCCGATTTGGAGAGTCTGGCTGGTGCGGGTAGGCTTGTGAAGTTGCTCCGGAGCGAGGATGGCCTGGTTTTTGCGGGTTGTGTGGTGCCGGTAGTGCCTGTTGTTTGAGAACTCAATAGTGTGCCAAGTTTGTTGATACCGATTGTTTTTTGATTGGTTGAATTGGCTGGTTTGCCGCACCTTGTGTGTGGTGGGCCGGTTTTTTTGGCTGGTTTCGAATTTTGTGCAGCAGGGGTTCCCGTTTTCCCGGGGGCCTGTGTTGTGTCTGTAATGCATTTACGGAGAGTTTGATCCTGGCTCAGGATGAACGCTGGCGGCGTGCTTAACACATGCAAGTCGAACGATGATCCGGTGCTTGCA